>NZ_SORE01000012.1 GCF_004366595.1 Paraburkholderia rhizosphaerae
GCTATGACTGGCAGCCGGAGCCGGGCACGCCCGAAGCGCGGCTGCAAACCGACTTCCTCGTGCCGCGCGAATGGGTCTGAATGAAACCGATGGCGTGCTGGACCACCGCGCGGACCGACCTACGGACCGCGCCGCAAGCGCCGCACGGGCAAGCCGGCCGGCCGCCCCGATCACAGACGAATCCGCGCGCAATCCGGGCGCCCACCCTGCCACGCTTATGACTTCCGCTTTGTCGTCCGCCGCTGCGTCGTCTGGTTCGTTGACCGCTGTATCATCTGGTTTGCTTTCCGCTGCGTCCTCAGCGTCGTCCGGCACGCGCTCCGTTTCACCGCGCGCGCGCCGCGTCGGCGTGCTCGGCGGCACATTCGACCCGATCCACAACGGCCACCTCGCGCTCGCACAACGCTTCGCGGACGTTCTGCAACTCACCGAGCTGATCCTGCTGCCGGCGGGGCAACCCTGGCAGAAGGCCGGCGTATCGGCGGCGCCGCATCGTCTTGCGATGACCCGTGCCGCCGCCCGCGCGCTGAACCTGCCGCGCGTCGCGGTCACCGTCGCGACCGACGAAATCGAACATGACGGCCCAAGTTACACGGTCGATACGCTGCGGCGCTGGCGCGAGCGCGAAGGCGCCGACGCATCGCTGTCGCTGCTGATCGGCGCGGACCAGCTGGTGCGTCTCGACACGTGGCGCGACTGGCAGCGCCTGTTCGACTATGCGCATATTTGCGCGGCAACCCGGCCAGGCTTCGATCCGGCGTCGGCGGCGCCCGCCGTGGCCGCAGCGATCGCCGCGCGCGTCGCCAGCGCCGACGTGCTGCGCGCGACACCGGCAGGCCATTTGCTGATCGATACAACGCTAGCATTGGATGTGTCGGCGACCGACATCCGCGCGCAGGTGCGGCAGCGGGTCGGAAACCCGGTCGAAAACAAGGTCGCCCCAAAGGGCTCAAGCACCCTGCCCGACACCCCGCTGGAAAGTCAGGTTCCCGCCGCGGTGTGGGACTATATTGTTCAACATCACCTCTACCAATCGTAAAAATGGATATACGCAAGCTGCAACGCACGATCGTCGACGCGCTCGAGGACGTCAAGGCACAAGATATCAAGGTGTTCAACACCAGCCACCTGACCGAGCTGTTCGACCGCGTGATCATCGCGAGCGGCACGTCGAACCGGCAGACGAAAGCGCTCGCATCCAGCGTGCGCGAAAAGGTGAAAGAGTCAGGCGGCGACATCATCAGCACCGAAGGCGAGGACATCGGCGAATGGGTACTGGTCGACTGCGGCGACGTGGTCGTGCATATCCTGCAGCCGGCGCTGCGCCAGTACTACAACCTCGAGGAAATCTGGGGTGACAAGCCGGTGCGCATCAAGCTCGCGAAATCGAGCCCGTTCGGACCGTTCAGCGGCGCGCGTCCGAGCGAGCCGCTCGACGAGGACGAAGAAGACGAGGTGGTCGCGCGTCCTGCACGAAAAGCGCCGGCGCGCCGCCGCTGATCGTCCGGCGCGCGCGGGCCAGTGCCGCGGCGCCTTCACCGCTTACCATGAAACTGCACATTCTCGCCGTCGGCCACAAGATGCCTGACTGGATCGCCGCGGGCTTCGACGAGTACGCGAAGCGCATGCCGCCTGAGCTGCGGATCGAACTGCGCGAAATCAAACCGGAGCAGCGTTCGTCCGGCCGCCCCGCCGACAGCGTAATGGCCGCCGAACGGCAGCGCATCGAAGCGGCGTTGCCGAAAAACGCGCGCATCGTCGCGCTCGACGAGCGCGGCAAGGACTGGACCACGATGCAGCTCGCCGGCGCGCTGCCCGGCTGGCAGCAGGATGGCCGCGACGTCGCGTTCCTGATCGGCGGCGCGGACGGGCTCGATCCCCCGCTGAAAGCGCGTGCCGATCTGCTGTTGCGGCTATCGAGCCTGACGCTGCCGCATGCGATGGTGCGCGTGCTGCTCGCCGAACAGCTGTATCGCGCATGGACGATTACGCAGAATCACCCGTACCATCGCGCGTAAGCATCGGCGGTCGGCGCCGCAACGCCGACGCTTGCGTCGTCATTCGCTTTCTTTGCCGACGATGTCCACCGGCCGCGACAGACCGGCGGCGCATCTGTTGTAATGCGTTGCGATGGCGGCAAGTCGCGGCGATCCACACGGTGGTCGTTCAGGTCACATGGTTGACACCGCTGTTAAATCCCATCGCTGGTCAATCCCGCTGCTAAATCCGTCTGTTATTCCCGCGGATACCCCGCTGATACCTCTTAACCGTTTGTCAGGATCCGTTCATGCCGACGCCGTCTAACGTTTCGTATCCGTTCGTTTACCTCGCGTCGCAGAGCCCGCGCCGCCAGGAGTTGTTGCAGCAACTCGGCGTGCGCTACGAACTGCTGCTGCCGCGCGCGGACGAAGATGCCGAAGCGCTCGAAGCGGAACTGCCCGGCGAGCGCGCGCACGATTACGTGATGCGAGTGTGCGTGCTGAAAGCACAGGCCGCGCGCGAGCGCCTCGACGCAAGCGGCCGGCCAGCGGCGCCGATTCTGGTTGCCGACACAACCGTCACGATCGACGACGCGATCCTCGGCAAGCCACGCGACGCGAGCGATGCGCTCGAGATGCTCACACGCCTCGCCGGCCGCGATCACGAAGTGCTCACCGCGGTGGCCGTCGTCGATGCATCCGGTGTGCCGCTGCCCGCCGTCCTTTCGACATCGCGCGTGCGCTTCGCCGCTGCCACGACCGATGCGCTCACGCGCTATGTCGCAAGCAAAGAGCCGCTCGGCAAAGCCGGCGCCTATGGCGTGCAGGGGCGCGCGGCCGAGTTCATCGAACATATCGACGGGTCCTATTCGGGTATCATGGGTTTGCCGCTCTTTGAGACCGCTGCGCTACTGCGCGCGGCGCGCATCGACTTCTAGAACAAAACCATGAACGAAGAAATCCTGATCAACGTCACGCCGCAGGAGACGCGTGTTGCGTTGGTCCAGCAAGGTGCCGTACAGGAGCTTCATGTCGAACGCACGCTGTCGCGCGGGCGGGTCGGCAATGTCTATCTCGGCAAAGTCGTGCGCGTGCTACCGGGCATGCAGTCGGCGTTTATCGATATCGGTCTCGAACGCGCGGCGTTCCTGCATGTGGCCGATATCTGGCATCCGCGCATCGCCGGTCGCATTGCGGGCGATACGCAGCAAAGCGCGCCGCATCAGCCGATCGAAAAAATCGTGTTCGAAGGCCAGACGCTGATGGTGCAGGTGGTCAAGGATCCGATCGGCACGAAGGGCGCGCGCCTGTCGACGCAAGTCAGCATCGCCGGGCGCACGCTCGTCTATTTGCCGCAGGAACCGCATATCGGCATCTCGCAGAAAATCGAGAGCGAAGCCGAACGCGAAGCGATCCGCGCGCGGCTCACGTCGGTGCTGCCGGTCGACGAGAAAGGCGGCTATATCGTGCGAACCATCGCCGAAGACGCGACCAGCGAAGAACTCGCGGGCGACGTTGCGTATTTGCGCAAGACGTGGGCCACCATTCAATCGCAGTCGCAGCGCTTGCCCCCGACCAGCCTGCTGTATCAGGACCTGAACCTCGCGCAGCGCGTGCTGCGCGATTTCGTCAACGACGACACCACGCGCATTCAGGTCGATTCGCGCGAAACGTTCCAGATGCTGTCGGAGTTCGCGACAGAGTTTACGCCGGCGGTGCTCGCGAAGTTGCATCACTACCCAGGCGAGCGGCCGCTGTTCGACCTGTACAACATCGAGACGGAAATTCAGCGTGCGTTGTCGCGGCGCGTCGACCTGAAATCGGGCGGCTATCTGGTGATCGACCAGACCGAGGCGATGACGACGATCGACGTGAATACCGGCGGCTACGTGGGCGCGCGCAACTTCGACGATACGATCTTCAAGACCAACCTCGAAGCCGCGCATACGATCGCGCGTCAATTGCGGCTGCGCAATCTGGGCGGCGTGATCATTATCGATTTCATCGATATGGAGAACATCGAGCATCGCGACCAGGTGCTGTCGGAACTGAAGAAGGCACTGTCACGCGATCGCACGCGCGTGACCGTGAACGGCTTTTCGCAGTTGGGGCTAGTCGAGATGACCCGCAAGCGCACGCGCGAGTCGCTTGCGCATGTGTTGTGCGAGCCTTGCCCGGTGTGTCAGGGCAAAGGTCAGGTGAAAACCGCGCGTACCGTTTGCTATGACGTGCTGCGTGAAATTTTGCGCGAGTCGCGTCAGTTCAACCCTCGCGAGTTCCGGGTCGTCGCGTCGCAGCAGGTGATCGATCTGTTTCTCGAAGAAGAGTCGCAGCATCTCGCGATGCTGATCGATTTCATCGGCAAACCGGTGTCGTTGCAGGTGGAGTCGAATCTGAGCCAGGAGCAGTACGACATCGTGCTGATGTAGGTTGCATCGCGGGATGCGCGGCGTTGCTGCGTCACCGTTACCGCGTAACCGGGTCAGCGCGCGGGGCAGCAGCGCGAATCGCAAGCGAGTCGGTTTTTGCGCATGGCACGCGGTTTGCTTTATCGGCATACCACACTGCTCGCCTGACACAACATCATGCATTCCGACCGCATCGAACTGGCCGATGACTCCACGGCCGAAACGCCGGGCTTCGGCACGCGCTTCACGTCATACGCGGCGCCCGCCGGCCGCACCGACGCGTCGCCTGAGCCGACGCCGATCGGTTTTCTCACGCTTGGCATCGCATGGCTGTTCGGACTCGAAGCGCTGCTCGCCGACGAGCATCGCCGCTAACCCGACACCAGGAAGATTTGTTACATTCGTTGTAGATGTTACAAGACGTAACATAAGACGATCCGATCCCGAAACCCGTCACCGTGCGCGCGGGCTGTGCGAATCACCTAGACTTTTTGTACGAGGTCGAAACGAAACGGAGGCTGCCATGGCTGAGTCAATGGTAAGCGTCGTGATAGCAGTAGCGCTGATCGCTTTCGCGGCCATTCTTGTTGTTCATCATCAATTCAGGCGCGACTCGTATCGCGGCAGAGCGCCGGGACACTTCGAGCGCCGACATCTGTGGGAACGGGTGCGGCATCGGCATTAGCGAGTCCGCACACCAGCACGAGCGACACGGCAGCCGCATCCGCGACCGGCCCGTTTGACGATGCTCAAAACGATGCGGCTTACCGCGCCGTACGCGCGGCATCGGCAGAAAACGAGGCCACCATGTCCGACGATCAAGTCCGCTGGGAATCGGTCGACTATGAAGGGTTCGAGATTCACGTGTCGACGCGTCCAAAGGAACTCGTGCGACCGGGCGACACGTCACCCGCGCGCTACACCTATATCGGTTACGTATGTCATCCCGGTGCGAACCCCGCGCTGCCAGGCCATACGGTACCGTTTCACGCCGACGGTGAAGACGTGTTCGCGACACCGCGCGACGCGCACGACGAGGCGGTTCAGGTCGGCCGCAGCGTCGTCGACGGCACGCATCCGGATCTGTCGGTGTTATCGCTCGTGACGAGCGGCGTTTGACAGGTGACGGCGACGCGCAACTGGCGACGCTGGTCACGCGACTGGGTCACGCGCGACGTCGGCCCGCCGCGTCGAGGTTCGCCGATAGCATCCGCGCAAGCGTCAGCATCCGGCGGTTCGCGTGGTTCGGCGCGAACGTGTCCGCCTTGGCCAGCCCGTTAGTGATCAACGATTTGCGCAAGGCACGGTCGGTCAGAAGACGCTGCATCTCGTGCGCAAGCGCATGCGCATCGCCCGCCGGCACCAGCAAACCGGCGCGGCCGCCATCGAGCAGATCGCGAGGTCCAGTCGGGCAATCGGTTGACAGCACAGGTGTGCCGATGGCCATCGCTTCGCGCAACACCATCGGCAATCCTTCGTAGCGGCTGCTCAACACCAGCATCTCCGCGTGCCGGACATAGGGGAACGGGTTCGCACGAAATCCCATGAAATGCACGTGCGCGGTGATGCCGAGTTCCGTCGCGAGCCGTTCAAGCAGCGGGCGGTCCGGACCTTCGCCGATCAGCACGAGATCGGGTGCCACCCGGGCGCACTCGCGAAGCAGCGCATACGCGCGCAGCAGCGTCGCGTGATCTTTCTGCCCCTCATCGAGACGCGCGACCGAGGCGATATACGACGCCGCCGGCCGGTCGTCGATCGGCGCGCGCGCTTCGCGGCGGATCGCATCGACGTCGATCACGTTCGGCAATTCCATGATCCGCAACGGGTGCGCGCTAAATAACTGGCGCGCTTCGCGCTCCATATCGGGCGTCAGCACGGCGATTGCCGAGTATCGGCGGAACTGGCTGATGCGCCGCTCGATATAACGCGGGCTCTTCCTCGAGAGCCGCGTCGCCAGACTGAAATGGCTCACGCCGAACCACGGCACGCCGCCGTGCCCCGCGAGGTGCCGCAACGAGAAATCGAAATCGCAAATTACATCGTGCTCGCGCACTAACTCCCGAAAACGGCGCGCGGCAAGCGGCCTGACCGCACCGTATTTGACCACCTTGTGCACGAGCTTTTCCGCGGCGCCCATCTTGCGGCGCCGCGCGATGTTATGCAGCGCATGCATCCATTTCGACCGCGCGAGCACATGCACCTGGACATCGGGCGGAATCGATCTGGCGAGCCAGAACGCGAGGTCGTCAGTAGGGTAGCCGACCGACACGCTCGGCGTGAAGAGCCGCCGGTCAAGAACGTTGAGCCACGACAGCAACGATGTTTCCGTGCCGCCCTTGCCGAAATCGTTGATATGAAAAAGGATACGAACCGGACGCGCGGGCGCGTCTTCTACACTATCGGCGCCACCTTGCCCGTGCGTTCCGAGCGGCGCGCCGTCATGTCGCGTACCGCGTACGTTGTCGTCGGTCATCTCGTTTTCAGCTCATTCCCGTGCATGCCACTCAGTGTCCGTGCGGCCGGCCCGTGAACCGGCTCAGCCGACGTCGCGCGACATGCGCGGCGTTGGCATCCGTGCGTCGCGCCGTCGTTCGCCACTGCCAAGCATCAGGCCAGCGAACGACCAGAACGCGAGCATGGTCGTTTGCCACATGAAATCATCCGTGAAATTTTTCGCAATCATACCAACGACAAGCGCAATTCCTGCGGTGCATAACCACAGGTTGATCTGTCGCAATCGCCAGAACCGCCCGACGAGCGCCGCGAGCAACGCGATCTGCAGCGCGACCCCGATCACGCCGGTTTGAAGCCATGTGTTGAGGAACAGGTTGTGCGCGTGCGTCAACGCAACCGGTTCGAGCTTCAGCAGCGCGTCAGGCATCACGCTGTGGTACGCGAGACCGGGCAACGGCTTACCGAAACCGATGCCGAACCATGCGTGAGACTCCGCCGCCGACGTATAAAACGCCCACAGGCGCGGGCGCGTATCGCCGGCCATCGTATCGTCGATACCGGACAATGCGCGCGGCAGAAAGATCGCGTGGCCATCGATCTGCAGCGCGCTGCGCGGCGGCGCCTGCACCGCCGCTTCGCCGATCCTCATCCGCGAACTGAGTTCGAGCGTGCCGAGCCCCGCGACCGCGATGATCGCGATCGATATCGCAGCTAGCACCAGATGCCGCCGATAGAGCGGATACAGTGCGATCAGCAACGTCACCGCGACCGCGGGCCAGAAAAACCGGTTGAGCGTCGCAAGACCGATGAACAGGCACATCGCGATGCCGGTCGCGCCTGCCAGTCGCCAGCGCGGCTGCGTCAGCAGCTGGCCGGTGAAGAGTGTCAGCGCGAAGATCGCGAGCGTGCTCGTATGGCCGACACGCGCGTAATAGTGCAGCGTAAACGTCTCGGCGGTCGGTGGCTGCAGATGCCCCCAGTTGATCACGCTTGTCACGACGAGCGCCGCGCATGCAAGCCACGTGAACAATACGAGGCGCTCGGGACGCGCACTCTTCGTACCCAGCAGCCAGAACGCCCAGAACGCGACGAGCGGGTAAAACACTTCGTCGAACCACGCATGCAGCGAGACGGACGGCGCAAACGACCAGCCGATCGACGCCAGCGTCCAGATAGCCCACGCGGCGATCGGCAGCGCAAGCGGCCACTTCGGGCGCCGGGCCTGGTACATGCCGTTGGCACCGCGCGCGCGCCACGCGGACCACGCGGCCGCGAGTGTACCGATCGCAAGCAGTGCAAGCGCGATATACACGATCGCCGTCATGTGCGCGAACATCACGACGAACAGAAGAACCGGACACGCGATCCAGAGTGCACGCTCGATACGCGCCGCGGCAACGCTCATTGCACCTTCACCAGAACAGTGTGTAGCGCATCGCATACCGCGGCGCCGGACAGCCGGCCCATGCAGTCGGCGTGGTCTCCATGCCACGCCACGCAGGTCGTCGAGCTACGATCGCAGCGCCGCACCCACTCGATCCTGCGACGGAAAATGTAGGGCTGGTCGCGGCACGGCATGTCGGGAATCGTCACCGCGACGAATGGCACATTGCGCCAGTAGCGGCCCGCACCGTGAATCGATGCATTGCCGGGACCAAACAGCGCGACAGTCGGCACACCGATCAGACGGCCAAGATGCGCCACGCCAGTGTCCGGACAGACCACCGCTGTCGCGCCGGCGAACAGATGCCATAGTTCGCCGAGACCCAGCCGGCCGGCGAGGTTCGGATGGTGTCGATCGGGGTCGATTGCGCGGATCAGATCGACCTCGCCGGGGCCGCCGCTCCAAACAGGCAGATAACCGAGCGATTCGACATAGCGCGCAACCTCCAGCCAGCGAGCGTCGGGCCAACGCTTGACCGCGGTGCTCGCACCCGGATGCAGCACGACGTAAGGCTGCGCAAGCCGATCTGCATCAGGCAATGTGACGTGCGCCGGCGCGGGCCAGTCGTCGGGATGATAGGCACTCGGCGCCGTGCCCGGCACCAGATCGGCCGCCAGGTCAGCCCATGCGGCCGGCGCGGCCGGATACGGCACCGCTTCGTCGACCGGCCAGTTCTTCCATGCGGGCGCGTCATGCGCATGCGCGATGATCCAGCGGCAATCGGCAGCGAGTGCAAGCCAGCTAAAACGGTTATCGCCGGCGACGAAGCCCAGATCGTACGGCCCCGAACGCAGCACGCCACGCACGGTCGCGGCATCGCGCGGATCGAACGGCAATACGTTCACATCGAACGGCCGGCCCGCATACAGCGGCACAATCGCTTTCGGACACGCAAGCACAATATCCGCGTGCGGATAGTGTGCGCGCAGCTTCGCCAACAGCGGCGTAAGCAGCAGCGTATCGCCCAGCAGCAGATGATGTGCAATCAAAATCCGTCGCGGATGCAACGGCTTGCGGCGCAGCGGCATCGCAAGGAGCCGCGGTAACGCGCGAGCGAAAATTCGAATACGTCCAGCTAATCGACTCATTGGGTCATCGGCGAATTCATCCCGCCTGTGATCTTGCTGTGAGCCGTCATCCGGCAAGAAGGCGCATTCCCCGTACTTAATTTCCCCGGCGGTTCGCTTCTTGACGATCGCTTCACGCGCCGGGTGACCGGGGCATATCCCAAAAAGTCGGCACACCATTACAGTGAGCTTCGACGCCCGGCGGGCCCGTCGACTCTGGAAGCGAAGCGAAATCTCAACGTAAAATTCGCTGGAGACAGACAGGAACGCAGACCGAAACTCGAGCGACGATCATAGCATGCGACCTCGCGCGCCAACCTCCGCGCGCGCATCGGCCTGGTCTGACCTTACGCGCTGTGACGGCTTGTGGAGAGCGGTCTCGCGGCGAGCGTCACCTGGTTATAACGGAGCAGCAACGACGCGCGGCACACGGCTTTGCCACCGTCGGCTCGCTTACCGGCGCTCGACGACGACGCGCTGCGCCGCGCGCAGCAATGCGTCGACATGGCTTGCGACGCGTGCGTCATACAGCACGGCGCCGCGCGCCAACTCCGCCGGCAGAGCGGGCATCGCCGAAGGCGCTTGCTCGCGCTGCCGCACGATGCGCGTGAGCGTCGCGCGCAGGTCGGCGACGTCATCCGGTGCGAACACGTGTTTCGCGTGCGGCGCGATCGCCGCACAGCAGCCAAGTGTGGCCGGAAAGATGACCGGTGTGCCGCACATCACCGATTCGATGCCGACGAGACCGAACGGCTCGTACTTCGACGCGAGAATCGTAAAATCCGCGGCACGGTACGCGTCCTCGATGTCTTTCACGTAGCCGATATAGCGGACCCGCGGGTGACTGCTTTCCGGCGCACGCCCGGCGACCGCGAGCACGAGCGACCCGTCGACCCCATCCAGTGCTGCCTCGATCAGCGACAACCCTTTGCGTTGGTGACTGCTCGATGGAAACAGCAACACGATTTCATGGTCGGCAAAGCCGAACTTGCGACGCAATGCCGCGCGCTCCGCCAGACCGACCGGCGAAAATCGCGCATCGTCGACCGGCGGATACAGCACCTCGATTTTCGACTCCGGCACACGATACAACTCGCGCAGTTCGTCGCGCATTAACTGCGAATGCGCGACGATCAACTGCGCGTTGTCATACTGGCGGCGTTCGAGCGCAATCTGTCGAACGTCCGAGCGCTTGTGCCGCTTACCCGTCGCGCGCAGAAAGCCCAGGTGCGTACCGCCGCAGATCGCGATCTCCGATGAGTCGACGCGGTTGCAGCCGATCAGTACATCGACGCCGGCCGCTCGCCGTGCCGCGCGCAACCGGCGCGAGAACCAGCCGTCGCGCAGTTTGCCCGGCAGGAACGACACGTTGATCCGGTGCGCCTCGACCATCGACGTTTCCGGCAGCGATTTGTCGAAACGGCGCGCGAAAAAAGCCGGCGTCACGCCGGCCGCAACAAAGCCGCGCACGAGATCCATCGCATAGCGCTCGAGCCCGCCGCTATGTTTCAGCGCGTTGCTGGATAAGCCGATTTTCATGGTCGGGCGTGCAGGCTGAAGCATGGACTGGGCACAGTGAGGGTCACGTTGCGGTTCGGACTAAGCCGCGTTCTGCTGGAACTGGATGCGATGCAGATGCGCATACAGTCCATTGTGCAGCAGCAGTTCGCGGTGCGTGCCACGCTCGACGATACGCCCGGCTTCCATCACAAGGATCCGGTCCGCGCGCTCGATAGTCGACAGCCGATGGGCGATCACGAGCGTCGTACGGCCCTTCATCAGCGTCTCAAGCGCCGCCTGCACATGGCGCTCGGATTCGGAATCGAGCGCTGACGTGGCTTCGTCGAGGATCAGGATCGGCGCATCCTTGTAGATCGCGCGTGCAATCGCGAGACGCTGGCGCTGGCCGCCGGACAACATCATCCCGTTGTCGCCGATCAGCGTATCGATGCCCATCGGCATCGCGTCGACGGTATCCCACAGGTTGGCGGCGCGCAGCGCTGCGACGACCTTGTCGCGATCCGGCGCCTGCCCGTACGCGACGTTGCTCGCGATCGTATCGTTGAAGAGCACGACGTCCTGGCTCACCATCGCGATCTGGCTGCGCAGCGCGTGAATGCCGTATTCGGGCAGCGCGACGCCGTCGACCAGAATCTCACCGCCGGACGGATCGAAAAAGCGCGGCAACAGGTTCACGAGCGTCGTCTTGCCGCTGCCGGACGGACCCGCGAGCGCGACCATTTCTCCCGGCGCGATCCTGAACGACACCTGCTCGAGCGTCTGGCGCTGCATCGGACCGCTCGACCCATAGGCAAACGACACATCGCGGAATTCGATTTCACCGCTCGCGCGCTCGAGCGGCAGGCCGCCGCCGGCGGGCTCGGGCGGTTCGTCGATCAGCCCGAAGATCAGCTCCGCGGCAGTCATCCCGCGCTGCAGCGGCTGGTTGACGTCCATCAGATGCTTCAGCGGCGAGATGATCAGCAGCATCGACGTGACGAACGCAACGAAGCCCCCGACCGTCGTCTGATCGGAGGTCGACTGCACGACCGCGATCGTCACCACCACCGCGAGCGCGATCGACGCGAGGAATTGCGTGAGCGGCTGCGCAAGGCCGCCTGACACCTGCATGCGCATCGAGTAGCCGCGCAGGCGCTTGCTCATCTCGGTGAAACGGTCGATTTCGTACTGTTCGCCGTTGTGCACCTTCACCACCTTGTAGCCGCCGACCGTCTCCTCGACGATATACGACAGCTCGTTGGTGAGCAGCTGATGCTCGCGATTCAGGCGCCGCAGCCGCCGGTTGATCTTGCCGACCAGCCAGCCGATGGTCGGCAGCAGCACCGCGACGATCAGCGTCAGGCGCCAGTTCAGATAGAACAGATAGCCGAGCAGGAACAGCACCGTCAGCGAGTCGCGCACCAGCGTGACCAGCACGCCGAGCAGCACGTTCAGGATCTGGTTCACTTCGAAGACGATCGCGTTGATCACCGTGCTCGCGGTCTCCCGCTGGAAGAACGCGACGCTCGTGTGGATCATCCGGTTGAACATCTTGAGCCGCAGCTCGAGCAGCACGCGATTCGACACATACGCAAGCAGATAACCAGATGCGTACTGCGAGGTGCTGCGCACCAGCGCAAGACCGATGATCGCCATCGGCACGAACCACCTGGCACGATCGCTGCCGTGCGCGCCGAACCCATGGTCGAGCAGCGGCTTGAGCAACGCCGGGATCGCGGCGTCGGTAGCGGCGCTCGCGGCCATCGCAAGGATCGCGCCGACCAGCACCCAGAACAGCGGCTTCAGGTACGGCCAGATCCGGCGCCAGACAATCACGGCGGACGACGCCTGACCGGATCCGATCGGTTTGCTTAACGTAGGCTTAGCGCTCAAGACTTCCTCAGAATGGGCTGGCCGGCGCGATGCGGCGGAAATACGCGGGCCGGCAAAGAAAAACAGCATTGTAAACCGGCCGGGGTCGGCGACTCCGTTCCAGTTTTCGTGAGGCTGGCACCGGTTGGCGCGGCGCGCTGCTGTGTATACTTGCGCGACGCAGAGGCCAGCAGGTTCGCCAGGCCGGCGCAAACCAGGCTCAATAGGGCACGGCGCGGATCCGACACGGACACACGCGCGGGTTCGCAGCGAAAGCCACTGCATGCGCTTCAACCACCACCCTCACACGCATGAACGAACCCACCCTCGGTGTCGCGATCATCACGAAAAACGCCGCGGCGCGACTCGCCGAGTGCCTGCAGTCCGTCGCCTTCGCCGATGAAATTGTCGTGATCGATGGCGGCAGCACCGATGCGACCGTTCAGATCGCGCAGGCGCACGGGGCGCGGGTGGTGATCGACACCGACTGGCCCGGCTTCGGCCCACAAAAGAACCGCGCACTCGATGCGTTGTCGACCGGATGGGTGCTGTCGATCGACGCCGATGAAATCGTGACGCCGGAACTCGCGGTATCGATCGCAGCGGCGATCGCGACGCCGCGCGCGGACGTCTACGCAATCGACCGGCTATCCGCGTTCTGCGGGCACTGGATCCGTCACAGCGGCTGGTACCCGGACTGGATTCCGCGCCTCTTCAGGCGCGGCAGCGCGCGGTTTTCCGCCGATCTCGTGCATGAACGGCTGGTCTTCGACACGCGCGTCGAGCGCCTGTCGGGCAAGCTATTGCACTACTCGTACGAAGACTTCGAAACGGTACTGCGCAAGCTCGACGCGTATTCGACGGCCGGTGCCCGGCAACGCCACGCGGCCGGCCAGCGCGGCAGCTTCGGCAAGGCGCTCGCGCGCGGCGCGTGGGCATTCATGCGGACCTACGTGATGCGCCGGGGGTTTCTCGATGGCCGCGCGGGATTCATGATCGCGGTGTTTAACGCGGCGACCGTGTACTACCGGTTTCTGAAGCTTGCGCATCTGGAAACGCAGCAGCCGCGCAAGTAGCCGGAAGCCTCTGGTTTGGCAGCAGGCATGGGCGACAGCCGCAATGCACCGCACCGCGCAATGGATCGATCGAGCCAGCCCGCTCGCCAGCCACGCGTCGCATTACATCACGCGTGAGCGCTTCAATAAACGATTTCGATCGAACTGCCCGCGAATTCGCCGCGCAGCGCGGCCAGCAGTTCATCGGTCGGTTTCACGCGCCACGCGTCGCCCAGGCGCACCTCGCCTTCCGCGTGCTCGCTACGATAGACGATCTGCACCGCGAGCCCGTTCGGCGCCGGCGCAGCGGCACGCTGCGCGCGGCCACCGTCATAGCCGCCGTTGCCGCCACGGCCACCGCCACCATTGCCGCCGCGCCCGTTGGCAACCGCCGGCACGTCAACGACACGTTGCGCCGCATCCGCGGCCGCGCTGTACGCTTCGAGCACGCGCCGCAACGCGTGCGCATCCGCATTGCCGTTCATCTGCACCTTCAACGCCTGCGCATAGCGGCTGCGCGCGCGGCCGAGGTCCATCGGCGTGTCGACCGTGAAGCGAATGCCGCCGGTAAATGCGTCGTTGCGCGCTTGCCCTTGCACGACCAGCAATTCGTCTTCCTTGAACAGCTGCTTGTTCGCTTCGAACTGCTCGTTGAAGATCGTCACCTCGCATTGGCCGGTGCCGTCGTCGAGCAGCGCGATCAGCATCTTGCCGCGCTGGGTCATCTGCGTGCGTAGCGACGAGATCACGCCAGCGACCAGCTTGTCGCGCCCTTCCTTCAGCTCGCCGATCTTTTGCCGCACGAAACGGCGCACCTCGTCCTTGTACGCGTCGAACAGATGCCCAGACAGATAGAAACCGAGCGCGCTCTTTTCTTCCTGCAGCCGCCGCTTGTCGGACCACGCCGGTTCGTCGACCAGCTCATGGCCCTGCGACGGCGCGCCGTCGCCCATATCGAACAGGCCCGCCTGCATCGCGTTCGCGCTCGCCTGATCGGCCGCTTCCATCGCGAGCGATACCGACGCGAGTAGTTGCGCGCGATTCGCATGCAGCGTATCGAACGCGCCCGCGCGAATCAGCGCTTCGATCGTGCGGCGATTCACGACGCGGCGATCGATGCGCTGGCAGAAGTCGAACAGATCGGTGAACGGCCCGTCTTCACGCGCGCGCAGAATTTCTTCGATCGCATTCTGGCCGCTGCCCTTGATTGCGCCGAGGCCGTAGCGGATTGTCCGCGAGCGCTTGCCGTCCGCTTCGGCGACCGGCTCGAAGCGATACGCGGACAGATTGATATCCGGCGGCAGCACGGTCATCTTGTTGACCGCGCAGTCTTCGAACAGGATTTTCACCTTGTCCGTGTCGTCCATCGCGAGCGACATGTTGGCCGCCATGAATTCGGCCGGATGGTGCGCCTTGAGCCACGCGGTGTAGTACGCGAGCAGCGCGTAAGCGGCCGCGTGCGACTTGTTGAAGCCGTAGCCCGCGAACTTCTCCATCAGGTCGAAGATCTCGTCGGACTTCTGGCGCGTCAGACCGTTCTTTGCCGCGCCCTCGGCGAAGATCTCACGATGCTGCGCCATTTCCTCGGGCTTTTTCTTGCCCATCGCACGGCGCAGCAGGTCCGCGCCGCCCAGCGAATAGCCGCCGATGATCTGCGCCATCTGCATCACCTGCTCCTGATAGACCATGATTCCGTAGGTCTCTTTCAGAACAGGCTCGACGCGCGGATCCGGATACTCGACCGTTTCGCGGCCGTGCTTGCGCGCGCAGAAGCTCGGGATCAGATCCATCGGACCCGGGCGATACAGCGCCACCAGCGCGATGATGTCCTCGAAGCGGTCCGGCTGCGCATCCTTCAGCATGCCTTGCATGCCGCGGCTTTCCAGCTGGAACACCGCGACCGTGTTCGCTTTCTTCAGGATGGTGAACGACGCCGGATCGTCGAGCGGCACTTGCGCGAGCGACCAGTTTTCCTTCGACGGATCGAGCCGGCGGATATAACGCTCGGCCCAATCGAGAATGGTCAGCGTGGTCAGGCCGAGAAAGTCGAACTTGACGAGGCCGACCGCTTCGACGTCGTCCTTGTCGTACTGGCTGACCACCCCGCCTTCGTCGCCTTGCGCGTACAACGGACAGAAATCGGTCAGCTTGCCGGGCGCGATCAGCACGCCGCCCGCGTGCATGCCGACGTTGCGCGTCAAGCCCTCGACACGCTGCGCGAGTTCGAGCAGCTGATGCACTTCGTCTTCGTTATCGAAGCGCTCCTGCAGTAGCGGCTCTTCCTTCATCGCGTCGGCGATGGTCACGTGCTTGCCGGGCTTGAACGGAATCAGTTTCGCGATGCCGTCGGTGAACGTGTAGCCGAGATCGAGCACGCGGCCGATATCGCGCACCGCGGCCTTCGCGGCCATCGTGCCGAAGGTCGCGATTTGCGACACCGCATCGGCGCCGTACTTGCCCTTCACATACTGAATGACGCGATCACGGCCTTCCTGACAGAAGTCGATATCGAAGTCGGGCATCGACACGCGTTCCGGATTCAGGAAACGTTCGAACAGCAGGTTGTAGCGCAGCGGGTCGAGGTCGGTGATGCCGAGCGCGTACGCGACCAGCGACCCCGCGCCGGAGCCGCGGCCCGGCCCGACCGGCACGCCATTGTTTTTCGCCCAGTTGATGAAGTCCGCGACGATCAGGAAGTAGCCCGGAAAGCCCATCTTGATGATCGTGCCGCATTCGAAATCGAGGCGCGCGTAATACGTGTCGCGCTGCGCGGCGCGCGCGGCCTCGTCCGGATACAACTGCTCGAGCCGCTTTTCGAGCCCGTCCTTCGACAGCTGCACGAGGTAGTCGTCAAGCGACATGCCATCCGGCGTCGGGAAAAGCGGCAGCTTCGGCTTGCCGAGTTCGAGCGTCAGATTGCAGCGCTTCGCGATCTCGACGGTATTCGCGAGCGCGGACGGAATGTCCGCGAACAGCGCGAGCATGTCGTCTTGCGTACGAAAGTGCTGCTCGGTGGTAAAGCGTTTCTGACGCCGCGGATTCGCGAGAATGTCGCCTTCCGAAATGCACACGCGTGCTTCGTGCGCGGTGAAGTCATCGGGCGTCATGTACTGCATCGGATGCGTCGCGACGACCGGCAGCTTCAGCGCGGCCGCGAGCGCGACCGCCTGCTGCACATAAGCCTCGCCGCCCGCCTGGCCGCAGCGCTGCAACTCGATATAGAAACCGTTCGGGAAAATACGCGCCCAGCGCTCGGCATTGCGCCTCGCCGCATCGTCATTGCCGGCTGCGAATGCGATGCCGATGTCGCCCTGCTGCGCGCCGGAGAGTGCGAGCAGCCCGTCGCCGAGTCCCTCTTCGAGCCACTCGGCCTGCACTTCGGCGCGACCGCGATACTGGTTCGTCAGCCACGCTTTCGTCAGCAATTCGCACAGGTTCAGATAACCGCGCCGGTTCTTGACGAGCAGCAGGAGCCGTGATGGCTTGTCGCGATCCGCCGGATTCGTGATCCATACGTCGCAGCCGGCGATGGGTTTGACCCCTTTGCCACGCGCTTCCTTGTAGAAACGGACCAGACCAAATGCATTGCCGAGGTCGGTGAGTGCAAGCGCGCCCTGGCCGTCTTTGGCCGCGGCGGCGACGACGTCGTCCAGACGCACGATGCCGTCGGCAATCGAGAACTCGGAGTGGACGCGAAGATGAACGAAGCGGGGATCTGACATGGGCGGTATTGTAACTCGCGCCCCTGTGCAATAGGCCGTTCGTTATAGGCCGTTTGGCCAGCAAGATCGTGCGTGTTTCCGGTCCGGGTCGTTTGGTCGGAGCCGCGTCGGAGCCGCGTGCGAGCCGCGTCCGAGCGGTTTCGTGCAGGTCGTTGAGTCAGCGCGGGACGGACGACACGGAACGATCGAGTGCCCCGAAAACTCCCGATGGCCCGGAAAACCCGCATGCCGCCGATGCCCGCGCGGGATGAGGGATAATACGGGTTTGTCTGCCGCGGCCGTTTGCCGGACCCCGACTCACCATGAGTATTCTCAACCTTTCCGCCTACCAGTTCGCGACGCTCGACGCGATCGCGCAATGGCGCCCGCTCGTCAAGGCGCGCTGCGATGCGCTCGGGCTGCGCGGCACGATCCTGCTCGCGCCGGAGGGCATCAATCTGTTTATCGCGGGCACGCATGACAACGTGCGCGCGTTTATCGACTACATCCGTCACGACGCGCTGTTCGAAGGCAAATTCGCGAGCTTGCAATTCAAGGAAAGCGTGTCGGCCACACAGCCGTTTCGCCGGATGCTGGTTAAACTCAAGCGCGAAATCATCACGATGAAAAAGCCGGCGATCCGTCCGGAACTCGGCCGCGCGCCATCGGTCGATGCGCGTACGCTGAAGAGCTGGCTCGATCGCGGCCACGACGATGCGGGGCGCCCGGTCGTGATGCTCGACACGCGCAACGCGTTCGAAGTCGATGTCGGCACGTTCGACGATGCGCTCGACTACCGGATCAGCAAGTTCAGCGAGTTTCCGGAAATGATCGAACAGCATCGCGCCGACCTCGAAGGCAAGACGGTGGTGTCGTTCTGCACCGGCGGGATTCGCTGCGAGAAGGCCGCGATCCATATGAAGGACGTCGGCATCGACCACGTCTATCAGCTCGAAGGCGGCATTCTGAAGTACTTCGAGGAAGTCGGCGGCGCGCACTATCACGGCGAGTGCTTCGTCTTCGACTACCGCACCGCGCTGGACCCCGCGCTCGCACCGACGGCCACCGTGCAGTGCTTCGGCTGCCGTGCGGTCGTCACGCCGGAGGGCCAGCGCTCGCCGTTCTACGTGCCGGGCAAAACCTGCGCCGCGTGCCATCCGCAGCGCGACGGCGCACGCGCCGCGTGATGTGACCGAGCCCGCCTATCGCGGCCGCTTTGCGCCGTCGCCGACCGGACCGCTGCACTTCGGCTCGCTGGTCAGCGCGCTTGCGAGTTGGCTCGATGCACGCGCGCATCATGGCTGCTGGCTCGTGCGCATCGAAGATATCGACGAGCCGCGCAGCGTGCCCGGCGCGGCCGACGATATCCTCGCGACGCTCGAGCGGTTCGGCATGCGCGCGGATGAGCCGCCGGTCTGGCAAAGCCGCCGCACCGCATACTACGAGCGCGCGTTCGCTCAGTTGCACGCAGCCGGTCTGATCTATCCGTGCGGCTGCACGCGCAAGGAAATCGCCGACTCGCTGGTGCAGGCGCATGCGCGACATACGACGCTCGCGTATCCAGGCACCTGCCGCGGCGGTCTGCATGGGAGACCCCCGCGCGCATGGCGTCTGCGTGTACCGGAGGACGCGAGCGCGGTCGCAAAGGTGCACACAACCGCAAACCTGGCCGTGAGCGCCGCAGCAAACCGCGCAGCGGACAACCCCGCGGTGATCCGCTTCGACGACCGCTGGCAAGGCCCGCAAAGCCAGAACCTCGCGACCGAAGTCGGCGACTTCGTGCTGTTTCGCGCGGATGGCCAGTGGGCGTATCAACTCGCGGTGGTGGTCGACGATGCCGATGCCGGCATCACGCACATCGTGCGCGGCGCGGATCTGCTCGATTCGACCGCGCGGCAGATTTACCTGCAGCGCTGCCTCGGCGTGCCGACGCCGTCGTATCTGCACGTGCCGGTGGTCGTCAACGAACACGGCGAGAAGCTCAGCAAGCAAACCGGCGCGCAAGCGCTCGACGCAAACCGGCCGCTCGATGCACTGCAAGCCGCCGCGCGTCATCTCGGACTTGATCTGCCCGCTGGGGCGACTGCTTCAGTCGATGCGTTCCACGCAGCGGCCATTCCAGCATGGGCAGCTCGCATCGACGCGATACAAAAACGGTGACGCCGCGCGCAAGCGCGCGCCGCGCGGTCAGAAACTCTCCGCGAACGGCCGCAAGTCGAGTTCATGAGTCCATGCGGAACGATGCTGCTGATGCAGATACCAGTACGCATCGGCAATCGCTTCGATTTGCAGCATGCCGTCCGGGCCCTTCCTGTCGGCGAGATCCGGCACCCGCGTCAGAACTTTCTCGCCGTGAATCGAACCGTCGATCACGACATGCGCGACATGAAGTCCTTGCGGCTGAAATTCGCGAGCCAGCGACTGGCTGACCATCCGTAAGCCGGCCTTGGCGGCCGCAAAGGCGGCGAACTGCGGCCGGCCGCGCAACGACGCGGTCGCTCCGGTAAAGAGAATCGTGCCGCGGCCGCGCGCGAGCATCGAGCGGGCCACTTCGCGGCCAAATATAAAGCCGCCGAGGCAGCAGACTCGCCACGCGTCCTCGAAGCTTGCACTATCGAGTTCAAGGGTCGGCGCCCAGCGCGCGCTGCCCGCGTTGTACACGCCGACTTCCAGCGCACCGATATTGTCGATATGCGCGAGGATGTCGATCAGATCGCGCTCGCTCGTCACGTCGCCGGGCGCCGCCAGTGCGGCGCCGCCGGTCGCCTCGATCGCGCGCACGACCTCGGCGAGCCGTTGCGGCGAGCGGCCGGTGACGACCGCGGTCAGCCCCTCGTTCGCAAAGCGCTGCGCGACCGCGGCGCCCGTGCCGTGCAACGCGCCGACGCCCACGACCCACGCGAGCTTCGTTTCGTGTCCGCTTCCGGTTTCATTTCCCGTCATGATCCGCTCCGTTCAGCCGGCAACGCTTGCCGCGTCGCCGCGCCTCGCCCGACTCCACCCGGCGCGCGCAAGCGATTGAATGCGGCTGCGCCGGGCGACCGTCTAACATCGTAGGCGAAGCGTGCGGACCGCGCTTGCGGGCGCGCGATCGGCAACCGGCGTGCGCGATGCGATGGATCGCCGCGCGAAGCGCATGCAAAGCGTCGCAGCGGAGCGCTGTTGTTTGCGCCCGTCAGCGCAGCCTGAAGCGGCCGACCATTTCCTTGAGCGAGCGAGCCTGATCGTCGAGCGACTTCGCGGCAGCCGTCGCCTGCTCGACGAGCGCCGCATTCTGCTGCGTGCCCGCATCCATCTGCGACACCGCGAGATTGATCTCTTCGATGCCCGAGCTCTGCTCGGCGGACGCGGCGGAAATTTCGCCCATGATGTCGGTCACGCGTTTGACCGCCTTGACGACTTCGTCCATCGTCTGCCCGGCATCCTTCGCAAGCTGCGACCCGTTGTTCGCGCGCTCGACCGACGCGCCGATCAGCGCCTTGATTTCCTTCGCCGCCGACGCGCTGCGCTGCGCGAGATTGCGCACCTCGCCCGCGACCACCGAGAAACCGCGGCCCTCCTCGCCCGCGCGCGCGGCCTCGACGGCGGCGTTCAACGCAAGGATGTTGGTCTGGAATGCGATCCCCTCGATCACTCCGATGATGTCGCCGATGCTTTTCGCGCTTTCGTTGATCTCGTTCATCGTCGCGACCACGCGGCCGACCACGTCGCCACCCTGCTCCGCGATCGCCGATGCGTTGTCCGCGAGCGTGCGCGCCTGCTTCGCGTTGTCGGCGTTCTGCCGCACGGTAGACGTCAGTTCTTCCATGCTGGTCGCGGTGCGCTCGAGCGCCATCGCCTGCTGCTCGGTGCGCTGCGACAGGTCAAGGTTGCCCATCGAGATCTCGCTGGACGCGGACGCAATCGCCTCGGCGCTCGCCGCAATATCGGCGACGGTCGTCGACAGGCCGCGTTGCATCGCGGACAACGCGGACAGCATGCTCGACGTATCGCGCTTGCCGAGCGCGATACCGTTGGACAAATCGCCGGCGGCGATGCGACTCGCAATCTCCTTCGCGTACGCGGGTTCGCCGCCAAGTTGCCGCGCGAGGCGCCGCACGACCCATTCGCTGATCACAAACACGAGCACGATCAGCGCGAGCGTCGCCGCGGCGATCATCACGAACGACGAGCGGAAGATGAATGACGACGCATCGATGGTCGCCTTCGCGGCGGTGCCCTGCTGGGCGACCACTGCGTCGACGAGTTTCTCGAGCTTGCCCGTTTCGACGAGCAGCGACACGTCCTGCATGCCGACCTGCCAGTTCATCTGCGACAGGTCCAGCGGCTGCGCCTGCACGAGCTTCACGAAGTCGCGCAGGTGCCCGCTCCATGCGGCCACCGCCGCCGTGAATTTTTTCTGCTGGTCGGCCGCGGCGGATGTGGTTGCATACTGCTGCAGCGTTTTCAGCTCAGCGTTCAGCGCGGTAAGCCCTTTGTCGATATCCGCGCCGAGTTCGTCGCGCTCCTTCGCGGTGGTCGCGGTCAGCAGCATCTTCTGGGCGCGGCTCGCGCGCAGCATCTCGCCGCGCGCTTCCTCGGCTGCGCGGTTCGCCACGTAACCCTGCTCGTAGATGGACCTCGTCGAGCCGTTCAGGCGACTGATCTGCGTGAGTGCAAACACGCCGATCGCGAGCGTGCCGATCAGCAGCACCGCGAATGCCACGCGCAGCGTGGCCTTGACGGACAGGCCGGCGCGGCGCGCGGCGCTTGACGTCCCGGATGCCCCGGATGTCCCGGATGCACCTGACGCACGCTGTGCGCGCTGTGTCGATGGTCTGCCTGCTGTATTGCCTGCCGATGCAAGCGCGTCGTCTGGCCGATCCCCCAGCGCAACTGTTTTCATAGGTAATCCCCCCGAATCGAACTGCCGGAACGGTCGGATCCAGCAGCCTTTCAACTCATTACAGGACTACGGCAAGCGGGGCTCGTTCTTTAAATTGGCCACCGCACCGCCGTCGTCCCCTCACGCCGCCTCTTGAGCCGCGCGACCGGTGTTATACCCAGACAAAATCACGCGGTCAGCCCCTTCCAGGTGCAAAGTGGCGCCGGATTCACGCGGCTGGTGCCAAATCGACGTCCGGCGATGTCCGATTCGCGATAAAAATTGGCAGAACAACTCCCTCGCGCCACATTACAATTCATCGCACACGATCCTTCACCGACCCTGCAACCGCGCCGTATGTTTGCTGCATGCGTGGTCCGCGGCGGTAAAGGCAAGCCCGTGTATGCCGTTCAGCCACCCCGAACCCAACGATCCAATGGAAACGAGCCTCGACAAACGCACTCTTGCCGGCGCATCCGCCACCGCCAGCGTGGTCAAGGCGCCGCGCACCGTCTATTCGATCCTCGGCGCGATCAGCTTCTCGCATCTGATGAACGACATGATCCAGTCGTTGATCCTCGCGATCTATCCGATGCTGAAGTCGAACTTCGCGCTGTCGTTTGCGCAGATCGGCCTGATCACGCTGACCTATCAGATCACCGCGTCGCTGCTGCAGCCGCTGATCGGCATCTACACCGACAAACATCCGAAACCGTACTCGCTGCCGGTCGGCATGGGCTTTACGCTGGCCGGTCTGTTGCTGATGTCGGTCGCACCGGACTTCGGTGTGCTGCTGGTTGCGGCGGCGCTGGTCGGATGCGGATCGTCGGTGTTTCATCCGGAATCGTCGCGGGTCGCGCGAATGGCGTCGGGCGGCCGTCACGGCCTCGCGCAGTCGCTGTTCCAGGTGGGCGGCAATGCGGGCACGTCGCTCGGGCCGCTGCTCGCCGCGCTGATCGTGATCCCGCACGGCCAGCGCAGCATCGCGTGGTTCTCGGTCGCGGCGCTGGTTGGCATCGTCGTGCTCGCGCAGGTGAGCCGCTGGTACAGCCAGCATCCGGCGACGAAGAAGGCGCGCACGGGCGTTGCGCGACCCGCGCTCGCGCGCGGCAAGATCGCATTGGCGATGAGCGTGCTGGTGATGCTGGTGTTCTCGAAGTATTTCTATCTGGCGAGCATCAACAGTTACTTCACGTTCTATCTGATCGACCGGTTCCATCTGCCGGTGCAGGCCGCGCAGATCCATCTGTTCGTCTTTCTCGCGGCCGTCGCGGCCGGCACGGTGATCGGCGGTCCGATCGGCGACCGGATTGGCCGCAAGTACGTGATCTGGGTGTCGATCCTCGGCGCGGCGCCGTTCACGCTGTTGCTGCCGTATGCGAATCTGTTCTGGACCGGCGTGGTGACGGTGGTGATCGGTATCGTGATCGCATCCGCGTTCTCGGCCATTCTGGTGTATGCACAGGAGTTGATTCCCGGCAAGGTCGGCATGGTCGCGGGACTCTTTTTCGGCTTCGCGTTCGGCCTCGGCGGAGTCGGCGCCGCGGTGCTCGGCCAGTTGGCGGACGCGACCAGCATCGCATACGTGTACAAGGTGTGCTCGTTCCTGCCGCTGCTCGGCATCCTGACGGTATTTTTGCCGGACATCGAGGGCAGGCGCGCGAAGGCATAGACGCACTGCTGCTGACAGTTGCCGCCCATCCGCATGAGGGGCGCCGCATTCGCGGCGCCTTTTTTCTTGTGGCCGCCGTGACTGATATTTCTGACATTCCACACGGTTTGGGGCGAAATGTCAGATATTTCAGTCATCCGCGCGATATGCAAGGACGCGCATGCGCGTCGCGAACGGCTTCTGTTTCACACTGCACGCCGTCATGGTGAACCCGCGTTGTCCGCGCATTCCCTGCTGCTCCATACTGTGCGCGACACCATCTGGGCACACCGATTGCAACCCGGCATCGGTTAGCCAACCCGTTGATCTATCTGGGGCCGCGAGCCCGAAGGATCGCCGCCGATGACCCGCTACCGCGAATTCCACCGCCGATCGATCGAAGCGCCCGACGCGTTCTGGCGCGACGAGGCCGCGCGTATTCACTGGCATAAGGCGTTCGATACCGTGCTCGATCGTTCGGACCCGCCGTTTGCGCGCTGGTTCGTCGGTGGCCAGACCAATCTGTGCCATAACGCGGTCGACCGCCATCTCGCGCAGCGTGCGCAGCAACAGGCGCTGATCTATGTGTCGACGGAAACCGGCATCGAGCGGCGCTACACGTACGCGGAACTGCACGCGGAAGTGAACCGGATGGCCGCGGTGATGCAGTCGCTCGGCGTCGCGCGCGGCGACCGCGTGCTGATCTATCTGCCGATGATTCCCGAGGCCGCATTCGCGATGCTCGCGTGCGCGCGCATCGGTGCGATTCACTCGGTGGTATTCGGCGGCTTCGCGGCGCCGAACCTCGCCGTGCGCATCGACGATGCGAAACCGGTGCTGATTGTCACCGCCGATGCGGGCGCGCGTGGCGGCAAAGTGATCGACTACGCGCCGCTGATCGACGAAGCGCTCGCGCGCGCCGCGCACAAAACACCGCGCGTGCTGATGATCGACCGCCAGCTTGCGCCGGAAAAATTCAGTGCACCGTATCTGATCGACTACGAACCGCTACGCGAGCAGTTCTTCGACGTGCATGTGCCGTGCGCATGGCTCGAATCGAACGAACCGTCGTACGTGCTGTACACGTCGGGCACGACGGGGCGGCCCAAGGGCGTGCAGCGTGACGTCGGCGGCTACGCGGTCGCGCTCGCCGCATCGATGGAGTACATCTTCGAAGGCCGTGCCGGCGACACGATGTTCACCGCGTCCGATATCGGCTGGGTGGTCGGACACAGCTACATCATTTACGCGCCGCTGATCGCGGGTCTGACCACGGTGATGTATGAAGGCACGCCGATCCGCCCGGACGGCGGCATCTGGTGGCGTCTGGTCGAGCAATACGGGATCAACCTGATGTTCACCGCACCGACCGCGCTACGCGTGCTGAAAAAACAGGACCCGGCGTTGATGAAACGCGCCGATCTGTCGAGCCTGCGCGCGCTCTTTCTTGCCGGCGAGCCGCTCGACGAGCCGACCGCCGCGTGGGTTGCGCAATCGCTCGGCAAGCCGGTCGTCGATAACTACTGGCAGACGGAAACGGGTTGGCCGATTCTCGCGATCCAGCGCGGCGTCGAAGCGCTGACGCCGAAACCCGGTTCGCCTGGCGTGCCGGTCTACGGCTACAACGTGACGCTGCGCGACGAAGTGACTGGCGAACCGTGCGCGTCCGGCGAAAAGGGCGTGATTACGCTTGCGTATCCGCTGCCGCCCGGCTGCATGTCGACGGTGTGGGGCGACGATGCGCGTTTTGTCAGCACGTATTGGTCACAAGGCGGCACAAACAGCGGGGCGAACGAGCAACACGAATACGTCTACTCGACGTTCGATTGGGGTGTGCAGGACGACAACGGCTACGTGACGATTCTCGGTCGCACCGACGACGTGATCAACGTCGCCGGCCACCGGCTGGGTACACGGGAAATCGAAGAAGCGCTGTCGGGCCACCACGCGGTCGCCGAGGTCGCGGTAGTCGGCGTGAACGATCCATTGAAAGGACAGGTCGCGGTCGCCTTCGCGGTACTGCGCGATGCGGACCGCTACGCGCCGGGCGATGCGCGCGCCGCGCTCGAAGCAGAGCTGAGCGCGATGGTGGACCGGCAGTTGGGATCGATTGCGCGGCCGGCGCGCGTGCATGTCGTGTCGATGCTGCCGAAGACGCGTTCCGGCAAACTGCTACGCCGCGCGATCGCGGCGCTCGCTGAAGGGCGCGAACCTGGCGATTTGCCGACTATCGAAGATCCGGCCGCGTTACAGCAGATTCGCGATGCGTTGCAGGTGGCCGCACGACGCTAGCGCGTGCGGCACGCGAGCAGCGCGCCGTGCTTATACGCGTGCCTGATAGCGCGCGTGACCGTGAAACGAAATGGCGCCGCGTAACCATGCAGTCGAGGCGCTGCACTACCTCCGCACTACCTCACTAACCGCGCGCCTGTAAAAACCGCCGCAATATCCCACTCGAATACGTACCGGCGATCTCGACGAGAAAGGTCGAAAACGACGCCGGCGCGTGCACATCCGCGGTATCGGAAATCGTGCGCACGATCGCACATGGCACGCCGTATTCGTGGCACACCTGCGCGATCGCCGCACCTTCCATCTCGACGGCGAGCGCGTCGGGCAGTGCCGCGCGCAACGCATTGACCGCCGCCGCGCTGGCGATGAACTGATCGCCGCTAATCACGAGACCGCGATGCACTCGCGGCTGCTCCGTACGGAAGCGCGTGGCAAGCGCGCGGCCTTCGCGCTCGACGAAGTCCTCGCACGCCGCGGCGAGTTGCGCGGCGAGCGTCGCATCGGCGGCGAACTGCGAGATGCCCAGCAGCGGCACTTCGAAACGCGGAAACAACGGCGACGCGTCGAGATCGTGCTGCATCAGCGCACGCGCGACCACGATATCGCCGATCCGCACATCGCGGCCGACGCCACCGGCCACGCCGGTGAACACGACCGCTTCGATATCGAACACATGAATCAGCGCGCTAACGGTCGCGGCCGCCGCCACCTTGCCGACACGCGCCAGCGTGACCACGCACGGCGTGCCATGCACCGTGCCGACGTGATAGTCGCGCTGTCCATGCGCGACGGTGCGCACTTCGCCCTCGGCGCGCATCGCGGCGACCAGATCGCCGAGTTCTTCGGGCAGCGCCGCCATCACGCCGAGCGGACGGCGGCCCGGCACCGCTGCGCGCTCATTCGCACCCCTTGCTAGCGGTTGCTTCGTTTTTACATCCTTCATTTCGCTCATTCCACCGCCTGTAGTTTCGCGACCGCGAGCGCCAGCCACTTCTCGCCGTGCCGCTTGAATCTGACCTGCGCCTTGCCGTCCACGCCGCCGCCTTCAAGCGCAGTGATCGTGCCTTCGCCGAACTTCGTATGGAACACCTGCTGGCCGACGCGAAAGCCGGTATCAGCCGCGCGCTGCTCGTTCGCAAAAGCCGGCAGCGGTGCCGCCGACGCGCCGCTTTGATAGCCCTCGTAGCCGCCTTCGCGCCCCGGGCGGGAGAACCAGTCGCGACCCCATCCCGCATTGTCCGAACGGCCGCCCCACCGCGCGCCGGACTCGGCTTTCGGCGTGAGCCACTTTAGCGTGTCTTGCGGAAGTTCGTCGAAAAAGCGCGAGCGGATGTTGTAGCGCGTCTGCCCATGCAGCATCCGGCTCTGCGCGAACGAAAGATAGAGTCGTTCCTTCGCCCGCGTAATCGCGACATACATCAGGCGCCGCTCTTCCTCGAGCCCGTCTGTTTCCATCGCACTGTTCTCATGCGGGAATAGTCCTTCCTCGAGACCGGTGATAAAGACCGCGGTGAATTCGAGCCCTTTCGCCGAGTGCACGGTCATCAGTTGCACCGCATCTTGGCCGGCCTGCGCCTGGTTGTCGCCTGCTTCGAGTGAGGCATGCGACAGGAAACCGGCCAGCGGCGTCATCGTGTCCGGGTTCTGCGCGGGGTCGTCCAGACTCGCGGCGTCGAGTACGACGCTGCCCGGATCGTCCGACGCAGCGGTCAGCTCAGGCGCCACCGTCGCGCCCGGGCGCAGCGGAATCGAACGCGCCGGCGTATCGAGCCCGTATCCCTCTTCGCTGACGAACGCGGTCGCCGCGTTCACCAGTTCCTGCAGGTTCTCCAGTCGATCCTGACCTTCGCGCTCGTTCTGGTAGAAATCGGCGAGACCGCTGCCGCGCACGACGTATTCGACGGTCTCGGGCAAGCTCATCTGCTGCGTTTCCGCGCGCATTTTCGCGATTAGCGTCGCGAATGCGCCGAGGCTCGAACCGGCCTTGCCGGTCACATACGGAATGGCCGCGGCGAGCGAGCAGTTGTAAAGGCGCGCCGCGTCGGCGAGCTGTTCGATCGAGCGCGCGCCGATGCCGCGCACCGGGAAGTTGACGACGCGCGCGAACGCGGTGTCGTCGTTCGGGTTATCGATCAGCCGCAAATACGCGAGCGCATGCTTCACTTCCTGGCGCTCGAAAAAGCGCAGCCCGCCATACACGCGGTACGGAATGCCGACGTTGACGAGCGTGTGTTCGATCGAGCGCGACTGCGCGTTGCTTCGATACAGCACCGCGATCTCGCCGCGCGACAAACCGGTGCTGATCAGCGCGCGAATCTCTTCGACGATCCAGCTCGCTTCCTGCGTATCGGTCGCCGCTTCGTACACGCGCACCGGCTCGCCGTGGCCTGCATCAGTGCGCAGGTTCTTGCCGAGGCGGCGCGCATTGTGCGCAATCAGCTGGTTCGCTGCGTCGAGGATATAGCCATGCGACCGGTAGTTCTGTTCGAGCTTGATCAGATGCTGAACCTTGAACTCCTGCTCGAAGTCGCGCATGTTGCCGACGTTCGCGCCGCGGAACGCATAGATGGACTGATCGTCGTCGCCGACCGCGAAGATCGCGTTGTGTTCGCCCGCGAGCAGTTTCAGCCACGCGTACTGCAGCTTGTTGGTGTCCTGGAACTCGTCGACGAGGATATGCCTGAAGCGCGCCTGATAATGCGCGCGCAGCGGCGGATTGTGTGCGAGCAACTCGTAGCAGCGCAACAGCAGCTCCGGAAAATCGACGACGCCTTCGCGCTGGCATTGCTGCTCGTACGCGTCATACAGCTCGACGAATTTGCGGTTGAAGTTATCCGTCGCATCGACGTCCTTCGGCCGCAACCCCTGCTCCTTCGCATTGTTGATGAAGTACTGCAGGTTTTTTGCCGGATACTTTTCGTCGTCGACATTGAGGCCTTTCATCAGCCGCTTGATCGCCGATAGCTGGTCAGCCGTGTCGAGAATCTGGAAGGTCTGCGGCAGCCCCGCGTCGCGATAGTGCGCGCGCAGCATCCGGTTGCACAGGCCGTGAAAGGTGCCGATCCACATCCCGCGCGTATCGATCGGCAGCAGCGCGGACAGGCGCGCCATCATCTCGCGCGCGGCCTTGTTCGTAAAGGTGACCGCCAGCACCGTCGGCGGCGATGCAAAGCCGTGCTGGATCAGCCACGCAATCCGTGTAATCAGCACGCGGGTCTTGCCGCTGCCGGCGCCCGCGAGAATGAGCGCCGGTTCGTTCGGCAACGTGACGGCGGCAAGTTGTTCGGGGTTCAGGTTCGCGAGCAGATCGGGCATGTCGGATGGGCAAAACAGCGGAATTCACGCAACGGCGCCGCGCGACGCAGCGCATTGGAATGCAAGGGAGTGGCGTCAGCGCATCGAGCAAAGGCTGCAAGCCGTCCGCCATTATAAGACCGCATGCGAGATGCGCCTTGCTTCGTCCGGCCAGTGGGCGCCGCCGGCACGCGCAATCCGGCCCGAATGCGCGGCGGCACGGCCCGCCGACCCGCGCAGCCTTTATAATTCAACGTTTCGGGCATCTTTTCACGCATTTTTCGGCAGACTTTCACAATGAGCGACAGCACGCTTGCCAAGAGCTTCGAGCCCCATACGATCGAGGCCGAATGGGGCCCCCAATGGGAAAAACGCGGCTATGCCGCGCCGGCGATGCAGCCGGGCCGCGGCAATTTCTCGATCCAGTTGCCGCCGCCGAATGTCACCGGCACGCTGCATATGGGCCACGCGTTCAACCAGACGATCATGGATGGCCTCACGCGCTATCACCGGATGCTCGGCGAGAACACGCTGTGGGTGCCGGGCACCGACCACGCCGGTATCGCGACGCAGATCGTCGTCGAACGGCAGCTCGATGCGCAAAAGGTGTCGCGCCACGATCTCGGCCGCGAGAAGTTCGTCGAGCGCGTGTGGGAATGGAAGCAGGAATCCGGCTCGACCATTACCAACCAGGTGCGGCGTCTCGGCGCATCGATCGACTGGTCGCGCGAATACTTCACGATGGACGACAAGATGTCGGCCGCGGTGGTCGACGTGTTCGTGCGTCTGTTTGAGCAGGGGCTGATCTATCGCGGCAAGCGCCTCGTGAACTGGGACCCGGTGCTTCTTACCGCGGTGTCCGACCTCGAAGTGGTCAGCGAAGAAGAAAACGGCCATCTGTGGCATATCCGCTATCCGCTGACCGACGGCTCCGGCCATCTGACGGTCGCGACCACGCGCCCGGAAACGATGCTCGGCGACGTCGCGGTGATGGTGCATCCGGAAGACGAACGGTATGCGCATCTGATCGGCAAGACGGTGTCGCTGCCGCTCACCGGCCGCGACATTCCGGTCATTGCCGACGACTACGTCGACCGCGAGTTCGGCACCGGCGTCGTGAAAGTGACGCCCGCGCATGACTTCAACGACTATCAGGTCGGCCTGCGCCACCAGCTGCCGCAAATCGAAATCCTGACGCTCGACGCGAAGATCAACGACAACGCGCCGCAAGCGTATCGCGGGCTCGACCGTTTCGACGCACGCAAGCGCGTGGTCGAAGACCTGACGAAGCTGGGTCTGCTCGACTCGGTGAAAGATCACAAGCTGATGGTGCCGCGCGGCGACCGCACCGGCGTCGTGATCGAACCGATGCTGACCGACCAGTGGTTCGTCGCGATGAGCAAGCCGGCGCCGCAAGGCACGTTCAATCCGGGCAAGTCGATCGCCGAAACCGCGCTCGACGTGGTGCGCAACGGCCAGATCAGATTCGTGCCCGAGAACTGGACAACCACCTACTACCAGTGGCTCGAAAACATCCAGGACTGGTGCATCTCGCGGCAACTGTGGTGGGGCCATCAGATTCCCGCGTGGTACGGCGAGAACGGCGAAGTGTTCGTCGCGCATACCGAGGAAGGTGCGCGCGACAAGGCCGCGCAGCAGGGCTACACCGGCCCGCTCACGCGCGACCAGGATGTGCTCGACACCTGGTTCTCGTCGGCACTCGTGCCGTTCTCGTCGCTCGGCTGGCCCGCCGAAACGCCGGAACTGAAGGCGTTCCTGCCGTCGTCGGTGCTCGTGACCGGCTTCGACATCATCTTCTTCTGGGTTGCGCGGATGGTCATGATGACCACCCACTTCACCGGCAAGGTGCCGTTCGACACGGTCTACGTGCACGGCCTCGTGCGCGATCACGAAGGCCAGAAGATGTCGAAGAGCAAGGGCAATACGCTCGATCCGCTCGATATCGTCGACGGCATCACGCTCGACGCGCTGGTCGCGAAGCGCACCACCGGGCTGATGAACCCGAAGCAGGCGGCGAGCATCGAAAAGAAAACCCGCAAGGAATTCCCGGACGGCATTCCGGCGTTTGGCACCGATGCGTTGCGCTTCACGATGGCATCGATGGCGACGCTCGGCCGCAACGTGAACTTCGACCTCGCCCGCTGCGAAGGCTATCGCAACTTCTGCAACAAGCTGTGGAACGCGACGCGCTTCGTGCTGATGAACTGCGAAGGCCACGATTGCGGCTTCAGCAAACCGGGCGCGTGCCAGCCCGGCGATTGCGGCCCCGGCGGCTACACCGACTTCTCGCAGGCGGACCGCTGGATCGTGTCGCTGCTGCAGCGGGTCGAAGCGGACGTCGCGAAGGGCTTTGCCGACTATCGTTTCGACAATGTGGCAAATGCCCTATATAAGTTCGTGTGGGATGAATATTGTGACTGGTACCTGGAGCTTGCGAAGGTGCAGTTGCAGACCGGCACGCCCGAGCAGCAGCGCGCGACGCGCCGCACGCTGCTGCGCGTGCTCGAGTCGGTGCTGCGGCTGCTGCATCCGGTCGTGCCGTTTATCACCGAAGCGCTGTGGCAAAAGGTGGCGCCGCTGACCGACGCGTACCCGGCGGGTGCCGCGCCGGGCGAAGCGTCGATCATGGTGCAGCCGTACCCGGTCGCGGAACCGAAAAAGATCGACGAATCCGCCGAACAGTGGGTCGCCGACCTGAAGGCGGCGATCGATGCGTGCCGCAACCTGCGCGGCGAGATGAGCCTGTCGCCGGCAACCAAAGTGCCGCTGCTCGCGACCGGCAACGCCGACCGGCTAAAGACGTTCGCGCCCTATGCGCAGGCGCTCGCGCGGCTGTCCGAGGTGCGCATCATCGCGGACGAGGCGCAGCTGGACAAGGAAGCGCATGGCGCGCCGATTGCTATCGTAGGAAGTGACAAACTGGTCCTGAAAGTGGAGATCGATGTCGCCGCCGAACGGGAGCGTTTGTCAAAAGAGATTGCGAGATTGAACGCAGAAGTGTCGAAATGTAACGCGAAGCTTCAAAACGACAGTTTCGTCGCGAAAGCACCGCCCGCCGTGGTTGAGCAGGAGCAGAAAAGGCTGGCAGAATACCAGACCACTATCGGCAAGCTTACGGCGCAGCTGACGCGCCTGCCGGCCTGACGGATGCCGCGCCACAAGCGCCCGCTAACAGTGATCGGGTGACCGGGGGTGATCCGCATCGCGACACGGTAGGCCGGTCAACCCGCCGGCCGATCCATTACCAGGGGTAACACGCATGCTTAAAGTTACAAAAGCAGTTTTTCCGGTAGCAGGTCTCGGCACACGGTTCCTCCCTGCGACCAAGGCGAGCCCGAAGGAGATGCTGCCGATCGTCGATAAGCCGCTGATTCAATACGCAGTGGAAGAAGCGATGGCCGCCGGCATCACGGAAATGATCTTCGTGACCGGCCGCAGCAAGCGCGCGATCGAAGATCATTTCGACAAGTCCTACGAGATCGAAGCGGAACTCGAGGCGCGCGGCAAGGCGAAGCTGCTCGAGCTCGTGCGCAGCATCAAGCCGAGCCACGTCGACTGCTTCTACGTGCGTCAGCCGGAAGCGCTGGGTCTGGGCCACGCGGTGCTCTGCGCGGAAAAGCTGGTCGGCGACAACCCGTTTGCGGTGATCCTCGCGGACGACCTGCTGTACGGCACGCCGCCGGTGATGCAGCAGATGATCGAAGTCTTCGACCACTATCACAGCTCGGTGATCGGCGTCGAAGAGATTCCGCGCGACGAGACGAAGTCGTATGGCATTGTCGACGGCAAGGAATGGGAAGACGCGATCATCAAGATGTCGGGCATCGTCGAGAAGCCGGCGCCGGATGAGGCGCCGTCGAATCTTGGCGTGGTCGGCCGCTATGTGCTGAAGCCCCGCATCTTCGAACATATCCGCGCGCTGAAGCCGGGCGCGGGCGGCGAACTGCAGCTGACCGACGCGATCCAGTCGCTGCTCAATGACGAACAGGTGCTCGCGTACAAGTATCACGGCACGCGTTTCGACTGCGGCAGCAAGCTCGGTTATCTGAAAGCGACGGTCGAATTCGCGCTACGTCATCCGGAAGTGGCGGCCGACTTCGAACAGTATCTGCGCACGCGTTCGCCGGTGCTCGAGGGTTGAGTCCGCGCGACGCGCGGATCGGCTGACAAGTCGATGACAAGAGGCGCTGTGTCTGCCGCGATGTTCGCATCGACGGTCGTCACAGCGCCTTTTACTTTGACTTTGACTTTGACTTTGACTTTGACTTTGCAGCAGCCAGCGTGAGTGAAAGCGCCGCGCTACGCGGCGTCGCGCCAAGCCTGATGCATCCCCTGACCCTTAGCGCCGCCGGATCAGAAAAATAAACGTTTTGTCCTGCGTCGCGGTTTCGACGAGGCCATTGCCGGTCTGCTTCGCGAATGCGGCGAAATCGCGCTGCGAGCCAGGGTCGGTGGCCAGCACCTTCAGGATCTGGCCGCTTTCCATATCGGCTAAAGCCTTTTTCGCGCGCAGGATAGGCAGCGGGCAGTTCAGTCCGCGCGCATCGACTTCCTTGTGAATCTGAATTTCCATCGACGAGGACCTTCGGGGTAAGGCGTCCTGGCGACGCCAGGCAGAGGGTCAAATTCTACCGCAGGCGTGCGTTGCACGTCGTACGCCGGGTTGCCGCACGCCCGACGGCCGTTACAGCGTGACAGCCTGCCCGGTTTCGAGCGAACGCCGCAGCGCATTGCCGATGCGGGTCGCCTCGAGCGCGTCGGCCAGCGTCGCGCCGCTTTGCTCGCCGCTTTGCACCGCCGCGACAAACGCCTGCGCCTCGTACAAAAACGCGTCTTCGAAGCGATCGAAGAAGGTCGGCGTGCACTCGTTGCGCACGCCGTGCACGTCCGCGATTTCGACGCGATTCAAGCGCGGGTTGCGGCCGACCGCGAGCGAGCCCGCGGTGCCGATCACCTCGCTGCCCGTGTCGTTGCCGTGCGCCATCGTGCGCGATGCGTAAAACATCGCGAGACGCCCATGTTCGAATTCGCAGATCGCGACGCCGTTATCGACATCGCCGAACTCGCGCAAGCCGTCATGCAACGCGACGGTGCCCGCCGCGTACACGCGCTTCGCGTTCGGCTTGCCCAGCAGCCAGCGCGCGACGTCGATATCGTGCACCGTGCAGTCGAGGAAGATGCCGCCGGACGTCGGCGCAAAGCGCACGAAGAAGCCATCCGGATCGTTCTGGTCGCAAGTCTGCGAGCGCACCATGAAAGGCCGGCCGATCAGGCCCGCCTGAATCTTGTCATACGCATCGCGGTAGCTCGGATCGAAGCGGCGCATAAAGCCGATCGTCGCTTGCAGATGCGGCTGGCGCTGCGCTTCGCGCAGCACACGTTCGCATTCGGCCAGATCGAGCGATAGCGGCTTCTCGCAGAACACGTGCTTGCCGGCGCGCAACGCGTCGACGATCTGCTGCGCATGCAACGCGGACGGTGTGACGAGCCACACCGCGTCGATCTCGCGATCGTCGAGCAGCGCCGCGTAATCGCGATACTCGCGCGCTGCGGGCAACGCGCCGCGCGCCCACGCGAGCTCTTCGTCGAGCGGGCTGCACACCGCGGCGAGCGCCGCGCCGCGCACGCGATACGCGAGATTCTGCGCATGCCGCTTGCCGAGCCGGCCGAGACCGACCACACCGATGCGCAATGGCGCATGCGCCGATAGATCGGGCGCCGTCATCATGCAGCCTCGTTCAGCTTGACCGCGCGCCCTTCGCGCCACGAACGCGTTGCCGCTTCGGCAAGTTCGAGTGCTTTCAAACCATCGGCAACTGTCGTGCGCACCGGCTCGCCCTGCGTGAGCGCTGCGAAGAAATGCGCGATTTCGAGCGCATATGCCGCGCGATAACGTTCGAGGAAAAACGCCTCGGGCACATCGCTCGATACCGCGGTCTTCGAATACGCGACCACTTCGGTTGGCCGGACGTTGCCCGCTTGCAGCATGCCGTCGCTGCCCAGCACTTCGAAGCGCTGGTCGTAACCGTACGCGGCACGCCGCGCGGTATTGATCTGGCACAGGCGGCCGCGCTTCGTGCGAATCGTCACCGCGGTCGAATCGATATCGCCTGCGTCGGCAATCGCCGGGTCCGACAGGCAACTGCCGGTCGCGTGCAGCGTGTCCGCATCATCGTCGAGAATCCAGCGGAAGATATCGAAGTCGTGAATCAGCATGTCCCTGAAGATGCCGCCCGAGTGCTTGATGTACTCGACCGGCGGCGCGCCCGGATCGCGGCTCGTCACGACCAGCATTTCAGGCGTGCCGATTTCGCCCGCGTCGATGCGCGCCTTCACTGCGGCGAAGGTCGGATCGAAGCGCCGCTGGAAGCCGATCATGCAAACCACACCGGCCTTCGCAACCGCATCCGCACATGCGCGTGCGCGCTCGAGCGTGAGGTCGACCGGTTTCTCGCAGAACACGTGCTTCTTCTGCGCAGCCGACTTCAGAATCAGATCCGCATGCGTATCCGTGCTCGAACAGATCACCGTCGCGCCGATCGACGCATCGCCGATCGCGCCGTCGATGTCCGCGACTTGCGCGCCGTGCTGAGCGGCCAGCGCCGCGGCCGCGTCGCGGTTGACGTCGACCACGTACTTGAGCCGCACGCCCGGCTGCCGCGCGAGATTCGCCGCATGAATCTTGCCGATCCGGCCCGCGCCGAATACGGCTACATCGATCGTCTTGCCGCCCGCCACATCAGTCATCGTATCCTCCAGTGTCTTTGGATTCTTCAACGTTCAGTTCAAGCTTGTACGCAAGCGCGATAAACAGCGCCTGGCACAGGCAGATCGTGCTGGTCAGCGAGCGGAACGCGAACGCGCTGCCCTCTTTCACATACAGTTGCGTGGTCGCATAGCGCGCGAGCGGCGACAACTGGCTGTCGCTGATCAACAGCGTCTTCGCCTGATGGTGATGCGCGATGCGCAGGCAGTACTGCGTCTCCTTGCCATACGGCGCGAAACTGATCGCGATCACGACGTCGCCTTTTTTCACGCTGCGAATCTGCTCGCGGTACATGCCGCCGAAGCCGGACACCAGGTGCACGCGCTTGGGCGTGTGCTGCAGCGCATAGACGATGTAGCTCGCGACCGGAAACGAGCGCCGCACGCCGACCACATAGATGTTGTCCGCCTGCTGCATCATCTTCACCGCGGCGTCGAACTGCGCGTCGTCGAGCGTGCCGTCGAGTTCGTCGAGACCGCCGCGGCACGCGGCGATAAATTCGCGCGCCACCGTGCCGCCGGACACACGCCCCGGCTTTTCATCAATCAGCTTGCGGATACGTTGCTGATAGCTCGGCGACGACGCACCCTGCCCCGTATACGCCTGACGAAACACCGCCTGCAGATCGGAAAACCCGGAGAAGCCGAACCGCTGCGCAAAACGCACGACCGCGGACGGATGCACGCCGCAACTGGTCGCAATATCGCTGGTGCGATCGACCATCACACTGCCGCGATGCTGCTCGATATACGTCGCGACGCTTTTCAACTGCCGCGGTAGCGACTCGTAGTTATCCGCGATGCGTTGCATCAATTCATCGACGCTCGGCAGTTCTTCTGTGCTCTCTTCAGCCATGGGCATTCCTTCATTGCTCTGTTGCGTCGCAAAAGTCGCGCCGCGCGTGCTGCTCGCACGGTCCGCCGGGGCCGGCCAGACGATGCCGATTATAGGCAGCGATCCCGGCAAATGGAATGTATTTTCCAATTTTATTTGCCGTGAAATTTTCATTGCATCGCCATCGAACTTGACCTAATCTTGGTCGTGAGCGATGGCGCAGCCCCAGTGCAGATATGCGCGCCATACGCTCCCCTCAAAAACGAACAGACCGAGAAAGGTGGAGACAATGAAACTTTGCAGAGGCAAGGGTTCGCTCACGGCGCTTCTGGCAGCGCTATCGCTATCGCTGGGCTTCGCGGCGTCATTGCCCGCCCACGCGGCTGATGCGCACTTCGTGCTGATCAGTCACGCACCCGATTCCGACTCGTGGTGGAACACGATCAAGAACGCGATCAAGCAGGCCGACGAGGACTTCAACGTCGAAACCGATTACCGCAATCCGCCGAACGGCGATATCGCCGATATGTCGCGGCTGATCGAGCAGGCGGCCGCGCGCAACTATGACGGCGTGATCACGACGATCGCCGACTACGACGTGCTGAAGAGTTCGATCGGCAAAGTGACCGCGAAGAAGATTCCGCTGGTGACGATCAACTCGGGCACGGAAGAGCAGAGCCAGAAGCTCGGCGCGATCATGCACGTCGGCCAGCCCGAATATGTGGCGGGCAAGGCGGCCGGTGAAAAGGCGAAGGCTGCTGGCGTGAAGTCGTTCCTGTGTGTGAATCACATTGCGACCAACTCGGTTTCGTTCGACCGCTGCCGCGGCTTTGCGGAAGCGATCGGGGTCGACTACAAGACGTCGACGATCGACTCGGGCCAGGACCCGACGGAGATCCAGTCGAAGGTCAGCGCGTATCTGCGCAACCATCCGAATACCGGCGCGATCCTGACGCTCGGTCCGGTGCCGGCCGCCGCGACGCTAAAGGCCGTTCAGCAGATGGGCCTCGCGGGCAAGATCTACTTCGCGACGTTCGATTTTTCGGATGACATCGCAAAGGCGATTCAGGCCGGCACGATTGCGTTTGCGATCGACCAGCAGCCGTATTTGCAAGGCTATATCCCGGTCGCGGTGCTCGCGATCGCGAAGAAGGAGCACACGACGGATCCGGTGAAGATCCGCCAGATCCTGCAGGCCAACGCGAAGTTCAAGGGGCGTCTCGAGACGTATGGTCTCGAACCGTCTTATGGTCCGCGGGATATTCGCTCGGGTCCGGGTTTCATCACGAAGGCGAATCTCGACAAGGTCGTCAAGTACGCGGGGCAATACCGCTGATCTGACTTGACCTGGTAGCCAGTTGCACGCGGCACCGGACGCGCGATCCATCAGCGCGGCACCGGCGGGCATCGCTCCGCCTGTCGCCGCCGCAGCGCCCACGGTCCGGGGCCGCGTTATTCACCGGCTTTCGATGACACGGGAGCCGGGCATTCAGTGGGAGACATCATGGGCATAGCCGGCAAACACTATCCGTCGCACACAGCAGACGCGTCTGGCAGCAGCAACGACGCAACGCCAGCCACGCCACCCTCAGCCGCGCATTCCGACGAACGCATCCGCAAGGAATCTTTTTTCGGCCATCTGCTGAACCGGCCCGAATTCGCCGCGATTTCCGGCACCGTGCTCGTGTTCATTGTGTTCGCGATCAGCGCGGGTCACTCCGGCATGTTCAATCTCGACGGCGTGATGAACTGGTCGCAGGTCTCCGCGTACCTCGGCATCCTCGCGGTCGGCGCGTGCCTGTTGATGATCGCCGGCGAGTTCGACCTGTCGATCGGCTCGATGATCGGCTTCGCCGGCATGATGGTCGCCATTCCATCCGTCTACTTTCACTGGCCGATCTGGGCGGCAATCATCTTCGCGTTCGTCGGTTCGATGCTGCTCGGCGCGTTGAACGGCTATCTCGTCATGCGCACCCGGCTACCGTCGTTTATCGTCACGCTCGCGTTCCTGTTTATCCTGCGCGGCCTCACGCTCGCGCTGTCGATCATGGTCGCGGACCGCACCATCATCTCCGGCGTCGGCGATCTCGCACAAGCAGACCCGGTGACCAACTTCCTGTTCCATGGCGTCGCGCTTCACGGTCTCTTCACAGCGCTCGCGCATATGGGAATCGGCACGCTGCTCGATAACGGCAAGCCGCTCGTGCCCGGCATTCCGAAAGTGCTGCTGTGGTGGTTCGCGCTCGCCGCGATCTGCGCGTTCGTGCTCGCGAAGACGCGCTACGGCAACTGGATTCTCGCGGTCGGCGGCGATGCGAATGCGGCGAAAAATGTCGGCGTGCCCGTCAAGCGCGTGAAGATCTCGCTGTTCGTGCTGACCGCTTTCTGCGCGTGCCTGTTCGCGGTGCTGCAGGTTGCCGACATTGGCTCGGCCGCCGCGGACCGCGGCTTGCAGAAGGAATTCGAAGCGATCATCGCCGCGGTAATCGGCGGCACGCTGCTCACGGGCGGCTACGGCTCGGTGGTCGGCGCATGCTTCGGCGCGCTGATCTTCGGCGTCGTGCAGATCGGCATTACCTATACCGACGTCAGCTCCGACTGGTTCCGCGTGTTCCTCGGCGTGATGCTGCTGCTCGCGGTGCTGTTCAACCACTATGTGCGCCGCCGCGTCGCTCAATCGTAATCGAGGAGACGAACATGTCCGACGTCATCAACCCGAATACCACCGCCACGCCAAACCCGGCAGCAAGCAGTGGCGACTATATCCTCGCACTTGAGAACGTCAGCAAGTTTTTCGGCAAGGTGATCGCGCTATCGGGCGTCACACTGCGCCTCAAACGCGGCGAAGTGCATTGCCTGCTCGGCGACAACGGCGCCGGCAAATCGACGCTGATCAAAACCCTCGCCGGCGTGCATGCGCCGTCGGCCGGCCAGTATCTGGTCGACGGTCACCCGGTGCATTTCGAGTCGCCAAAAGATGCGCTCGACCGCGGTATCGCAACCGTTTATCAGGACCTGGCGCTAGTGCCGCTGCTGTCCGTCGCGCGCAATTTCTTTATGGGCCGCGAGCCGCAGAAGAAACTGTTCGGCCTGATCAACGTGATGGACCTCGACACCAGCGCGCAAACCGCGCGCGACAAGCTCGCGGAAATGGGCATCAACGTGCGCGATCCGCATCAGCCGATCGGCACGATGTCGGGCGGCGAACGTCAGTGTCTGGCAATCGCGCGTGCGATCCATTTCGGCGCGCGCGTGCTGATTCTCGACGAACCGACCGCCGCACTCGGCGTGAAGCAGAGCTTCAACGTGCTGAAGCTGATCCACAAGGCGCGCGCGAAGGGCATCTCGGTGATCTTCATTACGCACAACGTGCATCACGCGTATCCGATCGGCGATTCGTTCACGCTGCTCAACCGCGGCAAATCGCTCGGCACGTATACGAAAGACACGATCAGCAAGGACCAGGTGCTCGACATGATGGCGGGCGGCGCGGAAATGCAGAAGATGATCGCCGAGCTCGACGGCGCGACCATCTGAGCGTCACACGCCCCACCGATCCGGCGCCCCGACATTCAGGATAAATCTATGGCTCCTACCTCCCCTTCCGCAGCCGGCGCGACCAGCCGCTTTGCCGCCGGCCGCAGCCGCGACATCATCTGTCTCGGTCGCCTCGCGGTGGATCTGTACGCGCAGCAGGTCGGCGCGCGCCTCGAAGACGTATCGAGCTTCGCGAAATATCTGGGCGGATCGTCCGCGAATATCGCGTTCGGCTGCGCACGGCTTGGGCTCGCATCGGCGATGCTCGCGCGCGTCGGCAACGACCATATGGGGCGCTTTCTGACCGAGACGCTCGCGAGCGAAGGCTGCGACGTCAGCCACGTGCGCACCGACCACGAACGTCTGACCGCGCTCGTACTGCTCGGCCTGAAGGACCGCGATACGTTCCCGCTGATTTTCTACCGCGAGAACTGCGCGGACATGGCCGTCGACGAAGACGACTTCGACGAAGCGTTTATCGCGTCGTCGAAAGCGCTGCTGATTACCGGTACGCATCTGTCGACCGAACAGGTCAATTGCACGAGCCGGCGCGCGCTCGACTACGCGCGCCGCAACAACGTGCGCACCGTGCTCGACATCGACTACCGGCCGGTGCTGTGGGGCCTCACCGGCAAAGCCGACGGCGAAACGCGCTTTATCGCGAACGACAGCGTGAGCGCGCATTTGCAGAGCCTGCTGCCGCTGTTCGATCTGGTGATCGGCACGGAAGAAGAGTTTTGCATCGCGGGCGGCCACACCCATCTGACCGACGCATTGCGCACGGTGCGCGCGGTCACACCGGCGACGCTGATCGTCAAGCGCGGGCCGCTTGGCTGCCAGATCATCGACGGCGCGGTGCCCGCGACGCTCGACGATGCTCCGATTCACGGCGGCGTGCAGGTCGAAGTGCTGAACGTGCTTGGCGCGGGCGATGCGTTCGCATCGGGCTTTCTGTCGGGATGGCTGCGCGATCAGCCGCTCGACGCGTGCGCGCGCGCCGCGAATGCAAGCGGTGCGCTGGTCGTATCGCGTCACGGCTGCGCACCGGCGATGCCAACCCCCGCCGAACTCGACTACTTTCTCGCGCAAGCCAAAGCCGATCCGCAACGGATGCGGCGCCCGGACCTCGACGCGAAGCTCGCGCGGCTGCATCGCGTGACACCCGCGCGAAAGCGTTGGGACGAAGTGCTCGGCTTCGCATTCGACCATCGCAACCAGTTCTTCGAACTCGCGCAGCAAAGCGGCGCAAGCGAAGCGCGCATCGCGACGTTGAAGGGCCTGCTGGTCGACGCGGTCGCGCAAACCGAAACCGCGCTCGGTCTGCAAGGACGCATTGGCGTGCTGATCGACGACCGGTACGGCCAGGATGCGCTGAACGCAGCCACCGGCCGCGGCTGGTGGATCGGCCGTCCGGTCGAACTGCCGGGCTCGGCGCCGCTCGTCTTCGACCACGGCCGCTCGATCGGCACGACGCTCACCAGCTGGCCGCGCGAGCACGTGGTCAAGTGTCTCGTTCACTATCACCCGGACGAACCGGTCGAACAGCGGCTCGAACAGGAAGCGCAACTGCGCGCGCTGTACGACGCGGTGCAGGCGAGCGGCCATGAGCTGCTGCTCGAAGTGATTCCGCCGAAGCGCGCGGAGCTGCCCGCCGATGCCGATACCGTGGTTCGCGCATTGAAGCGCCTGTACAACATCGGCATCTATCCGGAATGGTGGAAGCTCGCACCACTCGACGCCGCGCAATGGAAAGCAGTCGACGCGCTGATCGCCGAGCGTGATCCGTATTGCCGCGGCGTCGTGCTGCTCGGCCTGTCGGCCCCGGTGGAGCAGCTGGTCGACGGCTTCCGCGCGGCGGCCGCGTCCGCGACGTGCCGCGGCTTCACGGTCGGCCGCACGATCTTCCATGAACCGGGCCATGCGTGGCTCGCCGGTGAAATCGGCGACGATGAACTGATCGCCCGCGTGCGGCGCACTTTTGAAACCTTGATCGCGGCGTGGCGCGCGGCGTGCGGCGGCGACGCCGCGCGAGCCGGCAGCCCGCGCACGGTCCACCAGGAGCAGGCAGCATGAACCAGCGTGGCTTGCAACACGAAACCGCAGCGGCGCAAAGCGCCGTCGCACAGGCCTCGCCAGACGGCACGATTCGTTTGACCGCGGCGCAGGCGCTGGTCCGCTATCTGGCGGCACAACGCGTCGTGACCGAAGACGGCAAAGGCACCGAGCCGCTTTTCGGCGGCGTATTCGCGATCTTCGGCCATGGCAACGTGGCCGGCATCGGCGAAGCGCTGTACCAGCACCGCAACGAATTGCCGACGCTGCGCGCGCATAACGAACAGGCGATGGCGCATAGCGCGATCGCCTATGCGAAGGCCCATTTCCGTCGCCGGATGATGGCGGTCACCACTTCCATCGGACCGGGCGCGACCAACCTCGTGACCGCGGCGGCGCTCGCGCACGTGAACCGTCTGCCGGTGCTGCTGCTGCCCGGCGATATCTTCGTATCGCGCGCGCCGGACCCGGTGCTGCAACAGGTCGAGGATTTCCACGACGGCGGCATCTCCGCGAACGACGCGTTCAAACCGGTGTCGCGCTACTTCGACCGGATCATGCATCCGGCGCAATTGCTCAGCGCGCTGCCACGCGCGTTGCGCGTGCTGACCGACGCCGCGCTATGCGGCCCGGTCACGCTCGCGCTGCCGCAGGACGTGCAAGCCACCGCGTACGACTATCCGGCCGACTTCTTTGAACCGCGCGTCGTGCAGTTTCATGCGCCGGCGCCGGTCGATCATGAAATCGCGGCCGCGCTTGCGCGACTACGCGAAGCGAAGCGGCCGCTGATCGCCGCCGGCGGCGGCGTGCTTTACGGCCGCGCGACCGAAGCGCTGCGCGCGTTCGCCGCGCAGCACGGTATGCCGGTCGCCGAAACGCAAGCCGGCAAAGGCTCGCTCGCGTGGGACAACCCGCTGAACATGGGCGCGCTCGGCGTAACCGGCTCGCCTGGTGCGAATGCGCTCGCGCACGAAGCCGATTGCGTGCTCGCGGTCGGTACACGCTTGCAGGACTTCACGACCGGCTCGAATACACTCTTTACGCAAGCGGAGGTGATCGGCATCAACGCGAATGCATTCGATGGACTCAAGCATCGCGGACTCGTTGTTCAGGCCGACGCGGGACGGGCACTGGCCGCTTTGTCCGCTCAATTGCGGGACTGGCGCGCGGACACCGGATGGACCCAGCGCGCGCACACGCTCGCCGACGAATGGCGCGCGAGCGTCGACAAGCTGACGCACGCGCCGCAGCGCGACAACGTGCTGCCGTACGACGCGGATGTGATCGGCACGGTCCAGCGTTCGAGTGCTCAGTCGTCGGCGAACGACATCGTCGTCTGCGCGGCCGGCACGCTGCCCGCCGAACTGCACAAGCTGTGGCGCGCGGGCCGGCCCGGCGCGTATCACGTCGAATACGGCTACTCGTGCATGGGCTACGAGATTGCCGGCGGCCTCGGCGTGAAGCTCGCGCGACCCGAGCGCGAAGTGATCGTGATGGTCGGCGATGGCAGTTATCTGATGCTCAACAGCGAGATCGCCACTTCCGTGATGCTCGGCGCGAAGCTGATCATCGTCGTGCTCGACAACCGGGGCTATGGCTGCATCAACCGTCTGCAGCAGGCGTGCGGCGGCGCACCGTTCAACAATCTGTTCGACGACTGCGTGCAGCAGACGCCCGGCGCACAGGCGATCGATTTCGCCGCGCATGCGCGCGCACTCGGTGCACGCGCGGAACACGCGGCGAATATCGGCGAGCTCGAAGCGGCGATGCAGCGTGCCCGCGCCGCGGACCGCACCTACGTGATCAGTATCGACACCGACCCCGCGCGCACCACCGACGACGGCGGCTGGTGGTGGGAGGTCGCGGTGCCCGAAGTGTCGCCGCGTGCGGGCGTGCGCGATGCACGCGCGCAATACGATGCGCAGCTCGCCGCGCGCGGCGATTCTCACAGGCAGGCACACGCAGGGTCGCGCGCGGCGTCTGGCGCCCACGCAGACAGCCCGTCATCCGACGAATGAGGACTTTCGCATGTCAACCTTCGAAGTACGTATCGGCATCAATCCGTTGTCGTGGATGAACGACGATCTGCCGTCGCTAGGCGGTGAAACGCCGCTCGAGGTCGCACTGACCGAAGGCCGCGAAATCGGCTATCAGGGGTTCGAACTCGGCAACAAATTTCCGCGCGAACCGCAGGCGTTGAAGACATTGCTCGCGCAGTACGATCTCGCGCTGGTCTCCGGCTGGTACTCCGGGCGGCTCGCGCAGCGCAGCGTCGCGGAAGAAATCGAATCGGTCGGGCCGCACCTGGAACTACTCGCGAAAAACGGCGCGAATGTGATGGTGTACGGCGAAGTCGCCGATTCGATTCAAGGGGCGCCGGCGCCGCTATATCAGCGCCCGCGCTTTTTTACCGACGCGCAGTGGGATGCTTACGCGACACGTGTCGACGAATTCGCGCAGTACACATTGAGCCGTGGCGTGCGGCTTGCTTATCACCATCATATGGGCGCGTACGTCGAAACGCCCGCCGACGTCGACCGGCTGATGGCGCAAACCGGCGATGCAGTCGGCCTGCTGTTCGACGCCGGCCATATTACGTTCGCGGGCGGCGATCCGCTCGAGGTGCTCGATAGACATATCGCGCGCGTGTGCCATGTGCATTGCAAGGACGTGCGCCCCGCGGTGATGAAGCTCGCGCGCAATCGTAACTGGAGTTTTCTCGATGCGGTGCTCAATGGCGCATTCACGGTGCCGGGCGATGGCGCGGTCGATTTCGCGGGCATCATCACGCGGCTGAAGCAACACGGTTATCGCGGCTGGCTGGTGGTCGAGGCCGAACAGGACCCGGCGGTCGCGCCGTCGTATGCGTACGCGGCGAAAGGCTACCGGACGCTGCGCTCGCTCGTCGATGCTCCGTTGCTCGCCGCACAGGAGGCAGCATGAGCTTACTGGTGAAGGCCCAGCGCGAAGGCCAGACAATCGCGCGCGTGACGCCCGACACGGCGGGCTGGCGCTATGTCGGCTTCGCCGCGTACCGGCTCGAAGCGAATGAAGTCGTGCATGTGCTCGAAGTCGAGCGCGAGGTATGCATCGTCGTGCTCGCGGGCGCGGTCGATATCGAAACCGATGCAACGCGCTGGAGCAGCCTCGGTTCGCGCGACAGCGTATTCGAAGACAGTGCGCCGGTTGCGGTTTATCTGCCGCCCGGCGTGCGCGCGACGGTTCGTGCGAACCGCCGTGCGGAAGTGGGCGTGGCAAGCGCGCCCGCGACCGGCAAGCACGCGGCGCGGCTGATCGAGCCCGCGAGCATGAAACGCTCGACGCGCGGCAAAGGGCTCAACACCCGCTATGTGTGCGACATTCTTCCGCAAACCGAACCGGCCGAAGCGCTACTCGTCGTCGAAGTGCGCACACCGGGCGGCCATTCGTCGAGCTATCCGCCGCACAAGCACGACACCGACAATGTGCCGCACGAAAGCTCGCTTGAGGAAACCTATTACCACCGGCTGAACCCGCCGCAGGGCTTTGCGTTCCAGCGTGTCTACACCGATGAGCGCGACCTCGACGAATCGATGGCCGTCGAAGACCACGACGTCGTGATGGTGCCGCGCGGTTACCATCCGGTGGTTGTGCCGTATGGCTACGACTCGTACTACCTGAATGTGATGGCCGGCACGCAGCGCGTGTGGCACTTCAAGAACGATCCCGCCCACGAGTGGATTATCGAGCGCGACGCGCGAGCCTGAAGGGTGGCGCCGATATCGGGCTACCACCTCGCGGATGAAGGGTCTGTTGTGATAGAGGGGCGGTTTCGCGCATGCTGACCGCCCCTCTTTCATGCAAGCCATGCCTATGACGACATCCGCATTGAACCCCTCCGTTGCTGCGCGCGCCGCTGCGCACACCAATACTGAACCGCATATCCCGGTCGTCGCGACACGAACAGGTGCGCGCGATGGCAGGCGCCCTCCCGACTATCGGCGCCGGCCTCATCCACAGCACAAACAATCACCTTCAGCCGCGCTGCCGACCAGCACGCAACTCACTAACCGGGGTGCATTGCCGCCGGCCGCTCCGACCCCGCCCACCATCGCAGCGGGCCCATTGGAATCGACGCCCGACGAACGATCGGCAACCGATACCGAATTGACGTCGCTGCTCGCACGCCATGACAAGGACGCGAGTGGAGACAATGCGAACGCTACCCTCGACGCGGTGAATGCCCAGTTGCACGCACGGCTAGCGGATGTTTCGATGGCCGGTTACCCGGATGACGTGCGCCGCTTCGAGCAGGACGAACAACGCGATCTCGGCAAGCTTGCGCAACTGTCGACCGATGACGCTGCTGCGTATCGCGACGGCATCAACATCAACGCCGGCAATGTCGGTTCGACGCCGAATGCGTGGCTGCGCGGCTTGTACGAACACGACGAGGACGGACTACGTGCCGAGATCGACACCGTTCATCTCGAAGCCGAGACCGACCCTCGCGAGCGCGCGCAAGCGGTATTCAATGCTCCCTTTGACCATGAAAAGTTGCTCGCCCCGCAGGAGCAGCGCAGTCTCGCGGCGCTTGGCGAACTGCGCCAGCAATTCCGCGCCGCAAGCACGGTAGCGGACCGCGACAAGATCTTCTCGGACGCATGCGCGCTCAAGCAATCGTTACAGAACAGGATTAGCGACGTCATAATCGACGCAATCCACGCGCAGAAAAAGGCCGAAGCGGCCAATGAAAACGACGTGATGCAGGCGTTCGAAGGCGCGCGCTCGTTGAGCGGTCCCGGCGCGACGTCAGGCGCGCGCCTCGCGTATTTCGCCAGCCGGATAGCTGCGGATGCCGCCCACGCGCGCGCGTTCACCGAGCTTCGGAACGTCACGCCGGAGCGGCTTGCACAACTCGACAAAGACGATCCGGAACGGTATCGGCAGCTAGCGGCGCTCGCACCCGAACGGCTTGCTCAACTGACGCAGTGGGAAAACGAGCTCGCCGCGCAGGACAGCGACGCCGCCCGTCGCTTGCCGGAGGTGACGCTCGACCCGCCGAAGAATTTGTCGGACGTGCGCTTTTATACGCCCGCTCCGGGGCCGGACTATGGCGAGAATCTGCGCAATCTCTACGGCGACGCACTCCGAAGCATCGTCGCCGCGGAAAAGCGCATCAGTATCTCGCATGAGCGACCTTCGTCTCCGGTCCGGCAAAACTACATCAAGCTGCATCAGCCCGAATCGTGACCGCGCGCGCCCCGTGACACGTGACCGGTGAGACGCGCGTGATCCACACGCCGGACCGCCCGCGCGCGTCGCCGCCCTCGCCTTCATCGCGTGTCAATTCGCCAATGCGTGCGCGCTTACAAGCTGGCGCAGCACCGTCTCCAGTTCGACGTCGCCTTTCAACACCTGCGCCGGGTCCTGCTCGAAATCGATCCAGCCCTCGTTGAAACCGTCGAGCATCTGGATTCGCGGCAGCGGGTACTTCATTTGTTGCGCTCGGAACAGATCATTCCACATCATGCGCGGCACGACCTGCGCGTGCACCTCGCGGCCAAGCACCGCACCGAACGCAGCGGCGATATCGCGTGGCGACACGCGACGCGGCCCTTCGAGCTCGACCACGCGTTTGCCGATCCATTCCTGTTGCAGCATCGTTGCGGCGACGCGTCCGATGTCCGCGGTCGCGACCATCGGCAGCGCCTTGTCGAGCGGCTGCAGAAAGCTCGACACGATGCCGTCGTCGCGTGCCGATGCGACGTCCCACGCGGCATTTTCCATAAACCACGCCGGACGCAGAAACGCGACTGGCATCGGTAAATCGGCGAGCGCCTCTTCCAACAGCGTACGTTGCGTCAACAGGTTCGGCCGTTGCACGTGCGCGCCGACCGTCGACAGGCAGACGACGCGCGCGGGCCGCGCCATCTGCAGCGCGGCCTTCACCGCGTCGATGACCGCACGCGCTTCGGGAAAGCCCGGCGCCGGATCGAACTCCGATGGCGGCAGGATAAAGACGCCGCGCGCGCCGTCGAACGCGGCGGCAAGCGCTGACGCGTCGCGCATATCAGCCTGCGCGATCGCGCAGCCTCGCGCGGCCCACGTGCGGCCCTTGTCGAGATCGCGCACGATCGCGCGTACAGGTTGAGCGTCGGCCAGCAGTGCACGCCCGAGCGCGCCGCCGACCTGGCCCGTGATACCGGTGATTGCATACATGACAGCTTCCTTCAGAGATCGGTTAAGAATCCGTTGCGATGAACGTTGGCCGTATCTTAGGAAGCGAACCGCGCCGGAGAAATCGACGCGATGTCATTTGATTCGTGACTTTGGATCACCACTGCGACGAAAAACCCCGGCGGAAAAGACTCAAACGTCCATCACGCGCTCGATCTGTTCGCGCAACGCCGGCGTGCAGACCATCACGCGATTGCCGTGCTGCAAACATTCCGGCGTGAGGAAGTCGTTTGCCCAGCCGCCCGCTTCCTCGACAAGCAGCACGCCAGCCGCCGCATCCCACGAATTGATGTGCAGTTCGCAATAAGCGTCCTGTCGTCCGATTGCGACATACGCGATGCCGAGCGCTCCGGAGCCGCGCCGCTTCACGCCGGCGCCGAGCGCATGCAGACGCGCATGCACCGTCGAATAGCTGTCGAACGCCACGCGCGATGACCAGCCCAGTTCGACGACGGACTGCCGGATATCGGTGATAGGGCTGACCTTGATCGGCGCGCCGTTCAACGTCGCACCGGCACCACGCCGCGCCGCGAACAGTTCGTCGCGCATCGGGTCGTACAGCACGCCGACCTCGGTGCGCCCGTCGCGCACAAACGCAATCGACACACAAAAATGCGCGACGCCGCGCGCGAAATCCGCGGTGCCGTCGATCGGATCGACGATCCACACGTCGCGGCCGAACGACCCGCCGCCTTCTTCGCCGAAGAAATCGTCGTCGGGGAACGCTTCAGCAATGCGCGCCGCAATCAGGCGTTCGACTTCCGCATCCGTTTCGGTCAGATAGTCTTGCGGTCCCTTGAACTTCAACGTCAACGCTTCGTCACGCTGTTCGAATCTCAGGCGGGTCAGCCGGCCGGCCTCGCGCGCGATCGCGCAGGCGGCCAGATAGCGATGAGTCAACTGCAGGTCGGTCATACATTCCCTCACATCGGACAAGCGCGGGCCAGCGGCGCCGCGCGGGTGGCGTGGTTCAGCGCGCTTGCCTCGCGCGCGCCGGCATCGAAGCGCACCGGAACGCGTATCAAAGCGATTCGGTTAGCATCCGCCGGTAGTCGGCTGCGCTCGCGTCGCGCGGATTGGTCTTGTGGCAATGGTCGGCGAGCGCGCCCGCAATGACCTTGTCGAACACGCTCGCGTCGACGCCCATCTGCGCGAGGCCGGTCGGCAAGCCAAGACGCGCGGTCATATCGTGCACTGCCTGTGCGACATCCGCGTGATCCGGCAAGCCCATTGCGCGGCGCATGCGCGGGAAACGGCGGTTCGCGATCACGCTGTCCGCGCTTTCGTTAAAGCGCAGCACCGCCGGCAGCACGACCGCGTTCAGCGTGCCATGGTGCAGTGACGTGCGTCCGCCAACCGGCACGCCGCCCAGCGGATGCGATAGCGAATGCACGCAGCCGAGCCCCTTCTGAAACGCCATCGCGCCTTGCATCGATGCGCTCATCATCTGCAGGCGCGCGTCGCGGTCGCTGCCGTCCGCAGTCGCGCGCTCGATATGCGCCCATGCGCGCTCGAGCCCGTCGAGCGCGATACCGTCCGCCGGCGGATTGAACGCCGACGACAGAAACGTCTCGATGCAATGCGCGATCGCATCCATACCGGTCGCTGCCGTCAACGCGGGCGGCAAGCCTAGCGTGAGACCCGGATCGCAGATCGCCGCCTTCGGCAGCAGGTGCCACGAATGAAAACCGAGTTTGCGGCCGTCGTTCAGAATGACGATCGCACCGCGCGCGACTTCGCTGCCGGTGCCGGCGGTCGTCGGCACCGCGATCAGCGGCGCGCTTCTTTCCGTGATCCGGTTGCTGCCGCCTTCGATCGTCGCGTACTGCGTGAGCGGCCCTGCGTGCGCAACGACGATCGCGACGCCCTTCGCAAGGTCGATCGACGAACCGCCGCCGACCGCGATCAGCCCGTCGCAGCCGGCTTCGCGATAACGCGCGGCGGCGGCTAGCACCATCGCTTCGGTCGGGTTCGATGGCGTATCGTCGAATACCGGTGCGTCGCCGAAGCTCGACGCGTCGAGGACGCGCGCGACGAGCCCCGCCGCGACCACGCCCTTGTCGGAGACGACGAGCGGCCGCTTGATACCGGCGCGCGCGCATTCGGCCGGCAATTGCGCGAGCGCGTCGTAGCCGAGATGAATGTGGGTCAGATAGTAGATGTACGCCATGTCGGTTGCGCTCCTCGATGTTCGTTCTGATAGTCGGCAGCGTGCTGCCGGGTTCCGGAGACATCCTGCTGATACGCAAAACGAATGCGCCGCCGCGGCACATACGCAACCGGTTTCGCGCAGTGCGCGTGGCGACTGACGTCTAGTCTACTGCCCCGGGCGCTCGACAAACTCGAACGGCAGTCCGCGCCGGCGCATCCATTCGCCTAGCGCCTGACCGGTGCCCGCGCGCCACGGCCGCAGCTTTGCCGGCTCGACGAGCCGGTACTCGAGCAGTTCCGGCGACAGCGCAATGGTGCCGTGCGCGCGCACGTGATACGCGATGATCAGCTCGTTCTTGCGGATAAATTCATAGACGCCGACGAGATCGACCGTATCGGCAACCAGCGACGTCTCCTCCTTCACTTCGCGCGCGATGCCTTGCTCCGGCGTCTCGCCGTTTTCAAGAAAACCGGTGATCAGCGCAAACATGCCCTCCTGCCATGCGGCGTTGCGCGCAAGCAGAATCCGGCCTTCGTATTCGACAATCGCGGCCACTACCGGCAGCGGATTGTTCCAGTGCACGTAGCCGCAGCCATCGGCCGGACAGTTTTGACGAATGCGGCCGCCTTCATGGGCGGGATCGGCGCGCTCGGTGAGCGGCGTCGCACAGCGGGGGCAGAAACGGTAATCGGACATGTTGACGGACGTGGTAGTCGGGTTTTGCTTAGGTATCGGGACAGTGATCCGGCATGATGCGCTGAGGCGGTCGTGACGCGGCGGCGTCGTTACGCTCTGGCGCCCGCGGTTTCACCGTTACGCCGCATCGCAAAGCTGCCGCACTTCGGCAACGAAGCGCTCGACGGTTTCCGGCTGCGTATCCCACGCGCACATCAGCCGGCAACCGCCCGCGCCGATGAACTCGTAGAACTTCCAGCCGCGCGTGCGCATCGCCTTCGCGACGTCGGCCGGCAGCTGCGCAAACACTGCGTTCGATTGCGATGGAAACATGATGCTGACGCCCGGGATCCCGGCCAGCCGTGTTGCCATCAACCGTGCCATCGCGTTCGCGTGGCGCGCGTTGCGCAGCCACACATCGTGGTCGAGCAGACCGAGCCACGGCGCGGAGATAAAGCGCATCTTCGACGCGAGCTGGCCCGCCTGCTTCAACCGGTACGCGAAATCCTCGGCGAGCGCGCGATCGAAAAACACCACCGCCTCGCCGACCGGCAAGCCGTTTTTCGTGCCGCCGAAGCACAGCACGTCGACGCCGGCGCGCCATGTGATTTCGGACGGATGCACGTCGAGCGCGGCGACCGCGTTCGCGAAGCGCGCGCCATCCATATGCACTTTCAGATGCCGGCGCTTCGCGATGGCCGCGATCGCGCGCACTTCCTCGACGCTGTACACGGTGCCGACTTCCGTCGATTGCGTGAGCGTGACGACCTTCGGCTTCGGATAGTGGATATCCGCGCGGCGGGTGACCACTGCTTCGATCGCATCGGGCGTGAGCTTGCCGTTCACGCCGGGCGCGGTCAGCAGCTTCGAACCGTTCGAGAAGAATTCGGGACCGCCGCATTCGTCGGTTTCGATATGCGCGAGTTCATGGCAGATCACCGAGTGGTACGACTGACACAGCGACGCGAGCGCGAGCGAGTTCGCGGCGGTGCCGTTGAACACGAAGAACACTTCGCAGTCGGTCTGGAACAGATCGCGCAGGCGGTCGCAGACGCGCTGCGTCCAGGAGTCGTCGCCGTAAGCGGGCTCGTGGCCGCTGCCGTTGGCGGCGATTAGCGCTTCGAGCGCCTCGGGGCAAATGCCCGCATAGTTGTCCGACGCGAAATGTTGCATGGCTGCGGTGCGCGCGGCGCGTGCCGCGCGTTTCTCGTATGGGGGAAAGCTGACATTTTAGTGCGCGGGCGGCCGATCGGTTGGGCGCGCGCGGGACGCGCAGGTGCCAGCAGGCACGCAGAGGGACTCATCGCGTCGCCGGCATGTTGGTGCGGCGAGGCCGATGTGACGACGCGGGTGCGTGCGCAATCGCTGCGACCGGTGCTTCCTGAATGCGATGGGATGGCGAAGATGCGACGTCGCATGCTATGGCACGGCAACGCGCGAGCACGCAATCCGCGCGCTACCTTCGCGTCGCCCACACGAGCACGACCAGACCGATCGCACCCGCCAGCAGCGCGCCGGCCGCGAGCCAAAGCGCCAGCGTGAACGAGCCGGTCCTCGCGGCAATCGGCGCGGCGGCGAGCGGTCCGGCGATCTGGCCAAGACCGTACGCGGCTGTCGCATAGCCCATCAGACCGGCCGCGTCGTCGCCGTGGAGCCGGCGAGCCTCGCGCATCGCGAATAGCGTGATCGCGGTGAACGGCAATCCAATCAGCACACTGCCGGACGCGAAACCCGCCGCGCTCGGCCAGACGATGCCCGACGCGATACCCAGCGCCTGCAGCAGGTAACAACCCGCCAGCAACGTCCGGTTATCCCAGTGCGCGGGCAGACGCGCACCACACAGCGAGCCCGCCATCAGCGCGATGCCGAACATCGGCCAGAACAGATCGGGCCATGCTGAGCCCGGCAGCGCAGCGCGCGCGATCACCGGCAGAAAGGTCGCCGTGATGATGTAACCGAAGCCAGGAATCGCATAGAGGACTACGAGCCACGCGGCATCGGTGCGGTGCACACGGCGTTCGATCGCGGCGGCGACGCTCGCGCGGTCGGTTGCACGCGGTGAGGGGGTCATGGTTGCGTCACGGGTGGTGAAACGCGGCACGGCAACGGGCGCGACTGAAGGCGTGGCGCGCGCCGGGGTTCGCTTCGGGTTGGCTTCGCCGGTCGCGCACGCCGCAGCGGCAGCGCGACGGCGAGGTGCTCCGGTCGCCTGTTCGAGACGATTAACCGGATCGAAAACCCGCCATACGGCAGCGCTGAGCACGGCCGATACCAGGCCGAAACCGAGCCAACCCGCTTGCGCGCCGTAGTTGCCGGCGACGCTCACAAACAATCCAGTGCCGACGATGCCCATACCGGGGCCGGTGTAGATCAGCCCACCCCACGCGCTCTCGCCCAGTTCGGCCAGCCGGCGCAACCCCCATTGCGACGCGAACACGAAGGTCCATGCGCTGGCAATACCCGCGGCGAAACGCACCGCTGCCCAACACCCGATGCCGTCGATCGCACCCATCGCCAGCACCAGCAGCACGGTCGCACACAGTCCGCCACGCACGACGCGCGCCGCATTGACGCGCAGCGCCGCGCAACTGAGCGCACCGGCGAAATAGCCCGCGTAGTTCGCCGATGCCAGCCAGCCGCCTTGCTGGATATCGAGCGCGCCGCTTTTGAGCATCAGCGGCAGCAGCGGCGTGAACGCGAAACGGCCGACGCCGAGCGCCACCGCCAGCGCCACCATGCACGCGAGCGCCGTGCGGCGCGCCGCGGCCGGCTCGGCGCGCACTTCGGTCGTGGCGCGGGTACGGCCGTTCATCAAGCGAAACAGGGTCGGTCGCATTGAGACGCATCAAGGAACCCGATGCATCCCATGCTAAACCGCCTTTCCTATTCGAAAAAATGAATTATATTGAACGGAATCATCGCCCGGAGAGAACGTCTGGGGAATCTGGAGAGATGCATGGACCTCGCCGCATTGACGATTTTCCGCGCAGTGGTACGCGAGAACGGCGTAACACGGGCTGCCGCAAAGCTAAACCGGGTGCAGTCGAACGTGACGACGCGCATCAAGCAGCTTGAAGAGCAACTCGGCACGGACCTTTTTATCCGCGACGGCCGCCGGCTGGTGCTGACGCCTGCTGGCGAAACGCTGCTGCCGTACGCAGAACGTCTGCTCGCGCTTGCTGACGAAGCGCGCCACGCGGTCCGTGAAAACCGTCCGAGCGGACGGCTGCGCGTGGGCACGATGGAAAGCGTCGCGGCGACACGAATGCCGGAACTGCTCGCGCGGTATCACCGAACCTGGCCCGATGTATCGCTCGAGCTCGAAACCGGTACGACAGGACGGCTGATTGAACGCGTGCGCGAATTCGAAGTGGACGCCGCGCTGGTCGCGACACCGCTCGACGTTGCGGCGTGTCTTGGCGAGCAGTTCGATTCGGTGCCGGTGTTTCGCGAGGACCTCGTGATGCTGACGCCGCGCGATCATCCGCCGATTCACCATGCGCGCGACATTGCGCTGTCGACGCTGATTGCGTTCGAACGGGGCTGTGCGTATCGCAGCTACGTCGAGAAGTGGTACCACGAACATGGGATGCAGCCGGCACGCGTGCTGGAACTCGGCTCGTACCACGCGATCATCGCGTGCGTCGCGGCGGGAGCGGGTGTCGCCGTTGCGCCCCGGTCCGTGCTGGAACTGCGGCCGGAAGCGGACAACGTCGCGGTGCACTCGCTGGGTGAGCTCGGCTCGATCGAAACGCTGCTGATCTGGCGGCGCGGGCATTTTTCGTCGGCGCTCAACGCGCTGCGGGAGATGCTGCTGGAACAGAGTAACCTGAGTGCGGTTGGCGCGAGGGCGGTGGAAGACCGGGATGGGGTGGTAGAGGCGGTGTAGCCTGGACAACGCGTGGTTGGAGCGTGGCGGCGAATCTTGTCAATGTACCGCTGATGCCAGGCAATCGCGGTACCAGGACAAAAAGCCCAAAAGTCGATGGTCAACTTTTGGGCTTTTTTGCTGTCAGTCCGCGTCAGAACCGCATCACAGCTGCGCTTCGACCCAGCCTTTGACGCCGGCCAGCGCGGCCGGCAAGTTAGCGGGTTCAGTGCCGCCGGCCTGGGCCATGTCCGGGCGACCGCCGCCCTTGCCGCCGACCTGCTGTGCAACGAAGTTCACAAGTTCGCCCGCCTTCACCTTCTTGCTCGCATCCGACGTGACGCCGGCGATCAGGCTGACCTTGCCGCCCTCGACCGACGCGAGCACGATCGCCGCGCTCTTCAGCTTGTCCTTCAGCTTGTCCACCGTTTCGCGCAGCGTCTTCACATCCGCGCCTTCAAGCGTGGCCGCGAGCACATGCACGCCGGACACTTCGATCGCCTGACCAGCCAGCTCGTCGCCCTGGCTCGACGCAAGCTTCGACTTCAGCGCGCCCAGTTCCTTTTCGAGCGACTTCACCTGGTCCTGCACCTGCGCGATGCGCTGCGTGAGCTCCGACGGCTGCGCCTTCAGCGCGGCCGCGGCCGCGTTGATGCGCGTATCGAGCTCCTGCACGTAGCGCACTGCGTTGTCGCCGGTAATCGCCTCGACGCGGCGAATACCCGCCGCCACGCCGCCTTCCATCACAATCTTGAAGAAGCCGATATCGCCGGTGCGGTGCACGTGAGTGCCGCCGCACAGCTCGCGCGAGAAACCGAGATCGAGCACGCGCACTTCATCGCCGTACTTTTCGCCGAACAGCGCCATCGCACCGCCCTTCACCGCTTCATCGAACGGCATCACGCGCACGATGCCCGGCGCGTTCGAGAGCACTTCGGCGTTGACGATCGCCTCGACGCGACGGATTTCGTCATCGGTCATGGGCGCGTTGTGCGCGAAGTCGAAACGCGTCTTGTCCGCGTCGACGAGCGAGCCTTTCTGCTGCACGTGGCTGCCGAGCACTTCGCGCAACGCCTTGTGCATCAGGTGCGTGGCCGAGTGATTGCGCGCGGTGCGCGCGCGGCGCACCGCATCGATCTCCGCCTTCACGACGTCGCCAACCTTAAGCAAGCCCTGCTCGAGCTCGCCGTGATGGCCGACCACGTCCGCCTGCACCTTCTGCGTATCGGTGACCGCGAAGCGCACGCTCGCATTCGCGAGCACACCCTGGTCGCCGATCTGGCCGCCCGACTCCGCGTAGAACGGTGTGTGATCGAGCACGACCACCGCCTGCTGCCCCTTCGCGACCTCCTTGACCGGCGCGCCATCGACATACAGCGCGGTGACCTTCGCATCGTCGAAGACGATCTCTTCGTAGCCATGGAACGTGGTCTTCGCACCGGAGTACTCGAGCCCCTGCGCCATCTTGAACTTGCCGGCCGCGCGCGCCTGCTCGCGCTGACGCGCCATCGCCTCGTCGAATGCCGGTTCGTCGACGCTGACGCCGCGCTCGCGGCACACGTCGGCGGTCAGATCGAGCGGGAAGCCGTACGTGTCGTGCAGCTTGAACGCGAGCTCGCCGTCGAGCGTCTTGCCGCTCTTTGCGTCGAGGTCGGCCAGCGCGTTTTCGAGAATCGACATGCCGTGCTCGATCGTCTCGAAGAAACGCTCTTCTTCCTGCCGCAGCACGTCGGTCACGCGGGCCTGCGCTTCCTTCAGTTCCGGATACGCGCCGCCCATCTGCGCAACGAGGTCCGCCACCAGCTTGTGGAAGAACGCCTGCTTGCGGCCGAGCTTGTAGCCATGCCGGATCGCGCGGCGCACGATCCGGCGCAGCACGTAGCCGCGGCCTTCGTTGCCCGGAATCACGCCGTCGACGATCAGGAACGAACACGCGCGAATATGGTCGGCAATCACCTTCAACGAGTTATTCGTTGCATCGGCAACGCCCGTTTCGCGCGCGGCGGCCGCGATCAGCGCCTGGAACAGGTCGATTTCGTAGTTGCTGTGCACGTGCTGCAGCACCGCGGCGATCCGTTCGAGGCCCATGCCGGTGTCCACGCACGGCTTCGGCAGCGGCGTCATGTTGCCCTGCGCGTCGCGGTTGAACTGCATGAACACGAGATTCCAGATTTCGATGTAACGGTCGCCGTCTTCTTCCGGCGATCCGGGAGGGCCGCCCCATACGTCCGGGCCGTGGTCGTAGAAGATTTCCGAGCACGGGCCGCACGGGCCGGTATCGGCCATTTGCCAGAAGTTATCCGACGCGTAGCGCGCGCCCTTGTTGTCGCCGATGCGAATGATGCGCCCGGTCGGCACGCCGACCTCGTTCGCCCAGATGCCGTACGCTTCGTCGTCTTCCTGGTAGACGGTGACCCACAGCTTTTCCTTCGGCAGCTGGTAGACGGTCGTGAGCAGCTCCCACGCGTAGTGGATTGCGTCGCGCTTGAAATAGTCGCCGAACGAGAAATTGCCGAGCATCTCGAAGAACGTATGGTGACGCGCGGTATAGCCGACGTTTTCGAGGTCGTTATGCTTGCCGCCCGCGCGCACGCTGCGCTGTGCGGTCGTGGCACGCGAATACGGACGCTTCTCGGCGCCGAGGAACACGTCCTTGAACTGCACCATGCCCGAATTGGTGAAGAGCAGCGTCGGGTCGTTGCCCGGCACGAGGCTCGACGAACGGACAATACTGTGGCCCTTCGATTCGAAGAACTTGAGGAATTTCTCGCGGATTTCGGCGGCTTTCATAACGGGCTGGGGACGGTTCCGGGCAGAGATCCCGACGCGTTGTGCACCCGTTATGCACCCTTCGTGCATCGTGTACCGGCGTCGTGAATCGGTAGTTTCCTGAACCGCCGATTATACGGGATCGGCACGCGCGCGCGGCGGCGTGGCGCCGCCTGCACGCGGCGCTGGCCATTCGGCCAGGGAAGCCGGGTCCAGGGTCGCCGGAGAGGACACCGGTCGCGAGGCGCATTCCCAATCCGGCAAGCGGCAAACTGACCGCGCTCGGACTTCGCCTCTATCGCGCCTATGCCGTTTGGCCGAATGGGCCGACGCGCGTCGATCGCTTAAGATGCCTGGGTTGCTGTAATCCGACGTGACAACCTGCTGCATTCGCTGCTCCCTGCGCCACGTTGCGCAGGGGTTATAAAGGAGACATCAACCGACTATGGGCGCTCTCAATCATATCCGCGTGCTCGATCTCAGCCGCGTGCTGGCCGGTCCATGGTGCGCGCAAACGCTCGCCGATTTCGGCGCCGACGTGATCAAGATCGAACGGCCGGGTACCGGCGACGATACGCGCCACTGGGGCCCGCCGTACCTGAAGGCACCCGACGGCGCCGATACGCGCGAAGCGGCCTATTACCTTGCTGCAAACCGCAACAAGCGTTCGGTCACCGTCGATATCGCCACCCCGGAGGGCCAGCGCATCGTGCGCGAACTCGCGGCGCAGAGCGACGTCGTGCTGGAAAACTACAAGGTCGGCCAGTTGAAACGCTATGGGCTCGATTACGACTCGTTGCGCGCGGTGAAGCCCGACCTGATCTACTGCTCGGTGACGGGCTTCGGCCAGACCGGGCCGTACGCGCAGCGGGCCGGCTACGACTTTATCGTGCAGGGCCTCGGTGGTTTCATGAGCATTACCGGCGAACGCGACGGTGAGCCGGGCGGCGGCCCACAGAAGGCCGGCGTTGCGATCGCCGACCTGATGACCGGCATGTACGCGAGCGTCGCGGTACTGACCGCGCTTGCGCATCGCGAGCGCACCGGCGTCGGTCAGTACATCGATATGGCGCTGCTCGACGTGCAGGTTGCGATGCTCGCGAACATGAATTCGAACTTCCTCGCGAGCGGCACGCCGCCTGCGCGCTGGGGCAACGCGCATCCGAACATCGTGCCGTATCAGACATTTCAGACAAGCGATGGCTGGATCATCGTCGCGGTCGGCAACGATGGCCAGTTCCGCAAATTCGTCGAAGCGGGCGGTCGCGCCGAACTCGCGGACGACGAGCGTTTCGCGACCAATCCGGCGCGCGTGCGCAACCGCGAAACGCTCGTGCCGCTGCTGGCCGCAATGGTCCGCACGCTGAGCAAGCGCGAGTGGATCGATGCGCTCGAAGCGGCGCAGGTGCCGTGTGGGCCGATCAATGACTTGCGCGAAGTGTTCGAGAACGAGCAGGTCGTCGCGCGCGGCATGCAGATCGATCTGCCGCATCCGTCGGGTGGCACGGTCAAGCTGGTGCGCAATCCGGTCAACATGAGCGAGACGCCGCCGCGCGCGGTCGCGCATCCGCCGACGCTCGGCGAGCACACTGACGATGTGCTGCGCAACGTGCTCGGATATGACGATGCGCGGATCGCCGCGTTGCGCGCGCAACAGGTGGTCTGATCAGATCGTGAATGTGGCGCGAACGGGCTTCGCGTCACGCCACCGGTTGCGTCGCGCTCAGACAAACGACTTGAGCCAGCCGAGTCCGTCCTGCCAGTCGCCGAGGCCGCTATCGGCGTTGATGTGACCGCGCGCGCCGATGCTGATCCAGCGGCTGCCCCAACCGGCCGCGCATGCTTGCGAGAAAGGCACGCCGCCGTACGGGTCATCGGTGCTGGCGACGACGATCGTCGGAAACGGCAAGCGCTCGCCGGGAACGGGTGCGAAGCCGTTCGCCGTGGCCGGGAACGCGTGGCCCGCCGGGTCTGGCAACGCGACGAGCAGCGCGCCGGCAACCTTGTCTCGCTGCGCGGACGTCGCATAGGACGTCGCCCACCACGCGAGCGTCAGGCAGCCGAGGCTATGCGCGGCAAACAGCACGCGGGCATTCGCCGCGGCCACCGCGGCATCGAGCGTGCGGCACCAGTCGTCGCGTACCGGGTGCTGCCAGTCCGGCATACGCACCCTCGAGAACGATGCATGCGCGGTTTCCCAGCGCGTTTGCCAGTGCCCCGGACCGGAGTCGAGATACCCCGGCAACACCAGTACGGTCGGTTCCTTTTGCAGCGCCATCACGTGATCCCCTGTTCGAACGTCGTTATTGTTGCGTGCGGCCGTCTGCATCTCGCACGCGCCGCGCTTCATACGCCATTGCGTCGCTTATGGCCCGCCCTTACCGCGCATTGTCTATCAACGGAACACGCGCGCCGCGCCTGCACCCCGCGGATCGGCAACCGGCAGCGGCGTCGTGCCGTCGATGCGGATCATCTGCACATCGCCTTCAAACGTCTGCTCTTCGAGCGTGTAACCGAGCTTCTGCAACTGCTGAGCGAGATCGCCGGTAATCGGGCGGTACGGCTCCCAATAAATTGTCTTCGCCGGCAACAGCTGATGATGGAAGCGCATCGCGGCCAGTGCGTCGGTCGGCGACATGTTGAAGTCGTACAGGTCGGTCATCACCTGGAAGAGCGTCGTGAAAATCCGCGAGCCACCCGGCGTGCCAATCACGAGCGCGACCTTGCCATCCTTCAGCAGCATGGTCGGCGACATCGACGATACGGGCCTGCGCCCCGGCGCGATCGTATTCGCCTGATCCGTGCCGGCCGCACCGGGCTTCGCGACGAAATCGTCCATCGCGTCGTTGAGCAGGAACCCGGCGCCGTCGACCACGACGCCCGAACCGAACGAGCCGTTCAGCGTGTACGTGTTCGATACGGCATTGCCCCATTTGTCGACCACTGAGAAATGCGTCGTCTGCGGCTTTTCCGGCGGTGGACCGTCGCCTGAAGCGGGAATGTTCAATGCCGCCGCGCCCGCGGGCGGGCTTGCCGTTGAGGCCGGCTGAGCAGGTAATGCGTGGTCGGACTTCGGCTGACTGGCGGGCCCTTGGGGCACGCTTGCCGGAGTCGCGTTTGCCTGAGTCGCACTCGCCTGAGCCGCATCTGTGTGAGTCGCGCTTGCCGGGCTCGCACTTGCCTGAGTCGCACTCGCCTGAGCCGCATCTGTGTGAGTCGGGCTTGCCGGGCTCGCACTTGCCTGAGTCGCGCTCGCCTGAATCGCGCTTGCCGGGCTCGCACTTGCCGGGCTCGCACTTGCCGGAGTCGCGCTCGCCTGCGCATTTCCCTGCACGACGCCTGGCTTGACCGCATCCGATTGACCCGCAACCGCTTGACCAGCGTTTGCCGACCCGGGGCTCGACGGGCCCGAGGTCGCCTGTGCCGCATTCGCCGGACTCGCGCTTGCCTGACCGGTGCCCGGTTGCGCCGCGCTCGCCGGAACCGAAGCGGGCTGCGCGGTATTCGGCTGACCGGCGCTCGCCGCGTCCGACGCCGCCTGCGCCGCTTTCTCCGCCGCCGCTTTCTCCGCCGCCGCTTTCTCCGCCGCTGCCTTTTCCTCAGCTGCCTTCTCCGCCGCCGCCTTCTCTGCCGCCGCCTTCTCTGCCACCCTCTGCTGATCCTGCAACTGCTTCACCTCCGCCGCCCGCTGCGCGAGGTACGCATCATCGATCAGCTTGCCGACCGGCATCGGCGCCTGCGTCGCATCCGGATCCGCCGCAAATTTCTGCCGATCCGCAAACACGCGGTCTTCCATCTGCGCGATCAACTGCATATAAGGCGCCGAATTCAGATCAAGCCCCGCAAACGACGGCTTCAAATCCGCCTTCATCTTCAGCAGCTGGATCAACGCAATACCACCCGAGCTCGGCGGTGGCGCGGTCACGACCCGGTAGCCGTTCCAGTCCGCCACCAGCGGATCGCGCCACACCGCCTTGTACTGGCTCAGGTCGGTCTTCGAGATCATCCCGTGGCCGTACATCTGCTTCGTGATCAGATCGGCGGTCCGCCCTTCGTAAAACTCGCGGCCGCCGTCGTCGGCGACACGCTCGAGCGTCAGCGCGAGTTCCGGCTGACGAAACACCGTACCCGTCTTCAGGTTAGCGAAATACGCGCCGAAGTTGGTGCGGCTCGCGAACTTCGCCGCCGCATCGTCGCGGCGCTTCTGCAGCGATGCGTCGACCGTGAAGCCGTCGGTCGCGTAATGAATCGCAGGCGCGAGCACCTGCTTCCACTTGAGCTTGCCAAAGCGGCGCTGCGCCTGCCACAGGCCGTCAACGGTGCCGGGCACGCCCGCCGCGCGAAAGCCGATCGAGCTCATACCCTTGATGACGTTGCCCTTGTCGTCCAGGTACATGTCGCGGGTCGCGCGCTGGGGTGCCTGCGCGCTGTAGTCGAGAAAGTACGGCTTGCCGTCGATCTGCAGCGTCATGAAGCCACCGCCGCCAAGATTGCCCGCATCCGGACGGGTCACCGCAAGCGTGAACGCGATCGCGACCGCCGCATCGACCGCATTGCCTCCCTGCGTGAAGATCTGTTGCGCGGTGTCCGCGCTATAGCGATCGGGCACGGCAACCGCCGACGCATCGAGCGCCGGCTGGTCCGGCGCAGTCTTCGCGCCGGCCGGCGCGGCGCCGGCGATCGCGAGCCCAGCAGCCAGCACCGCGAGCGCAACCGCGTGGACTGGTTTGCGAGCGGCCTTGGGACCGGCTCGCCTGATCTCTGCCCTATTGCCTGAAAGGGCGTGATGCGCAATCCGCGCATCGAGCGTCGAAGTAGGCATTCAGGGAACTCCGGAATAAATGAGCGCCGGCTGGATGCCGGCAAAGCGCGAACACGGAAAGTGCTGCACATGACGCCGGGTACGCCCGGCGCAGGCCGCTCCGGCACGCATGCCGCGCACGGCCGACTCGCAGCAATGGCCACACAATGGTGTGTCGCGGCGAGGATTCGCGGCCGCTATCGCCAGCCCCTCTGGGGCGGTCTACTGCGCAACACAGCCGCATTGCCGCGGCGAAGCGTCGCCGTGCGCTGCGAAGCAGCCGGAAAGGAACCCTTGCGCAGGCACTTCGCCGCTGGCGCATGCTACCGGCGCCGGCGCGTCCGGTTCAAAGTGTTTTACGTCCTGTTACAGCGCCTTTCGGATCGCTCACCGCACGTTGCAAAGCGCCGCGGCGCCGTGCTCCTGCCCGCGCGAGATGGCCGTCAAAGGGCTGTACCTCACAACCCTGTCAGGTAGAATTGTCGGATTAGAGGGAGCAACACGCGCCCTTGTCACCTTCTCCCATTCGCATGAGTACAGACCGTCATCCCAGCGAGCGCGGAAACGCAAACGCCGCACACGCCGCAAACGCCGCTCCCACGCCAGCCGCCAACTTCATCCGCAACATCATCGACGAAGACAATCGCTCCGGGAAGTGGAGCCAGCGTGTGGAAACGCGCTTCCCGCCGGAGCCGAACGGCTATCTGCACCTCGGCCACGCGAAAAGTATCTGTCTGAACTTCGGCATCGCGCGCAGCTACGGCGGCGTGTGCCATCTGCGCTTTGACGACACCAACCCGGAAAAGGAAAGTTTCGAGTACGTCGAATCGATTATCGACGCGGTCAAGTGGCTCGGCTTCGAATGGCGGAAAGACAGCGCCGAGCACCTGTACTTCGCGAGCGACTACTACGACAAGCTGTACGCGTTCGCCGAACTGCTGATCGAACGCGGCAAAGCGTATGTCGACAGCCAGTCGGCCGAAGACATGCGCGTGAACCGCGGCTCGGCCACCGAGCCCGGCAAGGCGTCGCCGTACCGCGATCGCCCAGTCGACGAGAACCTCGACCTGTTCCGCCGCATGAAGGCCGGCGAGTTCAAGGAAGGCGAGCACGTGTTGCGCGCGAAGATCGACATGGCGTCGCCGAACTTCAACATGCGCGACCCGGTGCTGTACCGCATCCGCTTTGCGCACCACTACCGCACCGGCGACACCTGGTGCGTGTATCCGATGTACGACTACACGCACTGTATCTCGGACGCGCTCGAGAACATCACGCATTCGCTGTGCACGCTCGAGTTCGAAGACCACCGCCCGCTCTACGACTGGATTCTCGACGAACTTGCCGCCGCCGGCGTGTTCACGCGGCCGCTGCCGCAGCAAATCGAGTTCTCGCGGCTCAACCTCACGTACGCGATCACCAGCAAGCGCAAGCTGCTGCAACTCGTCACCGAAGGCCATGTCGACGGCTGGGACGATCCGCGCATGCCGACCATCGTCGGTGTGCGGCGGCGCGGCTTCACGCCGGAGTCGATCCAGCTGTTGTGCGATCGCATCGGCGTGACGAAGGTCGACTCGTGGATCGACATGAGCGTGTTCGAAGGCGCGCTGCGCGACGATCTCGACGAAAAAGCGCCACGTGCAACCGCGGTGCTCGACCCGCTCAAGCTGATTATCGACAACTACCCGGAAGGCACCACCGAGGAATGCAGCGCGCCGGTCCATCCGCATCATCCGGAGCGCGGCACGCGCACGTTCCCGTTCTCGCGCGAGCTATGGATCGAACGCGAAGACTTCGCAGAAACGCCGCCGAAGGGCTACTTCCGTCTGTTCCCCGGCAACAGGGTACGTCTGAAGTACGGCTATGTCGTCGAATGCACGGGCGCCGACAAGGACGAGCACGGCAATATCGTCGCGGTCCACTGCAACTACTTTGCGGACAGCCGCTCCGGCACCGAGGGCGCGAACAGCTACAAGGTGAAGGGCACGATTCACTGGCTCAGCGCGGCAGGCGCGTGTCCGGCGGAAGTGCGCGTGTACGACCGGCTCTTCAGGGAAGCGCAGCCCGATGCCGGTGGCCGCGATTTCCTCGAAGCGCTGAACCCGGATTCGAAGCGCATCGTGCAGGCCTATGTCGAGCCGGGCGCGCGCGACGCGGCGCCGGAACAGCGCTATCAGTTCGAACGGCACGGCTACTTCGTCGCCGACCGTTTCGACACGAAACCGGGCAAACCCGTATTCAATCGCATCGTCAGTCTGCGCGACAGTTGGGGGAAACCGGCGTAAGGTGGATGTATGGTTTAACGGTTGGCGCAAGCCCGACGCGATGCACCGGGGTTGTGCCCACGCCTGTGCATCATGCGCTACCACCACTGCCGAACGCGCCGCTTCCATAACAACGGGCCTTCGACTTTGACGGTGCGCTCAACACATACGCCGGCCCGGGGAGAACGATGAACGCCGCACTTCGACACTGGGGTACCGCGCTGGCAATCGCGCTGCTGTCCGTCGCTTCGTGCATGGCAGCCGGCTCACCCGCGCACGCGGACGAGCTGACCGGCACGCTGAAGAAAATCCGCGACGAAGGCGTCGTCGTGATCGGCGTGCGCGAGGCGTCGATTCCGTTTTCCTATTCCGATGGCACACGCACAGTCGGTTATTCGCAGACCATCGCGCTCGCGATTGTCGACGAGATCCGCAAGGTGCTCGGTCAGCCGAATCTGCGCGTGCGCGAAGTGACGATCACGTCGGCCAACCGCTTCCTGATGCTCGTCAACAACCAGATCGATTTCGAGTGTGGGTCAACCACACATACGCGAGAACGCGAGAATGTCGCCGCGTTTTCGAACAGCTTCTTTCAATACGCGGTACGGATGATCGCGCGCAAAAACGCCGGCATCAACGATTTCGCGGACCTCGCGGGCAAGCCCGTCGTGACGACCGCGGGCACGTCCGATGAGCGGCTCGTACGTCAGTTGAACGGCAGCAAGCAATTGAACATGCGCATTGCGAGCGTGAAGGATCACGCAGATGCATTCGCCGCGGTGAAGTCGGACCGCGCGGTTGCATTTGTGATGGATGAGCCGATTCTGTATGGCTTTCGCGCAACCGACCCGCACCCCGATGACTTTGTCGTGACCGGCACGCCGCTCGGCTATGAGACGTATGCGTGCATGTTCCGCAAGGGCGACGAGCCGTTTCGCGATCTCGTCAACGGCGTCATTTCGCGGATGCAGACTTCCGGCGAAGCGGAGCGGCTTTACAACGTGTGGTTCACGCAGCCGATTCCACCGTATGGAATTAACCTGAACTATCCGCTATCGCAGGAAATGCGCGCGCTGTTCGCGCACCCGAACGACAAGGCGCTCGACTGAGCGGCTGCACACATCGAACGCACCCTCGCGTTCGATCCCGCGGCGCCGCCCGTTACAACGACTGATGCAGTTCCGCCAGCGATAGCGTCGTCTGAAAAAGCCGAGTGAGACTGCGGCTCGCATATCGCTCGACTTCATCGGGCCGGCACCAGCGATACGCATCCATTTCCGGAATCAGCACGCCGTCCGAGCGGCGCGGAAACAACGACGTACACGTGCACGACGACAGATCAAGCTCGTCTGCGCGTGCGCGTGCGGCAAACAGGTGCAAGTCCTTGTCGCGTCGATATAGAAAGCGGCCCAGGTCCTTCAGCCGCTCGACGGCGATCGCGATGCCGGTCTCCTCGACCGTCTCGCGCAATGCGGTGATCGCCGGCGCTTCGCCCGGTTCACCCTGCCCTTTCGGAATGTCCCAATGATCGGTGCCGGTCGCATGCGCAAGCAGCACCCGGCCATCCGGCGTGAGCAGCACGACGCCACAGGAAACGATGCGCTCGCTCAATGTCTCCTCTGCAAGACCCACTTGCCCGTTGTGCCCTGCCTGCAGTAGCGCGGCCCCAGATTCATCGACTGTCCTCTGGCATTCAGCACGACGCGCACCGTGCGACAGGTGCTGGTGCCTTCCGTCGCGGTATCCTGGATAGTCATTTGCGCGTTGACCCTAACGCTGTTGCGCGACCCTTCGTTGGTCCACGTGACGGTGTCGCCGTCCTTTTGCTTGTCCAGTGCATTGAACGCGGCGGCCTTCAGCGAATCGATGTCGGCCTGCGTCATGTTGCTGATCGGCGTGTCATGCAGAAAGCCGAGATTGGCCGCCTGCGCGGCAAGTGAGCCTGTGACCAGCAGCGCGCCGATCATTGTTTGGGTCAGGTGGAGCACGGTCCGGTTTCGCGTTGGCATTTTGCTTGGATCTCCGTGGAAAGGCGGTGACGGCAGACAGGCCATGATCGGCGCGGCGGCGATCTGGACCTGAAAAGAATAGCACGCAAGGAGACGCGTTGATCTCACAATCCACGCGGCATTGCAGGTCCCCTGCTGCGCTCGTCAACGCATGCGCCGTTCAATTTTAGGACGCGTCTCATGGCCGCGCGTCGCGTCGCCTCATACGATGACCGGCTCATTTCGCGCGCCTCGCCGCGCATCCTTCATCTCCGTTCCCGCCATGGACCTTTCTTTCGCGCTGCGCTTCTTCATCGTCATGTTGACGCTGATCTGTATCGCGATCATTGCGTTAGCCGTTTCGCTCGCCGATCCTTTCTCAGCGTCAGCGCGTCGCGCGTTAGCGTTACATCCGGAGCGTCGTCGCGATGGTCGTCTGCCTGAGCATCGACATGCGCATCAACATGCGCATCAGCATCCGAATCTGCTCGCGGCCGGCATCGCCGCGCTACCGCGCGCTCGCTGGCCCGGCGTGCTGACCGGGGCCGGCGTCGCGTTTCTGCTGGTTTCTTTTGCGTTGCTCGCGGCCGCCGGGTGCGTTGCCGGCTGAGTCAACGTCACGAGCACTCGCGCGTCGTTTCAATGAACACGAACTCGCTGCCGCTGTGGAAAATCGCGCAGCAATACGTCGCACCGCCGAAGGGTGACCGTCGGGCGCCGGGCTCGCGCATCCCGGCACTGTTCGTGTCGCCTTACGCGAAGAAGGGTTTCGTCGATCACATGCAGTACGGCTACGGCTGCCCCTTTTTTCTTTTGAGCGTTGGTTCGATGTGTGCATTGAATCAGTGTGTGCGTTATCGCAATGCCGCGCTCGCAAAGCGGTTTTTCGTGCACAGTTCGCGCACGGCCCGCACCAGCGCCGTCACCGCAGGCGAAACCTTGCGAGCGAACGCGTAGAACTGCACATCCGGTAACGCGGGCAGCCCATCCACTGCATTCAGTTCGCGCAGCCCGTCGCGCAACTGGCTGCGCGCAAGCGGCGTCACTGCGAACCCGGCCAGCGCGGCCGCGACGCAGCCCGCCATGCTGCTGCTCTCGAACGCGATGCGCCACGGCTTTGCGTGAGCGGCAAGCGCCGCCAGCGCAGACTCGCGATAAACGCATGGGTCCGCGAACACCGCGAGCGGCACAGGCGCGTCCGGCTCGAGCACTGACGCCGCCGAATACGCCCATACCAGCGGCTCTTCCCACAGCAATTCGCCTATCTCACTGCTTTCGTTGTCGATGCGCACGCACTGCTTGCCAAACACGACATCGACCTTGCCGCGCGCCTGGTGACGGAGCAGGTCCGCCGTGATGCCGACCTTCAGTTCGATCGCCGCATCCGGGTGCCAGCGGCGAAACGTCTGCAGCACGCGAGGCAGCCAGGTGCCCGCGAAATCTTCCGATGCGCCAACGCGCAGCCTGCCTTGCACCGCGTCGCCCTGTAGTTTCGCGCGAGCTTCGCGCTCCAGATCGACAATGTTTCGCGCGTACATGTACAGCGTCTCGCCGGCCTGCGTCAGATCGAGACGCCGTGTGGTACGCGCGAGCAGCCTGGCGCCGACGCCTTCCTCGAGCCGCCTGATATGCCCGCTGACCGCCGATGGCGTCAGCGACAGCTGCTCGGCGGCGAGCGCGAAACCGCCCGCATCGACGACTTGCAGGAACGTGCGTAACAGCACGATGTCGAGCGACGGTGAGCCGGCGAGCGCGCCGGTTTCGATCAGGTCGTTACTCTGCATGATTCGTGAACAATATCTAGCCATTCATCATGTATTACATTTTATCGCTGAAGTACGATTAGCGTGACGATTGCGGCGTCACGCGCTAATGGAACCCGAGGAATCTGAGCAAAGGAGAGCAGACATGGACGACTACCAATTCGTCAGCACCGGCTTGCTGGATGTCGGCTATCTCGAATGGAACCCGCAAGGTGCGCGTACCGCGGTGCTGATGCACGGCTGGCCCGATAGCCCGCGGAGCTGGTCGGAGGTCGCGCCGATCCTCGCGGCCGCCGGCTATCGCGTGCTGGCGCCTGCGTTGCGCGGCTTTGCGCCGACCCGCTTTCGCGAAGCGTCGACACCGCGCAGCGGCCAGTTGGCCGCACTGGGACGCGATCTGCTCGAGTTCTGCGCCGCGCTGCGGCTCTCGCAGCCGGTGCTGATCGGACACGACTGGGGCGCGCGCGCGGTGGCGAATGCGTGCGGACTCGATGCGGCGGCTGCATCGCACCTCGTGATGCTATCGGTCGGCTACGGCACCAACGATCCGTCGCAGACGTTGTCGCTGCCACAGGCGCGCAACTACTGGTATCACTGGTTCATGGCGACACCGCGCGGACAACATGCGCTTGAAAACGACCGGCGCGCATTCGCCCGTCTGATGTGGGACACATGGTCACCGGCCGGCTGGTACGAAGAGTCCGCCTTCGATGAAGCGTGCCGCGCGTTCGACAGCCCGGACTGGGCCCACGTGGTGGTGCATTCGTACCGGCATCGCTGGGGATTCGCCGACGGCGACCCGGCGTACGCGGCCGATGAAACGCAACTGAACCCGGCGCCGGTGCTCGACGTGCCAACGCTGATGCTGCATGGTGGCGCCGATACGTGTAATCATCCGTCGACGTCGAGCGACCGCGAACGTTTCTTCAACGGCGCCTACGAGCGCGCGGTGCTCGACGGCGTCGGCCATTTTCCGCAGCGCGAGGCGCCGCAAGCGGTCGCCTCGCAGATCCTCAAGTTTTTGAACGCGCACCCTCTGTAACCGAAACCCGCTCCAACCGATGATGCTCAAATTCTCCGCCAACCTGTCGACGCTGTTCCAGGATCGCCCACTCGCCGAACGTATCGCCGCCGCGCGCGCAGCCGGCTTTGGCGCAGTCGAAATGTGGTTCCCGTATGACGTTCCCGCTGGCCAGTTGCGCGATACGCTGCGCGAGCACGGCCTGCCGATGATCGGCATCAACACTGCGCCTGGCAACGTCGGCGCGGGCGACTGGGGACTCGCCGCGGACCCGCGCCGGCGCGGCGCATTTATCGAATCGCTGCACGACGCGTTCGAGTACGCACGCGTGATCGGCTGTCCGAATGTGCACGTGATGGCGGGTATCGTCGATCCGTCGATATCGCATGCGGCGGCGTGGGACACGTATCAGGCCAATATCGATGAAGCGTGCAGGCTCGCTGCGCAGCACGCGTTGACAGTGATGATCGAGCCGCTCAATGCGATTGATCGCCCAGCTTATCTGTTGACAAGACAGCAGCAGGCGATTGCGCTGGTCGAGACATTGAAGCGTCCGAATCTGAAGATCATGCTCGACCTGTTTCACCTTCAGCGCGGCGAGGGCAATCTGATCGAGCGGATGCTGGCGAGCCTGCCGTATGCGGCGCATGTGCAGATCGCCGACGTGCCCGGCCGGCATGAACCTGGCACGGGTGAAATCAACTTTGGGAAGGTGTTCGACGCGCTAAGGGCGGCGGATTGGGCTGGATGGATTGGCGCGGAGTATTTTCCGCTCGGGGGCACCGGGATGGGCCTCGGATGGATGCGAAGCGAGGCCGCCCGCGGTCCAGCGCAAACGGCAAGCGCGGACTGAAGAAGCAGGTAGAACGGCTCAAGGGGTAACGTGGGCAAGCGGGTAAAGCGGGCGAAGCGCAATTGGCGCGGCAGGAGGGACTCGAACCCCCGCCCCTCGGCTTAGAAGGCCGATGCTCTATCCAGCTGAGCTACTGCCGCGACGAAAGAGCGGAGATGCTACACCAATGTCCCGCTCATTTCACCTTCTGACAGGAAGCAGCAACAGGAATTCGCCGCTTCGGCGCTCGCCCGTTGCGGGCGAGCCGGCATTCTAACCGGGCACGGCGCGGCGGCGGTATGCGAGACCCGCAGGTGTCGAGTGCGGGCACTCGCGAAACTGCCGGCAACGAACCAAACATCACACCGGCTGCGGATGCGTGATAAACCACCCGAGACACACCAGCCCCGCAATCACGCAGTACACGCCAAACGACGCGAGCCGCCCGCGCCCTTCGAAATAGCGCATCAAAAAGCGCACGCTCAGATATGCGGCAATCGCAGTCAGCACACCACCGAGCACCGCGTCACCCAGCTGTTCCGGTGCATGAAACAGCTTCGGCACCTCGAGCAGCCCTGCGGCGAAAATAATCGGCGTGCCGAGCAGGAATGCAAATTCCGCGGCTTTCTCCGAGGTCAGCCCCGCCGCATTGCCCGCGATCATCGTCAGGCCGCTACGCGAAAAACCCGGGATCAGCGCGCCGACTTGCGCGAGACCGACGAAAAAGGCCTGCTTGAACGTGAGCTTTTCCGGCGGACGATGCGCGCGCGAGCGCTGCAGACGGTCGCCCAACCACAGCAAAACACCGTTGACGATCAGCGCGATCGCAACGATGCGCAAGTCATGAAACACGCGCTCGAGACGCTTTTCGAGCAGCAGGCCGACGATACCGGCCGGAATCGTGCCGATGATCAGCGCCCACATCATGTGGCCATCTTCGTTGCGGCGCCCGCCGAGCGACGCGAAGAAGCCGCCGATCAACGCAATCCAGCGCGCCCGGAAATACCAGAGCAGCGCAAATGCGGTCCCCAGATGCAACGCGACGAGGAACGGCAGCAACTGCGGCGCATGTTTGTCGATATGCATCCCGAACAACGCGGGCACCAGCAACGTGTGTCCGAGACTGCTGACCGGGAAGAGTTCTGTGACGCCCTGCAACACGCTCAGAAAGATCAGAAACGACAGGCTCACGCGGCGGACCTCATGGAAGAAGGGGGATCGGGAAACAGCGCGCCGGACGTGCCTCTCCAGCGATCTGAAAGCGCGTCGATTATGCCTGGCCGGCGCGACCCCGCCAAGCGCCGGGCCTTTTTTTCACTTATTTTTTTCCGCACTGCCGTACAGATAAACGATGCACCGCCGCTGTGCCGCGCACCGATTATTACGGCCATGAAAGCAAAAAGGCCCGCCGATCAAGGCGGGCCTGCACTAAGAGGACGCTTCACTGGGCGCGCAACGCGCGTCCGGTTTCGCTGATCTCGACGCCCCGTTCTAGCGTGAAACTTTATGGAAAAAATAAATCGTACTGCCCGCGAACATTCCGAGCAGAGCCACGCCCATTGCCATTGCGAGATCCATTGCGCCTCCTGAAACGATGAGCCCGATGTCCGGATGGAAGCGATCGGGCGGTCATACCGATTATCGACGCGCACGACTGTGCGATGACACTCGCAATTTCCCGACAAAGGGTTTCCCCGTAGCGCAAAGCAGCGCGGGATCGGCCACAAAACCCGGCCGCAAAACTGGCCGTAAAAGTAGCCTGCGAAAATCGGCGGCGCCACGGGCCGCGCGCGCGACTCGCACATACAGCCGTCCACTGCGCTACGCTTAGCGTCTCTTCCACCCGCTTTGCATCCGACCATGCCTCAATTCCAGCAACAGGACATCCTCGAGATCGCACAAGGTTCATCGCTGCTGCGCTTCGCGCCGCAAGCCGGCGGCCGGCTGCTGTCATGGGATATCGACGGCAGCCCCGTCATTTTCTGGCCCGAGCACGCCGACTGGACCCGTCCGTCGAAGATCCGCGGCGGCAATCCGTTGCTGTTTCCGTTTCTCGGCCGCCATTTCGTCGACGGCCGGATCGGCGAGTGGCGCGACCCCCAAGGCACGGTACGGACGCTGCCGATGCATGGCTTCGCGCGCGATCTGCCGTTCGACGCGACGCTCGACGAAGCACGCGCCACGGTGCGGATGACGCTCACCGACAGCGAAGCGACACACGAGGGCTACCCGTTCAGCTTCCGCTTCGAAGCGACCTACCGGCTGGTCGATACGCATACGCTCGACGTCGAACTGACCACGTCGAACACCGGCCACAACGCACTGCCGTATTACGCCGGCCATCACTTCTACTTCGCGCTGCCGCACACACAGCGCAACGAGACCGTGCTCGAGCTGCCGTGCACCGAGCGCCGCTATCAGCTGCCGGACGGCACGCTGGCGGCGGCCGAGTCCGGCGAGCCCAGCTATCGCCTCGACGAGGCGCGCATCCTCGATCGCTTCCACTGCCTGAAAGGCGCGTCCGCGCATCCGGTGCGCCTCGTTCAACTCGGGCTCAACCGCAGCATCACGATCGATCTGCAACGGCCGGGCTCGGTACCGTGGTTCGCGGTCACCACATGGACCGAAAAGCCGGAATCCGACTTCTACTGCATTGAGCCGTGGCTCGGTCTGCCCGACGCGATTCACAACGAAGAAGGTCTGCGCTGGCTCGAACCCGGCGAAGCGCAGACCGCCGCGCTGCGCATCGCAGTCGGCACGTTGCCTTGAAAGCATCTGTCTTCAGCATGCGTTGAACTGCCCGCGCGCGGTGGCACGTCGTTCGCGCGCGGCACCGTTTTTCTGTGTTGCAATGCAAAACCGTTAGAATCAGGCGTTTTGTTTTCTGCTGCGTGCCTGACCGAAGGAGTCCGCGTCGTGCGGTTGCCCATGCGTTTGACGCATGCGGCGGCGACACAACCGGTATTGTCGGCGGGCCAGCGCGGCGGCAGGTTTTGCGAGGTCCAATGTTGACAACAAGAATGAGACGGCTCGCCTGCATTTCGGTGGCCGCGGGGTTAGTCGGGTTACTGGCCGCGTGCGGGTCCGCGCCGGTCGCGCCGGGGTTCTATCGCGTCGAACGGGGCGACACGCTGACGAAGATCGCGCGCGATAACCGGCAGCCGGTGCAGAACATCGTGCGCTGGAACAATCTGTCGAATCCGGATTCGATCGAGGTCGGGCAGGTGCTGCGTGTGGTGCCGCCGGGTGGCGCGGCGACCACGTCGACCGCCGGCGCCAGTGCGAAAAGCGGCGCCACGGCCGAGCCGCGCAGCGCATCGGCGGATCCGGCGCCAGCGGCTACGGCCAACGCGCCACGAATCTCGCTGGTGTGGCCTGCGGCCGGCACGGTAATTCGCCGCTTCGATGGCAAGAACTCGAAGGGCATCGATATCGCGGACAGCGCCGGCACACCGGTCATCGCGGCCGCGGCAGGCACAGTCGTCTATGCGGGCAACGGTCTGCGCGGCTACGGCAATCTGCTGATCATCAAGCACAACGCCGACTACCTGACCGCGTATGCGCACAATCGCGCGCTGCTCGTGAAGGAAGGGCAGGCCGTGCAGCAGGGCCAGAAGATCGCTGAAATGGGCGATACCGACAACGATCGCGTCATGCTGCATTTCGAGCTGCGTTACGACGGCCGTTCGATCGACCCATCCCGCTCGCTGCCACCGCGTTGAGCGGACATGGGTATCGCGCGGGAAGCCGCGCAAACGTTCGCGCATGAGTGCCGCTTCGCACGTGCCGGGAACCCGGCGCGGCGCGGACGGCTCCATTGGAGACCAGGTACACGGCGGCAAGCCGTATCGAACATTGAATGTCAGTGAGGACTGTGGAATGAAAACCGTATTGGCAGCGGCGCGCGCGATGGCAGCGGGCCTTTCGATCTCCGTCGTGGCGGCGCTTGCCGGCTGCGCGAGCTCGACAACGATGACTTATCTGCCGAACGGCGACACCGGCTTTGCGATCAACTGCAGCGGCAGCGACGCAAGCTCCAGTTGGGGCGAATGCTATCAGCGCGCAGGCGAAGTCTGCGGCGCATACGGCTATGAAGTGATCTCGAAGGATGTCGACAACGGCGCAACGTCGGGCGGCTCCCTCGGTGGAATCTTGGGCGCGAACGTCAAGAATCGTTCGATGGTGATTCGCTGCAAGCAGTGACGTGCCGTGCGATTACGTGGCGGACATTGCATCGGTGATTACGTTGCTGTTGCGTCGGCATTGCGTCGGCCAATTGCGTCGGCGATCACATCGGCCATTACATCGCCGAATGCGGACATCGTGAAATCTCCCTGAAAAAAGCCCGTTTTTTGAAGATATGCATGCGCGCGCAACCAAAAAAGAGCCCGGCACGAGGCCGGGCTAACGGGGGTTCGGCGCATATCGGCAAAGGACCGGTTTACCATGCGCCGAAACGAAATCTAGCAACGCCCCTATATGCGTGCAATCGATTAATTGATCAAATAATGTGAGTCGGCGCACGGATCGAGCGGAAGATCGACCGATTGTCATCACCTGGGAAGCCGAATCAACGCGCGTTGCACGCCGGCCGGTTTGTTCGTCGAACTGTCGACGGCCTGAAGACCCGCATGAAATGGGCATCTTCATTTGCGCGCCTGGCGCACTGGCTGTTTGAAGCGGCAAACGCCGTCATGCCTCGTCCGCCACCGGTGTCACCCGCCGGACATCGTCGCGCTTGGTGCGCAAGCGCACCCTTTCGTTGCTTTTGATTCCGCAGCCCCTTCGATGCGTATCGAATCACCGTGGGTCGCCGCGGTGAATGGTGCGACTAATGTCGCACCGCGCTTGTCGAATTCGGTCTGCCCGCATGGTTTATAGTAACGGCCGCCAGCCCCTGTTCCCACGTCACACGCGCATACAACGCGTGCAAAGCCATTCCTCCACGCAACCTGATGACTTCCGCCGACACTCCGCAAGGCCCTTCGCAAAGCCCTCTCTATGCCAAGCTGCTCGGCGAAACTGCAAAGATCGGCTGGAAAGAACTCGAACGCTTTTTCGCGCGCGGCATGCTGTTGCGCGTGGTGCGCGATCTCGATCTCGTGAGCGTCGCCGAAGCGATCGCAAACGACGACACCGAGCAGGTGAGCCAATGGCTCGCGGCAGGACTCGTCGAACGTGTGCAGGCGGAAACCGCCGCCGATTTCGCCGCGCGGGACCCGGCGCTGTGGGCCGTGGTCGTGTCGCCGTGGGTCTGCGTGCAGGAACGCGGCTGAGCGCGGCTTCACGGTGCACGCGAATTCACCGGACGCGCCGCCCGCCACGGCGCCCGCGTTGCCCGTGCGCTGGCATCGACGGGTCCTCGCGCTCGCGTTCCCGATTGTTCTTGCGAATCTGACGCAGCCGATTCTCGGCGCCGTCGACACGGCAGTCGCCGGGCATCTGGAGAACGCGTCGTATCTCGGCGGCGTCGCGCTGGGTGGCCTCTTCTTCAACTTTGTGTTCTGGGGCTTCGGCTTTCTGCGCATGGGCACGACCGGCCTCGTCGCGCAGGCGTTCGGCGCGGGTGATCGCGCGGGCGTGCGCAGCAATATCGCGCGCGCACTGCTGCTCGCGTGTGCGATCGGCGCGGTCGTGCTCGCCGTGCAAGCGCCGCTGATCGAATACGCGATTCGCGCGCTCGGCGGCAGCGCGGCCGTGCAGCAGCACGCACGCGCGTATTGTCATGCGCGCATCTGGGCCGCACCGTTCGCGCTCGCGAACTACGTGGTGCTCGGCTGGCTGCTCGGCACGCAACGGGTACGTCTCGCGCTCGTCACGCAGGTATGGATCAACGCGGTCAACATCGTGGCCGTGCTGCTCTATGTGTACCGGTTCGACTGGGGGATTGCCGGCATCGGCGCCGCCACCGCAACGGCCGACGCCGTGGGCTTCGCGTTCGGCGCATTCCTGTTGTGGCACTTGCGGCCACGCGGCCTACCCGCGCTCGCGCGCAGCGAGCTGTTCGACGCGGCGGCGCTCAAGCGCGTCGTCGCGATCAATCGCGACATCTTCATTCGTACGCTATGCCTGCTGTCGTCGTTTGCATGGTTCACACATCTGGGTGCGCGCCAAGGCGATGCGACGCTCGCCGCCAATGCGTTGCTGCTCAACTTCCAGACTTTCATGGCGTATGGACTCGACGGCTTCGCGCATGCGGCCGAAGCGCTGGTCGGTGCGGCACTCGGCGCGCGCGACCGGCATGCGTTCAGCCGCGCGGTCAAGGTCACGATGCTGTGGTCGGCGCTGGGGGCGCTCGGGTTCTCGATCGTCTACTGGAGCGCGGGCGGTTGGATCATCGCGCAGTTGACCGACCAGCCCGCGGTGCGCGAGTCCGCGAGAACCTATCTCGGTTGGGCGGCGTTATCGCCGGTAATCTCGGTGTGGGGCTTTCTGCTCGACGGCGTGTTTATCGGCGCGACGCGTACGCGCGAATTGATGGTGTCGATGGTGATATCGCTTGCGGTGTTCGTCGGCGCGTCGTGGGCGCTGGCCGGATCAGGCGGCAATCACGGGTTGTGGGTCGCACTGCTGATTTTTATGGGCGCACGGGGTGTGACGCTCGCGCGCTTTGTCCCGCGCATTGCACACGGGATACGATCCGACGCTGCGTGATTGATTCACACGCGGCACGCGTGCTGTACAGGCACGGTGCCGGCGCGGTACGAGCAGCCTGGATCGCTCGCACCGTGCGCGTGGTTCGCGCTTATTGGGGCGCCGAATCCGGCGCGTTGATGATTTGCGGCGGCCGGGTGTCGGTCGGCACGCCGTGATAGTCCGCCGGGTCTTGCGGCGGTCGGTGCGGATGCAAGGTCACGTCATCGGCGCAGCCGGAGAGAGCCGACAGCGTCAGGGCAAGCAGAAAAGTACGCTTCATGAATAGGCGAAACCCGATTGAAAACATTGGGGGGTTAGAGTCTACCCGTAAAGTGCCGCGCGCGACGGCTCACTGCCTTGCTCCTGTAGCCGTCGCCGTCTGTCCGATGCCCGGTATGCCGTCGCATCTGCACTACTATGTATGAGTAGGGTCAAGTGGCCACATGGGTCCGAGGAGGCTGTCATGGATGCCGAATCAATCGCCGGTCTGGTGGGTCTGGGAGTCGGCTTGCTGGTGCTGGTCGCGCTGTCGGTTTTCGAATCGAGGTCCTATCGGCGCGAACACAACGGGGAAGGCATGATGCATCACTGGCTGGTCCAGCACCATATGCTCGACTGGGTGCATCGCAAGCACTGAGCAGTAGCGCCCGCTTCCGCTTCTGACGTTTCCGGTTCGCGTTTCACGCCGCTCTTGCGCGTTTGACGCGTTTGAAGCGTCCGCGGCGCGTTCGGTCCACCACTGCCGATGCGGCCGAACGCGTGCGAACGCGCGTGCGGGCTCGCATTCCCTTTGGTCTACCGTCAATCGTCGACCGACCAAACGCTCGGCGAAACGCATCCCGCGCGTCCCTATGCTGCATGTGCACGTCGCGCTGCCGCTTCTGTGCCGCGCCACCCAGGCGCCGCACGTGCCGCGCTTGCGCACCGCACTATCCATCTCTCGCCCTGATAGGCACATGCCTTGCTGAAGCTCGTTTATAAGCTGCGCGGCATTTGCCCACCACCGCGCCGTTTGACCGGTGCACCGACCGCGAAGGCACGGGCGTCGTGCCATTGCCTGTGCGCGCGACGGTTAACGAAGAATTGCGTGGGCCGGCCATTGGCCATCAAGGGAGAGAAACCATGACCCTCGGAACCATCCTGCTGATCGTGCTGATTCTATTGTTGATCGGCGCCTTCCCCAGCTGGCCGTACAGCCGCAGTTGGGGTTATCAGCCGACCGGCATCATCGGCGTCGTGCTGGTCGTCGTGATCGTGCTGTTGCTGATGGGCACGATATAGCGGCGTAGAGAAGCCGCTCCTGCACGTCCGGTCGGCTACTTTCAGTGAACGTTGACGTTCGATGTAAAAGCCAGGTAGAATGCTCGGCTCGTCGGAGCGTAGCGCAGCCTGGTAGCGCATCTGATTTGGGATCAGAGGGTCGAAGGTTCGAATCCTTTCGCTCCGACCAAAGGAATCAAGGGCTTACGGTGTAACACCGTAAGCCCTTTTCTTTTTGTGCCAGGCGTTTTGTCTCTGCACCGGGTAACAGCATTTGGCGCGACTTAAAAGTCAGCGTCGTCAGGCAGCGGCGTCCAAAGTGCGGCGCCTAGCGCCCTGGCTTGCTTGAGAATGTCCGCCGCTTCCATGAAATTCTGCGTCGACGCATGCACGGCGGCGCGGTCCATGATTTCACCCAGCGGCTTGACGGATTCCGGCGTCATGGCGGCAACCTGTTTCAGGTGATCGAGGTACTTGCGATACCGCGCTTCAGCATATCTTCGCCACAATTCGGGATCTTCCACCCATGGGGCTGGCACCTCCACGAACTTACGATAAAAGTGGACTTTCGTCCTCAATGTATTCTGTGCTCGAAACACCGCACGTAGTTCGGAAGCCGTGACTGGAACTGAGGCGCCCGAACCCCGGAACGCTCCGTCGCCACTCTTATATGTGTCTTTGTCGACGATCGCTCGTAGCCTTTCGCCCGTTAAACTATCAAGCACAAAATGAATTTTGGCTGGCGTTCCGAGCGCTTCTGCCAGATTGAGGACGCCAAATTTGCATGAACGGCGAATAATTCGCAACTGAAACAGGTTCTCGTCAAATCTTTCAGCGTCCTTAGGGTCCTTGATTGGCGAGCCGGACTCTTTATACGTGAGTGCCTTTCTTTGTTCCTCCGAAAGAGCATCTCGCTGAAACGAATTGGGCTTCTGGAAAAGCGCTGTTGCATAGGCCTGTGCGCGTCGCCGGGTTAGATCGGCCTTCACCTTCCTGATGGTCTCAAAAATCTGGGCCCGTTGATCATAGGCAAGAAAAGTCTTGTTGTTATATTGATCTATCGTGACCCACAGGTCGTCGAAGGTCAGACCCAAAAACTCACTACCAGGAACACCCTTGTCGAACTCCTCGCGAGCCTTGTTCTTATAAGCCGGCCTGTCTTCCCGATCACCGTAAATCACATCGCCATTTATGAACGAGAAGTTTTGCATGAAAGTGGTCATTTTTTCTCCGCTTGTCGTGCGTCCACACTTTTAGAATTAAGGGCGACGTGACGATGCAATACCCGCAATGGTGCTTTGGCGATGATGTTAATTCTGGCGCGCATAGCGTTATCCATTCCGCAGACCCAGCATGTCTTTTACGACGGGGGAAGGAATTCCATCACGGGGTGGAAATGTCGTAAATACCAGGATCCTGGTAGATTCCTGTTTATTGCTACCTGACGTATTACCGTGGCGCGACTAATCGGAGTGATGCGCCACCTGGCACATCCCGCTGCCTTGCGGTCCGGCATCCCGCATGCGACATTGCCTGTCGACCCCACATAAAGTCCACCCTGGGACTTTGGACTTGAGGAGACTTGCGATGAACCTGATCCTCTGGCGCCACGCCGAAGCCGAAGACACCGCATCGAGCGATCTCGCCCGCCAGCTCACGTCGCGCGGGCGCAAGCAGGCGCAAGCCGGCGCCAAATGGCTGCGCGCCCGTCTCGACGACAAAGCGGTGATCCTCGTCAGCCCCGCCACCCGCACCGTACAAACCGTTGAAGCGTTGACCGATCAATACCGCGTCGTCCGCGAGATCGCGCCGGACGCAAGCGCATCCGATGTGCTCGCCGCAGCCGGCTGGCCGGACGGCATCGCGCAGATGGTCGTGGTCGTCGGCCATCAGCCGACCCTCGGGCACACGGCGGCGCGCCTGATCGGCAAAAGCGGCGACAGCTGGTCAATCAAAAAGGGCGGCATCTGGTGGATCGAGAGCCGCACGCGCAACACCGGCGTGGAAGCCGTGCTGCTAGCCGCCATCAGCCCCGATTTAATCTGAGCTGAACCATACGAACAACCGTGTGTCAACCTTACGCGAAGTCATCGAATCGTCACAGCAATGCCACGCAAACGTCACCCGCCATTACTACATTGGCGAACAAAGCGGAATCCTCACCTTTTCGACCAGGAACGCCACAATGCGAGAACTGCCGACGCCTACTCTGCCCTTCGCTTCGATCCCGCTTGAGCCGCGCCGCCGTCTCCCACGCGCCGAGGAGACGGTTACTCCCCAACACCGCCTGCAAGTGTCGTGGGTGCGCTCCGACGAGGAACTTCGCGAAGCGCAGCGTCTGCGTTACCGGGTGTTCGCCGACGAAATGGGCGCGCGTCTGTCGGGCCCGGCCGGCCTTGATGTCGATGCATTCGATGCGTACTGCGATCACCTGACCGTCCGCGATCTGGACACGCTGCAAGTGGTCGGCACCTACCGCGTGCTGCCGCCGCATCAGGCCGCGCGCATCGGCCGTCTGTATGCGGAAGGCGAATTCGACCTGTCGCGCCTCACGCACCTGCGCTCGAAGCTGGTCGAAGTGGGCCGCTCGTGCGTGCACGCCGACTACCGCAGCGGCTCGGTGATCATGTCGCTGTGGGCCGGCCTCGGCTCCTATATGCAACACAACGGCTACGAGACGATGCTCGGTTGCGCAAGCGTGTCGATGGCCGACGGTGGCCACTACGCGGCCAACCTGTACAAGTCGCTGCGCGCAGGCGAGCTGACCGCGCCGGAGTACCGTGCGTTCCCGCATACGCCACTGCCGTTCGACGATCTGCAAACCGGCGCTAAAGTACCGCCGCCGCCGTTGATCAAAGGTTATCTGCGCCTCGGTGCGAAGATTTGCGGCGCACCCGCATGGGATCCGGACTTCAACGCGGCCGATTTCCTGACGCTGTTCCGACTGTCGGAAATCAATGCGCGTTATGCACGCCACTTCCTCGGCGACGCGCTGTCACGCTGAGCGACATCGGTGCCTTGGCTTGTCGCCGAGTAGCGACAAGCAAGCGCTAACATCGGCCGCGTAGCGTAGGGGTCACCAGTCAATCGGCCCGGCAAAGCGATCTTTGCCGGGCCGATTGATTTGCTCGTTGGATTTGCTCGTTGCGTCGCGGATGCGACAATCGCGCGACCAACCTCAGTTGACTTCAGTCATCCGTATAAACGACGCGATACGGCGTTCGGATCTTTTCCCATTCCGCCGCTTCCTGGCTCAGGCTGTAGTCGGTCAGCGGATTATTCGCGACCCAGGCACTGGGAAGCCGCACGTCGTAACCGCCGTTCGCCTCGCCGACCTTGATGTCCGGCAATCCGACGTCGGCACGCCGCCGGCACAACAGCGCGGCGAGGCGCAGGCAAAACAGCAGCGGCCATTCGACGTCGCGAGTCTGCGCGAGCTTGCCGAGCTTGCCCGCATGACCCAGTACAAGCGCCGCGACACGCGCCTGATCGGTCCGTGAAAAACCCGGCATATCCGCATTGCTCGCGATATACGCCGAATGCTTGTGATACGCGCTATGCGATATCGACAAACCGATTTCGTGCAGCGCCGCCGCCCAGCCGAGGAACATGCGGTTCTCTTCGCGCTGCTCGGGGTCCGGCTCGTCGAGCTGATCGTAGAACCGCACGGCGAGTTCGCCGATCCGCCCGGCCTGCGCGCGATCGACACCGTACCGGCGCATAAACCCTTCGACCGTGACCGTGCGCATATCCTGATGCTGCGACCGGCCAAGCAGGTCGTACAGCACACCTAGACGCAGCGCGCCGTCGGTCGTATCGACATAGTCGATATCGAGTTCCTCGAACACCGCGAGCATGATCGACAGACCGCCGGCCAGCACCGGAATGCGGTCCGGCTTCAACGCGATCAGCTTCAGCCGATTCACGTTTTCCGCCTTGATCAGCGCCCGCTTGAGCCGTTCCAGGCCGCCTCGCGAAATGCCGTGCGTGATGCCCGCATCGTTGAAGCCATTTGCCTCGACCAGTTCCGCGAGCGCCCGCGCGGTGCCCGACGACCCGATTGCCTGCTCCCAGCCGGTCTTTCTGTATTCAGCGGAAATGATCTGGATTTCACGCGACGCGGCAAGCTCCGCCTGACGCATCGTGTATTCGTCGACGTTTCCGGCCGGAAAAAACGCGCGGCTGTGACTCACGCAGCCGATATACAGACTTTCCATCTTGATCGGCGTGTAGTGCGAGCCGATGATGAATTCCGTCGAGCCGCCGCCGATATCGACCACCAGCCGCATGCCCGCGCTTGCCGGCACCGAGTGCGCGGCGCCCGCGTAGATGAGCCGCGCTTCTTCGCGGCCCGCAATCACTTCAATCGGAAAACCGAGCGCCGCTTCCGCTTCGGCGAGAAATTCACCGGCATTCTTCGCGACGCGCAGCGTATTGGTCGCGACGGCCCGCACATGATCCGGATGAAAATCGCGCAACCGCTCGCCAAAGCGCCGCAACGCATCCCAGCCGCGCACCTGCGACGCGCGATCGAGCATCTTGTCGCGCGACAGGCCCGCCGCGAGCCGCACCGGTTCGCGCAATGCATCGACCTGGTAGATCTGGCTGCCTGCGTCGGTTTCTTCGACGCGCCCAACGATAAGGCGGAAACTGTTCGAACCGAGATCGACCGATGCGAGCAATGGCGGATTATTGGCCATCGATTGTGAGGACTCCGTGCGCGCGGACGAAACGTGCCTGCTTGCGCTCGCCCTGTTGAAAGGCGCCATTTTAAGCGTACTGGTTCCCATCGTGTCACCTCGGGCCGTGTAACCTGCAATGGACGTCCGGTATATCTTCGCGTATACCTTGCGTCATAATTGCGACACGCGGAACCGTTACAGGCCACTGTAGTCTGGAAAACGCCTAAAATTTGTGGCAATTGTGAATGTCACAAAACTATCACCAATCCGTGAGAATTTCAGAAAGTCCTTTCGAATCCTGGTCCGAACCATCGCTGCCGATGTCCATCCGCTACCCTCTTCTGAATCGCGAACTGGGCATTCTGGGTTTCAACGAGCGCGTCCTCGCGCAAGCCGCCGACCCGGCGGTTCCGTTGCTCGAACGTCTGCGCTTCATCTGCATCACCAGTAGCAATCTCGACGAGTTCTTTGAAATCCGCATGGCCGGATTGCAGGAACAGATGCGCGACAATCCTGGCGCGCTGTCGCCGGACGGCATGTCGCTGCAGCATGTGTACGACCTGGTCGCCGAGCGCGCGCAAAAGCTGGTGCACCGTCAATACGCGATGCTGCATGAAACGGTGCTGCCCGCCCTCGAAGACGAAGGCATTTACTTTCACGGCACCGAAGCGTGGAGCGATGCGCAGACCGAATGGGCGCGCAGCTACTTCTTCGACGAACTGCTGCCGGTGCTCACGCCGATCGGCCTCGATCCCGCGCACCCTTTCCCGCGCGTGCTGAACAAGAGCCTGAACTTCGTCGTCGAGCTCGAAGGCAAAGACGCGTTCGGGCGCCAGGCGGTGATGGGTATCGTGCAGGCGCCGCGCGCGCTGCCGCGCCTCGTGCGGATGCCGCATGAATTGTCCGGCTACCCGCACGGCTTTGTGCTGCTGAGCTCGCTAATGCAGCGCTTCGTCAACGAACTGTTCCCGAATCTGCAGGTGCTCAGCTGCAATCAGTTTCGCATTACACGCAACAGCGAGCTGTTCGTCGATGAAGACGAAATCACCAATCTGCGTGTCGCGCTGCAAGGCGAACTGCCGGCGCGGCATCTCGGCAATGCGGTGCGGCTCGAGGTATCGGCGGATACGCCCGAGCACCTGGTGCAGCGTCTGCTCGACGAAAGCGGACTGTCGGCCAAAGATTGCTACCGGGTCGACGGCCCGGTGAATCTGGTGCGGCTGATGCAATTGCCGGAAATGGTCGATCGACCGGATCTCAAGTTCGTTCCGCATATTCCGGCCACGCCGACACAAATCGCGACGGCCGCGAATCTGTTCGACGTGATCGATCAGGGCGACGTGCTGCTGCATCATCCGTACGAGAGCTTTCAGCCGGTGCTCGAACTGCTGCTGCAGGCGGCGAAAGACCCGAACGTGGTCGCGATCAAGCAGACCATCTACCGCACCGGCACGGACTCGCCGCTGATGGACGCGCTGATGCAGGCCGCGCGCAACGGCAAGGAAGTGACCGTGGTCGTCGAACTGCTCGCTCGCTTCGACGAGGAAACCAACATCAACTGGGCGTCGCAACTGGAAGCGGTCGGCGCGCACGTGGTGTATGGCGTGGTCGGCCACAAGTGCCACGCAAAGATGATGCTGATCGTGCGGCGCGTGTCGGAGGCCGGCAAATCGATGCTCAAGCGCTACGTGCACCTGGGCACCGGCAACTACCATCCGCGCACCGCGCGTCTTTACACCGACTTCGGTCTGATGACGTCCGATCAGCAGATTTGCGAAGACGTGCACCACGTGTTCCAGCAACTGACCGGCATCGGCGGCGAGCTTGCGTTGCACGAGTTGTGGCAGTCGCCTTTCACGTTGCACCCGCGCCTCGTCGATTCGATCCGCGCGGAAGCCGAGCATGCACGCGCCGGCAAACGCGCGCGGATCGTCGCAAAGATGAACGCGCTACTCGAACCGACGGTGATCGCGGAGTTGTATGAAGCGTCGCAGGCGGGCGTGAAGATCGACCTGATCGTGCGCGGCGTATGCGCGTTGCAGCCAGGCGTGCCGGGGCTGTCGGAGAATATTACGGTGCGCTCGATTGTCGGGCGCTTTCTCGAGCATCACCGGATCTTCTACTTCTACGACAACGGCAAGGAACAGGTGTATCTGTCGAGCGCCGACTGGATGGACCGCAACTTCTTCCGCCGCGTCGAGGTTGCGTTCCCGATCAAGAACCGGCGCCTGAAGCGGCGCGTGATCGCGGAAGGCCTATCGGCCTTCCTCGGCGATAACCAGGCCGCATGGCTGATGCACAGCGACGGTCACTATCGCCGGCGCAGGCCAGGCAAGTCGTCGCGCAACGCGCAAATGAGTCTGTTGACGAAGTTCTGTTCGTAATGCCGTGACATACGCGGATGCACGTGTCGATGCGCGATACGATCGCAACGTCCAATGAAAAAAGCCCGCTGAGCGCAGCGGGCTTTTGTTTGGTGTAACTGGAACGTGACGCGCGGCGCTCGCTGCCGACCGACCGCTCAAACCGGCGCCGGCTGGCGACGCGCGGTGCGCAATGCCGGAAAGCGCGCAGTGAAAGTACTGCCGCGCCCTTCTTCGCTTTTCACCTCGAGTTGCGCGTCGTGCCGTTGCAGCACGTGTTTGACGATCGCGAGTCCGAGGCCGGTGCCGCCGGTATCGCGCGAACGGCTGCGATCGACGCGGTAGAAACGCTCGGTAAGCCGCGGGATATCGGCCGCCGGAATGCCCAGGCCGCTGTCGATTACCGAGAACGTCGCCTGTGCGCCGTGCGTGTTCCAGTTCACATGAATCGAACCGCCATCCGGCGTGTAACGGATCGCATTCGTCACCAGATTGCCGAGCGCGCTCAGAATTTCGGTCTCGACACCGGTCACGGTCAACCCTTCATCGACATCGAATGAGATCCGATGACGGCCCGCGGACAGTGTTTCCGCATCGTCCTTCAGATGCCGCAGCACCGCGCGCATATCGACCATCTGCTCGCTCGGCGGCTTGCTGTCGCCTTCGAGCGTCGCGAGCACGAGCAGGTCGCGCACGATGTGCTGCATCCGCGACGCCTGCTGCTCCATCAGCTCGAGGTAACGCGCGCGCTCGGCGTCGTTAAGCGGTAGCTCGCGCATGGTCTCCAGAAAACCGGCCAGTACTGTCAGCGGCGTCTTCAGCTCATGCGATACGTTCGCGACGAAATCGCGCCGCATCGAGTCGGTGCGCTCGAGCTCGGTGATGTCCTGCGACAGCAGCAGCTTGCGATTGTCACCGTAAGGAAAGACCTGCACCGACAGCACATGCTGCCGCCGCTCGCCCATCCCGCGCATGATCAGCATTTCTTCGTACTGGCGCGTGTTCAGATAACGGACGAAATCCGGCCGGCGCACCAGATGCGTGATGTGCTGGCGCAGGTCGCGTTTCGCGTCGAGCCCGAAATGCAGCTCGGAAATCGCATTGCACCATTCGATCTGGTCATGATCGTCAAGCATCGCGACGCCGTTCGGCGACGCCTGGATTGCCTGAATAAAGCGCGAGTGCTGTTGCTCGACCTGCCGCACCTGCGCATGCCAGCGCTTCGCGAGCTTATGCAGCCGGTAGTAGATTTCGCCCCAGATGCCCGGCGCGCTCGGCACTTCGCCGTACACCGGCGCATCGAGCAGACGCCACAGCTGCTGCTTGTGAAACGTGCTGAAGATGCCCTGTGCGAGCAGCACGACGATCGCGAGGATCAGCGCCGCCTTCACGCCGATCAGCACCCCGACCACCGCACACAGAACAGAAAGCAGCACGAGCGAAACGAGGGAGCGCGCCCAGATGGTGTTCATGTTCCAGCGATCGAAGAAATAACGACGAGCGGCATGCGGGCCTCTTTGCAGGCAGGCCCGGGCGCGCCATCAGGAAACCGCTGTAGCCTTATGCGCTCTTCGCGAGCCGATAGCCGCTGCCGCGGACCGTTTCGATCATAGCATCGCAGCCGGCCGGCTTGAGCGCGGCACGCAGACGCTTGATATGCACGTCGACGGTGCGTTCTTCGACGAACACGTGGTCGCCCCACACCTGATCGAGCAGTTGCGTGCGGCTGTGCACGCGCTCCGGGTGCGTCATGAAGAAGTGCAGCAGACGGAACTCGGTCGGCCCGAGATCGAGCTTGATCTCGCTGCCCTGCGCATGCGCGGCCACGCGGTGCGTCGACGGATCGAGCTTGAGCCCGTTGATCGCGACCACGTCTTCGGTCAGCTGCGGCGCGCGGCGGCGCAGCACCGCCTTGATGCGCGCCATCAGTTCCTTCGGCGAGAACGGCTTGGTCACATAGTCGTCCGCGCCGATTTCAAGGCCGAGCACCTTGTCCTGCTCGTCGCCGCGGGCCGTCAGCATGATGATCGGAATATGCTTGGTGCGGTCGTTGTTGCGCAGATCGCGGGCAAACGCTATTCCGGATTTGCCCGGCAGCATCCAGTCCAGCAGGACCAGGTCGGGCAGTACGTCGCTAATCAGGTTTTGCGCCTGTTCCGCGTTATACGCGCGGATCGGGCAGTGTCCTGCATGTTGAAGATTGACCGAAATCAGTTCGGAAATCGCGGGTTCGTCTTCGATGATAAGGATACTGCTGGGCATCGGTGCCTCGTGAGCTCTTAACAGAAATCGATCAGGGGCTGCACCTGAGCACGTTCGCCAATCGTTTGGCTGGCGTGTCAGCTGAGCGCCTCTCGCTCGAGCGCGTCGCGCGACTTGTGTCGCACGTCCGTGCCCTTCACGATGTAGATGATGAATTCCGCGATGTTCTTCGCGTGGTCGCCGATCCGTTCGATCGCCTTCGCGATGAACAGGAAATCGAGGCCCACTGAAATGGAACGCGGATCTTCAGTCATGTACGAGATCAGCTTGCGCACAAATGCGCGGAATTCCTCGTCGATCGCCTTGTCGTCACGCACAATCTGCGCGGCGGCGACCGTATCGAGGCGTGCGAACGCGTCGAGTGCACGGCGCAGGATCGATACCGCCATTTCGCCGGAAAGCTTGATTTCCGCGATATTGATCGTACGCGATGCGCCGTCTTCCATCAGGCGCTTCGTGCGCTTCGCGATTTTCTCCGCTTCGTCGCCGGCGCGCTCGAGGTTCGTGATGGTCTTCGAGATCGCGAGCAACAGGCGCAGATCACGCGCGGCCGGCTGACGGCGCGCGATGATGTTGCTGCACTCTTCGTCGATTTCGACTTCCATCACGTTCAGGCGGTCTTCGGCCGCGATCACTTTTTCGGCGATTTCGAGGTCGAAGTTGTTAAGCGCGCTCATCGCGTCGACGATCTGCGCTTCGACGAGCCCGCCCATTTCGAGCACCTTCGACGAAAGCAGGTTCAGGTCGGCATCGAACTGACTGGACAGGTGTTTATCGGACATCATGAACTCCCTTCGCTAGCGGCCTGTGTGCGATGACTCAACCGAAACGACCGGTGATGTAGTCTTCGGTTTCCTTGCGTACCGGCTTGATGAAGATCTTTTCGGTGTCGCCGAACTCGATCAGTTCGCCAAGGTACATATATGCAGTGTAGTCCGAACAGCGTGCGGCTTGCTGCATGTTGTGCGTGACGATCACCACCGTGTAATCGCTCTTGAGCTCAGCGATCAGCTCTTCGATGCGACCGGTCGAAATCGGGTCGAGCGCCGAGCACGGCTCGTCGAGCAGCAGCACTTCCGGACGGATCGCAATGCCGCGCGCAATGCACAGACGCTGCTGCTGGCCGCCAGATAGGCCGTAACCGCTCTGGCCCAGTTTGTCCTTCACTTCGTTCCACAACGCCGCTTTGGTCAGTGCCCATTCGACGCGATCGTCCATCTCCGAGCGCGTGAGCGTTTCGAACATCTTCACGCCGAACGCGATGTTGTCGTATATCGACATCGGAAACGGCGTCGGCTTCTGGAACACCATGCCGATCCGCGCACGCAACAGCGAAATATCGCGCTTCGTCGTGAGCAGGTTTTCGCCGTCCATCAGGATTTCGCCTTCGGCGCGCTGTTCCGGATAGAGCGCGTACATCTTGTTGAACGTGCGCAACAGGGTCGACTTGCCGCAACCCGACGGCCCGATGAACGCGGTCACCTTGCCTTCGGGAATGTGCAGGTTGATGTTCTTCAGCGCGTGATACTTGCCGTAGAAGAAGTTCAGATTGTTGACTTCGATCTTCGGACGCGACGGCGCTTGCGAGCGGCCATTCTGGGCGGGATCGAAGCCGGCCGGCGCGGCCGGACGTTCGACGGGGTTCAGGTGACTTTCTGCCATGTTCATCGGATCGCTCCGCCCTTACTTGTTCGAGAAGATCGTTCGCGCGAGGATGTTCAATCCCAGCACACCGAGCGTGATCAGGAAGACACCGGCCCACGCGAGCGACTGCCATTGTGCAAACGGACTCATCGCGAACTTGAAGATCGTGACAGGCAAGTTCGCCATCGGCTGGTTCATGTCCGCGGTGAAGAACTGGTTCGACAGCGCCGTGAACAGCAGAGGCGCGGTTTCGCCGGCAATCCGCGCGACCGCGAGCAGCACGCCGGTCACGATGCCCGCGAGCGAGGCCTTCAGCGTGATCGACAGCACCATCTTCCACTTCGGCGTGCCGAGCGCGAAGGCCGCTTCACGCAGCGCGTTCGGCACCAGCTTCAGCATGTTTTCGGTCGTGCGGATTACGATCGGAATCTGGAGCAGCGCCAGCGCGACGACACCGGCCCAGCCGCTGAAATGCCCCATCTTCGCGACCACCAGCGCATAGACGAACAGACCGACGACGATCGACGGCGCCGACAGCAGGATGTCGTTGATAAAGCGCGTGACGCTCGCAAGCCAGCCCTTTTGCCCGTACTCGGCGAGATAGACGCCCGCCATGATGCCGATCGGCGTGCCGACTACCGTTGCGAGCACAACCAGTAACAGGCTGCCGACGATCGCGTTCGCGAGACCGCCGCCGTCGGTGTTCGGTGGAGGCGTCGACTGCGTGAACAGGTCGACCGACAGGCCACCGATGCCCAGGCGCAGCGTCGTGTACAGAATCCAGATCAGCCACAGCAGACCGAACGCCATCGCCGCAAGCGACAGCGTGAGCGCGATCGCGTTGGTCACCCGGCGGCGCTTTTGCAGCCGGTTGCGGGTTCTTTCGAGCGCGACCGGATCGGCCATGCCCGGCATGTTCAGAGGTTGGCTCATCGCTTCGTGCCCTCCCCTTTCTCGAGACGCAGCAGCATCAGTTTGGAAATCGACAGCACGATAAACGTGATCACAAACAGGATCAGACCGAGTTCCATCAGCGCCGCGGTATGCAGGCCCGGGCCCGCTTCGGCGAACTCGTTCGCGAGCGCCGACGTAATGCTGTTGCCCGGCGAGAACAGCGACACATTGTCGAGCAGGTTCGTGTTACCGATCACGAACGTCACCGCCATCGTTTCGCCGAGCGCGCGGCCAAGGCCGAGCATCACGCCGCCGATCACACCGTTCTTCGTGAACGGCAGCACGATCTTCCACATCACTTCCCATGTCGTGCAGCCAATGCCATAGGCCGATTCCTTCAGCAATACCGGCGTGACTTCGAACACGTCGCGCATCACCGATGCGATGTACGGGATGATCATGATCGCGAGAATCACGCCCGCACACAGGATGCCGATGCCGATCGGCGCGCCCTTGAACAGAGCACCGACGATCGGCATGCCGGACAGCAGCTTGCCGAGCGGCTTTTCGAACCATTCCGCGAAGATCGGCGCGAACACGAGCAAACCCCACATGCCATAAACGATCGACGGAATCGCAGCGAGCAGTTCGATCGCGATGCCAAGCGGCCGACGTAGCCACGCGGGAGACAACTCAGTGAGAAACAGTGCAATGCCGAAACTGACCGGCACCGCGATGATCAGCGCGATCACCGACGTCGCGATCGTGCCGTAAATCGGCACCAGCGCGCCGAACTGCTCGGAGGGTGGATCCCAGTCGGCCGTCCACAGGAAGCTCAGGCCGAACTTCTGGATGGTGGGCAGCGACGCGACGATCAGCGACACAATAATGCCACCGAGCAACAATAAGGTAACGATAGCGGCAAGCCGCGCAAGGCCGCCGAAGATAACGTCGCCGGAACGGCTGGGCGCTTTCTGCGCTGCGTTGCCTGGCGGGTTCGACACGATTGGAATGTCGGACATGAGAGCCTGTCGAAACTGTTTCCGGATGCCGCGCGGCAGGATGCCGGACAGCGTATGCAACGGTTGACTGCGAGCCCTGTGACGGGCGCCTCGCGCGTGCCTGATTCGCTGCGCGGGTCTTGCCAACTGCCGGTTGCTACGACGTCTGATGACGCAGCGAGCCGCGGGTTTGATCCTCGCGGCGTCGACTTCAGCTGGACCGGTTGTCGACCGGTCCAGCTTACTTCACTTCACACTTCAGCGTGCTTGTTCAGCGCACCTTACTCAGCTGCGAGTGCCTTGCCCGAAGCGTCCTTCACCTTCGTCTTCCACTGCGACTTGATCTGGTCGACCACCGATGCCGGCAGCGAGATGTAGTCCAGATCCGAAGCAGCCGGGCCGCCGTTCTTGAACGCCCAGTCGAAGAACTTCAGCGTTTCTTCGCCTTGCGCCGGCTTGTCCTGCGTCGTGTGCAGCAGCACGAACGTCGCGCCGACGACCGGCCATGCGTCCTTGCCCGGCTCGTTCGTCAGGATCTGGTAGAACGACTTCGACCAGTCCGCGCCTGCTGCCGCTGCCTTGAACGTTTCCGTCTTCGGCTCGACCACGGCACCCGTCTCGTTCTTCATCGCCGTGTAGATCATGTGGTTCTGCTTCGCATACGCCCACTCGACGTAGCCGATTGCACCCGGCAGACGCTGCACGAATGCCGCGACGCCGTCGTTACCCTTGCCGCCCGTACCCGTCGGCCAGTTGACCGTCGTGCCTTCGCCGACCTTCGACTTCCAGTCGCTGTTGACCTTCGACAGGTAGTTCGTCCAGATGAAGCTGGTGCCCGAACCGTCCGCGCGGCGCACCACGGCGACGTCCGTATCCGGCAGCTTGACCTTCGGGTTCAGCGCGGCGATAGCCGGGTCGTTCCACTTCGTGATCTTGCCCAGGTAGATGTCGCCGAGCACCTGGCCCGACAACACGATTTCGCCTGCCTTCACGCCCGGCAGGTTGACCACCGGCACCACGCCGCCGACCACCGTCGGGAACTGGAACAGGCCTTCCTTCGTCAGTTCGTCGTCCTTCAGCGGAGCGTCCGAACCAGCGAAATCAACCGTCTTTGCAATGATCTGCTTGATGCCGCCCGACGAACCGATGCCCTGGTAGTTAACCTTGCCGCCGCCGGTCTTCTGATAGGCGTCTGCCCACTTCGTGTAAATCGGTGCTGCAAAGGTGCTGCCCGCGCCGGTAATATCCGTTGCTGCATGCGCTGCGATCGCGAAGAGCGCGCCAGCAATGCCAGCGAACGCGGTTTGCATCAATTTCATGAGACCTCCAGTGGTGTGAGCGGATGACACGACACCGCGAAGAATAGGGTCTCTTTGTGACAGTCATGTGACTATTCGTGAAGTCTATGTGTCAATTTCATTACGTCACAGAAAGGCGCGTCCATGCGGATCGCGTGGGATCCACCCAATGCGGGGGGCATGTTCTGGCGTGGGAATCGGCCGGGATTGAGTCCCACGCTTGATTTCATGCGGCTTGCGCGGCCCCTGACAACCGCCGGCTATCGCGGCAAGAGGCACGAAAATCGTGCAGCGAATGGCCGACGGTGACAGACGGCCGTTTCGCGGCCGTTTCGCAAATTATCTGATGATCATGTACAAAGAGCGCGAAAGCGGCGTGTCAGCGGGCTGCATTCGCGCGTGCGCTACGATGACGGACGGGTCACGCGGTCGCTTGCCGGACCACGTCAGCGATCGCTTCAGCGTGTTCCAGCGCCTCCTGTTCGCGTGCTGCCTCGACCATCACGCGCAACAGCGGCTCGGTGCCGGACGCGCGGATCAACACCCGGCCGCTGCCGTCCAGCGCTCCCTCCGCAGCGCTAATCGCGCGCCGGATCGCATCGCTGCCCTTCCAGTCGGAGCCCGGTTGCATCCGCACATTGATCAGCTTCTGCGGGAATAACGTCACGCCATCCAGCAGCTGCGCGAGCGATTTGCCGCTGCGCTGCATCGCCGCCAGCACCAGCAACGCGGATACGATGCCATCGCCGGTCGTATGCCGGTCCAACGACAGGATGTGCCCCGAACCCTCGGCGCCGAGCAGCCAGCCGTGCTCGCGCAATTTCTCGAGCACGTAACGATCGCCGACTGCCGCGCGCACGAACTTCACGCCCGCGCGCTGCAACGCGACTTCGACGGCCATGTTCGTCATTAACGTGCCGACTGCGCCTTCGACCTTGCCGTCGGTCGCAATCCGGTCCTTGACCAGCACGTACAGCAGTTCGTCGCCGTTGAACAGCCGGCCAGTCGAATCGACGATCTGAAGCCGGTCCGCGTCGCCGTCCAGCGCGATGCCGAGGTCCGCGCTGTTCGCACGCACCGCGCGCATCAGCGCATCCGGCGCGGTCGCGCCGACGCCGTCGTTGATGTTGAAGCCATTCGGCGCGACGCCGATCGGCACGACATCGGCGCCAAGTTCATGGAACACATGCGGCGCGACGTCATACGCTGCCCCGTGCGCGCAATCGACGACGAGCTTCATCCCGTGCAAGTCGTAACTGGCGGGGAACGTGCTTTTGCAGAACTCGATGTAGCGGCCCGCGGCGTCGTCGAGGCGTCTCGCCTTACCGAGCTGCTCGGATGGCGCGCAATCGAGCGGCAGTTCGAGTTGCCGCTCGATTTGCGCTTCGACTTCGTCGGGCAACTTGTTGCCGTCCGCGGAAAAGAATTTGATGCCGTTGTCGTAATACGGATTGTGCGACGCGCTGATCACCACGCCCGCCGCAAGACGCAGCGCCCGCGTCAGGTAAGCGACGCCCGGCGTCGGCATCGGCCCGGCAAGCATCACGTCGACGCCCGCTGCCGAGAAGCCCGACTCCAGCGCGGCTTCGAGCATATAGCCCGATACGCGCGTGTCCTTGCCGATCAGAACGGTCGGGCGGGTACCGCTCTTCGCCCAGCGGTCCGCACCCGCCAGCACCTTGCCGGCCGCATAGCCGAGCCGCAATACGAAATCAGGCGTGATTGGCCCTTCGCCGACCTTGCCGCGGATGCCATCGGTACCGAAATAGCGACGTGTCATTGATGTAATTTCCTCCACAGGCGGTCAGCTGCGGCGCGCCGCGGCGCGCGTCGCCAACCATATCTTTAGTGCGTCCACCGTCTGTGTAACGTCATGCACGCGGATGATCGACGCGCCATGCTCAGCGGCGCAAACCGCCGACGCAATGCTTGCCGCGATCCGTTCCGCGGGCACGCTGCGGCCGGTCACCGCGCCGAGCATCGATTTACGAGACGTACCGGCAAGGATAGGCAGCGGTGGCGCGCCGTCCGGTGCCGTCTCGCGCAAATGCGCGAGCAACGTGTAATTGTGATCGACCGTTTTGCCGAAGCCGAAGCCGGGGTCCACGCTGATGCGCGCGCGCGCGACCCCCGCTTGTAGCAGCGCGTCAGTGCGCTCGGCAAGGAAGTCCCGAACGTCCGCCACGACCTCTCGATAAACAGGCTCACCGACCTGCATCGTGCGAGGCTCGCCCAACATGTGCATCACGCAGACCGCACAACGGCTGTCACGTACCGCGTCGATTGCGCCCGGCATACGGAAGCCCCAGATGTCATTGACCATGTCCGCACCGGCGGCGAGCGCCGCGCGCATCACCTCCGGCTTGTAGGTGTCGACCGACAATGGCACATTCGCGTCGCGCAATTGCTCGATCAGCGGAATGACGCGCTCAAGCTCTTCATCCAGTGCAACCGGCGGCGCGCCCGGCCGCGTCGACTCGCCGCCGATGTCGATCATATCCGCACCGTCGAGCAGCATTTTCTCTGCCTGGCGCAGCGCATCGCCACGCGTGGCATAGCTGCCGCCGTCCGAAAACGAATCGGGCGTTACGTTGAGGATGCCCATGACCAGCGGGCGCTCGAGTGACAGCGTAAAGCGACCGCACTGCAGCGGCTCCGGGTGGTCCTGGGAAAGGGTGTGGATGGACACGTATGCGGGTGATGGAAGTTTGATAAACGGGTTGGGCAAACGCGGTCGAATGATCTCGAAAATACAAAACGGGCCGGTGTGAATCACACCGGCCCGTGTATGAAGTAGGCCTCGATCAGGCCGGTGCTGTCGCGCTGCCCGGCTTGACTTCGGTGCCCGGGCTGCTGCCGCCCGACGGCGCATCGCCAGGCGACGGTGTGCTCTTCGGCGAACGCGGCGGACGACCAGCCATGATGTCGTTGATCTGATCAGCGTCGATCGTTTCCCACTCCATCAGCGCCGCGGTCATCGCTTCGACCTTGTCGCGGTTCTCGTCCAGCAGACGCTTCGCAAGGTTGTACTGCTCGTCCAGCACGCGGCGAATCTCCGCATCGACCTTCTGCTGCGTCGCCTCGGAGATCGTGCGGGTGAATCCGCGACCGAACGGCGAGGCATCGTTTTCGTCATCGACGTAGACCATCGGTCCCAACGCGTCGGTCATACCGAAGCGCGCGACCATCGCGCGCGCGGTCGACGTCGCCTTGTTGAAGTCGTCCGATGCGCCGGTGCTGATCAGATTCAGAAACAACTCTTCGGCAACGCGGCCGCCGAACAGAATCGCGAGGCGATCGAGCAGGTAGTCTTTCGAGTACGTCTCGTTGTCGTGTTCCGGCAACTGCCATGTGACACCCAGCGCACGTCCGCGCGGAATGATCGTGACCTTGTGCACCGGGTCCGCCTTCGGCAACAGCTTCGCGATCACCGCGTGGCCCGACTCGTGGTACGCCGTGGCCCGTTTAGCGTCTTCGCGAATCACCGCCGACTTGCGCTCCGGACCCATGAAGATCTTGTCCTTCGCGTCTTCGAAGTCCTGCATCTCGACGATGCGCTTGCCGCGACGTGCGGCGAACAGTGCCGCTTCGTTCACGAGATTCGCCAGATCGGCGCCCGAGAAGCCCGGCGTGCCGCGCGCGATCACTGCCGCGTCGACGTCGTTTGCAATCGGCACCTTGCGCAGATGCACCTTCATGATGTGCTCGCGGCCACGGATGTCCGGCAAGCCGACATAAACCTGGCGATCGAAACGGCCCGGACGCAGCAGCGCCTTATCGAGCACGTCGGAGCGGTTCGTCGCGGCGATTACGATCACGCCGGAATTCGCCTCGAAGCCATCCATTTCGACGAGCATCTGATTCAGCGTCTGCTCGCGCTCGTCGTTGCCGCCGCCCATGCCCGCGCCGCGATGACGACCGACCGCGTCGATTTCGTCGATGAACACGATGCAAGGCGCGTGCTTCTTCGCCTGCTCGAACATGTCACGCACACGCGCCGCGCCGACGCCGACGAACATTTCGACGAAGTCCGAACCCGAGATGCTGAAGAACGGCACTTTCGCTTCGCCCGCAATCGCGCGCGCAAGCAGCGTCTTACCGGTTCCCGGCGGGCCGACCAGCAGCACCCCACGCGGAATCCGCCCACCGAGTTTCTGGAATTTTTGCGGGTCGCGCAGGAAGTCGACCAGCTCGGAGACTTCCTCCTTCGCTTCATCGCAACCGGCGACGTCGGAGAAATTGATTGCGTTGTTGTTCTCGTCGATCAGGCGCGCCCGGGATTTCCCGAACGAAAACGCCCCGCCTTTGCCGCCCCCCTGCATCTGCCTCATCATGTAGAACCAGAAGCCGATGATCAGGATGGTTGGGCCGAGGTAGTACAACGCGGAAACCAGCGCATTCGGTTCGTCATCGGCCTTGCCGCTGACCTGCACGCCATATTTCATCAGGTCGCCGACCATCCAGATGTCGCCCGGCGACACGATCTGGTACTTCTGGCCATCCGCCGGGGTGACCGTCAGATTGCGGCCCTGAACGACGACGCTCTTGACCTTGCCGCTTTTCGCATCGTCCATGAACTGCGAATAGGAAACGCCTTCCTGGACACGGGGCTTGTCGAACTGCTTGAACACCGTAAACAGCACCAGTGCGATTACCAGCCACACTGCTGCCTTCGAAAACATGTTGTTGTTCAAAGCACCACTCCTTCAATCATAGACAAGCGCCTACATTTGCCTTGCGGCACCACTCAGGCATTCTAATCCAGACCGCAGACCCCTGCCATAAGCATTCGCTACCGTATATATAGCGAGCCGCGCAACACTGGCGCCGTTTTCCGGCACATTGAAAAATAAAGAACTCACATTTGAATCCGACTTGATCAACGGGGACGCTTCAAATGTTTGCCCAAAATAAACGTCTCTGACGATTTGTCCCGCGATGCTTTCGGTTTGCGGGCCGCTACCGTCTTAAACTGCTGCTTGAACTTTTCGACAATCTGGCTATAGCCGCTGCCGTGGAAGCATTTGACTAAAAGGGCACCATCCGGCTTCAGATGATTCTGCGAAAACTCCAGCGCGAGATCGCAAACATGCTCGATTCGCGCGGCATCCGCCACCGCCACGCCCGAGAGGTTGGGCGCCATATCCGAAATTACAAGGTCGACCGGGCGCTCGCCCACGACTTCTTCCAGTTGTTCGAGCACGCTGTCTTCGCGAAAATCCCCCTGGATGAAATGCACATCCGCAATGGGTTCCATCGGCAGCAAGTCCAGCGCGATGATCGTGCCGTCGATTCCGCCTTCGCGCGTCGCGTCACGACGCGCGCCGTGCGCGAGCTTGTTGCGCACGTACTGGCTCCAGCTGCCTGGCGCCGCGCCGAGGTCGACAATCACCTGCCCGGGGCGGATCAGCTTGTCCTGCTCATCGATTTCCTTCAGCTTGTAGGCCGCGCGGGCACGATAGCCCTCCCGCTGCGCCATTTTCACGTACGGATCGTTGATGTGGTCGTGTAGCCACGACTGATTGAAGCGGTTCTTAGCCATTAATCGTTGAACTTTTGCTGCGTAATGCGGCACTTTTAGCGGATAATACGCGTTTAATTCGCGTGGCCGCGTGGCGCCGCTCCTGCGTCGTACGTACCGAACACGCTTGCCATTGCGCGAGCCTGCGGCGGCCGTAGCGGCACTATTTTAGTCGAGTCCCTTTCCTTCCATGCCAGCCCTCAAAGTCTCATCCGAACAACGCGCCGCGCTGCGCTCGCAAGCTCATGCGCTCAAACCCGTGGTGCTGGTGGGCGCCGAAGGCTTGACCGACGCCGTGCTGGCCGAGATCGAGGTCCACCTCGTCGCTCACGAACTCATTAAAATTCGCGTCTTCGGTGACGAGCGCGACGAGCGCATCGCGATCTATGACGAGATTTGCGATCGTCTGAACGCAGCGCCGATCCAGCATATCGGCAAGCTGCTGGTCGTCTGGAAACCTGAAGCCGCGCGTCCGTCCGCACGCCCTACCCGCACGCGCCGTACCGGCTTGCCGAGCGCGGCGCAAGCGGCTGCCGCTGAAGCAGCGTCCCCGCGAGGCCGGGCGCCACGTGTGGTCAAGGTTGTCAAAGTCACCCAGGACGACAACCCGCTGCGGCGTCAGAAAGCGCAGAAAGTGGTCGTGCGCGGCAATGAACGCGTGACCGCTGGCGGCAATGTCAAGCGAGCGAAGAAACGCCAGACCAGTGCAAAGCGGCAATATCAATCCAACAAGTAATATCCGCTGCGAAAGCGAATCCCCCGGGCGCCTGTGTATGGCGTTGCAGTACACACTCAAACGCGACGCACGCCACGGGATATTTGTGCGTCGTCCGAGTGATGCACAGTGAAATGCGACAACCTGTCGCATCTGTCACAGACTGAACCGACGTCGCAACCGCGCTTCTCGATCAACCGGGAATCAACCTTGCGCTGATAAGCCGCAACACTTGCGGCCAACGCGTCCACACTTAACCGGCCGTCTTCGCGCGACTCGCGGCCGAGCCTGCACTCGTTCCTGCCGACGCCACCGCGCCGACCGGCAGTTTCCACACCAGTGCGAGCGCGAGCAGGCTCTCGATCAGATAGAAAAGACTCGACACGCCGTGCAGCATGCCGAAGCGGCTCGCGTACACGGAATGGCTGACATCGGTGCCCGCTTCCTGCGCCGCGATGCGCAGCGCATTCATAAACGGTTCAACCGCGAAATAGCCAATCAACACACACACCAGCATGGCGGCCACGAGCCAGCGCAACTTTTTGTACGCGCGTTCGCCGCGACGGATCAGCACGTTGGACAGCGCGAGCAGCAGCACGCCGCACACGACACCGATGATGCCTTCGATGCGGAACAACTGCGCAGCGACCGAACCCGCCGTCACTCGATCAAGCGACGCGAATAGCACCGGCACGACCATATAGCCGACCGTGAGCAGGCTACCGACCCACACCACGGTCAACAGGCGGAACAAGCGATGCGGCATCAAAGGCACCTAATGCGTGTCAGTGTCGAACTCAGACGTAGCGCACCGAGATAATCTCGTACTCGCGCACGCCGCTAGGCGCCTGCACCGACGCGACATCGCCTTCGGACTTACCGATCAATGCGCGCGCGATCGGCGAACTGACCGAGATCAGCCCATGCTCGAGATCGGCTTCGTCGTCGCCGACGATCTGATAGGTAACCGCATGCCCGGTTTTGAGATCTTCGAGCTCGACAGTAGCGGCAAACACGACGCGACCTTCCGCATCAAGTGCGGCCGGGTCGATGATTTGCGCAGCGGCGAGCTTCGATTCGATGTCGGCGATACGGCCTTCGATGAAGCCCTGCTTCTCTTTTGCCGCGTCGTATTCGGCGTTCTCCGACAGATCGCCTTGGGCACGCGCTTCCGCGATCGAATTGATCACCGCAGGACGTTCAACCGATTTGAGGCGCTGCAATTCATCGCGCAATTGGTCAGCACCGCGTTTCGTCAATGGAATAGTGCTCATAAACAACTCTTTGGCAAAAAACAGCCTTCAAAAAAAATCACCGCGGTTAAGTGCATCCCCAAAGAGGTACCCGCTGCCGGGCCGCTGGCGAAAGAGCCCAACTCGAGCCCGACTCGGTACCTTCAGGGACGCCGCTTAACCGCGGCACATACTGCTTCGACAGAGATTCGAAGCCTTAGTTTAGGCGAGCATGAAGCCCTTGTAAATCATAGACCTCGAGATCCCTCAGGTAGCGCAAACCCTCGACGGCCGCGCGCGCGCCCGACATGGTCGTGTAGTACGTGACCTTGTTCGCCTGCGCACTCATGCGAATCGAACGCGAATCGGCGATCGCCGAACGCGTCTCGTCGACGGTGGTGAAGACCAGCGCGATCTCACCGTTCTTGATCATATCGACGATATGCGGACGGCCGTCCTTCACCTTGTTGACGACGCGCACCGGCACGCCGGCCGCTTCGATCGCCGCGGCCGTCCCCTTGGTCGCGACGAGCGGATAGCCCAGCTCATGCAGCATGCGTGCAACTTCGACAGCCTTCGGCTTGTCCGCGTCCATCACCGTCAGCAGAACCGTGCCGCTCTCGGGCAGACGCGAACCCGCCGCGAGTTGCGACTTGAAAAGCGCTTCGCCGAACGTGCGACCCACGCCCATCACTTCGCCGGTCGAGCGCATTTCCGGCCCAAGCACCGGGTCGACGCTCGGGAACTTGATAAACGGAAACACCGCTTCCTTCACGCTGAAGTACGGCGGCTCGACTTCCTTCGTGACGCCTTGCTGCGTGAGCGTCTGGCCGACCATCGCGCGCGCGGCGATCTTCGCGAGCGGCAGGCTCGTTGCCTTCGACACATACGGAACCGTACGCGATGCGCGCGGATTCACCTCGAGCACATAGATCACGTCACGCTTCGACCCATCTTCCTGCGGCACCTGCTGGATCGCGAATTGCACGTTCATCAGGCCGATCACGTTCAGGGCCTTTGCCATCGCCGCAGTCTGCCGCTTCAGTTCCGCGACCGTTTCCCGCGACAGCGAATACGGCGGCAGCGAACACGCGGAGTCACCAGAGTGCACGCCCGCCTGCTCGATGTGCTCCATCACGCCGCCGATAAACACCATGTCGCCATCGGAGATGCAATCGACATCGCATTCGATCGCGTCATTGAGGAAGCGGTCGAGCAGCACCGGCGAATCGTTGCTAACCTTCACGGCTTCGCGCATATAGCGCTCGAGATCGCGCGGCTCGTGCACGATCTCCATCGCGCGGCCGCCAAGCACGTACGACGGACGCACGACGAGCGGATAGCCGATTTCGTCGGCAAGCTTCAGTGCCTCGTCTTCGGCGCGCGCGGTGCGGTTCGGCGGCTGGCGCAATTGCAGTTGATGCAGCAGCTTCTGGAACCGCTCGCGATCTTCGGCCGCGTCGATCATGTCCGGCGACGTGCCGATGATCGGCACACCGTTTGCCTCGAGATCGAGTGCGAGCTTCAGCGGCGTCTGGCCGCCATACTGCACGATCACGCCGAGCGGCTTTTCCTTGTCGACGATTTCGAGCACGTCTTCGAGCGTCAGCGGTTCGAAGTACAGGCGGTCCGATGTGTCGTAGTCGGTCGAAACGGTCTCCGGATTGCAGTTGACCATGATCGTTTCGTAACCGTCCTCGCGCATCGCGAGCGCCGCGTGCACGCAGCAGTAGTCGAATTCGATACCCTGGCCGATCCGGTTCGGGCCGCCACCCAGCACCATGATCTTCTTGTTGCCGGTCGGGTTCGCTTCGCACTCTTCTTCGTACGTCGAGTACATGTACGCGGTTTTCGTCGCGAATTCGGCCGCGCAGGTATCGACGCGCTTGTACACCGGGCGCACGTTGAGCTCGAGGCGACGCGCACGCACGTCGGCAGGCGTCGCATTCAACAGCTTCGCGAGGCGCCGGTCCGAAAAGCCGCTTTGCTTCAGATAGCGCAGTTCCTGCTCGGACACGCTCGCGAGCGTACGCCCCGCGAGCACCTTTTCCTTCAACACGATCTGCTCGATCTGCGCGAGAAACCACGGGTCGATCGCGGTCTCCTCGAAAATCTCTTCGCGTGTAAGGCCAAGACGGAATGCATCGGCGACGTACCAGATGCGGTCCGGCCCAGCTTCGCCGATCTCGCGGATCGCCTCGTCGCTGCTTTGCGTCTTCTCATCGAGGCCGTCGACGCCGACTTCCAGACCACGCAGCGCCTTCTGGAACGACTCCTGGAACGTGCGGCCGATCGCCATCACTTCGCCGACCGACTTCATCTGCGTCGTGAGACGCGGATCGGCTTCGCGGAACTTCTCGAACGCAAAGCGCGGAATCTTCGTGACGACGTAGTCGATTGTCGGTTCGAACGATGCCGGGGTCTGACCGCCGGTAATCTCGTTCTTCAGTTCGTCGAGCGTATAGCCGACGGCCAACTTCGCCGCGACCTTCGCAATAGGGAAGCCAGTCGCCTTCGATGCGAGCGCCGACGAGCGCGACACACGCGGGTTCATCTCGATCACGATCATGCGGCCATCTTTCGGGTTGATCGCGAACTGCACGTTCGAGCCGCCCGTATCGACGCCGATCTCGCGCAGCACCGCGAGCGACGCATTGCGCAGGATCTGGTATTCCTTATCGGTGAGCGTTTGCGCCGGCGCAACGGTGATCGAATCGCCGGTGTGAATGCCCATCGGATCGAGGTTCTCGATCGAGCACACGATGATGCAGTTATCCGCCCTGTCGCGAACCACTTCCATCTCGTACTCTTTCCAGCCGAGCAGCGACTCTTCGATCAGCAGTTCGCGCGTCGGCGACAGATCGAGGCCGCGCTTGCAGATCTCTTCGAACTCTTCGCGGTTGTACGCAATGCCGCCACCCGAGCCGCCCAGCGTGAACGACGGGCGAATCACGACCGGATAGCCGATGCCGCCGGTTTGCACCGCGATTTCGGCCTGCACCTTCAACGCTTCTTCCATCGAATGCGCGGTGCCCGATTTGGCGGACCCGAGGCCGATCTTCGTCATTGCGTCCTTGAACTTCTGACGGTCTTCGGCCTTGTCGATGGCTTGCGGCGATGCGCCAATCAACTCGACGTTGTACTTCTCGAGCACGCCGTGATGATGCAGATCGAGCGCGCAGTTCAGCGCGGTCTGGCCGCCCATCGTCGGCAGCACCGCGTCCGGGCGCTCCTTCGCGATGATGCGCTCGACCACTTCCCACGTGATCGGCTCGATATACGTGACATCGGCGGTATTCGGGTCGGTCATGATCGTCGCCGGGTTGCTGTTGACGAGAATGACCTTGTAGCCCTCTTCACGCAGCGCCTTGCAGGCCTGCGCGCCCGAGTAGTCGAACTCGCACGCCTGCCCGATGATGATCGGACCCGCGCCGATGATGAGAATGCTTTTAATGTCTGTCCGCTTGGGCATAACGCTCTCGCTAATCTAATTCCAGTTTCATTCCGGTGGCGCGCCGCCGTGCTTGCGCCGCCGACGTCGATTCGCTGTCGCTCAACGTCGGTGAACCCAATCGGACGGCGACGCGCGTTGCTCTGTTCGCGTTCGCGAGACGCTATGCCGCTGCGCTGCGGCTGTCTTTGCGGCTATCCATCAGCGCGGTGAAGCGATCGAACAGATAACCGATGTCGTGCGGGCCAGGCGACGCTTCCGGGTGGCCCTGGAAGCAGAACGCGGGCTTGTCGGTCAACGCGAAGCCCTGCAGCGTGCCGTCGAACAGCGACACGTGCGTGACTTTCGCATTCGCCGGCAGCGTCGCCGCATCGACCGCGAAGCCGTGGTTCTGCGACGTGATCACGACACGACCGTCTTCGAGATCTTTCACCGGATGGTTCGCGCCGTGGTGGCCGGTTTTCATCTTCATCGTCTTCGCGCCGACCGCCAGGCCCATGATCTGATGCCCAAGGCAGATGCCGAACGTCGGAATGCCGCGCGCGATGAACTCGCGCGTCGCTTCGATCGCGTAATCGCACGGCTCGGGGTCACCGGGGCCGTTCGACAGGAACACGCCGTCCGGGTTGAGCGCGAACGCGTCGGCCGCAGTGGCTTGCGCGGGCAGCACCGTGACCTGGCAGCCGCGCTGCGCGAGCATGCGCAGGATGTTGTGCTTGACGCCGTAGTCGAACGCGACCACACGGTACTTCGGCGTGTTCTGAAGACCGAAACCGCCGTCCAGACGCCATTCGGTCTGCTTCCACTCGTACTGGTTCTTCGTCGACACGACCTTTGCGAGGTCCATGCCCGCGAGGCCGGGGAACGAACGGGCGAGTTCGATTGCCTTCGTTTCGTCATCGGAACCGGCGAGAATGGCGCCGTTCTGCGCGCCCTTGTCGCGCAGCAGACGCGTCAGCTTGCGGGTATCGAGGCCGGCAATCGCGACGACACCTTCGTCGCGCAGATAGTCCGACAGCGTGCGCTCCATGCGGAAATTCGATGCGAGAACTGGCAGGTCGCGGATGATCAGGCCGGCGGCATGGACTTTCGTGGCTTCTACGTCTTCTGCATTGACGCCGACGTTTCCGATATGCGGATACGTCAGCGTGACGATCTGTTGCGCGTAGCTCGGGTCGGTCAGGATTTCCTGATAGCCGGTGATGGCCGTGTTGAACACAACTTCACCGATCGTATGACCGGCGGCGCCGATCGAATAACCACGAAAGACCGTGCCGTCGGCAAGCGCGAGCAGAGCGGGAGAAAATGACGGCAACACGGGGAACTCCTTGGCGGAACACCCTGTTGCCGACCTGTTCATCCGCTCGTGCCATTGCGTGGGCGCTGCGCGCAAGCGCGTCGGCCGGTGCGGGGCGCAGGCCTGCCCGGATGGCGCGGCTCGGGTTTGCATCGTGCGCGGCGTATCCGCGGCGTAGGCGGACAGGCGGCGCTAGACGGAGCAAAAGCCAGGAGCAAAACCCGGCAAGAGCCGAAAGCCAGAAGCGGCAGGCGCGGCGGCGGATGAACGGTTTAGGAGCGGTAGGCGCTAGGGTGCGGGTTGATAAGGCTCAAACCTTGTAATTATAGCCCGAAAGCCCCCCTCCCTTCAAATCCGAGATGCGGTCACGCGACTGCGCCGACCGATGCGCGACTGCGGCAGTTCGCGCGACAACAGGCCTGAAACGAGGCGTCGGCGGGCTCTGGCAGGCGCTACGGCGGGACCCATCACCGCCGGCTCACGACTGTTGCCTCGCGAGCCTCTGCGCGGCCTTCGGCAGCACCTCGCTCGGCAATATGTACCAGATCGCGCCCGCCACCTGCAGACCGAGCAGGATCGCCCATGTGGTCAGATGCGCGACCGCCGGATAATGCCCGGCCACCGCCTGCCAACGCGACAGCACCGCCCCGACGCCGACCTGAAAGCCGAATATCAGCAGAAAAATCACGAGGTTCATCGTGGTGTTCGCGCGCCCGATCATATGTGCGGCGAAATAGCGCGGCAGCAGCGCGTAGCTGAGGATGCCGGTGCCACCGAAGAACCCGTACGCGGCCCACAGCAACCCGGACGGCAACGGCGCATTCATCATGATCAGCGCTTGCGTGACGACAAACAGCGCGCCGCCAATGCCGCAGAACGCGTACAGCGAGACGCCGCGCCGCTCGAGACTGCGCGCAGCCGCACCGAACCCGACGCAGCCGGCCATCATCGCAAAGCCCAGCACGGACACAAGCGCCGCGGCCGGCCCTGCGTTGAAGCCGCTGACATCACGCAGCCACGCGCCGACCCACAGCGATTGCATCGCATAGAACACGCCTTGCGTAATGACCGGGAACGACGCGATTTTCCAGAATGCCGCGCTGCGCAAGATATCGAGCGTGCCCTTGAACTGGCCGGCGAGCGTCGTTTGCCGAGGCGCGTCTTTCGTGTCAGGCGCGCAGGTCCAGAGAATCGCGGCCACTGCAACGGTCATGACACCAAGCCCGACACAGACCGTGCGCCAGCTGGTCAACGTGAGCACCCACGTGAGCGGCGAACCGACCACGACGCCGCCGAGACCGCCGACCGCCATCGTGAGCCCGTTCACGAGCGGAAGACGCGGCGCGGGAAAATGCTGCGCAAGCGCCTTGAACGCGGCGCCCAGACACACCGACACGCCAATGCCGATCAGCAGGCGCCCGATCATCATCATGCCGATGCCATGCGCGGCGCCGAATACCCAGATGCCCGCTGCCGCGAACAGCAGCATGCCCGCGGTGGTGCGGCGTGACCCGTAGTGATCGAGCAGTACGCCAGCCGGGACCTGCGCGCCCGCGAAACCGAGAAAGTAGAGACTCGTCAGCAAACCGAGATCGGTCGCGGACAGGCCCATTTCGCCGGTGATAAGCGGCGCGAATCCGAGGTTGACGCCGCGAAACACGTACGACACGAAATAGCCGGCGGAAAACAGCAGAAAAACGCGAAGCGGAGTGGACAACATCGGTAGCGGAGCGGAAGCGGCCCGAACGGGGATGGGGCCCGAGCCAGAACAATAAATGATTTATTGAACGAGCGCTTAAATGAAAACGCCGCCACTGACGTGGCGGCGTAAATCGCACAGGGCGTCAAACCAGGCGCCAGATAAAGCGCGATCAAAGCGCAAACGAGGCGTATCGGAGCGCACTGCATGCGCTGCCCCCGCAGCGCATGCTCGACATCCTCGACTACCGCTTGTTCTGGTGGCCTACTTGCCCTTCTTCGCGTTGGCCGCGGTCTTCTGGCGGCTAGGCGCCGCGGCTTTCTGCGACTTCGCGGCGGGAGACGCAGCCGCCGTCGAAACTTTTTTCACGCCGCCGGACTTGCCCGCATGCGCGGACGCCTTCGTGACGCCTGACTTGCCGTGACCCTTCTGGCCTTTCGCACTCTTCTGAGTCTTGCCTTCGTCGTCCGCGTTGTCGCCGACGTGCGCGCTGATCTTCTGCACACCGCCGCCGCGCACATCGGTCGCGAGGCGCTCGGGCCCCGGCTCGCTCGCCACGCGACGACCGACCGGCACGTGCAGCACGATCACCTGGCCGGCCTTCACTTCATTGCGATGCGTCTTGTTCCACGCCTTCAACTGACCGACCGATACGCCATAGCGGCTCGCCAGCGCCGACATCGACTGCGAGCGGCGCACGCGGATCAGCATCTTGCGCGTGTCGGGAACGTCCGGCTCCATCGCGAGCACTGCGCTTTCGGCAACGTCGGCGCTGATGTCCTCGTCATCGTCGTCGCCGCGCGGCACGACAATCGTCGAACCGGGTTTCAGGCGCATGCCCGCGGGGATCTTGTTCACTTCCATCAGCGTGTCCGCGTCGACGCCGATTTTTTGCGCGATCGCGGCCGGCCGCGAGCGTTCGGTCACCGTATACGTGGTCCACGAGGACAGCGAGCCGCTATACGACTTCAGGCCGCGCTCAAACGCGCTCGCGTTGTCGAACGGCAACAGAATTTGCGGTTGGGTCGCGCCCAGAATGACCGGTTTCTTGAATGACGGATTCAGCGAGCGGAACTCTTCCGGCGTCATGTTCGCGAGCTTCGCAGCCACGTCGACGTCAATATCGTGCGATGTGGTCACCGTGACGAAGTACGGGTGATTCGGAATGTCCGGCAGCGTGAGCCCGTACATCTTCGGGTTCTCGATGATGTTCTTCACCGCCTGCAGCTTCGGCACGTAGTTGCGCGTTTCCATCGGCATGCGCAGGCTTTGATAGTCGGTCGGCAAACCCGCCGCCTCGTTGCGCGCGATCGCGCGCTGCACATTGCCTTCGCCCCAGTTGTAGGCGGCGAGCGCGAGATACCAGTCGCCGAACATGTCGTGCAGCTTCGACAGATAGTCGAGCGCGGCGCTGGTCGACGCGAGCACGTCGCGCCGCTCGTCCTGCCACATGTTCTGTTTCAGGTTGTACGTGCGGCCGGTGCCCGGCACGAACTGCCACATGCCCGCCGCTTTCGCGACCGACAGCGCCTGCGGGTTATACGCGGATTCGATAAACGGCAACAGCGCGAGTTCGGTCGGCATATGCCGCGCTTCGAGCTCTTCGACGATGTGATACAGGTATTTCTGCGAGCGCTCGGTCATCCGTTGCACGTAGTCGGGACGCTGCACGTACCAGTTGACCTGCATATCGACGAGATCGCTTTGCAGGTCCGGCATCTGGAAACCGCGACGAATACGGCCCCACAGGTCGGCGTCTTCGCTAGTGAGTTGATTGACGGAACCTTGATCGACGTTGATGGTTTCTTTGGCGGAAGCGGTCTTGCGGAGGGCGTCGGCTACGGCTTGCTGGTGGGCGGGATCGGAGGCGGTGTTGGAACTGACGGCAGTCGGTCCCTGGCTCGCGCACGCGGCGAGCATCAGGACCAACAACGCGCTTAGGATGAATCTCATGAACGTCTCGGCTTCCCGGAAAGACTGGAACTGCAACCTTGAACGGCAGGCTGGGATTGCTGGAAATCGCCGCCGGCCTGGAACTGCCCGCTGAACGTGGGCTAAGCCGACGGTTTGTACCGCAGAGTGAAATGCGGCTGGAATTTGCAGCCGATAGTACGAAAGAGCGCGGTTTCCGTCAATCGGGAATATATGAAAAAGCCCGCCAAATCTGAGGCTTGGCGGGCATTCCGACGATTCGGATGAAGATTACCTTAGGCGCGCCTGGGTCAGCGGAACTTTATCGGAACCGGTTCTTCCACTCGCGCATCAACGCGAAAGCGCTCAAGCGGTCCGTCACCGTTTCATGCAACTGGTCCGCCAGCGTCGCCTGGATCGACGGCTCGCCCGCGCGCAGGAATGGGTTCACTGCGCGCTCGTGAGCGATCGTCGTGGGCAGCGTCGGCACATTGCGCGCGCGCCGTGCGGCCGCTTCGTCGCGCCACGCCTGGAGCTCGGTGTTGCCGGGCTCGCACGCGAGCGCAAAGCGGATATTCGACAGCGTGTATTCGTGTGCGCAATGCACCTCAGTCGCACCGGGCAGCGCGGCAAGGGAATCGAGCGACGCGAGCATCTGTGCGGGTGTGCCTTCGAAGAGCCGCCCGCAACCGCACGCAAACAGCGTGTCGCCGCAGAACACGTGCGGCGTGCCGCGCGGATCGGACGCCTGGAAATACGCGATGTGCCCGCTCGTATGGCCGGGCACGTCGAGCACCGCCAGTTCGAGCGCGGGCTCGGCCAGGCTGACATGATCGCCATGCGCCAGTCTGTACGTGAGATGCTCGATCGCTTCGCCGGCAGGGCCGTAGACCGGCACGGGCTGGTCTTTTAGCAGATCGGCCACGCCGCCGACGTGGTCGCGATGATGGTGCGTGAGTAAAATAGCGCTCAACCGCCAGCCCCGTTTCGCGAGATAAGCGCGCACCGGGGCCGCCTCACCCGGATCGACCGCCACCGCATTGCGGCCGTCCGACACGAGCCAGATGTAATTGTCTTCGAAGGCCGGGACGGGTACGTATTCAAGCGCATTCATAGGCGACGCATCTCTAACATGTCTGACCGATCGATTATAGACTGGCCCGCCTGGACGGATTCGCCGCCCGGCCGCTACGTGCTGCAATGGGAGCAGGCGCAGCTCGACCGGGTCGTGTCGGACGTGTTCGGTTTTCATGCGCTGCAGCTTGGCCTGCCGCAACTCGACGCATTGCGCGAAAACCGCATGCCGGGCCGCGGCCTCGTGCTCGATGCGGCAAGCGGCGCGAGCGCGCCTTACGAGCCGCCCGACGGTCAGGCCGGCGGCATGCCGGGCCGGCACGCACCGCCGGGGCGCAGCACGGTCTGGTGCGATTTGCTGGATTTGCCGTTCGAAGCGCAAAGCGTCGATCTGATCGTGATGCCGCACACGCTCGAGTTCACGAGCGACCCGCACCGGCTATTGCGTGAAGCCGAACGCGTGCTGATGCCCGAAGGTCAGTTGATCATCCTTGGCTTTAATTCGCTGTCGCTGTGGGGCGCGCGCCAATCGGTCGGCAAGATGACCGGGCGGCCTTTCGTGCCCGCCGCACATGACCTGATCGCGTTCACGCGCCTGAAGGACTGGATCAAGCTGCTTGGTTTCGATCTTGATCGCGGACGCTTCGGCTGCTATCGTCCGCCCCTCATCAGCGACGTGTGGCTCAACCGCTACGCGTTCATGGAATCCGCGGGCGACCGCTGGTGGCCAATCTTCGGCGCCGCGTATATGGTGAAAGCCATCAAGCGCGTGCCGGGCATGCGCCTGGTCGGCCCGATGAAAGTCAAGAAACCCGTGCTGGCCCCTGGCCTCGCACCCGCCGCCACGCCCAATACACGCAATCACACACATGACGTCTGAACTGATCGAAATCTTCACCGACGGGGCCTGCAAGGGCAACCCGGGTCCCGGCGGCTGGGGCGCGATCCTGCGCTTTGGCGAGCACGAAAAAGAACTGTTCGGCGGCGAAGCGAACACCACGAACAACCGGATGGAACTGATGGCGGTGATCGCGGCGCTCGAAGCGTTGAAGCGCCCGTGTCAGGCGATCGTGCATACCGACTCGCAATACGTGCAGAAAGGCATCAGCGAGTGGATTCACGGCTGGAAAAAAAAGAACTGGATGACCGCGGCGAAGACGCCGGTGAAGAACGCGGACCTGTGGCAGCGACTCGACGCGCTGGTTCAACAGCACGATCTCGAATGGCGCTGGGTAAAGGGCCACGCGGGGCATCCGGAAAACGAGCGTGCGGATGCGCTTGCCAATCGCGGCGTCGCCGCGCTTGCCGATCTCTGATGAACACGGTTCGCACCGCGTCCGTTGCATGTGCGGTGAAGCACTGCGCGTCGTATTCACGCCTTTTATAAAACAGCCCATTCCGACATGCGTCAGATCATCCTCGATACCGAAACGACCGGCCTGAATGCGAAGAGCGGCGACCGCATCATCGAAATCGGTTGCGTCGAACTGCTGAACCGCCGGTTGACCGGCAACAATCTGCACTTCTATATCAATCCGGGACGCGATAGCGACCCCGGCGCGCTCGCGGTGCACGGCCTCACCACCGAGTTTCTCAGCGACAAGCCGAAGTTCGCGGAGATCGCGGACGCGTTGATCGATTTCGTCAAGGACGCGGAGTTGATCATTCACAACGCGCCTTTCGATATCGCGTTTCTCGATGCCGAATTCGGGCTGCTTGGGCTGCCTGCATTCTGCGCGCATTGCAGCACCCAGGTGATCGATACGCTGGTGCAGGCGAAGACGATGTTCCCGGGCAAGCGCAATTCGCTCGACGCGCTGTGCGACCGCTTCGGCATCAGCAACGCGCACCGCACGCTGCACGGCGCGCTGCTCGATTCGGAGCTGCTTGCCGAGGTGTATCTCGCGATGACGCGCGGCCAGGAAAGCCTCGTGATCGACATGATCGGCGATACCACGATGCCTGGCGCCGCGCAGACGATGGGTGTGGTTGTCGAGGCGCTGGAACTGACGGTGCTCGCGGCGACCCATGATGAACTCGCCGCACACGAAGCGGTGCTCAATGATCTCGACAAGGCGATCAAGGGCGTAAGCGTGTGGCGCGTCGAACCGGCGCCGCTGGTGGATGCTGCGGTAGCCAATGCCGACGCGCAGAGCGCTTAAAAAATTCCTTTACGGGGTCTCGAAGCTCTGACATAATGCACAGCTCTTCGGGTGGTTAGCTCAGCGGTAGAGCACTGCCTTCACACGGCAGGGGTCACTGGTTCGATCCCAGTACTACCCACCAGATTCTCCGAAGGCTCTGCATGCGCATGAAACGCTGGATTCATCAAGCGTTCAGCCGCTCAGAATGCTTTTGCTGATGACAAAGAAAAAGCCCCGCTCATGCGGGGCTTTTTTGTTCGCTCCAGACGGAATGCATCGACTGCTACGCGAATGCTCTCGTCAGCGTCAGTTAAACGACTGTCGTCCCATAATCTTCGCTAGCTTGCAGTCCATGTAATACCCAAGGTTGGTAGTAAGCGTCAAAGCGCCACCATAGAGTCGGGAATACTGTTCCGACGTGATCATGCGGTTGTTCGACGTAAGAGTTTGCTTTGTTAGCAACTCTTGCATATGTAGAGCGTATCGGTCGGCCGGATAAAGCGCCCTTAACGCGCGCTGCAGCTTCTCCGCATCCGGATTTTTCCGATAGATCACAAGACCCGACCCGGGTTTGAGAATCCCGTCAATTGCCTGTCTCGCCTCGACAAGGTCTTTGCGAACACCCCAGACCGTATAAAGAGGTCGCGCTTCAAGTGCGGCATAGCGCATGTTTCCCTGCCCTTGAACGGGTTCCTTCCAATCGTTCTTTTTCAACTCATCCTCGTAAACCTTCTTCGCGGCCGAGCTTTCCGCCGTCAGGTATCGGTCTTCTTCAGGCGGAATATTCGGCAGCACTTGATCCGCGTAATCGAGCTGGGCAGTCATTTTTTCTAGGCTGCTGTCATCCCAGAACTGGCATCGAGTTTCGGCAGGATCATAGTCCTTGGAAACATCGGCACTAAACGCGGGCATCACCGCGCCAAAGAGCAGCCCCAAAAGTACCGCGTGTTTGAAACCAAACACGATTCCGAGCCTCTTCCGAGCCACTAACCTGTCCATAGCCGCCTTCCCCCTGTATCAGCGCGATTCTTCTGACGCAATGATACGCGTGTCCCGGGTGTGCGAGGCCGCGTCCGTCACGTTTGCGACGCCGCAAGCAGCAGTTGCACCGCAGAACGGCCAACGTGAGGCGCGAGATGCGCGTATCTTTCGGTGACCACGACGGACGAATGCCCTAGAAGGTCTTTCACAACGTACAAAGACACACCCGCCATAACCAACCAAGACGCAAACGTATGCCTCAGGTCGTGCACACGAAAATTGTCAATGCCTGCTCGAGCACATGCTGACTGAAAGCCCTTCTGTATCGTCGTTAAACGGGCACCCGACGGAACCGCAAAAACCCACCGCGAACGCGGCACGTGCCTCAAAGCCCACTCTCGCTGATGAATTAAGGCCTGCAGGGCCTCGTCATTCAAAGGGATAACGCGTCGCTTACCATTCTTCGTCTTCTCTGGCTCCAGCTGCAAAATGCGACGCCTTAAGTCCACGTTCGCCCACTCCAAACGCAGCAATTCATTCTTACGGCAGCCGGTATGCAAAGCGAGACGAATGAAATTCGGCAAATGCGGCCTTCGAGCAAATTCCGAAGCCGATGCCACAAGCGACTCCGCTTCCGCCCGGGTGATCCACCGAACGCGGGTACTTGCCACCCCAAGGCCGAGCCGTACTACAGGATTTGGAAGATCGCCCCGGTCATGCTCCAGACGCACAAAATTGATCGCAGCAGAAAAGAATCGCAGCTCACGCTGCACTGTCGACTCACTAACACCATCCGCCCGGCGAAGCGAAAGATACTCGCGAACATCGGCGCGCTTCAATCGCGACAGATCGCGGCCACCGAAATGCGGCTGCAGTCGCTTCAGTGAATACAGATCACGTTGCTTGCTGCGATGATCCTTCGCAGCCAGGTAGATTCCCACCACGTCCTCAAACACCATGCTTGACGCCTCAAACGCAGGTTCAACTACCCCAATAACGTCAGGCAATCGCAGGACTTAAGCGGATACTCCAAAAGACGTAACGTCAGCCCGTGTTGCCTGTCGCCATCCAGAAGACACCAATCCCCTGATTCCAGTAAAACTGCGCACCGTCACATGTCGCTCCGTTATGCAATACGCATTCATGCGCCTTCACGATCGCGTCGATCGCGCCGAACTCCGGGCCGAGCTGGGCATATGTCGTCGTCTCCGGCAGCACGATGCCCTTGCTCGTCCAGTAGCGCTTCTTGTTGAACGTCGACGCGTCGCCATCCTTGCCGACGTACTTCGCGATATACGTCGCGATCCGGTGACGCATCGAGCGGCCCTTGCCGCCCCATTGACGGAACAACCACGCTTTCTTTTTGTTGCCGATGCTGTCGTTCACAGCGCCGTCAGTCCCCGATTTGCTGATGACCGAGATCCAGATCGAGCGCAGCAGCTTCCAGTTCTGACGGCCGCTCACCGCGACGTGGATATGCCATGCGCCGCGTTCCTGACGCTCGAGCACGGCGACGTAGTGGAAATCCTTCACGCGGTTCATTCGCCTGCGAAACTCGTCCCACCACTTCGCCCAAACTTCGATTCGCGTTTCGTTCTCACGCGTCGATAGCGTCAACATGCGGTCAGCGCGGATCGCCTTGCAGCGCTTGCGTATCATCCGACGCGACCGCTCCACGGACGTCTTAAGCGACTTCTCTTCTTTCAGCGTCAGATCCGCTTCAGTCTCGCCTTCAAGCGCTTCACGCTTCCCACGCACGCCACGCGGTAACGCGCGGATCGACTGGAAGTGACGCCACACACGCTTGCTAAACGCGACCACCTCTTGCTGGCCATCATCGAAGCGCTGCGTGCGCACCACGTACTCATCCCAGCAATTGCCGTCGATAAAGTCGGGTAACGTCTCGCCACGCATGCGAGCGTCGTATATCGAATCAAACGTGCTGTACTCGGCCTCCCAACTCTCGCGCGAACGCACCTGGCCGATCACCGCCTCATCACCTACAATGTCTGTACTCACGTTGGATACTCCCGTTATCCGATGTTTGTCACGGCCCCGGATCGCTGCCAACGATCGCGGGGCTTTCTCTTTCGCACAGACCCTCAAATACCTACCTAGCATGTGAGGATGCCTATATTCTTCTTTCCGCGCCGCACGTCCTCTTGTGCCTTGTGCGACGCTGTTGATCGCAGCATTTAGCCTGGCCTTCCGCCGGGCTTTTTTTCTCCACTGATACCGCGAGGTAGCGTCATTTCCGTTAAGTGTTAGAGGTACAAGTTTAGGCGCGCTGCGCGCGCCGCCTCTGCGGCCTACGGCTCGCGGGAGGCTCGCGCGCCCGCGCCCCGCTCAACCCCTCACCACCTTCGCGCAGCGTCGCCACGCGCCTGATACAGGCCGCAGCGGTCGTTGCACGCACAACAAACCGGCTTTGCAGGGAGGGGCGGTTCCGCTCACCGCCTTCGCCTGCGTTCAACCATCGCGCCGGAACCCGCTACTCGGTCCGGTAGGCCGCGCTAAGCCGCGCGACAGACGCCACGACTCCGCAGACACGCCCACGCCCTACTATCGCTGCGATCACGCCCCGGACACTCCTGACGCTAGACGCCTAGATTTTCTGGACCTGCAACACCAGCAAGACCTCTGTGCGCCCCTTCGAGGCGCTATGCCCGTCAAGGAAATGCGGCAACCAGCCGAGGCTGTTGTTGGTCGAGCTGGTCGTGTCCTGAACCAGCCCACCGATCACAATCACCTCGCCGTCCTTCATGCTCACGGTTGTTTGCATCTGCCGCGTATTCTTCGTCGGCGAATTGTTAACGCCGGTCGTCGTCGCAACGAAACTAGACATCTGCTCTTGCAGCTGCACCTGTATCGCGTCAGCCATCACGGTCGGCTGAACATCGAAGATCAGACCGGCGTCCTGATACTCCACGGACTGGACCGGCGTACCGCTCGCGCCCTGGTAGCTGATGCTGCCGAGCGTCGGCACCTGCGACCCAACGTTAAGCCGCACGCTCGAACCGGACAGCACGCGCGCATGCGGATCGCTCACTTGCTTGAACCGCGTATCCGCGTTCAACGCCGAGATAGCGAAATTGAGATAGTTGCTACTGAAGCGCAACGCCGTCGGGTCCTGCGACGTCGGCCCGTTCGACACCGACAGCTGCCCGCCGATGCCTGTCAGCACGTTTGCCGCAATCGAAAACGCAGAATTACTGTCGTTCTCCGTGTTGACCTCATACACCCAGCCACGCACCACCACCTCACCAGCGGCCCGGTCGAGCTGCGGCAACAGCTGCCTGACCTTCGAAATCTCAGACGCCGACGCCACGAACACAAGATCGTCAGCCGCCGACACGCCCGAACGGGGCGGCACCGGCAACACACCCGCCATAGCGCCCGCAGCACCGGAAGCACCTACAGGAGCCGATCCCGCATCGGACGCCACCAAACCACCAACCGGACCCGCCGAGGCCGTCATACGCCCGGAAAACAGCGGCTGCACCACTTGCGCCAGATACTCCGCCGTGCGGTAACGCGGGCGATACACAAACGTCTCCTGCTCCGGCTGCCTGACCTCACCCACTGGTTTCTTCGACACAAAATCGACGCCCTCATGCGTCTCTACCCGAAAGCCCTGCGAATCCAGAAACACGCGCACGAACGCATGCAGGTCGCCCGCCTTGCCGTCATACTGGAACGACACCAGCCGCGTGTCCTGCAACACCTCCGAGCTGATCACGTGCGGCACATGCATGGCATCGCCGTACAGCAGATCCACCAGCTGACCCACGTTCACGAACCGCAGATCGAACGCCCCCCCACGACCCAGGCGAAGCGGCGCAACGGGCACCGCTGGAACCGGCGCACTCGAGCTGGACACCAGCGCCGGCAGCGTAGGCAGCGGAGGCACCACCTCAGCACCCGCCACCAGCTGCGCGAACAGCACACCACCCAATGCAAGCAACCTCTTCATTTCTGAACCCCAACCGGTTTGTCACTGTCAGCCGCGGCGCCGGACCAGACGGCCACGCGCTCACCGTCCACCACACCTTGCAGCCGCAGCGCATCACCGCGAAACGCGTCGCTCAGTTCGCTACGAAAATGCCCCTGCGTGTCAAGCAGCAGCACGTATCCGCGACCTTCGACCGCGTACCGGCCAGCCACGCGCCAGCGCCCCGAGGCGGGGTCCTTTGATCCCGCACCAGGCAGCGACGCAGCAACAGCAGCCGCAGGCACACCAGCGGCAGCGCTCGACGCACTGGCAACCGTCGCAGCCGCACCGACCCCGAATCCACCGGAAACCGATTTGAAGCCCTTCCAGCCGAGCCAACAGGCGATCAGCAACGCGACCGGCGCGATAAAAAGCGCTTTCGGAATCACGGCCTTCTGCTTGGTGTGCAGCTCCGAACTGGTGTACAGCTCGAAGACCTTTTTCGGATAGCTCCAGCGCGTTTTCACGGCATCGCGAAAGCCCGCATTCGGGTTATGGCAGTGATCCCACTCATAGACCATCGCCTGCTTCAGACCGAACAGTCGCCGCACATGCACGTGCCGCCCGACCAGATCGCGAATCGTCTTGTTCATCCGGTTCGGGTGCTGCGTGATCACCACGAAGTCGACGCCCTTATGACGATGCTTGTGCAGCCATTCAATATCTTCGGTTGGCTTGACGCCGACAGACACAGGCGGCCAGATACGCTGGACCTCATCGACCACCACAATGTCGTTTGGCTGCACATGGTCAAACCAGCGACGCACCCACGCTTCGTCCACCAGCTCATGATCAATCGCGAGGTTGGGAATACCGTCCACCACGATTCGCCGCCCCGCCTTGATCTCCCGCAGCAGCGACCAGATCGCAAACAACGTCTTGCCGCTACCCGGTGTTCCCGTTATCAGCGTGATCACGCCCCGCCCCCGTTACTTGAAGAAGAACTTCTTGAAGCTCGACGCACCCGCCATGGCGACACGGGCCGAAATCGCGCCGCCGATATACCCGACGCCCTGAAACACCCCGCCAATGGCCAGCACGTTTGCCAGATCGGCACCCAGACCACCCACAGCGCCGGTCAGCCACTGCATCGCCGTGTTAATGGCCAGATCGATTCCGGTCACCGTCATGATTCCGACGCCCAGCGCGATCAACGCCTGAACGATCACCGGCTGGACGAGCGCCAGCAGCCATGTCGCCCACGTCATCGTGCGTACCTCATAGCGATGTGGTCAGCGAAGTCCCGCGACTGCGCCACCGAGTCGAGCAACGTCGCGTACATGTAGCCAAAGAAAACAGCCATCACGACGGCGCACACGAACAGCACTCTCATAGCGACACTCCCATCGCGACAATGAACGCAGCCGCGAGCGCACACAGCGCAAGAATCAGCGGCCGCAGCTTCCTGGCCACGGTGCACACCGGCTCATACGAAACGGACAATGGCGAACCAAGCACATCCACCGTGACATCCGAAGGACACGCGCCGTCCACCGCGCCCACATTCCACGGCGTCAGCGACACGCTTACGGAACTCGACGGAACAGGCTGCGCAGCCGGAGCCGTGCCAAGCGGCGCACAGGCCGACGCGCTGGGTTCAAGGTCGCAGGGGTTTTCGGAAGGCTGCGTGCCGCTTGACGGTTGGGTGCCGCTTGCCGGTTGGTCACCACCACCTGTCCCCGGATTACCACCGGTACCCGTATCACCACCGGTACCCGTATCACCACCTGTCCCGGGATTACCACCGGTACCCGTATCACCACCTGTCCCGGGATTACCACCGGTACCCGGTGACGTAACCGGCCCTGACTGAGACGGCACGGAACCCGGAAACGGCATCGCTACACCACCGCCATACGGGTCCCCGCTGGTGTAATCGCCGAGCGTCGGAACATACCCAGGATTCGCCTTGTTCCAGTTCGACACGTCATTCGCTGTAATTGGATTCGCGGCGTTATAGGGGATACCGGCATAGCCGCTCTGCTGGCTCGCCAGCTGCCACAACCCGTTAAGCGTATCGGCGACCAGCTGCGGATCAACCGGTGCAGCCAGATCGCCAGGCGGCAGCGACGACAGCGCATCAGCAGGCGTCATTGCCACGGACTTGGACGGCGCACCAACGCACTGCCCTTGGATCAGAAAGCCCGACGCGCACTCGACGCCCGAATAGCTCTTGTCCATCGTGATGACGAACCCCGAAGTCGGCGACGGGCTTCCACTACCAAACGCGAGCGTTTGCTGGCAAACAAACCGGTTCCCCGTTTGCATCTCGCAACCCGTCAACGCGTACGTTGCCGTCGCGCTGCTGTGATACTGCTCATAGGCAACAGCCGCCGAGTACGGATCACCCGCGCATACAGCCTGACAGGCAGTGTCACCCGAGCCATGCCAGTACGGCTGTCCCTTTACCAGCGCACCGCCCGAGGTCCCAACGCCGACTTTGCCGCCCTTGTCCGGAAGCAGCCACGCGGTAATCATCGCGGACGATACATGGACAGACACATTCACCAGCGCGCCGACAGCACCGCACAACAGCACGCCCGCAAGCCCCCCCTTTCCGGCACAGGAAAGCACCCCCTGTAACACGCCTAGCCCCGCAGTACCCGCGAGTCCCCACGCGCTGTTAATGCCCTTCGCTGTCGCCGCCGCCTGAGCCGAATTAGGCGAAATGCCAAGTTCGGCCTCCTTTGCGGCAAGCACGCCAGCCGCCTCAACCTGTGCAACGCTAAAGCCGGTGCCGTTCAGCGGATATGTGCCCAGGATGTTGCCAAGCTCGTCAACGACGAGCGGCGCAACGGTCGAAGTTTGCGCAAACGCGACGCTCGCAAAGAGCAGCAGGAACGCCGCCACAGCCGCACACAGAAAACGCATCGCATCCGCTCACAGAAAGAGAATCAGGCCAACGGCCCAACACGTCGCCACGACAATCGCCACGCACTCGAAATACCAGCTCACGTCACACCTCACCCGAAGAATCCAGATGCCGCCGGATCGCACGCAGCGACCACGCCGCAGCCATCACGAACAGCACGGCCGCCCCAATCTGCAAACCCGCGACCTCACCGCCCGCAACCGGTTGGTCATTGCTCAACGTCGAAACCTGCACATACAGCGCGTTGCCACCGCTATCGGTGCCGCAGCCAATCTGCTGCCCGCCCACCTGCGCGTAAGTGACACCCGCCACGCCACCCGGCCCACATACCAGCGACGACACCGCCATACCACCCCCGCAAGAAAAAAGGCGTCCAGTTGCCCGGACGCCCCGAAAAGGCTATTACCCGGCCCGCTTTAACGACCGAGGAAGCCCCTAACCGTCTTGTAGCCCCACGCCACGACGACCACTGCCAGCACTGCGCCACCGATCGCAACGATTGACGGAATCGTCCCGTTGATCGCGGTCACAATGGGCGTTACATCGACACCCGACGCCTGCGCAAAAGCGCCAGTCGATGCAGCTGCACCAGCGGCGATGACGGCCAACTTCGCTTTAAGTCCCTTCATTTCCTTACCCTCTCAGATTCAACAACACGGCCCGTTAATTAGGATTCGTCCGACTGGGCCAGCTTCGAACGGATCGACTTCCTTGGTGGGTCGCGGCGCATGACAACCTGAGTCACAAACGCCACGCCCTTGCAGACGAGATAGACGAACAGCATCGCGTTCAGGAACATCAACTGCACGCCAATCCGGTCCAGCGCATCAAATGGAATGCTTTGCATCACTACCCCTTTCGCTAACGACACTAGGCGTTTCGGATCGCGATCCGCACTTCAGCCAGCAGCGTCCCCAGCTCGAACGGCATGCCGAATGCACCCAGCGTGAAGGCCGCAAGCGTCCAGTCCTCAAGATGCTCTGACGCCTGCAGCCCGGCTACGCGTCGCACCAATGCCAACGCTTCGAGTCCTGCACACGACGAGCCGAACTCGAACCCATCGCGACACACATCCAGAATCGCTGTCTGCTGATCGCTAGAAAATTCGTTCACCAGCTCCGCGACCGGAGGACACTCCTCATGCCGCAGGTTCTCCGCCAGTTCCCACAGCGCAATCCGACCGTCAAACCCGCGCTTCCCTGTGGACGGGGGCGAGACTTCGCCCTGCACAGCAGCGCTATCCTCCTGGGGCACTGATGACGACGGCACCTTGCGCGCTGCAGGTTTTTTAAGCTCAGCGAGAACCGCTCTCGCTTCTTTTCGACCGGCATTTCCTTGCCGGATATTCATATCCAGCACTGCTGCATGCGACTGGTTCAACTCGCCCACTTTCGCCACGCACTGCAGCAGCTCCACGTCCTCAGTTATGCCGTCTTCAAGCAGCTTCTTCGCGCGCCAGTCAAAATCGTCGTAAGTCAGCGCGAGCCGCTTCGAGACCCACGCACTCGACTTCTTCACGCGATCCGCAACGCGGTCGACCTTCTTGAGCCGGTCATACAGACGGCGAATCGCACGCGCCTCATCCTGCAAGCTCAGTTCTTCGCGCTGAATGTTCTCCGCGAGCTGCATGTCTTCCGCAGCTTCTTCGGTTACTTCTCCGACCAGCGCAGGGACTGCTGTTAGCCCTGCGATACGTGCAGCACGAATCCGCCGTTCACCTGCGATAAACCGGTACCGCCCATCAACTGGAGTGCGCAGCAGCACGGGCTGCAATATCCCGCGCACTTTCACATCAGCCGCCAACTCAGCAAGCGACTGTTCATCGAATACCGTGCGGACCTGCTCCGGCATGTCGATCACGTCCAGCGCCACGAACTGCAACGCCGGTCCATCCGACGCCGGAAACACATCGCCGTTTAGCGGTGCTACCGCCGCTTTTCTTGTTTTTGCCGCCATCACCATCCCCGCCTTTCGCATGCGAAAAAAAGCGGACCGCAAACCTCACGGCCCGCACCGAGGCAACCTTATGCCGTGACGGCCTCTGACTTGGGCCGCGCTGCAGGACGCCCCCACGGCTGCAGCGAAGTGATACGCGGTTCGAGCTTGCCTTCCATCGACTGGAAAAACGCGAAGTTCGCGAGGTAGTCCCCTGGCTCCGTATCCTTGAGCGCATCAGGCAGGTTGATCGTGCCGACGAGCAGCTGCGGTTTGCCGTCCACGTCCTGTTCCAGCACGCATTGCGCGGAAAAAATCGACCAGGCGTTGCCGGTCTTCTTCGCGATGCCAGAACGATTGATGACCTGCAACACCTTCAGCTTTTGCGTGTTCATATAAACCCCTTTCAGGTTAGGACTACTATTCACAATGGATAAAGCCTTTTCAGGCGATTAACACTCTCACGTACTCGACGCGAGACGCTTAACGCGCTACTGCGCGTAAATCACTACAGGCACCGCAACCACCTGCGCGATCGACACCACACCACACACACAGATCAGCCACGCCCTCAACATCAGGACGCGATCGCACATCAACCGGCAGCGGACGAACAGGACCGAAGCAGCGCGGAATGAAATCCGCCAACAGTTCACCACCCGATCGCACGCGGAGCGGTTTCACAGCTAGTGACGAAATGGATTTGCTGCTGCGCCGACTTCGACTGGCACCAGCGTAAGGAAATTGGGTTGGCGACCCTGCCGGTAGAGTTCGGCACGGGCCTTGTCACGCGCACGATCGCTGTCGCGAGCGCTGCGGACTTCAATGGTCGCGACACGCGTATGCGCGTGCTGCGTATAGGCATAAACACGAAATGCAGGCACAACTACCCCCCGTTCGTCGGCTACATCACTTTCGCTTGCGAAACCCGGACGTCTGCCAGGTTTACCTTTTGCCGAATGCTGATAGACTCTCACCAACACGAAACCGGCAGAAATCACGGAATACCGTGATTCGCCGTAACAATCTCACACATTTCCGTGAGTGTCAACAGGAGTGGTAAAGAATGGACCTTCCAGCATTGCTAGACGCTGCGAAACGCGGAAAGGGATCACTAAAGGAAATCGCGACCGAATTAGGGATACACCCCAATCGGCTAAGCGACTGGCGAGCCGGCCGACTGAAACCCAACGCCAGCGAAGTAGCGTACCTCGCCGAATGCGCCAACCTGCCGATTCTCGAAACAGTCGCCGACATCGAATCGCAGCTGGACAGCCAACACGCAAGCATTTGGAAAAAGGCGCTAGGAACTCTCCGTGCAGCTGGAGTAGCCGCGACTCTTGTGCTCGGAATCGCGATGGCTTCGATGCTCTCGCCCAAGCAAGCCACAGCTGCTGAGCACGATGGCATGCTGCCTTCACACGGCAGGGGTCACTGGTTCGATCCCAGTACTACCCACCAGAATTCGCGGAACATCGCGTGAAAAAGGCCCTCAGGCAATTGCCGAGGGCCTTTTTGTTTTTGGTCGTTTTACTTCCGCATTTATCTTCGCTTCTATCTCCGATTCACCGCCCAAAGTCCGTCGACTTCGTCACCTTCTCCCAAGCCTTGATCTGCGCGTCGACATCCGCGAGCGTATCGCGCACGAAGCCGAACGCATCGCTACCTAGCAGCAGATGGCACGGCGGATTCGGCGTATCCACCAGCGTGAGGATCGCCTGCGCGGCCTTCACCGGATCGCCCGGCTGATGACCATCGCGCCTCAAACGTCCCGCGCGCAACGGTTCGAACATCTCGTCATAATCGGCAATCGTGCGCTGCGCGCGCACCATCGATTCGCCGGCCCAGCGCGTGCGAAAGCTACCGGGCGCAATCGCCGTCACGTGAATACCGAAAGGCCTCAGTTCCTTGCACAGCGTCTCGCTGATCCCTTCGATCGCGAATTTGCTCGCATGGTAATAACCAAGCCCCGGAAATGTGACGATGCCGCACATCGACGTGATATTGACGATATGTCCCGCGCGCCGCGCACGCATCGTCGGCAGCACGGCCTGCACCATCGCGACCACAGCGACCACGTGCACATCGAATTGCTTGCGCAGTTCCTCGATCGGCGATTCCTCGATCGTCCCTTCATAGCCATAGCCGGCATTGTTGACGAGCACGTCGATCGGACCGACGTTGTTCTCGACCTCTTCGATCAGCGGCGCAATCGCCTGCGTATCGGTCACGTCGAGCAAGCGGCCGAACGAGCGGCCGGGCGCCAGTTCGTCGAACTGCGCACGCTGGTCCTGCTGGCGCAGCGTGCCGACGACGCGATGCCCCGCGGCCAGCGCCGCTTCCGCGAGCGCGCGTCCGAAGCCGGAACTGACGCCGGTAATAAAGAATGTTCTCGAGGTATTCGTTCGAATCATGATGTCGAGGTCCCTTGACGTGTCGGCACGCACCCGAATCAGTCAGGCGCGCTTCATCACAGCGTTCGGTTGACGACGCCGTGCACAGGGTCGATCGTGCCGGTTCGCCCGTCAGTCGCCTTGTGGTTGCGCACGACACGTTTCAGAAACGCCCGGCTGCGCCGTGCAAACACGCCAAAGCGTGCATAGCGCATCGCCGATACGCATCGTCATCCGTGATCACTCGAGGCTAACAAATGGATCGGCATACCGATTCGCCTGGGCTACGTCGAATCGCCGTCGCTTGCAAAGAAGGGAGCCGCCGTCTCTGCAACGACGCTTCGCGCGATCGCGTACCGAACGAATGACACAGGCAGCCCTACTGAGCGCCGCCCGCGACAAGCGTCAACGTATGCTCGGCCGCGCCCGGCAGAAACGGCGCAACATCGCCGTGCACCCACGTTTCATGACCCGCGATGAAATACGGCGACATCGGATTGCCCGACTGCCCGCCCGGCATCTCGAAGATGCCATCCTGCTCACGCCCCGGCGACACCGCGAAGCGCTCGGATGCGCCGAACGTTGGCGACTGCACGCGCGGCATGTTGATATCGCCCGGCAGCGGATCGCGCGGCGTACTCAGCCAGCCACGCACCCATGGCAGCCATGCAGGCACAATCCGCGCGAACGGATGCGCGATCGCCGAGCGATTGCGATCGCCCCAGCGTGCGTCCTCAAGCTTGGTGCCCTTCGGCAACTGTGCGATCGAGTGGTCGATCCGTTCGAGCATAAACGCGCGCCAGTCCGCGAATCCGTCGGGTATCCACGCATGATCGTCGGCAAGCGTCTCCATCGTCGCTTCATAGCGCGAGTTGGCCGCGCGATAGCCGAGTTCGGGCGCCGTCGCGGCCATCTGCTTGTCGAGCGCGCCGAACCACGCGTCGTACAGCGAGTAGTAAAACGCACGCACCAACCGGTAACCGACCGCCCCCGCATCCGCGCGCCCATCCCAGGTTTCGACGAGGTGCCGAAACTCCGCACGCTCCGGATGGCCGGTGAGCGCGCGCGCATCGAGCGCGTCGAGCGCGACCCGTCGCCAGTGTTCAATCCAGAACGCGCGATCGTCGGTCTGCACCGACAGCATGTCGCGTTCGCTCGCATGTGGCAGCGCGAGCAGATCGTCGCGGATTTGCGTCGCGCGCGCGCCGAGATCGGTGCCGGAGTCGCCGACGCGCGCTGCTTCGTCCAACGGCAGAATCCGGTTGTTCGCGGTCCAGATGCGACCAGCCGATGGATCGACGCGTACCGGATACTCGCCCGGCGTCAGAAACCCTTGCCAACCCGCGTAGGTGTCGGAGCTGAACGGCAGGCTCGCGGGCGTCGCCGCATCCGGACTGGTGTCGGCAAGACGCGGCAGCGGACCGGCCAGCGTCCAGCCGATATGCCCTTGCGAATCCGCGACCGTAAAGTTTTGCGTCGGCACACCGAAAGTCTGTGCGGCATGCAGCGCGTCGGCGACGTTCGTCGTGTCTTCCAGACGCACGAGATTCAGATTGACCGCCTCCGGCGCTTGCGCAACCCAACGCAGCGCGTACGCGTGCGAACCCACGACGAGTTGCGGCCCCCAACGCGTCTGCACGACCGGCAGATCGACGCTCGCGCCGCCGTTCACGTCAATGCGCTCGTGAATCACCTGCGCGTTGTCCCACCCGCCGCCGGGAACGCGATAGCGCAACGCATTGGCCGGATCGCGCTGCAGTTCGATCAGATCGATAAAGCGGCCGTAGCTGTTCGTGAAGGCCCACGCGATATGACCGTTGCTACCGGCCACGACGACCGGCGCGCCCGGCAGGCTGACACCGGTGATCCGCCGCATCCCGCCATCCTCAGCCGGGTAGACGAGCGACACGCGATACCAGATATTCGGCAACGACAGGCCCAGATGCATGTCGCTCGCGACCAGCGCGCCGCCATGCGCGCTGTGCGCACCGTCGAGCGCGAAGCCATTGCTACCTACCATCGAGTTCATCGCGGCGCCGCCGCCGACAAAACCAGGCACGCCGTCAAGCCACCCGGTAATTTCCGGTTCGCTGCCGGACGCGGACTGCGTCGCGTGCAGCCACGGCGGACGCGTCGCGGGCAGCGCGAGCGGCGCCGATGCCAGCGCGCTCTGGCCATCGAGCGGTGCATCCCAGTGGCTCGTAGCCGGCAACAGAAACGCAAACAGATCACCCGGCGCGCGTTCGTGCAACGCCGCGCGCGACAGAATGCGCGTGACCTGATCGTATTGAAGATCGAAGTACATCGCGTAGACCGCGAGCAGCGTATCCTCGGCGCGCCACGGCGTCGGTGGCGTGCGCAACAGCCAGTATTCGAACGGTCGCGCGTGAAGCGCATGCAAACCGTCGTTGACGCCTGCGGTGTAGCGTTCGATCAGCTGCCGCTGCTCCGCGGGCAGCGCGGCCAGCGCCGCGTGCGCGTGTTCGCGAAAGCGCAACGGCCGGTCGCGTCGATCAAGCGGCAGCGCGGCCGGTCCGATCAGCGCACTCATCTCGCCGGCAGCGACCCGGCGCAGCAAATCCATCTGAAAGAAACGGTCCTGCGCGTGGATAAAGCCGGTCGCGTACGCGACGTCATCGCGCGAGCGTCCCTCGATAGTCGGCACGCCAAGCGCGTCGCGCGCAACGGTCACCGGCGCGGACAGCGATGAGGACAGCGGCGCGCGATGCGTACCGTCCAGTTGCGGCAGGCTCGCGCGCAGCGTCAGCCAGCCGGCCAGCACCGCCGCGGCCAGCAAGACCACGATAACGCACAACAGACGAAGCGGCCACCGGCGGCGCCGCCTTTGCGGGAAAAGGCTCGAACGGGTCATGGCAGAGCACGCGGTGGTGGTTCAACGCGGGTTGTTCAACGCTTGTGCAGCGGCGGCCGGATTGGGCCGGACGCCGTGCGACCATAGCATGACCATGTGAACACGATACGTAACGACGGAAGGACGCGAACGTGCGGCGAAGTCTTACGCGTCGCGTTCGAGCGGCGCGGCCGCCGCGAACGGGCCGCCCTGAAAGCGTTGCGCGACATCGTCGGATTCCGCGCTCGGCGCGACCGGCTCGAACAGATGCGCAAACTGCGCGGAACTGTCTTGCGGACGAAAGCCGAGATACGACGCCTTCGTGTTGTCGACCCACTTCGTCAGGTTATCCGACACACCGTAAACAATCGCGTGCCCGACCCGGTTCGTGAACAGCGAACAGCGCACCAGCTCGATGAAATCGCGGAAGCTCAGAAACGTCACCATCATGCGCCGGTTTTTCGGCGCTTCGAACGACGAGCCAATGCGCAGGCACACGGTTTCGATGCCGAAACGGTCGAAGTAGTAGCGCGACAGCGCTTCGCCGAAACACTTCGTCACGCCGTACAGGCTGTCCGGCCGCAGCGGTGCATCGACATCGACGACCGACGTGACCGGGTGAAAGCCGACCACATGATTCGAACTCGCATACACGACGCGTTTTACGCGATGCTTCACCGCTGCCGCGTACAGGTTATAGAGACCGCGGATGTTCGCTTCGAGCAGATCGTCGAACGGTGCATCGATCGAGATGCCGCCCAGATGCACGACCGCGTCGACGCCGTCGAGCATCGCATCGACCGCCGCGCGATCAGCGAGATCGACCTGCGCGGCTTCTTCATGCTTCGCGAGCGCGTCGATCGGCGCGATATCCGACAGCCGCACGACGTCGGCCCATGCGCCGAGCGCGCCGCGCAATTGCACGCCGAGGTTGCCGGCCGCGCCGGTCAGCAGGAGACGGTGAAAGGGCTTGCGCGCCGCAGACGTCGGCGCCTGTTGGTCGGTCATAGCGTGTTGTTCCAGGTCGAAAGCCGGCAAAGAAACCGGCGTTGAAAATAGTCACCGTCGTGCGGCACGAGTCCGCTGCCCTGCTGGCAAGCCCGCTGCCCGCCGTCGCCCTGGCCGGTGCTGCGTACTGGGTACTGGGTACGCCGCGACCGTCGCTTACCAGTCGGTGCCCGGCACGCCAACACCGCGCACCATCCCGGTCGCGGCGAACACCATCACGACGAGCAGCGCAATCTGCACCGCGCCGATCGTCGCAAACCGATGCGCGCGTCCAAGCCGTGGCGGCATGCCTTTTCTGAGCGCGATGCGCCAGCGGATCAACGCGACCATCGGTGCGATTTCGAGCAGCAGAATGATGACCAGCGCGCCCATCTTCACGTGGAAAAGCGGCTCCTGAAGATAAAAGGACGCGCCCTTCTCGAAGCCGCCGAACGCGCGTATCGAACCGGAGACGATCAGCAGTACCGCGCAAAGGCCCCAGACGTTATCGGCGAGAAACACACTCGACAAGCTTTGCGGCGACGAACAACGCCGCAACGCGTAGGTGCGCGCAACGATCGCCACCAGCGCAAGACCATAGCCCAGCAGATGAAGTGCGGCAAGCACCCAGCGGATCAACAAGGACACGTCCATTCGATACTTCTCTTTTCTCTTTCTTGTCGCCTGTTTGTTTCGTTGTTCGCGCAGTCAGCCGCGCGTGGTTCGGTTGGCATCGGTCGGTCTCACACGACGCACAGCGTCCTGGGGCGCAGCGATGGTCGATGTGCAAGCAACGAACCGGACAGACAACCCAAACCCCGGACTCACGCCACGTTCGCGGCGGCCATGGCGTGCATGCGATCCGTTCATCCCGCTTGCCGCAAGCTCGCGTCGAGCGCGCGGGCCGCTGTGCGGTCGCCTTCAGATACGAGCGACACACGAAATACCGTCTGGCGGTTATGCCCGGCCGCCGCCGGCGAATCCCACATCAGTTCGATCTTCGGCCGACGCAGCCAGCCGCCCGGACCGGTATGTCGCGGCGGCGCCATACTGGTGGCTCGCGCGATGGCGGGCTCGCGGCTCGCGACGGGAGCGGTCGCGGGCGGTTCGGCGGTGTGTTGGCCGTCGACGCCGCGCGCAGCGGCATCCGTATCGGCGCCCACATGGTTGTCCTGATTAGCGTCCGTTTGTGCCTCGCGGGTGTCAAACGCGGCGTCACGCTGCGCCTGGATATCAGGCGCGGCGGCAACGGGCACGGCCCCGAGGCCTGACCCGGCCGCATCCTTCGCGTCACCGCCCGGTGTTTCTTTCGCCGCACGACTGCCACCGTCGATCACGCCGCCCGGCCATCGCACCGAAAGTTCGCGCGCATCGTACTGCCCTAGCTTGCGGCTTTCCATCCAGACCACTGCAGTACGCGTGACGTTATCAATGGAAATCGCGTAACGGCCAATCGCAAAGCGGCGCGCACCGGTATTCGTGCGCCATAGCGCGCGCGGCCGGCAAATCCACAGCACGGCCGCGTACAACGCTGGCGCAGCGAGCAGCCAGCCATTGGTTGCCGCCACCGCATGCGCGGCACGCCGTAAGCCCGCCGTCCACGCGAACGCGCCGACCGACCAGGCGGCGAACAGAAACCCGAGAAACGCGAATAGCCGCAGCGCCTGCCGCAGCCATTGCGGCAGCGGATGGAACGGACGCTCGACGCGGGCGCGCGCGCCCGGCAGAAAAATCAGCAGAAACAGGAACACGAGATTGATGCAGGCCCACGGCGAAGAAGCCATCGCGGACAACGCAGTCAACACGTCCATGTTGGACATCGAGAACAGCCAGCGTGCGAAAATCACGAGACCGATCGCACGCAGCGCGAAGATCATGCCGGCGCCCGGCGCGGCATTCGCTCGCGTCTGTTTCGTTCTCGCCAAAGCATTCTCCTCGTGTCCGTGACGCCGCTTGCGCATTTTGCGGCACGGCCATTATAGGGATATTGCGCGGCCGACTCACCGGACCCTCACCCAACCCGCACCTGACCATCCGCCCGGCGCGCGCGCCGCGATGCGATGCGCATGCCAGCGATGCGTCAGTCCGGTGCACCACCGGACGACATGCCTGCGAATGGGCGTCGATGCGCCAGATTGTGGCATCAGCGAATCGCGACATCTAACGGTCGGGCGCCCGGGAAACACAACGCCCCGGGTGCAAGGTGCACACGGGGCGTTGTGAAAAACTTCACGCAGCCGCCGCTCGCGCGGCGGTCGCGGTCAAGCCGCGTTAGCTCGCGTTGACCTCGCGCAGCACGGTACGGCGCTTCTGGCGCAGCAGTTCTTCATAGGTCGCGACGTAGTTGCGCGCCATCACCTGCGACGTGAAACGTGCCTCGAACGCCTTGCGCACGTTCGCACGCGGCAGTTGCGACAGGCGATTGATGGCCGCCACCGCGCTGATTTCGTCTTCGACGACGAAACCGGACACGCCGTTTTCGATGACTTCCGGCACCGAGCCGCGCTTGAACGCGATCACCGGCGTGCCGCATGCCATCGCTTCGATCATCACCAGACCGAACGGCTCCGGCCAATCGATCGGGAACACCAGTGCATGCGCGTTGCCGAGGAACTCACGCTTTTCGGCTTCGCCGATTTCGCCGATGTACTCGACGTGCGGCAGCGCCATCAGCGGCTTGATCACTTCTTCGTAGTAGGCGCGGTCGGCCTTGTCGATCTTGGCTGCAACCTTGAGCTTCATGCCCGCCTGGCCGGCGATGCGGATCGCGCGGTCGAGGCCCTTCTCCGGCGACACGCGGCCGAGGAAGGCGAGATAGCCCGGCTCGACGTTGGGGATCGGCGTCAGCACGTTCTCCGGCAGACCGTGATAGACCGTTTGCAGCCAGTTCGCCTGCTGCAGCGGCTGGCGCTGGTTGTCCGAAATCGACACAACGGGCACGTCGCTGAACGTGTTGAACACCGGCTGCAGTTCGGGCAGGTCGAGACGGCCATGCATGGTCGTCAGGAACGGCACCGGCTGACGCGCGAACAGCGAGAACGGGTAATAGTCGATGTGGAAGTGCAGAACGTCGAATTCGTCCGCGCGGCGGCGCACTTCTTCGAGCAACAGCATGTGCGGCGCCATCACGTCGCGGATCGTCGGATCCAGACGCAGCGCCTGCGGCCAGAATGCTTCGAGCTTCGCGGAGGTACGCGAATCGCCGCTCGCGAACAGCGTCACGTCGTGACCCTGCTCAACCAGTGCTTCCGTCAGATTAGAGACGACCCGTTCCGTGCCGCCGTATAGCTTCGGCGGAACCGCCTCGTGCAACGGAGCGATTTGAGCGATTCGCATGTGGATTAACTCCCGTAAAAGATCAGGCTAAGTAACTGCAGTTTGTAAAAGCGACTCGCGTGCTCGCCAAGGTTGCATGGCCGGACCCGATGCCGGCACATACCTGCTCTTTCGAGAAAATCCTGCGATGGATCGCCCGGTAGGGACGCCAGGACTTCGCCATCGTCACCTACTGTCTTCGCGGTAAACGCACCGCAAGCACAGCCGTTGACAAATGTCAGTCATCCTGGGCTGACCGAGCACGCATTATCAATGCCACCTCGGCCAAACGGCCCGAACATTTCAAAGACTTTACGTTGTTACAAAGGGGAAACACTTTGCAACCCCTTGTTTTCTAAGACAGTTCTACATTGGAAACCGGTAGCGACAAACTCGCCGTCGCGTGTTGCCAACGTCCTCCTAAATGCGGTCTCAGGTGCAGTTTTCAATTGTGGTTACAGCTTGTTATTAGCCCGCGTTTCCCCCGTTGGCCGGTTCGGTTCCCGGATTGCATGTGCCCCCGAATCCCCCGCCTCAGGCCTCGTTTGTGCTTCAGTTTGTGCTTCGACACGTATCCAAACCTTATCGGCACTTGCTAGCGGGTTGGTTAGGCTCATCGCAGTGTCGCTTCGTTTCACGAAGCATCGCTTCGCTAACCGACAGGGCCACTCCGATTCGATGCGACCCGATTGAATGCAAACTGTAATTGTATCTCGAAAAACTTCGGGCCCGTCGTTAAGCCAAATCGGGTGGCGGGACGCGCCGGACCGTGTAACGTGCGAGCCATCCTGAAATGAATCCCGCACGAGGCTGGCGTAAATCGACTTTCCGCGGTCCGAATTCGCTTTTGCATGTTTACAATGCGGAACCTACGCTGTGTTACGAGGCTACCCGTGACCGATGAGCTAACCCGACTTCAGACGACAGTACGCACAATTGGAACATCTCACCATTGCCCAGCGTAATGCCCATAACGCAAAGCTTGCGAGCTATGCGCAACGGCCGCTTGCGTTCCTTTTTCGCTTCATTCGCCGCCATCCTTTTGCGCATACGGTGGTTCTGTGCAGCGTGTTCGCCGCAGTCGGCTGCGCGCTCGCGTCGCAATATGCGATCAAACACCTGATCGACGTACTGAGCCAGGGGCGACATCATCCCGGGCCGCTGTGGGGTGCGTTTGCGATCCTTGTCGGCCTGATTGCCGCGGACAACCTGCTGTGGCGGGTCGGCGGCTGGTTCGCCGCGCACACGTTCGTCGCCGTCACCGGCGACTTGCGCCGCGATCTGTTCCAGTACCTGAGCGGCCATTCGCCGACCTATTACGCCGAAAAGCAGCCCGGAACGCTCGCGAGCCGGATCACCGCGACGTCGAATGCGGTCTATACGGCCGAAAACACCACCGCGTGGAACGTGCTGCCGCCCTGCATCGCGGTGCTCGGCGCGATCGTGATGATCATCACCGTGAATCCGTTGATGGCCGGCGCGTTGCTCAGCTGTTCGGCGGTCCTCGCGATCGTGCTGTACAGGCTCGCAAAGCGCGGCTCCGCGCGTCACCAGAATTTCGCGGCGAAGGCCGCGGCGGTCGACGGCGAGCTGGTCGATGTGATCGGCAATATGGCGCTGGTGCGCGCGTTCGGCATGACGTTTCGCGAGCAGAAGCGCTTCGGCGCGACCGTCAAGGCCGAAATGGACGCGCGGCAGAAGAGTCTGCTGTATCTGGAGCGGTTGCGTCTGCTGCACGCGGTGATCACCGCGCTGCTGTCCGCCGGGCTGCTCGGCTGGGCGTTGTGGCTGTGGGATCAAGGCCGCGCGACGTCCGGCGACATCGTGCTGGTCAGCTCGCTCGGGTTCACGATCCTGCACGGCACGCGCGACCTCGCGGTGGCGCTGGTCGACGTTACGCAGCACGTTGCGCGTCTGGCCGAAGCGGTCAAGACGCTGCTCGAGCCGCACGGCATGCCGGATCGCAATGACGCGGCCGAGCTTGTGCCGCAGGGCGGCCGCGTGCAGTTCGACCAGGTCACGTTCGCGTATCCGCGCCGTCGGCCGATTCTCGATCATTTCGATCTGAATATCGAGCCGGGCCAGCGGGTCGGTCTGATCGGCAAGTCAGGCGCCGGCAAGTCGACCGTGCTCGCGTTGCTGCAGCGCTTTTACGAACCGCAGGGCGGACAGATCAAGATCGATGGCCAGGATATCGGCTCGATCACGCAGGACAGCCTGCGTCATGCGATCGCGCTGGTGCCGCAGGATATTTCGCTGCTGCATCGGACGGTTTACGAAAACATCGCGTACGGCCGGCCGGACGCGTCGCGCGAGGAAGTGCTCGCGGCCGCGCGCGATGCGCGCTGCACCGACTTTATCGAATCGATGCCGGAGGGTTTCGATACGATCGTCGGCGACCGCGGCGTGAAACTGTCCGGTGGCCAGCGGCAGCGCATCGCGATCGCGCGCGCGATCCTGAAGGATTCGCCGATCCTGTTGCTCGACGAAGCGACCTCCGCGCTGGATAGCGCATCGGAAGAGGCGATCCAGAAAGCGCTCGATCGTCTGATGGTCGGCCGCACGGTGATCGCGATTGCGCACCGGTTGTCGACGCTGCACAATTTCGACCGGATCATCGTGATGAGCGCGGGCAAAGTCATCGACGACGGCAGCCCCGAAGAGTTGCGCAATCGTCCGGGCCTCTATCGCGATCTGCTCGCGAAGCAGTACGGTAAGACCACGACGCTGCATATCGGCGGCAACAAGAAAGTGGACGAACAGCACGTCGCTTGATTGCGCGCGCCGAGTGCTGCATATCGCGAATCGCGACAATCGGCCATCGCGCATGGAATCAACAGGCGCTGGCTGAGACGCTGGCTAAAAAAATGCCGCTTCGAACCTTACGCTTCGAAGCGGCATTTTGTTTGCGCGAGCATGCCTCGTCGCGCGCGACTCAGTTCATCACACCGGCCCGGTCTTCGCGCCGCGGTGTCTTCCCCGCTTCAGCGACATCGGGCAACGCCGGCTGCGAGCGCTGCAAATCGCGCATGAAGTTGTCGCGCCATACCGACACATTGTTCTCGCGCAACTGCACGATCATGTCCCGATGCCGCGCCTGCCGCTCCGCGAGCGGCATCGACAACGCGGTCGCGAGCGCGTCAGCCATGCCGTCGATATCGACCGGGTTCACGATCAGCGCACCGGTCAACTCCTGCGCGGCGCCCGCAAAGCGCGACAGCACCAGCACGCCCGGGTCCTCCGGGTCCTGCGCGGACACATACTCTTTTGCAACGAGATTCATGCCGTCACGCAGCGGCGTCACGTAGCCGACGTGCGCGGTGCGGAACAACGCGGCCAGCACCGAGCGCTCGTACTGCCGGTGAATATAGAGAATCGGCGTCCAGTCGAGCTCCGCGAAGCGGCCGTTGATACGCCCCGATTCGCTTTCGAGCTGCAGCCGGATCTCCTGATAAGCATGCATATCGGCGCGCGTCGGCGGCGCGATCTGCAGGAACGACACGTTGTTGCGCTGGGCCGGCGCATGATCGAGCAGCCGCTCGAACGCACGGAAGCGTTCGACCAGCCCCTTCGAGTAGTCGAGCCGGTCGACGCTCATGATCAGCTTGCGCTTGTGCAGCGTGGCCTTCATCGTGCGCACCGGCTTGCCGCGCTCGCCGGCTTTCGCGAGTTCGGCGATCTCGTCCGGATAGACGCCGATCGGGTACGCGGCCGCGCGCAGTGTTCGTCCGAACGCATGGATCAGCACGGGTTCGGCGGCCGTCGCGGGCCGCGAATCCACGCTGCCATCCGCTTCGTTGACGATGTAATCGCAGAACGAACGCAAGTCGGGCGCCGTCTGAAAGCCGAGCAGATCGAACGAGCACAGCGCTTCGACCAGCGAGCGATGCGGCGGCACGGCCAGCAACACTTGCGACGCGGGAAACGGAATGTGCAGGAAAAAGCCGATGCGGTTTGCGACGCCCGCCGCACGCAAAGCCTGCGCGAACGGGATCAGATGATAGTCGTGCACCCAGATTACGTCGTCGGCGCGCAGCAACGGGACCAGCTGTTGCGCGAGCCACGCGTTCACCCGGCAATAGCCTTCGTACTCGTGGCGGTCGTATTGCAGCAGGTCGGCACGGTAGTGGAACGCGGGCCACAGCGTCGCATTCGAAAAACCGCGGTAGTACTGGTCGTAGTCGCGCCGCACGAGACCGATCGTCGCGAATGTCACCGGGCCGCGCTCTTCGAGCTTGATTTGCGGCTGTCCCGCGGCCAGCACGTCGCCGCTCCAGCCGAACCACATGCCGCCGGTTTCTTTCAGCGCGTCATAGACGCCGACCGCAAGGCCGCCCGCCGCGGGACCGCCTTCGGAAATCGGCGCGACACGGTTCGAAACGATGATCAGGCGACTCATGACGCGCGGTTCCCCGATGAAATAAAACCTTGGCCCGAAGCGGACGGCCGCACCACGAAACCGGAAAGAGCGCGCCGCCGCTTCATGCGCCGCGCGCCGCCGCGACGACCGCCGCGAGCCAGTCGTGCAGCGCGCCCACCGACTCGAGCCGCGAGCGCGCGATCGAATCGCCGCCGCCGACCTTGATCGACACGCCGCCACATTCATTCACTACCGCAAAGCCTTTTTCATCCGTCAGATCGTCGCCGGCGAACACCGGCTTGCGGCCCGCAAAAGGCGGTTCGTCGAGAAAGGCGCGCAGCGCGCGGCCTTTGTCGACGTCCTTCGGTTTGATCTCGTAGACCATCTTGCCCGGCTGCAACACGTACGCGCCCGGATAGTCGGCCACCAACCGCGCGGTCGCCGCGCGCGCGGCCGGCTCGCGGTCCGGCGCATTGCGATAGTGCAGCGCGAGCGACGCGCCCTTGATTTCGAGCAGCATTCCCGGATTCGCGTTGACGACGCCCGCGAGCACCTGCTCCATGCGCAGCAGCCGGTCGTCGTTAAAGCCGATGCGCTGCGTGTCGCCATTCGCGTCACGCCGCTCGGCGCCATGCAGCCCCGCGACTGGCAGGTCCGGCATGCGCAGAAAGCCATCGATGCTATCGATGCCGCGACCCGACACGATCGCGACCGCGCCATGGGTCAGGCCGCGCAGTTCGGTCAGCAGTGTGGGCGTTTCGGACTGCACGAGCACGCCGTCGGGCGTCGGTGCGAGTTCGACGAGCGTGCCGTCGAAGTCGAAGAAGAACGCGTATTCGGTTGGAGCGAGGACTGCGGGAGGTGCTTGCATCGGATTATCTTGCCTTTCAGCCGCTTTCAGCCGGAAAAGTGTGCGCATCTTACCGCGCATCGGTCGATTAATCGAGACGCGGAGTCTCGTTCGCACATCGGCGGGCGGGTTAGCCCGTATGTGTCGCGTCCATTTCGATACGCGATCGGTGAAATTAGTCAAAAACCGGACAATCTGGCTTCACGCAGCTTTCAGACGCTGCGTCATATTGCCCCGAACGACCCGATCGGGTGGCCGGCGCGCGACGCGGGAACCGGAATTGCGCTAGAGTTTCTGCCTCTGCCGCGAAACCGCATGGATGTTCATTCTGCTCCCGATGGACGCGTCGTACGACGCGCATTGTCGGTCTCGCGGGGCGTCGAGGGTTCTGGATAAATCGAGTCGGTGGTCAAGCCTTTGTTCCCCGGATTTTCATTTGCGCGCTTCGATGCCGTGCGTTCGGCAGCAGGCGCGCGCAGGGTCGGCGCGTCGCGAACGCGCGTCGCACGCAAGTCCGTTGCGCATCGCGTCGCGTCGTTGACGGTCGCGCTATGTGCCGCCACTGCGCTAGCCGGTTGCTCGCACCACGAAGCGCCGTGGCAGCTGACCAACGTCACAGGCCACTTGCCGGACCTCGAGTTCTCACTGACCGGCGACGACGGCAAGCCGGCCACGGCCGCCGCGTTCAAAGGCGATACGACGCTGGTCTATTTTGGGTATACGCATTGTCCTGACGTTTGTCCGGAGACGATGGCGCGATTGATGCAAGTGCTCGGCAAACTGGGCCCGGACGCGCAGCACGTACGCATTCTGTTTGTGAGCGTCGATCCTGCGCGCGATACGCCGCAGGCGTTGCACGACTATGTCGGCGCGTTCGATGCGCAGCACGCACGGGGACTCACCGGCAGCGATGCGCAGATCCAGGGACTCGCGCAACGCTATCGCGTCGCGTACCAGATGGAGAAGCGCGACCCGAATGGTAACTACGATGTCACGCATAGTTCGGCCGTCTACATCTTCGACGCGCAAGGCCACGCGCGGCTATTGGCTACCGACCAGGATACGCCGGATCAGATCGCGCAGGATCTGCGCCGTATCATTGAAGTTCGTTCGTGACGTGTTTCGCTGATGCCTTTTTCTCTTCCACGATGACCAACAATATGAGACCTCTGACTTCGATGCATCGTTTTGGACGCGCGCAGGCGTTTGCCTTTGCGTGCGCGGGTGCCTTTGCATTCGCGCTGATGTTCGCCGCGAGCACGCCCGCTCACGCTGCCGGTGCGGCGCAGGCCATCGTCGTGAAAAACCCGTGGGTGCGCTGGCTGCCGAATAACCTGCCCGCCGCCGGTTATGTGACGCTCTCGAACAATAGCGACAAGCCGATCGACCTCGTCGACGTATCGAGTGCCGACTATGGCAGCGCGATGCTGCATCAAACGGTGTCGAGCGGCTCGACGCAAAAGATGGTGATGGTCGACAAGCTGACCGTACCGGCGCACAGTGAAGCGAAGATCGCGCCGGGCGGATATCACCTGATGCTCGAAGAGCCGAAACACAAGATCGCGCCCGGCGATAACGTGCGTCTGAAGCTGCACTTCTCGGACGGTGAAACGGTTGAGACGACGTTTCCGGTGAAATCGCCGGCTCAGGCCAATTGATGGCCGCGATGAACCTGTTCCGTTGCCAGCGATGAACCCGCGCCGTTGTCCGCGATGAACCTGCTCTATTGGCTCGAACCGTGGGAACCGTCACCGACGGTCGTGATCGTGATGATCGTGACCGCCGTGCTGTTTGTGCGAGGCGTGCGCAAAGCGAAGCTGTCGTTCGCGCGGCAAGTGTCGTTCTGGTTCGGGCTTGTCGCGCTCTACGTGGTGCTGCACACGCGGCTCGACTATTTCTTCGAGCATGAGTTCTTCATGCATCGCGCGCAGCATCTGGTGCTGCATCATCTCGGGCCATTCTTCATCGCGCTGTCGTATCCGGGCGCCGCGCTGCGCGCAGGCATCCCATTCACCTGGCGACAGCGTTTCGTGCAGCCCGTGCTGCAGACACGCGCCGTGCGCATGACGCTCGATGTGCTGTTGCATCCGGTCGTCGCGGTCGTCTTGTTTGTCGGCCTGATTTATTTCTGGCTGCTATCGCCGATTCACTTCATCGCGATGATCGACTGGCGCGTGTACCGCGTGATGAACTGGAGCATGGCCATCGACGGGCTGATGTTCTGGTGGCTCGTGCTCAATCCGCGTCCGGCGCCGCCCGCGCGGCTCGCGCCGGGACGACGCATCCTGATTGTGATCGCCGCGATTCCGCCGCAAATTCTGCTTGGCGCCTTTATCTTCTTTTCGACGCACGAACTGTATCCGGTCTATTCGATCTGCGGCCGCGCGTTCACATGGTTGAGCCCGATGCGCGATCAACAGATCGGCGGGCTGCTGCTCTGGATTCCGGGGTCGATGATGAGCGTGTTAGGCGCGCTGATTGCACTGCGCCACTGGATCCGGCTGTCGGCACGCGGACGTTTGCGCAATGAGCGGGCGGGCAAGCAGGATGCCGGCGCACGGCCGGTCGCGGGCCCGTCCGCGACTCGGACGTCATCCGCACACGCGCAGCGATAGCCGTCTGGAAGCGGCGGGCGATGCGCCGCAGCCGGCGAGTTCGCGGGGGCTGCGACTGGGCCGGGCCTGCGATACCGCGAAACGGCGATCGGCGATTGGGCGACCAGGCGACCAGGCGACCAGGCGATGCCAGGCGTCTACGACTACAAGAGCCGCTCAGTCGCTCGCCTGTCAGGCCGAACGCATCCAGACGTGCGGGATGCCGTCTTCTTCGTGCACTTCCGAGATCGGCTCGAAACCATGCGCGCCATAAAACGCCTGCAAATGCGCTTGCGCATGCAAGCGAACCGGCGTGCCGGGCCATTGCGCATAGATGTGATTCAACGTGCGTTCGAGCATCGCCTTGCCGAGACCGACGCCGCGAAAACCGGCCGTAGTCAGCACACGGCCAATGCGAATATCCGCTTCTTCGGCATCGGGCAGCAGCACGCGCAGGTAACCGGCGAGCTTCGCGCGCGGCGCATCCGATTCGTATACCAGCAGATGCCATGCGTCGCGATCGAGCCCGTCGATATCGCCGTACAGACAGTTCTGCTCCATCACGAAGACCGCGCTGCGCGCGGCCAGCATCTCGTAGACCTCGACGTTCGTCAGATCATCGAAGGCTTTCCAGCGCCAGTCGAAGTGCGGCGCGGCTGGTGTATCGACTTGCTGTGAATCGGACATGGTTGAGCTCTGATGGAATGAACCAGGCGTAGCGCGACGCCGCGCGGGACGTGATCGCAAAACAAAAGCGTGATGCCAAAGCAAAAGCCCCGATCAGTTATCACTTGATCGGGGCTTTTTCTGGAGGCGCGAGCCGGAGTCGAACCGGCCTACACGGCTTTGCAGGCCGCTGCATAACCGCTTTGCTATCGCGCCGTAAGCGGACTACGGAACTGATCACGTTGCCAAAGACTGCACCCTGAAAACTCTACCTAAGGTTGCACGCGCAACGGTCCGCAGATAATGTGCATTGGCCTACTGGCCTGCCGAAAAACCTGCCAAACAAAAAGGGAAGCTTTGCTTCCCCAGCTGGCTTCCCTTTATTTGCTGGAGCGGGAGACGAGTCTCGAACTCGCGACCTCAACCTTGGCAAGGTTGCGCTCTACCAACTGAGCTACTCCCGCGTGGCCCTGCAAGTGGCACCCAATCAGGCTGCCTTGCAGCGTATTACCTTTTGCACTGCTGAAACGGCTTCGAGTCTTCGTTCAAAACTCAAACAAGGGCCGCTTCGAAAATTCTGGAGCGGGAGACGAGTCTCGAACTCGCGACCTCAACCTTGGCAAGGTTGCGCTCTACCAACTGAGCTACTCCCGCATTTGCTACTGACTTCCGGCGCATCAACTTGCTAGACCGCCTGCACCGGAGAGACGAGATTATGTATAAAGCACTGAAACGTGTCAACCCTTTTTCCACCGCCCGATTCGCGGCGTTTGCGCATCATTCAAACCGCACCGCCGCGCTCGCGAATCTGCGGCCATGCGAGCTTCATGTAATACAGCATCGACCAGATCGTCAGCACCGCGGCGAGATAAATCAGCCACACGCCCCACACTCGCGTATCGAGTACGAACCCACCCGGAAAACGCACGGGTTCATACAGCAGCAGCATCGGAATCGCGACCATCTGGCATGCGGTCTTGAACTTGCCGAGCGAATTCACCGCAACGCTCTTCGACGCGCCGATCTGCGCCATCCATTCACGCAACGCGGAAATCGCGATTTCGCGGCCGACGATCACCAGCGCGATCGCGGCGTCCAGGCGCGCCACTTGCACGAGTATCAGCAGTGCCGCGGTCACCATCAGCTTGTCGGCGACCGGGTCCAGAAACGCGCCGAATGCGGACGTCTGGTTCCATTTGCGCGCGAGATAGCCGTCGAACCAGTCGGTCAGCGCGGCCAGAATGAAGATCACCATCGCCGCCAGATTACGGTGCTCGACGTTCATCCATGAGTTGGGCAAATAGAACACGCCCACCACGAGTGGAATCAGCACGATCCGCAGCCACGTCAGAAAGATCGGGAAATTAAACGGCATGGGCAGCGACAGGGTTCTGAAAAATAGAGATGCAATTGTGCCGTCTCAATGAGACAGCCACAAGCGAACAAACATCCAGCGAAGTCCAGCGATCCATCGACAACTGGCCTGCAACTGACCCGCAACGGGCCGGCAACTCACTCGCAGGTCATTTGCAACCCACGCGCACAGCCGCGCCGGACCCGTCCCGCCGGCGCGTTCAGTGCAGTTGCCGGTAGATCTGCTCGGCCAGCGCGCGCGAAATACCTTCGACACTCGCCAGATCGTCGACACTCGCCGCCACCACGCCACGCAAGCCGCCGAAGCGCGCCAGCAGCCGCTGGCGGCGTTTCGCGCCGACGCCTTCAAGTTCCTCGAGACGCGACGTCTGGCGCGTCTTCGCGCGTTTCGCGCGCATGCCGGTAATCGCGAAGCGGTGCGCCTCGTCGCGGATCTGCGCGACCAGCATCAGCGCCGCGCTTTCCTTGCCCAGCTCGAGCGCCGTGCGGCCGTCGGCGAACACCAACGTTTCGAGCCCGACCTTGCGTCCCTCGCCTTTCGCGACGCCGACCAGCATCCCGAGATCGAGCCCCAGTTCATTGAACACCTGACGCGCAATTTCGACCTGGCCCTTGCCGCCGTCGATCAACACGATGTTCGGCAATGTGCCGCCCGCGGCGACGGGTTCCGCCGCATCCGGCGTGACGAGCGGGTCGGCGGCCGCTTCGGCCTGCAAGGTCGTCGCTTCGTCGACCGCATTCGCGGCGGCCTGCGCCACCATTTTCTCGTAGCGGCGCGTCAGCACCTGACGCATCGCCGCGTAGTCATCGCCTGGGGTGATGCCGGTGATGTTGTAGCGCCGGTATTCCGACGACTGCATCTTGTGATGGTGATACACAACGCACGACGCCTGCGTCGCCTCGCCCATCGTATGGCTGATGTCGAAGCATTCGATGCGCAACTGCGCGAGGTCTTCGCATTCGAGCGCGAGCGTGTCGGCGAGCGCGCGCGTACGCGCCTGCTGCGAACCCTGTTCGGACAGCAGACGCGCGAGCGCGAGCCGCGCGTTCTGCTCGGCCATCGCGAGCCACGCGCGCTTCTGGCCTTGCGGCTGACGCAGCACCGTCACCTTGTGACCCGCCTGTTCAATCAGCAGATCGACGAGTTCGCGGTTCGCCGGCGCGTGGCTGACGACCAGCACCGGTGGCACGCGGTTGCCGAGATAGTGCTGGGCGATAAACGCTTCGAGCACTTCGGATTCGATGCCCGGTGTGCGCGAGCGAGCGAGCGCCGTCCCGTTGCCGGCCGCGGCGGCGGAAGTGACAGCATCGTCGGCAGCGGTCGATGCCGCGGAAGGCATCGCGTCGTCGTCGGCAGCAGTTGACGAGTCATCGTCCGCGTTCGCGTCGTCCTGGTCCGAAAGGTCCCTGTTTGTGCTGCCCGCGACTTCGGTATGCGACGTGTCGTCGTCGGCGGATTCGCGCTCGCTGTTCAACGCCCGCATGTCGAGCGGCGCAACGCCGGTATGCGTCTCGGCGGGCGCGGCCGACGCGAAGTCTTGCGCCGCCCCGTCGTCCGCGTCATCGTCATCGTCGTCGAGCGTGCCTTCCTCGACCGCCAGCGCGCTTTCGACATGCGCCGGAAAGTACGCCTTGTCGCCCAGATGCCGCCCGCCGCGCACCATCGCGAGATTCACGCAGACGCGTCCACCGAGCGCGACGACCGCGAGAATATCGACATCGCTATCGCCGCCGACCTCGATCGCCTGCTGGTGCAGCACCGTCGACAGCGAGCTCATCTGGTTACGCACCGCCGCCGCCTGCTCGAACTTCAACTCGGCCGCGAACGCGTGCATCTTCTGCTCGAGCTCGCTCATCACCTCCGACTGGCGCCCAAGCAGAAACCGCGATGCGTTCGACACATCGCGCGCGTAGTCTTCCTCGTTGATCGCGCCGACGCACGGCGCGGTGCAACGACCGATCTGATGCAGCAAACACGGCCTCGTGCGGTTGTTGAACACCGAGTCTTCGCAGGTGCGCAACTGAAACACGCGCTGCAGGATCTGGATGCTTTCGCGCACCGCCCACGCGCTCGGAAACGGTCCGAAATACTGGTTCTTCTTATCGACCGCGCCGCGGTAATACGCCATGCGCGGAAACTGATGACCGGTCAGCTTCAGGTACGGATACGACTTGTCATCGCGAAACAGGATGTTGTAGCGCGGCGCCAGCGCCTTGATCAGGTTGTTTTCAAGCAGCAGCGCTTCCGCTTCGGAGCGTGTCGCGGTGGTTTCGATACGCGCGATGCGCGTAACCATCATCGCGATACGCGGCGATAGCAGCGTCTTCGTGAAGTAGCTCGACACGCGCTTTTTCAGGTCGCGCGCCTTGCCGACGTACAGCACCGCGCCAGTCGCATCGTAGTAGCGATAAACGCCGGGCAGATGCGGTAATTGCGCGAGCACTTTTTTCGGCTCGAAGACGTCGGCAGTATCGGAAGCGTCAGAGTGGGCCATGCAGAATTAGACTGGAAGCGGCGCTTTGCGGGGAAAAATCAGTCGATAAACAGCAGAGTAGACCGGTCTTGCGCGGAAACGCTGCATTAAAATCGCCAGTTTAGAACATTCCGATCATGCCGCGCCTACTCAAAGTCCACAGGCCCTGCCGCCATGTCCGCTGCCTCCCGCGCTGTCGTCTGCAACGCATCCCGAACCCCGCGCGCGGCGCGCAAGCCGCTCGCGCAGCCCGACGCGCAACCTGAATTGCATGCGCCGGACGACACGACGATCGCCTGCGATATCTTTTGCGCGGTGATCGACAACTTCGGCGACATCGGTGTCTGCTGGCGCCTCGCGCGCCAGCTTGCAGCGGAACACGGTTGGCAAGTGCGCCTGTTCGTCGACGATCTGCGCGCGTTTCACGCGCTGTGTCCGGTCATCGACACCGGTCTCGCACGCCAGAGCGCGCAAGGCATCGTCGTCGAACATTGGCGCGAGCCCACGCACGCGGGCGATACGCTCGAAGTGGCCGATGTGGTGATCGAAGCGTTCGCCTGCGAACTGCCGCCGGTCTACGTCGCCGCGATGGCCCGCCGCGCGCGCGCGCCGGTGTGGCTGAACCTCGACTATCTGAGCGCGGAAGACTGGGTCGCGGATTTCCATTTGCGGCCATCGCCGCATCCGCGTTATCCGCTCGTGAAGACCTTTTTCTTTCCGGGACTCGCGCCCGGTACCGGCGGCGTGCTGAAAGAACATGATCTCGACGCGCAACGCGCGGCGTTCGACGCGTCGGAATCCGTGCGCGCCGCATGGTGGCGCGATAGGGTCGGCGCCCCGCTGCCCACCGCCGACACGACCGTAATCTCGCTTTTCGCGTACGAAAACCCGGCCGTCGATGCGCTGCTCGAACAATGGCGCGACTCGGCCAGTCCAATCGTGCTGCTGGTGCCCGAAGGACGAATTTCGGGCGCTCTCGCCCGTTTTTTCAGCCTGCCGTCGTTCGCCGCGGGCACGCATGCGCAACGCGGCAACCTCGCCGCCCATGCGCTCGCGTTCACGGACCAATCCGGCTACGACCGCCTGCTATGGGCGAGCGACCTGAACTTCGTGCGTGGCGAAGATTCCTTCGTGCGCGCGCAGTGGGCCGCGCGCCCATTCGTCTGGCACATCTATCCGCAAGCGGACGACGCGCACCTGCCCAAACTCGACGCCGCGCTCGCGCACTACGCGCGCTCGCTACCCACTGCTGCGCGCGACGCGCTGACGCGCTTCTGGCACGCGTGGAACGGCGTAGGCGCGCCTGACTGGGCCACGCTGTGGGCCGATTTCTCGCGCCATCGGCCCGCACTGACCGCGCGCGCAACGCAATGGGCGCACGAACTTGCACGCGCCGGGGATCTCGCCGGAAATCTGGCCCGATTCGCAAAAACTCAGCTAAAATAAACGGTTAGCCAACGGCCGCCATTTCAGACGCGGCACCGCTATAGGCCCAAGCGCATCGGCGCGGGCATCCCGTGCGGTTTCATCCGAATTTCCTCTGCATCGGGTAAAACACCGGCAACGGCTGCGGGCAGCGCCCACGGATGCCGTGCGCCACGGCGTACGCAAATGGAATACGCCATACAGCAAGCAACGTTGAAGCACATTATTTCGTACAGGACAGTTTTATGAAGATCGCTCAAGAACTCCGCACCGGCAACGTCGTGATGATCGGCAACGACGCGATGGTCGTGCAGAAGGCCGAATACAACAAGTCGGGCCGCAACTCGGCTGTCGTCAAGATGAAGTTCAAGAACCTGCTGACGGGCGCAGGCATGGAAACGGTCTATAAGGCCGACGACAAGTTCGACGTCGTCGTGCTCGACCGCAAGGAAGTGACCTACTCGTACTTTGCAGACCCGATGTACGTGTTCATGGACGCCGACTACAACCAGTTTGAAGTCGAAGCGGAAATGATGGGCGACGCGCTGAACTATCTGCAGGACGGGATGGCGTGCGAAGTGGTTTTCTACAACGACAAGGCGATTTCGGTCGAACTGCCGACCACGGTGGTCCGCGAAATTATTTACACGGAACCGGCCGTCAAGGGCGATACGTCGTCGGGCAAGGTGCTGAAGAACGCGAAGCTGAACACCGGTTTCGAATTGCAAGTGCCGCTTTTCTGCAACATCGGCGACAAGATCGAAATCGATACGCGCACGCACGAATACCGCAGCCGCGCGTAAGGAAAGCGTAGGCTTCACTCAAGAGCGGCGCCCTACCTGGGCGCGGTTTCGCAAAAGCGTCCAATTTGGGCGCTTTTTCTTTTTTCCGCGACCGTGTATGGTGGTGGAAATCTTTACCGGAAATTTATGCAAATTTGCGCAGGCTATCGCGGACAAACTCGTCCGTTCAAACGTCAGCGCATTGATTCTGCAGCACATTCGGTATCTGGCACGCCCTCTGCTTCTCAGCTAGGCAGCCGTCCGGGTTTCCATTTCAATCTGCCCGGGCGGTTCATTGAACAGGGAGGTGTCAATGAACAACGACATTGCTGAAGGCAAATGGAAGCAGATGATCGGTAAGGCGAAAACCGCGTGGGGCGAACTGACCGACGATGAGCTGACAAAGGCGGAAGGTCGCGCGGACAGGCTAACCGGACTGATTCAGGAGCGTTACGGCAAGACCCGCGACGAGGCGGAGCGCGAAGTGCGCCGCTTCTTCGATGCAAACCGGGATCTGTAGCCGCATTCATGCAGTGACCCCGTGCGCGCGGCCGGTTGTGCCGCGTGTGACGATCAAGCCGCGCGCGCACGGGCAAAAGCAGAAACGCAACCGCGGCACGCAGGGTCCATGAGCGTTAGTGGAGACAACAGGATTAGAAAACATGCGTCGAATCGCCGGGCGGTGAAGTTAAAACGTCAGCACCGGCCCTTATCGTGCCCGAACGCGTCCAGAACGCTGACGCCCCGGGGGTTTCCGTTCATTTGAAAAAATTGCGCTCGTTATGCCACATGCCCTGATTGTCGAAGACGATCCCAATAGCCTGTCCGGTCTGTCGGCGATCCTCGCTGCCGACGGCTTCTCGGTCGACACCGCGATCACGCTTGCCGAAGCGCGCGCCGCGCTGTCCCGGTTTATCCCGGACGTCGTGCTCGTCGACCTGAATCTGCCGGACGGCAGCGGCCTCGATCTGCTGCAGCATCTGCCGGTGCAGCCGCCAGGCGGCGCATTGCCGGTCATCGTAATGACGGGCAATGCGACTGTCGAAAGCGCGATCGAAGGCTTGCGGCACGGCATCTGGGACTATCTGCTCAAACCCGTGAATATCCCGCGTCTGCGCAGCCTGCTCGCGCGCATTCCGCGTCCGTACGAACTGACCGAGGAAGTGCAGACGCTGCGCGCGAAGCTGCGTCAGATGGGCCGCTTCGGTCCGATGATCGGCCGCAGCGGCGCGATCCAGCACATCTATGACACGATCGAGCAGGTCGCGCCGACCGAAGCCGCCGTGCTGATCTCCGGCGAAGCGGGCACCGGCAAGGAGGTCGCGGCACGCACGCTGCACGAAATGAGCCGGCGGCGCAAAGGTCCGTTTATCGTGTTCGACTGCCGCGCAGCAGCGTCCGTCGGCGGCGGACGGCCGCTCGATAGCCTGCTGTTCGGCCACGAGCGCGGCGCGTTCAGCGGCGCCGAGCAACGCGAGCCGGGCCTGTTCGAACAGGCGAGCGGCGGCACGCTGTTTATCGACGAAATCGCGCTGCTGCCGCGCGCGCAGCAGGAGTCGCTGTTGCGCGCGCTCGATTCGCAGACCTTCATGCGGGTCGGCGGCACGAATCAGGTGGTGACGGATTTCCGGCTGATCGCGTCGACGCGCAAGGTGCCGCGCGCCGCGGTCGCGGACGGTTCGTTGCATGAAGACCTCGGCTTGCGCCTCGAAGCGGCCGCGCTGTCGCTGCCGCCGCTGCGCGAACGCGGCGACGACCCGGCGTTGTTCGCCCAATCACTGGTCGATGAGTTGAACCGCGAAGCGAACGCGCGCGGCATCGCCGATGCGACGAAGCTAACCACGCCGAACTTCCTGCGCGAGTGCCTCGCGTACGAATGGCCGGGCAATGTGCGCGAATTGCATGAGCGTGTGCGGCGCGCGTATCAGGCGTCAGGCGATGTGCTCGAGACGCTGCGCGCCGATGAGACACACGGCATCGGTGGACGTGATCTGAACGGGGGCCGCGTGCAGGTGACGGTCGGCACGCCGCTCGCGGACGTCGAGGAGATGCTGATTCGCGCGACGCTGGACGCGGTCGGCGGCACACGGCATCGCGCCGCATCGCTGCTCGGTATTAGTCCGAAGACGCTGTATAACAAGCTGCAGCGGATGCGGTTGAATTGATGCGTGTGCGGGTCGGATGAAACAAAGGCGCAAGCGTGTTGCTTGCGCCTTTGTTTTTCAGGTGCTTTAGATGCGCGCTCTCGCCGATCCCGGCATCGACCGCGTTTGCGTCACGTTTCAGTTCCAGTTAAACCCCAGTCACCCTTCTTTCACGCGAATGCGTCGCGCAACAGCGCTTGCGCCTGCCGATACTCCGGCTCGTCAATCAGTTTGTCCCAGATCGGCGCCTTGCCGCGCGAGCGCATCCGCTTGATGCGCCGGCGCGATGCCTTCGACGGTTTGACGCGCAGCGCGTCGAGCACCTTGCCGGCTTCTTCCGGCTGATTGCAGATCAACACCATATCGCAGCCCGCTTCGAGCGCGGCCGTCGCCGCTTCGGTCAACGTGCCGCCCTGGCGCGCCGCTTCCATCGACAGATCGTCGCTGAAGATCGCGCCATTAAAGCCCAGTGCGCCGCGCAGAATTTCCTGCAACCACACACGCGAAAACCCGGCCGGCTTCGAATCGACCAGCGGATAGATCACGTGCGCGGGAATCACCGACGCGAGCGACATGCCGAGCCAATCGTACGGCGCGACGTCTTCGGCGAGTATCTCGTCGAGCGTGCGTTCGTCGACCGGCACCGCGACATGCGAATCGGCCTGCGCAAACCCGTGCCCCGGAAAATGCTTGCCGCAGTTCGCCATGCCGGCAAGCGCCAAGCCGTGATTCAGGCTCTTCGCGAGCATCGTGACGACGCGCGGATCGCGATGAAACGCGCGGTCGCCGATCACCTGTGAATGGCCGTAGTTCAGATCGAGCACCGGCGTGAAGCTCATATCGACTCCGCATGCGCGCAGTTCCGCTGCGAGGATGTAGCCGACCGCGGTCGCCACCTTCGTCGCGTGCAGCACATCGTCATCCCATAGCGCGCCGAGCTTGCCCATCGACGGCAGCACCGTGAAGCCATCGGTACGAAAGCGCTGTACGCGGCCGCCTTCGTGATCGACCGCGATCAGCAGGTCTTCGCGGACATCGCGAATCGCATCGGTCAGCGCAATTAACTGTGCGCGGCTTTCGAAGTGCCGCGCAAACAGAATCACACCGCCCGTCATTGGATGAGCGAGGCGGCGTTTGTCGGCGGCATTGAGCGTCTTGCCGGCGACGTCGAGCATGACCGGTCCAGGAGAGGTTTTCATCGAGCGCAAATGGAAGAGAAAGACTGTCGAACGGCGCAACCGGCGCAAAGCGCCGCGCCGGAGAAATTCGGGTAGCGGGGATGACCCGCGCGCTCGCTAATTGCCGGTCTCCGCAATCACGAACGACACCGCGTAGTCGCGTTCGTCGGAAAGCGTCACGCGTGCGGTGATCCCGCGCACGGCGAGCCAGTCCGCGAGTTCACCGGATGCGACCACATACGGCCGGCCGTCGGCTTCGTTTAGCGTTTGCAGTGCGCGCCACGTCATCGGCCAGTGCATGCCGAGACCGATCGCTTTGGAGAACGCTTCTTTCACCGAGAAACGCGTCGCGAGATACGCGAGACCGCGCACCGCGGAACGCGCGTTGCGCGCGTGATAGACACGCAGTTCGTCGGGCCCGAGCACCTTTTCCGCGAAGCGGCCGCCGGTGCGTTCCATTACCGCGGCTACGCGGCTTACCTGCACGACGTCAGTACCAATGCCGTAGATCGCCATCACGCGCTCGCGTTGCGCTAAGCGCGTGCCGCAAGACGCGCGGCGACCATGATCGCCTTCATCTCGCGCACCGCGTTGTCCCAGCCGGCGAAGATTGCGTGTGCAACGATCGCATGGCCGATATTCAGCTCGACGATGCCTTCGATCGCCGCAATCTGCTGCACGTTTGTGTAGTGCAGACCGTGGCCGGCATTCACCTTGAGCCCGAGCGAGCGACCCAATTCGACGGCTTGAACGACACGTTCGTATTCGCGCTGTTGCGCGGCTTCGTCGTGCGCTTGCGCGTACTGGCCCGTGTGCAGTTCGATCACCGGGGCGCCCGCTTCATGCGCGGCGCGGATTTGCGTCTCTTGCGCATCGATGAAAAGCGACACGCGCGAGCCGACATCCGCCAGCTGCTTGCACGCGGCGCGTACCGCGTCGAAGTGGCCGGCAACGTCGAGACCGCCTTCGGTGGTCAACTCCGCACGCTTTTCAGGCACCAGACACACGTCGTGCGGACGCACCTCGCACGCGATGTCGAGCATTTCCTGCGTGACCGCGCATTCGAGATTCATCCGCGTCTTCAGTTGCGGACGCAACGCGCGCACGTCCGCGTCGACGATATGCCGGCGATCCTCGCGCAAATGCAGCGTGATCGCATCGGCGCCGGCCTCTTCAGCGGCCAGCGCCGCGCGGATCGGATCAGGATAGGACGTGCCGCGCACATTGCGCAGCGTGGCGACGTGGTCGATATTGACGCCGAGGTCGATCACGTGGGGCGACGTGAGAAAGAAGCTCATAGGTTCTGCAAGTCGATCAGGATCTGGCGCGTCGCGAGCGGCGTGCCGCCGAGGTACGTGTTGAGCAGGAAGCGCATCAGCGTCTTGCTTTGCGCAACCGTCTGCGCACGATGGTAATCGTCCTGCTCCATATCGAGCAAGGTCTGACCGGCTACGACCGGCCATTGCGCGGGCAGATCGTCGGACGCGTCGCGCACGCCGCGCTCCGGGTCGAACACATAACGGCCACCCGGCACGACCGGCTGGCCCGCGACTGTGCGGTTGAGCGCCATTGCGTAGCCGGTCTCGCGCAGCAGCACGCGCTCGAACGAACGCAGCACCTGCACCGGCGGCTCGTCGTGCGCAAGGCGCGTCAGCGTCACCACATAGTGATGGAAGAGTTGCGGATGCGGATCTTCGCGCGCGCAAAACTTGACCAGCAGTTCGTTCACGTAGAACCCGCAGAGCAGCGCGTCGCCGGCGAGCGGCAGCATGCCGCCAACCCATTCGGCGCCGGTCAGCGTGCGCATTTCCGATTTGCCGGTCCACGCGAGCGAGAGCGGCTGAAACGTCTGCAACACACCGCGCAGCGCCGAGTGCGGGCGCTTCGCGCCCTTCGCGATCAACGCGAGGCGGCCGTGGTCGCGCGACAGGACGTCGAGAATCAGGCTGGTTTCGCGATACGGGTAGCTGTGCAGAACGAATGCCGGCTGCTCGGAGACGCGGTATTCGGAAACCGGCGCGCGCGGCGTGCGGCGTGGGGTTTTCGTCGCGCGTCGTCCGCTTGCGGCCTCGTGGTCGTCGGGAGTGTCGGCTTGCTTGCTGGTCGATTTGGCGGCCGGCTTTTTGGCCTGCCCGCCCGGCTGACTACCCGCCGGATCGTTCGCTTCGAGCAGCGCTGCATCGGCGAAATCGTCACCGGGCGTGCGCGCGGTGGTGGACTTCTTCGGCGCGGCCCGTTTCGCGCGCGCACGCGCGGCGGGCCGCGCGTCATCGCGCGGCGCCGCCGGTTCCGCCGGATCAGGCTCGGCTTCGGGAGGCTGCGTCATCCATGCGTCATTCGTACCCATACGCGCGCAGCCCGGCTTCGTTGTCGGCCCACCCGCTCCTCACCTTGATAAAGGTCTCCAGGTACACCGGACCGTCGAACAGCTTTTCCATATCGAGGCGCGCTTCGGTGCTGATCTGTTTGAGCTTGGCCCCTTTCTGGCCGATGATCATCGCCTTATGCGTATCGCGCTCGACGAGAATCGTCGCGAAGATGCGGCGCAGGCGGCCTTCCGCCTCGAACTTGTCGATCACGACCGTGCTCGTGTATGGCAATTCGTCGCCGGTCCAGCGGAATACTTTTTCGCGCAGGATCTCAGCAGCGAGAAAGCGCTCGCTGCGATCGGTCAGATCGTCCTCGCCGTAGATCGGCTCGCCTTCCGGCAGATACGGCTTCACCGTCGCGAACAGCCGCTTGATGTCGTCGGGGTTCTTCGCGGACAGCGGCACGATTTCCTTGAAATCGCGCAGCGCCGACATCTGCTGCATGAATGGGTACAGCGTGTCCTTGTCGCTGACGCGGTCGAGCTTGTTCGCAATCAGCAGCGCTGGCGCCGCCGGCGGAATCAGATCGAGCACCTGCTGGTCGTCGGGGCCGAAGCGGCCGGCTTCGATGACGAACAGAATCGCGTCGACCGACGTCAGCGTCGAGGTCACCGCGCGGTTCAGCGACCGGTTCAGCGCGCCGCTATGGCGCGTCTGGAAACCGGGCGTGTCGACGAAGATGTATTGCGCGTCGTCGAGCGTGCGGATGCCGGTGATGCGGTGACGGGTCGTCTGCGCCTTGCGCGACGTGATGCTGACTTTCTGGCCGACGAGCGCGTTCATCAGCGTCGACTTGCCGACGTTCGGCCGGCCAACGATGGCGACCATGCCGCAGCGAAATCCAGGGGCGGTGGGAGTGGGCGTGTTCATATTCGGGCTACGGCAAACCGGGGCCGACGTGCATTGCGGGACAACCAGATGCGAACTGCAATAGCAACAGCAAAGGCGCGGCGGCGGTAATCGGCTGGGTTAATCAGGGGCGCTCGCGAGCAATCGGGGTGAATCAATGGCCCGCGTCGGCGACGCGGGTATGCAGCGCGCTCGCGACGCCGGGTTCAAGGTCGGCTTCCGCCGTCGCCGCGCCGGCGATTTCGCGGCTGCGGGACGTCGGTCTTTCAGTGCTGCGTGATGCGGCTTCAAATGGGTCCGCCGGTTTCTCCCGTTCGGAGCCATTTGCGAGGCGCGCGGCGGTGTCGTGCTTGTCCCCTGCTTTGTCGCTGGTTTTTTCGGCGGGTTTTTCGGCTGCTTTGTCTGTTTTCCCGGCTTGCCTGTCGGCGAGCGACGTGGCGGTTTCCAGCTTGTCCGCCGCCGTGTCGCCTTGACGAATTGTCGTATCGGTCCTGTCGGAAGGCGGATCCGGCGGTCGCGTCGCGGCGTCGGTCCGGTCGCTCTGCTTGTCGGCGTGGTTGTCCGACGGTTTGTCGGGCTGTTTGTCGACCGGCTTTTCAGCCTGCTTCTCAACCTGCTTGTCGGACGGTTTCTCCGTCTGCCTGTCGGACGGTTTCTCGCCCGGCTTTTCAGCCTGCTTCTCGGCTGGCTTCTCGGCTGGCTTGTCAGCCAGCCTGTCAATGCGGTCCGCCTTTTCGCCCCGGCCGGTCTTGTCCTCGGTCCGCTCGACCGCCTTGTCGCCCGGTTTATCCGCTGCTCGTTCGACCCGCTCCGGCTTGTCCGCCTTTTCCTTATCGGCGCTGCCACCGCCGCCGGCCTGGCCCTGGCTGTATTCGACGTGCGCGGCACGAATCACCGCGAGCGGGGCGACGCTGGGCGGCGCGGCGGCCGGCACACGCTCGGCGCCTGCTTCCGCTGCCGTTGTCTTCGCTTCTGCGCGTGCCGCGCGCTGCTCGGCCTTGCGCTGGTCCGGCGCACGCAGATCAAGCGCCGTCTGCACGCCGGTCACGCCGGGGACGATTTCCGCCTCGGCGCTCTTCGCCGCACGCGCGCTCTTCGAACGCTTCGACTTCGCAACCACCGCCGGCGCCGCTGCCATCACCTCGTCGAGCGCCTTCTTGGCGGCCGCCTGTTCGGCGGCGCGGCGGCTCGCACCGGAGCCCGACACCTTCACGTCGAGCTTAGGCACAGTGCATTCGACTTCGAACTGTTGATTGTGCGCCGCACCATGCGTGGCGATCACCGTGTAGGTCGGCAATGCGATCTTGCGGCCCTGCAGATACTCCTGCAGCAGCGTCTTGGCGTCCTTGCCGAGCGTGCGCGGGTCAATATGATCGAGAATCGGCACATACAGCCGCTTGATAACGGTTTGTGCCGCCTCAAACCCGCCATCCAGAAAAATCGCGCCGAGGATCGCCTCGAGCGTGTCCGCGAGGATCGACGGCCGGCGAAAGCCACCGCTGCGCAATTCGCCTTCACCGAGGCGCAGGCCGTCCGAAATATTCAGGGCCTGAGCAATTTCGTACAGCGACTGCTGTTTGACGAGATTCGCCCGCACCCGGGACAGATCGCCTTCGTCCAGCTTCCCAAAACGTTGGAACAAAAGTGCCGCCACCGCGCAATTGAGAACGGAGTCGCCGAGAAACTCGAGCCGTTCGTTATGCGTGGCGCTATGACTGCGGTGAGTGAGAGCCTGGCGCAGCAATTCCGCATTGCGAAATTCGTAGCGCAGTCGGCTTTCCAGCGGAGATGAAGGCATGGGCAGAGTATAACGCGGGCGCTTGCCCCGGCGAAAACGCGGACCGACACGCGAACAGGCGTGGTGAAGCGACGTTACCGCAGGTTCTTAAAGTAGCGTGATAACACGCCGCGCAGATTTCGCGGCGTGTTTCGAGCTTGCGATGCGACGATCGTGATGCGTGATTTTGAGACGCGTGGTCGCTGCGGTGATCGGAGCGCGGTTCGCGCTCATCGCGCGATGACGTTAAAGATAACGCCACTCACTCGAATGGGCCGATCCGTTTGAGATCGCTGAAGTTCATCCAGATGAAGAACGCACGGCCAACGAGGTTCGCGTCCGGCACGAAACCCCAGTAACGGCTGTCCGCGCTGTTATCGCGGTTGTCACCCATCATGAAGTAGTGGCCCGGCGGCACCTTGCAGATCACGCCGCGGTCGTTGTAATTGCAGTTGTTGCGATATGGGTAGTCATCCGCGCCGACAACGAACGGCGGCACCGCCGGATTGTTCAGGATACGGTTCTTGCGGCCGTCGATATCTTCCTCGAATTGCTTCATGTAGCCGGCGCGCGGGGTGCCGCTCGCTTCATCGGGTTCCTGATCGTAGAAGTCGGGCAGCGCAATCTCGGGAACCGGCTTGCCGTTGATCGTCAGTTTCTTGTCCTGATACGAGACGACGTCGCCCGGCAGACCGATCACGCGCTTGATGTAGTCGACCGATTCATCCTTCGGATAGCGGAACACGATCACATCGCCGCGCCGCACGGGACGGCCTTCGGTGAGCTTCGTATTCGTGATCGGCAAGCGCAGGCCGTAGTCGAATTTGTTGACGAGGATGAAGTCACCGACCAGCAGCGTCGGCACCATCGAGCCTGACGGAATCTTGAACGGCTCGACGACGAACGAGCGCACGACGAACACGACGAGAATGACCGGGAAGAAGCTCGCCGTGTATTCGAGCCACCACGGCTGGCGCAGTTTTTCGTCGCGCAACTTCGCGCGCGTCTGATCCGGATTTTCATCGGCGAAACGCTCGCCGACCCGCGCTTGCTGGCGGTCGAACTCGGCTACCGCCGCTTGCGCCGCGAGGCGCCTTCTCGGCACGAAAAAGAGCTTGTCTGCTACCCAGGCGATGCCCGTCAATACGACGAGCACAAAAAGAATCAATGCGAAATTCATTGAAGGGTGTCCGTTGTTCGTCTTATTTGTCTTCGACGCGCAGAATGGCGAGGAATGCCTCTTGCGGGATTTCAACCGAGCCGACCTGCTTCATCCGTTTCTTGCCTTCCTTCTGCTTTTCCAACAGCTTCTTTTTGCGCGAGATGTCGCCGCCGTAGCACTTCGCCAGCACGTTCTTGCGCAACGCCTTGATGTTCTCGCGCGCGATGATGTGCGCGCCGATCGCCGCCTGGATCGCGACGTCGTACATCTGGCGCGGGATGATCTCGCGCATCTTCGCCGCCACTTCGCGGCCGCGGTACTGGCTCTGCGAGCGGTGCACGATGACCGACAGCGCGTCGACCTTGTCGCCGTTGATCAGCATGTCGACCTTCACGACGTCCGACGCGCGGTACTCCTTGAACTCGTAGTCCATCGACGCATAGCCGCGCGACACCGACTTGAGCCGGTCGAAAAAGTCGAGCACGATCTCGGCCATCGGCATTTCGTAGGTCAGCTGCACCTGACGGCCGTGGTACTGCATGTTTATCTGATTGCCGCGCTTCTGCGTGCACAGCGTGATCACCGAGCCGACGTAGTCCTGCGGCATATACAGGTTCACCGTGACGATCGGCTCGCGCACCTCTTCGATGCGGGACGGATCAGGCATCTTCGCGGGGTTCTCGACCGTCGCGACCGTGCCGTCACGCTGCAGCACCTCGTAGACCACCGTCGGCGCGGTGGTGATCAGGTCCATGTCGAACTCGCGCTCGAGCCGCTCCTGCACGATTTCCATGTGCAGCAGACCGAGGAAGCCGCAACGGAAACCAAAACCGAGCGCCTGGGAGACTTCCGGTTCGTACTGCAGCGATGCGTCGTTCAGCTTCAGCTTTTCGAGCGATTCACGCAGCGCGTCGTACTGGTTCGCTTCGACCGGATAGAGGCCGGCGAACACCTGTGGCTTCACTTCCTTGAAGCCGGGCAACGGCTCGGGCGCCGCACGCTTGACCGTCGTGACCGTATCGCCGACGCGCGCCGCCGTCAGTTCCTTGATGCCGGCGATGATAAAGCCGACCTGCCCCGCGGACAGCGATTCGAGATTCTTCGACTTCGGCGTGAACACGCCGACGTGCTCGACCGGGTACTCGGCGCCGGTCGCCATCATGCGAATCCGGTCCTTCGCGCGCAGTGTGCCGTTGACGATGCGCACCAGCATCACGACGCCGACGTAGTTATCGAACCAGGAGTCGATGATCAGCGCCTGCAGCGGCGCTTCGACATTGCCCTTCGGCGCTGGCACTTTCGCGATCAGCGCCTCGAGCACGTCTTCGACGCCAAGCCCGGTCTTCGCGCTGCAACGGGTCGCGTCGGTCGCGTCGATGCCGATCACGTCTTCGATTTCGGCGATCGCGCTTTCCGGGTTGGCGGCCGGCAGGTCGATTTTGTTCAGCACGGGCACGACTTCGACGCCGAGTTCGATTGCGGTGTAGCAGTTTGCAACCGTCTGCGCTTCGACACCCTGGCTTGCGTCGACCACCAGCAGCGCGCCTTCGCACGCGGACAGCGAGCGGCTGACCTCGTACGAGAAGTCGACGTGGCCGGGCGTGTCGATCATGTTCAGGTTGTAGACCTTGCCGTCGCGTGCCTTATAGGACAGCGCCGCGGTCTGCGCCTTGATAGTGATGCCCCGTTCGCGCTCGAGATCCATCGAGTCGAGCACCTGCGATTCCATCTCGCGGTCGGACAGGCCGCCGCAAATCTGAATGATGCGATCGGCAAGCGTCGACTTGCCATGGTCGATGTGCGCGATGATCGAAAAGTTACGAATATGATCCATTCAAGGCCGATCAAGCAAAAAAGGCGCGCTCGGTGGGTCGCGAAGCACGCCTCGGAAACTGACTGAAAAACCTGCCTATTTTAGCTGAAAAGGGGTTCCGCTGGCGGATTTGCGGGACTGGCCGGCCTGCATGCGGACCGGCGGACACGCGGCCAGCGTGCGGACCGGTAGGCTTCGCGCCTGCGTGCGAACCAGCGAGCACGCGCACCGGCGGGAGACAGACGTCGCGGCGATGCGAGCGCATCAGCGCGCGGACGCATCGACGCATGCGGCCAGCGCGCCACGCACGCGCGCCTCGTCGAGGTGATAGCGGCACAGTTCGGCGCCGGCCAGCACCAGCACGGGCACCGCTTCGTTATATCGCGCTTCGAGCGCGGCATCCGCGTCGATATCGACCACATCGACGTGTACACCGAATTCCACCCGTAGCGGCTCAAGCGCGGCGCGCATGTCGTCACACAGATGACACCATGCGCGCCCATAGAGCGTGAGCACTGTCGGCTCTTGCGAAGCCGGCTTGGTCACAAGTGTCACTTCTGCGGTGCGCGCGGCCGGATCGGCACGAACTGCGTGTTGTCGCCGCGGCGCACGAGCAGCGCGACCATCTTCTGCGGATCGAGATGCGTGACCAGCTCGTCGAACTGCTTTGCGCTCGTCACATCGGTATCGCCAAGCCGCAGGATGATGTCACCTTTCTGCAGCCCAACCCGCGCGGCCGGCCCTTCGATCGCGTCGACCTGCACGCCATTGCGCAGCTTGAGCGACTTCATCTGGTCAGATGGGATATCGCTAACTGCGATGCCCAGCGCATTCGTCGCCTGTTGCTTCGGCGCGGGTGGCTTGCGCTGATCGGCGTGCGCGGCCTTGTCCGGCTGCATCTCGGCGACCGTGACCGACAGATCGCGCGTCTGGCCCTTGCGCCAGATCGTGATGGACGTCTTCGTGCCGGGCTTTGTATCGCCTACCATCCGTGGCAGATCGGTCGCGGTGTCGACCGAATGACCCGCGAACTTCAGGATGATGTCGCCCGGCTGGACGCCCGCCTTGTCGGCCGGACCGCCTGGTTCGACGCTGCTTACCAGCGCGCCCTGCGCCTTCGGCAAGCCGAGCGAATCGGCGACATCCTTCGTGACCTCGCCGATCGCAACCGCGATGCGACCGCGGACGACCTTGCCTGACGTCTTCAGCTGATCGGCGACACGCATCGCTTCGTCGATAGGAATCGCGAACGAGATGCCCATAAACCCGCCGGTACGGCTGTAGATCTGCGAGTTGATGCCGATCACCTCGCCTTGCATATTGATCAGCGGGCCGCCCGAGTTGCCCGGATTCACCGCGACGTCGGTCTGGATAAACGGCAGATAGTCGCCGGTATCGCGACCCTTCGCGCTGACGATACCCGCCGTCACCGTGTTTTCGAGCCCGAACGGCGAACCGATCGCGACCACCCATTCGCCGACGCGCACCTTGTTCGAATCGCCGATCGTCACGGTCGGCAGGTTGGTCGCATTGATCTTCACGACCGCGACGTCGGTGCGTTCGTCGACGCCGATCAGCTTCGCCTTGAACTCGCGCTTGTCGGTGAGCGTCACGTAAATCGAGTCGGCATCGTCGATCACGTGCGCGTTGGTCATCACATAACCGTCCGACGACAGGATGAAGCCCGAGCCAACGCCGCTGTTCGTTTCGGAATCGCTGTTGTCCTGTGGCGAATCTCCACCCTGGCCGCCCTGGCTACCCTGACCACCTCCTTGCCCGCCCTGGCTGTCGCCACCGCCACCTCGCGGCGGCGTTTGCGGCGACTGCGGCATTGGAATGCCAAAGAAGCGGCGGAAAAACTCGGACATGTCGCCGTCGTCGAGTCCGGGAGGCAGACCGCGGTTGCCGGTCGGCACGTGCGCGGTGGTCCTGATATTGACGACCGCGGGGCCGACCTTGTCGACCAGGTCCGTGAAATCGGGAAGGCTGGCTGCGGGCGCGGCCACCGCCGTATGCGGCAGAAACGGCAGGCAAGCCGCTAGCAGCGCGGCCGCGAAGAGTTTGCGCACCGAGGAAGTCGTCATGTCGTCGTAAACCGATGGATTACTTGGGAGCCTTGTATTCTATGGCAGACGCGAATTGCTGCAATGTGGCCTGAGGCACTTCGCCAAGCAGGGTAATCCAGAAGTCCCCGCGGCGCTTGACAAGCACATGGGTCGCCCCGGTGCTTCCCGCGCCTTCTTTCCGCGTATTTTTCTCGACCGGCTCGACGAAGATCGAAATGGCCGCGAGGCCGTCGGAGAACACCATCTGGTCGACCGGAATCGGCGGGTTGCCCGGATCGTGCGCCGCCATCGGCCGGCGCAGCTCACGAATCTTCCTGAAACCCGGCACGTTCGGCGTGATCTGCCAACCCTGCGCTTCCATATCGACCGGCTCGACCGGCGGATGCACGATCGTCCATCCAGCGGTATTACGAATGCCCGCTGCAATCGGCGCCTTTTCGACCGGCACGCCAATGCGAATCTGCGAAAACGACAACTGCTCGAGCACATCCCCGCTCGGATCGAGCGTTTGCGCGCGCAGCAGCAAGCCGGTTTTCGTGTCGGCCCACAGCTTGTATGCGTAACGGTAAGCGTCTTTGGGATCGAGTTCGATCACGTCGGCTTCGACGCCCGCGACGCGATCGCGGCCGAGGATTTTCGGGGCGTACACCGCCAGTACCTCATCGGTGCTCGCGGACAGCAGCGCAGGAAAGGAGTCCTTGTTTTGCCGTTGCTCGACGACGAGCAGATGCCGCTCGGGCACGAACGTATAGAGCTCGTCGTTATGCCGCAGCATCTTGCGCGGCTTGCCATCGAGACTTTCAAGCTGCTCGAATTCGCCATCGTTGCGCGTCGCATAGTGCGAGATGCGCGACGTCTGCACGAACGCGCCGCGCTGATAGACGAACGCGCCTTCGTAGTTCTGCTGCTGCGCAGCCTGGTGGATTCGATTGAGCAGTTCGGCCGCCGACTGGCGGCCCGAAGCGTCGTCCTGCGCATGCGCGCGAGGAACCACGGATAACGCTGAAACAAGTGCGGCTGCGCAGAACAGTAGTGCCGGCAGCCGTCCCCACGTTGTCTTTTTATTGAACCGCAAAGTCTGCATCGAGCTATCGGCCCTGCGTAGTGGCGGCTGCACGGATCAGCGGCATCGCGGTGCCCATTACGGGCTGCTGCGCGAACTGCTGATGGGCTTCCAGATACTGATCAAGACTTGCGTCACGGATGATATTCGCGTCCTGCACCGCCGGTTGCGCGGTCGCGACCGGCATCGACGCCATCGCGACACGCTGGAGCGTGTCCCCGGACGACACCGAGGCAACCTGCGCCCCTTGCATACCGGTGTTCACGCCCTGCAGTTGCGGAACGACGATCCACGTCAGCGTAGCGGCAGCGGCGGCTACCGCGAACGCCGGCAGCAAACGTCGACCGAGCGGACGTCCCAGCAGCCGGCCGGACGCATTGCGTTGTTCGCGCAACGCCGACGATGACGACGGCGCAACGATATGCGCTTCGCTTTCGAAGCGCGCCGCGAAACCGCTGACGAAAGCGTGGCTTGCGCTGGCGCTCAACGCCAGATCGTCGGAACGCAGCACGTCGCCGATCAGGTGATAGTCCGACCATGTCGCGCGATCTTCACGATCGAGCGCGCCAATAAACGCTTCCGACTCTTCGCCGACCCACTCGCCGTCGATCAGCGCGGACAGACGCTCGCCGCGCGAGCTCGCTTGCAGATTCGCTTCCGAACGCATCGAAACGGACCCCATGATGCTCCCCATCTTTACAGACACCCCGTAGTGACACCACCTGACCCAGATATTGCACCGTCGCCCCGCACGGCCGCTGATGAAACACTATCGACAAGCTTCGACCGGAGACGGCTCGAAGCGCAACGGATAGCGCGATTACCAGCGTTTGCCCTCGGGGGTGTCCAGCAACGGACGCAATTTTGCCGCAATGGCTTCGCGAGCACGGAAAATTCTCGATCTGACGGTGCCAATCGGGCAACCCATCATTTCGGCGATTTCCTCGTAGCTCAAACCCTCAATTTCACGAAGAGTAATGGCGGTGCGCAGCTCTTCCGGTAAAACCGCCATCGCAGCATTGACCGTCTCTGCGATCTGTTTGCTCATCAACATCGACTCGGGCGTGTTGATATCCCTTAGTTGGTCGGCATCCGAGAAAGTTTCAGCCTCTTCAGCGTCTGCTTCGGTCGAAGTCGGCGCTCGCCGGCCCTGCGTCGCAAGGTAGTTCTTCGCCGTGTTCACGGCAATCCGGTACAACCACGTATAGAAAGCCGATTCACCGCGAAATTGGGGCAGTGCCCGGTAGGCCTTGATGAACGCATCCTGGGCCACGTCCTCGACCTCGGCAGGATCTCGCACAAGGCGCGAAATCAGCCGGATGATCTTGCGGTGGTATTTGGTGACCAGAAGCTCGAACGCGGCCTTGTCGCCGTTCTGCACGCGTTCGACCAGCACCTGATCAATTTCTTTTTCGCTCACCTGATAAATCCGTTAGCTAGGGCCCGCGGGGGCACCATTGTAGCGTCCCCTTCATCCTGTCACGTTACAGCAGTAACGGCAGTAACAGTCGTTACAACGCCCCGTGCGCGGCGCGCCGGGCCTGTACCGCCAGTTCACGGAAATGGTCGGAGCAAAGCATATCGGCGGTCACGAGCAACGTGCGGGAGCGGCCATTGTCGCCTACAAGCGCAATCGAAAGCAGCCAACCGCTCCACTGCGCGCAGCCGACGATTCGGCCCTGGGCGATCGACTGACCGGCGCGATTCGACGTGGCCAATCCATCCGGCCCGATTTTAAGCGACGTGGGCCGGCGTCGGGCATCGCGCGCAAGCGCAATACCCAGCATGCCAAGCGTCGCGAGCGCGGCGACTACGGCGTGCGGCCACGCGAAGCGCGCGACGAGTGTCGTGAAAACGGCCGCGACGGCGATCAGGATAAAGACCGCGCTCACGCAATACAACAAGGCGGAGCGTCGCAGCACCATGCGCTGCGAAACTCCGCCTTCGGATACGTCCTGTTGCATTTGTCCCAGCGGCGACACCGCATCGAGCGGTGCCACCGGTAACCGGACGGATTGAAACTGCGGTGCTTGCGTCAAACGGAAACGCCGCTTACGCGCGTTTGAACACCAAGGTTCCGTTCGTGCCGCCGAACCCGAACGAGTTCTTCAGCGCGACATCGATCTTCATCTCTCGCGCAACGTTCGCGCAATAGTCGAGATCGCATTCCGGATCCTGGTTGAAGATATTGATGGTCGGCGGCGAGATCTGATTGTGCACGGCGAGCACCGTGAACACCGACTCGAGACCACCGGCGCCGCCGAGCAGGTGCCCGGTCATCGACTTCGTCGAATTCACGACGATCTTCTTCGCGTGTTCGCCGAACGCGCGCTTGATGCCGATCGTTTCCGCGAGGTCACCCAGCCCGGTGGACGTGCCGTGTGCATTCAGATAGCCGACTTCGTCCGCGTTGATGCCGGCGTTCCTCATCGCCGCCAGCATGCAGCGGCGCGCGCCGTCGCCGTCTTCGAGCGGCGCGGTCATGTGATACGCGTCGCCGCTCATTCCGTAGCCGGCCACTTCCGCGTAGATCTTCGCGCCGCGCGCCTTCGCGTGCTCGTACTCTTCGAGCACCATCACGCCTGCGCCTTCGCCGAGCACGAAGCCGTCGCGGTCCTTGTCCCACGGACGGCTCGCGGTCGCCGGGTCGTCATTGCGCTGCGACAGCGCACGCGCCGCCGCGAAGCCGCCAATGCCCAGCGGCGACACGGTCGATTCCGCGCCGCCCGCGATCATCACGTCGGCGTCGCCGTATTCAATCAGCCGCGATGCTTCGCCGATGCAATGCAGGCCCGTCGTGCACGCGGTCACCATGGCCAGGTTCGGGCCCTTCAGGCCGAACTTCATCGACAGATGGCCGGAGATCATGTTGATGATCGACGCCGGCACGAAGAACGGCGAAATGCGGCGCGGGCCGCGGTTCAACAGTTCGGTCTGCGTGATTTCGATCATCGGCAGACCGCCAATGCCCGAGCCGACCACCACGCCGATGCGCTCGGCATTCGCATCGTTGATGTCGAGGCCGCTGTCCCTGACCGCCTGCATGCCGGCCGCGATGCCGTAATGGATGAACGTATCCATATGGCGCGCTTCCTTGCCCGGAATGTATTCCTCGACATTGAAGCCTTTGACCTCGCCGGCGAAGCGAGTGGAAAAGTTCGACGCATCGAACTTCGTAATGTTGGCGATGCCGGATTTGCCGGCGACCAGATTGGCCCATCCATCGGCAACATTATTGCCAACAGGCGAAATCAGCCCCAGGCCTGTAACAACAACACGACGGCGGCTCACGGTAACCCCTTTTCCATAGAATGACGAAAGCAAATGCGATAGCTCATGCCAAAGCAAAAGCCACAGCGGCAACAGGAAACGAACCTGTGTACCCTGTGGCTATGAGCCCGGCGTGAATGCCGATAGCGGCGGCCTGACCGGCGTTTGCTCGCCGGCCGCGGACTGGCGCACGTGCGCCGGCTCCGGAAACACAACGACCATGACAATGGCGGCAGCAGCGGCCATCGACGACGGTGGCGGTGCGGGCGCGAATGGCCTTAGGCCTTGACGTTGGCGCGAGCGTAGTCGATCGCTTGCTGCACCGTGGTGATCTTTTCGGCTTCTTCATCCGGAATTTCCATGCCGAATTCGTCCTCGAGGGCCATCACCAGTTCGACGGTATCGAGCGAATCTGCGCCGAGATCGTTGACGAACGAGGCTTCGTTCTTGATTTCCGCTTCCGCGACGCCCAGTTGTTCCGCAACGATCTTTTTAACGCGTTGTTCGATGTTGTCCATTACCCCTCCAAGGGAAAAAAGTTCATAAATACAGGTGCGCGCATTTTATCAGGTTTGCCCCGCCGGAAAACGGCGCGCACGTGGTTGCAAAGGCACCGTCCACGCGCATGCGAAATGGCATCGCGGCGCGGATAGTAACCGAATTTGTTTACGACATATACATGCCGCCGTTAACGTGCAGTTCGACGCCTGTAATGTAAGCCGCTTGCGGCGACGCGAGAAACACGACCGCATGCGCGATTTCCTCAGGCGTGCCCAGACGGCCGAGCGGCACTTGCGCCTTCAATGCCGCCTGCTGCTCTTCGGGCAGCACGCGCGTCATGTCGGTGTCGATAAACCCTGGTGCAACGCAGTTCACCGTGATGCCGCGGCTGCCGATCTCGCGCGCGAGCGCACGCGTCATGCCGGCGACACCCGCCTTCGCGGCCGCATAGTTCGCCTGACCCGGATTGCCCGCCGCGCCGACCACCGACGTGATGTTGATGATGCGGCCGCCACGCGCCTTCATCATCGGGCGTAGCACGGCGCGCGACAGGCGGAACACCGCCTTCAGGTTTGTGTCGAGCACTGCGTCCCAATCTTCGTCCTTCATGCGCATCGCGAGCTGGTCCTGCGTGATGCCCGCGTTGTTGACCAGCACATTCAGCGAACCGTATTCCTTCACCGTGCTATCGATCAGCGCTTCCACCGCGGTCGCATCGTTGACGTTCAGCACCACGCCGCGGCCGTTAAGGTCGGCATCGTTGAACGCCTGCGTGATCGCCTGCGCGCCGCTCTCGCTGGTCGCGGTACCGATCACCGTCGCGCCCTGACGGGCCAGTTCGAGCGCGATCGCGCGACCGATGCCGCGCGATGCGCCGGTCACCAGAGCGACCTGCTTATCCAGAGATTTATCCATCGTTGAATTCCGCTGTGCCCGCTGTTCGCAGGCGGTTTAAACCCAACTGCCGCGGCAGCGACCCGCCGTTTCGGGTGGCGCTACCGCTCGCTACCGTGCGCCGCCGTTTACGTCTGTTCGCTACCGCTTATTGCGCGCTCACCTGCTTGAGCGCTTCGTCGAGCGAGACCGGATCGACGATCGACGCGCCGCCGAGGTTGCCGTCGATACGCTTCGTCAAACCAGCAAGCACCTTGCCCGGACCGCATTCGAACACATTCGTCACGCCTGCTTTCGCCATCGCCTGCACGCACTCGACCCAGCGCACCGCGCCGGCCGCCTGACGCACGAGCGCATCCTTGATGCCGGCCGGTTCGTTGACGATCGCCACGTCCACGTTGTTGATCACCGGGATCGACGGCACATCGAATTCGATGTTCGCGAGGTATGCGCTCAGTTGATCGGAAGCGGGCTTCAGCAACGACGAATGGAACGGCGCCGACACCGGCAGCGTCAATGCGCGCTTCGCCCCTTTGGCTTTGGCGATTTCGCAGGCCTTCTCGACCGCGGCCTTGTGGCCCGCGATCACCACCTGGGCGGGCGCGTTGAAGTTAACGGCTTCGACCGTGCCTGCCACGGATGCTTCGCTACACACCGCGTGCACGGTTGCATCGTCGAGACCGAGGATCGCCGCCATGCCGCCTTCGCCGACCGGCACCGCCGTCTGCATCGCCTGCGCGCGAAAACGCACGAGCGGCACCGCGTCGCGAAACTTCAGCGCGCCTGCGGCGACCAGCGCCGTATATTCGCCGAGACTATGACCCGCGACAATGGCCGGCGCGGGACCGCCGGCCGCGCGCCATGCACGGTAGATTGCATAAGCTGCAGTCAGCATCACAGGCTGCGTGTTGGTGGTGAGGTTCAGATCTTCCGCCGGACCTTCGGCAATCAGCTTGCCGATATCCTGGTTGAGTGCGTCCGACGCTTCCTGAACCGTCTCGCGCACAACAGGATGATCGCCGAACGCATTCAGCATGCCGACCGATTGCGAGCCCTGGCCCGGAAAAACGAACGCAAATTTCATATCAACCCCAAAATCGATGGTTTCGAATGTGCGCAGTGGTTGCGCTGCATTCCGTGAGAGCTTGTCGCATGGCGTCGTCGCCCGGTACCCGCTCTGCACGCGCGATACAGGCGCACCTCGCGCGCGGCCAGCGCCACCGCCGATGCAACCGTCTGACTTCAGAAACGGATCACCGACGCGCCCCACGTAAAGCCGCCGCCGACGCCTTCGATCAGCACGTTATGGCCGCGCTTGATGCGGCCGTCGCGCACCGCGACGTCAAGTGCGAGCGGAATGGAAGCGGCCGACGTATTGCCGTGCTCGTGCACGGTGACGATCATCCGTTCCTGCGGCAGGCCGAGCTTGCGACAGGTGCTTTGCATGATGCGGATATTCGCCTGATGTGGAATCAGCCAGTCGACCTGCTCGGGTTTCAGGTTCGCTTTTTCGAGTGCTTCAATCGCGACCTTCTCGAGCACGCCGACTGCAAGCTTGAACACCGCCTGGCCATCCATATGCAGGAATGCGCTGCCGGTCACCGTGCCGCTATGCACATTGCCCGGCGTACACAGAATGCTCGAATAGCTGCCGTCCGCATGCAGCGCGCTCGCGAGCACGCCCGGCTCGTCCGACGCCTGCAACACAACGGCGCCCGCGCCGTCGCCGAACAGCACGCAGGTCGTGCGGTCGTTGAAATCGAGAATGCGCGAAAACGTCTCCGCGCCGACCACCAGTGCAGTGCGATGCATGCCACTGCGGATAAAGCTATCGGCCGTCGCGATCGCGTACGCGAAACCGGAGCACACCGCCTGCACATCGAATGCAGCGCCGTTATTGCGGATGCCGAGCTTGTTCTGCAGCAGGCACGCGGTGCTTGGGAAGACGAAATCGGGGGTCGATGTCGCGACGATAATCAGATCGATCTGTTGCGGATCGACATCGGCCGCTTCGATCGCGCGCTGCGACGCGATCAGCGCGAGCTCGCTGGTCGTCACGTCCGGCTCGGCAAAATGGCGCGCATGAATGCCCGTGCGGGCAACGATCCATTCGTCACTCGTCTCGATGCCCTGCTTCGCGAGACGATCGGCCAGTTCCTGATTGGAGACGCGCTGCGGCGGCAGATAACTGCCGGTGCCCAGCACGCGGGAGTAGGTAGTGGATTGCACCATTATGCCTTCGAGGATGATGCGGCGTACGGCTCGGCAGGACCCGCGAGGCGACCCGCGGGACCGCCAGAACTGACCGCGCCGGCGGGATTCGCCGGGGCCGCCGGATCAGCCGGTGTCGGATTTGCGGAAGTGGCCGGGTCTGCTGGATTCGCCTTCGCGGCGCCGCCCGCGTCACGCGCGGCTTGCGTCGCCTGTTCAAGTGAGCCCGCGTTCTCCTCCATCGCGCGCGCGAGGCGTTCGAGCACGCCATTTTTGACGGCATCATACCCGCGTTTGATGGCCCACTCAAACGCGTACGCGTCGGCGGAGCCGTGGCTCTTGATCACGAGGCTGCGCAAGCCGAGCAGCGCCGCGCCATTGTATTGGCGATGATCGACGCGCTTCTTGAAGCGCAGCAGCACCGGCAGCGCGAGCACGGCCATCACCTTGGTCAGCCACGAGCGGCCGAACTCTTCCTTGATGATGTCGGACAGCATCTGCGCGAGACCTTCCGACGTCTTCAATGCAACGTTGCCGACGAAACCGTCGCAGACGATCACATCGGTCGTTCCCTTATAGATGTCGTTGCCCTCGACGTTGCCGCGGAAATTCAGCGTGCTCGTGCGCAGCAATTCGCCCGCGCGCTTGATCGTCTCGTTGCCCTTGATGACTTCCTCGCCGATGTTCAGGAGCCCGATCGTCGGACGGTCCTTGCCTTCGAGCGCGGACACGAGCGCATGGCCCATCTCGGCGAACTGCAGCAGATGCTGCGGCTCGCAATCGACGTTGGCGCCCAGGTCGAGCATCATCGTGTAGCCATTCGGGTTCGGCAGCGCGAACGCGATCGCCGGGCGTTCGATGCCCGGCAGCGTTTTCAGCACGTAGCGGGAGACCGCCATCAGCGCGCCGGTGTTGCCGGCGGAAATGCAGGCCTGCGCGTCGTCTTCCTTCACGCGATTGAGTGCAACGCGCATCGACGAATCTTTCTTTTTGCGCAGCGCGATCTCGACCGGATCGTCCATCGCGACGATCTCTGAGGCCGGCACGACGGTCAACGCCGGCTCGTTCGACGCTTTCAGCTTTTTCAACTGAGCGCGAATCGCGCTTTCGATGCCGACCAGCATCAGTTGCGCGTCGGGATGCGAGCGTACGAAGTTAACGGCAGCGGGAACGGTCACGGACGGGCCGTGATCGCCTCCCATGCAATCGATCGTGAGTTTTACAGTCATCGAATGCGACGAATTTCAGGCACAAAAAAGCGGCAAGTGAATGCCGCCTTTTCGATGCCGGGAAAATGTCAGGCGAGTGTCTGTCAAGCCGGCGGTGGACGATTCAACCGTTAAACCTGCGGCAGTGCAAACCGCCGCGGAACCGACAGCGACGAACCGATCGCCGCGCGCAACGCCTGTGAGTGGGCGCGACACGCTTCGGCGATTAGTCGTTCTTCGTCTTGACGACTTTCTTACCGCGGTAGTAGCCGTTCGGGCTGATGTGGTGACGCAGATGCACTTCACCCGTGCTCGGCTCGACCGCGGTCGGCGCCGTGGTGAGGAAATCGTGCGCACGGTGCATCCCACGCTTCGACGGCGACTTCTTGTTTTGTTGAACTGCCATGATAACTCCTGAAAATTTTCCGAATTCTAACACAGCGCGACGCCGCAGCCGCCACTGGCCGGTCCGCTAACCGCCCCGCTTCGCGCTACCTTTGCAACCTGTTCAATCAACCTGCCTGATGCTGGACTTAATCGCTGCGCTTAGTGCTGGCCGCCCGAACCGCCGGACCCATCCGGCCCCTTCGATTTCAGGCCTTGCAGCGCCGCGAACGGATTCGGCTTTTCAGCCTCGGCGCTGCTGTGTTCATCGGCATCCTCGTGCTCGCCCGCGTCCTCACCGCTTACACCCGACACCAGACTTTCATGCACTTGCGGACACACATCGTGCTTGGGCACGACCGGCAACGACAGCAACAATTCTTCTTCAATCAATTCGATGAGATCGAACTGGCGTGAGCCCACGATCACATCGACTTCATCTTCATCGAGCGGAAACTCTTCAGCTTCCGCTTCGGTGCCGACGATCCGGTAAATCGCGTCGACATTGAATGCCTGCTCATACGGCGCAAGGCAGCGCTGGCATTCAAGCCACGCGGCGCCGTGAATCGCGAGCCGCAGATACGGCTGCGGCCCCTCGGTGCCGTCGTCCTGCAACTCCGGCTGCGTCGACCCTTCGGCTTGCCAGGTGAACGCGGTGTCGCGTTCGTCCGCTGGCACTTCGGCCGGCACTTCGTTTAACATGCGCGGCAGTTGCGAAATGCGTACGACACCGGCTGCCTGCCGCCCGCTGCGCGCAAACTCGAACAGATCGAGCTGCCGCGGATCGACGGCGGCGGACTTGCCAACGGGCTTGCCTGGTTCCTGACTCGAATGCGTCATATGCGTCCCCTACCTGCGCTACGCGCGATGTTGGCGCGACGCGAACCGATGTTTGCGACTGCCCGCACAATGTCACCACGTGCGTCGGCGCTCATTGGCTTGCGCTAATCTGCCGGCTGCTTCCGTACTTTGACTGCTTCTGTACCTACTTCCAGTTACCTGGTTGCGTTGCACTCAACCCGATCGCGCATCGCTTTCCGCAGGAACCGCCGCCAGAAAAGCCCAAAACTATATCCGCTTTATCTTTTCGAGTCAAACACTTAAGCCCGTATGCGCAAAGCCGCCAGCGGGCCATCTTCCAGAACCCGATTTCAACATGCCGGAAACCGTTAAACGCCCGCCCCGCCTGATTCTCGCGTCGAGTTCGCGCTACCGCCGAGAACTGCTCGAACGCCTGCGCATTCCATTCGATGTCGTGGTCCCCGCCGTCGATGAGACACCGCTCGCCGGCGAAAGCCCGGAAGCGACCGCGCTGCGGCTCGCGCAAGCGAAAGCACGTGCCGTCGCGACAGGCCTCGCCGCCGGCGACGCCGCGCTCGTGATCGGCTCCGACCAGGTCGCGACCTTCGATAACCTGCAGATCGGCAAGCCCGGCACACACGACAACGCGCTCGCGCAACTGCAGGCGATGCGCGGCCGCGAAGTCCTGTTCCACAGCGCGCTGTGTCTGTTCGACAGTCGTACCGCCGACGCGCAGTGCATCGATGTCGTCACGCGGGTGCGCTTTCGCGGCAATCTTTCCGATGCCGGGCTCGACGCGTATTTACGCGCCGAAACGCCGTACGACGTGGCCGGTAGCGCTAAAGCCGAAGGACTCGGCATCACGCTGCTCGAAGCGATTAAATCGGACGATCCGACAGCGCTGATCGGGTTGCCGTTGATCGCGCTGTCGGGGATGCTGCACGCGGCCGGCTACCCGCTTTGGGAGGCTCAATGAGCGGCGCGCTGTATCTGATCCCCAACACACTCGGCGAAGGCGACGCGGACGCGCTCGCCGCCGTGCTGCCCGCGCCGGTACGTGCGCGCGCTGCGTCGCTGACCTATTACATCGGCGAAAACGCGAAAACCACCCGCGCGTTTCTGAAGAAGGTCGGCACCGAACGGCCGATCCAGGAAATCGAGATCCGCGAACTGAATGTAAACACGCCCGCGGGCGAAATCGATCGGTTGCTCGCGCCGATCCTCGCGGGCACGGACGCGGGTCTGGTGTCGGAAGCCGGCTGCCCCGCCGTCGCCGATCCGGGCGCACTGCTCGTGCGACGCGCGCACGAGCGCGGCGTGAAGGTCGTGCCGTTCGTCGGGCCAAGTTCGATTCTGCTCGCGCTGATGGCATCGGGGCTCAACGGCCAGAGCTTTGCGTTTCACGGCTATCTGCCGGTCGATGCGGGCGAGCGCGCAAAGCGCTTGCGCGAACTCGAGCAACAGTCGCGCAAGGCGAAGCAAACGCAGATTTTTATCGAAACGCCATACCGCAATCGCGCGTTGCTCGACACGCTGCTCGCTTCGTGCGCGCCGTCGACGCTCGTCTGCGTCGCGGTCGATCTGACGCTCGATAGCGAAACGATCGTGAGTCGTGCGGTGAGCGACTGGAAAAAGAAACCGGCGCCCGATTTGCACAAGCGGCCGGCGATTTTTCTGTTGCTGGCGGTTTAGCCGCTGAACGGAGAAGCTGCGAGTTGAGGTGGCTGGATAAATCGCCGGTGTAATCGCCGGCTCAGTCGCCGGCTCAATCACCGGCTTAATCACCGGCTCAATCATCGGTTCCAGCCACCGGATCACCTAGGCTTCCGCTTGCGTGCATGCCGCCCCCGGGCATCGCGCAGCGCTGCGTCATCGCAAATTAAGCTTCCCGCCGAGAACCATCGCGTGAACTGCCGCACTGCCGACCGCCGCGCCGAACTTGCGCGCGACACGGTCGGTGATGCTTTCCTTCACCGTGTAATCGACGATATCGGGCGCCTTGATGATTTCGCGCGCGACATAGTCGGTGTCACCCAGGCCATCGGCGAGCCCCAGGTCGATGCTCTTCTGGCCGGTCCAGAACAGGCCTGAGAAAATATCCGGTGTTTCATGCAGGCGCTTGCCGCGCCCCTGACGCACCGCATCGATAAATTGCGCATGGATTTCATCGAGCATCTGCTGCGCATGCGCGTCCATCTTCGGCGTTTCAGGCGAGAACGGATCGAAAAAGCCCTTGTTTTCACCGGATGTATGCAGACGCCGCTGCACACCGAGCTTGTCCATCAGGCCAGTAAACCCAAAACCGTCCATCAGCACGCCGATCGAGCCGACGATGCTCGCCTTGTCGACATAGATCTTGTCCGCCGCCGCCGCCGCGTAATAGCCACCGGACGCGCACATATCGCCGACCACCACATACAGCGGAATCGACGGATGCTTGCTGCGCAGCCGGCGAATCTCGTTGTAGATGATGCCCGCCTGCACCGGACTGCCGCCAGGACTATTGCAACGCAGGATCACACCCGCGGTGCCCGCGTCCTCGAACGCGTCATCTAGCGCGGAGTTGATGTCCTCGGCGTTCGCATTGGTGTCCGCCGAAATCTCGCCGTCGAGCGTGATCAGCGCGGTATGGCGGCCGGTCGAGACATGGTCCCCGCTCAGATCGAAAACGCCCCAGCCGATGATGACGAGGACCGCGAGCCACACAAAACGAAAAAAGATGCGCCAGCGCCGCGCCGCACGTTGCTCGGTGATCGCGGCCAGCGCGATACGTTCGAGCGCGGCGCGCTCCCAGCCGGGCTCCCGGCTGGATTCGCGGCCAGGCGCGGGCTTGCGGTCGGCCGGTTCGTTGGAATCGGGAGTGAGATTGTCAGACATGCGTTGCCGCCAGCATTGATTGGAATGTTCGGGAGAGTGATCGACGCTACTTCAGCGCGCTTCGGGTGCGGCGCAAACCGGCCGAAGCTCATCGTCCGGCAGCCAGAAAACCGCCCGACCAGCGGGCGTTTCGCGCTCTTCGACCCGCACCGCGCGCAGCCTGCCGCCGCGGCACGGACCGCCGACGCATTTCCCCGTGTCCGGCGCGTAGATCGCACCGTGCGTCGAGCAGATCAAGTATAAGCCTGACGATTCGAAGAACTGACCTTCGACCCAGTCGAGCTCCATCGGCACGTGCGCACAGCGGTTCAGGTAACCGTATGCGATGCCATCGTAGCGCACGAAGAATACAACGACGTTACCGCCGCCATAGGTCGCGTCGCGCCGTACGCCCGCGCCGCCGTCGACGAGTTCGTCCGATGCGCAAATGCGCACCGATTCGACCGCTCCACTGCCCGCGCTCATCATGCGTGCTCGCGTAGCCAGTCGGACAGCGAGCCGATATTGTCAGCGATGAATTTCGGCGCGAACGGCGTCAGCGAGTCTGCCGGATGCGCGCCGTAAGCCACACCGACGCCGGCGACGCCCGCGTTCGCCGCCATCTGCAGATCGTGCGTGGTGTCACCGATCATCACCGTGCGAGCCGGATCCTGCCCCAGTTCGCGCGTCAGTTCGTGCAGCATCGCGGGATGTGGCTTCGAAAACGTCTCATCGGCGCAGCGGGTGCCGTCGAAGAGACTCGTGAGCCGCGCCTGATCGAGCGCGCGGTTCAGGCCGACGCGGCTCTTGCCGGTCGCGATGCCAAGCAGGTAACCGGTGTCGCGCAGTTCAACGAGCATTTCGCGCGCACCCGCGAAAAGCTCGGTAGTCGGATCTTTCACGAGGAAGTGGAACCGGTAGCGTTCGGCGAGGCGCGGGTAATCGGCCGGATCGAGCGTCGGCGCCGCGATGTGCAGCGCATCGCGCAGACCGAGACCGATCACGAAGCTCGCCGCCTCGGTGGCCGGCACCGGCAGCCCGAGATCGCGGCACGCGGCCTGAATGCTGCGCGCGATATGCGCGGTCGAATCCATCAGCGTGCCGTCCCAGTCGAAGACGATCAGATCAAATTGCTGTCGAGCCATGCGTGTGCGTCTCGTTATTTGAGGAAATCTGTCCGTTCAGTTCGGCCAACTGCTCGACGAAGCGCCGGCACTCGGCCGGCAGCGGCGCATCGAACTGCAACGTTTCGCCCGTCGCCGGATGCGTCAGCTTCAACCGGTGCGCGTGCAGGAACATACGTTTTAACCCCGGCACCGCGTTCGCGCGGGCGAGCGCTTTATTCAGCGCGAAATCGCCGTACTTCGCATCGCCGACGATCGGCAAGCCCAGATGCGCCAGATGGACGCGTATCTGATGGGTGCGCCCCGTTTTCAGTTCCGCTTCCATCAGCGCGTAGCCCGGCCAGCGGTCCACCAGATTAAACACCGTATGTGACGGCAGGCCGTCCGGCTGGACCCGCACGCGCCGCTCGCCATCCGGCAGCAAATATTTATGCAGCGGCTCCTTGACCGCACGGCGGCGGCCCCAGTCGCTCGCCCACTCGCCGTGCCCGCACGCGTAATAGCGCTTGTCGATCCGGTTCTCGCGAATCTGCTCATGCAGATCGACCAGCGCCGCGCGCTTTTTCGCGAGCATCAGCACGCCGGACGTCTCGCGGTCGAGCCGATGCACCAATTCGAGGAATTTTGCTTGCGGCCGCGCGGCGCGCAACTGCTCGATCACGCCGAACGCGACCCCGCTGCCGCCATGCACGGCGACGCCGGCCGGCTTGTCGATCACGAGCAGGTGCTCATCCTCATACAAAACTGTGAAATGCGCGGACGGAGGCGGCAGCGGTTTCGCGTCGGCCGCCGCATGCGCGATGCGAACCGGCGGCACCCGCACCAGATCGCCGTACGCAAGCCTGTACTGCGCATCGACCCTGCCCTTGTTCACCCGTACTTCCCCGCTGCGCAGAATTCGATAAATATGGCTTTTCGGCACACCTTTACAGATGCGCAACAAAAAATTATCGATCCGCTGACCGGCCGCGCTGTCGTCGATTTTGATCATCGACACTTGATCACTTGCGACCGGTTTCTGGGAAATTTTGCCTAACTCTTTCATTCTGAATATAATTTGCCCAGCAGTCTGAGGCGGGTGGTGGGTTCGACCGGCGCGATGAAACCGGCGTACTAGCCGAACCGCGGGCGGATTGCATAGGTGCAGGTGTTAAACCGACATTTTACTTGCGCCAGGGGCGGGTTGCTCACCCCGAAAATGAGATGCAACAAGTTGCACGCACGGAAGCCGTATCCGGCAGGGACAGCGCCCAGAGGCGCGTTCGGTCGGGACAGCTTCCGCGGTAACGGAATTTTGGTCAAAAAGAATTTGACTGGCGAGCCCCGGCATCGGGCAGTCGCTTACCGGCCTGACTTCGGGCCCGGACCTCGCGTTTGAACCTCCGGTTCGAACGCAGACTCTGGCGCCCGGTTCTGATTCCCGGTAGCGGTTCGATGCGAGGCGCGCCGGTGGCGAAAATACGGCGAGCGCCCCTGTCGTCCTGCGAAAAAGCAGGATTTGGCGACGTCAAAAATTCAGGCGAGACAGTTTCGAGCGGATATCGCGCTGCCAGCGAATCCCATGCTGCGCCAGACCGCAGCCTTCGCCCGTCCGGTCACGCGCCCAGTTGGCGCCCGGTGGGAATGGATGAAGGCGTATGCAGACGGTCGGCCGGGCTCATAGCGTGTCGTGCCGTTTTATTTGAAGCCGTGTTCGCATGTGCCCTGCGGCAGTCGTCCATTTCTTGCGGACGGCGCCCTCCTAAGGCAATTCTCCCGCCATGATTCCCGCTCCAGCGTGCTTGTGAAAACACAATAAGGCGCGGCTTGCCGCTGCCCGTCGTCCGGCGCTGAGGTTGCATCCGCAATCTTGTCGTTTGCCGGGCGCGGGCTATCGCAAAGCCGCTCTGGAGCCGTTCAATGAAACGCATGCTGTTCAATGCGACGCAGCAGGAAGAACTGCGCGTCGCCATCGTCGATGGGCAAAAACTCATCGATATCGACATCGAAACCGCCGGCCGCGAACAGCGCAAAGGCAACATCTATAAGGGCATCGTCACGCGCATCGAGCCGTCGCTCGAGGCCTGTTTCGTCAACTACGGCGAAGACCGCCACGGCTTCCTGCCGTTCAAGGAAGTCGCGCGCCAGTACTTCCGCGATGGCGTCGAGATGCGCTCCGCGCGCATCCAGGATGCATTGAAGGAAGGCCAGGAACTGATCGTTCAGGTCGAAAAGGAGGAGCGCGGCAACAAGGGCGCTGCGCTCACCACGTTTATCTCGCTGGCCGGCCGGTATCTGGTGCTGATGCCGAACAACCCGCGCGGCGGCGGCGTGTCGCGCCGTATCGAGGGCGACGACCGGCAGGAACTGCGCGAAACGATGGCACAGCTGCAATTGCCGGAAGGCATGAGCATCATCGCGCGCACGGCCGGGATCGGCCGCAGCGCAGAAGAGCTGCAGTGGGACCTGAACTACCTGATGCAACTGTGGCGCGCGATCGAGGCCGCGTCGCAAAGCGGTCAATCCGGCCAGCCGATGCTGATCTATCTCGAATCGAGCCTCGTGATCCGGGCGATTCGCGACTACTTCCAGCCGGATATCGGCGAAATCCTGATCGACACCACGGAAATCCATGACCAGGCGCGTGCCTTCATGGACATCGTGATGCCGGACAACGTCAGCAAGGTGAAGCGCTACCACGACGACGTGCCACTGTTCTCGCGCTTCCAGATCGAGCATCAGATCGAAACCGCGTACTCGCGCACGGTGCCGCTGCCGTCGGGCGGCGCGATCGTGATCGACCACACCGAGGCGCTGGTTGCGATCGACGTGAACTCGGCGCGCGCGACGAAGGGTGCCGACATCGAGGAAACGGCCGCACGCACCAACCTGGAAGCCGCCGACGAAGTCGCACGCCAGTTGCGCCTGCGCGACCTCGGCGGTCTGATCGTGATCGACTTCATCGATATGGAGTCGGCCAAGAGCCAGCGCGAAGTCGAGCAGCGCCTGAAAGATGCGCTGAAGCACGACCGCGCGCGCGTGCAGATGGGCAAAATCTCCCGCTTCGGCCTGATGGAACTGTCGCGCCAGCGGCTGCGCCCGGCGCTGTCGGAAGGCAGCCATGTGACCTGCCCGCGCTGTAACGGCACCGGGCATATCCGCGATACCGAATCGTCCGCGCTGCAAGTGCTGCGGATCATTCAGGAAGAAGCGATGAAGGAAAACACCGCGGCGATCCATTGCCAGGTGCCGGTCGAGGTCACCGCCTTCCTGCTGAACGAAAAGCGCTCGGAAATCAACAAGATCGAGTCGCGCTTCAAGGTCAACGTCGTGCTGGTGCCGAACAAGCACCTCGACACGCCGCACTACAAGCTCGAGCGTCTGCGTCATGACGATGCGCGCCTCGACGACCCGCGCGCGTCGTGGAAGATGGCCGAGGAAGCAGCCCGCGAGCTGGAGTCCGAAACCGGCTACAGCAAGCGCACCGAAGAAATCAAACCGAAGCAGGAAGCCGCGGTGAAGGGCATCACGCCGGAGAAACCGGCGCCGAGCGCCCCGGTACGCAGCACGGCGACGCCGGCGCCGGTCGCCGTCACGCCGGCTTCGGGCGGGTTTATCGGCTGGCTGAAGGGTTTGTTCGGCATGCAGCCGGCCGCTCCGGCGCCGGCCCCCACGCAGCCTGAGAAAGCCACGCGTCCGGCACGCGGCGAGCGCACCGAACGTGGCGAGCGCGGCGGCGAGCGCGGTGGTGACCGCAATCGCAATCGCCGCGGCGGCGCGGCGCGCGACACGGTCACACGTGGCGAAGGCGCGGCAGCCGGCAGCGGCGGTCGCACGGGGCAACAACCGCGGCGCGACGAACGCGACACTCGTGAAACGCGCGAAGCACGCGGCGGCCGCGATCGGGACACCCGCGAAGGACGTGAACCGCGCGAAAGCCGGGATCGCGATACCCGCGAAGGCCGCGACAACCGCGGCGAGCGTGCGGAACGCGCGGAACGTGGTCAGGACCGCTCGACCGAACGCGCCGACACGGCGGAAACCGGTGCTCGCGCCGAACGTCCGGAACGTGGCGAGCGTCAGGAGCGTCGCGAACGCCCGGATCGCGTCGAACGCGGCGAGCGCCGCCGGCAGCAGCAGGAGAACGCCGACGCGCTGAGCCAGACTGACGCGGACGTCTCTGCGCAGGCGCAAGCGAACCTGACGGGCGGCGCCGCGCCCGTCGACCAGGAAGTGGCGCGCGACGGGGAAGAACGCCGTCGCCGCCGCCGTGGCCGTCGCGGTGGCCGCCGTGAGCGCGAAGAAGAAGGCGTGAACGTGAACACCGCTGCGGACATGGCCGAAGCGGAAGGCGATGCAGCGAGCGTGCAGGCGGAAGCGCCCGTGCGCGCGCCGGAGCATACCGGTCGCCACGAAGTGCAGCAGCCGGCGGAAACGTCGGTGGAAGTGGTTGTCGCAGCGGTCGCGACCGAATCGCACGTGGTGACCGAGTTGCACGCAGCGGCTGAAACGCCGGCACTTGCCGCCGAAAAGGCCGCGACGGTCGACCATGTAGCGCCGGTTGCACAAGCGCCGGCAGCCGGCACGACGCCGGCTCAGCCACAGCCGTCGGTGGCGCAGGCGCCGGTTGCATCGACGACGCCGGCTGTGCAAACCCATACGGCATCCGCTGACGAATTCGGCACGCCGGCAACAGTTGCGCCGCAGATTCCTGCAGCAACGCCGGCAGCGGAACCGACGCCAGCGCTCGCCGTTCAGGCTGACGTCGAGCCGTCGAGGACCGATCTGCAGCGCGCCGCGGCGGCGCCGGCTAGCTTCGAACCGGTCGCCCAACCGCAGCCCGTGACACCGGCCGCCGAACCGGCGCCGCAAGCCGAAGCCCCGCGCACGGTAGCGTTTGAGACTGTTGAACCGGCAAAAACTGTCGAGCCGCAGCCTTACCCGGCCGCTGCACCGGAGGCCGTAGCGACTCCGGCTGAGGCGCCCGCTCCGGCGCCTGTCGCGACGCCGCAAGCCGCGCGTGCGAACGGCGTGCACACCGCAACCACGCGGCTGTCGCCGGAAGACCTGCAACCGATGCTGGCCAGCGCCGGCCTCGTCTGGGTCAACACGGACGCCGACAAGCTGCGCGCCGCGCAGGACGCCGCCGCGCAGGTCGTGCCGCCGGCACGCGTGCCGCGCGAGCGCAAGCCGCTGCCGCCGGTCGACACGACGCCGATGCAGCAGGTCGAAACGCTGAAGCACCCGCAATAACGCGGAACGCGGCCCGGCCGGAAACGGCCGGGCCGCGTGCGAACCGGCACGCAAAGCCCGCCCCTGATGGCGGGCTTTTTCACAATTGGCAGGCATAACCCGAATCGAGCGAAAACGGGCGTTCCGCTAGAATGGAGCACTGCATCTCAATAATCGAATCATGTCCCGACGCATCATTCCCTTGACCGACGTCAGCGCAGTGCCAGTCATTTCCGGCCCCGCGCAAGCGCCACGCGGTGAGCTGCGCGACACGCTGTCGCGGCCGCTGCGCGACCTGCGCATTTCGGTCACGGACCGCTGCAATTTCCGCTGCGTCTATTGCATGCCGCGTTCGGTATTCGACAAGGACTACCCGTTCCTGCCCCACAGCGCGCTGCTGACTTTCGAGGAAATCGAACGCGTCACGCGGCTTTTCGTCGCACAGGGCGTCGAGAAGATCCGGCTGACCGGCGGCGAACCGCTGCTGCGCAAAAACATCGAGTTCCTGATCGAGCGGCTCGCGAGCCTGAGCACGCCGGACGGCCGCCCGCTCGACCTGACGCTGACCACCAACGGCTCGCTGCTCGCCCGCAAGGCGCGCAGCCTGAAAGACGCGGGCCTAAAGCGCGTGACGGTGAGCCTCGATGCGCTCGACGACACGCTCTTTCGCAAGATGAACGACGCGGACTTCGCGGTCGACGACGTGCTCGCGGGCATCGACGTCGCGCAGTCGATCGGGCTTGCGCCGGTGAAGGTCAATATGGTCGTCAAGCGCGGTACGAACGATGGCGAAATCCTGCCGATGGCGCGCCACTTCAAAGGCAGCGGCGCGGTGCTGCGCTTTATCGAATACATGGATGTCGGCACGTCGAACGGCTGGAACATGGCCGAAGTGCTGCCGTCGGCGGACGTCGTCGCGCGTATCGGCGCGCACTTCCCGCTGACGCCGCTCGAGCCGCACAGCGCAGCCGAAACCGCGCAGCGCTGGGGTTACGCGGACGGTAGCGGCGAGCTCGGTGTGATCTCGAGCGTCACGCGCGCATTTTGCGGGACCTGTACGCGCGCGCGGCTGTCGACCGAAGGCAAAGTGTATCTGTGCCTGTTTGCGTCGAACGGCCATGACTTGCGCACGCTGCTGCGTAACGGCTCAAGCGACGACGAAATCGCCACCGCGATCGCGCATATCTGGGAAGCGCGCGCGGACCGTTATTCGCAGCTGCGCGGCAGTGCGCAGGCCCGCGCGGAAACGGCGGAGCGGCGCGTCGAAATGTCATATATCGGCGGCTAGCGGCAAAAGCACTTCGCGTACGCACACCGACGCGCCAAAGCACACGTTCTTTCACCCTCCCAACTCGCGCTCCCGATGCCGATCCTCACCGACCAGATCACTGGCCTGCTGCTCGCGGGCGGCCGCGGCATGCGCATGGGCGGTGTCGACAAAGGGCTGCAGATGCTGCGCGGCGAGCCGCTCGCGCTGCACGTGATCAAGCGCCTCGCGCCGCAAACCGGGCCGCTGCTGATCAGCGCGAACCGCAACGCCGAACGCTACGCCGCGCTCGGCGCACCATTTGGCGCGACCGTGATCGCCGACACGTTGCCCGATTTTCCTGGGCCGCTCGCGGGCATGCTGGCCGGCCTGCGCGCCGCCCGTACCGGCTTTATGCTGAGCGCACCGTGCGACACGCCCGCACTGCCCGCTGACCTCGCCGCGCGCCTCGCCGACGCACTCGACGCGGCGCAAGCCGATATCGCGACCGTCGCGACCGCGAACGCCCGCCACGAGGTGTCGATTCACCCGGTCTTCGCGCTGCTGCGCACGTCACTGGCCGACGACCTCGCTGTCTTTCTGCACGCGGGCGAGCGCAAGGTCCGCGCGTGGTACGCGCGCCACAGGACCGTCGAAGTCACTTTTGCCGATGAACGCGCGTTTTACAATGTCAATTCCTTGCAAGAACTGGCGGACCTCGAACGACACTAAAGGCAGCGGACACCCGCTTTCTGCTGTCTTCGCCGCAATCGCCCGGCGACCGACGAAACTGTACCCGGTCGCGACGTCTCCCCATTCATGACCACGTCCAACGAACTTTCCCGCTGCGTCGCGCAGTTCGATCCTCAAGCTTTGCCGGTTTCGGCCGCCCAGGCGATCGTGCGCCAATGGGCGACGCCGATCGCGGCGGCCGAGCGTGTCACGCTATCGGACGCGCTCGACCGCGTGCTGGCCGAAGACATCGTGTCGCCGATCGACGTGCCCGCCTACGACAACTCGGCGATGGACGGTTATGCGTTCGACGGCGCCGCGCTCACCAACGCGGCTGCGGCAGCCGACGGTTCGGTCACGCTGGCCATCGCCGGCAAGGCGCTGGCGGGCCATCCGTTCGCGGGCAGCATCACCGCGACGCAATGCGTGCGCGTGATGACCGGCGCGCTGATGCCCGCCGGCTGCGACACGGTGGTGCCGCAGGAACAGGTGGAAGCCGCCGACGACGGTCAATCGATCCGCTTCGCTGCCGGCGCGCTACGTAGCGGCTCGAACCGGCGCCGCGCGGCCGAAGACCTTGCACGCGGCGCGCCGGCGCTGCGCGCGGGGCGCATCGTACGGGCCTCGGACCTCGGCCTGCTCGCGTCGCTCGGTATCGGCGAAGTCGCGGTGCGCCGGCGCCTGCGCGTCGCATTCTTTTCGACCGGCGACGAATTGCGCTCGATCGGTCAGCCGCTCGACCCGGGCTGCGTATACGACAGCAACCGCTATACGCTGCTTGCGATGCTGCGCCGGCTGAACTTCGATGCGATCGATCTGGGCGTCGTGCGCGACGAACCCGCGGCGCTCGAGAAGGCGCTGCTCACCGCGGCGGCGAGCGCCGACGTGATCCTCACGTCGGGCGGCGTATCGGTCGGCGAGGCGGACCTGACGAAACACCTGTCGCGCGCACTCGGCGATGTCGCCTTCTGGAGCCTCGCGATGCGTCCCGGCCGGCCGATGGCGTTCGGCCGGGTGTGGTCCGGCGGGCGCGCCGGCGTCGGCGAGCCAGCGCTATTCTTCGGCTTGCCCGGCAACCCGGTCGCGGTGATGGTGACGTTCTATCAGATCGTGCGCGATGCACTGCTGATCATGGCCGGCGCCACGTTGCAGCCCGCGCCGGTGTTGCACGCGAAGTCAGCCACGTCGATTCGCAAGCGTCCCGGCCGCACCGAGTTTCAGCGCGGCACGGCGCGGCGTGGCGCGGATGGCCGCTGGCAGGTCACGCCGACCGGCTCGCAAGGTTCCGGCGTGCTCAGCTCGATGAGCGAAGCGAACTGCTTTATCGTGCTCGCGCATGACCAGGCCGACGTCGACGCGGGCGACACTGTCGAAATCATGCTGTTTGACGGTTTAATTTGACCACGCGCGCGTTCGCATAACGATTCGTTACGGCGGAAAATATCGCGCGCAAAAACCAGGCTTTCACCATTGCTCACTACGCGACTCACGGGTACGACCTCAATGAAAAAACAGATCTCGTTCATCGCACCGGGACAAACCGCCAAAGCGCTGATCCTCGTGTACCTGACGTTCAGCGTGCCGATCGTGCTGCTCGGTGTGCTGGTTGCTTTCTTCCGCTACGGCTCGGTCGAGTTCAGCACTGTGTTCAGCGCGCTGCTGCTCAACGCGATCCTCGGCTTCGTGCTGCTGTGGATTGCCTGTCATGCGTACAACTGGGTCGCATCCCGCTTCGGCGGCATTGAGATACAGCTGAGCGACGTGCCGGAGGAAGCCTGATGGCGTCGGCAATCCGTGCCGCGACGCCGGCCGATGTCGGCGCGATGCTCGCGCTGATGCACGAGCTGGCGGAGTACGAAAAGCTCACGCACCTGTTCGTCGCGACTGAAACGGATGTGCGCGATGCATTGTTCGGTGCGCGTCCGTCGGCGGAAGCGCTGGTCGCCGAAAGCGACGGCCGAATCGTCGGCTATGCGCTCTTCTTCCACAACTACTCGACGTTCCTTGGCCGCCGCGGACTTTATCTCGAAGACGTGTACGTGCAGCCGTCGCAACGCGGCAGCGGCCTCGGCTCGGCGATGCTGCGGCATCTCGCGGCACTCGCGGTCGAACGGCAGTGCGGGCGCTTCGAATGGTCGGTGCTCGACTGGAATCAGACGGCGATCGACTTCTACGAGAGATTGGGCGCAACCGTGCTGCCTGACTGGCGCATCGTGCGCATCACTGGGGACGCGCTCGAGCAACTCGCGGCGGGTCGCGGTAGCAGTAGCAGTAGCGGCGCCCGATAAGCGCGGCGGGGTTTCAGTGACGGGGCGACGTGCGGGTTGCCGTCGGTGTCGGCTCCCCCACGCGTTGCCCGGTTTGCTCAGGGCTCGTCTGCGTCCGAGCCCGATAACGCATCGCCGAGCAGTTCGCGCGCCTCCTCACCCGGCAACGCTTCGACGTCGCGTAGTTTGCGATTCATTGCGCGTGTACGCACTTCCGCCTTTTCGATCGAACGCGTGACCGTTTCGAGTTGTGCCTTGGTCTTCGCGAGCACATCGCCGAACTGGCCGAACTCGGTCTTCACCGCGCCGAGCACTTGCCATACTTCACTCGAGCGCTGCTCGATCGCGAGCGTGCGAAAGCCCATCTGCAGGCTATTCAGCAATGCGGTCAAGGTCGTCGGACCGGCGACCGTCACGCGGTAGTCGCGCTGCAGCAGGTCGGTCAGACCCGGCCGGCGCAACACTTCCGCGTAGAGCCCTTCGGTCGGCAGGAATAACAGCGCGAAATCGGTCGTGTGCGGTGGCGCGATGTACTTCTCAGCAATCGTGCGCGCCTCGCCGCGAATGCGCGCTTCGAGTGCACGCGACGCCTCTTCGACCGCCACCGGGTCCACGCGCTCCTGCGCTTCGATCAGCCGCTCGTAGTCTTCTCGCGGAAATTTTGCGTCGATCGGCAGCCACACCGGCTCGGCCACGCCGTCCATCGACGGCTTGCCAGGCAGCCTGATCGCGAACTCGACGCGCTCCGCGCTCTTCGGTTTCGTCGCGACGTTCTTCGCAAACTGGTCGGCAGTCAACATCTGCTCGAGCAACGCTTCGAGTTGCACTTCGCCCCATGTGCCACGCGTCTTCACGTTGGTCAGCACCTTCTTCAGGTCGCCGACGCCGGCCGCGAGCGTCTGCATTTCGCCGAGCCCGCGATGCACCTGTTCAAGGCGCTCGGATACGAGCTTGAACGATTCGCCAAGACGCTGCTCGAGCGTCGCATGCAGTTTTTCGTCGACGGTGCGGCGCATCTCTTCGAGCTTCGTCGCGTTGTTCGCTTCGATATCCTTCAGACGCTGCTCGATCGTCGCGCGCACTTCGGCAAAGCGCCGATCGTTCGCTTCGGTCATCTGCGCGAGTTGCTGCGTGAGCGTATCGCCGAACCGCTTCAACGTGACGCCCTGCTCGTCGCGCGCCTGCAGGGCCTGCAATTGCAGGCTCTGACGCACCGCGTCGAGCTGCTGCGCATTGGTTTCGGTCAGCTTCACGAGTTGCTGCGCGAAGCCATCGATCTTCCCGCTTTGCACGCTGGTCATGCTCGTGAATTGCGCGGCAAGCGTCTGCTGGAACTGCGAGAAACCGCCCGATAGCTCGGTGCGCGACACGCGCGCCGTTTCAGTGATGTCATTGCGCAACTCGCGCTCAAGACGTTCGAATTCACGCGCCTGCGCATCGGCGCTCGACGCGATGCGACCGCCCAGCTCATCGAAACGTTCGTCATTGCGTCCCCGTGCGCCGACGCGCGTCAGCGCGATCAGCGCAACCACGAGCGCTATCGCCAGAACGACGTCGACCGCCAGGAGTGCGGCGATCATGAACGCGCCTTCCCGATTACGTCAGGATTGATCGGATTCGGTGGACGCCCGGCACGCGGCCCTGCGCCGAGACCGGCGATCAGATTGTCCGCGGCAAGATTGGCCATCGCGCGGCGCGTTGACTCGGTCGCGCTGGCGATGTGCGGCGTCAGCACGACGTTCGGTACGGTCAGCAGCGCCGGGTTCACGCTCGGCTCGCCTTCGAACACATCGAGGCCCGCGGCCGCGATGCGCTTTTCGCGCAGCGCGACGGCCAACGCCGCGTCGTCGACGATGCCGCCGCGCGCGATATTGGTCAGCGTCGCGGTCGGCTTCATCAGCGCGAGTTCGGCCGCGCCGATCGTGTGATGACTATCGGCGCTGTACGGCAGCACGAGTACGACATGATCGGCGCGCTTGAGCAGTTCTTCCTTCGACACGTATTGCGCGTTCAATTCCGCTTCGATCTGCGCCGTGACACGGGAACGGTTGTGGTAAATCACCTGCATGTTGAAGCCGCGCGCGCGGCGCGCGATCGCCTGGCCGATGCGGCCCATGCCGATCACACCGAGCGTCGAGCCATACACGTCGGCGCCGAGGAAGCTGTCGTATCCCCACTTCTTCCAATGGCCGGCGCGCAGCCAGTGCTCCGATTCGGCGATGCGGCGCGCGGTGGCCATCATCAACGCCCAGCCGAAATCGGCGGTCGTTTCGTTGAGTACGTCCGGTGTATTGGTGCCGAGCACGTTCGCCGCATTGAAGGCGGCCATATCGAAGTTGTTGTAACCGACTGCCATATTCGACACGACGCGCAAACGCGGCGCGGCCGCGAACGTCGCCGCGCCGATCGGCTCGCCGGCCGTCAGCGCGCCGTCCTTGTCGGCGAGACGCGCGAGCAGCGCGTCGTTGCCCAGCACGTCGCCGTTATTCCAGTCGACGTCGAAGTACTGCTTGAGCCGCTCGATTACATCCGGAAAGATCGGACGTGCGACCAGGATCTTTTGCATTGCCATTCTCCGAGTTACGCGCCACACCGTTGCCCAGCTTGCCGAACGATGGGCGCTGCCAGCCGCTTCAGAAAAACAACCACGTCGTCGCGATAAACAGCGGTATCAGCACGATGCCCGACCATGCGAGGTACGCAAAGAAGCTGGGCATCCGCACACCGCGCGATTCGGCGATCGCTCTCACCATAAAATTGGGCGCATTGCCGATGTAGCTGTTCGCGCCCATGAACACCGAGCCGGCCGAGATCGCCGTGAGCGTCGATGCGCCGGTCGTCATCAGGTGCTGCGCATCGCCGCCGGCCAGATTGAAGAACACGAGGTAGGTCGGCGCATTGTCGAGAAACGACGACAGCAAGCCGGTCGCCCAGAAGTACATCGCATCGCGCGGCTGGCCCGACTCATCATGAATCAGATGCACGAGCCGCGCGAACGCGCCCGTCTCTCCCGCGCGCAGCATCATGATGACCGGCGCGATCGTCACGAAGATGCCCGCGAACAGCTTCGCGACTTCGACGATCGGCGCCCAGTTGAACGCATTAGCCTTGCGCGCCGAACGTGGCGTAAGCGCAAGCGACGCCAGCGCGATCACGACGAGCGCAGCATCGCGCACCGCGTTTTGCAGTTCGACGCGCGCGCCGAACAGATGCCATTCGATGCCGGGCCGCCAGAGACCGCTCATCAGCACCAGCGCGACCACCGCGGCCAGTAGCACGAAGTTGATCTTGCCGTCGATGAAGAATAAGCGAGAATCCGGCGTCGGGTCGAGGAACGGCGCGCGCACTTCACGGCTGCGGCGGAAATAGTAAGCATCGAGCACGTAGAACACCGCCAGCAGCACCACGCAGTTGAAAAGCATCGGCCGCGCGAGATGCACGGTGGTCCAGAAAAAGCTGACGCCGTTCAGAAAGCCCAGGAAAAGCGGCGGATCGCCAAGCGGCGACAGCGCGCCGCCCACATTCGCGACCAGAAAAATAAAGAACACCACGACATGCGCGGCATGCTTGCGGTTATCGTTCGCGCGCAACAACGGGCGAATCAGCAGCATTGCGGCGCCGGTCGTTCCCATGATGCTCGCGAGCAATGTACCGAGCGCGAGAAGCCCGGTGTTCAGCGCCGCGGAACCATGCAGATTGCCGTTGATGCTCACTCCGCCCGCGACGATATAAAGCGTTGTGAGCAGCACGATGAACGGCAAGTACTCTTCGAACAGCGCATGCATCAGCGTGCCGAATGCGGTCGTGGCGCCGAACGCAAACGCAAATGGCACGAGCAGCGCCAGCGCCCATCCTGCGGAAATCTTGCCCTGGTGGTGATGCCAGAGCGCAGGCGTGATGAGCGGAAAAACCGCAATTGACAGCAGCATGCACGCGAACGGCACGCCCCACCACGCGGACAGCGCCGCACCGTCGACGCTCGCCGCGCACGCAAGCTGCGGCCATAGCACCAGCGCCGCGGCACCCACGATGCCACGCAGAACCGGCGCGGCAGCGCGCACGGCACGCAAAGATGCGATCAGCTGCACAAGCAGCACAGGCAAGGCGGCGGGCAAGGCGGGATTCGTGAGATGAGCGGGATGGATGAATAAACGAACGAACGGATACGCGACAGCGACGCGCGTCGTGAACGGATGCTTACGCGCCACGCACGATAATCGCGTGCACGCGATACGGCCCATGCGCGCCCAACACCAGCGACTGCTCGATATCGGCGGTACGCGACGGCCCGGACACGAAGTTCGACGCACGCGGCAGCTCGCCGCGTTCGCTGCGAATCAGGTCGAATGCATCTTCGTGGCAACCGACGATGCGCGATGCGGGCACGATTGCGATATGCGTTTCGGGCAGCAGCGCAGCCGACGCGTAAGTTTCCGGCCCTGACAGCAGAACCAGCGTTCCGCTTTCCGCGATCGCGCAGAAGCACCCGGTGAACCCGACCTTGTCGGTATCGTGCGGCTTGCGGAATTCGACGGAAAGACCCGCGTCGGCCCATGCGAACCCTTGCAGCGTCTGCCACGCGATAGCCTGCACCGGCAGAGCCTTCTCGGACAGGTAGCGACGAGCAGCAGCGGGAACGTCGGTCAGCGCATCGACGGTGTCGACTGTCGAAGCCATCTGGATCGCACGCTCGGCAAAATGGCCGACGAGGTCGTCCGGCAACGGCGGCCGAGGACCGCGCGGATGACTTTCCATATAACTTTGCGCCGCATCGCGCTCGCCGGCGGTCGGTTCGGGCCCGCGACCCTGCGCCGCGCGAATGCGCGCGAGGATGTTGTTGCGGGCGGCGGAGGTATCCATGAGCGAAGTCCCGGTATCGTTGCTGGTGCGATGAAGCGACATCTGACGAATTATACCGGCCGGTCATTGCGCGTCACCCTGGCCGTTTGGCCGATTCACACGCGGCAGGCCGCGTTTTATTCTGCTCGTGACGCGTCACCGTACAAGCAGGTCGCGCGTAGCGGTTCGTGCCAGCCGCGTGCGCGATATCAGCGGCCGCTCACTTGCCGCTTTCAGCTTCTTCGTCAATCGGCTGCGAAATGTTGAACACCTGCCGCAGGTACGCGAGATACGCCTTGTCGTCGCACATGTTCTTGCCCGGCGAATCGGACAGTTTCGCAACCGGCTGGCCATTGCAGCGAACCATCTTGATCACGATCTGCAGCGGCTTGTAGCCCAGATCGTTGGTCAGGTTCGTGCCGACGCCGAACGCGAGCCTGCAGCGGCCGCGAAAACGCTCGTAGAGCTGCAGCACCTTCGGAATATCGAGCGCGTCGGAGAACACCAGCACCTTCGTGCGCGGGTCGCAGCGGTTGTCCTCGTAGTGCTTTAGCAGTCGCTCGCCCCAATCGAACGGGTCGCCGGAATCGTGGCGCGCGCCGTCGAAGAGCTTGCAGAAGTACATGTCGAAATCGCGCAGAAACGCCTGCATGCCGTACACGTCGGAGAGCGCAATACCGAGGTCGCCGCGATACTCCTTCGCCCACATCTCGAAGCCGTAGATCTGCGAGTCGCGCAAACGCGGGCCTAGCGCCTGGCACGCCTGCAGGTACTCGTGCGCCATCGTGCCGAGCGGCGTCAGGCCGTGCTTCATCGCGTACCAGACGTTGCTCGTACCGGCAAACTGCTCGCCGAGCCCGTCTTTCAGCGCGAGCAGGATTTCCTCGTGCCACTGTTTCGAAAAGCGGCGGCGCGTGCCGTAGTCGGCGATCTTGCAGTCGGCGAACTCGGGCTTTGCGCCGAGCAGCGCCATCTTGCCCTTCAGCCGCTCGCGGCCTTCGACGTAGTCCGGTTGTTGCTGCGTGTTGCGGAAATACACTTCATTGACGATCGCGAGCACCGGCACTTCGAAGAGGATCGTATGCAGCCATGGGCCGTTGATCACAATCTCGATTTCACCGTTGCCCTTTGCGGACGGTGTGATCGAAATGGTCTTCTCGTTCAGATGAAAGAGCGCGAGGAAGTCGATGAAGTCGCCCTTCAGGAAGCGCATCCGGCGCAGGTAGTCGAGTTCATCTTCGGTGAAGCGCAGCTTGCAGAGCTTGCGCACTTCGTCGCGAATCTCGTCGACGTACGGCACGAGATCGATGTTCGGCGTGCGGCAGCGGAACCGGTACTCGACGCTAGCCGCCGGGAAATGGTGCAGCACGACCTGCATCATTGTGAACTTGTACAGGTCGGTATCGAGCAGCGAAGTGATGATCATGTTCGGGCGGGCTGGACGCGAGCAAACGGGAAAACGCGGGCTCAGTGTATTCGAATGTGAAACCGCGCCGCTGGCGCAGGCAAGCCGGATGTTACCCGAATGAGCGCGGAGCGCGCGTCCGGCAAAGCCGCGCGCGGCTCGCCGGTTGCGGTCTGCCTCGCCCGTGCCATACGGCTTTGCGCGGCCCATAAACTAATCACGAAACGATATAAAAGCGTCGAAGCTATGCCACATGCGCTAGTTGGCGTTACGTTACAATAGCTTTTTTGGCGTTTTGCCATCCCCAATATCCCCCATACCGCTACCGTTCCTGGAGTTGCCTGAATGACTCACGTTGTGACCGAAAGCTGCATCAAGTGCCGCTATACCGACTGCGTCGATGTGTGCCCGGTGGACTGCTTTCGCGAAGGTCCCAACTTCCTCGCGATCGACCCGGACGAGTGCATCGATTGTGCGGTGTGCGTGGCCGAGTGCCCGGTGAACGCGATTTACGCTGAAGAAGACGTGCCTTCCGACCAGCAGCATTTCACGCCGCTCAATGCGGAGCTGGCGAAGGGTTGGCCGAGCATCACGAAAACCAAGGCGCCGCTGCCCGAAGCCGACGACTTCAAGGATGTGAAGGAAAAGCTCGCGCTGCTCGAGCGTTGATCCGTCGCCGTCGGTTGGTCCGTAGTCCGGCGGCGTCATCAGATCGACATCGGGACGTGCCGGCGAAATGTCATCGAGATGACCGGTCTAAACCGCGTCGCTATTGACAGGTCCCATAGCACCTCATACAATTTCGCTTCTCTGCTGTTTGTTGTTCCCCGATAGCTCAGTCGGTAGAGCGCCGGACTGTTAATCCGTAGGTCCCTGGTTCGAGCCCAGGTCGGGGAGCCAAGAATTGCAAAGGCCCGTTCTCTAACGGGCTTTTTTATGTACTGAATAGTTCGAACGTGGGCAGGCACCCTGCTGCGCCTGCGTCGAGTTTTACCCTGTAGTGGTTCCTCTACAGGTCCCCGATAGCTCAGTCGGTAGAGCGCCGGACTGTTAATCCGTAGGTCCCTGGTTCGAGCCCAGGTCGGGGAGCCAAACTCAAGGGCTGCGCGTCGCGCAGCCCTTTTTGTTTTCAGCGGTTGCAATCGGGTTTGTTTCTGCAGTGCATGGCATACGATGCCAATCGAGGTGTCTGTTGGGTTGATACCATGCCTACCCGCAATGTCGTACTCACCGACCATCAGACCGCTTTCGTGGACCGATTGATCAAATCGGGGCGATACCAGAATGCAAGCGAAGTTTTGCGCGAAGGCTTGCGCCTCGTGGAACGCGAGGAAGCCGAAGCGAAGGCACGGATCAGCGCATTGCGAGATGCCGCTCGCACCGGGCTTTCCGATATAGCACGACGCGATGGATTTGCCTCGACATATTTCAGCGGTCGAGGGCGGCTAGCCGTTCGGCAGCTATGCCGGCAGCACGCCGACACCTCCGACCCGCGAAGCAGAGCCACCCTGGTTTACGATGTGGCTTTTTCCTCCGCCCTCCCAATGAAACCCACTCCGCTTCGCGCGCCGCGCGCGGTCTCGATGGTTCTCCCGATGCTCGTGACGATCGGCGCATCACTTGCCACGCCTGTCGCACGCGCCGAGGAAGTGGCAAGCGTCAACACCAATTTCCACATCACGGGCTCGGATCGCGTGGTGGTCGAGGCGTACGACGACCCGGCCGTCGAAGGCGTCACCTGCTATGTGTCGCGCGCCCGCACGGGCGGCATCAAAGGCACGCTCGGTATCGCCGAAGATCCGACCGAGGCGTCGATCGCGTGCCGTCAGGTCGGGTCGATCCGCTTCGCCGGCGGACCGCTGAAACAGCAAGCCGACGTGTTCACCGAAAGGATGTCGCTAATCTTCAAGACGCTGCACGTGGTGCGTGTCGTCGACGCGAAGCGCAATACGCTCGTCTATCTGACTTACAGCGACCGGGTCACGAGCGGCAGCGCGAAAAACAGCGTATCCGCGGTGCCGATGCCCGCCGGCACGACGATTCCGGTGAAGTGACGCACTGACGCACGCTAGCGCAATGGCGAACCGGCCCCGCGCATCTGAACGACCGCATCCCGGAAACGAAAGCTGTCTGTCTGACAACGGAAGCGCGCGGTAAACTACCGGATTGACCCGGACTTGCCCGATGACCACCACCCGTTTCCGCGATTCCGCCCGTTACTGGCGCACGCCGCTGTTACCCGGCGCGGACCTGCTCACGGCCGAATATCACGATCATGAGTTCACGCCGCATTGGCATGACGCGTACACGATTCCCGTGATCGAAGCGGGCGCGGAAACCTATCGGTATCGCGGGTCGCAGCACGTCGCCGAGGCGGGCAGCGTGCCGGTGATCAATCCAGGCGAACTGCACACCGGCTCGCGTGCGATGGACGAAGGCTGGCGTTACCGCGTGCTGTATGCCCCGGTCGATTACCTGCAGCAACTCGCGCAGGACATCGCAGGCGTCGTTCAGCCGTTGCCGTGGTTCAACCCCGATGTGATTCACGACATCGATCTCGCGCAGCGTCTGTCGCACGCACATCGTCTGCTCGAGGCCAACAGCGACCCGCTCGCCGCGCACGCGGCGATGCTCGATGCGCTGTCGACGCTGCTGGTGCGCTACGGCCGCACGAAGCCCGACACGCTCCAAAGCACCGCCGGCGATGCGCGCGTGCGCACGATGCAGGATCTGCTCAGCGAAACGCTCGCCGCCCCGGTGACGCTCGCCGAACTGGCCGACGCCGTCGACCTGTCGCCGTTTCACGCGGCTCGCCTGTTCTCACGCGCGACCGGCCTCGCGCCGCACGCATGGCGTAACCAGATCCGCTTGCAGCGCGCGCTCGCGCCGCTACGCGCGGGCGTATCGGTCACCGATGTCGCGGCCGACAGCGGATTCACCGACCAAAGCCACTTCACGCGGCACTTCCGTCGCATGTTCGGGGTGCCGCCGGGGCGCTGGCAGGGAACCTGAGTTCGTAGCAGGCCCGCCCGGCCACGGCGCCCGCTTTCGCAAGCGCGCCGCCAGCCAACCGCGCCAGGTACCCGCAGGAACCCGACCCGCACCGCAAGAACGTACAAGCGCACCACCGTCGCCACGCACTAAGCTGGCGGCGAGGAGGAAATCAGCTTGACGCCAACCCACCGTTTTCGTGAATTCATCGCCGGGGTGCGCGACACGATCCCGATGCTGATCGGCGCCGCGCCGTTCGGCGTAATCTTCGGCACGCTCGTCACGTCGGGTCCGCTACATCTGTTGCATGGGCAACTGATGTCGCTGACCGTATTCGCCGGCTCCGCGCAATTTATCGCGCTCGGTCTGATCGCCGGGCACGCGAGCTTGGCGGTGATCTGGGCGACGACGCTTGTCGTCAACCTGCGTCATCTGCTGTATAGCGCAACGCTTGCGCCGTACGTTGCGCACCTTCCGAAGCGCTGGCGCTGGGCGCTCGGCGGTCTGCTCACCGACGAGGTGTTCGCGGTCGCGTGGGCGCACTACCGGCTGCATCCGGCGGGCGCGGTCGGTCCGTACTACTTTTTCGGCTCCGGCTTGTCGATGTACCTGAACTGGCAGATCTTCACGCTCGCCGGTCTGCTGTTCGGCGCCGCGTTTCCCGGCCTGCAATCGCTCGGGCTCGACTTCGCGATGGTCGCGACATTTATCGCGATCGTCGTGCCGCAACTCGTCGCGCTGCGCTATATCGCGGCCGCCGTCACCGCGGGCGCGCTCGCGTTTTTCTGGCAGACGTGGCCGTTCAAGCTCGGACTGCTCGGCGCGGTATTCGCGGGGGTCGCGGTCGGCGTATTGCTTTCGCGGCCGCGCGCGCGGCGGCACAGCACCAGCAGGGAGATGTCGCGATGAACTATCTGCTGTTGATCGGCGGCATGGCGCTGATCACGTGGCTGATCCGCGCCGCGGTGTTCGTGCTCGGCGACCGGCTGGTGTTTGCGCCGCTCGTGCGCACAGCGCTCGGCTTCGTGCCGGTTACCGTGCTGACCGCGATTATCGTGCCGATGGCGGTGTCGCCGCACGGCGCCGGGGCCGAACTGACCTGGCGTAATCCACAACTGGTCGGCGCGCTCGCCGCGGTCGCCGTCAGCGCGCGGACAAAACGCCCGCTGCTGACGATCGCAGTCGGTCTGGCGGTGTTTTTTGTCTGGCAAGGCGTCGTGCTGAAATAGCCGTAACCTGAGTCCCTCAAGTTTCACTCCCCGCCGCCGTTAAACAATCGAGGTCCGTTACCCTGGCTAGCTCCCGCGAGCGCCCGGCCAGCGGACTTCGACCGTGCCGCACATCGCTAGACCGCCCTTCTCGCGGGGGCAAACCGCCGCTCTCGCGTACGCGATGCGCTGCACCGGATGACCAAACGGGATACGACATGGGGCAAATCACCCTTTCACTGAAGGACGAGACTGTCGTCTCGCTGCGCAAGGATTTCGACGCGTTTGTGCGCGTCTCGCAGAAGCTCGACTCGCAGTTCGCGACACCTTCGTTCGAAGATTTTCTACGCGCCAAGCTGCTCGACAGCATGGTGCCGCTGACCGAGCACGCGGTGCAGCGGATGCTACAGGGCGGCCAATACGCATGGGCGAAACGCACGCTCGACAAGGAGTTTCCTGACGTCGTCGCGATTTTGATGCGGCAGGCGACGGAATTCGGTTTTGCTTTCGCATCCCGCTCCGAATGGACGCCGGAGGAGCTGGCGAAACAATGCCGCGAATGGGCGACCGCGATCGTCAACGAGGCGCAGGCGAGCCCGCAATTGATCGACCCGCTGTCCGCACAGATCAAGTCCGCCGCGCAGGACATCCAGGCGGTCGAGGAATCGATGCAGACGCCCGCATGGCGGCTCGCGGAATCGCTGCGTCAGCGGGTGTATGAAGCGAAGGTCGCATGCGAAACGAGTTTCGGCAGCACCGCGCGCGAAAAGCTCGGCGAACTGCGCGGGCTGCTACGTCTCGGCATCACGCATGGGTCGTTTCAGAAGCAGGAAGCGCAGCAGATCATGGAATATCTGCGCCTGCTGAAGCCGGAGATTTTTGTCGAGGAGCCGTACGACGTGTTCACGCGCCTTGCCGCGTGGCTGCGTAATTTCTTTATGCCGGCGCCGCGTCCGCAGCCCTCCCAGCAACAGCAACAGCGGCAGCCGCGCTAAACGGCCGGCCCGCCGCTCAGTCCCACATCTTTCTGAGTTTCGCCGCGATCTCGACCTTCGCCTGGGCGGCCGCCGCCAGCCCTTTCGCGGATGGCGCGGCGGGCACGGGGGCCGGCGGCCATGCATATGCGTCGAACAGCGGCATCAGGTCCGCCGGAATGAAGCGCGTGCGCGACGCCCACACGTGCCGGTCGCCGAGATGCGTCTGATTGTGCACATAGAAGCGCTGCGGCACGATCAGATGCAGATCTTCCTTCGCGCGCGTCATCGCGACATAAAGCAGGCGCCGTTCCTCGTCGATCTCCTCGTCGCTGCCGGTGCCCAGGTCCGACGGAATGCAGCCGTCGACACCGTTCAGCACGAATACGTTGCGCCACTCCTGCCCTTTCGCTGAGTGGATGGTCGACAGGATCAGATAGTCCTCGTCGAGCAGCGGCACGCCGGACTCGCCGCTCGTCGCGTCCGGCGGATCGAGCGTCAGCTCGGTCAGGAAGCGTTCGCGCGATGCGTACGTGCCGGCGATGCTTTCCATTTGCAGCAAGTCCGCGTGCCGCACCATCGCATCTTCATGGTTGCGCTCGAGATGTGGCTCGTACCAGCGGCGGATCAGTTCGAATTCGGCGGGCCACGGCGTCGCGCGTTCGCCGAGCGTCGACATCAACGCGACGAAGGCCGGCCAGTCTTCGTGTGCGCGCGCTGGAGGGGTAAAGGCGGCAAGCGCGTGGGCGGTAACGCGGGTTCCGTTTGTGCTATGCAAGGCTGGAATGTCACTTGTGCCATTGGCGTTGCTTGTGCCGTTGGCGGTGCCGACGCGGCTCGCGTCGTCCACGCCGCCCGCGCCACCCGTACTATGCGCGTCGCCCGTACTGTTCGCGGCGCTGTCGTCGCCCGCCGCAACAGAAGCGGCCGTCGCCACACCTGCCGCCACATCCAGCACGCGCGCCGCGGTCGCCGGCCCAACGCCCGGCAGCAACTGCACGACGCGAAAACCCGCGACGCGATCGCGCGGATTCTCCGCCCAGCGCAGCACCGCAAGCACGTCCTTCACATGCACGGAGTCAAGAAATTTGAGTCCGCCGAATTTGACGAACGGGATATTGCGCCGGGTCAACTCAATCTCGAGCGCGGCGCTATGGTGCGCCGCGCGAAACAGCACCGCCTGCGACTTCAGCTTCACCCCGGCTTCGCGCGCGGCCAACACCTGCTCGACGACATAACGCGCCTGCGTCGCGTCGTCGGCAACCGTGACGAGGCGCGGCCGCTGTGCGGACGCCTTGTCGGTCCACAAATTTTTGGTGAAGCGTTCGGACGCGAGCCCGATCACCGCGTTCGACGCGCTGAGAATCGGCTGCGTCGACCGGTAGTTGCGCTCGAGCGTCACCTGCGTCGCGGGAGGATCGAAATGCGCGGGGAAATCGAGAATATTGCGCACGGTCGCGCCGCGAAACGAATAGATCGACTGCGCGTCGTCGCCGACCACCGTGAGCCCGCGGCCATCCGGTTTCAGCGCGAGCAGGATCGACGCCTGCAAGCGGTTCGTATCCTGATACTCGTCGACCAGCACGTGATCGAAGCGGCTGGACAGGTCCGCGGCGATCGACGGCTCCGCAGCCATATGCGACCAGTAAAGCAGAAGATCGTCATAGTCGAGCACGCTTTGCTTCTGCTTTGCATCGACATACGCGGCGAATAGCGCGCGCAGGTCCGCCTCCCAGTCGCGGCACCATGGAAACGCGCTATGCAGCACGTCGCCGAGCGACGCGCCGGTATTCACCACGCGCGAATAGATCGAAAAACACGTCGACTTCGACGGAAAGCGCCGCTCTTTCGCCGACAGGCCGAGTTCGTGTCGCACGAGGTTCATCAGGTCGGCGGAGTCTTCGCGATCGTTGATCGTGAAGGTCGGCGCGAGGCCGATCAGGTCCGCATACTCGCGCAGCAAACGCGCGCCGACGCTGTGAAATGTGCCCGACCACGTGAGCCCTTGCGCGAGCGCCGCGCGTGCGCCGAGTGCTTCACCGGCGATGCGCGTCACGCGGCGCGTCATTTCGTCAGCCGCACGGCGCGAGAACGTGAGCAGCAGAATGCGGCGCGGATCCGCGCCCTTCACCACCAGATTCGCGACGCGGTGCGCGAGCGTACTGGTCTTGCCGGAACCCGCGCCGGCGATCACAAGCAACGCTCCAGCCGCACACGTGACATCGTCGGCGCCGTGCTCGACGGCGGCGCGCTGTTGATCGTTGAGTTTCGCCAGCCATGCAGCGATGCCGGGTGCGTCGGCACCCGGTGCATTCACGCCCGACGCCAACGTGCTCACATCCGGCGCACCGGCCCCTGATGCATCCGCACCCGGCGCATCGGCCCGGGACGCGGTCGAAGAACCCACGGATGCGGACAAGGATTCGGACAGGATAGCGGTGGCGGAACGCACGGCGTGCAGATGGAACGGAAGTCAGGGCGACGCATACTGTATATCCATACAATGTACGGCGGCAAGCGCCCTTTTTTTATCGCGCTTCACCGCCCTATGGGGACGCGCCAGCTAATGCTCAGTGCCTGTTTTCATCGTCCGGCACCTGCACACCTTGGCCCGACTGCGTCTGACTCTTCAGCCTGTTCGTCGCGGCCTGCCGGTCCGCCTGTCGATTGGCGTTCGCGTTGTTCATCTGGGCCTTGCGCTGCGCGTTCGCGCCTTTCTTCGCATCGTGGTATTCGGTGTTGGCCTTTGCATCGGCATCGCGCTTTTGCACGAGCGGGTCCGGCGGCGCCGGGGCCGTCAACGTCTGTCGCGACTGTGCTTGCGGCGGCGCAGGGGCCGGCATCTGCACACCTTGCGCGGCCGGCGCGCTCGGCGGCGCGGTTTGCTGCGCCACAGGCGCCTGCGGTACGGCCGGCGCTTGCGTGGAAGTCTGCGCAATGGCGGCCGCCGTGCCCAGCGCGGCAATCGAGCCGCCGATCAGCAGCGAACGTAGCGGTTTCATGGCGATCCTCTCTGAAGATTGTTAGCCTGACGTGGCTCAACGAAGCCAGCACGACACACGGGCATGTGCGCTCAGCTCATGCGAAACGCAGCACGTTATCCCGAAGACCCTGGTTTTTTGAGAGAGGTTCGTCAAAAATCGTCGTTGTTACGTACAGTTTCATTTCCTGACATCTGCATAACATTCAGATATCGGCGAGCCCTCGGCGCACCCGCAGCCTCTCCGTCCAGAACCGGGGCGACGTGACGAACGCTTTGGCTTATGATGCGAATCCCTTTCCGTTCGTTTCGCGCGCGCACTGCTGCATCGTTCAGCGCGCGAAGGCCGCAACCGCCATGCCCAACCTCGATTTCACCCTGACCGGCGACTACGTCGAATTGCACAATCTGCTGAAGCTGACCGGTCTCGCGGACAGCGGCGGGTCTGCAAAGGCGCTGGTCGCATCCGGCGCCGTGACCGTCGATGGCCAGGTCGAACTACGCAAAACGTGCAAGATCCGCGCGGGCCAGGCCGTGCTGCTCGGCGATACCCGCATCGCCGTCCACGAAGCATGAACGCACCCCATCGCGCACGCACCGCTCGGCCGAAAGGCCCCGAAAAACGCGCCTGCTGATCGACAGCCGCCACGCGACGCAATAAGCTGTTCGTTTTAACAAAAACATTACATGCGGCGCACGCATTGCCGTGCGGCGCCGCGCCGGCATGCCGCCATGTCCCAACAAACCGGTCTCTCCCGCCTGCTTGCCGCGCCGCCGTCGCTGACACGCCACGCGGCCGACACCGCGCGTCTCGCGGCGCCGCTCGCAATCGCGCAACTGTCGCAGATGGCGATGAGCGTCACCGACACCGTGCTGCTCGGTTCGCTCGGCCCGGACGCGCTCGCGGCGGGCGGCCTCGGCGCGAACCTGTTCTTCGTCGTGGTGACGCTGCTGCAGGGCGTGCTGACTTCCGTCAGCGTCAGCGTCGCGCATGCGCGCGGCGCGCAGGCGGACGACCGCGTGCCGGACATCTACTGGACCGGCTTTGCGCTGTCGATGCTGCTGGCTGTGCCAGCCTTCGTGCTGCTGTCGTTCGCCACACCAATCCTGACCACCTTCGGCGAACCCACGGTGCTCGCGCAGCACATCGGCGAGTACTGCGCGGTGCTGCGCTGGGGCGCGCCCGCGAGCCTGATCGGCGTCGGGCTGATGCGCTCGTTTCTGCCGGCGATCGGCGCGGCGAAGCGTCTGTTGTGGGTGTCGCTCGGCAGCGTCGTGTTCAACGGGTTTCTGAACTATGGGCTGATTCATGGCGCGTATGGATTGCCGCGCCTAGGCTTTCTCGGTTCGGCCGTCGCGACAACGGTCACGATCTGGCTTTCCGCGTTGATGCTGATGGCGTTGCTGCATCTGCGGCCGCGCTACCGGCACTTCGTCGCCGCGGTGCGGCCGAACGTGCCGCTGATGGGCGAGCTATTCGGCATCGGCTGGCCCGTCGCGATCACCTATGGCGTCGAATCGCTGCTCTTTCTCGCGACCGGGCTGACGGTGGGTCTGTTCGGAGAATCGCAGCTTGCCGCGCATCAGATCGCGCTGAACGTCGCGTCGGTGTCGTTTATGGTGCCGCTTGCGATCGGCCAGGCGGCGAACGTGCGGGTCGGCTACTGGTCCGGTGCGGGCCTGCCGCTCGAGGCGCGCCATGCGGGTTTCGTCGCACTCGGACTCGGTGTCGGTTTCATGTCGCTATCCGGACTCGTGATGGTCGCCGCGCCGCATTGGATCGTCGGCCTGTACCTGCATCTGGACGATCCCGCCAATGCGCGCACGGTTGCGCTCGCGAGTTCGCTGCTCGGTGTCGCAGCCATTTTCCAGATCGTCGACGGCATGCAGACGGTCGGCTCCGGGTGTCTGCGCGGGCTCAAGGACACCCGCGTGCCGATGCTGGTCGCGACCTTCGGCTACTGGGGCATCGGTTTTCCGACCGGCTACCTGCTCGCGTTTCACTTCGACCTGGGCGCGCGCGGACTGTGGTGGGGTCTCGCCGCGGGGCTCGCGAGCGTCGCGTTGCTGATGACGCTGCGCTTTCACTGGAAGAGCGCGAAATATATTGCGTCGCATGCGCAGATCGCCGCGCATCGAAGCGCGTCGGCGCAGCAGTAGTCCCGCGGTTCGACCGCTAGTTCGACCGCCAGTCCGATCCGCCAGTCGTGTTCGTTTCCCGCAACGGCCTTCACGGGTCGTTGCGCATTCAACTAACGATGACGACGCGCAACCCCGATTGCGCGTCCGCCAATTGCCCAGGTCTGCATACGTTCGCCGCCAGGTTTGCCGCTACCTGCGCTGCACCCGGTTCGCACTCCAGCACGCAACCCGCCCGGCATCATCGTCGAGCGCCACGGTGCGGTGCTTCGGCAAACGCGAAGGAGGATCGCGAAGCCCGGTCGACGTCCATCGCACAGCAACACGTCGACGCTCTCCCGTCGGCAAACGCTTGCTATCTTGCCGCCCCGGTTTGCCGATTTTTCGTAGAATGGCCTTCCCAACGTAAGGCCTCGCATCGCCAGGCGTTTGCGCGATGTCCAATCGGGAGGAACAGTGTGCCGACGTATCACCGTGATGATCGCGATGCTTCGCTATACCGCGCGTGGCCCGCGCTTTCTGTTTTTGCTCTGTTCACCCGTCCGTTCGTCTCGTTTCGTTCCGTCTTTTTTTCCGCGTGTGGTGCGCCACGCACCGCATCCCGCATGCTGCCCCGCGCGACGTTCGTAATCGCCGCGGCGGCGGCCGTCACCGCGATAAGCGGCTGCGCGACACGTCCGCCCGCTTCATCGCTCGACCGGCCGGTCACGCATGCACTGCCGCAATCCGCCGCGACGCCGCTCGCCGCCGCGCTGGCCGCACCCGAAGCGGCCCATCCCGACGAGTCGGGTTTCCGCGTGTTGCCCAATGGCACCGAAGCGCTGCAGATGCGCATCGCGCTCGCGCGCGCCGCGACTCAAACCCTCGACATGCAGTACTACATCGCAAATGAGGACACCACCGGCAAGCTGCTGCTCGCGGCCGCGCTCTATGCGGCCGACCATGGCGTGCGCGTGCGGATGCTGGTCGACGACCTGAATTTCAAGGACCTCGACGATGTGATGGCCGCGCTCAACACGCATCCGAACATCGAGATTCGCGTATTCAATCCGTTCGGCGGCGCGCAAAGCAGCCTGTATCAGCGCACGTCGAATATCTTCACGCAGATCGGCAGCTTCACGCGCCGCATGCACAACAAGGCGATGATCGCCGACAACCAGCTCGCGATTGTCGGCGGCCGCAATCTCGGCGACGAGTACTTCAGCGCGAGCCCGACGCTGCAGTTCCGCGACATCGACGTGCTCGCCGCCGGCCCGGTTACCGCGCACATCTCCGCGAGCTTCGACGAATACTGGAACGACAGTAGCGCGTATCCGCTGCGCGCGTTAAACAAGCAGAAATTCGACCCCAAGCAGCTTGATGAGACACGCGACGCATTGCGCAAGCATTGGCACGACAACGCGGACCCGTACAACGCGAAGCCGTTGAACGCGACTCCGCTCGCCGCGCAGATCGAAAAAGACGAACTCGGCCTCACGTGGGCGCATGCGGAATTCAACGCCGATTCACCGGCAAAGGTGCGTGAGCCGGTCGACGATTACCAAAGCCCGGTGATCGCACGCATTCGCGATCTGGTCGACCATGCGCGGCACGAAGTGCTGATCACGTCGCCGTACTTTGTGCCGCACGATGCGGGCGTCAAGGTGCTGTCCGACGTCGCCGCGCGCGGCGTCAAGGTGAAGGTGCTGACCAACTCCCTTGCCGCAACCGACGCGGTCGCGGTGCAGGCCGGCTATAGCCCGTATCGGGAGCCGCTGCTGCGGGCCGGGGTCCAGTTGTACGAGTTCAAACCGGTCCAGCAGGAAAGCGTGCGCACCGGCATGTTCGGTTCGCGCTCGCGCGCGAGCCTGCACGCGAAGACACTCGTATTCGATCGCAACACGCTGGTGATCGGCTCGATGAATCTCGATCCACGCTCCGCGCATCTGAACACCGAACTGGGGCTCGTCATCTACAGCGCGCCGCTCGCCGCACAGGTCGCCGAACTGTTCGACCGCGTGACCGGACCGCAATCGAGCTACCACGTGACACTTGCCGATCCGTCGACTTACTTCTTCCGCGGGTCCGCGAGCCATTCCGATCTCGAGTGGACCGACGAGGAAGATGGCCATCTCGTCACCTACTCCGTCGATCCCAACGCTGGTCTCTACCGGAATGTGCTGACAGGTTTATTCTTGCTGTTGCCAGTCGACGAGCAGCTTTAACGGTACGCGACGCGCGCCGTCGCCATTCATTCAAGCGGAGTGAAATCATGACCGAAGCAGTACGGATGGAACGCGATACGTTCGGCGAAATCGCCGTGCCGAACGATCGGCTATGGGGCGCGCAGACTCAGCGCTCGCTACAGAATTTCCGCATCTCGACCGAAAAGCAGTCGCCGGAACTGATTCATGCGCTCGCGCTGATCAAGCGCGCGGCCGCCGAAGTGAATCTCGGTCTCGGCGTGCTGGATGCGAACAAGGCAAAGGCAATCGTTCATGCGGCCGACGAAATCATCGAAGGCAAGCATGCCGGCGAATTTCCGCTGGCGGTCTGGCAAACCGGGTCGGGCACGCAGACCAATATGAATCTCAACGAAGTGATCGCGAACCGCGCCAGCGAATTGCTCGGCGGCGAGCGTGGCGAAGCGCGTCTCGTGCATCCAAACGACGATGTGAACCGCGGCCAGTCGTCGAACGACGTGTTTCCGACCGCGATGCATATCGCCGCCGCGGTCGGCATCGTCAAGCACCTGCTGCCCGCGCTGAAGACGTTGCGCGACACGCTCGACAGCAAGGCGAGCGCATTCGCCGACATCGTGAAGATCGGCCGCACCCATTTGCAGGACGCGACGCCGCTCACGCTGGGTCAGGAGTTCTCCGGTTACGTCGCGCAGCTCGACCAGGGCATGCGGCATGTCGAAGCGACGCTGCCGCATCTGTATCAGCTGGCACAGGGCGGCACCGCAGTCGGCACCGGTCTTAATGCGCATCCGCAGTTCGCGGATCAGGTCGCGGCGGCGATCGCGAAGCTGACCGGCCAGCCATTCGTGTCCGCGCCGAACAAGTTCGAGGTGATGGCCGCGGCCGACGCACTGGTGTTCGCGCACGGCGCGCTAAAGACCGTTGCCGCGAGCCTGATGAAGATCGCAAACGACATCCGCTGGCTCGCGAGCGGCCCGCGCTGCGGTCTCGGCGAACTGTCGATTCCGGAGAACGAGCCAGGCAGCTCGATCATGCCGGGCAAGGTGAACCCGACACAATCCGAAGCGATGACGATGCTGTGCTGCCAGGTGTTCGGTAATGACGTCGCGGTGAACGTCGGGGGCGCGAGCGGCAACTTCGAGCTCAACGTGTTCCGGCCGATGATCGCGCATAACGTGCTGCAATCGATCCGTCTGCTCGCGGACGGCGCGCATAGCTTCAACGACAACTGCGCAGTGGGCATCGAGCCGAATCACGAACGCATCGATACGCTGCTCAACGAATCGCTGATGCTCGTGACCGCGCTCAACCCGCATATCGGCTACGACAAGGCCGCGCAGATCGCAAAGAAAGCGCACAAGGAAGGCACCACGCTGAAAGCGGCTGCGCTTGCGCTCGGACATCTGACCGAGCAGCAGTTCGATGAATGGGTGCGGCCGCACGAGATGGTCGACCATGTGAAGCGCTAATCAGCGCGACGCGGTGTCCGGGTGGCAACATGCGCTTACCCGGGCACCGCGTTGAATACGAGCCGCCATCCCGGCTCGCAGGTTGTGCGATTGCGATCGGATATCGCTTGCCGCGGCAACGCTCGCGACACGTCGCACGTCAATGTCAGACCTTCCCCTGCGCCACTTCTTCGGGCTTCAACTCGACGATTGCATCGAGTGCCGCTTTCACGTCCATTGCGTACCTTGCAAGACGCTGCTGTTCGTCGGTGACCGGCACATACTCGGGCACCGGCACCGGATGACCGTTCTCATTGACGGCCACCATCACAACGAGGCAATCGGTGGTTTGCAACAGTTCGCCGCCCTTCGGATCGCCGGCGCACACCGACACGTGGATATGCATGCTGGTGCGGCCGGTCGCGACGACGCGCGCGCGCAGTTCGACCATATTGCCGACGAGAATCGGCCGGCGAAACCGGATATTGCCGACGCTTACCGTCACGCAGTAGCGTCCGGACCAGACCGCCGAGCACGCGTACGCGGTCTCGTCGATCCATTTCATCAGCGCGCCGCCGTGCACCTTGCCGCCGAAGTTGACCGAGGTCGGCTCGGCAAGGAAGCGGAACGTCGTTTCCGAACGATCCAGCGGCGCGTTGGGTGGGGTGCTCATCTTGACTCCGGTCGATCTGCGAATTGAAAGGAGCCGATTATACGAGCGCCGTGCGATCTCCGTATGCGAGCCGGGGACAGACTTTACTTGCGGACCGTGACGCCCTCGTCGATCGTGCCGTACATCGTGATGCTGCCGGACGAACCGCCGACCGGCGTGCTTGCGCCGCTTTGCGCGCAAGCGGCGCACGACAGCACGACAAGGACCGCGCAAGCGGTGAGGATGATTTTCATAGGACTTTGCTGCTCAGACGAAACCTGCTTCGATTTTAGCCTGGCGGGCTTGCACGACGCGGAATGGCCGGGCCGCGTCAGGCCGGGCTGCGTCAGGCCGGGCTGCGAATAGCCGGGCCGCTCGCGGCCAGACAGGCCCGAACATCCGATATTTCGTGTGAGGCTGAAACGTCGAATGCAGCGCGCGAGTACAGTGAACCTGTGCCCGCAAGGCCCCCTTCATCAGATTGAGGTGATTCCGATGTCCAATCCGCTTACCGACGCAGCCGGCCATTTCCCGGGATTGAGCCGGATCGGTGCGCTACTGTCCGACCCCGGCCGCGCCACGATGCTATGGGCGCTGATGGACGGCAGCGCGCGGCCCGCAGGTGAACTGACGCTGATCGCCGGGCTGTCGCCGTCAGCCGCAAGCGCTCACCTCGCGCGCCTCACCGACGGCGGCTTGCTCGCGCTCGAAGTGCGCGGACGGCATCGCTATTACCGGATCGCATCGACGGATATCGCCGCGTCGATCGAAGCGCTCGCGAATGTCGCACAGGCCGCCGCGCCGCAACGGCCGACGCCGCACCCGGTGCGGACCGTGCCCGTCGATATGCGCTACGCGCGCACCTGTTACGACCATATGGCCGGCGAACTGGCGGTACGTGTGTACGAACGGCTGGTCGGCGGCGGGCTCCTGACGGCTGACGGCGACACGCTCGATGCGACACCCGCCGGCGCGCAACAACTGGCAGGCTGGGGAATCGACGTCGAGAGCCAGCGCGCGCTGCGGCGCCGTTTCGCGTGCACATGCCCGGACTGGAGCGAACGGCGTCCGCATCTGGGCGGCGCGCTCGGCGCGGCGCTGCTCGATGCGTGGTCGTCGCACGGGTGGGTCGAGCGCGCCGAGCGGCCGCGCGTGCTACGCGTGACGCCCGCCGGTCACCGTCATTTCAACGACTTCCTGCGCGGCGCATAATGCGAAACCTTTGCGCACCGCCGCGCTTCGCGAAGCGGTTGCGCATTGGGGGACACGTCTTGTTACAGCACAGGCCGGGTGACTTACAAAAGAACGAGTCTTGAAATACGCGCCGCAGGTACAGTGACTTCACACGGTGCCGACTTACGTGGCATCCGACGGAGTCACCAATGAAAACTCACACACACCATTCTTCGTCACACCGAATCGCTGACCCTGCTGTTCATGCCGTCGTTGGATCCGGCCCCGTTGAAAACCGGGGCCACGCGGAGATCCGGCCAGACACTCGCGCGCCGCGGTCGCGGGCCGCTTCGCCCGCTGCTTCGTTCACGACCGCGACGGTCCTCGCGGCGGTTGCCGCAGCGCTGTTCGCGACGGCCGCCGCGCCCTCCGCTTTCGCGCAGGACGAACCGCCACCGCCGCCGGACGCCGCGCAACAATCCCCGCCACCCGGCGCACAGCCCGCGGACGCACAAGATGCCGACCCTCCGGGCCGCGTCGCGCGTCTGAACTACATGGCGGGCACGGTCACCACCGAGCCGGCTGGCGCGACGGACTGGTCGTACGCGCAGGTCAACCGGCCGCTGACGACCGGCGACCAGCTGTGGAACGACAAAGGCGCGCGCTCCGAACTGCATATCGGCTCGACTGCCGTGCGGTTGGGCGAATCGACCAATCTCGATGTCCTCAATCTCGATGACGACAGCACGCAACTGAAGGTTGCGCAAGGCACGCTGTCGACGCGCGTGCGCGAACTGCCGGCTGGCGGCGCGTATGAAATCGACACGCCGAATCTGGCGCTCGGCATTGGCGCGCCGGGCGACTACCGCGTGGATGTTGCGCCGGACGGTAGCGAGACGACCGTCACCGTGCGCAGCGGCAGCGCGACCGTGTACGGCGACGGCGGCCAGGTGCCGATCGCCGCAGGCCAACAGATCCGCTTTTCCGGCACCAACCTGCAGCAGGTCGCGGCGAACGGCGCGCCCGCGCCCGACGCGCTCGATCAATGGGCCGCGAGCCGCGATGCGGCGGAAGACAGCTCGTTATCCGCGCGTTATGTATCGCGCGACGTGCCCGGCTATCAGGATCTCGATGCGAACGGCACATGGCGCCAGGACCCGCAGTACGGCGCGGTGTGGACGCCGAATCAGGTGCCGGCCGGCTGGGCGCCCTATCAGGACGGCCATTGGGTCTGGCAGGCGCCGTGGGGGTGGACGTGGGTCGACGACGCGCCGTGGGGCTTCGCGCCGTATCACTACGGCCGCTGGGCGTATATCGGCAATTCGTGGGCGTGGGTGCCGGGCGAGATCGTCAGCGAGCCACCGGTCTATGCACCGGCGCTCGTCGCGTTTGTCGGCGACGGCGGCGGTGGTGTGGACTACGGCGTGAGCCTCGCCGTCGGCGGCGTCGCGACCGCCGGACTCGCGTGGTTCGCACTCGGTCCGGGCGAACCTTGGCATCCGCATTGGGGAGGTCACGGTCACGACTGGAGCCCGCACTACTACGATCGCGTGAACCGGCCGATCTACGGGCACAACCACAATTTCCATAACACGTACGTGAACTACCATGCGCCGCATGCGGTGACCTGCGTGCCGGCGACCGCGTTCGTGCATGGCCAGCCGGTCAATCGCTTTGCGCAGAAGGTCGATCCGCGACAGTGGCATAACGCGCGCTTCAGCGCCGGCGCGCCCGGCATTGCGCCCGTGCGGCAAAGCTTCGGTCCCGGTCTGCGCAACGCCGCGTACCGGCCGCCCGCGACGGCGATGGCACGCCCGGTTGTCGCGACGCGTCGGCCGGATGTGCCGCCCGCGTATCGCGATCAGCTCGCGCAGCGGTTTGCGCGAGGCGGCGGTCGCGTGCCGGGTGCGGGAAGCCCTGTCGTGCACGCGACGGTGCCAGCGAATTTCGGCGGCCGCCGGATCGGCGATGCCGGCGGGGCGCAACCGAACGTGCGGCTGGTCGCCGCGCGTGGGCCGGGCTCGGCGCAACACGCGCCGATGGGGCTGCAGCAGCGGCCTGGCATGCCGCCGCAAGCCGCGATTGCGAACGGCGGGCAGCGCGGTGAGCCGCGTGGTGAGCCGGGTCGGCAACCGAATGGGCATCCGAATGGGCAACCGTTCGGGCAGATCAACGGACAGCCCAATGGCGTGCCGCATTCGCAGCCGTTTGCAGCCGGCGCACCCTCGCAAGGCCGCCCGCCGATGCCGGGTCAAGCGGGCGCCGGCGCGCAGCAACCGAACGCACAAGCAACGCGACCGGGCAACGGCGTACCGCGGCCGCCGCAATTCGCGGGCGGCAATGCCGTCAACCACGCGGGTACTCAATGGGGTAATCAGCAGCCAGGCTCGCACGGTCAGCCGTCGTGGACTCAACCGCATACGCCGCTCGCGCAGCAGCGCGGTGAACCATCGGGTGGTCGGCCGGGACAACAGCCGTTCGCGCAGGGAGGCCGTCCGCCGCAAATGCAGGGACAGCCGCAAGGGCAACCGCAGGCGCAAGCGTACGCGCATCCGCAGCAGCGGCCGGACTTCAATTCGCAGGCGAACGTACCGCGCGCGCAGGCGCAGGGTCAAGGTCAAGGCCAAGCGCAGCAACACGCGCCGCGACCGGACTTCCGTCCGCCTCAGGCGCAGCAGGCGGTTCAACAGCCACGGCAGGAGTTTCATCCACAGCCGGTGCAGCAGCCAGGACCGCAACAACCGGTGCAACATCCGCGGCAGGAGTTTCACCCGCAGCAGGTTCAGCAACCGCGGCCGCAACCGGTGCAGCAACCACGGCCGCAGCAGGTCCAGCAGCAACGACCGAGACCGCAACCGGTACAGCAACCGCGTCCGCAGCCTCAACCGCATCAGGAACAACGCACGACCGGCGGCGGTGGCGGACACGACGACCACCGCCACGGCTAGGCCGCGGCAGTATCTGAATCGCGCCGCCCCGCAAGGCAAAGGCCCGCCGCAATAAAATCGCGGCGGGCCTTATCGTTAGGTACTCGCGAATTCCGGCGTAAATAAGGACAACAGGGAGCGGCATTAGCGCGCGCACTGTCGCCACACCGTCACCGCAGTTGAACACCGCTCCTACGCAAAGGCGCCCGACGCGACGCCCGGATGTTCAAATCGCCATCGGCGCGGTCAACGGCTCATGGTGCTGATACCCGACCAGCGTGAAATCCGACGGCTCCACCTGTTCAAGCCACTGCGGCTCATACACACCGGTCTTCGCATACTCCGGCACGCGCCCGGCAATCTCGAGACGTGGGCTCGGATACGGCTCGCGCGTCAATTGCTGCTGCAGCATCTCGAGCTGGTTTTCGTAGATATGCGCATCGCCGATGAAATACGTAAACCAGCGCGGCGTATAGCCAGTCAACCGGCCAACCAGATGCAGCAGCGCCGCGCCTTCCGCAAGATTGAACGGCGTGCCAAGACCGATATCGTTGCTGCGGATATACAGGCACAGCGAGATCTCGCGCTTCGCCGCATTCGGCAGAAACTGGTACAGCAAGTGGCATGCGGGCAGCGCAATCTGGTCAAGCACCGCCGGGTTCCACGCATGAAACAGAATCCGGCGGTCGGATGGGTTGCGCAAGATCGTGTCGAGGCATTCGCGCAGCTGGTCGATTGCCTTGTAGAGCAGCACCTTGCGACTGCCGCCCTCCTCGAACCCGGTCACCGGTTGAAATCCGCGCGCGGCCGCATCTTCGAGCTGCGCGGTCGCGGTTGCGTCGAGCACCTTGTAGGCGGGCCATTGACGCCACTGCACGCCGTAGACGTCGCCGAGGTCGTCCGGACCCTCACGATACGGATTCGCGAGCCATTGCGGGTTTTCGTTCGCGTTCGCGTCCCACACCTTGCAGCCGAGCGCGCGAAACTGCGCGGCGCTACGCGACGCGCGCAGGAAACCGACCAGTTCGCCGATCGCCGATTTGAAGGCCAGCTTCTTGGTGGTCACGGCCGGAAAGCCCTGCTGCAAATCGAAGCGCAACATCGCCCCCGGCATGCTGATCGTGCGGATGCCGGTGCGATTCTCCTGCCAGCTGCCGGTGTCGAGAATCGTGCGGACGAGGTCGAGATACTGTTTCATGCGGGTTCCTTCGGCATGGCGCCGCTGTCAACGAAGCGGCGCCGGCGACGTCGGATGACGACGGGAAACCCGGATTCTAGCAAGCTTGGACAGACGCGCTGCAGGCGCGTAAAGCAGATGCGCGCTCGCCGGTCGCGCGAGCGGATATGCCGGCCAGGGAAGGGACAGCCAGCAGCACCGTGACCGAACGCTGGACTTGAGCTCCACCAAAGAAATAGCCGCGCCGCAAACGGCGACACGCGCGATAATCCGCGCGGGACATGCTGCTGGACAAGATGAGGTTGAACTCAGATCACAGATGCTGGACCGACGGCGGCAATGCCACATGCGGCGTGATCTGCTCGCTTTCCATATGCCGCATCCCATGCGAACACAGCAACCGGTACAGCGTGACGCGCGAGATGCCCAGTTCCTGGGCCGCATCGCCAAGACGCCCACGGTGACGCAGCAGCGCGAGTTCGATCGCCTGCCGCTCGGCCGCCTCGCGCGCCTGCGCCAGCGACACCGGCACGATCTCGACGTATTCGGACAGCTCGAGGTCGCGCGCGGTGATCGCGCGCCCTTCCGACATCACGATCGCGCGCCGCACACGATTGATCAGTTCGCGCACGTTGCCCGGCCAGCTGTAGTTATGCAACGCGGCGATCGCATCGGGCGCGAACCCGCGCAGCCGCCGGCTCGCATCCTTTCTGAAACGTTCGAGCATGTGCCGCGCGAGCAGCTCGATGTCCTTGCCGCGTGCGCGCAGCGGCGGCTCGTCGATCTGCAGCACGCACAAACGGTGATACAGGTCCGAGCGGAAACGCCCTTCGATCATCGCGCTGTTCATGTCGACGTGGGTCGCCGAGATTATCCGCACGTCGACTTCGATTGAGCCGTGCCCGCCCAGCCGTTCGACCTTGCGTTCCTGCAGGAAGCGCAGCAGGCTCGCCTGGCTTTCGAGCGGCAGGTCGCCGATTTCATCGAGAAAAAGCGTGCCGCCATTGGCCGCCTCGACGCGGCCGATCTTGCGCTGGTTCGCGCCGGTAAACGCGCCGCGCTCGTAACCAAACAGTTCCGACTGCAGCAGGTGCGGCGGAATCGCGCCGCAGTTGATCGCGACAAATGGCGCATTGCGGCGCGCGGAGCGCTCGTGAATCGCGACTGCCGTCAATTCCTTGCCGGTACCCGATTCACCGGAGATAAACACCGGTGCGTCGGTCATCGCGACTTTGCGGATCGAGCGGAATAGCGCGAGCATCGCGTCGCACGACCCGACCATTTCGCCTTCGGTACCCGCGATTTGCGTCGCGTCGTTCGACGCGGTCTCCTCGCCAAGCGAGATCATGCCGTAAGCATGGCCAACCGAGTCGACGATCCGGTCACCCGAATAAGGTACCGTTACGTAGTCGAAACAGTAATCGCGCACCAGCCGGCGCAACGCGGCGTCCTGCAGTTGACCGGGCATCGTCGCCGCGACCCAGCCGACATTCGGCATGGTCAGGCATGATTCGAAAGCAGCGATTTCGTGTTGCTGAAAACAGCTCGACAGATCGAGCAGACCGCCCGCCGCAGCACCCGCGCGGACGGCGCGGCGCGCATCGCGCGCGGAACCGACGACTTCGACGTGCCAGCCGCGCTCATGGAAACGCGCATTGAGCTCAGCACTGGGATCGCGTGAAACGTAAATCAGTTGCCGCGTTGCGGATTCCATTATTCAGATCCTCTCGTCAACGAACGTTAAGGATGACGCACGTACCTGAACCGCTATTCCACGCATTCCTTCAGATACGTCAATTCGCATCGGGATTCGCATATACAACGAAAACCGAACGGCCATTCCATTCCGTACGGACAGCTGATCCCCGAAAAACGGCGCTTGTATTGAACGACCCAAGAATGGGCTTTTTAAAACGTATGCTGTAGTCGAGAGCTTACTATACGTGCGGCGCTTCGAAAAACAAATATGCAAATTAATTCAGTACCTCTTGATTAGGTAACGCTGACCGGTCACCGCGAGAATCAACGGTAAGTTCTTTCTGAATAAAACCAGACTCGCGCTTTCCCCATACTTTATCTGCTGCAAAAAAATCGTTGTGTCGGCAATCAAATGTCGAATTCACTCCATGCGGTAATCGCGTATCACTGCTGAAACGTTTTCAGGCGATTTGCGATTGCCCGCGTCACACTGGTTTCACACAAGCCCGATGCAGCAACGGATTGGCCGCGATGGCATATGTTTCGCTAAACGTGCCGCAAGAAGGAGACACATCATGCGACTCGTTTCCCGCGGCGCTTCATCCCATCGCCTCGCCATCGGCATGGTCCGCTGGCGCATCCGGGCTTCGGCGCGCTCGCTTGCCAGACTCGCTGCGCTGGGCGCGGCGCTCGCGCTGATCACGCTGTCCACCAGTTCATTCGCTCAGGTTTCCGCTTCGTCGCACTCCACCGACGCCGGTTACGCCGCCCTCGCGGACACCACGCCCGCAGCGGCGGCGTCGCCGGAAACGGCGGCCGCGGATCGCGAAGACGAAACGTCCGCAGAGGTATTGAACACGCCAGCCGATGTCGTTTCGATGAACGACGTCGCTTTGGATGACCAGGTGCTGGCGCGGCAACGCGGAGGCGCGAGCGGCCTCACGATGGTCGCGGCCACGCCGCAACTGACGCGCGGTTCGTCGGTGACGCTGTGGGACGAGATCGCACCGCCCGCGCCGCTGCCGGTTCCGGTCGACGCCGCGCGCGCCGCGCAAAGCAATGTCGCGAGCTACATGAGGAAGTAAGCGACGCCGTTACGCACTACCCCGTGCGGCCGATCCGGGACCGGCCGCGCAACAGATGCAGGCAAAGAAACAGGAAAGGCGCAGGAAACGAGCACGAGAGAGACCGCTTTACCACTGTTGAACAACACGCTGTCGGGGAACACATGAACGCGTCGCTCAAAGCATCGTTGCAGACGTCACGCAGCCGGGCCAGGCTCGTGCTGAATTCGTTGATCGCCGCGCATGCCGCCTTTATCGGCTGCGCGGCACACGCTCAGCAGGTCACGAATCCGGGCGACATCGTGCTCGAACGCAAGGTCGAGCCGCGCAACGCATTCGACTCGGTACCGCGAAATCAGGAACCCGTACTATCGCGCGCGACGACATTTCCGGCGAACAGCTTTAATCCGGCGATGGCGCAGCTTGCATCCGATTCCGACCTGACCAACGCACGTGGATCGACCGGTGTGGCTTCGCCCGGCGCGCTCGCCGGCACGGGCATGCAAGCCGTCACACGCATTCTTTCCGGCAATACGACCGGCAACAACGTCGCGCTCGGCTCGGGCGGCATCGGCCAGCCGGCTCCGGGCATTGGCGGCACGATCTCGTCGACGGTGACGGGCTCGCTCGCGCCGCTGTCGAATGCGCTCAGCGGCGCGCTGGGAGGTCTGAAATGAACCCGCGCCAGTTATTCATGCAACTGAAGTCCCAGTTAAAAGCACCGCTGATCTGCGTCGCCTATGCGGGGCTCACGGCCGCGCTGACGTGTGCGACGCATGACGCAAACGCGCAAACGCTTGCGCGCATCACCGGCAACGCAAGCATCGCGACCGGCGCGGCAGTCGGCGCGACCGGCGCAATCACCGTGAACGAGGCCGCGGGCCTGAACAACGCGCAGGCGAACCAGCTGACGATGTCGACCGGCGGTTCAGTCGCGAACGACAACGCAAGTGTGCAAAGCGCGAGCGCTTCCGCGAAGGTCACGAGCGCGCGCGCATCCATTGACGGCAATGCCTTTTCGAATACATCCGGCGCCGTACTGGTGAACCAGTCTGCGGGCGCGGGAAATCTCCAGCGCAACAGTGTGCAGCTCGGCACTGCCGCGATCGGAGCCGAGACGGTTTCGGACAGCGTGCTGTCCGCAGCGGTCCCGAAGAACGGTGGTCTGGCGCGACCGAACGGGGTTCACGACGCGAGGGAGGCAACTCTCTCCAACGAGGCCTTCAAGAACGTCAATGGCATCGTGCAGATCAACCAGACTGCCGGAGCCGGTAATGCCACGGCGAACAGTTTTGTGCTCCGTCCCCCGGCGGGCACTCTTTTCTAACTGACCACAAGTATCGGAGCGACATCATGAAATTAGAGCGCACTTTGATTGCGGCAGCCGTTCTCGCCGCGGCATCGAGCAGCGTGTTCGCAGGCGGAATGAAGAACCCGTACATCTTCAATGCGACGATGGTCGGCGAGCAGGTCGGCATCGAGGGCTTCGTGGGCCTGTTCGGCTGCGTGTCCGTATCGAGCACCGCTGGCGCAGTCGTCAACAACACGCAGAGCGCGAACGTCTTCGCATCGCTCGACGCACCGGCGCAGAGCTATATGCGCGGTGCGGTGACCACGCGAGTGAACGACACGAAATCCAGCGTAACCGGCACCGGCACCAACAACGTATGGAGCAACAGCTCGTTCTCGACTAGCGAGCAGCATGCAGCGTCGAACACGTCATCGAGCTCGCATATGTCGAACTCGACCACGACGGTTTCGTCGTCGCGCAACTATTCGTACGGCAACCAGTCGACGGCCAGCGCATCGAGCGAACATCATCAGTCGAGCGACAGCGGCCATGCGAGCAACAGCTCGTCGTCCTTTGACGGCGCGATTTCGGCCAGTGCCAACGTGAAGCAATCGAACTCGAAGTCGGGCGACTTCTCCGGCAAGTTCTCGCAAGGCAAGTCCGGTTCGTCGAGCTACAGCTCGCAGGGCGCTAACTGGGGCGGCGGCTGGAAGGCCTATGAGTCGAGCGGCTCCGAACAGTCGTCGGGCAACGCGAGCGGCTCGTTCAACAAGAACGGCATGTCGAGCGCGTCGGCTTCGGTTGACGCGAAAGCGTCGGGCCATCTGAACACGAGCCACAGCGACACGCAAAGCGAGCACAAGAACAGCTCGCAGAGCTGGTCCGCGCAAGCCGCGAACAGCGGCTCGGGCAACAAGTCGGCCAGCGCGACGAACACGATCGCGCATAACGACTCGAGCTCGAGCTCGTCGTCCCACTCCGGTTCGTCGTCGTTCTCGACGTCGTCGTCGGCATCGAAGAACTGGGGTTATAACGTGAACGATACGCTGAACACGGTCGACGAAAAGACCACCGGCTCGGTCACGCAGTACGTGAACACGCAGGCGCCGGGCACGCTGAACGCCGGCACCGGCAGTAACGCGGCATCGGGCGTATCGGGCAACCTCGGCATCAACGTCGCGGAAGGTATCGACAACGCGCAAAGCAACGATGTCGCGCTCGCGTCGGTCGACGTCGGCAATGTGTTCGGCAACGCACAGATCTTCAACTCTCAGGGTTCGTCAGGCCACGCGAAGATCAACAACTTCAATCTGAACGCATCGGTCGGCGACGGTTCGTTGTCGCACGTGACCGGCAACGTCGGCGTGAACGTCGCATCGGGTATCGGCAACGTGCAGAACAACAGCCTTGCCGGCGCGGTGACGACGACCAACGCAGGCAGCGCGCAGACGACCGCGATGGTGGCCACGGACGAAAACTCGCAAACCGCGAACATGTCGGTGCGCGGGCAGTTCCAGGGCAGCGCGATGCTCGGCGCCAATACGCTCGCGGGCGCGTCCGGCAACATCGGCGTGAATATCGCGGGCGGCGCCGGCAACGTGCAGCACAACGGGCTGGCGATCGCCGCGCTCAACAGCGGTCACTAGCGTCTGGCGTTGCATAAGCAGCACGGTCAAGAAGGTTGAAATGATGATGTAAGCCAACACGGCTCGCGCCGGCTGCCACAGAAGCAGCCGGCGCATTTCTGGCAGGAGACCAGCATGTCCGGGTTTGTTCGCTTCCCGGCGTTACCGCTCGCCTTTGCGATCTGTTGTTGCACGTTGTGTGCGACAGCCCACGCACAAGCGAGCATCGATACGTCTACCCTCGCAGGTATTCCGCTGACCAAAACGGTTCGCTCGATGAGGGACATCCGCTACAGCCATGTCGTCAACCAGCAGTTCGATTACAGCTGCGGTGCGGCTGCGCTCGCGACGCTCCTCAAGTACGGCTACGGCATCGACATCCCCGAGACGGAACTGATCCGCCGGATGATGGTTTTCTCCACGCCCGACGTCGTGATCAAGAACGGCTTCTCGATGCTCGACATGAAGAAGTTCGTCGAGACAATCGGGCTGCGCGGTAGAGGTTTCCGGGTCAATACGGACGCGTTGTATCACCTGCAGATCCCCGTGATGGTGTTGATGAACATCGACGGCTATGAGCATTTCGTGATCGTCAAGCATGCCGAAAACAGCCGCATTTTTATCGCGGACCCCGCGCTCGGCAACCGGATCCTGCTCGAAGAGGATTTCGCGAAAACGTGGAACGGGCTCGTGTTTGCCGTCGTCGGCAAACCCTTCAGGGAGGATTCACCGCTGTTGCAGGACAACGAGTCGCTGGCGTTGAAGCTGCGCGCAAGCGCGCTCGCGACCGGCACCGCCGCGACGCCCTTTGTCGAATACGGCCTGTCCAAGGCAGACCTGTTCTGAGCTCACCATGAAGCGCGAACACTCACCCCTCAACCGCGCCTTGCTAGCCGCCGTGCTCGCCACAGCGGGCGGACTCGCAGGCGGACTGTCAAGCGGAACGTATGCGCAAGGCAGCGGCGCGATGCCGTTGCCGTCGTTCCTGTCCGCACACGACAGCACAGCAGAAGCGATCCGGTGGCAAGCAGTCGGCGACGATGTCCTCGCCGGTCAGACCGGCAAGTTCGCAAACGGCCAGATGATCTCCGGCTTTGTTCTGAACCTGCTGTCGCAATGGCATCTGCCGAACGGCGCAAGCGCGATCGCGCAAGGCTCGCTCGCGGTCACGCAGAACGCGGCGAACCAGATGAGCGCAACCGTCAATTCAAGCGCGCATGTCGTCGACGGCCACGGCCGCCAGACCGGCGCGGATCCGTCGGCGAAGGTCAATGGCGGCCAGCAGATTGCGGTGAACGGCGTGTCGCAGGTCACGCAGGTGGCCGGCAATAGCAATGTCGGCATGAACGCAGCGCAAATCGATTTCGCCGCGAATGGGCTACCGCCGGTCACCGGCAACGGCGCGACGAGCGCGAGCGCGTCGAATGCGAACGGCAGCATCCGGGCCGCGGTGTCGTTCGGCAACGGCGGCGTGAGCGTCACACTGCAGACGCCCGCGGGCCTCGCAACACAAACCATTGCACCCGGCAACGGCCAGGCCGGTTCGATCGCGCAGCTGTTGCAGATCGCGGGCAACAACCAGCAGGTCGCGAACCAGTTGCAGTTGCAGTTGCAGAGCGCGCAGATGTCGTCGGCCGCAATGCGTCAGGCGGGCGTGATGCAGGCGCTGCAAAACGCGGTCAACGGCAGGAAGTGAGCGTAGGAAACAACCGGGACCTTTCGCGCGCGGGTGACGGGACATAGGGAGCAGCACACACGGAATGAGGCAAAGCGCAGGAGACGACGCGGGCCGCCACCCGCACTGCATCACATAAAAGCAGGAACGAAGCGCAAAGGAGACGACGCTGCGCGAACGCAAAACAATCGCGACGCGCAGCCAGATGACCGGGGGAATAACAAGATGATCGCCGATACGAAGACCAGGAGGCCGCGGTTCGCACTCGCGGCCATACCGGCAGCGGCATTGATGTTTGCATGGGCACAGGGGGCCGCCGCACAGGCCCTGACGAACCAGTCGATGGAGGACCGGCTCAATGCGCTGATGCGCGTCGTCGACGAGCAGCAGCGGCAAATTCAATCACTCGAGCGTCAAGTGACGAATCTGGAAATGGCGCAGCGCGGCCGCGGCACGCCTGGTCACGGCGAGCCCGGCACCACTGCGGTAGCTGAACAACCCGGCGCCGACGGTCTACCGATGCCGTTGCCGCCGCTTGCGCAGGTCACGCCCGGGCCGTCGTCGCCGACCGGGCCGAGCGGCGCCACGGCAACCGGCGTGCCGGTCAATCCGCCGGCGCCCGAAGGGTCGACCGCGACCGGCTCGACCGCGCCGGGCGCGCCGGTCGCGCCCGACGGTGCGATCGGCCAGACGCAGAAGGCCGCCGAACCGGTGCGCACGCAATCGGAAGAAGCCGTCGTGCAGCGCGAGCATGCGCCGCTGTTCGATCACAAGCTGACACTCGACTGGGGTATCAGCGACACGTATTACGACCGCCGCCAGCTGCAACTGTCAGGCTTCCTCGCGCTCGATGCGATCTTCCTCGGCAATATCAACCTGGGCGAAACGAAGTCGCATCAGGTGATGTCGGACCTCGACGTGCGCTACGGCCTCACCGATCGCATCAGCGTCGACGTCGATGTGCCCTATGTGTACCGGCACAGCACGTTTATCGTCGGCGGCGCGGGCGGTGCGGCGAGCACGCTGTCCGATGCGTCGGTGAATTCACACGCGATCGGCGACGTCAATTTCGGCATCTACTACCAGTTCCTGAAGGAAACCAACAGCATCCCCGACGTGGTCGGCAGTCTGCGCGTGAAAGCGCCGACCGGCACATCGCCGTTCGGTATCAAGGTCGTGCAACTGACGCCGGACAACACGAACCTCGTCGCGCCGTCGGAACTGCCGACCGGCACCGGCTTCTGGAATATAACGGCCGGAATGTCGGTACTGAAAACGTATGACCCGATCGTGCTGTTCGGCAGCTTGTCGTACACGTATAACGTGGCGCGCTCGTTCGCGGACATCTCATCGGTACAAGGCCAGGTTGAACCGGCGACCGTGAAGCTCGGCGACATCGTGCAGATCGGCGGCGGTGTCGCCATTGCGTTTTCGGACAAGGACTCGGCGAGCATCTCGTACACGCTCGCGCTCGAGCCGTCGTCGAAAACGAAGGCACCGGGTGGCAGCTACCAGGATGTGCCGGGTAGCCAGACCACCGCCGCAGTCCTGAATTTCGGTTTGAACCATGTGGTCAACAAGCACCTGACGATCAACGGCGCGGTATCGATCGGCATGACGCCCGATGCGCCGAACTTCGTGGTCGGGCTGCGCTTTCCCTACACCTTTTGATGTGCCATCGAGACGAGGCTGATCGTGCGTGAATCATCCCATCTGACTTCAGTGCCCGCGGTCGCGGCAAGCGGCCTGCCTTTATCGGTCGCGCGCTCGCCGCAGCTGCCGACGGCCGGCGCGCCCGTGCATGACGAGCGCACGACCGACGTGGGCGCGCGCATCGACCGCACGCTGCTGTACGTCGCGCGCACACCCGACGATACGCTCGTCGCACATCTGAAGAGCCGCGGCTGGGCCGTACTGGTCGCGCGCTCCGCGCACGAGATCGGCCGGCTGCTGAAGCCGGACGCCGCGTGCGCGGGGATCGTCGATATGGCGAGCTTCGCGGTCCGCGATCTGGCGGCGCTCGAAGTGAGCCTGCGCCGGCAGCAGGTCGGCTGGATCGCACTGGCCAACGCCGAACGTCTCGCGGACCCGGAAGTGCGTCGTCTGATTCGCCACTACTGTTTCGACTACGTGAAGCTGCCGGTTGCGCATGCAACGATCGATTATCTGGTCGGCCACGCGTTCGGCATGGTCACGCTTTACGATGCGGACGTGCCGGTCGATACCGCGCACGAAGGCGACGAGATGGTCGGCACATGCGAAGCGATGCAGCAGTTGTTCCGCACGATCCGCAAGGTCGCGAACACCGATGCGCCGGTGTTTATCTCCGGCGAATCGGGCACCGGCAAGGAACTGACCGCGGTCGCGATTCATGAGCGCTCGCCACGCCGCAACGCGTCGTTTGTCGCGATCAATTGCGGCGCGATTCCACACCACCTGCTGCAATCCGAACTGTTCGGCTATGAACGCGGCGCGTTCACCGGCGCCAACCAGCGCAAGATCGGCCGCGTCGAAGCGGCCAACGGCGGCACGCTGTTTCTCGATGAAATCGGCGACCTGCCGATGGAAAGCCAGGCGAGCCTGTTGCGCTTCCTGCAGGAGGGCAAGATCGAGCGGCTCGGCGGCCACGAATCGATTGCGGTCGACGTGCGGATTATTTCGGCGACTCACGTCGATCTCGAAGACGCGATGCGTGACGGGCGGTTCCGCGCGGACCTGTTTCACCGGCTGTGCGTGCTGCGCGTCGACGAGCCGCCGCTGCGCGCCCGCGGCAAGGACATCGAAATTCTCGCGCATCACATCCTGCACAAGTTCAAGACCGATAGCGCGCGCAAGATTCGCGGCTTCACGCCATCGGCGATCGAAGCGATGTACAACTACAACTGGCCGGGCAACGTGCGCGAACTGATCAATCGCGTGCGCCGCGCGATCGTGATGGCGGAGACCAAGCTGATTTCAGCCGAGGATCTCGATCTGGCGAACTACAGCGCGCAACAGACGATGACGCTTTCCCAGGCGCGCGAAGCGGCCGAGAAACGCGCGATCGAAGCGGCGCTGCTACGGCACCGGCATCGTCTGAACGAGGCGGCGACCGATCTCGGCATTTCGCGCGTCACGCTGTACAGGCTGATGGGCGCGCATGGGCTGCGCGAATCCGGCGGCGATGACAAGGCGCTCCTTCAGGGCGAAAGCGATACACGCGAATGAAACGTTTTTGCGTCGCTCACGCGGGTAGGTCGAAGCGCACGGCAAGCGCGCGGCAGTGAACTGTCCCGCGCGCGTCGGGTAGAATCGCTGCGAACCGTTCCTCCCGCTTCTCTCGATGACGACGCTGACCCTGATCGTCGCTCGCGCCCGCAACGGCGTGATCGGCAACCACAACCAGCTGCCCTGGCGGCTTCCCGAAGACCTCGCGTTTTTCAAGCGCACGACGATGGGCGCGCCGATCGTGATGGGCCGCAAGACCCATGAATCGATCGGCCGTGTGCTGCCGGGCCGGCGCAATATCGTCGTGTCGCGCGATGCGACGCGTCGCTACGCCGGCTGCGACACGGTAACGAGCCTCGACGACGCGCTCGCGCTCGCCGCACAGGACGACGCGCCGGAAGCGTTTCTGATTGGCGGCGCGCAGCTTTACGAAGATGGCTTGCGTCACGCGGACAAGATGATCGTGACGGAAATCGCCGCGGACTTCGAAGGCGATACGACGTTTCCCGCTCCCGATCCGCGCGAATGGGAAGAAGTGGCGCGCGAGCCGCATCGCGCGAATCCGCCGAACGACTTCGAGTACGCGTACGTCACATATCGACGCAAGAAATAAGCGGTATAACCGCGCACCACTGCGCCAGAAAAGAACATCGCCACGCTGCGCGGACGCGCTGCGTGGCGATTTTGCGTTATTGCCTGCTATGTCGGACCGCCCTGGCAGACGCTTCGACGCGATATCGCAGCAAGCGTCATTGCCCGGCGACCGTCATCCGTTCGATCAGGATCGAGCCGGTCTGCTTGGTGCCGCGCACGATCGTGTCCGCGCCGATCGCGACGATATGCCGGAACATCTCCTGCAGCGTGCTCGCGACGGTGATTTCTTCGACCGGATACTGGATCTTGCCGTTCTCGACCCAGAAACCCGACGCACCGCGCGAATAGTCGCCAGTCACGTAGTTGACGCCCTGCCCCATCAGTTCGGTCAGCAACAGCCCCGTGCCGAGCTTCTTCAACATCTGTTCGAAGTCGTCGCCGGCTTGCGTGAGCGAGCTCCTCAGCGACAGGTTGTGCGAGCCACCGGCATTGCCGGTGGTCGGCATACCGAGCTTGCGCGCGGAGTAAGTCGACAGGAAATAGCCTTCGACCACGCCGTCCTTCACGACCGAGCGCTGACGCGTGCGCACGCCCTCTTCGTCGAACGGCGCGCTGCCCATCGCGCGCGGCACATGCGGGTCTTCGACGATCTGCACGTGCGGCGCGAATACCGGCTTGCCGAGGCTGTCGACCAGAAACGACGTCTTGCGATACAGCGCACCGCCGCTGGTTGCCTGCACAAACGCGCCGAGCAGGCCCGCCGCGAGTGGCGCTTCGAACAGCACCGGCACCTTGCGCGTGTCAAGGCCGGTAGCGCCCATGCGCGCGAGCGCGCGTTCTGCCGCGTAGCGGCCCACCGCTTCCGGTGCGGCCAGTTCCGACGCGCTGCGCTTCGATGTGTACCAGTCGTCGCGCTGCATGTTGCGGCCACTGCCCGCGATCGGCGCGCACGCGACGTAGTGCCGTGAGTACGGGTAGCCGGCGAGAAAACCTCGCGACGTGCCAAGCACGAACTGCGAATGCTGCGCGGACACGCTCGCGCCTTCCGAATTGCGAATCTGCGGGTCGGTCGCGAAGGCCGCGTCCTCCGCGCGGCGCGCAATCTCGACCGCCTCGTCGGCGCTCAGATTCCACGGGTGATACAGATCGAGGTCGCGCGGCGCCTTTTCGAGCAGTTCGTCTTCCGCGAGGCCCGCACAGTCGTCCTCGGCCGTGAAGCGCGCGATGTTGTACGCGGCATTCACCGTATCTTTCAGCGCTTGCGCGGAAAAGTCCGACGTGCTCGCATTGCCGCGCTTATTGCCGATAAACACGGTCACGCCGACCATCTTGTCGCGGTTGTGCTCGATCGTCTCGACTTCGCCGCGGCGCACCGAGACCGACAGACCGTCGCCTTCGGAAATTTCGGTCGCCGCGTCGCTCGCGCCGAGCGATTTCGCGTGGCGAAGGATGTCCGACGCGATCTGCTTCAGTTCGTCCTGCGTATGCGGAAAGAAACGTTGCCGGGCTTCGGTGTCGATATCTGCTGCCATTGTCATTGCCGTCCTGGGTTGGCGTACTGGGCGAGCACTGCCCGCCTTGCGGTTACGCACTGGGTTGCGCGTCGGTTGCGCGCGGGGGGTGCCCCGCGTGAGTTGCCCGTGTTCGTGCCTGCTTGATGCTGTATCGCTGTATCGCTGTATCGCTGCTTCGCTGTATCCGATGCCGGCCCGATGCAGGTCGGATCAGACCGCCGGCGGGTTCGGACTCGCCGTACTTGCGCCCGCCACGGCCGGATTTCAATCGGTCGTGCTTGCTACCTGTGACGCTACCTGTGACGACTTGCACGACATGCGGTTCGTCGGCATCGCGCCTGCTTGCGCTGCGATTGCGGCTCGCGCGTGCAGCACACGTGAGTCCCGCGCTCTACGCTGCGACGTTTGCGAATCACCATGCATCTCGCGATCATAGCAAGGTCCGCGCGAGCGTACCTGGCCTTTGCATCACGCGTGGTGCGCGAACGCGGGCGAAAGCGCGGCGCGCCGGGCGCCGCTGTGCGCGTGCTGACGGGAGAGGCTACCCGAAGCTCGCAAGTTACAATATCGGGCATGACACGCAAAACCCGTATTCAACCTATGGCGAGCCCGCCCGTCGAAGACGACAACGGCTACGATCGCCCAAGCAAGTCTCAACTGAAGCGCGAAATGCACGCGTTGCAGGCGCTGGGCGTCGAACTCGTCGAACTGCCGAAGGACGCGTTAAAGCGCATGCCGATGCCGGAAAAGCTCGGCGAAGCGATCCAGGAAGCGCGCCGCATCACCGACCACGAAGGCAAGCGCCGCCAGATTCAATACGTCGGACGAGTGATGCGCACGCTGACCGACGACGAAACCGCCGCGCTGCGTAACGCGCTCGAAATCTACAACGGCGCGAACCGCGCCGAGACCGCGAAGCTGCACTGGATCGAGCGCACCCGCGAGGCGCTGCTCGCAAACGACACGGCGCTCACCGAATTCATTCGCCAGCATCCGTCCGCGGACCCGCAGGAAGGCCGCACGCTGATTCGCAATGCGCGCAAGGAAGCGGAGCTCGGCAAGCCGCCGCGCTATTTCCGCGAACTGTTCCAGTGGATCAAGCAGGCGGGCGGCGTACGCAATGCCGCGAGCGGTGCTAATACCGGCTCCGGCGATGAGGAAGATGACGATGACGACTCCGACAGCTGACAACCGGAATCCACACCCCGACGAACTGATCGTCGGCCTCGTTTCGATCAGTGACCGCGCGAGCAGCGGCGTATACGAAGACAAGGGCTTGCCTTCGCTCGAGGAATGGCTCGGCGGCGCGCTCGGTTCGCCATGGCGCAGCGTGAAACGCCTGATTCAGGACGACGCGCCGACCATCACCGCAACGCTGATCGAACTAGTCGATCAAGCCGGCTGCCACCTCGTGCTGACGACCGGCGGCACCGGCCCGGCACGGCGCGATGTGACGCCCGAGGCGACGCTCGCGGCGGGGACGAAGGAAATGCCGGGATTCGGCGAGCAGATGCGGCAGATCAGCCTGAATTTCGTGCCGACCGCGATCCTGTCGCGGCAAGTCGCGGTGATCCGCGAGACGCCCGCGCGCGCGGCGCTGATCGTCAACCTCCCGGGTCAGCCGAAGTCGATCCGGGAAACGCTCGAAGGCTTGCGCGACGCGGACGGCAACGTCAAGGTGCCGGGCATATTCGCCGCGGTGCCGTACTGCATCGATCTGATTGGCGGGCCGTACATTGAGACGAACCCCGCGGTAGTGGCCGCGTTCCGGCCAAAGAACGCGGTGCGTCCGCCGCGCTGAAGGCGGCGGCGCTGCGAGCGTATTACGGTTATCCGGCGATCAGTTGGTGGTGATGTTGCGGTTGATTTCCTGCTTATTTCGCGGGCATATCGGCCGCAGAAGCGCCGGCCGCCGGATCGCTTGCCGCGGCAATCAGGAAATGCTGCCGGTAGTAACGCAATTCGTCGATCGATTCATGAATATCCGCCAGCGCGGTATGCATCGCACGCTTCTGAAACCCTTTGTAGATCGACGGCTGCCAGCGACGGCACAGTTCTTTCAGCGTACTGACGTCAAGATTCCGATAGTGGAAAAACGCTTCGAGCTCCGGCATCCAGCGCGCCATGAAGCGGCGGTCCTGGCAGATCGAGTTGCCGCACATTGGCGACTTGCCGGGCGGCACGTGGGCGCCGAGAAATGCGCGAATCTGCGCGGCGGCTTCGGCCTCGCCGATCGTCGACGCGCGCACCCGGTCCGTCAGGCCCGAACGGCCGTGCGTGTTGCGGTTCCACTCGTCCATCTTGCCCAGCGTTTCGTCGCTCTGATGAACGGCGATGACCGGACCTTCGATCATCCTGTCGAGCTGCGAATTCGTCACGACCACAGCGATTTCGATGATGCGGTCGTTGTCCGGATCGAGCCCGGTCATTTCCATGTCGAGCCAGATGAGGTTCATTTCGCTGCGCACGAGCGGCGCGGCGGCGGAGTCGAGGATGTCGGTCATGGAAAGGCGGTGTCAGAAAGAAGCAGGCGAAGAACCGAGCGGCGGCCCTCGCGACAAGGCGCCCGCCGGGTCGAACAACTCTATAATTGTCGCATAGTTACCACGGACTTCCGGATGCCCATTGTGTACTTCTCCATTCTGTTCGTGATCGCCGTTCTGGCGATGGTCGCGACGAAGCTGTGGCTCGCCTCGCGACAGATCCGCTTCGTCGCCGCGCACCGCGATCGCGTGCCGCCGCAGTTCGCGTCGAAGATTCCGCTGAGCGCGCACCAGCGCGCCGCCGACTACACGGTCGAGCGCACCCGGCTGACGATGGCGGAAATCGTCGTCAGCGCGGTGGTGCTGATCGCGCTGACTCTGTTAGGCGGCGTGCAGTTGCTCGATCTCGGTATCTCCGACTGGCTCGGGCGCGGCTATGTCGGCCAGATCGTGCTGGTTGCCGCGGTCGTCGCGATCACCGGCATCATCGACCTGCCATTCGACTACTACCGGCAGTTCGGTGTCGAAGAGCGCTTCGGCTTTAACCGGATGACGAAGCGCATCTTCTTCGCGGACCGCGTGAAGGGCATTCTGCTCGGCGCCGCGTTCGGGCTGCCGCTGCTGTTCGTCGTGCTGTGGCTGATGGACCAGGCGGGCAGCCTCTGGTGGCTGTGGACGTGGATCGTCTGGGTCGGCTTCCAGATGCTTGTGCTGGTGCTGTACCCGACGCTGATCGCGCCAATTTTCAACAAGTTCGAACCGCTGAAGGACGAAGCGCTGAAAAGCCGTATCGAAGCGCTGATGAAGCGTTGCGGGTTTGCCGCGAAGGGTCTGTTCGTGATGGATGGCAGCCGCCGCTCCGCACACGGCAACGCGTACTTCACCGGCTTTGGCGCGGCCAAGCGCATCGTGTTCTTCGATACGCTGCTCGCGCGTCTGTCCGGCGGCGAGATCGAGGCCGTGCTCGCGCATGAGCTCGGTCACTTCAAGCGGCGTCATGTGATCAAGCGGATGGTCGTCACGTTCGTGCTGAGCCTGGCGATGCTCGCGCTGCTCGGCTGGCTGACGCAGCGCGTCTGGTTCTACGAAGGACTCGGCGTGCGGCCGTCGCTGACCGGCAGCAACGACGCGCTCGCGCTCGTGCTGTTCTTCCTCGCGGTGCCGGTGTTCCTGTTCTTCGTCACGCCGCTTGGCAGCCTGAGTTCGCGCAAACACGAATTCGAAGCCGATGCGTTCGCCGCGACGCAAACCGATGCGAAAGACCTCGTCAGCGCACTCGTGAAGCTTTATGAGGACAACGCGTCGACGCTCACACCCGATCCGCTGTACACCGCGTTTTACTACTCGCACCCGCCCGCGTCGCAGCGGATCGACCGGCTGCTGCAGCACGCATGAGCGGCCGGGTGGCGAACCGCTCGGCAAAAGGCCTGGCAAAGGCGAGCCCGGCAAAAGCAGGCCAAGGGACGGATTCCACGACAGCGGCCGCGCAGCCCGAAAGCCACGAGCGCGGGCTGGTGATCGCCGCGCATGGGCGCCATTACATCGTCGCGCCGGCGCGTGGCGGTCCGTTGCTGCAATGCTTTCCGCGCGGCAAACGCAGTGAAGTCGCGGTCGGCGATCACGTCGTCTATGAGATGACGTCGGCGGACCAGGGCGTGATTGTCGAGATCGGCGAGCGCCGCAATCTGCTGTACCGGTCGGATCAGTACAAGTCGAAGCTGTTCGCGGCGAATCTCGACCAGTTGCTGATCGTGCTCGCCACCGAGCCGCATTTCAGCGAAGACCTGCTCGGCCGTGCGTTAGTCGCCGCCGAAGCGAATGAACTGAAGCCGCTGATCGTACTGAACAAGACCGATGTCGAAGATGCACTGCCGCTCGCGCGGCAGCGTCTTGCGCGCTATCGCGAACTTGGCTATACGGTGCTCGAAATGTCGATCCGGACCCAGCCGGACGCCGCGCGCTCGATGCTCGTCGAGCATCTGCACGACCATGCGACGCTGCTGCTGGGCCAGTCCGGGATGGGCAAATCGACGCTGGTGAACCTGATCGTGCCCGACGCGGAAGCCGCGACGCGGGAAATCTCGACGGCGCTCAATAGCGGCCGGCATACCACCACGTTCACCCGTCTTTATCCGTTGCCCGCGTTGTCCGAGATGTCCGAGATGTCCGAGATGTCCGAACGGTCCGAACGGTCCGAACTGCGCGATCACAACCCTGGCGGCGGCGCGCTGATCGACTCGCCCGGTTTCCAGGAATTCGGTCTGCATCATCTGACCGAAGGCGGGCTCGAGCGCGCGTTCCCCGAATTCCGGCCGCTGCTCGCGCATTGCCGGTTCTACAACTGCCATCATCTGCACGAGCCAGGCTGCGCGATTCTCGAAGCCGTCGCCGACGGACGCATCGCGCGCGAGCGCCATGCGCTCTACGCGCAGCTCGTCCATGAGGCCAGCCAGGTAGTCCGCTAATCGATGCTGAAGCTGCTGCGCGCTCCGAACCTGATCATCGGCCAGCATTGGGTCAATCTGCTGGCCATCGCGGGTATCGCATCCGAGTTGCATAACCGCTATCTGAATGGCGCTTTGGGAGAAATCCCGGCCGATCAATGCGCGCCGGAATTATGGCTCGTCGACGAACGGGACGAAGCGCTGGCAAGACGGTTGATTGATGCAGCATCGCGTGGACCCGCGGCAGGGGCGCCCGCATGGCGCTGCGGTCATTGCGGGGAGACGCTTGAGCCGCAGTTCACGGTTTGCTGGCAATGCGGGACGCCGCGTAATCCGCTTGATGGCTGACGGATGACGCGGCTGCGAGATGCACGCGTCGCACGCGTCTTGCCGTCATTCAGATGCAAACTCGGGTTCAGGACAGCCAGACCGCGATCGTCAACATCAGCAGCAGGATCATCCACAGAATCACCGCGCGCCATACGAGGCCGACCGCCGATTGCAGCGTGCGCGGCGTGCAGTCGTCGCCGACCGTCATCGGTCCACCATCGCCGGTTGCGATCGCATCGAGGCTTGAAATTTCCGCGAGCGGCCCGGACAGGCGCGCACCGAGCGCGCCGCTGCCGGCCGCGAGCAGCACGCCGTCGTTCGGGTCGGGCCATTGGCGCGCGTGATTGCGCCACGCGTAGATCGCATCCTCGAAGTTGCCGACGATCGCAAAACCCAGCGACGTCAACCGCGCCGGCACCCAGTCGATCACGAAGAACGCGCGCTGCGCGAACGTCGAAAATGCCGCGGTGCGCTCCTCGACCGGCTGCGACCACGCACGCGCCAGGTACTCGGCGACGCGGTACAGCACCGCGCCCGCCGGTCCGATCGGCACCAGAAACCAGAAGAACACGCCGAATACATGCCGATGCGATGCGACCACCGCGTGAATCAGCGTATGGCGGACGATCTCGCTGACCGGCATATCGACCGTGTCGATGCCGGTCCATTCATTGAGAATTTCCCGCGCGCGCGGTACATCGTCGTTATTGAGCGCGAGATGGATATCGGTGAAATAGTGGCTGAACTGCCGGAAACCGAGCGTGAAGTAGACGATCACGACGTTCCACAGAAATGCGAGCACGAAGTGGATCTGATATAGCACGAAATAGATCAGACCGACCGCGAGCGTCCACGGCAACACGACCACCAGCCATGCGAGCACGCCATGCCTTTCCTTGCCGGCGTCGAAGCCGTGTGCGGTCGATTCCGCGTGGTACTGCAGCAATGACGCGATCGGGTTGCTCGGCGACAACGCGCGGACCTGTTCGAGAATCAGAGCCAGCAATACGGAAAAAAAAGTCATGCGATGCGCCGTGCTATTCGAGTTATTGCGAGTTTTGCCGGGTTTTACATACGACCTTCTCGTTCGATCCGTACGATAGCACAGGGTCGGATGTGTCTGATCCGCAGCGATTACAAACAGACAGCCTGCGCAAGCCAACGTTTGCGTGAGCGGATGCTCAACGGTGCGCTCAGGCCGCGAGGAAGCGATAGAAATTGCGTAACATGCCGGCCGTTGCGCCCCAGATAAAGTATTGGCGGCCGACCTCGCCTTCTTCCGCGCGCGGATAAGGCATTGCAAAAAAGCGACGCTCGCCCTCTTCCCAGCGCAACACGCGCACCTGATGGTTCGCCGGGTTCATCAGGAAGGCGAGCGGCACTTCGAAGATATCGGCCACTTCGAGCGTATCGGCGCGTAGCGTAAACGGCGGATGCACGAGGCTCACCACTGGCGTCACGCGAAAGCCGGTGCTCGTCAGATAGTCGGGGAGCGCGCCGAGCACTTCGACACGCGCCCGATCGAGGCTCACTTCTTCCTGGGCTTCGCGCAGCGCGGTCTCGATCGTGTCCGCATCGGTCGGTTCGTGACGGCCGCCCGGAAAGCTCACTTGCCCGGCATGGTCGCTCAAATGATCGGCGCGCTGCGTCAGCAGCACGGTCAGGCCGGAATCGCGCTCGACGAGCGCGATCAGCACAGCCGCGACTCGCGGATCGGCGTCTTCGTTCCAGCGCACTTCGCGGGGCTCCTGTTCCCAGCGCAAGCGCTGCTCGAAACGGGCCCGCAGGCCGTCCGGGGTCAGGCGATCGGGCGTCACCGCAGGCAGATCGGCGCCCGTCGATTCAATCGGCAAGGACTCAGGCTTGAAAACCGGACGTGTGGGACGGACGGGACCGGACAATGTCATCCTCGTAGCGAGTGTGGATAAGAAACTTCAGGACACTTCGCTATTTTGAACCACCAAAGAAAAAAGCACCCGAGACGGGTGCTTTTCCTTACAGCTTTTACTCCTGGGCAGCGCGGTCTTTCGACACCAGCTTTTCCTTGATCCGCGCCGACTTGCCCGAACGCTCGCGCAGGTAGTACAGCTTTGCACGGCGCACATCGCCACGGCGTTTCACGACGATGCTCGCGAGCAGCGGCGAGTATGTCTGGAACGTACGCTCGACGCCTTCGCCCGACGAGATCTTGCGGACGATGAACGACGAGTTGAGGCCACGGTTACGCTTCGCGATCACGACGCCTTCATACGCCTGGACACGCTTGCGGTTACCTTCGACGACGTTCACGTTGACGACCACCGTATCGCCCGGGGCGAATTCGGGAATGGTCTTGCCAGCGAGCGCGCGCTCGATTTCTTCCTGCTCGAGTTTTGCAATCAGATTCACGATTGACTCCTTATGCCATCTTGTCGGCGTTCGTACCTGCCTGGCTTGCTGCAATGCCCGGCGACGGCCCCGATAGAGGATGGATTCACAACTGGAACTGTCCACGCATGGACTGCTCCGCCTGGGTCTCGCGCTTCGCGCGCCGCCGGCGTTCAACTTCCGGTCAGGCCTTCGCTTCGTTCGCGAGACTTGCAAGCCATGCCTCGTCGGCACGGCTCAACAACTTGTTCGACCGCGCCCGCTCGATCAGATCGGGCCGCTTGTCGAGGGTATTGCGCAGCGCTTCGCGCCGACGCCACTGCTCGATTTCCGCATGATGGCCGCCTAGCAGCACATCGGGCACGCGCATGCCCTGGTAATCTTCGGGTCGCGTGTAGTGCGGGCAATCCAGCAAACCATCGACGAAACTGTCCTGCACCGCCGACTGCGCATCGTTAAGCACACCCGGCAGCTGCCGCACGACCGCATCCATCAACGCCATCGCCGGCAGTTCGCCGCCGGACAGCACGAAGTCGCCGAGGCTCACTTCTTCATCGACACAGCGCTCGATGAGCCGCTGGTCGATTGCTTCGTACCGGCCGCAGAGCAGAATCAGGCCGGGCTGCGCTGCAAAGCGCATCACGCTGCCGTGATCGAGTGTCGTGCCTTGCGGCGACATCATCACGACGCGCGAGCCTTCGATGCCCTGCTGCGCCTGCGCCGCTCTGGCCGCGCCGATCGCGTCTTCGAGCGGTCTGGCCAGCATCACCATGCCGGGACCGCCGCCGTAGGGACGATCGTCGACCGTGCGGTAGTTGTCGGTGGTGAAATCGCGTGGATTCCACGTGCGCAACCCGAAGCGCTGCTGTTTCACCGCGCGGCTGGTGATGCCCGATTCGGTCAGCGCGCGAAACATATCCGGAAAGAGCGTGACGACGTCGAACTGCATCGCTCTCCCCATTCAGCGAGTCATTCAGTAATCGGCTTCCCAGTCGACGATGATGCGCTTCGCCGCCTGATCCACCGTCTTCACATAAACACCGACAAACGGAATCAGCCGTTCACCGGTCACCGGCTTGCCGTCTTTGCCCGTCGCCGGATATTCGATGCGCAACACGGACTGCGCACCGTTGTCGATCATGTCGGCCACTTTGCCCAGTTCGACGCCCGCCTCGTTGACGACGTCAAGACCCAGCAGATCGACCCAGTAATACTCGTCGGCGGCCAGCGCCGGGAAGTCGCTGCGGCCCACGTACACGCGATAGCCACGCAGCAGAAGCGCCGCATCGCGGCCCGCGACACCGCCCAGTTGAGCGACGACGCTGTCGGCGTGCACTTTCGCCTGCCCGACCGGTGCTGACTTGCGCTCGTATGCTTGCTGTTGCCCACGCGGTGGCGTTTTCAGCAGCCACCAGCGCTTCGCGGAGAGCAATGCATCGCCGCCTTGGCCGGCGCTCGAGTGCGCAGCGACCTTGACCCAGCCCTTGAGACCATAGGCATCGACGATCGCGCCGACTTCGACCGCATCGTCCGGCCAGCTTTCGGCAGATTCATCCTGGATGACCTGAACCTGGACGACCTGCGCTTGCGTGGCCTGCTGTTGCGCTTCGGACGCTGCGGCGCTTCGAGCGCCGGGTTTCCGGGCGAATACCCCGAACGACGCGCCAGACGCCGCCTTTGCGCGACTCGAACTGTCAGAATCACGCGCGGACATCAGTTGACCTCACTGCTGACACCCGTCAAACCTGTTCATCGGACTGCTCCCACGACGACGCCCGCGGCGTGCGCGGCCGGCGACCGATGCCCAGCCAACTCAGATGAGCCGACTGTCATTAAGCAGCCGGTTGCGCCTTTTGCGCTTCCTTCACGAGACGCTGAACCGTTTCCGACAGTTGCGCGCCAACGCTTTGCCAGTGGGTCAGACGGTCTTGCGCGATACGCAGCGCTTCGCCCTTGCTCGCGACCGGGTTGTAGAAGCCGATGCGCTCGATGAAACGGCCGTCACGGCGGTTACGCGAATCGGTAGCGACGATGTTGTAGAACGGGCGCTTCTTCGAGCCGCCACGAGCCAAGCGGATGATGACCATACTTAAAGTCCTTGAAAACCGGGTTCGGAACTACTGAAACACGCGATTATAGCTGGAAAGCGACGCCATAACAAACACTTACCGGGGTAAAGTGAGCGCCCCGGCTTTTCTGCTGCTGCTTATTTGCAACTGGCTACAACCGCACGCCCGTCAAAACGTCAGAACAACAGCCTGCAACCGGCCGGCCGGACCGGCGCCCGCGTCATCGCGCCACCTGACCAGCACGATGCGCGCGGCGTAGAATGCGCGTCGGCGCTCACGCCACCGGGCCGCGCCGCCCGTCACGTCATCCCGCTGCTTACTTTCATGTCGACTGCCTTGCATCCCGCGCGTTTTCGCTCCAAAACCATTACCGCCGCACTCGCGTTCTTCTTCGGATCGCTTGGCGCGCATCGCTTCTACCTGTATGGCGGCCGCGACCTGTTCGGCTGGGCGCACATCGTCGGTACGCTGATCGGCGTGCCGGGTTTGCTGCTGCTGATGGCCACGCAGCGTGCTTCGCTGCTCGGCTGGGTGCTCGTGGTGCCTGGTGCGATTTCACTGCTTGCCGCCTTTCTGGCCGCGATGGTCTACGGGCTGCGCCCCGACGAGAAATGGGACGCACAATTCAATGCACACAGCGAGCGCTACAGCGAGTCCGGCTGGACGGTGGTCTTTGTGGTGATCTTTTCGCTGCTGATCGGCGCGTTTCTGCTAATGACAGGTCTCGCGCTGACGTTTCAAACGTATTTCGAGTCGCAGGTGGAGGCGGCTAAGTCGTTGTCGCAATAGCCGACGAGTCATTGTCCAGCGACTGAGCGGGCGCCATAAACGCCGGCCGGAGCCGCCAACTGCTCGGGCCTGCCGCTGCCGCGCCACCCGCCTAGAAGAGATCCAGCTGCGGGTCGTCGGCGGCGGGCCGCCGCGCAGGCTCAACGCGGCGAAACTGCGACATATCGAGAATGCCGTGCTGACGCGCATTCAATCCGAGCCTTCGCGTCGCCTTCGCAAAGCGCTGTTTCAGCAAATCCGCCCACAGCCCCTCGCCTTTCATCCGATGCGCGAACGACGCATCGTAATCCTTGCCGCCGCGCATATCGCGCACACGGCTCATCACGCGGTCCGCGCGGTCGGGAAAATGTGCAGCCAGCCAGTCTTTGAATAGCGGCGCGACCTCCCAGGGCAGACGCAGCACGATGTAACTCGCGCTTGTCGCTCCCGCTTGCGCGCAGGCGTCGAGCACCCGCTCCAGATCCGGCTCGGTGACGAATGGAATGATCGGTGCAATGCTGACGCCGACCGGCACGCCGGCATCGGCAAGCGTGCGGATCGTGCGCAGGCGCCGCGACGGCGTTGCCGCGCGTGGCTCGAGCGTACGCGCGATGTCCGCATCGAGCGTCGTGATCGTGATGGCTGCCATCACCTGGCCGCGCTCGGCCATCGGCGCGAGCAGATCGAGTTCGCGTTCGATCAGTGACGACTTGGTGATCGCGGCGAACGGATGATGCCGCTCGTGCAGCACTTCGATCACGCGCCGCGTAATAAGCAACTCGCGCTCGACCGGCTGCCACGCGTCGGTGTTGACGCCGAGCGCGATCGGCTCGGGCACGTAATTCTTTTTCGATAGCTCGCGCGCGAGCAGTTCCGACGCGTTGACCTTCGCGTAGATCCGGCTTTCGAAATCGAGCCCCGGCGACAAACCCAGATAGCTGTGGGTCGGGCGCGCAAAGCAGTAAATGCAGCCGTGCTCGCAGCCACGATACGGATTCAGCGACACGCTAAACGGAATGTCTGGCGATGCGTTATGCGTGAGGATGCTTTTCGCCCGCTCTTCGAACACCTGGGTGCGCAGCGCGACGCCTTCGCCGTCTTCGCCAGGCTCGGTATAGGTCGCCCAGCCGTCATCGACCGCGTCGCGCTGATCGACTTCGTAGCGGCCTTGCAGATTGGTCACCGCGCCGCGCCCTTTGCGTGGCGCAGGCGGCGCGACCGGAAATTCACGGTCGGCATCGTACGAGGCGTCGGGCGACGAATCGTGCGGACGATTGGAGTGGGAGTCGGAGTCGGCGTCGTTCAAGGCTGCACACTGAAAGCAACAGGATACCTGTACAAATATACAGTGTTTATGCCGTTTGTCGAGGCTGTCCGCGGGCCTCCATTGAGCCACCCGCGACGCGCGCGTCAGTCGCCCACGGCAATTGTGAGCGTCTCCTTGATCTCCTCCATGACAACATAACTCTTCGACTGCACCGCGCCGGGCAGCTGCAACAGGATGTCGCCAAGCAACTTCCGGTAGTCAGCCATTTCGCCGATGCGCGCCTTGATCAGATAGTCGAAATCCCCCGATACCAGATGGCATTCGAGCACTTCAGGAATCTTCTGCACTTCGCGCCGGAACTGGTCGAACATGTTGCCGCTTTTGTGATCCAGCGTGATTTCGACGAACACCAGCAGCGCGGCGCCGAGTTCGGCAGGATTCAGCCGTGCGTAATAGCCGGTGATCACGCCGTCGCGCTCCATTCGCTTCACACGCTCGATGCACGGCGTGACCGACAGGCCGACCTGTTCCGCGAGGTCTTTCATCGCAACGCGGCCGTCCTGTTGCAGTACGCGCAGGATCTTGTGGTCGATTTTGTCGAGCGCACGCACCGGCTGACGCTGGGTTCTCATGTTATTACTAAAAATTGAAGAAATACGATAACAAAACCTGCCTCGACGCCCATAGTATAGCGGTTAACACTGGACATCCCGCATATCAGTTTGTTAATCGCCCGTGAGCATTGGCATCAGCCCGGCAACAGCGAATTGACACAGAAGATGAAGATACGGCGTGCCCTGCAATCTACTGGAGTGGAACAGCTATGCGTGTCGTCGTTCTAGGCAGTGGCGTCGTCGGCGTGACGAGTGCTTATTATCTCGCCCGCGCGGGCCATGAAGTCACCGTCATCGATCGCGAGGCCGGCCCGGCGCTCGAAACGAGCTTTGCAAACGCGGGGCAGATTTCGCCCGGCTACGCATCGCCATGGGCCGCGCCCGGCGTGCCGATGAAAGCCGTCAAATGGATGTTCCAGAAACACGCGCCGCTCGCCATTCGTCTCGACGGCACGCAATTCCAGTTGCAATGGATGTGGCAGATGCTGCGCAATTGCACGTCGGAGCGCTACGCGGTGAACAAGGCGCGCATGGTGCGCCTCGCCGAATATAGCCGCGACTGCCTGCAGGCATTGCGCGCGGAATCCGGCATTCAATACGAAGGCCGCACCGGCGGCACGCTGCAACTGTTCCGCACGCAGAAGCAGCTGGATGGCGCCGCGAAAGACGTCGCGGTGCTGAAAGAAGCGAACGTGCCATATGAACTGCTGATGCCCGCCGAACTCGCGCGCGCCGAACCGGCACTCGCCGCGACCGCGCACAAGCTGACCGGTGGCTTGCGTCTGCCCGGCGACGAAACCGGCGACTGCCAGCTGTTCACCACGCGACTCGCAACGCTCGCCGAACAGATCGGCGTGCGCTTTCGCTTCAATACGCCGATCAATGCGCTGCTGATGGAGGGCGGCCGCGTCGGCGGAGTCAAATGCGGCGATCAGACGGTGCGCGCGGACGCGTTCGTGGTCGCGCTCGGTTCGTATTCGACGCAGTTCCTGAAGAATCTGATCCGGATTCCGGTCTATCCGCTGAAGGGCTATTCGCTGACCGCGCCGGTCGTCGATTCGTCGGCGGCTCCGGTATCGACCGTGCTCGACGAAACCTACAAGATCGCGATCACGCGTTTCGACGATCGGATTCGCGTCGGTGGCATGGCGGAGATTGTCGGCTTCGATAAAGCGCTGAGAAACGCACGTCGCGAAACGCTCGAGATGTGCGTGAACGATCTGTTCCCGGGCGGCGGCGATACGTCGAAGGCGACGTTCTGGACCGGTCTGCGTCCGATGACGCCGGATGGCACGCCGATCGTCGGCCGCACGCCGGTGTCGAACCTGTTCCTGAACACGGGGCACGGCACGCTCGGCTGGACGATGTCGTGCGGCTCAGGGCAATTGCTGGCGGATCTGATCTCGGGCAGGAAGCCGGCGATCCAGTCGAACGACCTGTCCGTGCATCGCTACGACCGCGAGTTCGGCGCGACGCCGCGTCCGGCATACGCGTGATGCGCGCGGCAGTGGCAGCCGCATAGGCTTCGCGGCCGTGCTGCGCATGCTATAAAGAACGGCGCTTCGCTGTGCGAAGCGCCGTTCTCTTTTGCTTTTTCGTTCGCGCCGGACCACCAGCGCGTCAGACCTGAGCGGTTCGCCAACATTCAGAACTGATCTTCCGTCAGCGCCAGCACGCCCTCACCGCCCCTCGCACTGACAATCGACGTTTCAAGCGCAGCCGCCTGCGGCAACACGTGCTCGGCGAAGAATTGCGCCGTCGCGATCTTCGCCTGATAAAACGAACGATCCTCGTCGAGCTTGCCTGCCGCGGCCAGCATCGCGCGCGCCATCTGCCAGCCGCCGAGCACGATGCCGGCGAGTTTCAGATACGGCACGCTTCCCGCGAACACCGCGTTCGGATCATTTTTCGCGTTCCAGACCACGAAATTCACCGCCGCCTGCAGCGCGCGTTGTCCGTGCGCCAATTGTTGCCGCATCGATTCGAACGCCGCACCGCGCTGCGCGCCGAGTGCTTCGACGGTCTGCCCGATCTGCGCAAGCAGTTGCTTTGCAACTTCGCCGCCGTCGCGCAGCGTTTTGCGGCCGACCAGATCGTTCGCCTGGATCGCGGTCGTGCCTTCGTAAATGGGCAGAATGCGCGCGTCGCGGTAGTACTGCGCGGCGCCAGTTTCTTCGATAAAGCCCATCCCGCCGTGCACCTGCACGCCGAGGCTAGCGACGTCGAGCGACAGTTCGGTGCTCCAACCTTTTACGATCGGCACGAGAAACTCGTAGACCGCCTGATGTTCGGCGCGCGTCGTCGCATCCGGATGACGATGCGCGATATCGCGATGCGCGGCCGCGACATACGCAAGCGCCCGCGCGGCTTCGGTCAGTGAGCGCATCGTCGCGAGCATCCGGCGCACGTCCGGGTGATGGATGATCGACACCGGCTCCTTCGCCGAGCCGTCGACCGGTCGGCTCTGCACACGCTCCTTCGCATACGCGACCGCCTTCTGATACGCGCGGTCGGACACCGCGACGCCCTGCATGCCAACCGCAAAGCGTGCGGCGTTCATCATGATGAACATGTACTCGAGGCCGCGATTCGCTTCGCCGATCAGATAGCCGGTCGCGCCACCGTGATCGCCGAACTGCAGCACCGCGGTCGGGCTCGCCTTGATACCGAGCTTGTGCTCGATCGACACGCAATGCACATCGTTGCGCTCGCCGATCGAACCATCCGCGCCAACCACGAACTTCGGCACGATAAACAGCGAAATGCCCTTCACACCTTCAGGCGCATCCGGCGTGCGCGCCAGCACGAGGTGGACGATGTTGTCCGCCATATCGTGCTCGCCCCACGTGATGAAAATCTTCGTGCCGAACAGCTTGTAGGTGCCGTCCGGCTGCGGTTCCGCGCGCGTACGCACCAGCGCGAGATCCGAGCCCGCCTGCGGCTCGGTCAGATTCATCGTGCCGGTCCATACGCCGGATAGCAGCTTCGGCACATAGGTCTGCTTTTGCGTTTCGCTGCCGGCGGTGAGCAGCGCTTCGATCGCGCCGTCGGTCAGCATCGGGCATAGCGCGAACGACAGGTTGGCCGCGTTCAGCATTTCGAGGCAGGGCGTCGCGAGCAGCTTCGGCAAACCTTGGCCTTCGTATTCGACCGGATGTTGCAGGCTTTGCCAGCCGCCGGCCGTGAACTGCCGGAACGCATCGATAAAGCCCGGCGTGGTGGTCACGGTGCCGTCGCGCCAACTGCTCGGATGGCGGTCGCCTGCGACGTTCAGCGGCGCGAGCACTTCGCCGCAGAACTTCGCCGATTCCTCGAGCACCGCTTGCGCGGTCTCCACGTTTGCGTCTTCATAGCCGGGCAACGCGGCAATCTCGTCGAGTCCGGCCAGTTCCTTCATCACGAATAGCATGTCCTTGATGGGTGCCGTGTAGCTCATCTTTGTCTCCTCCGTGCATGATAAAAAAGGGCGCGGGATGATTGATCCTTGCGCCCCTTCCTGATGCCTGGCGCCTTACGCTAGCGCCGTCGCTTAACGCGTGCCCGGTCAGCCGAGCTCTTTCACGAGTTCCGGCACAACCGTGAACAGATCGCCAACCAGTCCATAGTCCGCAACACTGAAGATCGGCGCCTCGGCGTCCTTGTTGATCGCGACGATCACCTTCGAGTCCTTCATGCCGGCAAGGTGCTGGATCGCACCGGAGATGCCGACCGCGAC
>NZ_SORE01000013.1 GCF_004366595.1 Paraburkholderia rhizosphaerae
GTCGCGACGCCCGCTTCCTTCAGCCGCACCGCTTCTTCCACCGCGATTTCGTCGAACGGGTTCATCGACATCTTTACGTTCGCAATGTCCACGCCCGTGTTGTCCGATTTCACGCGCACCTTCACGTTGTAATCGACCACCCTTTTGACTGGCACCAGAATTTTCATGCACACGCTCCAAAGTTACGAATACGTCAAGCTGACGGACATTATAACGACAGCCCCCACGCGACTCGCCGGCGCCTCCGGCAAGACCGCACCACACGCAGTGAAGTTCAAGGGAACCACGTTCACCGACAGCGTGACGACAATAGCGAACGATCGTACTATTTAATCTCAAAAATGGTCGGCGCGCCACCGTCGCGTTTGACTGGCGCCTCTAGCCTGCCCGTCGATGTCTCGACGGGGCCGCCGCCGCTCACTACCGCAGCACCGCATTGCGCGTCGTGTCGGATGAGTTGCCCGACCCACGCGACCGCTATTTATGGCTCAACCGCCACGCAAGCCAGTCGCCGAACGACTGCACGAGCTGCACGAAGACGATCAATATCACAACCACCGCCAGCATCACTTCGGGCAAAAACCGCCGATACCCGTAGCGAATGCCAAGAACGCCGAGCCCGCCGCCGCCGATCGCACCCGCCATCGCCGAGTAGCCGGCCAGCGACACGAGGGTGATCGTCAACCCCGCGGCGACGCCCGGCAGCGACTCAGGCAGCAGCACCTTGAGCACGATCTGACCGGTGGTCGCGCCCATCGTCCACGCGGCTTCGATCAGGCCGTGGTCGACTTCGCGCAGTGCGATTTCGACGAGTCGCGCGATAAACGGCGCGGTGGCAATCGCCAGCGGCAGTTCCTGCGCGATCACATCGCCGATCAACGCGCGCATCACGTCGTGATGCGGCTGAAGCAACACGTCGATCACCTTGCCCTGTTCGACGACGCGTCCGGCATCGAGCACCGCGACGCGATCGCACACCTGCTTGATCACGTCCATCTGATGCATGATCAGCACGACGGTCAGCCCGAGGTCGCATTGATGCGCTTAAGCAGATCGAGAATCGCGCCCGTGGTTTCCGGGTCGAGCGCCGACGTGGCCTCGTCGGACAGCAACACCTTCCGCTTGCTCGCAAGCGCGCGTGCAATGCCGACGCGCTGCTTGTGGCCGCGGCTGATCCGCGACGGGTAGCGGTCTATTGCGCACGAGCGTCGCGCGCTCCGGCAATCGCCCACGCGGCTCTTATTCGGATTTGGTCTGCAATGTTACTGGACGCGGGTCATGCGCTTTAATAATCGTTTTTGATTTTTTCATAACCGCATGGAATTAGCGCAGCGCTAGCGCGGCCAATCCGGCGGTCGCTTGTCGACAAATGCCTGCACGCCTTCAAGTGCGGATTCTTTCATCATGTTGCACGCCATCGTCTGGCCGGCGAGTTGATACGCAGCCTCGACGCCCATGTCGAGTTGACGATAGAACAGCGTCTTACCCGCGCTGACCGCGTCGCGCGGCTTCGCGCAAATGCTCGCGGCCAGTGCGGCGATTTCCGCATCGAGCCCATCCAGCGGCACCACGCGATTGACCAGCCCTTGATGCTTTGCGGCCAACGCGTCGATAAATTCTCCGGTCAGCAGCATTTCAAGCGCGGGCTTTGCCAACAGATTGCGCGACAGCGGCACCGACGGCGTCGAACAGAACAGACCAAGGTTGACGCCCGAGGTCGCAAAACGCGCGGTATCGGCAGCCACCGCGAGATCGCACATCGCGACCAGCTGACAGCCCGCCGCGGTTGCGACGCCATGCACGCGCGCGATCACCGGTTGCGGCAGCCGCCGGATCGTCAGCATCATCTTCGTGCAGCGCGCGAAAAGGGCCTGGTAGTAGTCAAGTGAAGGCGCGGCACGCATTTCCTTCAGATCATGTCCGGCGCAAAATGCGCGGCCCGCGCCCGCGAGCACGACGACGCGCGCATCGGACGTTTCGAGCGCGGCAAGTTCGGTATGGAGCGCATCGAGCAGCGCCTCGGACAGCGCATTGAACGCGGCGGGCCGGTTCAGCATCAAGCGCACGACGCCGGGCGTGCCGAATGCATCGTAGGTCACGTTGACGAGCGGGCCGGAATCGGGCGCGATCGCGCGTTCCGGGTGAGCATGCGATTGCGGTTGGAACGGCGCGCCCATGTCGGTCTCCGTGGTATGCGTGCGCCCGGATGCGCACGCATCCGCGGCTCACAGTCCGGCGAGCGCCTTCACATGCGCGACAACGCTGCGCCCCAATGCCGACAGGTTATACCCGCCTTCGAGACAACTGACGATCCGCCCCTTCGCGTACCGGTCCGCGATATGGCGAATCTGTTCGGTGAGCCACGTGTAGTCGTCCTCCACGAGCCCGAGATTGCCGAGGTCGTCTTCGCGGTGCGCATCGAACCCCGCCGACACGAACACCATTTGCGGTTTGAACTCGTGTAGCCGCGGCAGCCACAGCAGATCGACCGCTTCGCGCACCGCAATGCCTTTTGAGCGAGCCGGGATCGGCACGTTGACCATGTTCTTCGCCTGGTTCTCGGTGCCGCTGTACGGATAGAACGGATGTTGAAAGATGCTGCACATCAGCACGCGCGGGTCACCCGAAAAGGCGGCTTCGGTTCCGTTGCCGTGATGCACATCGAAGTCGACGACCGCGACGCGCTCGAGCCCATGCACGTCGAGTGCATGACGCGCGGCAATCGCGACGTTGTTGAAAAAGCAGAAGCCCATCGCGCGCGCCGGCTCCGCATGGTGTCCGGGCGGCCGCACGCTGCAGAACGCATTGTCGAACCGGCCGGCGATCACCGCGTCGGTAGCCGCGACCGCCGCGCCTGCCGCGCGCAACGCAGCCTGCAGCGAATGCGGGTTCATCGATGTGTCGGGGTCGATCGCCGCGTAGCCTTCGATTGGCGCGGTGCGGCGGATATGGTCGATATGCGCCTGCGTATGCACGCGCAGCAAGTCCGCTTCATCGACAAGCGGTGGCGACTCGCGCTCGATGAGCGCGTCGATGCGGCCGGCAATCAACTGATCTTCGATCGCCTGCAGACGCGCCGGACATTCGGGATGCCAGTGTCCCATCTCGTGCTTCAGACAGTCCGCATGGGTATAGAAACCGGTTGCCATCAGTCGTTGCCTTGTGTTGCCGTGGAATGCGCCGCGGCGCCACACGCGGCATATTGCCAACTTACCACAGCATGCGTTCTGGCCGCTTGTTGCAATGCTCTTGCATGATTTCGCCTGACCATCGTCGGGTATACTGCGCCGGATCGCTTTTGCACACATTCGTGCATCCACGCATGCTTCGTCACTGATCTGTCAAATCCGCATCGCACCTCACGACCTTATGACCGATAAGCCTGCCTTGCCCGCTCTGCCCGCACGATACCGGCTACGCACCGCATCTCTCGCTGCCGCACTATCCATCGTCGCATCGTGCATGTTCGCGGCAGCCGGCCCGGCCGAAGCGCAGACGCCCGCCGCAAGCCCGTTGCGGAAACCGCGCATCGTGATCGCGCAAGGTCAGCCGCAAGCGCCGGTGCAACAGGGCCAGACGTTCGAGGAAGAGATCATCCCGCAGCGCTACGCGAACAACGGCGACGTCGATGCGTTTATCGACGATATGGTCGCGCGCTTCGACTTCGACCCGGCGGTGCTGCACGACCTGTTTTCACGCGTCAGCTATTCGGCTACCGCGGTCAAGCTGGTAACGCCCGCACCGACGCCGGCGGTCAAGAACTGGCGCGCGTACCAGGGGCGCTTTCTCGACGCGGTGCGCATCAATGCGGGCGTCAAATTCTGGCGCAACAATCAGGCGACGCTGCAGCGCGCGTACGAGCAGTTCGGGGTGCCGCCGGAAGTAATCGTCGGGATCATCGGCGTCGAGACGATTTACGGCCGCTATATGGGCAACTTCCGCGTGCTCGATGCGCTGACCACGCTCACGTTCGACTACCCGAACACGCCGAATCGCGCGGAACGCGAAGCGACGTTTCGCAAGAACCTCGCAGACTTTCTCGTCTGGACGCGCGACTCGCAAGTCGACCCGACCTCGGTGCTCGGCTCGTACACCGGCGCGATCGGCATTCCGCAGTTCCTGCCGAGCAGCATCGTCCAGTATGCGGTCGACTACGATGGCGACGGCTCGATCGATCTGCGCACCAGCCAGGCCGACGCAATCGGCAGTGTCGCGAACTATCTGAAGCAGAACGGCTGGGAAACGGGACGGCCCGTGGTGTGGAATATCGCGACTGACGTCGGCAGCCTCGGTATCGCGCAGGCAGCGGCGAACGGCCAGCCCGAGCCGCATTGGTCGCTCGAGCAACTGCTGCGCGCCGGCATGCTGATGAACGAGCCGTCGCTCGATACCGCGGCCGAAGCGGGAACGCCGGTGACGGTGGTCGATCTGCCGTCGCCGGGACTGCCGACCCAGTATGTGCTGGGACTCAAGAACTTCTACGTGCTGACACGTTATAACCGCAGCTTTTTCTATGCGCTTGCGGTGTATCAGCTGGGTCAGCGGATCAAGTCGCAGCTTGCGGCGACCAGCGATCTGAATTCGAACGGCGTCGGCGCGTCAGCGCCTGCGCCTGCTCCAGGCGTTGCGCCGGCGCCCGCGATGCAGTGACGGTCGAACACGGCGCGCACGCACGCAACGGTTAGTGCCCGGATAACAAAAAGCGCAAAAGCGCCTGCAACGAGCTTCCGTTGCAGGCGCTTTTTGCTGATTTAAACCACGGACCCGAGTCAAAGACTCAAGTCAACGGATCAAGCGGGAAACACGCCGGTCGACAGATAACGGTCGCCGCGATCGCAGACGATAAATACGATCGTTGCGTTTTCAACCTGCCGCGCGATACGCAGCGCGACTTCACACGCGCCGCCTGACGAGATCCCGCAAAAGATACCTTCGACCGCCGCCATCCGGCGCGCGGTCGATTCAGACGCGGCCTGGCTCACGTTCTCAACGCGATCAACGCGGCTGCGATCGAATATTTTCGGCAGATAGGCTTCCGGCCATTTGCGGATACCCGGAATGCGCGAGCCCTCCTCAGGTTGCGCGCCGACAATTTCGATGTTCGGATTCTGTTCCTTCAGATACTGCGACACGCCCATGATCGTGCCTGTCGTACCCATCGCGGAGACGAAGTGCGTAATGCGCCCCTCGGTATCGCGCCAGATTTCCGGGCCGGTCGCTTCGTAGTGGGCGAGCGGATTGTCCGGGTTGCCGAACTGGTCGAGGATGATGCCCTTGCCTTCGCGCTGCATCTGTTCGGCGAGATCGCGTGCGTACTCCATGCCACCGGTCTGCGGTGTCAGCACAATTTTCGCGCCGTACGCGGCCATGCTTTGCCTGCGCTCGAGCGACAGGTCTTCCGGCATCACGAGCACCATCTTGTAGCCACGCATCGCCGCGGCCATCGCCAGCGCGATACCGGTGTTGCCGCTCGTTGCTTCGATCAGCGTGTCGCCCTGCTTGATGCGGCCGCGCGCTTCCGCTTTCTTGATCATCGATAGCGCCGGCCTGTCTTTCACCGAACCCGCCGGATTGTTGCCTTCGAGCTTGCCGAGCACGACATTGTTGCGGCCGCGGATCTCGTCGTCGACAAGGCGCACGAGTTGCACGAGCGGCGTGTTGCCGATCGTGTCTTCAATCGTTTTGTAAGTCATGTCGGTTGCGTACGGATGGTGCACGTAGGGTCTCTGATGCACCGATTCTAAACCACGCTGCGCGAGCCTGCCCGCGATGCGGTGCGTCGAAAGTTTCGCGGCTGGCTCTATCGATGTGGGAGGCGGCGCGAACGGTCGACGCAAAAAGCCCGCGACCAAAGCCGCGGGAGCCAGTCATCCGAAATGACAGCTGAAGGAGTCAACGTATCGGCTCCAGCCGGAATAAGCAGATTTGTTCAGGCAATCGGGCACGCGTGCGACTCAGACATACACGTGTGCCCGCACGGCTATTTCTTCACGACCACCGCCGTTTCGGCCTTTCCAACCGGCGCGGCCTTCGTGTTTGCAGAAGCCGCATTCTGCGCGCCAGAAGCAGCGACAGCCGGTGCGCTAGCGCCGATCGCGAGTCCCTCCGCCTGCAGGCGCTCGACCGTGTGGCCGCCCATGCCCTTGACGCGCTTCGCGAGATCCGGCCCATCCTTGAACGGCCCATGCGCTTCACGCTCATCGAGGATCGACTTGGCCTTCGCCGGGCCGATACCTTTGATCGTGCGCAGCGCTTCCTCATTCGCGGTGTTAACGTCGACCACCGCGTACGCTTGACCGAATGCGGCCAGCATCGCCGCGGTAACCAGAATTTTTCGAAGCATGTGAAACCTCCCTAACTCAACTTGCTCAACTGACGCAATCAACCTTAACCGCGCCGATTTCAACTGCGGGCCGGCGAAGATCACCGACCGCAGGAGCTAGTTTAGAGAGGTATGCGAACGATTTACACCTGGCCGAATAGCCAGCGCACGTAACGATCGACACCTTCCTGCACCGTCAGGAAAGGCGCGTCGTAGCCTGCCGCGCGCAGCTTCGTGAGGTCCGCCTGCGTGAAACACTGGTATTTGCCGCGCAACGCATCCGGAAACGGCACGTACTCAATTAGCCCACGCTGCACCAGTTCCGCGAGCGACACGGCCGGCTCATGATTGAGCGCACGCAGCGTATTGACCACCGTCGACGCGATATCGTTGAACGGCTGTGCACGGCCGGTGCCGAGGTTGAAGATGCCAGACTTTTCAGGGTGATCGAAGAAGAACAGATTCACTTTCGCGACGTCTTCGACCGAGACAAAGTCGCGCGTTTGCTGGCCGGCTGCATAGCCGTTGTACTCGCCGAACAGCTTGACCTTGCCCTCGGCACGGAACTGATTGAAGTTGTGGAACGCGACCGACGCCATCCGCTCCTTGTGCGATTCGCGCGGCCCGTACACGTTGAAATAGCGAAAGCCCGCAATCTGCGACTTCGCGGTGGGCAGCACGCGGCGGATTACCTGATCGAACAGGAATTTCGAGTAGCCGTACACGTTGAGCGGCCGCTCGAACTCGCGCTCTTCGACGAAACGGTCCGAGCCGCCGTAGGTCGCCGCCGACGATGCATACAGGAACTGCACACCCTGTGCGAGACACGCATCGAGCACCGCACGGCTGTAGCGGAAGTTGTTGTCCATCATGTAGCGGCCGTTGTGCTCCATCGTGTCGGAGCAAGCGCCTTCATGGAACACCGCGCGCACCTTGCCGAAATCGCCGCGCGCGAAGCGTTCGACGAACTCGGTCTTGTCAAGGTAATCGTCGATCTCACAGTCGATCAGATTCCTGAACTTGTCCGCGCGCGTCAGGTTATCGACCGCGATGATCCGGTGTTCGCCGCGTTCGTTGAGCGCCTTGACGAGATTGCTGCCGATAAAGCCGGCCGCGCCGGTGACGATGAGAGTCATGGTCGTCCCTGCCAGATGGGAGTAAATGGGCAAATATGATGAGCGGATCGGCGCCGCCGCGCGCCGCATCGTGTTCGACGCAGCGTCGCGGTTGGCGGCGCACGCGATCAATGTGGCTGAAAGAGTTCGTCGTAGTCGACCGTCGCGGTGCCGAGTTTGCCGACCACGATGCCCGCTGCGCGATTCGCAAGCGACACGGCTTCGACGAGCGGCAGGCCCGCGCCGAGCATCACCGCGAGCGTGGCAATCACGGTGTCGCCCGCGCCCGACACATCATACACTTCGCGTGCCACCGCCGAAGCGTGCAGCACGCCTTCATTCGCGAACAGCGTCATGCCCTCTTCGGAACGCGTGAGCAGCAACGCGGCGATATCGAGGTCAGCGCGCAGTTTCGTCACGCGTGCAAGCAGGTCCGCCTCCGATTTCCACTGACCGACCACCTCGCGCAGCTCCGCGCGGTTCGGTGTGATCAGCGTTGCACCGCGATAGCGTTCCCATTCGTCGCCCTTCGGGTCGACCAGCACCGGCTTGCCGACCGCGCGCGCTTTTTCCATCATCTTCGTCACGTGCGTCAAGCCGCCCTTCGCGTAATCGGACATCAGGATCACGTCGTGCGCGGGAAGCAGCGCATCGAAGCGCGCGAGACCCGCGAGCAGCGCTTCGTGCGCGGGCAGATTTTCAAAGTCGACTCGCAACAGCTGTTGCTGACGCGACAGCACACGCAGCTTGATCGTGGTCGGCAAAGCGGGATCGCGCTCGAGATACGGGTCCACGCCGCTATCGCCGAGCAGTTGCACGATCCGCTCGCCCGGCTCGTCGTGGCCGACCACACACAGCAGCCCCGCGTTCGCACCTAGCGCCGCGATATTGCGTGCGACGTTCGCGGCGCCGCCCAGCCGGTCTTCCTGCCGCTGCACATGCACGACCGGCACTGGCGCTTCCGGCGAAATCCGGTTGACATCGCCGAACCAGTAGCGATCGAGCATCACGTCGCCGACCACCAGCACGCGCGCGCGCGCGAGCTGTTCACGCGGCACCACGCCTGCTTCAGGCACCGGCGTCGCGGTATCGAGGATCGAATCACGCACGGCGGGCGCCGTCGGTTGTAACTTCGGTTGCTGCGACATAAGGGCGTCCAATCGAGTGGTAGTCGATGCCAAGCTCGGTCATCGCGTCCGGTTCATACAGATTGCGGCCATCGAAAATCAACGGTGACTTCAGCGCCGATTTCAGATGCACGAAGTCCGGGCTCTTGAACTCTTTCCACTCGGTCACGACGACGAGGGCGTCCGCGCCCGTCAGCGCATCGTCCTGCGTGCCGACGAATTGCAGACGCGCCGCTTGCGCGGGTGCGTGGTGCAGATCGATCGCGAACACGCGGCGCGCTTCGTCGAGCGCGACCGGATCGTATGCGCGCACCGTCGCGCCGCGCGCGAGCAGCGCCGCGATCAGCCGCCGGCTCGGCGCTTCGCGCATATCGTCGGTGTTCGGCTTGAATGCGAGCCCCCAGACCGCGAACGTGCGACCGGTCAGATCCTCGCCGAGGGTTTGCGTGATCTTGCGCACGAGCACTTCCTTCTGCTCGTGGTTCACTTCTTCGACCGCTTCGAGAATTCGCAGATTGTGGCCCGACTCGCTGCCGGTGCGGATCAACGCCTGCACGTCCTTCGGAAAGCACGAGCCGCCGTAGCCAACGCCCGCGTACAGAAAGTGATAGCCGATGCGCGGGTCGGAACCGATACCGCGCCGCACCGCATCGATATCGGCGCCGACCCGTTCCGCGAGATTCGCCATTTCGTTCATGAACGAGATGCGTGTCGCGAGCATCGCATTCGCCGCGTACTTCGTGAATTCCGCGGAGCGCACGTCCATGTACATCGTGCGCTCGTGGTTGCGGTTGAACGGTGCATAGAGGCGCTTCATCAGATCACGCGCCTTTTCGCCGGGCACGTCGTTGTCGATGCCGATCACGATCCGGTCGGGGCGCATGAAATCGTCGACGGCCGCGCCTTCCTTCAAAAATTCCGGGTTCGACACGATCGAGAACGCGTGCTGCAGACTCCCCGCGAGACCGCGCGCCGCCAGTTGCTCGCCGACCACCTCGCGCACGCGTGCCGCGGTGCCGACCGGCACCGTCGATTTGTCGACGATCACCTTGAAGCTGTCCATATAGCGGCCGATATTGCGCGCCGCTTCGAGCACGTATTGAAGATCGGCGGAACCGTCTTCGTCGGGCGGCGTGCCGACCGCGATGAACTGGATGTCGCCATGGCGCACGCTCGCTTCGATGTCGGTCGAAAACGTAATGCGCCCGGCCGCGCGGGTGCGCGCAATGATTTCCCGCAGACCCGGCTCGTGAATCGGCACGCCGCCGCCATTCAGGATGTCGATTTTGCGCGGATCGACGTCGAGGCAAAACACATCGTTGCCGACCTCCGCGAGACACGCGCCGGTGACAAGGCCGACATAACCCGTGCCGATGATGGTGACTTTCATACGCTTTCCGGTAGTAGGGTCCGGTGAAGGCATCCGGCGGCAAGCCGGAGCGTTATTTCATCAGTGATGCTACGGTGCTGATCCGCTCTTCTGTTTGCTCTGTTGGCTTTGTCGGCTTTGTTCGCTTCGTTCGCATTATGTGACGCTGGATTTCGATGAGCCTTTGGGCCTGTCATTGCACCCGGCGTCGCAACTGCGACGGCCGCCGCAACCGCGAGCGCGACCGATGTCAGCGCACTCAATTCGATGCGGTAATCGGTTCGACCCGGCGCGGCGCGTAAGTCTCCCAGCCGCTGCAACCCGGACACTGCCAGTAGAAAAGCCGAGCCCGGAAGCCGCAATTCTGGCACGTATACCGTGGCAGGTTTTTGGTGCGCTGCCGAATCAGCGTACGCATCAATTCGAGTTCGCTGCGGCGCGGCTCTTCGGCCTTTGCCTGCTGCGCTTCGAGCAGGCGCGTCATGCCGGCGAGATTCGGCGACTTCTGCATTTGCGTGCGCGCCAGCGCATGCGCGGCGTCAAGCCCGCGCAATGCCGCGACATACTGGTAACCGACGTCGAGCAGATCGTTCGACGGATAGTCGTCGACCCATTGCGTAAGCAGGTCCGCGCCCTCTTCCTGGCGGCCTAGCGCTTCGTACGCCTTCATCACCTTTTCGGCGACGAGCGGCAGGTACGCGGGGTTCTGCTCCTCGACACGACGCCATTGCGCGATCGCGTTTTCATACGCGCCAGCCGCCGCATCGACATCGCCGAACAGGATTGTCGCGCGCACATTCTGCGCGTTCGCATGTAGCGCGAGATCGAGTTGGTGCTGCGCTTCGTCCGGTTTCTTCTGCTGCAGCGCTTCCTGCGCGAGTTCGCAGTGGAACTGTGCGATCTCCTTGCCAAGCGGCTCGGCGCCCATCGCTTCGAGCCGCTGTGCGGTATCGATCGACTTGTGCCAGTCCTTTTCGATCTCGTAGATAGTCAGCAGCGCGCGCTGCGCGCCCAGCGCGCGGTCGCCCGTTTGCAGCATACGGAAGGTTTCTTCGGCGCGGTCGAGCAGACCCGCTTTCAAAAAATCCTGGCCGAGTTCGTAAAGCGCATGATCGCGCTCGGTCACCGGCAGATCCGACCGGCTCAGCAGATTTTGATGCACGCGGATCGCGCGGTCCGTCTCGCCGCGGCGCCGGAACAGGTTGCCCAGCGCGAAATGCAGTTCGATCGTTTCCGGGTCAAGTTTGACCACCTCAATAAACGCATCGATGGCCTGGTCCGGCTGTTCGTTCAACAGAAAATTCAGGCCGCGAAAATACGAACGCGGCAGATTCGCGCTTTCGGACAACAGCGCCTTGAGGTCGTAGCGCGCGGCAATCCAGCCGAACGCGAATGCGACGGGAATGACGAGCAGCCACCAGAAGTCCAGATCCATGCGAAATGAGCGGAAAAGCACAAAAAGCGTAGGCCGCGCGATGGGCGCGCGCGGTGCGTGAATGCCTAAATCAGCGGCGGCAGTGGCGGCTCTTCGACGACGACCGGCGTCTCGCGCGCGGTGCGCAACTCACGCTTGAGCCGACCGTTTTCGAGCCGCAACCGGAATACTCCTGGCATAGCCGACACGAGCCCCGCCAGCAGACCGACTACAAAGAACGCGAGCCCGATCAGAATCAACGGGGCTTGCCACGCATAACCGGCGAGGAAATTCAGCGTGGCGGGCTGCGTATTGGATAGTGCGAGTACCAGCAGCAGCACGAACACCAGCACGCGGATCAACCAGACGATAAATTTCATTTACGGATCTCTTGACGGCGGTTGCGGGAAGGACGCCGGCTTGATGACGCGTCGCGCCACGGTGTTTGCCCGCGCCGAAGTGACCCGTATTGTAAATGAAGCCCCGTCGATGGGCGCAAGCCGGCTTGCGCGGCGAATCGATTCTGTGCGCGTGCGTTGCGGCGATGCACCAGGACATCGAATGCCACTCCACGATGCGCGAAAAAAAAGCGCCCGAGGGCGCTTTCTGATGTTTGCTGTGCTTCTGGTCTTTGCCTTCCTACCTGGCCCGTACGCTGGACACTGGCTTGACGGCAAACGGTCTGAATGGTCCGACAGGCCTGACGCCGGTCGTACGCGCTTCGCGGCGCATACGAACCGCGCGTTACTGATCGTCGTCGGACCCGTCGGCCGCTTCGTCCTTCAACGGCTCGCCGGCACGCCGGTCGACCCGCTCACGCAGTTCCTTGCCGGGCTTGAAGTGCGGTACGTACTTTTCGGGCACCAGCACCTTTTCACCCGACTTCGGATTGCGCCCGACTCGCGACGGGCGACGATTCAGGCCAAAGCTGCCGAAGCCGCGAATCTCGATGCGATGACCATTGGCAAGCGCCTCCGACATCGCATCGAGCATCGTCTTCACCGCGAAATCCGCATCTTTCAATACAAGCTGCGGAAATCGCGTGGCCAGTTGGGCGACCAATTCCGATTTGGTCATTCTGCAGCAGACCTCTTAAGGCTTACTGGTTCTGGCCGTCGAGCTTGGCCTTCAGGAGCGCGCCGAGATTCGTCGTGCCGCTTGCCGCCGCGTTCGTGTCAGCCTGCAGACCGCGCATCGCTTCCTGCTGCTCGGCCGAGTCCTTCGCCTTGATCGACAGGTTGATGCCACGCGACTTGCGATCGATGTTGATGATCATCGCGTTGACCTTGTCGCCTTCCTTCAGCACGTTGCGTGCATCTTCGACGCGATCTTGCGCGATTTCCGAAGCACGCAGGTAGCCTTCGACGTCCACGCCGAGCGTCACAACCGCGCCCTTCGCATCCACCGACTTCACGACGCCGTCGACGATCGCACCCTTGTCGTTCATCGCAACGAAATTGCTGAACGGGTCGCCTTCGAGCTGCTTGATGCCCAGCGAAATACGTTCTTTCTCGACGTCGATGCCGAGCACGACCGCTTCCACTTCGTCGCCCTTCTTGTACTTGCGCACGGCCTCTTCGCCGCTCTCGCTCCACGACAGGTCCGACAGGTGAACCAGACCGTCGATGCCGCCCGGCAGACCGATGAATACGCCGAAGTCGGTGATCGACTTGATTGCGCCCTGGATCTTGTCGCCCTTCTTGAAGTTGCGGCTGAAGTCATCCCACGGATTCGGCTTGCACTGCTTCATGCCGAGGCTGATACGGCGGCGGTCTTCGTCGATCTCGAGCACCATGACTTCGACTTCGTCGCCCAGCTGGACAACCTTCGACGGCGCAACGTTCTTGTTGGTCCAGTCCATTTCCGACACGTGGACGAGGCCTTCGATGCCCGATTCGACTTCGACGAACGCGCCGTAGTCGGTGATGTTCGTGACCTTACCGAACAGACGCGTGCCCGACGGGTAACGGCGCGAGATGCCTTCCCACGGATCGTCGCCCAGTTGTTTGATACCGAGCGAAACGCGGTTCTTTTCCTGGTCGAACTTGAGGATCTTCGCGGTGACTTCCTGGCCAACCGACAGCACTTCGCTCGGGTGACGCACGCGACGCCATGCGATGTCGGTGATGTGCAGCAGGCCGTCGATACCGCCGAGGTCCACGAACGCGCCGTAATCCGTAATGTTCTTCACCACGCCTTCGACGATCGCGCCTTCCTTCAGCGTCTCGAGCAGCTTCGCGCGCTCTTCGCCTTGTGTCGCTTCGATGACCGCACGGCGCGACAGCACGACGTTGTTACGCTTGCGGTCGAGCTTGATCACGCGGAACTCGAGCGTCTTGCCTTCGTACGGCGTCGTGTCCTTGACCGGACGCGTGTCGACCAGCGAACCCGGCAGGAACGCGCGGATGCCGTTGACCATCACGGTCATGCCGCCCTTGACCTTGCCGGTGATCGTGCCGGTCACGAGTTCGTTGTTGTCCAGCGCCTTTTCCAGCGACAGCCACGAAGCGAGACGCTTCGCCTTGTCGCGCGACAGGATGGTGTCGCCGTAGCCATTTTCGAGCGCGTCGATCGCGACGGAAACGAAGTCGCCCGCCTGCACTTCTACCTCGCCCGCGTCATTCAGGAACTCTTCGAGCGGGATGTAGGCTTCGGACTTCAGACCAGCGTTGACGACCACGAAGTTGTGGTCCACACGCACGACTTCGGCGGAAATCACTTCGCCGGCGCGCATGTCTTGCTTGGTCAGCGACTCTTCGAACAGAGCCGCAAAGGATTCGGTATTCGGGGTAGAAGTTTGCAGGTCGGACATAAAAATCAGAATTGGTATGGCTTCCGCGTTACCAGGCCGGTCTTGCTAGCGAGACACGGCACGACGGAGTATTCGAACGCCACACGGGGTTAAGGGGTGGATACACGCTTCGCCACACTGGCGGAGCACCAACTACGTACTGCCTTGCTACGGTCTACTACGATCGTTCGACGCGGATTTTGAAACCCGGTAAAACCCGGCATTCACTCAGCCATTCCGGATTTCCCGAACTTCTGTTCGCCGTTCGTGTGCTTTTACGCTTTCACGCTGGCGTGATGCCACTGGACGACCTGGTCGACCGCTTCGTCAATCGACAGCGTGGACGTATCCAGCAGCTTTGCATCGGCTGCGGGCTTGAGCGGCGCGGCAGTGCGCTGACTGTCGCGCTCGTCGCGTTCGCGCAAATCCCGGAGCAAGTCATCCATATTAGCAGAAAATCCTTTTTGGATCAATTGCTTATGCCGGCGCGCCGCACGCGCCTCGACGCTTGCTGTCAGGAACACTTTTAGACCCGCATCGGGGAAGATCACCGTGCCCATGTCGCGGCCATCGGCGACCAGTCCGGGCACCTTGCGAAACGCGCGCTGCCGCGCGACCAGCGCGGCTCGCACCGGCGCGTGTATGGCGATCGCCGACGCCCGGTTGCCGATCTCCTCGGCGCGAATCTCAGTCGATACATCGACGCCGTCGAGCTGCGCGATGCCTTCGCGGAACGTGATGTGCAGATCGTCAATCAGTTTTGCAAGGGAATCGGCATCGTCGGGCGCAATGTCGTAGCGGATGCTGGCGAGCGCGGCAAGCCGGTACAGCGCGCCGCTATCGAGCAGGTGGAACCCGAGTTGGGCGGCGACCAGCGCGGCGACGGTGCCCTTGCCGGAGGCAGTCGGGCCGTCGATCGTGATGACGGGCGTCTGGTGAAAGGGACGGGTCGGTTTCATCTAATAGTGTGGTCAGTCGCGCGTCGGCTCGGTCGGGACGAAGTCCAGGAAATTATGGCTGCGCGAGCGCGATAAAGCGCTCGAAATAATCGGGGAACGTCTTCGCGACGCACTTCGGGTCGTTGATACGCACCGGCACCCGGCCGAGGCTCACCAGCGAAAAGCACATCGCCATACGATGATCGTCATACGTATCGATCGCCGCATTCGGCGTCAATTTCGCCGGCGGCACGACCACAAGATGATCTTCACCCTCGGTCACTTTCGCGCCCACCTTGCGCAGTTCGGTGGCCATCGCGGCCAGCCGATCGGTTTCCTTGACGCGCCAGCTCGCAATGTTGCGCAGTGTCGTCGCACCGTCGGCGAACAACGCCGCGACGGCGATCGTCATCGCGGCGTCCGGAATCAGGTTGAAATCCATGTCGATCGGTTCGAGCTTGCCGTCGTCCCGGCCGACGCCGCGCACCTCAATCCAGTCGTCACCCATCAACACGTTCCCGCCCATTCTGATCAGCGCGTCGGCAAAGCCGATGTCGCCCTGAATGCTCGCGCGGCCCACGCCTTCGACGCGCAGCGGCCCGCCGCCGAGCACGCCGGCAGCAAGGAAGTACGACGCCGACGACGCATCGCCCTCGACCATGATTCGCCCCGGCGACTGATAGCGCACCCCCGCCGGCACCGTGAAGCGATGCCAGCCGTCGCGCTCGACCTCGACGCCAAAGCGCGCCATCAGCTTCATCGTGATGTCGATATACGGTTTCGAGATCAGTTCGCCGTCCACCTCGAGCACCGTCGCGCCGTTGCCGTTGCGCACGAGCGGCAGCGTCATCAGCAGCGCGGTCAGGAACTGGCTCGACACGTCGCCACGCACGCGGATCGGCGCTTCGACGGTGATCTGCGCCGGGCGGATACGCAGCGGCGGATAACCTTCGTTCTGCTCGTATTCGATGTTCGCGCCGATCTGCCGCAGCCCGTCGACCAGATCGCCGATCGGCCGCTCGTGCATGCGCGGCACGCCGTGCACGCGGTAATTGCCGCCGTTCACCGCCAGCGCGGCCGTCAGCGGCCGGATCGCGGTGCCCGCGTTACCAAGGAACAGATCGGCGGTACGCGCGGTAAACGCACCGCGCGTACCGGTCACCACGCAGACGTCGCCGTCGCGCTTCAGCTTCACGCCGAGCGTTTCGAGCGCGGCGATCATCACGCGCGTATCGTCCGAATCGAGCAGATTCGTGATTGTCGTTTCGCCTTCGGCGAGCGCCGCGAGCAGCAGCACGCGATTCGAAATGCTCTTCGAACCGGGCAGGCGAATCGTGCCGGACACGCGGGAAAACGGTCCGAGGTCGAGAAAGTCCATGATGGGAGGTCCAGTTTTCTATTATTTCGACGGATCGCCGCCCGACGGATCGCCGTTGTACGCGCCAGATTGCGCCGCAGGCCGCGCGGCACGCAGTTGCCAGTCGGCACGCGCGGCGCGCGAGCGGGCAAACACCGCCTCCAGTGACGCACCATCGCCCGATTCGATCGCGGTACGCAATGCGACAAGAACCGCAGTGTAACTGTCGATCTCTTCGAGCAGCGCATCACGATTCGCGATGCAGATGTCGCGCCACATTTCCGGGCTCGACGCGGCGATTCGCGTGAAATCGCGAAAGCCGCCCGAAGCGAACGCAAACCGCAGCGCCGCGTCGCGCGATTGCAGAATCTGCTCGACGTAAGCAAAGGCCAGCACATGCGGCAGATGACTCACCGACGCCAGCACGCGGTCGTGCTGCGGCGGCGCCATCTCATGCACGGTCGCACCTGCTGCGCGCCACATGTCGGCGATGCGCGCGAGTGCCGCCGGCGTGTTCTCCGGTAGCGGGCACAGCACGACGTTACGGTCGACATAAAGATCGGGCAACGCCGCCTCGACACCGCTCGCTTCGCGTCCGGCGATCGGATGCCCCGGTACGAACTGCCCGATACGCGCGCCGAGCGCCGCGCGCGCGGCTTCGACGACATCCGCCTTGGTGCTGCCCGCATCGGTGATTACGGTCGCCGCGCCAAGAAACGGCGCGATGCGCTCGAGGAGCGAGCGCGTCTGCGCGACCGGCGCGGCCAGCAACACGATGTCCGCACCGTCGAGCGCGGCGGCCAGTGCACGATCGTCGTCGAGCGCGACCGCACTGTCGATCACGCCGAGCTCGCGCGCGCGAACCGTCGAAGCGGCACTGCGTCCGACGCCGACCACCTCGCGCGCGCCGCCCGTGTTGGCACGTTCGCGCAGCGCGCGCACGAGCGATCCGCCGATCAGTCCAACGCCGAAAACAACCAGTTTTTCAAAAGAGAACGCAGCCACTTGAGCTCGGATAAAAAGCGCGCCGGAAACCGTTGAGCGTCGGCGCGGGGATCGATGTGAAGCGCTCAGACCGCGGCAAGCGTCTTTTCGAGCGCCGCGAGAAACGCTTCGTTTTCTTCCGGAAGACCGACCGTCACGCGCAACCATTGCGGCAAGCCGTAGCTGCCAACCGGCCGCACAATCACGCCCTGTTTCAGCAGTTCGAGATTGACGCGATCGCCGGCACTGTCGTCGTGGCCGACGCGCACCAGCACGAAGTTGCCGTGCGACGGCACATACTCGAGGCCGAGTTTGTCGAAAGCCTCGGTGAAGCGCCGGTAACCCTGTGCGTTGAGCGCGGCGCTCTTCTCGAGAAACGGTTTGTCGTTGAGCGCGGCGACCGCGGCGGCCTGCGCGAGCGTATTCACGTTGAAAGGCTGGCGCAGCCGGTTCAGCAGATCGGTCAGTTCCGGCTGCGCAATCGCGAAGCCGACGCGCAGACCGGCAAGACCGAACGCCTTCGAAAAAGTACGCGACACGAGCAGGTTCGGATAGCGGCGCACCCATCCGATCGAGTCATAACGGTTGTCCGCCGACAGGTATTCCGTGTAGGCCTCGTCCAGCACAACGACCACATGACGCGGCACCTTCGCGAGAAACGCTTCGAGTTTCGGGCCCTCGACGAACGTGCCGGTCGGGTTGTTCGGGTTCGCGACGAACACGAGCCGTGTATCGTCGGCGATCGCAGCCGCCATTGCGTCGAGATCGTGGCCGTACTTCACCGCCGGCGCGACGATCGCACGCGCGCCGAGACCTTGCGTCGCGAGCGCGTAAATCGCGAACGAGTATTGCGAATACACCACCGACTGACTCTTCTCGACGAACGCATGCGCGGCCATCTCGAGAATATCGTTGCTGCCGTTGCCGAGTGTGATCCAGTCGGTCGGCACGCCGTAATGCGTGGACAGCGCCTCTTTCAGTTCGAACGCATTCGAATCCGGATAACGGCCGAGTTCGCCCGCCGCCCGGGCCATCGCGCGCTGCGCGGATTCCGGCATGCCAAGCGGGTTTTCATTCGACGCGAGTTTCACGATGCGCGCTTCGTCGAGACCGAACTGGCGGGCCACTTCCGAAATCGGCTTGCCGGCGACATAGGGCGCAATCGCGCGAACGTAGGAAGGGCCGTAGGACGTTGTCATATCTATCTCCGGGTCGACAAATCGACTATCTGTACTGATGGGTGCGGCGCAGCGCGCGTCGCCGGTCGATCGGCGTAGGCGGCCGCGCCCGCCGCGACGCAGACGCGCGTCAGCGTGCGCGCGGATACGAACCCAGAATCTTCAGGAACGCCGCTTTCTGATCGAGTTCAGTCAGGGCCGCCGAGACTGCCGGATCGTCGCGATGGCCCTCGAGGTCGATGTAGAAGTAGTACTCCCACGTTCCGACCCGCGCCGGGCGCGATTCGAATCGCGTCATCGACACGCCATGGCGCGCGAGCGGCTCGAGCAGCTTGAACATCGCGCCCGGCTCGTTGGCGACCGAAACGATCAGCGATGTCTTGTCGTATCCGCTCGGCCCCGACGGCTGCTTGCCGATCATCACGAAACGCGTGCGGTTGTGCGGGTCGTCCTGGATCAGCGAGTACGCGATCTGCAGCCCGTATTGCGACGCCGCGCGTTCGCCGGCGATCGCGGCGACGCTCGGGTCTTCCGCCGCGAGCCGCGCGCCTTCCGCATTGCTCGACACCGCTTGCCGCTCGAGATGCGGGGCATGCGTCGACAGCCAGCGCTGGCATTGCGCGAGCGCCTGCGGATGCGCGCACACGCGCTTGATACCGGTCAGCTCGCCGCTCACGGTCAGCAGATTGTGATGGATCGGCAGCGCGAGTTCGCCGCCGATCAGCAATTGCGTCTGCAACAGCAGATCGAGCGTGCGCGACACCGCGCCTTCAGTGGAATTCTCGATCGGTACGACGCCGAACTCGGCGCTTCCCGCTTCGGCTGAGCGAAACACTTCGTCGATCGACGGGCACGCAAGCCCTTCGATCGACTGACCGAAGTACTCGTGCATCGCCTGTTCGCTATACGTGCCGACCGGTCCGAGAAACGCGACCTGAATGTTCTTTTCTAGCGCGCGGCTCGCGGCCATGATCTCGCGCCAGATCGCGCTGATGTGCTCGTCGACCAGTGGCCCGTCACTGATGTCCTGCAGCCGCGCGATCACTTGCTGCTCGCGCTCCGGGCGGAACACCGGCGCGTTGAAATGTTTCTTGATTTCGCCTACTTCGAGCGCGACTGCGGCGCGCTGATTGAGCAAAGCGATCAGCTGCGCGTCGATCGCGTCGATGCGGTCGCGCAGCGGTTTGAGTCGTGAGTTAAGTTCGTCGTCCATGCTAGTGACTTGCCACGGCTGTATCGTCCCATGCGCGTGCTGAAACCGGACACCCGGTCATGCGCCGCGCCGTTCAAACTCTTTCATGTAGTCGACGAGCGCCTTCACGCCGTCGAGCGCCACCGCGTTGTAGATTGACGCCCGCATGCCGCCGACGGACTTGTGGCCCTTCAGCTGCACCAGCCCGCGCGCTTTAGCGCCGGCCAGGAAATCGTCGTTACGCGATTCGTCGGCGAGGAAGAACGGCACGTTCATCCGCGACCGCGCGCCCCGCTCCACTTTATTCAGATAGAAGCCGCTCGCGTCGATCGTGTCGTACAGCAGCTTCGCTTTTTCGACATTGCGCGCTTCGATCGCGCGCAAGCCGCCCTGCTTCTTCAACCACTTGAACACGAGCCCGGCGATGTAGATCGCGTAGGTCGGCGGCGTGTTGTACATCGAATTGTTCAGCGCGACCGTCTTCCACTCGAACGCCGATGGGCACACGGACATCGCGCGATCGAGCAGGTCCTCGCGCACGATCACAACCGTCACGCCGGCGATACCGATATTCTTCTGCGCGCCGCCGAACAGCACGCCATACTTCGCGACGTCCATCGGACGCGACAGCAGGTGCGACGACGCGTCGGCGACCAGCGGGATGTCGCCGAGATCCGGAATCTCGAACGTCTCGACGCCGTGAATGGTTTCGTTCGTGCACAGGTGCACGTAAGCCGGGTCCGCGGACAGTTGCCATTCGGCGCGCGCCGGCGCGCGGGTAAAACCGTCGGCGGTCTGACCGCTCGCGGCCAGGTGCACGGCGCCATATTTCTTCGCTTCGTTGAACGACTTTTGCGACCACGAACCGGTGATGACGAAGTCCGCGCGCGGCTTCGTGCCGAACAGGTTCATCGGCACAATCGCGTTTTCGCCAAGCCCGCCGCCCTGCAGAAACAGGATCTGATGACTCGACGGCACCGCGAGCAACTCACGCAGATCGACGAGCGCCTCCTCGTGGATCGACATGAATTCCTTGCCGCGATGGCTCATTTCCATCACGCTCATGCCGCTGCCATGCCAGTCGAGCATTTCGTCGGCCGCCTGGCGCAGCACTTCTTCGGGCAAAGCCGCCGGGCCAGCGGAGAAATTGAAGACGCGCATTGAGAGAATTCCGGAAACGGACGCGCGGTAGACAAAGACCGGATTCGCGCCCAAAAAGACAATGGCCGTCTGCGCGCTTGCGCAAACGGCCATTATCGCATCGACGCCGGGAACCCGCCATGCCGGCGGCCCACCGTCAACTCAAGCTGCAGCTTACTTGGCGCCCGGCTTGGCCGACGAGACCGAAGCGACTTCCTTGTCCGCCTGATCACGGGTTGCCTTGATCGATTGCGGCATGTACTTCTGCATCAGGCTGTTCACGACGTCGCGGCCCACCTGATCTTGCACCTGAATGAACTTGCGGCCGGTCGGGCTCTTGTAGAACGACGTCAGATCCTTGATTTCCTGCGTCGAGTAGTACTTCGCATACGCGTCGTACTGCGCTTGCATCGCATCCTGGCGGAAAGCGTCGGTCGCGAACACCTGGCCTGCGGAATCAACCAGCTTCGGCACCGCGTTCTTTTGCAGCGCCGGCACCGATGCCTGCTTCTGCTTGTCCGTCATCGTCTTGTTTTCCGACAGCGCGTCCGACAGGATGGCCGGGACGAGCTGCTTTGCCTGCATTTGTGCGCTGTTGCCGATTGCGCCGACCAGCTTCTGCGCATCGATCGCGTCGAGCAGGTCCTTGATCGCGGCCTGCTTGGCCGGATCGACCGGCGCGGCTGCCGGTGCTGCGGGTGCAGCCGCTGCCGGCGCGGCCGGCTGCTGGTTCTGCAGCGCCTGCGCCATCGCGAAGGTCGGCACGAAAGCGGCCAGCATCATCCACAGTTTGAATCGAGTTTGCATCACTACTCCCTAAAAGAAATTTGATTCACATGCCCGCCGCGCGGACCCGTGCATCGGCCTATCCGATGCACGGACTCACGCGCGTGCGGTTCGTACGGGTTACAAGGAAACCTTGGCGTGCGTCAGACCGGGGGATCAGGCCGACACGCCTCCGTCGCCGTCCGGACCGTTGTCGTCGTCGCCGCCGTGGTTGCCGTTCTCGGCTGAACCCTCGGCGTCGCCGTCCACATCGGCTTCCGCCTCGGCAATATGCTGCAGACCGGAAAGCTTGGTGCCTTCATCAAGGCTGATGAGTGTAACACCTTGCGTTGCACGGCCCATCTCACGGATCTCCGATACCCGCGTGCGAATCAGCACACCGGTGTCGGTAATCAGCATGATCTGCGCTTCCTGATCGACCAGTGTCGCGGCGACCACCTTGCCGTTACGTTCGGACGTCTGGATTGCGATCATTCCTTTGGTGCCACGGCCGTGGCGCGTGTACTCGGTGATCGGCGTGCGCTTGCCGTAACCGTTTTCGGTGGCGGTCAGCACCGACTGCTGCTCATCGCCGGCGACGAGCAGCGCTATGACCTGCTGCGCTTCGTCGAGCTGCATGCCGCGTACGCCACGCGCTTCGCGGCCCATCGGCCGGACATCGTTTTCGTCGAAGCGCACCGCCTTGCCCGAATCGGAGAACAGCATCACGTCATGCTCACCGTCCGTAATCGCCGCGCCGATCAGATAATCGCCGTCGTCGAGACCGACCGCAATGATGCCTTTACGCAGCGGCCGGCTGAACTGCTCGAGCGGCGTTTTCTTGACCGTGCCAAGCGCAGTCGCCATAAACACGTATTTGTCCGCCGAGAACTCCTTGACCGGCAGCACCACCGTGATCTTCTCGCCTTCCTGCAACGGGAACATATTGACGATCGGCCGGCCGCGCGAATTGCGCGAGCCTTGCGGCACTTCGTACACCTTTACCCAGTAGACACGCCCGCGGTTCGAGAAACACAGGATGTGATCGTGCGTGTTCGCGATGAACAGCGCGTCGATCCAGTCGTCTTCCTTCATCGACGTCGCCTGTTTGCCGCGACCTCCGCGCTTTTGGGCCCGATATTCGGACAACGGTTGCGATTTCACATAACCGGCGTGTGACATCGTGACAACCATGTCCTGCGGCGTAATCAGGTCTTCGGTGTTCAGCTCCGTCGCGTTCATCTCGATCTTTGAGCGACGTTCGTCACCAAATTCGCTCCTGATCGACGTGAGTTCGTCGACGATGATCGCGGCAATGCGTTCCGGCCGCGCGAGGATGTCGAGCAGATCGGCGATCTGCGCCATCACTTCGCGGTACTCGCCGATGATCTTGTCCTGCTCGAGGCCGGTGAGGCGCTGCAAGCGCATTTGCAGGATTTCCTGCGCCTGCGTATCGGACAGGCGATACAGCCCGTCGCCCTGCATGCCGAACGACGGATTCAAGCCTTCCGGACGATAGGCTTCGCGGCCGCCCGCTTCCGCGTTTTCCGCTTCCGCACGCTGCAGCATTTCGCGCACGAGCGACGAATCCCACGAGCGGGCCATCAGCTCCTGCTTCGCGATTGGCGGCGTCGGCGCGGCCTTGATGATATTGATGAACTCGTCGATGTTCGCCAGCGCGACCGCCAGACCTTCGAGCACGTGGCCGCGTTCGCGCGCCTTACGCAGTTCATAGATCGTGCGCCGCGTCAGCACCTCGCGGCGATGCGACAGGAAATGCGTGAGCATTTCCTTAAGATTCAGCAGCTTCGGCTGGCCGTCGACGAGCGCGACCATATTCATGCCGAACGTGTCCTGCAGCTGCGTCGCCTTGTACAGGTTGTTCAGAATGACTTCCGGCACTTCGCCGCGCTTCAGCTCGATCACGACGCGCATGCCGCTCTTGTCGGATTCGTCGCGGATGTCCGAGATGCCTTCCAGCTTCTTCTCGTTGACAAGCTCAGCGATGCGCTCGAGAAGCGAGCGCTTGTTCACCTGATACGGCAGCTCGTCGACGATGATCGCCATGCGTTGGCCGCGGTCGATTTCCTCGAAGTGCGTGAGCGCGCGCATCACCACGCGGCCACGACCAGTTCGGTAGCCGTCGCGCACACCGGAGACGCCGTAGATGATGCCGGCGGTCGGGAAGTCCGGCGCGGGCACGATCTCGATCAGTTCGTCGATGGTCGCTTCCGGGTTCTTCAGCAGATGCAGGCACGCATCGACGATCTCGTTCAGGTTATGCGGGGGGATATTGGTCGCCATACCGACCGCAATACCCGACGAGCCGTTGATCAGCAGGTTCGGAATGCGCGCGGGCAGAATGGCCGGCTCGTTTTCGCTACCGTCGTAGTTCGGCTGGAAATCGACGGTTTCCTTGTCGATGTCGGCGAGCAGCTCGTGACCGATCTTCGCCATGCGGATTTCGGTGTAGCGCATCGCCGCGGCATTGTCGCCGTCGACCGAACCGAAATTGCCCTGCCCGTCGACCAGCATGTAGCGCAGCGAAAAATCCTGCGCCATGCGGACAATCGTGTCATAGACCGCGGTATCGCCGTGCGGGTGATATTTACCGATGACGTCGCCGACAATACGCGCCGACTTCTTGTACGCGCGGTTCCAGTCGTTGTTCAACTCGTGCATCGCGAAAAGCACGCGGCGGTGCACCGGCTTCAGGCCGTCGCGGACATCGGGAAGTGCGCGCCCTACGATCACGCTCATCGCGTACTCGATGTACGAGCGGCGCATTTCCTCCTCTAGGGAGATTGGCAGAGTCTCTTTGGCGAATTGATCCATTGTCCGTGTCGTTTACGTGCGGCGACCACCAGCGCTTACGTGCAGTTACGCGCAGGTTACCTGCCGTTTCCACGTAGTTTTCGCGCAATTCCGGTCTGAAAGAAACCGTAAGATGGTGCCCCGCGGCGGCGCTGCGATCTCAGCGCATCACGCGATTCTACCATGCGGCGCAATCGCGCCCCCGGCCTGCGTATACCTATTAGCGGGGATGCGCAGGCACCGGAGCGACGCATCGCGGCATGCACCACATTTGCATCTGTTTTCCGCATCAATCGGCGGGCCCGGTTTCTGCTCCCTCCCGCGCTGCGCCAGGCTGGGCATGGCTTTTGTTGCGCATGCACCACATTCGATGGACGCTGGATATAGGGGAGGGATTTTTTTATCGTCGGAAGGGAACGATATGGCAAAATGCCAACGCACAAAGTTAGACACTGCTCGAAGTCTATACAGCGCGTCTTTTGTTCCGCACCAATGTTATACTTCGAGCAATGTATGACGTGTCTAAAGTCAACAAGCTCGCAGTAAACCTGCGGTAATCTCAATTTCGAGAGGAGAAATATGAATAAACTTTCAAAGCTCGCGTTCATTGCAGCTACCGCAGTGATGGCTGCATCGGCGTCGGCACAGTCGGTGCCGGCGTCGCGACAGGCAGTTAACGACAACTGGGTGAACGGCACCGGCGAATACGTGTGGATGAACGGCACGAACGAGCTTTGCTGGCGCGACGCGTTCTGGACGCCGGCAACGGCTAACGCAAAGTGCGACGGCGCACTTGTCGCACAGGCTCCGACCCCGCCGGCACCGGCGCCGGTCGCTCCGGCTATCACGAGCCAAAAGATTACCTATCAGGCTGACACGCTGTTCGACTTCGACAAGGCTGTCCTGAAGCCGGCTGGCAAGGAAAAACTGGATGAACTGGCAGCGAAGATCCAGGGCCTGAACCTCGAAGTGGTCGTCGCAACGGGCTACACCGACCGCATCGGTACGGTTGCGTACAACGACCGTCTGTCGCTGCGTCGTGCTCAAGCTGTGAAGGCATACCTCGTCAGCAAGGGCATCGACTCCAACCGTATCTACACGGAAGGCAAGGGCAAGCGCAACCCGGTTACGACGGGCTGCAACCAGAAGAACCGCAAGGCACTTATCGCCTGCCTCGCACCGGATCGCCGCGTGGAAGTCGAAGTGGTCGGTACCGCGAAGCAGTAAGCGTCAAGTTACCGCAGCATCAAAGCCCCGCCACGGCGGGGCTTTTTTTATCCAATGTGATGTTCACCGCCACGGGCGTCCGTCCGGCTGGCGAGCGTCCGGCCGGTGACGACCCACGGTCACGGACGCGTCGGGCGGGCTTTTTGCTGCGCCTGGCGGTGACCTATATACTCAGGGCTTGTCCTCGTTGCCCTGCTCATCCGCCTTCAAGGCCGTATGAACATGACCAATGCCGATCCCCACGAACTGCAGAAATTCAGCGATCTCGCGCACCGATGGTGGGACCCCAATGCCGAATTCAAACCGCTGCATGAACTGAACCCCGTACGGCTCGACTGGATCGACGGACATGCGCATCTCACCGGCAAGCGCGTGCTCGATATCGGATGCGGCGGTGGCATCCTGTCCGAGTCGATGGCGGGATTGGGCGCATCGGTCAAAGGCATCGACCTTTCCCGCGAAGCGCTTGGCGTGGCCGATCTGCACAGCCTCGAAAGCGGCATTACCGTCGAATACGAGGAAATCGCGGCCGAGGCGTTGGCCGCGCGCGACCCCGCGAGCTTCGACGTCGTTACCTGCATGGAAATGCTCGAGCACGTGCCCGATCCCGCGCAAATCGTCGCGGCCTGCAAGACGCTCGTCAAGCCTGGCGGCTGGGTGTTCTTCTCGACGCTGAACCGCAACCTGAAGTCCTACCTGTTCGCGGTGATCGGCGCCGAATACATCGCGCGGATGTTGCCGAGAGGCACGCACGACTACGCGCGCTTTATCCGCCCGTCCGAACTGGCCGGGTTCGTGCGCGCCGCCGAGCTGACCACGGTGGAGATCAAGGGCATCGTGTATCACCCTCTTGGCAAGCACTTCGCGCTGTCGTCCGACACGAGCGTCAACTATATGCTTGCCTGCCGTCGTGAAGCGTGATCGCGGCGCCTGACCAACCTCCGCACCGTACTCACATGAGCGATTCCACTCCTCTGCCGCAACGCGAAGACGACGACACATCGATCGGTCTTTGTCAGGGCATCCTTTTCGATCTCGACGGCACGCTTGCCGACACCGCACCCGACCTCGCCGCCGCGGTCAACAAGATGCGTCATGACCGCGGGCTCGACATGGTGCCACTCGAGCGGCTGCGGCCACTCGCATCGGCGGGCGCGCGTGGTCTGCTGGCAGGCGGTTTCGGCATCGGCCCGGAAGACCACGGGTTCGCGTCGATGCGAGAAGAGTTTCTCGCGAACTATGAAGCGGATCTCTGCATCGAAACCACCCTCTTTCCGGGCGTCGGCGAACTGCTGGACTACCTCGACGAGCGCGGCACGCGCTGGGGCATCGTGACCAACAAGGTCGCGCGACTGACCGAGCCGCTGGTCGCGCAACTCGGGCTCGACACGCGCGCGGGATGCGTCGTCAGCGGCGACACTACGCCGCATTCGAAGCCACATCCGGCGCCGCTGCTGCACGCGGCGAAGGAACTGGGTTTGCCGCCCGAACGGATCGTCTATGTCGGCGACGACCTGCGCGATGTTCAGGCGGGATTTGCAGCGGGTATGGTCACCGTTGCCGCCGCGTACGGGTATTGCGGCAGCAACGACCTGCCGCCTACGCAATGGCACGCGAAGCACGTGGTTCAATCGCCGGCGGATCTGCAACAGCTCTTGCGGGACATCTGCTAGCGGCCCGCACATCCGCCGCCGGACGCAACCGGACCTTTTCAGCGCGGCACGCCAGGCGGATCTCCATATGTCCGTGACGTGACACCCCCGCTATTGTAAAATCACCTTGGACCCACAGATGTGGGTCTTTCCTACTGTGGGGGCGACCTGGTTTCGACAGGGGTTGCGAAGCGGTCAGGGCATGTCGAGGACCCGTCACCTCGTTAATCAATGGGAAAAACGTAACTGCAAACGACGATACGTTCGCACTGGCAGCCTAACGGCCGCCGTCCTCTGCCTGGCTCACTGACGGGCTAGCGTCGCAAGACCGGTAGCAATACCGCCAGAGGTCATTTACGTCAGTTAAGCCCGGGTGGCGTCACGACGCCTGGGTCGAAAATCTAGTGAATCGCTGTAGCGCAGCGTGTTCGTCCGCGTCGCTCCGGTTAAATCAAAAGACAGGACTAAACATGTAGAACTGGTCGTAGAGCGCTACTGGACGCGGGTTCGATTCCCGCCGCCTCCACCACTCATTTTCACACCGCGCCTCACGTCGTGCGGACTGCATCAAAACGGGCACCTTACCCGCGCTCAAGTCGCGCTTTAGCAAACGGCCCCTTTCGGGGCCGCTTTCACATCTGCACGCGTTACGAGCTTGCCTTCGGGCAGGACGGGACGAGCGTCGGACCGTTGTTTAGCATCAGCACGGTGGTGGTGTTGCCCTTGTTGCCGCCGCCCGCGATAGTGGATTTCGACAGTTGGTTGCGATCGATTTTTTGCATTTAGACACCTTTAAAACAGTAGATTAAATTAAGGTCCGGTAATAACAGGAGCTGTATTTCCGAACCACGGTCATCATAGAGACCGCTTTAATCGCAAAAAATCGCGATTGACATCATTTAACCCGCTTGGTCCTTTCCCTGGGCGAATCGCCGAATTTTCCGACTATCGTAGAAGACGCGGCCGTCGCGCTCAGGTATCTGGCGTGAGTAACTGTTGTAATGTGCAACGATTGAACGCACACGGAATAATCACGTGTTGCCGCTCGTTTATTGCGCGCATGTTGCCGAAGCGCGGCTCATGCGCGAATTTCAATGCATACACTCCAGCACACAACGTTCATAACAGGAGCAGCATCATGCGCAAGACTCTTCTCTTCCTCGCCACCATCGCGCTCTCGCATACGGCGTTTGCAGAAATGCCGAAGGCAATGGGTGGACATTTCGTCGATGCCGAGGGCTACACGCTGTACACATTCGACAAGGACACAACACCTGGTCAGAGCGCTTGCAGCGGCGCCTGCTCGAAGAAATGGCCGGCTGCGCAAGCCAGCGCGAGCGACAAGGCATCGGGAGACTGGACGGTGATCAGCGGCGCTGACGGCGTCAGGCAATGGGCGTATAAGGGCCATCCGCTCTACCGCTTCGCCGATGACAAGAAGCCGGGCGACACCGCCGGCGACAACTTCCGCGATGTATGGCACATCGCCAAGCCGTAACGAAGAACGCGCCGCTGAAAAGCGGCGCGTGAATCAGGCGCGGCCGGTCCAGAACCATGCGCGGAAACGTTACGCTAACCAGCGATCAGTTTGCGAGTCTCACGAGCCGAACCCGTTCGTGACCGCGCTGCTCACTTCGGATCGTCCGGGCATTTCAGATTGCAGCCATCGGGGTCACCGTTGTCGCCGCGCTTGCGCAGCGCCGACGGCGCGCCGCGCTGATACTTCTTTGAAGGCGCCGACGCCGCAAACTGCATCTGTGGATGGTCCTGAAAGTGAAACTCGTCCGACAGAATGCCGCCCGGCACCCCCGGCGAATTTTGCGCGAACGCGACCGAAACGGTGGCGAGAAGTGCGCCGGCCGAAGCGGCGGCGACGATACCCTGAATAAGATATTTCATGTCGGATTCGGCGCGGTGCATAAACCGCGCGTCAAGCGTGAGACGAAGTTGTAAAGATTAGCGCAAAGTCCCGCCTGGCGCACCTTTCGCTCGCATCCGACCATTACACGTTTTTACGCGCAGCACCATACGTCGCACCTGACGCGCCACCGCCCCACGGGTTGCAGCAGACTCCTGATCGCTCCACGCAAACACTCAAGCAGACGTATCCATCGCCCGACTCGCCAAACCTTGCTCGAGCTCGACAAGCTTGCCGCAATCCTGCGGATCGTAACCATCGAGTTGGGCGACGCGCTGCCGGAACGACTCGCCGCGCAGCACCTCGAGCACGGCCGCGAGCGGCACGCGCTCGAGCCGCGCGCGCTCGCAGGCAAAGTAATAGTCTTCGTCGACGACCGGCACGAAGTCGAGCCCGAAGTGATGCGCAGCCGGTTCGACGCCAAAGCCGACGTCCGCCATGCCGCTCGCGACGAAGGCCGCGATCGCCGAATGCGTCAGTTCAGTCGACGCATAACCGTTCACCCGGTCCGGATCGACGCCGATCTGCCGCAGTGCGAGATCGAGCAGCATCCGCGTGCCGGACCCCGGTTGACGGTTGACAAAGCGGATATCGTCGCGCGCAAGATCGCTCAGGCCAGCGATCTTTTTCGGATTGCCCTTCGCAAGAAACAACCCCTGTTTGCGGCGCGTCAGATGCACGAGCACATGCCGTTGCGGATCGAGCCATTGCCGGTACTTGTCGCTGAAAGCCTCGCGAAACTCGCCGCGCGGCATATGGAAGCCAGCCAGATCGCACTCGCCGTGCGCAAGCGCGACGATCGCTTCCGCACTGTCGCGATACTTGATATCGAGCGACACGTCGTCCGCGACCAGCGCGGTCACAAGCGTCGCCACCGCATAACCATGCGACGCATGAATGCGCACATCGTCACGCGGCGGAGTCAGCCAGCGGTTCAACTCACTTGCGACTTCGCTTGCGAGCGCCTGCATATTGCCGTCGAGCCGCTCGCCGCAGAGCCGCTGCCCGCGCAGCACCGCGTGGCCGAGTTCGGACAGCACCGAGCCGCGGCCGCGCTCTTTCTCAATCAACGTGCCGCCGAGATGGGTTTCGATGCTGCGCAGCAAACCCCATGCGTGACGGTAGGACAAACCCTTAAGCGTCGCGGCTTGCGCGATGCTGCCGGTTTCGGCGACCAATGCTAAAAGTGGCACAACATCAGTCAGGCTGGTGCTCCGCCCTTCCTCGTCTCGCACGATCAGTTGTGCCTGACATTCAATTCGGATCATATATGGCGCGTTTGTTCCTATTGCGAAAGGCGGATCACACGCCTATCGTTCGCTGTATTCATACTGAACAAGCAAAGCATAGATGCACACTTTATGAAAGACAAGTGCATATGTGACTTTGGAGGAGCCCCCACTGTGGAACCATCCACCGCCATCGCGCCGGACGATCTCGTACAGCGACACGCGCGGCCGGGCATGTCGCTCGTTGCCGTGCTGCACGCGATTCAGGATGACGTCGGCTTCGTGCCACCCGCCACGGTCGCCCCGCTCGCGCGCGCAATGAATCTTTCACGCGCCGAAGTGCATGGCGTGATCACCTATTACCATCACTTCCGCCAGCAGCCGGCCGCGCCCGTCACGGTGCAGCTGTGCCGCGCGGAAGCGTGCCGCAGCATGGGCACCGAAGCGCTCGCGAAGCATATCGAATCGCGCACCGGCTGTCAGTTCGATGCGCACAAGCACGGCAATGGCAATGGCAATGGCAGCCACGAGCACGGCGCCGTCGGTCTCGAATCGGTGTACTGCCTCGGTCAATGCGCGCTGTCGCCGGCGATGATGATCAACGGCGAGTTGCACGCGAAAGTGACGCCGCAAAAGTTCGATATGCTGCTGGCCGCAGCGATGAAACAAGTGGAGCAGCCGGCATGACGCGCATCTATGTTCCCTGTGATTCCTCCGCACTCGCGCTCGGCGCCGACAAGCTCGCCGCCGCGATCGTCAATGAAGCCGCGCAGCGCGGCGTCGCGATCGAACTGGTCCGCAACGGCTCGCGCGGCCTGCTCTATCTCGAACCGCTCGTCGAAGTCGAAACGCCGGCGGGCCGCGTCGGCTACGCGAATGTCGACGCCAGCGACGTCGCATCGCTGTTCGACGCAGGCTTCGTCGAAGGCAACGCGCATCCGCGCGGCGTCGGCCTCGTCGAAGAGATTCCGTATCTGAAGAAGCAGCAGCGTCTGACCTTCGCACGCATTGGCATTACCGATCCGCTGTCGACCGACGACTACGTCGCGCATGGCGGCATCGAAGGCCTGAAGAACGCGCTGGCGATGGAGGGTGCGGCCGCCTGCGAAGCGCTGATCGAATCGGGCCTGCGCGGCCGCGGCGGCGCCGCATTCCCGGCCGGCATCAAGTGGCGCACCGTGCTGGGCGCGAAGGCCGATCAGAAGTACATCGTCTGCAATGCGGACGAAGGCGATTCGGGCACCTTCTCCGACCGCCTCGTGATGGAAAGCGACCCGTATGTGCTGATCGAAGGGATGATCATCGCGGGCATCGTAACCGGCGCGACGGTCGGTCATATCTACGTGCGCAGCGAGTACCCGCATTCGATCGCGACGCTCGAAACGGCAATCGGCAAAGCGCGCGCGGCCGGCTGGCTCGGCGACAGCGTGCTCGGCTCGAAGCACCGCTTCGAGCTGTTCGTCGCGAAGGGCGCGGGCGCCTATGTGTGCGGCGAAGAAACCGCGCTGCTCGAATCGCTCGAAGGCAAGCGCGGCATCGTGCGCGCGAAGCCGCCGCTGCCAGCGCTCGCCGGCCTGTTCGGCAAGCCGACCGTGATCAACAACGTGATTACGCTCGCCACGGTGCCGATCATCTTCGCGAAGGGCGCCGCGTTCTACAAGAACTTCGGCATGGGCCGTTCGCGCGGCACGCTGCCGTTCCAGATCGCCGGCAACGTAAAGCAAGGCGGTCTCGTCGAACTCGCGTTCGGCTGCACGCTGCGCGAACTGATGTATGACTACGGCGGCGGCACGGCGAGCGGCCGGCCGGCGCGCGCGGTGCAAGTCGGCGGCCCGCTCGGCACGTATCTGCCGGAAAGCCAGTGGGATATCCCGCTCGACTATGAGGAATACGCGAAGGTCGGCGCGGTCGTCGGCCACGGCGGCCTCGTGGTTCACGACGACACCGCGAACCTCGCGGATCTCGCGCAATACGCAATGCACTTCTGCGCGCTCGAATCGTGTGGCAAATGCACACCGTGCCGGATCGGCTCGACGCGCGGCGTCGAAGTGATCCAGCGCATCCGCAATGGCGACACGTCGACGAAACAGGTCCAACTGTTGCGCGATCTGTGCGATACGATGGTGTCCGGTTCGCTGTGCGCGATGGGCGGCATGACGCCGTATCCGGTGGTATCCGCGCTCGACCATTTCCCCGAAGACTTCGGTCTCGCGACCACTGCGCCGAAAGCGGCCGCCTAACTCACGAGCCACCAGGAGCCCAAACATGTCCGACGTGCTCAATCCTTCCGCTGGCGGCTGCGGCTCCGGCAATTGCGCCTGTAAATCGCAGGCAATGAAACAACGCTCGCCGTTCGACGACACCGACTACGGCACGCCGCTGCGTCACGCGGACGTCGACGTCACGCTCGAAATCGACGGCGAGTCGGTCACGGTGCCGGCCGGCACGTCGGTGATGCGCGCGGCGATCGAAGCCGGCGTCAACGTACCGAAGCTGTGCGCGACCGACTCGCTCGAGCCGTTTGGCTCGTGCCGTCTGTGCCTCGTCGAAATCGAAGGCCGGCGCGGCTACCCGGCATCGTGCACGACACCGGTCGAAGCCGGCATGAAGGTACGCACGCAAACCGATCGTCTGCAATCGCTGCGCCGCAATGTGATGGAGCTGTATATCTCCGATCACCCGCTCGACTGTCTGACCTGCCCCGCGAACGGCGATTGCGAACTGCAGGACATGGCCGGCGTCACCGGCCTGCGCGAAGTGCGCTATGGCTACGAGGGCGACAACCACCTGAAGGACAAAAAAGACGAGTCGAACCCGTACTTCACGTACGACCCGTCGAAGTGCATCGTCTGTAACCGCTGCGTGCGCGCGTGTGAAGAGACGCAAGGCACGTTCGCATTGACGATCGCCGGCCGCGGCTTCGAATCGCGCGTCGCGGCGAGCGAAAACCAGCCGTTCATGGACTCCGAATGCGTGTCCTGCGGCGCATGCGTCGCCGCGTGCCCGACCGCGACACTGCAGGAAAAGAGCGTCGTGATGCTGGGCCAGGCCGAGCACTCGGTCGTCACGACCTGCGCATACTGCGGCGTCGGCTGCTCGTTCAAGGCCGAGATGAAGGGCAATACGGTCGTGCGCATGGTGCCGAACAAGAACGGCGAAGCGAACGAAGGCCACGCCTGCGTGAAGGGCCGCTTTGCATGGGGCTACGCAACGCACAAGGACCGCATCACGAAGCCGATGATCCGCGAAAAGATCACCGACCCGTGGCGCGAAGTCAGCTGGGACGAAGCACTGAACTATGCGGCGTCGCAATTCCGCAAGATCCAGGACAAGTACGGCCGCGACTCGATCGGCGGCATCACGTCGTCGCGCTGCACGAACGAAGAGACGTACCTGGTTCAGAAGCTGGTGCGCGCCGCATTCGGCAACAACAACGTCGACACCTGCGCACGCGTGTGCCACTCGCCGACCGGTTACGGTCTGAAGACGACGCTCGGCGAATCGGCCGGCACGCAGACTTTCGCGTCGGTCGAGAAAGCGGACGTGATCGTCGTGATCGGTGCGAATCCGACCGACGGCCACCCGGTGTTCGGCTCGCGACTGAAGCGCCGCGTGCGCGAAGGCGCGAAGCTGATCGTCGTCGATCCGCGCCGCATCGATATTGTCGATACACCGCACGTGCAGGCGTCGTATCACCTGCAGCTGCGCCCGGGTACGAACGTCGCCATCGTTAATGCGCTCGCGCACGTGATCGTCACCGAGGGTCTGCTCGCCGAGGAATTCATCGCCGAGCGCTGCGAAACGCGTGCATTCCAGCAGTGGCGCGATTTCGTCTCGCTGCCGGAAAACGCGCCGGAAGCGACGGCCGACGTGACCGGCGTGCCGGCGGACCAGGTTCGTGCAGCCGCGCGCCTCTATGCGACCGGCGGCAACGCGGCGATCTACTACGGCCTCGGCGTGACTGAGCACGCACAAGGCTCGACGATGGTGATCGGTATCGCGAACCTCGCGATGGCGACCGGCAACATCGGCCGCGAAGGCGTCGGTGTGAATCCGCTGCGCGGCCAGAACAACGTGCAAGGTTCGTGCGATATGGGCTCGTTCCCGCACGAACTGCCGGGCTACCGCCATATCAGCGATCCGATTACCCGCGCGCTGTTCGAAGATGCGTGGAGCGTGCAGCTGCAACCGGAACCGGGCCTGCGCATTCCGAACATGTTCGATGCGGCACTGCACGGCACGTTCAAGGGCCTGTACTGCCAGGGCGAAGACATCGTCCAGTCCGACCCGAATACGCAGCACGTCGGTGCGGCGCTGGAGTCGATGGAATGTATCGTCGTGCAGGACATCTTCCTGAACGAAACCGCGAAGTATGCGCACGTGCTGCTGCCGGGCTCGACCTTCCTCGAGAAGGACGGCACGTTCACCAACGCGGAACGCCGGATCTCGCGCGTCCGAAAGGTGATGCCGCCGCTGGCCGGCTACTCGGACTGGGAAGTCACGATCCTGCTGTCGCGCGCGCTCGGCTACGAGATGGACTACAACCATCCGTCCGAAATCATGGACGAAATCGCACGCCTCACGCCGACGTTCCATGGCGTGTCGTTCGCGAAGATCGACCAGCAGGGCAGCATCCAGTGGCCGTGTAACGAGCAGGCGCCGAACGGCACGCCGACGATGCACATCGACGAGTTCGTGCGCGGCAAGGGCAAGTTCGTGATCACGAAGTTCGTCGCGTCGCCTGAAAAGGTCACGCAGAAGTACCCGCTGATCCTGACCACGGGCCGCATTTTGTCGCAGTACAACGTCGGCGCGCAGACCCGCCGTACTGAAAACTCGCGCTGGCACGAAGAGGACCGGCTCGAGATCCATCCGCACGACGCGGAGGAGCGCGGTATCAAAAACGACGACTGGGTCGGCATCGAATCGCGTTCGGGCCAGACCGTGCTGCGCGCGAAGGTCACCGAGCGGATGCAGCCGGGTGTCGTGTACACGACGTTCCACTTCCCTGAGTCCGGCGCGAACGTAATCACCACCGACAGCTCCGACTGGGCAACCAACTGTCCGGAATACAAGGTGACCGCGGTGCAGGTGATGCCGGTCGAACAGCCGTCGCAATGGCAGAAGGACTACTCGCGCTTCAATACCGAGCAGCTCGATCTGCTGAGAAAGCGCGAACTGGCCGCCACGTCCGGTAAATGAGGTGAACGATGGACGAAAATAACCTGATCGACATGGCGAACCGGATCGGCGACTTCTTCGAATCGATGCCGGATCACGAAGAAGCACTGGCCGGCGTCGCCGATCACATTCGCCGCTTCTGGGAGCCGCGCATGCGGCGGCAGTTCATCATCGCAATCGACGAAGGCCGTGCGGATGCGTTGACCGCGTTCACGCGGGAAGCCGTGACCCGCTATCGCGAGAAGTTGATGCCGGCGGCGCCTGCCGCGGTATAAGCGGGTTGTTGCGCGCGACCGGCTTGTCACGCGGTTGAGCTGTTTTGATCAGAAGGCCGCCCGAGCACCGGGCGGCCTTCTGCTTTCTGCTTCCCTGCATGCAGGACGAGCGCCATTCGCGGAAAGCGAAGTCTTTCAGGTCAGCGCGGTCGGCGGCTCCGGCACCGCGCCTTTCGCGAACCACGATTCGCAGTGGCGCAGCAGACCGTGCAGATCCGACGACACGCGCCCGCGCGCGCAGACATACCCGTCCGGCCTAACCAGATAGAACGACGGCCGCGTGCGCCCATACGACTCGGCCAGCAACGGTCCACGATCGCCTGACGCATCCGTCACACGCCAGGTACGCACCGCGCCCGGCAGCAGCGCTTCAACGTCGGCTACCAGCCGATCGATCTGTTCGGCGCGCACGGGCTTCAGGCGCAATGCGAGTTCGGGTTTGTCGAGCGGCACATCGTCGTCATCCACCGGCGCGACGAGCACGAACAGTGAGAAAAACGCCGGATCGTGCAGGTCGAACACACAGCCGGTACCCGGCGCACGGCCGAGCGGCCCGTCGACCACGTGAACCAGCGCATCGGGTGCCCGTTCGCCGGCACGCGGACCGCCATCGAGCACACGTTCGAGCGTCAACGGACTGCGCCGGTACTGGATCGCGAGTTCGCTGATCTGCGCGCGCGCCGCATCGCGCAGCGGCCCAAGCGACGCCAGCACCGGCATCACCCGATCGCGCAGCAGCTTGAGCGGACCATGGTCGGCCTCCGCCATATGCGTGATGAAGTTCGATTGCCGCAGCACTTCGCGCTCGATCGGATGGCGCTCGAGGTGGTACGTATCGAGCAGGCGATCCGGCGCGCCGCCGCTTAGCACGCGCGCCAGCTTCCAGCCGAGGTTGAAGGCTTCCTGTATGCCCGTGTTCATGCCCTGCGCGCCCGCGGGGCTATGCACGTGCGCCGCGTCGCCGGCGAGAAACACGCGCCCGACGCGTAACTGCTCGACGATCCGGCTATTCAGATGGAAGTAGCCGGACCATCTAAGGTCGGTCAATGCGAGCGGATGATGCACGCGCGCCGCGGCCAGCGTGCGGCATGCATCGAGCGTCGGCGCGCAGGCCGGGTCCGCCGCAGGGCGGGACGCGGCGAGAGACTCAGCGCTGGACGCAGGGTGCGGGTTACCGGACGCTTGCGGCGACACATGCGACAGTGTTCGCGCTGCGGCATGCGCGGATGCTTGCGCCGCTGTCTCTGCCGCCTTATGCGCGCCGTCGCCGTGACCGCCCGCAGCGGCCGCAGCGGCCGGCGCTGCGTTGCCATCCGCGGGACCCAGCGCCGGATGGTCGGCGATCAACCGGTAGCGGCCATTGCCCATCGGAAACAGCGCGGCCAAGCCGTCGCCGGACGCGAAGATATGGAACTCGTCGTCGGGCCAGTCGGTGTCACCCAGAAGATCGGCCAGCAGAAACGTCTGCTCGAAAGTCTTGCCCGCGAAATTCATCCCGAGCCGGTGACGGATGCTGCTATGCGCGCCGTCCGCCGCGATCATGTATGACGGATGCAGCGTCTCCGTGTGCCCATTCGAGCGCTGCAGCGTCGCATTGATGCCGGCCGAGCCCTGCGAAAACATCGCCAGCTCGATGCCGCGTTCGACTTCGACGCCGAGCGTTGCAAGATGCTCGGTCAACAGACGCTCGGTCACCGACTGGTCGAGAAACAGCAGATACGGGTAGCGGGTCTGCAGCGGGTCGAAGTCGAGGCGTGCGAGCCGCTGCCCGTTCGAATACAGATTCGCGGCGCGCGCGCGGTGCCCAAGTTCGAGAAAAGGTTCGATCAGCCGATGCTGTTCGAGTAGCTCGAGCGTGCGCGCCTGGATGCCGATCGCGCGCGAGTGCGGATCGGGGCGCGCCGCCTTGTCGATCAGCCGCACCGGGATGCGCGCGCGGGCGAGACTCATCGCCGCCGCGAGTCCGGTCGGACCCGCACCGACGATCAGCACAGGTGGCATGTCGAAGAAAGCGGCGGCCATGCAGACCTCCGGAAATCAACATGCCGCCTAGTGTACGCCGCTGGCCCCGCGCGCGACGCCCAACTGACGCCCTATGCGACGCGGATCGAAGCGCAAACAGCCGCGTCAATGCTGTGCGTGCAGCGGATGTCGGGCATGCAATCGCGCCCGGTGGCGCCGTCAACCGTCGCGTGATGATGATGCAAGCCGTGCGCATGACGGCACGTGATCGCTGTGACGGCCTGGTCACCACGCGTATCGCGCGAACCCTACGCTTCGTCATCCAAATGATTGCGTGCGGCGGAAAGTGGCCGACCAGCGGCTACGGTCGATCAGATCCGGCGCCGAATCATATAAACATAAATTTATATGTTACTTGCAACACTATCGTCCGCCAAATTTCGGGGCGCTTTCCGAGTGTGGGAGAATGCGCGTTTGCCTGTATAGCCCGTTTCACCCGTCATGCATCCAGTATTCGACCGCGCATTCGCGGCGCATCGTGACGGCCGCCTCGACGACGCCGAACGCGGCTATCGCGCGACGCTCGAAGTCGATCCAGTTCACGTGGACGCCCTGCATCTGCTCGGCGTGCTGCGCCACCAGCAGGGACAGCACGCGGAAGCCGCCGCGCTCGTCAAGCGCGCCGCCGACCTGCGCCCGCAAGATGCCGCGCTGCAACTCAATCTCGGCAACACGCTGAAGGCATTGGGCCAGCTCGACGATGCAATCGAGCGCTTTCGCAACGCGCTGACGCTCGCGCCCTCGTTTCCGATGGCGCACTACAACCTCGGCAACGCGTACGCAGCAGCCGGCCGCCACGAAGACGCGGCCGACGCGTTTCGCCGCTCGCTCGATCTGCAGCCGGAGGATGCGTCATCGCACAACAACCTCGGCAACGCATTGCACGCGCTCGGCCAGCATGAGGAAGCGATCGAATCGTTCCGGCGCGCGCTCGAACTGCGGCCGGGCCACGCCGGTGCGCACAACAATCTCGGCATGGCGTTCAACGCGCTCGACGAATCCGACCTCGCGATCGAGCAGTTTCGCGCAGCGCTCGCGGTCGAGCCGCGTTTTGCCGCCGCGCACTTCAATCTTGGCAATACGTTGCACGCGACCAACCGCTACGACGAAGCGGCAGCCGCCTTTCACGCAGTGCTCGCAATGCAGCCGCACCTGCCGCCGGCACTGTTCGGCCTCGGCAATGCACTGGCCGCGTTGGGACGGCATGCGGACGCACTGCCGCGTTTCGAACGCGCGATCGGTTTCGATCCGAAGTTCGCGCTGGCGTGGCTGGGCCTCGGCACCGCGCACCAGGCGCTCGGCGCGTACGCAGCCGCGCTGCGCGCGTTCGATGAGGCGCTGCGGCTGCGGCCCGACCTCGGTCTCGCGCATTTGCACCGCGCGGTTACGCATCTGACGCTCGGCAATTTCGAGCGAGGTCTGCCCGAGTACGAGTGGCGGCTCGAATCAGCGACCCAGCAGGGTGACCCGACGCTGCCGCGCTGGCGCGGCGAACCGGTCGACACGCGTACGCTATTCGTCTACGCGGAACAGGGCTTCGGCGACACACTGCAGTTCGTGCGCTTCGTGCCGCTGGCCGCGCAGCGCGCGGCGCGCGTCGTGCTCGAAGTGCAACCGCAACTCGTCCCGTTGATTGCACCCGCCGCGCAACAGTGGGACGTCGAACTGATCGCACAAGGCGCGCCGCGGCCGCGCGCCGATCTGCAAATTCCGCTATTGAGCCTGCCACTCGCGCTCGGCACCACGTTCGACACGATTCCCGCGCGCACGCCGTACCTCGCCGCGACGCCCGCCTATCGGCGCAAATGGCGCGGCTCACTGGGCGGCCATGCGAAGCGCAAGATCGGACTCGCGTGGTCCGGCCGCATTCAGAAGCAGGAGAATCGCGCGCTGCCGCTCGCGGCACTCGATCCTTTGTTCGCACTCGACGGCATCGACTGGATCGTGCTGCAGCCGGAATTGAGCGACAGCGAACGCGCGGCGATTGCGGCGCACCCGCGCGCGCAGTCAATCCATTACTTCGGCGCGCGGATCGGCGATTTCGCCGATACCGCGGCAGTCGTCGAGCGGCTCGACGCGGTTGTATCAGTCGATACGTCGATTGCCCATCTGACGGGCGCGCTGCGCAAGCCGCTGTGGCTGATGCTGCCGTTTTCGGCGGACTGGCGCTGGTTTACCGGCGACACGCGCAGCCCATGGTATCCGGGCGCGCGGCTCGTGCGGCAACCACGGCCCGGCGCGTGGGACGAGGTGGTCGCGGCCATCGCGCTCGCGCTGCGCGACGACGCGTAACGCGCGGCGACACACCCGCTCACCGACCGACTCGAGACTCGACCCTCCCGCCACGCGAAGCTGGCGGCGACGCAGCGCGGCCCATAGAATTCCGATATGCGGCGCATCGACGCGCCGCAGCCCTGTATTCGTCACGGACTTCCGCCCGATCCCGCGTTGATGCATTCCACCTCTTCACTTTCGCTGCGCACCGCGAGCGCAACCGACGCCGATCTGGTCGCATCGATTCACGCGGCGAGCTGGCAGGCGAGCTATCGCGGGCTGCTGCCGGAAGATTTCCTCGATAGCGAAGTCGTGCGCGAGCGCGCGACCTATTGGCACGCGCGCATGAACGCGCCCGGCGCGGACCGGCGCCTCGTGCTGATCGCCGAACGCCGCGCCGAGCCGATTGCGTTCGCGTGCGTCGAACGCCAGCCAGGCTCGCCGTGGGGCGCGCTGCTCGACAATCTGCATGCGCTGCCCGCCCATCAACGCAACGGCGCGGGGAGTTTGCTGTTGTACGCGGTGCAGAACTGGGCGCGCGAACAGGGCGAAACACAACTCTGCCTGTATGTGCTCGAAGCAAATGCCGCGGCGATCGCTTTCTACGAACGGCGTGGCTGGCGGCTGTCAGGCGCGGAGCCGGATCGCGTCGGCGGCGTCGATATCACGATGCTTCGTTATCTGTACCGTCTCGACGACGCGGCGCCGCACCGATAACTCCGTTTTCCAACGCAGCTGCCGCGCTTAAGCCGCACATGAGCCGCACACGAGCCGCAGGTAACCGGCGCGTAACGCGCACGCAACCTTCTCGCGACACCGTTTTCGGACTCGTCCGATCGTGCCAGCGCACGTGCCACGGCATCATCACGCACCCGCTGGCTATTTTATGAGACACCGTCGATCCCAAAGGCCGGCACGCGTGTCCAGCCAACGTTTCCGCATCCCGGCAAGGCCACGTATCTCTTATCAGATGGAGGTCTGCCGAGCGATGTCGACGAATATCCCTTTCATCCCGGTCGAAGGTGCCGTGGCGCTGCCTTCACTGCGCGCACTCGGTCCGATTTCTGAAACCTTCGGGCGCGAATGGGCGTTGCTGCCGCCTAACGTCAGCTTGCGCGTCGAATTGAAAGCGCTGTACGCGGCCATGTTACGCACGTTCTGCCTGTCGTCGAAGGCGTTTCGTTCGATGTGCAAGTGGCAACCGCAACACGCGCAGCCGACCGCTAGCGCGCGGGTTACCGCGGCCATCGATGCTGCATCGCAAGCCGGCCGCGTAGCGGCTGCGTCTGATCAAGCTGCGATTGGCATGCACAACGCGCAGTCCACCATGCGCGCGTCGCACGGTGCGTCGAATCTGCGCGTCGGCAGCGCCGTGGCGATCGGCGGTGCGGCGATGCTTGCGTGGATCGTGCTCGACCCTGCGCATCGGGGGCACGCGGGCGATCCCCTCACCGCGCCAGATATGCGTGCGTCGCAGCGCGACGCACGAATCGAAAAGCCGCGCGTGCCGGTCATCACGAGCGGCAACCCGGCCCATCATTCGATATCCGCCGACAATCGCGCGAACCACCGGTCGGTCAACCCGTCGATCAACGGCGGGAAATCGGATACCGGCCACGCCGACGTGGTCGATGCAACCACCGTCACCAGCTTGCACGCATTCGCGTCGGGACAATCCACAAAAGCTTCAGCACCACATCCGCTCACGGCTGCTCATATGCAAGCGGCCGGTTCGACTGCGCGACACACGGCCCAATCGGGCGCCGCGCGCAACGATGCGTCGCATGGCGCGGCCGCCTCGGTCACGGCAGCATCGGTCAAAGTCGCGCCGCACGATTCCGCACCGTTTCGCACACGGCACAGCAAAAACCCAACGTGGAGCGCTCGCGACGCGGCATTGTCGGCCCGGTCGGTCGCGAGCCGCTCCGCGACGGCGAGCCCGAAACCGTCAGTGGCGGGAGAGTACTCGTCCGCCGCCCCCCCCGTGATGACGGACAACGACTACGAATCCGTGACGATGTTTGCGCGCACCCACGGTGCAAACCCGGGTGCGCACGCCGCTGCGCCGCCGCGCGCGCAAGGCGACATGACCGCGAATGACACGTCGTGGATGAACCGCATGTCGCAGCGTCGCGTGACCGAGGTGCCGGATCTGTTCTCGCGATAACGGGAACCACCTCCCCTTCCGCAACACTGCGGTGCGCCAATCCATCCGCGCACACGCTCTTTTCGCCCCATCAGTAGACAGCCCGGTCGGTTCAGACCGGGCTTGTTCAGATATCCGTGTTTGCATCGATCCGATGCGCGTTACGCTACCGCGCCGCGGGCAACCCGGCTTCGCTTTGCTGCTGCAGTTGTTGCACCTGTTGCTGCAGCTGACGCAACTGCGATTGCGCCTTTTCCTTTTCATCGCGCAACACCAGCGCTTCATCGCGTGCCTGACGCTGATATTCGGCGACCTTCGCCTGCTGGTCGCGCGCGACGTTCAGATCCGCTTGCAAGCGCTGCGCGCGATCTTCGGACAGCCCGATCATCCGTTCGATATACGCGGTTTGTGCCTGCAGCTTCGCGCGGCGGATGTCGATGTCGGCGAGTTGTTCGGTCTGCTTCGCGAAGCTCGCATAGATTTCCTCCGCGCGCGCCTCGTCCTGCACCTTGATCACGCGCCAGAAATGTTTGTCTTGAAATAGCGCGACGTAGAAGGTCAGATCCTGCGCATAGAAAAACAGCGACGCGCCATATCCGCCGTTGTAAGTCGTGCGCAATTCATTGAGCGACGCGCTGTGAATCAGCCGCGTCAGTTCGGCGACGTCGCCCTGCGCGCCAGGGCCGGCGGGGCTCTTGTTGACCTCCGCGTGGGCGACGCCGGCAACGGCGCCGGCGGTCGCGAGCGAAGCGCCCGGCGTCAACACACGGGTCGCGCCGGCCGCGTCCGCGCCGTTGGCACCCTGCACGAAACCGCCATGCTGCAACATCGCGCAAGCGACGACGAACAGCATCGCGCGCCGAACCGATAACGGGGACTTCGTCACTGCATGCTCCATGCGATTCCGGAAAACAGCCGTGGATTATCGCGCGGATTGACAGTGAAAGAACGGCGTATCGCGGGACTTTAAATCGAGATGAGACGACGCATGACGGGCTTTCAGCGACCGCATCGGAAGGTCACGGCTGACTCACGCCAGTCGTAACCGTTCGTGCACCTACGCTTCAGAAACGCGTTTCGCGCGCAACTCGCAGGAAAGTATCGAGCAGCGGCGTGCAATCGAGCATTTCGGCGCCGCCCGCGCGATGAAACTCCGGGTGCCACTGCACGCCGACCACGAACGGCGCGCGCCGGTAGCGCACCGCCTCGATGATGCCGTCTTCGGCCGACACCGCCTCGATATTCAGATCGCGCCCAAGCACGTTCACCGCCTGATGGTGAATCGAGTTGACGATGGCTTCGCGCCGGCCGGGGAACATATTCGCGAGCGTCGATCCGTCCGGAAAGTGAATCGCGTGCCGATGCTGGTCGTATTGCTCGTTCACATGCACGCCGGCCGTCGGCACATCGGTCGCAATATCCTGATACAGCGTGCCGCCGAACGCGACGTTGATCAGCTGACAGCCGCGGCACACGCCGAGCACCGGCTTGCCCCTTTCGACGAACTCGTGCAGCAGCTCGAGTTCGTACATGTCGCGCACGCGGTCGCCGGGCCATTCGGAAGGCGACGAGCTTTCCGCATACGACTGCGGCGACACATCCGCGCCGCCTTGCAGCAGCAGTCCGTCGAGATTCCTCGCGTAGTCGCGCAAACGGATATTGCTCGGGTGCAGCATCCCTTGATGGCCGACCGTCGGAATCATGAACACGAGCACGTCGCGCGACATCACCCAGTGCGCAATCGATTCCTCAAGATATTGCAGCGTTTTCCCGCGCAGTCCCTTCGCGCCGGGTTCCGGGTGGAACAGCCGCGCCGACACGCCAATGCGCAATGTGCGCTGCGTGATGCGCTGACCCGCGCGATCGAAGATCTGGCGCGCCCGCGCAGCCAGCACGCGGCCGAAGACCGACCATGCCGAGTCGCTGCGCTTCAGATACGCGGGGTTTGGCGGAATCGAACCCGGCGGCGGCGGGTGATACGCACCGAAATCCGGCGCCGCGCCGAAACCAGGCGGCGGCGAACCGGCGGCGACGCGTTCTTCAGCCGCGCTGTTCGCAGCAGCCGCCGCGGCCTGTGCGCTCGATGCCGCCGCCGCGGCCTGCACGCTCGCGGCATCGGCGGCGGCCGCGGCAGCCGCCACGTCTTGCGCGGACTTCTGCGGTGTTAGCTGCGCGCCCGGCGGAACGCCCAACGGCGGTACGGGTGTTGTTTTCGCAGGCCGAGGCTCTTCGGCAACATGAGCCGACTGCTGTCCGCGCAGCGGAGCCGGACGCTCGACGCTCGCGCCGCTCGCCGCGGCACGGCCCTGATACATCTCGCCAGCTTGCGCGGTGTCGCGACGCGCGGCGCCGGCCGGGCGTTCCGGCGTCACGTTGGACGCGCTTTCGGGGGAATCGGTGGCTGCGGCTTCTTTGGCTGCCGCCGGGGTGGACGTAGCCGTTGCTGCTTCGGGCTTCGAACCGGACGGCGTGCCTGACGGTGAAGCGGTGGGTGAAGCCTGCTGTGACCCGGACCCCGGGGCCGACTGTGCAGCCGACGATGAAGCGTCCGGCGCGACGGTGTTGGATAGCGAACCGGACGGTCCGGCGTTATCGGGCTTGTTTTCGCTCATGACGATAGGTCACGCGCGCATCGGCGCGCGAACGAATGGACACCTGTCGATTATCCGCCAGCGCGCGATGACCGGCAAACCAGCACACATTTGGTCACATCCGGGCACACCGATCTTCACAACAGGTTACATCGCGTCACCGCGCAGCGACCCCGTGCGCCGTGAGAGCCGACCGCGCCAGGCGGACCAAAACCGGGAAGAAAACACCGCATCAAGGATCGGGCCGCTCATCGAGCGTCTCGCGCAGCGCGATCTGCATCGAGGCGTGAATGCGCACGAACCAGCGCCATAGCGCAGTCACCAGTAGCGCGGCGCACACGAGCACCGCGATCAGCAGGCCGGTCGGCGGCAGGATCGTGCCCGACAGCGCCGCGACCAGCAGAAATACGCCGACCATCGATGCGACCGGCACCAGATCCGAAATGGCGTAACGCAGCGCGCGCGTCAGAAACCCGGCCTTCGCCGGCTGCACGCTGACTTCGGCAAGCAATAACGCGAGCGATTTGGTCTTCCGGTAGACAGCGACCAGAAACGGCAACGACACGATCAGCGCCGCGCTCCACAGCACGACGCGCTGGATCGGCTCGGACGGCACCCAGCCGGCCAGCAGTGGGGCCGCAAGCGGCGCGCCGTACGACGCGCCGAGAAAGATCGCGACGACCAGCGCCAGATTCACCGCGATCTGCAGAATGATCCGCCGCGTCATGCTGAAAAGCGTCGGCTCACCGTTCGCCGGATGCAAGCTGCCGAGCCACTGCCCATACAGGCCGAACATATTGGACACCGAGCGCGGCATCGATTGCGCGAGGCGCTGGGTCAGCGGATCGGCCGCGCGGATCAGATACGGCGTGAACAGCGTCGTCAGCGCCGACACCGCAACCGCAATCGGATACAGAAAGGCGCTCGTCACCTTCAGTGTCAGCCCGAGCGACGCGATGATGAACGAGAACTCGCCGATCTGCGAGACGGTCATGCCGACCCGCATCGCCGTGCGGCCGTCCTTACCGGCGAGAAAGGTGCCCAGACCGCAGGACACGATCTTGCCGACGATCACCGCAACCGTGATAACCGCGACCGGCCACGCGTAGTCGACCAGCACCGCCGGGTTCAGCATCAGCCCGATGGTTACAAAAAAGATTGCGGAGAATGCGTCGCGCAGCGGCGCGATCAGATGTTCGATCCGGTGCAGCTGGCGCGACTCGGCCATGATCGCGCCGATCAGGAACGCGCCGAGTGCGATGCTGTAATCGAGCTTCATGACCAGCAGACAAAAACCGAAACAGAAGCCGAGCACCGACACGAGCAGCATTTCGTCGCTGCGCGAGCGCGCGACGTAGTTGAGCGCGCGCGGCACGACCAGAATGCCGACCACGAGCGATACCGTCATGAAAAGCAGCAGCTTGCCGAGCGTCCCGAGCGCGATGCCTGCGGAGAGTTCGCCGGTCTGCGCGATGCTCGACAGCAGCACGAGCATCGCGATGCCGAGAATATCCTCGACGATCAGAATGCCGAACACGGACTGCGCGAATCCTTCGCGTTTCAGGCCCAGTTCGGCGAGCGCCTTCACGATGATGGTGGTCGACGAGATCGCGAGAATCGCGCCGAGAAACAGCGAGTCCATCGAACTCCAGCCGAACGCGCTGCCGATCTCGTAGCCGATCCACACCATCAGCACGATCTCCGATAGCGCCGCGACGATTGCAGTCGCGCCGACGCGAAACAGCTTGCGCAGGCTGAACTCGAGCCCGAGCGAGAACATCAGGAACACGACGCCGAGTTCGCCGAGCGTCTGGATGGTCTGCTGATCGTGGATCAGCTGGAACGGCGGCGTATAGGGGCCGATGATCACGCCGGCCGCGATATAGCCGAGCACCACCGGCTGCCTCAGGCGATGGAACAGTACCGTGACGACGCCGGCTAACGCCATCACGACTGCCAGATCCTGAATGAAGCCGATACCATGGTGCATAGCCGAAATCCTTACAAAAAGTAAACTTCACGTCGCGATGGTATCGCACAAACCGGCGCTGTCGATATTCATGTCGAATCACATGAGCAGTTCGCTGCGGTCCCACTAATGGACAGGTCACAATAGGGGCCGTTCCGGCTTCCGCATCGCGACCACCTTCACACCATGACGACCGAATTCACACCCTTCCCGCCCCTCGCCCAACTCGCCGCCGATCTCGCGGCCGGCCGCACGACAAGCCGCGCGCTGATCGAAACCGCGCTCGAGCGGATCGCCGATCCGGCCGGCCAGGGGTCGACCGTGTTCATCGATGTCGACGCGACCGGCGCACGCGCCGCCGCCGACGCACACGACCGGCTGCGCGCGGCCGGCACTGTGCTGTCGCCGCTCGCCGGCATTCCGGTATCGATCAAGGACCTGTTCGACATCGCCGGCCAGCGCACGCGCGCCGGCTCGGTCGCACTCGCCGACGCGCCGCCCGCGCGCGATGACGCGGTGAGCGTTGCACGCCTGAAACGCGCGGGCGCGGTACTGATCGGCCGCACCAACATGAGCGAGTTCGCGTTCTCCGCGGTCGGCCTGAACCCGCACTACGGCAACCCGATGTCGCCGTACCGGCGCGATGTGAAAGGCGACGAACGGGTATCGGGCGGCTCGTCGTCGGGCGCGGCCGCGTCGGTTGCCGACGGCATGGCAGCGGTGGCGCTCGGCACCGACACCGGCGGCTCGATCCGCGTGCCCGCGTCGTTCTGCGGGCTGACCGGCTTCAAGCCGACCGCGGCGCGCATTCCGCGCGAAGGCGGCGTGCCGCTGTCGACCACGCTCGATTCGTTCGGCCCGATCGGCGTGACCGTCGGCTGCTGCGCGCTGGTCGACCGGATGCTTGCCGGGCTCGAACCGGTGATCCCGGCGGCGCGTCCGCTCGAAGGCGTGCGTCTTGGCGTGCTGACAAACTATGTGAACGAAGGCCTCGACCCCGAAGTGGAACAGGCGCTCGACACCGCGCTCAAGCATCTCGAGGCGGCCGGCGCGATCGTGTCGGACGTGCGCTTCGCCGCACTCGACCGGCTGCCCGAGATCAACCGGATCGGCTTTTCGTCGATCGAAGCGTACGCATGGCACCGGCCGCTGCTCGACGCGCACCGAGATCAATACGATCCGCACGTACTGTTGCGCGTGATGAAGGGCGAGCCCGCCAGCGCCGCCGACTATCTCGATCTGCTTGCCGAACGCGCGGCGATGATCGCCGAAGCGCGCCCGCTGTGGCAGCGCTTCGACGCGCTGGTCGCGCCGACCACGCCGATGGTGCCGCCACGCATCGCGGACGTGACGCGCGACGACGACAGCTTCTTCCGCATCAACGGCCGCATTCTGCGTAATCCGAGCGCGTTCAACTTCCTCGACGCGTGCGCGCTGTCGCTGCCGTGTCATCCGCGCGGCAGCGCGCCGGTCGGCCTGATGCTCGCCGGCGCGCCACATGGCGACGATGCGCTGCTCGGGCTCGGGCGCGCGGTCGAAGCGGTGCTGAACACGATTCGCTAGACGTCAGGCGAGGCACCGGGTGTTCGCGCTAGAATCGCGGCACCCGTCCGGGATCCCTGCAACGCTACCGACGACCATGTACAACGACAATGCCCTGCTGCGCCGCGAGCGCAACCTGTTGGTCCTGCTTGCCGTCATCTGCATCGCGCTGGTGGGCGGCGCGCTTTATCTGCAGTTCGTCGAGCACCAGGACCCTTGCCCGCTGTGCATCATCCAGCGCTACTTCTATCTGCTGATCGCGATCTTCGCGCTGCTCGGCTCGCGTTTTCACCGCTGGCCCGGCGTGCGGCTGCTCGAAGCGCTCGCGCTGCTGTCCGCCGCCGGCGGCATCGCAACCGCCGCGCGGCATGTGTATATCCAGGTGCATCCGAACTTCAGCTGCGGGTTCGACGAGTTGCAGCCGATTGTCGACGGATTGCCGCCCGCGCATTGGCTGCCGTCGGTGTTCAAGGTCGCGGGACTGTGCGAAACGCCGTATCCGCCGATTTTTGGCATCTTATTGCCGGGCTGGTCGCTGATCGGCTTCGTGGTCGCTTTCGTCGCGCTTGCAGCGACCCTATGGCGGCACCGGCACGCGCGCTGAGCGCGCGGCGCTCACTCGTCCGCGGTGTTCGGCGCGACCGGTTTGTCACGACAGCGGGTTTGTCACGACAGCGGGTTTGCCAGAATGAGCGTCCGTCCGCCGTCGCGTGCGTCAACCGTATGCGTACGCGGCACGCGTTGTGTGTTTTGTGCGCCCGCAACACAACATAGACCCTGCGCGGGCCGAACCTGCCGTCTTCACCCGTCGCCCAACGCTCCTTCCCGTGAACGCCGCTTCTTGTTCGCGTAAACACCTGGCGGTGCGCCTACGCCCCACCGTGCGCCGCCGGGCTTTCGCATACTGGTTGCAGCGCCTTGCCCGGCGCGGCTTTGCGCGATTTCCGCAGAAGCCGGTGAAATTCGAACCACCGGTTCAGCCAGTGCGCATGGCCGCGCCGGAATAGCCTTCATCATCGTCAAAGAATATTTTCGAGACGAGGTGGTGCTATCTTCGCAACAAGGATGGCGATCTACGTGCGCGAGCCCGGCCGATGCGGGCCCATGCGTAACGCGCGCCCGGTCCGCAATGTCTTCCGGATTTGCCATGACAAAGCACACCATCCGTTTCTATCGCCAGGGCGCCGTGCATGAAGTGCGCGACGTGCCCGCGACGCGCACGGTGCTCCAGTACCTGCGCGAAGATCTGCACTGCACCGGCACCAAGGAAGGCTGCGCGGAAGGCGATTGCGGCGCGTGCACGGTGGTGGTCGGCGAACTCGATGCACAAGGCGCGCTCGAGTTGAAGGCGGTCAACGCGTGCATCCAGTTCCTGCCGACGCTCGACGGCCGCGCGCTTTTCACCGTCGAAGATCTACGCGCGCGTGACGGCACACTGCATCCGGTACAGCAGGCGATGCTCGACAGCCATGGCTCGCAATGCGGCTTCTGCACGCCGGGCTTCGTGATGTCGATGTGGGCGCTCTATGAAAACCAGCCGCCCGACGCGGGCTTGCCGACCCGCGACGAAATCAACGCCGCGTTGTCCGGCAACCTGTGCCGCTGCACCGGCTACCGGCCGATCGTCGAAGCCGCGCAAACCATGTTCGACTATCCACGCGTCGCGCTCGACCGCGCCGCAGTCACCCACGCACTCGAATCGATCGAACGCACACAGACGTTCGAATACACCGGCCCCGACGCGCGCGGCGCCGCGTTCAGCACAGCAATTTTCCATGCGCCGCGCAGCGTCGACGCGTTTGCCGAACTGCGCGCGCGCTATCCGCACGCGCGCATCGTCGCGGGCAGCACCGATGTCGGCTTGTGGGTCACCAAACAGTTCCGCGATTTAGGCGACCTGCTGTTTATCGGCAACGTCGCCGAGCTGAAGACGATCGAACGGGACGCGCAAACGCTGACGATCGGCGCGGCCGCGTCGCTCGAAACCGCGTACGCGGCGCTCGCGGTCGACTACCCGGAACTCGCCGAACTGTGGACGCGCTTCGCGTCATTGCCGATCCGCAATGCGGGCACGCTCGGCGGCAACGTCGCGAATGGCTCGCCGATCGGCGACTCGATGCCCGCGCTGCTCGCACTCAATGCGCAAGTCGTGCTGCGGCGCGAATCGGCTATCCGCACGCTACCGCTCGACGCGTTCTACACCGGTTACCAGAAAACCGCGCTCGACGAACGCGAATTCGTGGCCGCGATTCGCGTACCGCGGCCCGATCCCCATCTGCGCTTTCGCACCTACAAGGTGTCGAAGCGCTACGACCAGGATATCTCGGCGGTATGCGGCGCATTCGCACTGCGCATCGTCGATGGCGCGATCGCCGATGCACGCATCGCGTTCGGCGGAATGGCCGCGACGCCGCAGTGCGCGCAGCAGGCGCAAGCCGCGCTGACCGGCGCCGCGTGGGACGAAACCGCCGCGCGCCGCGCGATGGACGCGCTAGCGACCGACTACCAGCCGCTCACCGATATGCGCGCATCGAGCGCATACCGGCTGAAGGTCGCGCGCAATCTGTTATGGCGCTTCTACCTGGAAACGCGCGACGAAGCGCCGCTGCCGCTTGTCGATGTCAGCGCGTTCGCGTACGAAGCGCGCCACCATGCGGTGTTGAAGGAGCGTGAGTGATGAAGCCGCAATCCAGTCCGTTCATCGCGCCGGCCACGCGGGCCGCGGCTGATTCGACTCCTGCCGTCGACCCCGACGCCGCTAACACCCCCGCAATCGGCGTGCCGCTGCCGCACGAATCCGCCGCGCTGCACGTGAGCGGCGCAGCGATCTATATCGACGACATCCCCGAGGTGCACGGCACGCTGCACGCCGCGCCCGGTTTATCGCGCCATGCGCACGCGCGGATCGTGTCGCTCGACCTCGCCGCAGTGGAGCGCGCACCCGGCGTGGTCGCGGTGCTCACCGCGGCCGATATTCCCGGCGAGAACAACTGCGGCCCGGTCGTTCACGACGACCCGATTCTCGCGGACGGCGAAGTGCTTTACCTCGGCCAGCCGGTGTTCGTCGTGATCGCCACCAGCCACGACCTTGCGCGCCGCGCCGCATCGCTCGCGGACAACGAAGACGTCGTGCGCTACGAACCGCTCGAAGCCGTACTCACCGCGCGCGACGCCAACGCGAACCGTCAATACGTCGTGCCGCCGCTGCATCTGACGCGCGGCACGCCCGCCGACAAGATCGCCGCCGCACCGCACCGGCTGGCGGGCACATTCGAAGTCGGCGGCCAGGAACAGTTCTACCTCGAAGGACAGATCGCGTACGCGCTGCCGAAGGAAATGGACGGCATGCACGTGTACAGCTCGACGCAGCATCCGACCGAGATGCAGCTGGTGGTCGCGCATATGCTCGGTTGGCCGGCGCACAACGTGGTCTGCGAATGCCGGCGGATGGGCGGCGGCTTCGGCGGCAAAGAATCGCAGTCGGCGATCTTCGCGTGCATCGCGGCGCTCGCCGCGCATAAGCTGCATCGCCCGATCAAGCTGCGCGCCGATCGCGACGACGACTTCATGATCACCGGCAAACGGCACGATGCGGCCTACGACTATGAAGTCGGCTTCGACGACCATGGCCGCATCCTTGGCGTGCGTGTCGAGATTGCGCTGCGCGCGGGCTTCTCCGCGGATCTGTCAGGTGCGGTCGCGACGCGTGCACTGTGCCATTTCGACAATGCGTACTATCTGTCCGACGTCGACATCCTGTCGCTGGCGTGCAAGACGAATACGCAATCGAACACCGCGTTCCGCGGCTTCGGCGGCCCGCAAGGCGCGCTCATGATCGAAGTGCTGATCGACGGCATTGCACGCGAGCTCGGGCTCGATCCGCTCGATGTCCGCCGCGCGAACTTCTACGGTATTGGCGAGCGCGATGAAACGCCGTATGGACAGCGCGTCGAAGACAATATTCTCGAGCCGCTGATCGACGAATTGCTCGTATCGAGCGACTATCGCGCCCGGCGCGCGGCGCTCGCCGAAGCGAATGCACGTAGCCCGGTGCTCAAACGTGGCATTGCGCTAACGCCCGTCAAGTTCGGCATTTCGTTTAACGTCCCATTCCTGAATCAGGCCGGCGCACTCGTTCACGTGTACAGGGACGGCTCGGTGCTCGTCAATCACGGCGGCACGGAAATGGGCCAAGGGCTCAATACAAAGGTCGCGCAAGTGGTCGCGAACGAGTTCGGCTTGCCGTTGTCACGCGTGCGGGTAAGCGCCGCCGATACATCGAAGGTGGCGAATACATCGGCGACCGCGGCCTCGACGGGCAGCGACCTGAACGGCAAGGCCGCCGAAGACGCAGCGCGCAAGATCCGCGAACGCCTCGCCGCGCTTGCGGCGAAGCTGCTCGGCGGCGACGCGCAACACGTTGTGTTTGCCGGCGGCACGGTGCAATCGAATGGCACCGCCTGGCCGTTCGCGCAACTCGTCAACGCCGCCTACCTCGCGCGCGTGCAACTGTGGTCCGACGGTTTCTACGCGACGCCGAAGGTGCACTGGGACTCGAAGACGCTGACTGGTCATCCGTTCTACTACTTCGCGTACGGTGCAGCGGTATCGGAAGTCGTGATCGACACGCTGACCGGCGAATGGAAACTGCTGCGCGCGGACCTGCTGCACGACGCGGGCCGCTCGATCAATCCGGCGATCGATCTCGGGCAAATCGAGGGCGGCTTTATCCAGGGCGTCGGCTGGCTGACGACCGAGGAGCTCTGGTGGAACGCCGACGGACGCCTGATGACGCATGCGCCGTCGACATACAAGATCCCGGCGGTCAGCGATACGCCCGCCGCGTTCAACGTACGGCTATATCGAAACGACAATGCGGAGCCGACCGTGTTCCGGTCGAAAGCGGTCGGCGAGCCACCGCTGCTGCTATCGTTTTCGGTGCTGCTCGCGATCCGCGATGCGATCGCCGCGGCGGTCCCCGGCACGCGCCGCGCGCCGCCGCTGCGCGCGCCCGCAACCCCCGAGGCCATTCTCGATGCGCTGGACGCAATGCGTGCGCACGCAACGATCTCGGCCGGCGGCAGTCCAACATCAGGCACAGACCAGGGTCCGGTCGCGGAAACAACGGTGACAGCGTGAATCACAACGCCAGCTGGAATCCGGGCACCAAAACCACGAAGCGCTCACCGCGCTGCCCGCCACAAGCATGCAGCGCCCCGATCAACCGCCCGCGCGCGCACACCCGCCGCGGCAATGCATGGAGAACAGCCGGATGCATGCGTGGCTAACCGACCTGCAACAACTGCTCGTGCACGGCGACGCTGTCGTGCTGGTAACGGTCGCGCGCGCCGAAGGTTCGGCGCCGCGTGAAGCCGGCACGAAGATGATCGTCACGCGCGAAGCGGCCCGCCATACGATTGGCGGCGGCCATCTCGAATGGAAGGCGATCGAAACCGCGCGTCAGGTGCTGCGCGACGGCATGCGCACGCCGCATATGCGCCGGCTCGAACGCTTCGCGCTCGGCCCAAGCCTTGGGCAATGCTGCGGCGGCGCCGTCGTGCTCGCGTTCGAACGGCTCGACGTCGGCGACCTCGGCTGGGTCACGTCGCTCGCCAAGCGCATTGCAGCGGGCCAGTCGACAGTGCGCAGCGTATCGTTCGGCGCCGCGCGGGATGCGGCGATGCTATCCGACCCGGAGCCCGGCGTCGAAAGTGCCGACTGCCTGCTGTGGGATGGCGCGGGCTTCGCCGACAGCGGCGCGCTACTCACCGAAACGATTGCGCCGCGCGACTTCGCTGTCGTGCTGTTCGGCGCCGGGCATGTCGGCGCGGCGTTGGTGCGCGTGCTCGGCACGCTGCCGTGCCAGGTGCGCTGGGTCGACGAACGCGATGCGCAGTTCCCGCCACTGGACACGGTGCAGGCCGATAACGTGATAATCGACGCGAACGACGCGCCCGACGAAGCCGTCGACCGCGCCGCGCCGAACACGTATTTCATCGTGATGACGCACGATCATCAACGCGATCTCGCGCTCGCCGAGCGTATTCTGCGGCGCGGCGACTTCGCGTTCTTCGGCATGATCGGCTCGCATACAAAGCGCAAGCAGTTCGAACACCGGCTCGCCGCGCGCGGCATCGATCCGGCGCGTATTGCGCGGATGCAATGCCCGCTCGGTGTTGAAGGCATCGAAGATAAATCTCCGGAAATCATTGCGATCTCGGCGGCCGCGCAGATCCTGCGCGCAGTCGAGGCCCGCGCACACGCCGCGCCGGCGCAAACCGTCTGACCCAATTCAAATCAACCATAAACGCACAAGGGCCGCCCGATGAATACGACGACAACCGCACGCTCGCCGCTCGCCGATAAGGTTGCGCGCGCACCGAAAGCCGAACTGCATATTCATATCGAAGGATCGCTCGAGCCTGAGCTGATTTTCCGGCTCGCCGAACGCAATGGTGTGAAGCTCGCCTATCAATCGATCGACGCTTTGCGCGCCGCGTATGCGTTCACTGATCTTCAGTCGTTTCTCGACATCTACTACGCCGGCGCCAGCGTGCTGCTGAAGGAGCAGGATTTCTACGACATGACGATGGCGTACGTCGAGCGTGCGCTCGCCGACCATGTGGTGCACGCGGAGATTTTCTTCGACCCGCAAACGCATACCGAACGCGGCGTGCCAATCGCGACCGTGGTCGCCGGCATCGAACGCGCGCTCGCCGACGCCGAGCGCCGCGGCCTGTCGAGCAAGCTTATTTTGTGCTTCCTGCGCCATCTGTCCGAAGCAGACGCGCTGGCAACCTTCGACGCCGCGCTACCGCTGTTCGACCAGTACCCGCACCGGCTGATCGGTGTCGGCCTCGATTCGTCCGAGCGCGGCCATCCGCCGTCGAAGTTCGAGCGGGTGTTCGCGAAGGCGCGCGCGAAAGGGCTCAAACTCGTCGCGCATGCAGGCGAGGAAGGGCCGCCGTCGTACATCTATGAAGCGCTGGACCTGCTGAACGTCGACCGTGTCGATCACGGTGTGCGCAGCATCGAAGACCCCGCGCTGGTCACGCGCCTCGCGGATACGCGCGTCGCACTGACTGTCTGCCCGCTGTCGAACCTCAAGCTGTGCGTGTTCGACGATCTGACGAAGCACACGTTAAAAGATCTGCTCGATCACGGCGTGGCGGTCACCGTCAATTCGGATGACCCGGCTTACTTCGGCGGCTACGTCAACGCGAACTATCTCGCGACGATCGATGCGCTAAAGCTCACCGACGCCGAGGTTTATACGATTATCCGTAACAGCTTCGATGCATCGTTCGTCACGCCGCGGGAGCGCGATGCGCTGATCGCGCAACTCGATGCGCACTGGCAGGCGGCGCCCGCGCAGTGAAGTGAAGCCGCGCAAATAACGCACATCCCCCTATCACGGAGACACGTTCTGTCATGACTCAATCGGCTTTCCGCGCACAACTGCTGACCTTCAACGGCGATCCCGCGCAATCGTCCAACGCGGCGATTTTCGATGAAGACGGCCTGCTGATCGTCGAAGACGGTCATGTGACCGCGGCCGGCGCCTATGCATCGACCGCGCCGCGACTCGCGCCCGGCACGCCGGTGCACGAGATGCGCGACAAGCTGATTGTGCCGGGCTTTATCGACACGCACATCCACTATCCGCAGACCGACATGATCGCGTCGCCGGCGCCGGGACTGCTGCCGTGGCTCGACACGTATACGTTCCCGACCGAGCGCGGTTTCGAAGACCCCGCGATCGCGCGCGACACCGCGCGCTTTTTCGTCGACGAACTGCTCGCGTGCGGCACCACGACCGCACTCGTCTACTGCACGGTGCACAAGGCGTCGGCCGACGCGCTCTTCAGCGAAAGCGCGTCGCGCAATTTGCGAATGGTCGCGGGCAAAATGCTGATGGACCGCCACTGCCCGGAGTTTCTGCGCGACACCGCGCAGTCCGGCTATGACGACAGCGCGGAGCTGATCGGCCGCTGGCACAACAACGGTAGGCAGATGGTCGCGCTGACGCCGCGCTTTGCGCCGACTTCGAGCGACGCGCAGATGCGCGCGTGCGGCGAACTCGCGCGCCAGTATCCGGACGTCTTTATCCAGAGCCATGTCGCGGAGAACAAGGACGAGATCAAATGGGTCGCCGAGCTGTTCCCCGGCCATCGCAGCTATCTGGACGTCTACGATCACTACGGACTGCTGCGCCGTCGTGCGGTGTACGGCCACTGCATCTATCTCGACGACACGGACCGTCGACGGATGGCGGAAACCGGCGCGATCGCGTCGCATTGCCCCACGTCGAATCTGTTTCTCGGCAGCGGCCTGTTCGATTTCGCGAAAGCAGATGAAACCGGCATGCCGGTTGCGCTTGCAACCGACGTCGGCGGCGGCACCTCGTTTTCAATGCTGCAGACGATGAACGAAGCGTATAAGGTCGCGAGCCTGACCGGCTATCACCTGAGCGCGACGCGCATGTTCTGGCTTGCGACCGCGGGCGCCGCGCAAGCGCTCGATCTGTCCGACCGCGTCGGCACCTTGAAGCCGCGCACCGAAGCGGACTTTATCGTGCTCGATCCACAAGCGACGCCGCTGCTCGCACGCCGCACATCGCGCAGCCACTCGCTCGAAGAACTGCTGTTCGCGTTCGCGCTGCTTGGCGACGATCGCGCGGTCTATGAAACGTACGCGGCCGGCCAGTGCGTCCATCGGCGCGCTGCGCAGCGGGAACGCGCGCCGCGCAAGACGACGCTCGCCGCTTGAGTGCCGCTTGAGTGCCGCTTGAGTGCCGCTTGAGCGCATCGTGATGCGGCCTCGCGTCGCGTAGACAGCGCGAACGCACGCCGCACCTTCGGTTACTTCACCTGGTCAGCGCGCCGCACGCGATCTCATGCAGCGCGTCGAGCCTGCGCGCCGGCTCCGCGACATACGGATTCGATTCGTCCCACGCGTAGCCAGCCAGCACCGCGCTCACCATCCGGCTGATCGACGGCGTCCGGTCCGGGTAGAAAATGATGTCCTGCAGTTGCCCGGTGTACCAGCGCTCGACAAACGCGCGAAACGTATCGATCCCTTTGCGCAGCGGCCGGTCATAGTCGGCGAGCCAGTCGACCGCTTCGCCATTCAACTGCCGCAACAGCGTGTGCACCGCCAGATGCGCGGAACGCAGCGCAATCGTCACTCCGGACGAAAACACCGGGTCGAGGAACTCGCCCGCATTGCCAAGCAATGCGTAACCCGGCCCATGCAGCCGTTCAACGTTCGCCGCATAGCCGCCAATCTGCCGCACCGGCATCAAAAACGGCGCATCGCCGACCAGCGCGGCAAAGGTCGGCTCGGCCTGGAGCAGCGCACGCAGTCGCGCGTCACGCTGGTCCTCCGGCACATCGAGAAAGCTCGCCTCGGCCACGCAGCCCACCGACACGCGGCCGCCCGCAAGCGGGATCATCCAGTACCAGACGTCGCGATGCTGCGGATGCACCGCAACCAGAATCTTGTTCCGATCGTAGGCGCCCGGCGGATTCATATCGCTTGCATGCGTGAAAATCGCCGCGCGGGTCGGCATGCGCGTCGGCGCTTCGAGATTCAACAGGCGCGGCAGCACGCGGCCAAAGCCGCTCGCGTCGAACACGAAACGTGCACGCACCTGATACGCGGTGCCGGCTTCGTCTTCGACGTGGAGCACGGGTGCGTCGCCGGTTTGCATCGCCTGCACGGTATGGCCAAAACGCACGTCCGCACCGTCGCGCATCGCACAGCGAATCAGCAGATCGTCGAAGGTCGCGCGTTCGACCTGATACGTGGTGCCCCAGCCGGGCGAATGTTTGTCACGAAAGTCAAACGCCGCGAATCGTTCGCGATGCACGAATTGCGCGCCGTTCTTGAACTGGAAACCCGCTTCGACCACCGCCTGCAGCATGCCCGCCTCTTCGAGGTACGCCATGCTTTGCGGCAGCAGGCTTTCGCCAATCGAAAAACGCGGAAAGTGCTGACGTTCGAGCACCAGCACCGACAGCCCGGCTTTTCTGAGCAGCGCTGCGGCGACCGCGCCTGATGGACCCGCCCCGATAATCGCGACGTCGGTCGCGATGTTTTTTGCATTGTCGTTATTCATGTGTTGCGACCACTCCGATCAAAAATCACTGCATTCAATACGGCATCCGCTACACGGCTTTTGCGTCGCGATTACAATGTCGCGCGACCACACGATGAATTGAACAAACCGAATAATCACCGGGGAAACTGATGCCGTCGTCCGAAACATCCAGCGTGCCGTATGTGCCTGAATCGGCATTCGGCGTCTGGTTTTTGCGCACCCATACGTGGGAACACCATGTATTGCGCGTTGCAATCCACGATCTGAAACTACTGATCGACGCACCGCTGCCCGAGCGGCCTGTGCTCGTCGATGCAGGCTGCGGGCAAGGCATTTCATTCCGGCTGCTCGCTGAAGCGTTCAATCCATCGCGCATCGTCGGCGTCGACTTTCATCAACCGTCGCTGACGCTCGCCGCACATGCGGCTCGCGCATGCGGCGAGCGCCATCCACAGACCGCATTCGAACTGCGACATGGCGACTGCGCGGCGCTGCCGGTGCAAGACGCAAGCGCCGACATCGTGTTCTGCCATCAAACGTTTCATCACCTCGTCGAGCAGGAACGCGCACTCGCCGAATTCCATCGCGTGCTGAAACCGGGCGGCCTGCTGCTGTTCGCCGAATCGACCGATGCGTATATCAAGTCATGGGTTATTCGCCTGCTGTTCCGCCACCCGATGCAGGTGCAGAAAAGCGCGGACGGCTACCTCGACATGATCCGCAACGGCGGCTTTGCGTTTAGCGGACGCAACGTGTCGCTGCCTTATCTGTGGTGGAGCCGTGCCACCGACTTCGGTCTGTTCGAGCGGCTCGGCCTGCATCGTCCGCAGCCGGGCAAGCGTCGCGAGACGCTGGTCAACGTCGCCGCCGTCAAGATCGCGTGACGAACTGCGCGTGACTCACTGACGAACGGCAGTCACGCACCGGCCCGCCATGCGCTTACTTCTTCAGCGTCACCACGTCGCCCTTCAGCGCGACACCGGCGACCATCGCGCCCGCGCCACAGGTGAACTCAGTCGCGCTCTCGCGAAGTTCATTTTTGTAGTTGCTCTTGATATTGATCACCGCGTTCGCGCCCTCCTTGCGCGCACGTTCCTGCAGTTCGAGAACCGCGGACAGGAACACGTGCTGGCAGGCCGTCTCGTCGCTCTTGCCGAACGCGTTGGTCTTCTTGTTGGTGGCAAATTCACCGAACGACTTCGCGACCACCGCGTGTTTCTGCCCCGCGAAATACAGGGCGACGTCGTCGCCAACCTTGCCGGGTTCGCTCTTCAGCGCCGGTTCGATCGCATAGCTGCCGATCGAATCGCGCGCGAACACAGGCGACGACGACGCGCATGCGAGGGTCAGGATTACAACGGTCATCTGGCATTTCAGCTGCTTCTTCATTTTTATTCCCCGTCTGGTGGTTTTACTGCGACTCGAGCACGACAACGTCGCCGCGCACAATGATCGACGCGGCGCTGGTGCTCAGGCCGCAGGTGTAGTTCGTATTGGATGACGTCTCGGTGCTGTGAAAGCGCGTCGTGATATTGATCACCGCGTTCGCCTGATGATCGCGCGCATAACCGCGCAGCTTTTGCAGCGCGTCGGTCAGCGCCTGATCGCACGACGCCTGCTTATCGTCGTTCTTGCGTGCGATGCGTACCGATTGCGTGCGTTCGCCCAGCTTGCGCTTCACCCCCGGATGCGCCTGCGAGCCGAAATACAACGCGACGTCCTGCTGCGCGCCAGCCTGACTCGTCACCGGTTGCAGCGACAACGACTCGACATGGGTTGCACAGCCGGCTTGCGTCAATGTGACGACAGCCAGCACCCCGATCGTGCTTCTGACTTTCATTGTTATTCACCTCGTTGTAGAGAAAACCACTGGCCCGCTCACGTCATACGTCTTTCCAGGCCTCGAATATCAGGCTCGCGCAACTGCCGCCGAACCCGAATGAAACCGACATCACCGTGTCGAGCGCCGCGCCGCGCGTCGCCCGCACCAGCGGCAACCCTTCGATGCAAGGGTCAGGCGTCGCGATCCGCGGCGTGCCGGCGATCAACCCGTCGCGCATCATCAGCAGCGCGTAGATCGCTTCGTGCGCGCCGCACGCGCCGAGCGGATGCCCGGTCAGGCCCTTGGTCGACGAAAACGGCGGCATCTCGTTGCCCCATACCACCTGCAGCGCGCGCAGTTCCTCGATATCGCCAAGCGGCGTCGATGGCCCGTGCGTGTTCACGTAGTCGGGCCTCCGCCCGCCGGCATCCGCGAGCGCGCTGCTGATCGCGCGTGCGATGCCCTGCGCGCTCGGCGTCACCATCCCCGCGCCGTCGGCGCACTGCCCGAAGCCGGTCAGCTCCGCGTGGATGCGCGCGCCGCGCGCGCGCGCATGCTCGAGCGATTCGAGCACCAGCACGCCGCCGCCCGATGCAATCACGAAACCATCGCGCGCGACGTCGTACGGACACGATGCATGTTGCGGTTCGTCGTTCGAGCGGCGCGACAGAGCGTGCATCGAATCGAACATCAACGTCATGTTGTCGTGCAGGCCTTCGCTGCCGCCGGCGAGCACGATATCCTGCGCGCCGCTTGCGATCAGCTGCATCGCCTGGCCAATCGCGAGTGCGGACGTCGTGCACGCGGACGACGGCGAATACGCAACACCTTCGATGCCAAACACTTGCGCGACGTTCGCGGACGCGGTGCTGCTCATCACCCGCGGCACGGTGTACGGCGGCACCTTGTCGAGCCCGCGCGCGAGCGCGGTGGAGATCGCCGCGTCGTACGCCGATATCGTGCCGACGCCCGAGCCGATCACCGCGCCCGCGCGCGGCGAGTGCAGCGCGTCGTGCGCCAAGCCGGCGTCGTCGAGCGCGCTGCGCGTCGCGTGACACGCGAAGCGCGCGGTGTCGCCCATAAAGCGTTCGAGCTTGCGCGCAAATGGCGGCTCGCCGTCAGTCGACGCGACGCCCGCGACCTGACTCGCGAAACCGCGTTCGCGCCACGCGTCGACACGCACGATGCCGCTTGTGCCGTCACGCAATGCGGCGGACACGCGCTCGAGCGTATTGCCGATACATGACACGATGCCCATCCCGGTCACGACGACGCGCCGGGGTTCCGTCGCGACACGCTGGATGCTCATCGAACGCGCCTGAAAATCAGCGATGTATTGATGCCGCCGAACGCGAAGTTATTGCTCATCACGTACTCGGCATCGATCTCGCGGCCCGCGCCGGTGATGTAATCGAGCGGCGCGCACGCGGGGTCGACCTGCGTGAGGTTCAGCGTCGGCGCATACCAGTTGCGCTTCATCATCTCGATCGACCACCAGGCCTCGATCGCGCCGCACGCGCCAAGCGTATGCCCGATAAAGCTCTTCAGCGAACTGATCGGCATGCGCGCGCCGAACGTCTGCGCGGTCGCCGCGCTCTCGGCTACATCGCCGCGATCGGTTGCGGTGCCGTGTGCGTTCACATACGCAATCGCGTCGCGGTGCAACTGCGCGTCGTCGAGCGCAAGCTGCATCGCGCGCGCCATCGTGGTGGAACTCGGCTGCGTCATATGCGCGCCGTCCGAGTTGCAGCCGAAGCCGACCACTTCGGCGTGGATGCGCGCACCGCGGGCGCGGGCATGCTCGTATTCTTCGAGCACCAGCGTCGCCGCGCCTTCGCCGACCACGAGTCCGTCGCGCGCCGCGTCGAACGGGCGCGGCGTCAGATGCGCTTCATCGTTGCGCGTGCTGGTCGCGTAAAGCGTGTCGAATACGGCGACCGCCGGCCCCGACAGTTCTTCCGCGCCGCCCGCCAGCATCAGCGCCGCCTTGCCGGTTGCGATCGTTTCGTACGCGTAGCCGATTGCCTGACTGCCCGACACGCACGCGGAGGACGTCGGCACGATGCGGCCCTTCAGATCCCAGAACAGGCTCACATTGACGGCCGTCGTATGCGGCATCATCTGCACATAGCTGTTCGACGTGACATTGGACATCGAACCCGTATCGAGCATCGTGCCGAACGCGCGAATCGGCTCGACCGAGCCGGACGACGAACCGTACGCGACGCCCATCCGGCCGTCCGCAATCGACGCGTCGTCGGCGAGGCCCGCATCCGCGAGCGCCAGTTCGCTCGCGCGCACCGCGTACATCGACACCGGCCCCATCGCGCGCGTCTTCTTGCGCGGGTAATGCGTGGGCGTATCGAAGCCCGGCAGCGGACACGCAAGCCGCGTATGCAGCGACTCGAAGTAATCCCACTGCGGCATGCGCCGCACCGCATTGCGGCCGGCCTTCAACGCCGTTTCGATTTCTTCCCAGCGGCTGCCGAACGCGGTCACGCCGCCCATGCCGGTAATGACGACGCGTTTCATCACACCATCCCGCCGTTCACGCCAAGCACCTGGCGCGTCACATAAGAAGCCGCATCCGACATCAGGAAGCTGACCGCCGCCGCGACTTCGGCCGGCTGGCCGACGCGATTCATCGGCACGGTCTTCAGCGCATGATCGAGCGGCACATCGTCGAGCATGCCGGTTTCGATCAGACCCGGCGCGACGCAGTTGACGGTGATGCCGCGCGACGCGAGTTCGACAGCCAGCGCCTTGGTCGCACCGATCAGCCCTGCTTTCGCCGCGCTGTAGTTCACCTGGCCGCGATTGCCCATCACGCCGGATACCGATGCGATCGTGACGATGCGGCCGCCCTGCTTCGCGCGCACCATCGGCATCGTCAGCGGATGCACGACGTTGTAGAACGCGTCGAGGCCGGTTTCGATCACGATGTCCCAGTCTTCGTCGGTCAGAGCGGGAAACGCTGCATCGCGCGTGACGCCGGCGCTGCACACGATCCCGTAGTACGGGCCGTGCGCGGCGACGTCCGCTTCGAGCACCGCGCGGCACGCGGCACGCTCTCGCACGTCGAACTGCAGCACGCGCGCGGCGCCGCCTTGCGCGGCGATGCCGGCGGTGACCGCCTCCGCTTCGCTGCGGCCGGTGCGGCAGCCGACGGTGACCGCGAATCCATCCGCGGCCAGTTGATAAGCAATCGCGCGGCCGATGCCGCGGCTTGCGCCGGTAACGAGAACGCGGCGGCTCATGACTCGACACTCCCTTCGATAAATGCGTGAAAATCGGTCGGCTGGAACACCTTGATCACCGCTTCGGCGACGCGCGCGCCATCGTGATCGATCGTGCATTCGTACGCGCCGTGGCCTTCGGTGCTGCGCAGCACTTCCTTCACGTCGATGCGCAACGACGCGCCGCGCGCGAATGCCGGCACATGCGCCTGATAACTGCGCGAGCCGAGCAGCACACCGGGCCGCGCGCGGCCGCCCGCGCGCATCGCGATCACGCACACGTGCGCGGCGATCGCTTGCGCCATCAGTTCGACGCCGATCCATGCGGGCATCGCGCCATCGGCATCCGCATACCATGCGTTGCTGTCGACCGTTGCATGCGCGCTCAGCGTGTCGTCGGTGCACGCGCTGACGCGCTCGACCAGCAGCATCGTGCCGCGATGCGGCAGGATGTCCTCGATCGGTGCGAACGCCGGATCGGCGTCGGTGGCGCCAAGCGCAATCAATGAGTTGGTTTCGCCCATCGTCTGTTCACCCTGCGAGTATCAGGCTGGCATTGCTGCCGCCGAATGCAAACGAGTTGCTCATCACATAGCGCAGGCCCGCGCCGCGCGGCAGATAACGCTCGCTTTCGACGAGCTCGAGCGGCGGCAGCGCCGGGTCAGCCTGTCCGTCCCAGCAATGACGCGGCAGCGCGGTGCCATCGCGCGCGAGCGTGAGCCACGCGAAGGCGAGTTCGGTCGCGCCGGCCGCACCGAGCTGATGACCGGTGTACGGTTTGGTGCCGCTTGCCGCAACGCCATCCGCGAATACACGCGCCATCAGGTGCGCTTCCATTTGGTCGTTCTTGCGCGTCGCGGTCGCGTGCAGATTCACGTAGCCGATCGCGGATGGCCGCAGGTTTGCGTCGCGCAGTGCTTCGCGCAACGCCCGCTCGCCGCCCACGCCATCCGGGTCCGGCGCGGAAATATGGTGTGCGTCGCTGGCCTCGCCGGCGCCGACCAGCGCGACCGGCCCTTCTTCGCGGCTCATCAGGAACACCGCCGCGCCTTCGCCGACATTGATGCCGCGGCGATTCACGCTCATCGGATTGGTGCGTGTCGCGCTGGTCGATTCAAGCGCCGCGAAGCCTTGCACGGTCAATTCGCACAGCGAGTCGACGCCACCGGCGACCACCGCGTCGCACAGACCCAGCTGCAGCAGCCGGCGCGCGGAGACGAACGCCTTTGCACTCGACGTGCACGCGGTCGACACCGTGAACGCCGGGCCATCGACACCCAGCGCTGCCGCCGCAAACGGCGCGACCGCGCCGATTTCCATTTGCCGGTAGTCGAACTGCGCGGGTAGCACGCCTTCGCGCGCCTGATGGGCGAACGCCGCCTCGGCGGCCTGAATGCCCGACGTACTGGTGCCGAGCACGACACCGATCCGCTGCGGACCAAAGCGCTCGCGCGCCGCTTCGACCTGCGGCGCAATCTGCGCGAGCGCGGCGAGCAGGATCCGGTTGTTGCGGCAGTCGTAGCGCGCAAGCGCGTCCGGCGGCGCGATATCGAGCGGGTCCATCACGCGGCCGACGAACGCATCGCCGATGCCGGTGCGAATCGTGGCCATGCCGCGCGCGTGTCCGGCGGCAAGCGCGTGCGCAATCGATTCGACATCGTGGCCGAGCGCGTTGATCATGCCGGGCGTGTGCAGATAGACAGGGCGCATGGCCGTTGTGATGCCAGGCAAAGCGCTCATGCGGTTCTCCGGGAATGCGCGGGCATGCCGATCGGCGCAAGCAGCGCCGACACGGCGATGCCAAGCGCAAGCGTGACGCCGAAGCTGTGCAGCGCGGGCATCGAGCTTGCGCCGAGCGTGCCGAACGAAAGCAGCGTCGTCGCGGCGGACAGCAGCACGCCCGTCCATACCGCACCGAGATCGGCGCCGTCGCGCACGCACCCTTCGCGCAGAAACACCGCGTAGTTCGAGCCGACGCCGAGCACCAGCATCAGCGCGAGACAGTTGAACAGGTTCAGCGGGATGCGCGCATAGCCGAATACCGCGAGCGTCACGACTACCGCGAGCAGCACCGGCAGCATCACCGTCGCGCCACCGTGCAGACCGTAGCGGAACATTGACAGCAGCAGCACGAGCACCAGCGCACCGGCCAGCCAGATCATGCTGTAGGCCCGATACTCGCCGAACAGCTTCGATACGCTCGCCGCCTTATCGACGAACACGACACCGGACGACGCATGCGCGACGGCTTCGAGCGAATGCCGGTTCGCGTCAGTCACGCGCTGCGGGATCACGATCGCCGCGTAGCCGTGCGACGCGGTGTCGGTTGCGCCGAGCCACAGATGGCGAAACGGCCGCGACCACGGTGCGGCAAGCCAGCGATCGAGCGTCAGTGGACCGGCGTTCGCCGACTGCCGGTACGCGGCGAGCCACGCATCGGCGACGCTGTCGCGAAAGCCCGCGGCGATTAGCGTGGCGCGCAGTGCGGCGGGATCGTCGAATACGCGATGTGCGAGCAGTGTGCGATCGTCCGCCTGGCGCTGCGCGGACGGCACGAACGATGTGACCGATTGCCAGCCGCCCGTCGACTGCGTGTCGCCAAGCCTGTCGAGTGCGACGCCGAGCGCCTCCGCGCGCTGCAACACGATTTCCGGTGTCTCTGCGCGCACCACGAAGAACTGCGCGGTGTTATCGACGCCGATCGCCACGCGGATCGTCTGTTCCTGCGCGGCCAGCGACGCATCGCGCTGGACCAGCAGATGGATGTCGTCGTCGCCGGACAGACGCAGCCAGCCGGGCGCCGACACGATGAGCAGCAGCGCCGCGACGAGCCACGCGCGAGGTCCGCCGAGGCAGCGCTGCCAGCTCGCGAGCAGACGCGCGGCCGCGTCGAACAGACGTCGCGAATCGCGTTTCGGCGCGTGCGGCAGCAGCGCCGGCAATAGCGTCAGCACCGACGCGAACGCCGCGCAGAGTCCGACAATCGCAAAGCACGCGATCTGCCGCAATGCAGGAAATGGCACGCAAGCGAGAATCGCGTAGCCGAGCAGACTCGTTGTGAGTGCAACCGTCAGCGCAGGACGCACCGCGCGTGCGCCGCGCCACGGGTTCCACCGTTCGCGCGTGCTGCGCGCCGCACCGAGATAGACGACGAAATACTGAATCGAGTAATCGACCGCCTCGCCGATCAGACTCGCGCCGAACACGAGCGTCACCAGATGCAGCTTGCCGAACACCAGCAGTGTCGCCGCGAGCGCGCAGACAATCCCGAGTGCCGTCGATACGAAACCGAGCGCGAGCAGGCGCGGCGAGCGGAAGATCCATAACATCAGCAATGCGATACCGAATACGGAGACCGCGGCGATCAGATGCACGTCGCGCTCGGCCGCGCTGCGCGCCGCCTGCGCGTAAAACACCGCGCCGGTGCGCGCGAGCGATACATCGGGGAACTGCGTGCGAAGTTGCGCGTCGCCGCGCGACACCGCGCGCAGCACCGCCTGCTCGACTTTCGTTTCGTACGCAGAGCCCGGCAGCGTCGCGACCACCAGCACGCTGGTTGCGTCGCCACGGTGCGCCACCAGCAGACCGTCTTCGATGTCGAGGTTCGACGTCGCGAGCGGCAACGCGGCCAGCCAGTGTTCGAGCCAGCCAAATGGATCGTCGGCGAGCGGCGTCGCGAGGCCTCCACGCAGCGGGTTATATAGACGCCGCGCAAGCGCGTCGTGCAGCGTGAGCGAGCCGTCGGTCAGCGCCGCACGGTCGGCCGGCGTCAGCAGACCGAACCGGTACGGCAGATACAGTGTGCCGATCTGCGACAGGTCGAAAGGGGGTAACTTCGCGGTCACGGAGCGAAACGCGCCGCTCGCGGTCAGCATCGCGGCGAGATCGACGGCAGCGGTTTTCGCGTGACCCGCATCGCGGCTCGTGACGACGAACACGGTGCGCTCGCCGAGCGCGGCCGCCAGCGTGTCCACCGCTTTTTCGGCGACCGGGTCGGCTTCGGTCTCAGGCAGCAGTTCGAGCAGGTTCGTCTGCAGCGGCGAAGAGGCGGCGAAGCGCCACGCGCAAAAAAGCGCCGCAGCCAGCGCGAGCACGAGCCATGCGGCGCGGATGCCCCAGCGCTGTCTGACGAGCCGCTCGCGCGCGAGAAGATCCATCACGACGCCCCAAATAGCGCGCGTTCCGCGGGCGTGAGCGCATTGACCGCGGTGCTGCCGGTGAAATCGATCTGCGTGACGTCGCCGCTTGCGAGCGTGATGCGCAACGTCTGCAGATACGCGCCGCCGCTCATCTGCAAGCTGCGGATCGACTGGGCGAGTTGCGGCTGATTCGGCGTCAGCTGCATCTGCCAATGCGCGGTCGTGCCGCGCGCATCGACGTTGAATTGCGTGTACAACGCCGACAGGTCGCCGCCTAGCATCGCGCGCATCATCCGCGATACCTGCGCGACGCCTTGCGCGCCGCCGGAGTGGCCGGCACTTGCACCTTTTTCGCGCTGGCCGTTTGCGTTCACTTCGTTCACGCCGGCATCGCCGATCACATAGGTGGTCCGATACGGCGTGTCGATTTCCCAGACCACGCCGCGGTCGCGGTAAAACAGCAGCGAGCCGGTGCTGACAAGCGGCTCGCGCATCGCAGCGAGCGTCTGCGTTTGTTTGAATTGCGCACGCACGCCTTTCAGTTCGGCGAGGTGCGCGGCGATCGTCGCAACCAGTGACGGGTTGCCCGCTACCTGCGCGGCGGTTGCGTTGGCGCTCGTCGCGTTTGTGCCCGTTGTATTTGTACCCGTTGCAGCGGTTGCGAATGGCGCGCAGAGCATCGCAAGCGCGGTCACGGCTGCCATCGGGATAGCGAAAAGCGCGGCGACCCGCGCGACGCGCAGCCGCGCACCCACGGCCAGCCCGCATGACATGCGATTCAACGTGCCCATGCGCGCTCCAGCTTGTCGAACACAACCGGCGGCGACACAAACTGCAATTCCTGCGTTGCCGCGTCGACCGCGACCTGGATCGTGTAGCCCTTCGTCAGCCGCGTGCCGGACGCACGATCGAATATCTGATAGCCGATCTTCAGCCGGTTCTGATACTCGAGCAAGTCCGCTTGCACGTCGAGCACCTGGCCATACGTGGCCGGCCGCACGTACTTCAGATGCGCTTCGACGACCGGCCACAGGTAACCGGACGCCTGCATCTCGCGATAGTCGTAGTCGAATGCGCGCAGCAACGCCGCGCGGCCGATCTCGAAGTACTTCAGATAGTGGCCGTGCCAGCAAACGTTCATCGCATCGACGTCGTGAAACGGCACTTCGACGCACGCGCTCGCGCTGAGCACAGGCGCGGTCACGGGCTTAGCGATCGCGTGCATCGCTGCCCTCCTCGTCAACCTTCTCGCGGGCCGTATCCATCAGCGCGCAAGCGGCGATTCGCGCGGTCAGCGCGCGTAACTCGTGTTCGAGCGCCCGGTCTTCATCAACGAACGGCGACTGCGCATTGACGCTGTCCGCGAACGCGGCAAGCGGCACGGGCACAGGCGTCGACGCGTTGCCACGCACGCGCAGCCGCAACGCCTGCACCGCGGCCAGCGTATGGGCGGCCGCTACCTGCTCGGTCAACTCGATCACGCGCAGGCAATCGCGCGCGGCGATCGTGCCCATGCTGACCTTGTCCTGGTTATGCGATTCGGTCGAACGCGAAAACACGCTCGCCGGCATCGTCAGCTTCAGCGCCTCGGCCGTCCACGCGGACGACGAGATCTGCACCGCCTTGAAACCGTGATTGATCGGCGCGCGCGCAGGCGCCGCGCCCGACAGGTTGCGCGGCAGGCCGTTGTTGAATTTATCGTCGACCAGCAGCGCGAACTGGCGGTCCATCAGGTCCGCGAGATTCGCGACCGCGGTCTTCAGCGCGTCCATCGCGAATGCGATATGACCGCCGTAGAAGTTGCCGCCGTGCAGCACCTGTTCGCTGTCCGGATCGACCAGCGGATTGTCGTTCGCGCTGTTGAGCTCGTTCTCGATGTCGCGCCGTACCCACGACAGCGCATCGCGCGCGACGCCGATCACATGCGGCGCGCAGCGCACCGAATAGCGGTCCTGCAGCCGGTGGCCGGGCGTGTCGGCGCGGCCCGCGAGGTCCGCGCGAATCCATGCGGCCGCCTCAGCCTGGCCCGCATGCGGTTTCGCCGCGAAGATCCGCGCATCGAAATGCGCGGCGCGGCCGTCGAGCGCGACTGTCGACAGTGCGGTTAGCCGCGCGGCGATCCGCGTCAGATGATCGGCTCGCGCAAACGCGAGACAGGCGAGCCCGGTCATCACCGCGGTGCCGTTCATCAGCGCGAGGCCTTCCTTCGGCGCCAGTTCGAGCGGCGCGTGCCCGAGCTCGGCCCATACGCCGCGTGCGTCGCGTTGAGCGCCGCGAAACAGCACGTCGCGCTCGCCGGCGAGCGCAGCGGCGACATAGGACAGCGGCGTCAGATCGCCGCTTGCGCCAACCGAGCCTTCCGACGGGATACGCGGCAACACGCGATGATTGATCAGATCGGCAAGCCGTTCGAGCAGCACAGGCCGCACGCCGGACAGCCCGTAGGCGAGCGAATTGAGTCGCGCGGCGATCACCGCGAGCGTCTGGCCGTCGTCGAGATACGCGCCCATGCCGCAGCCGTGATAACGCGTCAGTTGCAGTGGCAACGCTTCGACCAGCGCCATCGGCACGTCGACCACGCACGCTTCGCCGTAACCGGTCGTCACGCCGTACACCGTCGCGCCGGACGCGAGATGGCGACGCAGAAACGCCGCGCCGCGCTCGATGCGCGCGCGCCATGCGGGGTCCGCATTCAGCGTCACCGGTGCGCGGTGCTGCGCAATCGCGACCACCTCTTCGATCGTCATCCGACGGCCGCCGACCACGACCGGCGCCAGCGCGGCGGCTGTCGAACTGGTTGTGCGCGCATCGGTTGCGTGCTCACCCAACGTGCGCGTGCGGTCGATCAGATCATGCTCGGCCATTCGCCTCTCCATTCGTTGCTGCCGGCGCGCGCGTATCGACGGCCGCCCGCCGCGCCGGTTGCGCGTTCATTGGACGCGACCAGAAATCGTAAAAGTTGAACCATTGATAAGGCGCCTTGCGGCAGTAGTGTTCGAGACGCTGCGCGTAGCGCTGCGCCCACACGGCGATCTGCGCGGCACGTGCGCCGCGCGGCAGATCGATACGCTCGGCGAACGGCTCGAAGTACACGCGGTGGCCGGCACGCTCCTGCAGACAGAAGAACAGATAGACCGGGCAGCGCAACGCATGGGCGAGCACGTAAGGTCCTTGCGCGAACGGCGCGCTCGCGCCGAGAAATTGCGCATTGACCGTGCGGCCCGCTTCGCTTGCAGGCACGCGGTCGCCGACGATCACCAGCAGTTCGCCGGCTTCGATGCGCTCCAGCATCATCATCGACGTCTGCGGACCGAAGTCGCTCACTTCGACGAGGCGCTGTGCGAAGCGGCTGTTTGCACCGGCCAGCACGCTGTTGAAGCGCCGCGCATGCTCGGTATAGACGATCGCGGTGATCTTCGTATACGCGCCGCGCATCGCCAGCGCGCGCATCATTTCGAGGTTGCCCAGGTGCGCGCCGATCACCAGCGCACCACGCCCGCTCGCGGCGAGCGCTTCGAACGCGCGCGGGTCGTCGAATCGGATCGTATCGACGTCGATGCGCCCGGACCACGCGGCAAGCTTGTGGAGTCCCGCTTGCGCAAACGCGAACATCTGCCGGTACGCAGTGAGCCATCCGGCCCGCGGCATCGGTTCGCCGGGCGCGCCGCTCGACAGACGCGTGAAATACAGCCGCGACGCTTCGCGCGCGGCGCGACCGGTCAGCAGAAAGTACGCGACGATCGGATGCAGCATCCAGCTGGTCACGCGCAGGCCAAACCAGCGGCAGCTTAGGGCGAGCGTCAGCATGCCGGCGCGGCTGCCGCGTTCCGCGATGCGCGCCCAGTGACGGCTGTCGCTGCGCGCGGGTTCTCGGGTGGATGTGCCTGTGCCTTCGCCGATATGCGCATCAGGCGGCATACCCGCATCGCGCGGCATCGCCTTGTGCGCAAGCAGCATCGGCAACCGCCATAGCATGCCGCCGACGAGCCGCGTATGACTTCGCGTGATGCGCAGGTTGTCGCGCAATACGTCGAAATGCGATACGCCGTCGGCCGCGTAGGTCACGCGCGTCGGGATCGTGTGGAACGCGATGCGACGCCAGTACAGGCGCACCAGAATTTCTATATCGAAGTCCATGCGCGTCGGCAGTGCGACGCGCTCGATCAGCGCGCACACGGCCGCTAGCGGATACATCCGGAAACCGCACATCGAATCGCGGATTGTCAACGACAGTGTTTCGATCCAGACCCACAGATGCGTCAGATAGCGCCCGTACAGCCTGGCCTTCGGCACACTCGCGTCGTACACCGGACGTCCGACGATCACCGCGGCGGGCGCCGCGCGCGCCGCCGCGATGAAGTGTGGCACGTCGTTCGCGTCGTGCTGGCCGTCCGCGTCAATTTGCAGTGCGTGCGTGTAGCCGGCATCCCGCGCGGCACGCAGCCCGGCCATCACCGCCGCGCCCTTGCCACCGTTTTCCGGCAAACGCAGCAGCGTCAGCTGCGGCGCGTATTGCGCGCGCAGCGCATGCAGCACCTGCTGCGTCGCGTCGTCGCTGCCATCGTCGACGACGAAGATCGGCAGTTGATGCACCGCGAGCCGCGCCACGGTGTCGCCGATCGCATCCTTGTGGTTGTAGATCGGAATCACGATGCACGCGGTGAAGCTCATGCGCGCTCTCCTGCCGGTGCTCTGGCCTGTTCGCCTGCAAGCTCCCGGTACACGATCACGCCGGATGCGCAATCGCGTTCGCCGAGCCGGTACGCGAACTGAACGCGCCGGCGCGTCGCGTCGTGCGACAGCGTCAGGCCGAGCATCGCGCCGGGTCGCACCGGCGCCATGAATTTCAACCGGTCGATCGACGCGACTGCACGCACACCCGGTACATGCTCCGCTGCGAAACGGATCGCCCAGTCGAGCTGCACAACGCCCGGCAGAATCGGCACGCCTGGGAAATGGCCGGCAAAGTGCGCGAGCGTCGGCGGCACGCGCAACACGTAGTGGATAACGTCGCCACCGCGCGCTTGTGCAAGCACGTCGACGCCCTGCGCGTCCGGCTCGAACGCTTGCGCCAACGCAGCAGCGGGCAGCTTGCCGCGTGTATCGAATGGCAACGCGATACGGAAGCGCCAGCGGCGCGGCAACACGACCGCGTCGAAATACCCGGCGAGATGTCGATGCAATGTGTTCGCCATTGCAATGCGTCCACTGTCGCGCAACGCGGCGCTGCCCGCTTCGCTCAACGCGACCACCGCGCCGATGCGCTCGCGCGACGCGCCGGCCAGCAGCACCGTGGCAGCCTGCGCGACATACGGATGCAGCACAAGCCGCGCCTCCAGCTCCGGCAGCGACACACGCTTGCCATCCAGCTTCACGATGCGGTCGAGCCGGCCTTGCAGAATGAAGCGGCCATCGGCGTCGAATGTCACCGCGTCATCGGTGCGATGCCAGTCGTGGTGCACAAGATGCGGCGAGCGCACTTCGAGCGCGCCGTCCGCGCCACGCCGCGCGTCGATGCCGGCCAGCGGCCGCCATGCGGACGACCCGGACGATTCGGACGATTCGGACGATTCGGAAGACCCGGACGAGTCGCTCTGACGTCGCCAGCCAATGCCGCCGGTCTCGGTGCTGCCGTAAATTTCGACAGGCGCCGCGCCGAATGCCGCTGCGTATTCGTTCGCAGCGTGCGGATCGAGCGGACCGCCGGACGAGAAGAATGCGCGCGGCGCCGGCGCAAGCGTCGCGAATCCCGCCAGCGCGGGCCAGCGCGACAACTGCGCGGGCGCCGACACGACCACCGTCGCGCGATACGCGTCGATACGCGCCTGCAACTGCTGCGGCTCGCCCATCGCAGTGCGATCGAATGGACGCCCGGCTGCAAGCGGCCATAGCACGCGAAACAGCAAGCCGTAGATATGCCGATGCGGCACGCTCGCGACCACCGTCGCATCGCCAGCGAGCGCGCCCCACTCGCGTTCGAGCGTACGCACTTCGGCGTCGAACTGCGCGAGCGTCTTGTGGACCGGCTTCGGTGTGCCGCTGCTGCCCGACGTGTATAGCGTCAACCGTGCGTCCCGATCGATCGAAAGATCGCTGTGCGCGGCGAGGTCCGCTACAGGCACGCTTGCGATCGCACGCAGATCCGCGTCGGTCAATACAGTGTCGTAGCTACCGGCAAGATCGGCCAGATAGCCAGGCGTCGCGCTGGCCGGAATGACCGGCTCCTTGCCGCACGCGAGCACGGCGAACAGCGCACACGCGAATTCATACGTATCGTCGATACACAGTGCACAGCGCGGCCCAGCGTACGTATGCAACCACGCGGCCATCGCATGAACGCGCGCACGAAACGCGGCGAAACCGATCGAAGCCGCGCGCTCGGCATCGCGGCAAACCGGCGCTTGCGACCCACGCGTCGCGCACAGCAGGTCATGCAGCGCGACCATGCTCATACAGCCTCCGCGCGGGCGACACGCGGCAACACAACGAGATGGCGCCAGACAATCTCGACAACCAGCAGCGTGCCGATCAGGCCGTACGCAATCGCGCCGTTATAGAGCGACCATGCCTGACGCGGCCAGTACAGCGCGGTGTAAAGCGAGAACCCGCCGTTCAGCAGAAAGAACGCGCACCACACCTGCGTGACGCGGCGCGTATAGCACACCGCCGGCTCAGTCAGGTCCGGCGTGCGCAACCGCGCGAACTTCTCGACCATCGATGGTCCGCGCGCGAGCGTCGCACCGAATGCGATCAGCAAGCCCAGATTCACGAGCGACGGATAGATGCGCAACAGCAGTTCGCTGTTCGTCAGCACGATCGCCGCCGAGCCGCACCCGAGCAGCGCGGCGACGCTCCAGTCGAGCAGCGACAAGCGTTTGATCGATGCCGCGAACGCGCGGCTACGCGGCAATTGCTGGAGACAGAACAACGCGAACAGCATGCCGCCGATATAGCGCGGCGCATGCCCTTGCCACGCGCCCAGAATCACGACCGGATAAGCGAGCTTCGCCGCGACACTCAGCGTGCGCGCCGCGCGCCGGCGCAACGCGCCGCCAGCAGGCAACCGGCGCGAAGAATCGGAGCAGTCGGACTGCATCAGCCCTGCGCCGCGAGCAGCGATTCGACCGCGACGATGACATCGCCCACGGTGCGCACCGACCTGAACTCCTCCGGTTTGATCCGGCGCCCAGTCATTTCCTGCAGCTTGATCGCGAGATCGACTGCGTCGATGCTGTCCAGATCCAGTTCTTCGAACAGATGCGCTTCAGGCGTCACACGCTCCGGCTCGATCCCGAAGTTCTCGTGCAAGATCGCGCGAATGCGCTCAAGAATTTCTGTGTCGGTCACCGTCTATTCCCCCTTCTTTATTGTCTGATTGCCGGCGTGCGCCAGTTCGCGCTGGCTCGCGACCAGCGCCGCAAGCGTGTTGATCGACCGGAAGTGCTCGCGGGTGCTTTCGTCGTTTGCCGCGATCGTCAGCTGGTAGTGCTTGCGCAGCGCGATGCCGATCTCGAGCGCATCGATCGAATCGAGGCCTACGCCGTCGGTCGAAAATAACGGAGCGTCATCATCGATGTCGGCGGGTGCGAGGTCTTCGAGATCGAGCGCTTCGATCAGAAGTTGTTTGATCTCAAGCTTTAAAGAATCCATAGTCGAACAGATGCTGGGTAATGTGGGCTTCGATCGCATTCGTCATGCGGCGCGCCGCGAGCGACGCCGGCACATCGGGCGCGGCGAATTCCTCGACCGCGATCGGTGCAAGCACGTTGACACGCATGTGAAACGCGCGCGCCGGCACGTCGTACCAGCGCATCCCTTTTGAGAAAGCCGGCGGATCGCAATCCATCAGCACCGGCAATACCGGCGCGCGAGTGCCGAGCGCCATGTACGCGAAGCCACGCGAAAATGCATGCAGCCGGTTCGGCGCCGGACTGCGCGTGCCTTCGGGAAAAATGATCATCGTGTAGCCGGCGGCAAGCTGGCGCGCGCCCGTTTCGACGAGTGCGACCGGATCGGCGTTGCTCACATAGCCGGCCGCGCGCACGATGCCCCAGAAAATCGGATTGCCCCAATGCGCGCTTTTCACGACGCAGCATGCGCGAGGCGTGAGCGACAGCAACACCATCACGTCGAGCCAGGTCGGATGGTTCGCGACCACGATCGCCGGTCCGCGCGCACGTAGCGAGCGCGCGCCGACCGCGTCGAGCTTCATCACGCCGATCACCTTCAGCACGGCGACCAGCGCGCGAAAGTACGCGTGAATCAGCGCGGATACCGCGCGCTGCCGCGCCGCACCGTCCGGCCACAGCCACGCGAGCGGAAACGCCAGCACCGAAAAGCCGAGCCCGCAGAGGCCGAACGCCACGAAGCTCATGCCGGTCGCGAACAGCCGCCAGTAGTAGTCAAGCCTGGCTGTCATGCCAGTTCCACTCCCATGTAACGGAACCTCGCCGCCATTGCGTCGTGGTTCGCCCGTCGAGGCAATGCAGCAGCGCCTCGCCTTGCGTGGTGAAGACCGCCGGCGGCGCCCCATCGGCCGAGCTGCCCGCGGCGTTCCGATCCGCGATCGCGTCGGCGTCGGCCGCGCGGCCAGTCAACGCGCCCGAACTGGACGTTCTGCAGGACAACCGCCCTTGCGCGCCGGACCCGTCGATCAGAATGGCGAGCGCGCCGCCGTTGACTTCGTCTTCGATCGCGCCGTAGGCCGGGTCCGCCAACTCGTCCGCATACACCAGCAGCACCGGTTCCGAAGGCTGCGTCGCGTACTGCGCATAAGCCTCGAGCAGCGCATAGCCGAGCGTCTCGGCGCCCGCCGACAGCGCACCCGCCGCCGACCGGTCGGCGCGCGCGATGCCGAACACGCCGGTCATCGCGTTCAGTACGGACAGACTGAACGAAGTCGGCGACACCGGTTCACCTGCGTTGATTGAACGCAGAATCTCGGTAGTCCGTCGCAATTCGCCGTGCCGGGATGCGAACAGCACGCGAACGCTATCGCGGCCCGCCGCGCAATCGTGGGCAACCTTCAGCGCGATACGCGACAGGCTGCTCAGGCGGCGCCGCACGAGCGGCTCGATAAAGCCGATATCGGGTGCGGCGGCTGCGGCGACAGGCCATGAGGACCACCGAGCGACCGGAAGGCTCCAGTGCAATTGGGTCATTTCGGTGCTCATGCGAATGGGACGGCGGGGGCCTGGGAGAGGCGAGGCCGCGCGCGACGGCGCACAGACTCATCCTTCATCGAGATCGATCGCTGATCAGGTCGTCCGGTCCTGCTTCGGTTTAGCGATATATAACGGCACAAAGCGTTCTTTATTTAGCGGTGTGTCGCCAAACCTTTTCACGGTGTTGTCGTCGTCATATTCGAGACAGGCCGTGATCATACTCAACATTCTTCAAGAAATCAGCCTTAAGCATGGATGTTCGCGATCCTCCGTATCGCTCACGCGACGTAGCAAACGTTAGACGAACGTGTGGAAATGGCTAGTCATGCAAAACGCATTGCATTGCGCAACGTGGATGACCGTTCAGGATTCCGACGCGCCTCGCGAAGCCGGTCGCCTGGTGAAGATGGTTGATCAAAGCGGCCACCTTGCAATGAAATATCCCGAACGGCCAGCTTGACGAAAAAAGCCACGAAAAACTTGCGACATTCAATGCAAACCACCGTGCTATACTCCGCACCTCATTGGGGAGTAGCCGCCCTGCTGCGTCGTCAGCGGGGGTGTCTGTCAACAAGCTTGGCCCGTGCGGCCATGGCAGACACAGCCTTGGGCCTGGCGAGACCGATGATCCAAAGCGCGCCGCAACAGGGCCCGGCGCGTAATGGATCGTCGCTCGCTCACATCCGGCCCGGGACATCAATAAAACGTGGATCAAGCCTTTCTGGTCTCGACCGGTGCGGTCGCGCTCGCCGAAATCGGCGACAAGACGCAACTTCTCTCGCTCGTTCTCGCTGCCCGCTATCGCAAACCGATACCGATCATTCTCGGCGTGCTCGTCGCGACGCTGATCAACCACGCCGGCGCAGGCGCGCTCGGCGCGTGGCTCGGTTCACTCGTCACGCCGACGATCATGCGCTGGGCGCTCGCCGCATCGTTTATCGGCATGGGGCTGTGGATTCTCGTGCCGGACAAGCTCGAAGAAGGCGAAGCCAACGCGAACCGCTCGCACCTCGGCGTATTCGGCGCGACGGTGGTCACGTTCTTTCTCGCGGAAATGGGCGACAAAACGCAACTCGCCACGGTCGCGCTCGCGGCGCGCTTTCACGATTTCTTTGGCGTCGTCGCCGGCACCACGCTGGGGATGATGATCGCGAACGTGCCCGCCATCCTGCTCGGCGACCGTTTCGCGCACAAGCTTCCGACGAAGCTCGTGCACGGCATCGCCGCGGTAATGTTCGTCGTGCTTGGGGTGCTCGCGTTGTGCGGCGTTGGAATGTGAGCGACGACACGCGGCCAAACTGCTGTGGTGCCGGCTCCTGCTGCGACGCATGTTGCTGACCGCCTGAAGGTGGAAGGTGGCCTGCTGACGCAGCCTGCGGCAACACTGTCTGCTGACGCGCCTGCTGCAACGCTGTCTGCTGTCGGCCTCGTGGTGCAACGCCGCCGGTTGCACCACCTACGACGATACGTTGCCGTCCACGCCAGCGCCTACTGCACCGTTTTTGCACCCGACGCCGGCGCCGCAGGCGCGGCGGCTCCCGCCGCGACTTCGTTCGGCGCGCCGCCGTGCTGATCGACCGGAAGTTTCACGGTGCGGACCACCCCATTGCCGAGCGGGAAATCCGCCAATGCACTGCGTGCCAGATACGGCATCGCATAGATGAGCGACGGTTCGTCGCCGGAGCTGCGCGCGGTCACGTTATAGACCTCCTTGCCGCTCAAACGATCGGTGATACGAATGCCAAGCGTATGCGTAAACACCGGGTAGCTTTGCGTCACGTAACCGCCGCCGTAGCCGTACGGTCCCCACGGGCCCCAGCCGCCCCAGCCGTACGGTCGGCCCCAGTAATAAGGGCCCGGCCACGGGTCGTAGTAGTAAGCCGGCGTAGAAGACACCGCCATATCGGAGCGCGTCCCATACGCGATCGCCACGAGGTAATGCGCTTGCTGCGGATCGACGCGTGTAAAAGCATGCGTCGCCAGTTCGTTCGCAATCACCTGTTCGTAGGTCGAGTCTTCGAGGCTGTTCTGCTGCGTAGCGTTGCGCTGGAATGCGAAGGTCCGGGTCGCATCGCTGCCGCCGTCCCAGTCGGAGAACGCGGTCACCTGGGTCGTCACATACGAAGTGCAGCCTGCCAGTAGCGTAGCCAGCGCGACGACCATCAACGCGGCCTGGCGTGTCCATCGATCGAGCTTCATCGTCATTCCTTTCTTTCGCTGTCGTCGCCCACGCACGCCGCGCAGGCGGCCCAGATAATACGCTGACCGTGCGGCCGCGCGAAAAGTTCGGGCCGTATACGGGCTGTTGGTGCGGTGTCAACCCTTTGCCACAAGGGGCGCTGGAGCGGATTACGAAGCCCGCGCCAGACGAAGCGCGCCTTTGCTTTTAAAATGGTCCGACCAGCCCGGCTTGCGCGCGATGCAGGCCGGCTTCAAGACTCTCATTTTCTACCCACCATGGCCGATACCGCTACGCCCCCTGTGATCCGCCGCGCCGATTACGCGCCGCCCGCCTTCCTCATCGATACCGTCGCCCTGGAATTCGACCTCGTGCCTGAACGCACCACCATCAGGAACACGATGCATGTGCGTCGCAACCCGGACGCCACCCGCGCCGCGCACCTCGAACTGATGGGAGAACAGCTCGAATTCGTCAGCGCCACCGTCGACGGCACGCCGCACGCCGCGGTGCGAGTGCACGAGCACGGGCTCACGCTCGAAGACTTGCCTGATGCATTCGAACTGACACTCGTCGGCACCTGCAACCCGGCGGAAAACACCACGCTTTCGGGTCTGTATGTATCGAGCGGCAACTTTTTCACGCAGTGTGAAGCCGAAGGTTTTCGCCGCATCACGTGGTTTCTCGATCGCCCGGACGTGATGGCCACGTACACGGTGACGCTGCGCGCCGACAAGGACACGTACCCGGTGCTGCTGTCGAACGGCAATCTGCTCGAACAGGGCGATCTGCCGGATGGCCGGCATTTCGCGCGCTGGGAAGATCCGTTCAGGAAACCGAGTTATCTGTTCGCGCTCGTCGCCGGCAAGCTGGTCGCGCTGGAGGAGCGCGTGAAGAGCGGTTCGGGCAAGGAAAAGCTGCTGCAGGTCTGGGTCGAACCGCACGATCTCGACAAGACGCGGCACGCGATGAACTCGCTGATTCACTCGATTCGCTGGGACGAACGGCGTTTCGGTCTCGAGCTGGATCTCGACCGCTTCATGATCGTCGCGGTCAGCGACTTCAACATGGGTGCGATGGAGAACAAAGGCCTGAACATCTTCAACACGAAGTACGTGCTCGCGAACCCGGAGACCGCCACCGACACAGACTTTGCAAACATCGAAGCGGTAGTCGGCCATGAGTATTTCCATAACTGGACCGGCAACCGTGTGACTTGCCGCGACTGGTTCCAGTTGAGCCTGAAGGAAGGTCTGACGGTCTTTCGCGACCAGGAATTCTCCGCCGACATGGCGAGCGGCTCGGACGGCAGCGATGTCGGCGACGCTGGTGCGCGCGCGACCAAGCGCATCGAAGATGTACGCGTGCTGCGTCAGATGCAGTTCGCCGAAGATGCCGGCCCGATGGCGCATCCGGTGAGGCCGGAAAGCTACGTCGAGATCAACAATTTCTACACGATGACGGTCTACGAAAAGGGCTCGGAAGTCGTGCGGATGTATCAGACGCTGTTCGGCCGCGACGGCTTCCGGCGCGGGATGGATCTGTACTTCAAGCGCCACGACGGCCACGCGGTGACCTGCGACGATTTCCGCGGAGCGATGGCTGACGCGAACGGCCGCGATCTCGCGCAATTCGAGCGCTGGTATAGCCAGGCGGGCACGCCGCGCGTAACGGTGTCGACCGGTTACGATGCCGCGCAACGCCGCTACCGCGTCACGCTCAAACAGGGTTACGGCAATGGCTCGGCGGCCGCGCGCGAAACGCAAAAAGGCCCGCTGCTGATTCCGTTTGCGATCGGTCTGATCGGGGCGGACGGCAAAGATTTGCCATTGCGCCTCGAAGGCGAAAGCGGAGCTTCCACCGACACCACCCGGGTGCTCGACTTCACCGAAAGCGAGCAGACGTTCACGTTCATCGACGTCGCCGAAAAGCCATTGCCGTCGCTGCTGCGCAATTTCTCGGCGCCGGTCATCGTCGAGTACGACTATAGCGGCGACCAACTCGCGTTCCTGCTCGCGCATGACAGCGATCCGTTCAACCGCTGGGAAGCGGGCCAGCGCCTCGCGACGCGCGAACTGCTGACGCTCGCCGACCACGCCGCGAGCGGCACTCCGCTGCAGCTCGACGATGCGGTGGTTTCCGCCTTTGCCCGCGTGCTGAACGACGAAAAGCTGTCGCCGGCATTCCGGGAACTGGCGCTAATGCTGCCGTCGGAAACGTATCTGGCCGAGCAGATGGACGAATCCAATCCGGCTGCCGTACACCGTGCGCGCCAGTTCGTCCGTCAGCGCCTCGCGAGCGCGCTGAAGCGCGACTGGCTCGCGATCTACGAACGGCATCAGACACCGGGCGTCTATCGCGCGACGCCGGAAGACGCCGGCCATCGCGGCCTGAAAAACCTCGCGCTCGCGTATCTCGCCGAGCTCGACGATCCGCGCGAAGCCGTGCAGCTCGCGTCCACGCAATATGCGGCGGCCAACAACATGACCGACCGCTCGGCCGCGCTGTCCGCGCTGCTCACCGCGGCGTCGAATTCCGGCAACGGCGATGCACAGCACGCGCTGGATGATTTCTATCGACGCTTCGAGAAGGAGCCGCTTGTCATCGACAAGTGGTTCGGGCTCCAGGCGACACAGCGCGGCACGCCGCAGCGACCGGTGATCGAGATCGTGCGCCGGCTGATGACGCACCCCGCGTTCAACCTGAAGAACCCGAACCGCGCGCGCTCGCTGATCTTCAGTTTCTGCGCGGGGAATCCGTCGCAGTTCCACGCGGAAGATGGTTCCGGTTACGCATTCTGGGCCGAGCAGGTGATCGCGCTCGATGCGCTCAACCCGCAAGTCGCCGCGCGCCTCGCTCGTTCGCTCGAACTGTGGCGCCGCTTTACGCCCGCGCTGCGCGAACAGATGCACGGCGCGCTCGAAAAGGTGGCCGCGCAGGTGAAGTCGCGCGATGTGCGGGAGATTATCGAGAAGGCGCTCGCCTGACCGGATAGTCGGCACAATCCATACCGTCTTTCCTGCAGCATACAAGCCGGCACATCGTGCCGGCTTTTTTATTTGCGTGCACCCCGGCCATTCGGACGACTACTCGGGCACGCGCAAAGAGATCACAGTAAACGCACCTTCTATAACTCTTCACGTTTAACGCAGTGCGTTATATACTGACCATGATTTCTACTTTTGGCGATAAGGCAACGGCGCTCGTCTTTTCGGGTGGCTTTGCTCGCACACTACCGGCCCACATTCAGTCCGTCGCGCATCGCAAGCTGCAGCTCATCGATGCGGCCGCGTCGCTATCGGACCTGTTCGCGCCGCCCGGCAATCGGCTTGAGGCGTGGCAGGGCGAGCGCACCGGGCAATGGAGCACTCGCGTGAACGACCAGTGGCGAATCTGCTTTCACTTCGTCGACGGCGAAGCGCTGAACGTGCAAATCGTCGACTATCACTAATTCAACGGAGGGCGGTATGGTCATCAAACGTTCCGAACTGGCCAGCACGGATTTTTCGGATATCGCGACCGGCGAGCGGATCTCCGCGGTCCACCCGGGCGAAGTGCTGCGCGTGGAATTTCTCGATCCGCGCGGTATGTCGGTGAATGCGCTCGCACTCGCGCTGCGTGTGCCGGCCCCGCGCATCAACGATGTGGTACGCGGCAAGCGTGGGGTATCGACGGAAACGGCGCTGCGGCTCGCGCGCTATTTCGGCACCAGCGCGCTGTTCTGGATGAACCTGCAGATCGCGTACGACCTGCGCGTCGTCACCGAGGCATCGGGCGCGCAGATCGAACGCGAAATCGAACCGCTGCCGCTGCGCGATCGGCCGAAGCCGCCCAAAACGCAGGCCGCGCATGCGCGCGCCGCCGCGCTCGCGACGAGCGCGGCGCAGCGGGTCAGCCGCGGCACCGCGCGTGGTAAGCCCCGCGGTGCCACTGGTGGTTCAGGCACTGGCTCAAGCCTTGGCTCGGCTGCCCGTTCGGCCCGCCGTTCAACGATCACGTCGTCGCGTAAGGCTTGACGCGCGCTTGCAACGCCGCACGCGTCTTCTTCGCTGCCTCGACCATGCCGGTCAGCGCCACGTCCACCTGCTGCCAGTCGCGTGTCTTCAAGCCGCAGTCCGGGTTCACCCACAGCCGCTCCGCGGGAATACGCTCGAGCGCGAGCCCGAGCAACGCGGCCATTTCGTCCGCACCCGGCACACGCGGCGAATGGATGTCATAGATGCCCGGTCCGATCTCGTTCGGGTAATCGAACGTTTCGAACGCGCTCAGCAGTTCCATATTCGAGCGGGTCGTTTCGATCGAAATCACATCGGCATCGAGTGCCGCGATCGAAGGCAGAATGTCGCCGAACTCCGAATAGCACATATGCGTGTGAATCTGGGTGTCGTCGGCCACGCCCGACGCCGCCACTTTGAATGCGCGCACCGCCCAGGCAAGATACGCTGCGCGGTCGCGTGCTTTCAATGGCAGGCCTTCGCGCAGCGCCGGTTCGTCAATCTGGATCATGCCGATACCCGCGCGTTCGAGCGCAACGGTTTCCTCGCGCAGCGCGAGCGCGATCTGCAGCGCGGTTTGCGCACGGGGCTGGTCGTCACGCACGAACGACCATTGCAGCATCGTGACCGGCCCCGTCAACATGCCTTTAACAGGCTTGTCGGTCAGCGATTGCGCGTACGTCACCCAGCCTACGGTCATCGGTTCGGGCAGGTACACGTCGCCGTAAATGAGCGGCGGCTTCACGCAACGCGAACCATAGCTCTGCACCCATCCGTTCTCCGTGATCGCGAAGCCCCATAGCAATTCGCCGAAGTATTCGACCATGTCGTTGCGCTCGGCTTCGCCGTGCACCAGTACGTCGAGGCCATACGCGCGCTGCCGGTCGATCGCAATACGGATCTGCGAGCGCATCGCTTCCAGGTAGTCGAGGTGGCTGATCTTGCCTTGCTTGTGCGCGGCACGCGCCGCGCGGATTTCCGCAGTCTGCGGAAACGAGCCGATAGTGGTCGTTGGCAGCAGCGGCAGGTTAAAGCGCGCGCGCTGCGCGACCGCTCGCGATGCATAAGACGAACGGCGCGTCGCATGCTCGCCGGTCAACGCATCGACGCGCCGCTTTACGAGCGGATTATGAATGCGCGTCGATGTGCGGCGTGCGTCGGCCGCTGCGCGCGCCGTGTCGAACTCGGCCGCCACCGATTCGCGGCCCGCTGTCAACGCATCGCGCAGCAGCGCCACTTCACGCGTTTTCTGCACCGCGAACGCTAGCCATGTACGCAGTTCGCCATCGAGCTTCGCTTCGTTGCGAAGGTCCACCGGCGCATGCAACAAAGAGCAACTTGTGCCGACCCACAGGCGTGCACCCAGACGCTGATGCGCGGATCTTAGCCGTATAAGCGACGCGTCGAGATCGTTGCGCCAGACATTGCGTCCGTCGACGATTCCGCACGACAACACCTTGTCCGTTTGCTCGAGCGCCTCGACAAACGCATCGAGTTGTTCTGGCGCGCGCACCGCATCGATATGCAGTCCCGCGACCGGCAGTGCGGCCAATCGCGCGGCATGTTCGCTCGCATCGCCGAAATACGTGGCGACGAGCAGCTTCGGCGCATGCGGCGCCAGTTCTGCATACGCTTGGGCCGCCGCATCGCGCCATGCCGGCGGCAAATCCAGCGCGAAAATCGGCTCGTCGATCTGCACCCATTCGATGCGCTGCGCGCGCAATCGCTCGAGCAGCGCGCGGTACGCGGGCAGCAAGCGCGGCAGCAGCGACAGGCGGTCGGCTAGACCGTTACGCTCCTTGCCGAGCCATAGCAGCGTCAACGGGCCGACCAGCGCAACCTTCGCGCGATGGCCCGCGCGCTGCGCGTCGTCGACTTCATCGAACAGCCACTGCACACCCGCGCCGAACTGCGTCGACGGCGAGTATTCAGGCACCAGGTAGTGGTAGTTCGTATCGAACCATTTGGTCATCTCCATCGCGGGTTGCGCGTCGCTGCCGCGCGCCATCGCGAAATACTGAGGCAGCGTCAGATGTTGCGCGTCCAGGCCGAAACGCTGCGGCAACCCGCCGACGTGCGCAAGCGTCGTTAGCACATGGTCGTACCACGCGAAGTCGCCGACGGTGACGTACGTGAGACCGGACTCGCGCTGGCTGCGCCAGTGCGCTTCGCGCAACGCGCGGCCGGTTTCGAGCAGCGCGGCTTGCGCGTCGGCCGACATGCGCTCGCGCCAATAACGCTCGAGCGCGAATTTCAGCTCACGGTGTGCGCCGATGCGCGGAAAACCCAGGATGTGTGCGGTGCTCATAGCGGTGTCGTAGTTCGAGGTTCGGGAAACCACGCCAGTATTCGACGCGCACGATTATTATTCAAACGAAAGTTTTTCCCGTTTATTATTAAAATAATTCAAGTTGAGGCTCACCACCACGTACCCGCAGCATCACTGCGCTTTCCTATGATCCGCTCCCCGCTCGAGTTCCGGCATTTGCAGACGCTGATCGCGTTGCGCGATACCGGCAATCTGTCGCGCGCCGCGCAGTACCTGTGTCTGACGCAATCGGCGCTGTCGCACCAGTTGAAGGCGCTGGAAACACACTTTGGTTTGCCGCTGTTCATGCGCAAGTCGTCGCCCCTCGCGTTCACGCCGGCCGGCAAACGCCTTGTCGCGCTCGCGCAGACGCTGGTGCCGGCGGTCGAGGAAGCGGAGCGCGACATCGCGCGTCTTGCTCAAGGTACGGGCGGCACGCTGCGTATCGCGGTCGAATGCCACACCTGCTTCGACTGGCTGATGCCGGCGATGGACGCATTTCGCCAACGCTGGCCGGAAGTCGAGCTCGATATCGTGTCCGGCTTTCACGCCGACCCGATCGGCCTGTTGCACCAGGACCGCGCGGATCTCGCGATCGTTGCCGAGGCGGACCCGGACGAGGCCGTCGATCATCACCCGCTGTTTCGCTTCCAGATCGTCGGGCTGGTCGGCAACGACCATCCGCTCGCGCGGCGCGACATGCTTGCCGCGGACGATTTCCGCGACGAAACGCTGATCACCTATCCGGTCGCCGACGACATGCTCGACGTCGTGCGCCAGGTGCTGAAGCCGGCCGGCATCGAACCGAAGCGGCGCACATCGGAGCTGACGGTGGCGATCCTGCAGCTGGTAGCGAGCCGCCGTGGGATTGCGGCGCTGCCGCTATGGGCGGTCGCGACCTATCTCGACAAACGCTATGTGAGCGCGCGGCCGGTGCGCAAAGCGGACGGCTCGGTGCTTGCCGGCGAACTGTACGCGGCGACGCTGCCGGCGTTTTCAAGGCGGCCGTACGCGGTCGACTTCGTATCGATCATGCGCGAGACGAGCGTGCTGAACCTGCCGCAAATCGAATTGCTGTAATCCTGGGTTGTCTCGCGCGTGCCGGCCGCGCGCTTTGCGTGGCGCTTTTTTGTCAACTCGCGTCGCGAAATGGCGGCGTGACGGCCAGCGCAATTTTCTTTATGCGGGATCGCATCAGGCTAGCGGGTAAAATCGAGGCATTCCCAAGCCTCTCCGGAGCACTGCAATGTCACTGCCACGCCGCACCACTCTCACGAAGTACCTGATCGAGCAGCAGCGCGAATACAACAATTTGCCGGCCGATCTGCGCCTGTTGATCGAAGTCGTTGCACGCGCGTGCAAGGCGATCAGCTATCACGTCAGCAAGGGCGCGCTTGGCGATGCGCTCGGCGTCGCCGGTAGCGAAAACGTGCAAGGCGAAGTGCAGAAAAAGCTCGACATCCTGTCGAACGAAATTCTGCTCGAAGCGAATGAATGGGGCGGCAACCTCGCCGGGATGGCGTCGGAGGAGATGGAACAGTTCTTCCCGATTCCGGCGAACTATCCGCGCGGCGAATATCTGCTGGTGTTCGATCCGCTCGACGGTTCATCGAATATCGACGTGAACGTATCGATTGGCACGATCTTCTCAGTGCTGCGCTGCCCGGACGGCCAGCAGCCGACCGAAGCATCGTTCCTGCAGCCGGGCACGCAGCAGGTGGCGGCGGGCTACGCGGTATACGGTCCGCAAACGGTGCTGGTGCTAACGACAGGCAACGGCGTCAACTGCTTTACGTTGGATCGCGAACTGGGTTCCTGGGTGCTCACGCAAAGCGATATGCGCATTCCGGTCGATACGCGCGAATACGCGATCAATGCGTCGAACTCGCGGCAGTGGTACGAGCCGGTGCAGCAGTACATCAGCGAACTGAACGCCGGCAAGGATGGCCCTCGCCAGGAGGACTTCAATATGCGCTGGATCGCGTCGATGGTCGCGGACGTGCACCGTATCCTGAGCCGTGGCGGCATCTTCATGTATCCGGCGGACAAGCGCACGCCGGACCGGCCGGGCAAGCTGCGGTTGATGTACGAAGCGAATCCGATGGCGTTTATCGTCGAGCAGGCGGGCGGCGCTGCGACGAACGGCGAAAAGCGCATCCTCGACATCACGCCGAAACATTTGCATGAGCGTGTCGCAGTGTTTCTGGGCTCGAAGAACGAAGTGGACCGCGTGACCCGCTACCACCTCGAAAGAAAAAAATAAGCGTCGGCGGGGCTTGTCAAACGGACAAAGAAGTCCCTATAATCGCGGTTCTCCTGATGCCGGAATAGCTCAGACGGTAGAGCAGCGCATTCGTAATGCGAAGGTCGGGGGTTCGATTCCTCTTTCCGGCACCAACAAGAATCAGGCAAAAAGCCCAGTCGTTGCGACTGGGCTTTTTGTTTTTCTGGATGGTTCTGAATAACGGCTATTGCCTATCGCCGCCACCCGTCGAGCGAACCAGGCGCGTCGCGATGTTTCTTCTGCCATTGCGATACGCGCGACATTCTCGCGGCAACAGCCGCAATCCAGCGACCGGATCCCGACGATCCGCGCGTTGCCAGGCTCCGTCGCCAACACGCGATCGACGTCGACGGCGACGAGCGGCTGCACATCCGCAGCGGCGCGCGCCGGCAACACCTTCGATGAAAAGCACGAGCGACGCGATCAACTCAATCAGCTTGCTCATCTACTTCTTCCCGTCCACCGGCAACGGCATGTACCGTCATTCCGCGTGCGCCACGTTAGATATACCCGCCCGGCACCAGAAACGCCCGACCTTGTCCGCCAGATGCGCGATCCGATGATTGCCGCCGAAAGTCTTCGCAAATCCATAAGGATTGTCGTAGTGCTGTGAGAAACGCTGCGCATCGTGCAATGCCTCGCGCTTCTCGGGCTTGTGCGTCGTGATCTGCACGGCCGAGCCGATCGCGTTGCCGGGATAAAGCGCGGAGAACGGCCCGTATAGCATTTCGATCAGCTCGACATTGTCCGGCGCGATCAGTGAGCGGCGCGGCGGAAACGCGTAACTCGAGCCGAGCAGGTCGACAGCAGCAGGCCGTCGGCATAGACAAGGCCGCGCGCGCTTTGTAGCTCCGTTGCAGTCGCGGCCGCTGAAGACGGAATTGCGATCGCCGGTGAAGCGTTTACGTACCAGGAGGTTCGGCGCGTACTTGAGCGCGTCTTCCGTCGTGAAGAACTGAAGGGCGTCGATCTGACCGCAGCCGATTGTATCGACGACACCGCGCGCATCCGGATCGAATGCGCGCGCGTGGGCGTCGCGGTAACCGTAACCGCCTACAGCGTGTGCGGCGCGTCAACGTACTGTCCGAATCGCTCGTTATGGTGGAAAGCGCCGCCGCGCACGCGATCGGAAACGACCGGCGCGCGGATGCGCAGTGGAAACAAGGCGCATAAGAGTGCTGAAATCGTGATCCACGCGGCGCATGAGCTCACGCCGCGCAAGCGAGCGCGAGCACAACGCGACGCGCGGAGCGGACTACGGCGGCGCAGATGGCCGAGCGGACGGATGAACGAGCGCAGCGACCCGATACGGTGAACACGCGGCGAGCGTTGCTTCAGATCAGTGTTTCAGGTGGGCGCGAGGCTGTGCGACGCGAACGCTGCGGAGCACAAAAAAAGATGACGGTTCGTACGATTGAAGCGGGACGAACGTGCGGACTGGAATGGATACAGCAGTAAGGGCTGCCGCCGAGTGCGAAGTTCGCGGCGAAGCCCAAGCAGTGCACGCAGTGCGGAGCGACCGGATTCGTCCTGGTCCGCTGGTCGGAACTGCCCAGGTCGATGGCAACCTCCCGGCTGAGTGGCAAAGCCGAACCGACAGTGGACCGCCCCGCGCTACACGCGCGCTTAGCCGATGGCGGTCTATAGCACGTTCAGTACCAGCGCAAGCCGCACAAGGCCGATCCAGCGTGTTGAGCGTTTCATCGCCACCTGAGCAAAAATGTGCGCGGAGATAGCAAGGGCTCGCGAGACTGTGTTCGAAGTGGACTTGAAGTGGTGCGGAAGTGGTCTTGAACGAAGCATTAAGGACAAGCAATAAATTTTATTGAAGCATCTTCAATCGCGGAACGGATGTGCCGTTAAAGCAACAACAACCTGTTCAAACCATCGTTTTGCGGTCAACCGCACTAGTGGCAAACGGGGACTGAGGCAGATAATGGATTTGCATAGGAGAAAGATCATGGATACGAAACCGCCGAAGATTCCGACCCCCGACAAGGTGTTCAGCCCGGATCCGGAACCCGCAGGCGTCGAATTTCTCGGGGCTGAGTTGCCTGAACACGTGCGTGCGTTTTTCGACGAACAGCGCAAGTCGTGCGAACCGAAATAACGACGAACGGGGACTTTACGTCGGACACACAACGCATTAGCGGTGCGGCGGCGTTGCACGCCGTTTGACCGTCGGTGCGCGCGATCACGGAGTCACGGGTCAAGCGCGCCGGATGCAATGGCTGGCATCCCGGCCGGCCGGCGCAAGCAGGACGATGTGCGTATCGTTCGAACTTTGCCGCGACGCTTGCGGTCATCATCATAACGGCCGGTCAGTCTGGGCTTGCGCTGCTCTCACCCGTTTTCCCGTTCTCATTCTCCTTTATGGCCAGTTCACCTCGCATCGGCGCGCTATGCGCACTCGCAGCCGCGCTCGCGATCGCGATCGCGCCCATCACGGCCCTCGCCGATACAGATGACACCGCTGTGACCAACCTGATCTCGCTCGTTTCGCAGCGATTGGCGCTTGCCGAACCCGTCGCGCACTGGAAGTGGGTGAACCATCGTCCGATCGACGATGCGAGCCGCGAATCTGCGCTGCTTGCCGACGTTGCGAAACGCGCGCACGCCGCCGCCCTCGACCCAGCGTTTGCACGTGAGTTCTTCCGTGATCAGATCGACGCGAACAAGGACATTCAGAACGCGCTATTTGAACAGTGGCGCACCACGCGGCCGCCCGAAGGGCCAGCGCCCGATCTCGACTCAAGCACGCGCCCGCAATTGGACCGCCTGACGCAATCGATGATCGCGGCGCTAGCGCGCGTGCAAACTGTGCGCGCGGTGCCCGACTGCCCGACACGGATCGCGCAAGGCGTCGCGAACTGGAAATCGCTGACTCGGTATGACGCGGCGCAATCGGCCGCGCTCAACCGGGCGCTCGGGCATGTTTGCGAATCGGGCGGCGTCGGCGCGACCGGCTAACCGGCGCTCGACACCGCCGAGGTGTCCTCGCTGAACGACGTGGTCAGAGGCTCAGGCTTCGGTGACATCAACGAGTCCGAGGGTTCCGCCGGTTCGATCGGCTTCGCTGGAACAAGCGGCGTCACACGTAGCCCGCGTGCGAGGTGGGTCTGCATGATCCGGTACGTCGATAGCTCGAACGCACGCGCCGCGTTCGGTGCCAGTAGTGCGCCGGCTTCCGCGGCGGATCGCGCATGTCCGAGATAGCACCAGCGATCGACGACGTGAAATATGCGCACATGTTCGCCAGCGCGCTCACGGTCCCCACCGCTCTCTTCGAATGCGATTGCGCCGTCGAACGGCCATGGTGCGTCGACCGGATCGCGCTTCGACGTCCGCGGCAACCGGTTGTGGCTCGGGCGCAGCGTCGCGATGCTTTGCGCTTCGGCAAGCAGCGCGCCCAGTTCGCCGCCCGTAGCACGCCAGTCGACCCGGCGCACCAGTTGCGCAAGCCGCACGTCCTTCGACGACCGGCGCTCGCCGGTGAGATGCGCACGAATCCGCTGCCGGACACGTACGCTGCGCCCGACATACAACGGCACGTCGTCTTCGCCGTAAAACAGGTAGATGCCGCAGCCGGCCGGGGCCGCGTCGAGCGAATCTTCGGTGAGACCGCCGGCTAGCCGGTAGCGGCGCATCGTGCGGTCGACCTGCGCGCGAAGCGTGTCGAGCGGCACGAGGTCATGCAGGCGTTGCCAGAATTGCCACAGCAGATCCGCATCGGCGAGTGCACGGTGCCGGTCCGACGGCACGAGCGCGTGCCGCTCGACCAGCGCATCGAGCCCGTGCCGCTTTTCGGCTGGAAAAAGCGCGCGCGACAGCCGGACCGTGCAAAGCACATCCGGGTTGAACGCCAATCCGGCACGCCCGAACTCGCTGCGCAGAAACCCGCGATCGAAGCTCGCGTTGTGCGCGACAAACAGCTTGCCTTCCAGACGCGCAAACAGCTCGGGCGCGATCGCGTCGAAAGTCGGCGCGCCGCGCACCATCGCATCGGTAATGCCGGTCAATTGCTGGATAAACGGTGGGATCGGCTGCCGCGGATCGACCAGCGTGCTCCAGCGCGATACGCCGTGCGGGCCGACTTCGACGATGCCGACCTCGGTAATCCGATCCACGCCGGTCGAACCGCCGGTCGTTTCAAGGTCGACGAACGCAATCGGCGCATCGAGCGCAGCCGGCGTCGCGGGAAACAGTTCAGACATGAATGAGAGATGGGTTTAAGTGCGACTATTCCAGCCGAAGTATGCACCATCGACCCGTCGACCGCGCGCGAAAGAATGCTGTCGCCCCACTGACAGCATGTACTGATCGACCACATGCATTCCGGACAAAATCCGAAGTTCGAACGCAGGTTAAAACGAATAATTTAGTGTTTCTGAGATAAATCTCATAATCAATCGGATAATCCGATTCTCTATCCTTTTGATTTTCGGCCACATTTTATGCACATCGCAGCTTCGGCTCATCAAATAAAAAGCCCTCGCCAATGCGAGGGCTTCTTTCAGGCGCCGGGTTCTGCGATGCCGTTACAGCGGCTGGATGTTCGCAGCCTGCTTGCCTTTCGGGCCGGTCTTGACGTCGAACGAGACGCGCTGGTTCTCTTTCAACGACTTGAACCCTTCGGCGCGGATTTCGGAGAAGTGCGCGAACAGATCGTCGCCACCCGCATCGGAGGTGATAAAGCCAAAGCCCTTAGCATCGTTGAACCATTTGACGACACCGGTTTCCATATCCATTTCCTCGAATTTGTTTTGAGACAAACACCACATTGCACCGACCGAATCTCATTCGTTATCGGCCTCGCATTTATACGTGGAGTTGCAGCGGATCGTCAAGCACTCGTTTACCAGTGTCGATTGATAGTTTGACTAATGCAGCCCGCATTCGCGTGCGTTTCTTTTAATTCGCAACATAAGTTGTTAACGGCATTTTTACCGTGGTGCCGGCGCCAGCAAGAAATTTATGCCGACATGTAACAAAACGTGAGTTTTCGTAAGTGTTTTTACTGGTTGTTGGCGACGAGCGCGCATTACATGATGGTTCTCAGCAGTTGGATTTAGGGAGGCTGCCATGCTGTCACATATTATTCGTCGCTTTACGTCACTATTCTCTGATTCGTCTGAGAAAAATCCCACCCAATCTCCATCCACGCTGTCGACGCAGTTTCAGTTTGATCCGATGTGGCACGGCGATCACTGGCAGAACCTGCTGTCTTCCCCGATGGACGCCCGTCATTATGTAATGGAAGATTGGAGCGTCGTTCCGGGGGTCGAATGGGCGCCAGCAACGGTCAAGGCCGCGCGCCGCTGATCGTCAGTAGTTCTTCCGAACGCATGAGCAAAAAAAAGCGCGACTGAGAAGTCGCGCCGACAAAGTTTGGAGATCTTTTTCGTCAACGAAAAAGTCTGCTTCGGAAAGCAGAAATTTAAGTATAGCGCCCTATTTCGACGGGATTATCAGCGCATCAGACAATCCATCATTTCCTTTCCGGCAATAATCGGAAGTTTGGTAGGGATTTTGTTGTTTTTTCGCATCATGTGACGTAGCAATTACACAACGCAACATCGCCGACTTACATCCCAGGGTCATCCCGGAGACCTGTAAGGCCTTTGCCAGTAAGGCTTCAGCCACGAATCCTCATCATTTCCCATCTCGTAATACTTTATTGCGAAAACTGGAACGGTCACGCGGCGATCAGCGTCTCTACACTTTGCCTACCGGAAAACGAACGCGTTTGGTGCACGCGCGTTTCTCATGCGAATTCCGCCTCTCGCAGCGCCTCGCGTGAAGGTTTTCTTCAAGCCTGGGTTTCCAAAACCCATCCTGTTCTCGGAGTTACAAAGATGAAAAAGACACTCATGGTCGCCGCCCTCACGGGCGTGTTTGCTACTGCCGCCCACGCGCAGAGCAGCGTTACGCTGTACGGCCTGATCGACGCCGGCATCACCTATACGAATAACCAGCACGGTCACAGCAACTGGCAACAGACGAGCGGCTCGATCAACGGCAGCCGTTGGGGCTTGCGCGGTGCTGAAGATCTCGGTGGTGGTCTGAAGGCGATCTTCACTTTGGAAAGCGGTTTCGGCATCAACGACGGCCAGTCCAAGCAAGGTAGCCGTCTGTTCGGCCGTCAAGCGTTCGTTGGTCTCGCGAGCGACCAGTTCGGCGCCGTTACCCTTGGCCGTCAATACGACAGCGTGGTCGACTACCTCGCTCCGCTGGCACTGACGGGCACGCAATACGGCGGCACGCAGTTCGCCCACCCGTTCGACAACGACAACCTGAACAACTCGTTCCGCGTGAACAACTCGGTGAAGTACACGAGCGCGAACTACGCGGGCTTCAAGTTCGGCGCGTTGTACGGCTTCTCGAACCAGGCTGACGGCTTCGCGAACAACCGCGTGTACAGTGCGGGCGCGTCGTACAGCTTCGCGGGCTTCAACTTCGGCGCAGGCTACTTGCAGGTCAACAACAACGCTGGTGCGAATTCGGCCACGTCGGCAGCGTTCAACTCGACCGGCGCAGTGTCGGGCGACACGACGTTTTTCGCTACCCGTCAGCAAACGTGGGGCGCAGGTGCAAACTACACGCTCGGACCGGCAACCCTGGGCCTCGTGTACACGCAAACCAACCTGCAGAACCTCGCAGCGTTTGGTTCCGGGGCAGGCGGTCAGCCGTCCTTCGCCGGCAACCCGCAGGGCGCACGCTTCCAGAACTTCGAAGCTAACGCACGTTACGCTCTGACGCCGGCTCTGAGCATCGCTGGTTCGTACACGTACACGCGCACGAACATCGACGCGACGAGCCCGCACTTCAACCAGGTCAACCTGCAAACGGACTACGCGCTGTCGAAGCGTACGGACGTGTACCTGCAAGCCGAGTACCAGACGACCAACGAAAACGCGATCGTTCACCCGATCATCAACGGCTTGAGCGGCTCGTCGTCGACGAACAACCAGGTCGCTGTCACGGCTGGTATGCGTCACCGCTTCTAAGTACTACAGCAGTATCCGCAGTCTTGAAGGCGCCGCTTGCGGCGCCTTTTTTATTGCCGCGTCGAGCAACGGCACGCGGTAATTACGCTTCCTCTTCTTCCGCTGACGGATACCGCACCTCCAGCACATCGATCGGCTCCGGACCGCCCGGCGTGTGCAACGTGACCTGATCGCCGATCTTCGCCTTCAGCAGCGCACGTGCAATCGGCGAAATCCAGCTGACGTGTCCGTGGTCCAGATCGACCTCGTCGATGCCGACAATCCTCACCGTATGCGATTCGCCATCGTCGGTCGCATATTCGACGGTCGCGCCAAAGAACACCTGATCGGTGTTCTCCTGCCTGCTGCTCTTGACCACTTCCGCAAGGTCCAGCCGCCGCGTCAGAAAGCGGATACGCCGGTCGATTTCACGCAGCCGGCGCTTGCCATAGATATAGTCGCCGTTCTCGGACCGATCGCCGTTCGACGCGGCCCACGACACGAGCTTCACGACCTCCGGCCGCTCCTCGTCGATCAGATGCAGCAACTCGTCACGCAGCCTGCGATAACCGGCCGGCGTGATGTAGTTTTTCGCTCCCGCGGGAACGTCGGGTTGCGCGACGTCGAGATCGTCATCATCGTCGTCGCTCGATTCTTTAACAAAAGCCTTGTTCATAATGATCCACCCATACCACCGACGCTCGTCCAACGAGCGTCATCCCTGAATGACGTCTGGTCTGCGCGTGCGGCAAGGCAACAAAGCCCGCCCCATTCGAAGCCCGCACGGACGTCCAGACGCCCTACCATCAAGCCTACACGATCGCACCAATCGGACAAATCGTCGATTGCTGCTTCCCTTTTCTCTCAGCTTTGCTATAATCCCGTTTCTGCGTGCGGCTGTAGCTCAGTTGGATAGAGTACTTGGCTACGAACCAAGGGGTCGTGGGTTCGAATCCTGCCAGCCGCGCCACTTATACGAGGGCCTTCTTCCGGGAAGGCCCTTTCATTTGATCCGGCCTATCCGGGTCCGCTCGTGGCGGTTTCAACGGGCTTGTCGTCATCATTTGCAAGTAGCACCGTCTTGCGTGCGGCTGTAGCTCAGTTGGATAGAGTACTTGGCTACGAACCAAGGGGTCGTGGGTTCGAATCCTGCCAGCCGCGCCATTTTTAAAGGGCCTTCCATAGGGAAGGCCCTTTTTGTTTTTTTGGGTGCGCTTCTTTGCGCGTTTCGTGGTGCGCTTCGTCGCACAGTTCCTAGCGCGGCGCCGACTTGATGTCGCCGATCTGCGCGTTGGGCATCGGCGGGTCGTCGATTGCACCGGTCGCCGCCTGCTCACCGACCGGTTCGGCACGCGTGCCGAACCGTGCTTGGGATTGCCGCAGCACATCATCGACAGTCTCGCCAAAATGGCTTGAAACAAATGCTCGCAGCATCGCGATGCGCAGCGACTCGCCGTGCGCTTGCGCTGTCCGGCGGCTGTCATCGTCGTCGCAACCGCCTTCGAATTCGGCCACACAAAGCACCGCGCCGCTGCGCAAGCGCTCTCGCACCTCGATGCGTCGCGCACGGTCGAAGACGACCGCCGCGACTTCCCACGACGTCGATGGCGTAAAGCGCCCGTCCCACGGCCGGCCGCAAACATTGCCGCGAATCGACACCGTTCGGCCGCTATCGGTGAAGTGAATTTCACGCACGAAGTCGTGCAGACTGCGCGCGACCCAATAGTCGAGCGCCACACCGTTTAAGTCCGCTACGTTCATTGGGTTCGCTCCCGGGAACAAACGCAGGTCCATTGCATTGCAGCAAAGCAGGCGTGGAACAAGCGCACGCAAATGACGCAAGAGCATGCGCGAGCCCACCGCTATGCGAGCGACGCACAGGCGTCGATCAGTAGTCGGCGCGCTCGCGATCGATGCGCATACCGCCATCGTGACGATGATGGCCTTCTTCGCTTGGCCGCTCACGCGCGATGCGCATCACATCAGGGTTGGTCCGCGCGCGCCGCATCACATTAGCCAGATGCACGCGATCGCTGACCTGAATGACAAAGCGCAGCACCGTCGACTCCTGCGTCTGATCTTCGTCCATCGCGATATGGACGATATTCGCATCGGCCGAGGTGATATCGGCCGCCACGCGCGCAAACACGCCCTTCGTGTTCTTCACGAGCACCTTGACCGCGACGTCGAACAGGCGCCCCGGCTGCGGCGCCCACGCGACATCGATCCAGCGGCCCGGATCGCGCCGGTGGATGCGCTGCGCGACGCGGCAATCCGTGGTGTGAATCGCCATACCGAGGCCGATGCCGATATAGCCCATGATGTTGTCGCCCGGAATCGGCCGGCAGCACGCGGACAACTGCACCGACATGCCTTCGGTGCCAGTAATGACCACAGGCGGCGCATTGGTCGCCGCGTGCTCAGCACGCGGATGGCCGTCGTCGTCGCCGTCGTGGCCGCTCATCAACACTTCGATGCGTTTGGCCATCACCGCGGCGACCCGGCGACCCAAGCCGATATCGGCGAAGATTTCCTGGCGATTCTTGTTGCCCGTCCACTGCACGAGCTTTTCCCATGCTTCCGGCGTAACGTCGGCAAGCGACAACCCGTAGCCTTTCAACGACTGATCGACGAGCCGCTCGCCCAATTGCACCGACTCATTGAGCCGCATCGTCTTCAGGTAGTGGCGAATCGCGGTACGCGCCTTGCCGGTGCGCACGAAGCCGAGCCACGCGGGGTTGGGCTTCGAATACGGCGCGGTGATCACCTCGACGATGTCGCCGCTCTTCAGCTCCGTGCGCAACGGCAGCAATTCGTTGTTGATCTTCACCGCGACGCACTGATTGCCGAGGTCGCTGTGAATCGAATACGCAAAGTCGAGCGCGGTCGCACCACGCGGCAGCGCCATAATCTTGGACTTCGGCGTAAACACATAGACCGCATCCGGAAACAGATCGATCTTCACATGCTCGAGGAACTCGCTCGAATCGCCGACCTCGCTTTGAATATCGAGCAACGACTTCAGCCATTGGTGCGCGCGCTTCTGCACATCGTTCAGATCCGCACCGCCGTTCTTGTACAGCCAGTGCGCGGCAACGCCCGCCTCCGCGATCTCATGCATCTTGCGTGTGCGCACCTGGAACTCGATTGGCGCACCGAACGGCCCGACGAGCGTGGTATGCAACGACTGATAGCCGTTGACCTTCGGAATCGCAATGTAGTCCTTGAATTTGCCCGGCACCGGCTTGTAGAGCGCATGCAGCGCGCCGATACACGTATAGCACTCGAGCGGACTCTCGACGACCACACGAAAACCGTACACATCGAGCACCTGGGAGAACGACAACTGCTTGTCGCGCATCTTCTTGTAGATACTGAAGATGGTCTTCTCCCGGCCGGTCACTTCCGCATCGAGCTTCGCTTCGCAAATGGCGCGCTGCACTGACTCGAGAATCTTGCCCACCACTTCGCGCCGGTTGCCGCGCGCGGCCTTTACGGCCTTCTCGAGCGTTGCGTACCGATGCGGATTGAAGTTCGCGAAGCTCAGGTCCTGCAACTCGCGATACGTATTATTCAAACCCAGCCGATGCGCGATCGGCGCGTAGATATCGAGCGTCTCGCGCGCGACGCGCCGGCGCTTCTCGGGCGGCACCGCGCCGAGCGTGCGCATGTTATGCAGCCGATCCGCGAGCTTGACGAGAATCACGCGCACATCGCGTGCCATCGCGAGCAGCATCTTGCGGAAGTTCTCCGCCTGCGCTTCTTCGCGATTGCGAAACTCCATCTTGTCCAGTTTCGACAACCCGTCGACCAGTTCGGCGACCTTCGCGCCGAAGCGCTCGGCGAGCTCCGCCTTGGTCACCCCCTGGTCTTCCATCACGTCGTGCAGCAGCGCTGCCATGATCGACTGCGCGTCGAGCTTCCAGCCGGCGCAGATTTCCGCGACCGCAACCGGATGCGTGATGTAGGGTTCGCCGCTTTGACGATACTGCCCGAGGTGGGCTTCGTCGCTGAAGTGGAACGCCGCCTTGACGGCCTTGATGTCTTCCGGCGACAGATAGCCGGATAACGCGGCGGTCAGCTTGGCGATCGAGACGACGTCGTGCCGGCGCGGCTGCTCCGGCGTGGCGGTCGGCCCGAACAGATGGCGAAACGATTGTTCGAGGACCGCGTCGATGTACTTGCGTGCGGACGAAGGCGCTTCGGTATCGTGCGCGTCGTCCGTGTGGGATGCGACGTCCGACATGGAGGACGAGGGATTCGAGCTCATGTCCGCCTCCTGATCGGGTTAATCGACGCTAGCGATGTGCAAGTCCGCACGCGTGGGTTCAACTACATGACATACGACAGCGAACAAGGTACTCGCTTATACCGGCACCTTCTTCAGCATCTCGACGCCGACCTGGCCGGCCGCGATTTCACGCAGCGCGACAACGGTGGGCTTGTCGCGGCTTTCGATCTTCGGCGTGTGGCCTTGTGCGAGCTGACGCGCGCGGTACGTCGCGGCGAGCGCCAGCTCGAAGCGATTCGGGATCTGTTTCAGACAGTCTTCGACGGTAATGCGGGCCATGTTGAAATTCCTTCTCTGGTTGTTGCTTATTCTACCTTATGTGTTCGAACTGACGCCCAGTCAGCCCGCGTGCGGCAGGTGGATGCCAAGCTGCACGAACAGGTTCGTATGCCGAGCGTACTGCGATCCGAAGCGCAAACGCGTGGCGGCAACGAGGCACTGCAAATCGGCGAGTGCGCGATCGAAGTTTTCGTTGATCACGACAAACTCCGCTTCGGCCGCGTGCGCCATCTCGCCACCGGCCGCGAGCAGCCGCCGCGTAATGACGTTCGGCTCATCCTGGCCACGCTTTCTCAGACGCTCTTCGAGCGCTTCGAGCGACGGCGGCAGGATGAAAATCTCAACGGCATTGTGAAACTGGCGCTTCACCTGCTGCGCACCTTGCCAGTCGATTTCGAGCAGCACATCATGGCCGCTTTTCATTTGCTCTTCGATCCACAGCCGCGACGTGGCGTAGTAGTTGCCATGCACTTCCGCGCTCTCGAGAAACTCGCCGTCCGCATGGCGTTCGAGAAAGTCTTCGACGCTCGTGAAGTGGTAGTGCTCGCCGTCCTGCTCTTTAGGACGCGGCGGGCGCGTCGTGTACGAAATCGACAGGCGAATCGCCGAATCGCGTGCGAGCAGCGCATTGACGAGCGTCGATTTGCCCGCGCCGGACGGTGCGACAACCATGAACAGGTTGCCCGGATAGGCGCCCGCGTACGGATTGCGTGGCGCGTGGCTTTCGCGTGTATGGTCGGTCATGCCCGTAGCTCCTGCCTCTAACCTGCTTTTTGATCTGCGTTTCTGATCCGCGCGATGCAAGCGGCCGAAAAAATCCGCTTGCGAAAGCGTGCGTCTTTATTCGAGATTCTGCACCTGCTCGCGCATCTGCTCGATCAGCAGCTTCAACGTCATCGACGAGTCGGCAAGCTCTTTTGCCGCCGCCTTCGAGCCGAGCGTATTCGCTTCGCGATTGAGTTCCTGCATCATGAAGTCGAGCCGCTTGCCGACCTTGCCGCCCTTCTGGATCACATGGCGAGTCTCGTTCAGATGCGCGGTGAGTCGCGACAGTTCTTCGGCGATGTCGATGCGGATGCCGTACATCGTCACTTCCTGACGGATGCGTTCGGCGATTTCCTCGCGCGACACGATGGTCGCAGCGGTATCGGGCGCCGCGACGCCGAGCGCTTCCTGCAAGCGTTCGACGATCTTCTGCTGATGCTTCGCGATCAACTCCGGCACGAGCGGGGTGATGCGCGTGACGATCGACTCCATCTCGGTGACGTTCGCCAGCAGCATCGTCGCAAGCTGCGCGCCTTCTCGCGCACGAACGTCGATCAGTTCGGCGATCGCCTGCTTGCCGCATTCAAGCACCGCGTCGCGCAGCACGTCGGCCGGCACGCCACTTTCGGCGAGCACGCCGGGCCAGCGAAGAATCTCACCAGTACGCAGGCGCCCAGCCTGAGGAAACGCTTCGAGCACCGCGCGTTCCAGTCCGGCCAGCTGATCGAGCGCGTCGCGGTTCAATGCGCCGGCGTTGGCCGTCTGCTCGCTGCGCTGCAAGTTCACCCGAATGTCGACCTTGCCGCGCGACAGCTTGTTCATCAGCATTTCGCGTAGCGTCGGTTCGCAGACGCGCACATCTTCCGGCATGCGGAAGTTGAGATCGAGGAAGCGCGAGTTCACCGTGCGCAGTTCAACCGACACGCTGACGCCGCCACTGCCGGAAGCCGCGGCGAGCTCGCGCGTGGCGCTCGCATAACCAGTCATGCTGTAGATCATCGTTCGTCTCGCGAAGATGGGCGTGCGGCGATGCGCACCGCCCGGGATGCGGGTCGCCCGGCGTGTACGAGACGCGAGGCGGGGAACGCGCATTATCCCATTTTTGGCGAAAGTGCCCGTCAGACGTGCGTCTGCGGCCAGTGCCGGGATCGGCGGTAAAATCGACCTTTCCCGAGCGCCTCCTTCCGACCACCACGATGAACGACACCACGATCCGCCCGAGCGGCCGCCGCGCCGACCAGCTACGCGACGTAAGCATCACGCGCCATTACACGAAACATGCCGAAGGCTCCGTCCTGATCGAATTCGGCGACACCAAGGTGATCTGCACCGCAAGCATCGCCGAACAGGTGCCAGCGTTCTTGCGCGATCGCGGCCAGGGCTGGCTCACGGCCGAATACGGCATGCTGCCGCGCGCGACGCATACGCGCAGCGACCGTGAGGCGGCACGCGGCAAACAGACCGGCCGCACGCAGGAAATTCAACGCTTGATCGGCCGCGCGTTGCGCTCGGTATTCGATCTCGAGCGACTCGGGCCGCGCACGCTGCATATCGATTGCGACGTGATTCAGGCGGACGGTGGCACGCGGACTGCAAGCATCACCGGCGCGTTCGTCGCGGCGCACGATGCGGTTGCGAAGCTGCTTGCCACCGGCCGCATCGAATCGTCGCCGATCACCGACTACGTCGCGGCGATCTCGGTCGGCGTGTTCGATGGCCTGCCGGTGCTCGATCTCGACTACGACGAAGACTCGCAGTGCGATACGGACATGAATGTCGTGATGACCGGCGATGGCGGCTTCGTCGAAATACAGGGCACCGCGGAAGGCGAGCCGTTTACGCGCGACGAAATGAATGCGCTGCTCGATCTCGCGCAAAGCGGCATCGACACACTGATCGCGAAGCAGAAGGAAGCGTTGGAGCTACACGGTGAATGATCGTCAGGCAACCAGCGGCGGCGATGCGGTGAAGCCGACGCTGGGCAAGGTGGTGCTCGCATCGAACAACGCGGGCAAGTTGCGCGAGTTCGCGGCGTTGCTGGACGCCGCGGGAATCGAACTGATTGCGCAGGGCACGCTCAACGTGCCTGAAGCGGAAGAACCTCACCCGACGTTTGTCGAGAATGCATTGGCGAAGGCGCGTCATGCGGCGAAGCTCACCGGGCTGCCTGCGCTCGCCGACGATTCCGGCCTGTGCGTGCGCGCGTTGCGCGGTGCACCGGGCGTCTATTCGGCGCGCTATGCGCAGCTTGCCGGCGGTGAGAAAAGCGACGCCGCGAACAATGCGCGGCTTGTCGCGCAACTTGCCGATGTCGCGGATCGTCGCGCGTATTACTTTTGCGTGCTCGTCCTCGTGCGCGCGGCCGACGACCCGGAGCCGCTGATCGCCGAAGGGCGCTGGCAAGGTGAGATCGTCGATGCGCCGCGCGGCGCGCATGGCTTCGGCTACGATCCGCATTTCTTTATTCCTGCGCTCGACGCGACGGCCGCCGAGCTCGAACCGTCAGTGAAGAACGCGACCAGTCACCGCGCGATCGCGCTGCGGCATCTGCTCGCGCGGCTCGAGGAGGAAGCGTGAGCGCGACGCCCTCCAGCGGCGGCACCGGCGTGATCCAGGCCTTCACCGCACCGGGCAGCATTCGCCTCACGTCGCTGCCGCCGCTCGCGCTTTACGTGCACTTCCCCTGGTGCGTGCGCAAGTGCCCGTACTGCGATTTCAATTCGCACGAATGGAAAGGCGACCGTTTTCCGGAAGACGATTACCTCGACGCGTTGCGTGCTGACCTCGAACACGCGTTGCCGCTCGTCTGGGGCCGCCAGGTGCATACGGTGTTTATCGGCGGCGGCACGCCTAGCCTGCTGTCGGCGCCGGGGCTCGACCGGCTGCTGTCCGACGTACGCGCGCTGCTGCCGCTCGACGCCGATGCCGAGATCACGCTCGAAGCGAACCCCGGCACGTTCGAAGCCGCAAAGTTCGCGCAGTTTCGCGACAGTGGCGTCAACCGGTTGTCGGTGGGCATCCAGAGCTTCAACGAAACACATCTGAAAGCGCTCGGCCGCATTCACGATGCGACGCAGGCGCGTCATGCGGTCGAAGTCGCCGCGCGCACGTTCGACAACTTCAATCTCGACCTGATGTTCGCGTTGCCGCAGCAAACGCTCGCCGAATGTCAGGCGGATGTCGAAACAGCGCTGTCTTACGCGCCGCCGCATTTATCGCTGTATCACCTGACGCTTGAGCCGAACACGCTGTTCGCGAAGTTTCCGCCGCCGCTGCCCGACGACGACGCGTCCGCCGACATGCAGGACTGGATCCACGAACGCACGGCTGAAGCGGGCTACGAGCGCTACGAAGTGTCCGCGTATGCGAAGCCGCATCGGCAATGCAAGCACAATCTGAACTACTGGCGTTTCGGCGACTATCTCGGCATCGGCGCAGGCGCGCACACGAAGCTTTCGTTTCCGAACCGGATCATGCGGCAGATGCGCTACAAACATCCGTCGACGTTTATCGAAGAAGCAAAGGCTGGCCGCGCGGTGCAGGAAGAGCACGAAGTCGGCACGCGCGATCTGCCGTTCGAGTTCATGCTGAACGCGCTGCGACTCGTCGCGGGCTTTCCGGTGCACCGCTTTGTCGAGCGCACCGGGTTGCCGATGACGTCGATCGAACCCGCGTTGCAGGAAGCGGAACGACGCAAGCTGATCACACGGGACTACGAGAAGATCGCGCCGACGCCGCTGGGTCAGGCGTTTCTGAACGATTTGCAGGCGTTGTTTCTGAAAGAATCACAATAAGCGACCGACGCACTGGGGCCGGCGCCGCATTTCAGGTTACAATTTCGGGCTCGGAGGGCTGGCAGAGCGGTTGAATGCACCGGTCTTGAAAACCGGCAAGGCTTTACGGCCTTCGTGGGTTCGAATCCCACGCCCTCCGCCAGGACAGCTTATCCATTCAATCTGAATCGGTCTGAATCAATCGGGCAAACGCCCACCAGGCAAGGCGCTCCGCCAGAATCGCCCTCTGAAATCCCTCGGAATCGGTTGCCATCAGTCGCCAATAATCGTAAAGTTTTTGGTGGGCTAGATGGTGGGTTACAAAAACGGGGCCGAAAATGCCAAAGATCGCAAGGGAGCTAGGCGCGCTGGCCGTATCGCGCTTATCGAAGCCGGGTTCGCATGCAGTGGGGCACGTGGCCGGCCTTGCACTACAAATTTCCGCGACTGGCGCACGTTCGTGGATATTGCGCGTTACCGTTGGCGACCGCCGGCGGGAAATCGGCCTAGGTGCATACCCAGGCGTCTCGCTAAAGGAGGCCCAGGAGAAAGCCCAAGCCAAGCGCGACGAGATCGCGGCAGGCATCGACCCCGTGCTTGAGCGGAGGGCGGCTGCGAGCCGGCTAAGGGCTGACCAAGCGATGGAAGTGACCTTCGAAGAGGCCGCTGGGCGCTTCATCAAAGCCAAGTCGCCAGAGTGGAGCAACCCGAAGCACGCGAAGCAATGGACCAATACGCTGACCGAGTACGCCTATCCAGTAATCGGCCCGATGCAGGTTCGCCACGTAACGCGTGCACACGTCGTTTCGATCCTAGAGCCGATCTGGACAGAGAAAACTGAAACGGCCTCGCGCGTTCGTGGCCGCGTCGAACAGGTACTTGATTGGGCGCGAGTCAAGGGACTGCGCGACGACGGTGTGAACCCGGCAGCATGGCGCGGCAACCTCGACAAGGTGCTGTCATCGCCGAAGAAGACGAAGCGCGTGCGCAATCACCCCGCGCTGCCAATTATGCAGATGGGCGACTTCATGGTGACACTCCGCACGACAGATGGCATCAGCGCACGATGCCTGGAGTTCACGATATTGACCGTTGCGCGGTCGGGCGAATCGCGTTTCGCGCAATGGCCGGAAATCGACCTGAAAAAGGCTATCTGGACCGTGCCGGCCGAGCGCATGAAAGCAAAAAAGGAGCACCGTGTGCCGCTTTCGCCTGCGGCGGTAGCATTGTTGGAAACGCTAGAGCGTAACGACAAGACAGACCTGATTTTTCCCGGCCCGCGGACGAATGCCGCGCTGAGCGACATGTCGTTACTTGCGATCATGCGCAAACGGCAGCTGGAGGCGACGCCTCACGGCTTTCGTTCGACGTTCCGGGATTGGGCGAGCGAGTACACAAACTATCCGCGCGAGCTGGCAGAGGTCGCACTAGCGCACCTAAAAGGCGATGCGACAGAGGCTGCGTACTGGCGCGGTGACGTTCTGGAGAAGCGCCGGCAGATGATGGTTGATTGGGCCGATTTCATCGCAAAGCCAGTAAAGAGCAACGAAGCTGCACCGGCCGACGAGGCTGGTTGAAGGTTTGCCGCGCATAGCTCGACGGGGCGAATACCGGGTGCCCTACCCGGCTGGCGCGCATCCCTTATAGGGCTTTCCTTAACGTAGCAATGTACAAACATATCCCGGAATTTGGTAGCGAGGAAGGCCATCCGATGTGGGAGTTGGGCATCGGCTTGGTCGTCTCGGACGCACAAAACTTCTGTCAGCCTGAATGGCATGGCTTTGATGTTCGGGCCAATGTATCGGACATGTTCGCACTGTCGATGTTTGCCCAGGCGCTTGAGGATTTTGTCAATTCAAAGATGGAAGAAGAGGCTCGCGAGTCTGGAAACGAATTTACACCCACTCGTGGCAAACACTGGAACATGAGGCTGGGGATGACCCAAGCAGTTGCGTCCGACTTGCCGAGCCCATATCGCGATTGCGTAGCGTCGAGCACGCGCGATGACGAAAATCCGTTCTACAACGCTGAAGGCAACCCCTTGCTTATCATGATGCTTGCAGCACAGACTTTGGCTTCAGCAGACGCAGCGGCAGAACACATTGTTGCGGGTCGGGGGCTCGAGGCGATGCAACGATTCGAGCTCGCCGCGCTATCCCTAGCTGAAGCGTCCAGGTTTGCGGGACATCAGGAAGCCGCCAGATTTGAAAGAATGGCAGAAGCGAAGAATAGAGCCAAGCGAGCAGCGCAAGGCGGCATGGCCCGTGCGGAAAGGTACGCGGCGACCAAGAAATGGGTCCTTGAACGGTATCTTGAGCGCACTTGGCCTTCGGATAGGCAAGCCGCGCTATCGATATACGAAGGTGCGTATAGCTATTCGGTCGCGATTGACCAGAAGATAAGCGAAGACCGGGCGTTCAATACCGTCTACGACTGGATACGCCGCGCACGGGATGAAAAGCCGGAATAGGTCGTTGCTGTGTACGCGTGCTCAGCACACGCACTCGGCAAGTTAGCACCCGTATTCGACTTCTAAACACGCGTACACGTCTGCCCGAGTACGCGGCTATCCTGCGCTTTCACGCTGTTCAATACTCCGTATCGACCCGCCCAATCCCGGGCGTTTCCGAGTCGATACGATGAAAAAATCAGACGCTCAAGCCCTCCAGAATTTCGACAGCCTCCCGAATGCAGCCGGAGTCAGTGACACCGTTGTAGCCTCTCTGTGTGGCTGCAACGTCGCTACCGTCTGGGATCGTGCTAAGCGTGGTGTCCTACCCAAGCCCATTAAGATCGGTGGCTCGACCCGCTGGAACGTTGGCGAGCTGCGCAAGCGCCTGATGCCGGAGGCGGCGTAAATGCAAAAGAAAAACGCCCGCCTCCCCGAAGGAAAGACGAGCGCCCTAGACAGCGCCAATGCTAACACCACTGCCGCCCATCTGGTACACGGCGGCGCGGCGGCGGTGGCGCGTGAAAATTCAAGTGCGGCCACCCGGGGCACTGACAAAACTGACAGAAGTCCCCGGCTTTTTCGAAATACAACCCCGTCCCTCACCGACAAAACTGACGGAAGCCCCCTTGTGTCAGTTGCGTCAGTGACCCCAGCGCCCGTTTTCGAAAAAATGCGCTTGCATGGCGTAAACCGACGCGCGTATACTTTTTGCGTGGCTGAGACAAAAGCCACCGAGATTGGCGTCTCGAATTGCATAGGCGGACAACCGCCGACCGGCGGTATTTTTTCGTCCGCAGCCAATGCGCGCCTTCAATGGTCGGGCCTTGGTGGGGGTGCGCTTGCGCACGCCGGTTCCTATGCTCCGGTACGCCAACCCCGTCATGTGCCCGGCCACCCAATTGGCGTTGGGGCCGGGTTACTCAACCCAGCATAGGAGGCCGCACCATGCGCCATATCCTCGCTCGTCCAGAGCAAACGCAATCCCGTACCGCACTCGCTGACAGCGCCCTGCGCACCGCTGCGCTCGCGCCAACTGTTTTTGACGCTCTCGACGTGCTGGCTGACGCCCTACTCCCGCTGGCCACTCTCGCCGAGCCGCTGGAGGTCCGCCATGTTTAAACACCACGAACTCGCGAACCGTATTAGTGACGCCGCCGGATTGCTCTCCTACGCCGAAGAGTCGTTCGAGAAGCTCACGGCCTTGACCGCCGCCATTGCCGAGTTGGCGGACAAACCCGAAATCTGCCACAGCCTCGCGCGCTTGGCGAGCGACATGGCCGAAAAGCTGGCCGATAGCTTTGGTGGCTTCACGCACGAATACGACTCTGAATATCGGTGTTTTCTCAACAATGAGCAGTCCTCACAAGGTAACGCATGAGCAAGGGCCAATTAATCAAAGCCCGCGTGGGCCAGATGATCGAACGTGAGCGCAACCGCTGTCTAATCGCTATGGGCGCCGCCGCATGGGCGGTGCACGATGAATGGGTAACGGCGTACATCGTCGCCTCGGCCAAGGAATGGCTGACGCAGCAAGCAGCGGAGGGCCGCCTGTGAGCACGCACCTCGAAGATTTCGACATCAACGCGCTTCTGGCGCGCAATGATGTAGCGAAGGCCCGCACGTCATTCTTCGCGAAATCCCCATCGACATCGGGCGATTGGCCAGAAATCGAGCCGCTGCCGGATTCGCTGAAGCCGGTTGAGCCGTTCGACATGGCACTCTTGCCTGAGAGCTTGCGACCGTGGGCACAGGACATCGTCAACCGTGTGCAGTGCCCGCCTGATTTCATTGGCGCAACCGTCATCTGCGCGCTTGGCATCGCTATTGGCCGCCGTGTGGGCGTCCGCCCGAAGCTGCGCGACGACTGGACCGAGTACGGCAACGTGTGGGGCGGCATCGTGGGCCGCCCCGGCGTAATGAAGTCGCCTGCGATGAGCGCCATACTCGCGCCGTTAAAGCGCCTGGACATTGAGGCAAGCCAGCGCTATGAGGACGAGCTGGCGGAGCACGAGAACGCCGCCAAGCTGCATAAAATGCGTCAAGACGCGGCGGACAAAAAGGCAATGGCGACGCTGAAGAAGAACCAAGACGCCACGGTTGACCTGCGTTCGCCCGGAGCGCCTGAACCGCCGAAGCTGAAGCGATACCTTATAAACGACGCGACCGTAGAGAAGCTGGGCGAAATCTGCGCCGACAACCCGCAGGGCGTGGGCGTGTTCCGTGACGAGCTCGTGAGCCTGCTGAAGGGACTAGACCGCGATGGGCAAGAGGCGGCGCGCGGCTTCTACCTGACGGGCTGGAACGGCAACGATGGCTATACGGTTGACCGGATCATGCGCGGCCATCAACGCATAGAAGCCGTGTGCCTGTCACTGATCGGATCGACGCAGCCCGGACGCCTGTCCGAATACCTGCGCATCGCCATCGCCGCAGGTGCGGCGGACGATGGCCTAATTCAACGCTTCGGCGTGCTCGTATGGCCAGATGTGCCGCGCCAGACGTGGGAGAACGTCGATTGCTGGCCGGACGCCGAAGCGAAGCACGCCGCGCACGCGGTCTTCAAGCGCCTCGTTGACGCCGACCCCGTGGAGACATGGCAGGCTGAAGTTCCAACCGGCCCTGATGGCGAACCAGATGGTGATCCGCCATTCCTGCGCCTATCTCCCGAGGCAATGGAATCCTTTGTCGAGTGGCGGACGGAACACGAAAACACCCTGCGAGGTGGCGATTTGCACCCTGCAATGGAATCGCACCTCGCGAAATACCGGAAGCTAGTGCCATCGCTTGCGCTCGTACTACACCTCGCCAACGGCGGCACTGGCCCGGTGGCCGACTACGCCATGAATCAGGCGCTCGCATGGGCGGCGTACCTACGCAGTCACGCCGAGCGCGCCTACGGCTCAGTGCTCGTGGCAGAAGTCAGCGGCGCAAAGGCGCTATTGCGGCGAATCAAGGCAGGTGACGTGACGGACGGATTCTCGGCACGCGACGTATACCGTAACCAGTGGTCCGGTCTGGAGAACCGCGAAGCAACGATGAAGGCCATCGGTGTGCTGATCGAGTACGGGTATCTCGTGGCCGAGGCTGCCGAGACTGGTGGCCGCGCGAAGTCGATCTACCGCATTCACCCGGGGGCGACGCGATGAACAAGTATCTCTCCCGCTTGCGGCCGGGCTCGAACGCAGCCAAGCCGGTGCCCTCTTCTGTCGGTTTTGTCAGTGCCCCGGGGAGTCGCGCACAGAAAAACGCATCACCTGACGCGCCAGGCGAATTCTGGCCGTGGGCGCCCTACCTCGCCGCCGCTGATGTCCAGCGGATGCGAACGGAGCTGGTCGGAATCATCGAGCGCCTGGCGGACATGGAGCATTGGCCGGCCAAGCATCGCGACGACGTACTTGCGCGAGCCATACGCGGCCCGCTTGCAGACCTGCTGCCGAACGTTGCCCACTTTAACGAACGCTTGATGGAAGCCAATGCCGCAGCGGCGGCCCGCGAAGCCGTCAAGCAAAACTCCTGGAGATCTAACCGATGAACACAACAGAGAAGGCTATCGCAGCCTATCAGCTCGCCGTGAAGAACCTGCTTCAAGCCGCGTTCGATCAATTGCGCGTCGAGGACCCGAAGTATTACGACGGATGCTCGCTCGTGCTGGCATCGGGCGGCATGGTCGAGCTCCGCAGTTGTGCAATGGCTGGTGGCGTACTGGAGACGGCCATAAGCGTCGTAGATGCGGCGGGCGAGAAGTCGGAAGTGTGCAGGCTTGAAACAAGCGTCTCTGCTCACTAAGAGTACGTACACTATTACACGTTGACAACTAGCCTCACATGTGATTATCGAGACGCGATGACAACTCATAAGGCGGCATGCCGAACGCGGGCGCAGCAACTTTTCAATAATTTCGAACGGAAAAAGCATATGGGCAATCAACACATCGCAGCAGCAGCAGTTCGCAACGCAATCGCAGCACACGCAGCAGGGCAAAGCGGCACCGTTCGGCGCGGCATTCTCGGCGGCGTTCGCGCCCAAGCTAGCTTGACTGACATTAAGACGTTTGTTGGTGGCGTCAACGCCGCTTTCGATGAGTTCAAGGCAACGAACAACGAAAAGGTCGATAAGCTCGAAAAGGACATGAGCGCCGTGACGGCCGCAATCGACAAAATGGCAATACAGATGGCGGGCCGTCCGGGCGGGGGCGATGCTGACGACTCCGCAGCACGAGGTGAGCAACAGCCGATTTATGCGGCTCGCGGGCTGCGTGCGGCACAAATCTCCGCGCACTACGGCCAACGTGCTAAGGCGGCAGGCGAAGACACCAGTATCAATATGGCAGCCTTCCTGCGCGGTGTGGCCGGTATGAAGACTACTGATGGCGTCATGGCCTCACTGGCCGCAGGCACCGATTCGTCGGGCGGATATGCCGTGCCGAACGTTGTGATGCCACGGATTCTCGATGCAATGGTTGATCAGAGTGCGCTGCTTTCTGCTGGTGCGGGAATTCTCCCGATGGAGAGCGGAGCAAAGAGCGTGACCGTCGCGAGCATCGATACGCTCCCGACGCCGGCATGGCGCGCTGAGCTGGGCGCGATTGCGGAGAGCGATCCGACGTTCCGTGGCGTGGTAGCGACGCCGCGCTCACTCTCGTGCATCGTGCGTATCAGTCGCGAGTTGCTGGCCGATGCCACCGACGTATCGCGCGCGGTGATGCATGCAATCTCTCAGGCGTTCGCGCTGGAGTTTGACCGCGTCGGTCTGGTTGGTAGCGGAACCACGCCGGAACCAATGGGCTTGTATGGCATGGATGCGGTGACGAAGATCCAGCAGGCAGGCGCGAAGTTCGCATACAGCGACATGCTGGCCGCGTATCAAACGCAGCTTGAGCACAAGGCACCCGCGCCAACCGCCGCCATCATGGCGCCGCGCACGCTGGTTGGCCTTGCCGGTCAGGTGGACACGCTGGGCCAACCGCTCAACGCCCCGCCGCTGCTCAATAGGGTGCGTCAACTCTCAACCAACGGCGTGCCGGTCAATCTCGGCAGTGGCAGCTCCAAGAGCCTCGTGTTCGTCGGCAACTTCTCGACGGTGCAGTACGCGCTGCGTGAGTCGCTGAACATCGGTCTGTTGCGCGAATCCTATGCGAAGACTGGCGAAATTGGCTTCTTGTGCCATGCGCGCGTGGATGTCATTGCGAACTACCCGCAGGCGATCACGGTGATAGAGAGCGTCGCGAGCTAACACCGCTGGGGGCAGGGGGGCCAAAGTTTCAGCACCGCCCTGCCCCAGACCGACCGCTCCCGCACGCGCGGAAAAAATCCCCTTTTGAAAAGGAATTCAGCAAATGGCAGGCGTCAAAGGACGTTCCGGAGGGCCGCGAGCCAATAGCGGCGGGGTTCGGCCGGGCGCTGGCAGACCGAAGAAATCAAAACCCGCGCCCACTCCGCTCGAAGAGCGCGACATGCTCCAGCTTTTGCAAGACATTGCGCTCGGGCGTGTGGACGCAACCCCAATTCAGGTGCGGGCCGCCGTCGAAGCAGTGCGGTACACACACGCCAGGAAGGGCGAGAGCGGGAAAAAGGCCGAGAAGGCGGAGTCAGCGAAAGCCGCCGCATCGAAATTCGGTGGGGTTCCGCCGCCTCCCCGCATGATTGTCAACAATATGAAATAGGAGCCACCATGAGCGATCCAGAGCAGAAAGCTTGGCACGAAATCCCGAAGGTCGACGACCCAAAGGAGTTTCTGTTGTCTGTTATGAACAACACGGGCATTGCGGTGGAGGATCGCGTAGAAGCCGCGCAAGCCCTAATGCCTTACTACCACGAGCGACTGGCAAGCGAAGACGACGAGACAGACGTCTGAATAACGGCAACGGGTTCGCAGTCGTCAATTGGACCGGTATGCAGGCGTATGGCGGTGCAAGCCGCTTGCGCCTGCTTTCGGGTATCTGGTGATTACCGGGAGCAAAAATGTCAGCTGTTGGTTTGCAGGTTTGGGATGAGGCGGGGCGCTTGATGCTTGATGGAACGCACCGGCTTGGACGCATCAAGAAAATGGTTAAGGTGGGAGACGGCCCGGGCGTGTGTTTAATTGAGGACATTCAGCCCGGAGAGCAGATTTTCTACTCATTCCAGCCCAATCAATTGTTTTTCGATTCCAGGCACAACGAGTGCCCGCCGTGGTTTCAGATTGTCAACGGTAATGCTGTGACTTGGGACTATTCGCCAAACACGAGTACCGCGCCAAGATTCAACATTCAAGGCATGCTTATCGTAGGAGTTTATTAGGATCGGCGTTAGATCGGCCCAATTTGAGGGCGGCGGCGAACAACCTAGAGATTGAGCAATATGAACAGCAATCGAAAAGTGAGTAGGAACACGGCGGCAGAGGAAGCGGCTATTAAAGCTCAATCCACGACCGATGCTGACTTGCCAGAGTCGAGCGACGCGGAGCTTTCGCGCATGCGTCCTTTCTCCGACGTGGTTGGCAAGCGCATGGGCCACCCGCCGAAAGAAGTTAAGAAAGAGCGCAAGTGACCATCCATTACGATGCGGACGTGGTCCGGGCTTTCCGCGCTACCGGCGACGGATGGCAGGCGCGAATGAACAATGCGCTGCGTGATTGGCTGAAAGATCACCGACCAGCGTGAACGACGCTGTAAAACGAGCCGTTTAACCGTGACGGCTCGCATGTACCAATGGACGACGCGCAGCGCGGCGCTAGACCGGTTGCAAGGCTGCGTCCACTTGCTCAATGGGGATAAGCCCGCACCTGTTAAGCTTGAATGTCCCGTGCCTGACCATCTTGCCGACCGTGTTGCGGCTCAGTTCCAACATTTCCGCAGCTTGCGTGATCGTCACATGGGCGGGGCGCGGATGGCGGGCGGCGTGAATCTCCAGTGCCCGCACGATGGCGGCGGTAAGCTCAATGTTCACTCTGCACTTTCCTTTGCATGCAAATGGTTTGAAGTTGGCCTATAACCGGAGGGATTCGCCACCGAATCTACCGGTGAAGATTTGTTGCGCTCCCGTAGCCTGCCGTAAATGAGCCCGCGCTTCAATTCCCTATTGGTGATTACCTATTGGTGGGTCTTTTGGTGGGTAGGACCAGACCATGGCCTCAAAACCCACGCCGGCATTGAATCCTTAGCGGACACGCCCTCCGCCAGACATTGCGAGCCGATTCTCGCGTTCGCATGCCGCGAGTCGCTGACGTACCCGCGCGCCATGAGAGCGGCGCCTATCATTCCTCCCAGCGCACTCTTCATCGGGCGGCAATCCACAAAGGCCGCGCGCCAGACCGGCAGGCAACTTCTGCGCCGTACGCGCACACTGCACACCGCAAATGGACGGCAACAAGCGGCATACGTTGCGAAAACCGTCCGAGCTTATCTTTTGTTTTACGAATCGATGCGCTATACCCATTAAAGTGATTCGCAAAGGCGGCTACAGCGCAAGGGAGCGAGAAATGGCACGGCTTGCTTTCTCAGTAATCAAGGTGCGAGTGCTCAACAAGGCGCTTGCATTGACGACATTGCTATTCCTTTCGCTCGTGGCAACACCTGGGCACGCAGGGACGATCTCATGCAACGTCACAAGCATTGCAAACTATTCGCCCAACGTCCCCACAAGCACATTTGGCCGCGACGCACCAACAGGAACTGCCACGCCCCCCTATTCCACTCAACTGGGCTTTCATTGCCCAGCTGACCCCTGCTGTGATCGCGACATTTTCGTCACGTTCGCAGCGTCGCCCTCCACGCTCGCCTCCGGCTACACCGACATATACCCGACTAACGTAGCAGGCATAGGCGTACGCTATACGATTTCCAATAGTCCGGGAACATCGTGCAACGGCTTGCCCTCGACTATCAAAAACGCCTCCACACAGGTGACATGCCATCAAATGCACGGAGCGACCTCACCAGGCTACGACTTCACGCTCAGCATTTCCGCAACGTTTATCAAGACTGGCCCGATTACGTCCGGGCCACTAACCAACATACCGGCCGTGTCAGCGACCAACACGATCAATAACCAAAGCGGATCCAGCCTATGGGGTAATGTATTCAGCGGTACGGCAAGTGGAAGCTTCAGCAACATCGCCTGCTCCGTCAATGAAACGGCGATTCAGGTCACGATGCCGCAAGCCAATACGAGAGATCTGCCATCGACAGGCTCAACCTCCGGTGCAACACCGTTCAATCTCTCGCTGAATTGTGACGCTGGTGTGCTCGTTGCGGTCACACTAACGGATGTGACCACACCCTCCAACCGGAGCACAACGCTTACCCTCACGCCCGATTCCACGGCCAAAGGAGTCGGATATCAGATCGCGTACGCAGGCACGCCCATTTCCTTCGGTGCCGACACGTCTGCAGCGGGAAATCCCAACCAGATTTTTGTATCGCCGTCCCCCACCGCCGGTGGGCTGTTTCCAGTGCCGCTGAAGGCAAGTTACATACGTACGGGCACGATCAACCCTGGAACGGCGAATGCAAAGGCCACCTTTACGATGAGCTATCAGTAGCATGCGTGTCCATCTACACCGGGCAACATGAAGCGCTTTGTAGTCTCGGGAAACACAACGACGCAGCGCGCCTCTCTCCGTCTGGTGTCACAGTGCACGGCAGCCGCCCTGGCACCACCTTGCGGATCCATCCGCCGCCCCTTGCCAGTGATCCCCGCAACTTCGGCAAACCCCTCTACAATTAATCAACAACCCTTCCTTGCCTCACCTTTCCCAGTCAAAAGGAAGGAGCTGCAATGCTCAAAATCGCTCTCATTGCCAGCGCTGCCGCGCTCCTGACAGGCTGCGTCGCCGCCCCTCCGTACTATGGCTACGGTTATCCGTATGGCACATACGGCGCGTACGACCCGTACTACGGCTACGCCTACGGCCCGTATTACTACCCTTACTCCTACTACCCGTATTATCCGTACCCCGCGTACGGAAGCATCAGCATCGGCTTCTGGGGCGGCGGACATTGCTGCTACTACGGGCACGGCTACTACCACCACGGCGGCTATTGGCATGGTGGCGGAGGCTGGCACGGCGGCGGAGGCTGGCACGGTGGCGGAGGCTGGCACGGCGGCGGAGGTTGGCACGGCAGCGGAGGCAGCAGCGGCTGGCACGGCGGAGGCGGGGGCAGCCGTCACTAACGCGATCCGATACAGCGGCGCGGACGGACCTGCGTTCGTCGCCCCTCATATCCGTATGAACATCAATTGAATCGCCGCGCGCGTCGACTACGATCCTGATACCGGCTCACCATCGCACTCAGGTGTCGAAGATGTTCGCTCGCATCCACCACCGCCGCGCACCCCTGCCCGATACCCGCTGTGCCACTCAACGCGCACTGCCCGCCGGGCGCGCCGCCGCTTTCCTGTTATTGCTCGCGCTCAGCGCATGCACAATCACACCACCGGAAAGACCCACCGCGTCAGTCCCGCTCGACGCCATCAACAGCGTCACCCTCGACCAATACCGCGGCGCCGTTGCACGACGCATCCTCGAGCGCAATCCGTCGTACGTGCTGCAAGGTCATCCGCAGGCGATGCTGCGCTCGCTCGTCGTCGTGTCGTTCGTCGTCGACAGTCGCGGACAGATCGTCACGTCTTCGGTCTATCGCACGAATGGCGACGACGAAGCGGAAAGCACCGCGCTCGCGACGCTGCGCCGTGCCACACCCCTGCCGCTACCGCCAGCAAAACTGCTCGACCGCGCGGGCCACCTCGAACTGTTCGAAGACTGGCTCTTCAACGACAACGGCAAATTCCAGTTGCGCACCTTCGCTGCGCCACAGGCGCAAAACTTCGATTAGCAGCGACGCACGATCAACATGCGCTGCAACGTCACGGAAGATGCGAGCAGTAAACCGCGCGAAGTAAAACCCGCGACACCGGTAAAACAACGACAGAAAGCGCACCGAAATCGGCGCTTTAATGTGCCGACGCTTCGCTGTCGATATAATTTCGCTACTCCCCGCCGGAGCTTTCCGGCACCGCTTTCGCCGCACGGCCATCCGCCCGCGCCGAACAGCCCGGTCGCCGCGACCCGCGTTATCCGCGCGTTCGCCCGCCCACCTTGCATCGACTGGCACGCTGCCCGAACCGGCAGCAGTCCGACAGGTTGCCGCACAGGCATGGCAACCGCATTGCAAGCTGCGTGACCCTTGCGTTGGCGTTGCATCAGCAGCGCACTGCGCGACTTATCGCCATCCGGGTTCCAGGCTTCCGGTGTCGTTTCATCAGCCGCGCCCGGAATGGCCAAACAAACAAAAGGTGCACCGAAGCCCAGGCCAGCGCCACGCGTCTCGTGAACCGCTTATACCGAACGCGCGCGCATACGGGCGCTCACACGGTCGCACATCAATATTGGAGAGTCTTACGCATGTCTTCATCGCCGATTTCAACCGCAGGCCCGAAGCTCGGCCAGCAGCAAAGCACCGCACGCGTCATTTTCGCGAGCTTCATCGGCACGGCGATCGAGTTTTACGACTTCTATGTGTACGCAACCGCCGCGGCGCTGGTCATCGGACCCGTGTTTTTCCCACACGGCTCAGCGACCGCGCAAGCACTATCGGCGTTCGTCACATTCGGCATCGCGTTCGTCGCGCGGCCAATCGGCTCGTTCCTGTTTGGTCACTTCGGCGACCGCATCGGCCGTAAATCGACACTCGTCGCGTCGCTGCTGGTGATGGGCGTGTCGACCACGCTGATCGGCTTCCTGCCCGGCTACGACTCGATCGGCAGCCTCGCTCCGATCCTGCTGTGCGTCCTGCGCTTCGGGCAAGGCATCGGCCTTGGCGGTGAGTGGGGCGGCGCCGCGCTGCTCGCCACCGAAAACGCGCCGGCCGGCAAACGCGGCTGGTTCGGCATGTTTCCGCAACTGGGCCCGTCGGTCGGCTTTCTTGCATCCAATGGCCTGTTCTTCGGACTTGCGCTATCGCTTAGCGACGACCAGTTCCGCAGCTGGGGCTGGCGCGTACCGTTTATCGTCAGCGCGGTGCTGGTCGCGCTCGGCCTGTACGTACGGCTGAAGATCGCGGAGACGCCGGCATTTCGCGCGGCGATCGAGCGACGCGAACGCGTGCGCGTACCGGTCGCGACGCTGTTCGCGCGTTACTGGTGGCCGACGCTGCTCGGCTCGCTCGCGATGGTCGTGTGCTACACGCTGTTCTACATCTCGAGCGTGTTTTCGCTGTCGTATGGCGTGTCGTCGCTGCATTTCACGCGTCAGAGCTTTCTCGGCATGCTATGCGTCGCCGTCGTGTTCATGGCGCTCGCTACGCCTCTGTCCGCGTGGGCAAGCGACCGGTTCGGCCGCAAGCCGGTGTTGATCGTCGGCATTCTCGCCGCGTTCGCTTCGGGTTTCGCGATGGAACCGCTGCTGGGCAGCGGCTCGATGCCGCTCGTCCAGTTGTTCCTGATCATCGAGCTGTTCCTGATGGGCGTGACGTTCGCGCCGATGGGCGCGTTGCTACCCGAGCTGTTCCCGACCAACGTCCGCTACACCGGCGCAGGTGTGTCGTACAACCTCGGCGGCATACTCGGCGCATCGGTTGCGCCGTATATCGCGCAGCTGCTCGCGGCGCGCGGCGGCCTCGCATGGGTCGGCGGCTATGTGTCGGTGGCCGCGCTAATCAGCCTGTTCGGCGTCGTGTGCATGCGCGAGACGCGCGATACCAAGCTGATGTAATACGTCGCTTTGCAGCGTGTTTGCAGCGACTTCGCGAACACGTGGTGCAAACGGTTCTGCATCCTGATCCAGACAGCCTTGAAGAAAAAACCCGGGCGCGCCATCGCGCCCGGGACCAGGCATCGCAGCAGTAGCCGGCATGACGCCGCCTCCCTGTCGATCGTCACGCCGGCCACGCGCGATGCACTGCATCACCGATAGTCATACCCGCGGTGATGATGATACCCACCGTCGTACGGCACGAAGACACATCCTCCGAGTGCGCTAGCCAGCAGCGCACCTGCAATCAGCGTTGCGATCAAGCGCTTCACTTCACGTTTCACGTCTTTCTCCCTCGAGTCAGTATCGTTATTCGAGCGGTCCTCGAATGCTTCCGATTGAACACGAACGCCTGACGCAGGAGCGTTGCAAGTTGTAAGCAACTTCGGGGGATCTGTTACACAGGTGGCGCAGTACATGCACCCCGTCGCGATGCACATGCACATCGACGCTCGCAACTGACGCAGCAGCAGGCGTCCCCGGGCATCGGCACTGATCGCAGCGTGGCTTGACCAGCGCCTCGACGCCAATCAAAAGCGACAGATTTAACAAGCTTGTAATGCGCTTTGACACATCTGTCGTACGCAACGGCGACAACGGCGGCACCGGCGACGCTCATGTCCGATTGAACTTGGCGCACGCGGCACAGTCTGTATCCATGTTGTGCCTGATTGTTTGTTCATTGCAGTGTTTCCTCTCCGCCCGCGTGAGCAGCGCGAGCGTTCCTGGGGCGTAGCACGCGCGACTGCGCGCTACGCCTCTTTTTCTTCTTCGTCATGCGTGCGCAATGAAGGACCGCGCGAAGCATGTTCGCGCGATTGCGGTTAGAGGTTCGTGTGATGTGCCGCGTGCGCCGGTACGCAAAGGCGGGCGCGCAACGCCGGCAGTTGTGGTGGCGGGCCGAGAACCCGCCACCGGAAGTCAGGTTGCAGCGACCTGGCGAACTGGCCCGCTGCCTGGTTCGCCCGGTCGCGCAAACAGCGACCCACCCGGCTGCATGCCAGACCCGCTACCCTGGCCGCCTGGCTCACCGTCAGCAGGCGGGCTGCTGTGCACATAGTCGATCGCCTCGATCACACGCGCGACCGGCGGCACCGAGTGTCCGTCGCCGATCGACGTCGAACGGTACGGCGCTTCATTGCCGAAGTGCGTCGGCGACGTCGCGATAAAAATCATCACCGAGCGTTTGCCGAGCGCGTGCGCAAGATGCACAAACCCGGTATCGACGCCGATCACAAACGACGACGCGTCGATCAGCTGCGCGATAGCGGATACGCTCAACGGCGGCAACACCCGCGCCTGCGGCACCTGTGCGGCGATCTGCTGCGCTTCATTGCGCTCGCTCTCCGACCCCCACGGCAGCACCACATAGAAGCCGCGTTGCACGAGTTCGGCCGCTACCGCGACCCAATGTGCAATCGGCCATTTCTTGTCGTCTTTCGATGTCGCGTGAAACAGCACCGCGATCGGCTTGCCGTCTGGATCGACGATCGGCTGTGCGGGAGACGGAATACGCAGGTTATAGACCGCGGCCCCTTCGGCCTTATAACCGAGCGCATCGGCGACGGTATCGCGCATGCCCTGCCATGCATTGACGTCGCGACGCGGCGCGAAGCGGCCGGTGTACGCGAACGCCGCACCCTGCTCGCCGAGATTTTTCGAGTGATAGCCCAGGCGCGCTTTCGAGCGCGTGAGAAACGCAATGATCGCGCTCTTGTAGACGCCGTGGATGTCCACGACGACGTCGTAGCGATACGCGCGCAATTCGGCAATCGACGCCGCGATCGCCTTGAAGTCCGACCAGCGTCGCGCCTTCTTGAAGCGCCGCAACGGTGCGCACAGCACGCGATCGACACTCTGGTTCCAGCGCGCCACTTCCGCGTGCGCCTCGTCGCAAGCCCAGTCGACCGCGACGCCCGGAAACGCGCGCTTCAGATCGGCGACCACCGCCTGCGCCTGGATGACGTCGCCCAGTGATGTGACCTTGACGACAAGAATTCGCTTCATTGATGAAATAACCTGCTCTGTTTCCTGCTGTGATCCCGGCCATGTTCGGCGCGAGGTCGTTTCGCTGTGTGATACCACCGCCGGCTAACCCCGGCCCGACCCCGGCCAATCCTGAATTCTAGCCGACCCGTGCCGCCCGGTACCGGCATCGCGGCAAACCCATGCGTGACTGCGAACCGCGCCGATGGGGTGCTCTGACGTGTCCGGAAACGTCAACCCATTCTATTTCAACCCGCTTTCGCAAACGCGAACCGATCGCACACCGCTATAATTTTCGCTCTTCAACCGTACGCCTGCTCGCGCAACCGCGTTTACGCCATGCTTAGGACACCCACGCCTCTGTCCTCGAACGTCGTCCGGCACACGAAGCGTCTGTGGCGCCAGTTCGGGATCTTCTGGCTCGGCGCAATCTGCGTCGGGCTTGCCGCGGTCTACTACGCGCGGCTGATCGACTGGGGTTATAACGCGTTCTTCGAACAGCAGCGCGCAAGGCCATGGCTGCCACTGCTGCTCACACCCGCGGTCGCCGCGCTCGCCGCGTGGCTCACACGGCGATTCTTTCGCGGCGCCGAAGGCAGCGGCATCCCGCAGGTCATCGCCACACTGCACACGAGACCGGCGGAAACCGGCGCGCGGCTGCTGACGTTTCGCATCCTGTTCGGCAAGATCCTGGTGTCGTTCCTCGGCATTCTCGGCGGATTCACCATCGGCCGCGAGGGCCCGACGGTCCAGGTAGGCGCCGCGTTGATGTTCAACCTGCGGCGGCTCTACCCACGCTCGAGCGCGCTGATCGAACGACAGCTGGTGCTCGCCGGCGCCGCCGCGGGCCTGTCCGCCGCATTCAACACGCCGCTCGCGGGCATCGTGTTCGCGATCGAAGAACTCACGCGCAGCTTCGAAGCACGCGCAAGCGGCGTGCTGATTACCGCGATCATCGTCGCCGGCGTGATCTCGCTCGGTCTGAACGGTAATTACACGTACTTCGGCACCATTCACGTCGGCACCCAATTTCCCGATTCGCTCGCACTCGCGGTGCTGCTCACCGCGATCGTCACCGGGATTGCGGGCGGGATCTTCGGCTGGTTGCTGCTCAACACGTCGCGTTGGCTGCCCGCGCCGCTGTACAAGCTCAACGCCGAGCATCCGGTCGTATTCGCCGCGCTGTGCGGACTCGTGATCGCCGTAGTCGGCGTGATTTCCGGCGGCGCGACGTTCGGCAGCGGCTACTCCGAAGCGCGCGGGCTGCTCGACGGCCACCAACAGATGTCGATGTTCTATCCGCTGCTGAAGATGGTGTCGATGGTCGGTTCGTATCTGCCCGGTATTCCGGGCGGCATTTTCGCGCCGTCGCTGTCGATCGGCGCGGGGTTCGGCAACGTGCTGCATACGGTCTTCAGCGGGCTGCAGCTGCAGATGCTGATCGCGCTCGCGATGGTCGGCTATATGGCCGCTGTCACGCAATCGCCGATCACATCGTTCGTCATCGTCGTGGAGATGATCAACGGCCACTCGCTGGTGATCGCGCTGATGGCGACCGCCCTCGTGTCGAGCCGTGTGTCGGCATTTTTCACGCCGCCTCTGTACGAATCGCTCGCGCGGCGCTATATGGCGCCACAGCCGTCCGCTGCCGAGGCAGCGGCGCCGCACCAGCAAGACCTGCCGGAGCCGCTGGAGCACGCGGTGTCGGACGCGGACGCTGAAGATGCGTGCACAGATAGCGTCGCGGCAACCGGTCAACGTGCGGATAAACGCGAGCAGACAGACGCGCAACCGCACCAGGACGTGGATAACGATTCGTCGCGCCGCTAAACGGCCAACGGTAACCGGCGCAAAATCGGTCGACTGCGGATGCATGCCCGCCAGCGGTAGGCCATCGGTGCGGCGTATGAATGCAGGCTATCGACGTAGGCTATCGACGCCGGCTTGCGACGCGCTCACGCCGCAAGCCGAAAGAACCGCCTGAAGAGATAGGTTCGGGCCAAACCTTCGGTTAGACCCGCCCGACCCTACCCGGCCGATCAACGAACGGGGATCAGGCCTGCGGGATCTCGATCTTGACCTCGAGCACTTCAAGATCGTCGTGACGCTCGAGATTTACGCGGATATCGTCGTCGTTGATTTTGACGTACTTCGAAATCACAGCGACAAGCTCGCGTTGCAACGCCGGCAGATAATCGGCGGGCGCACGGCCGCCAGCACGTTCGTGCGCGATGATCAACTGCAGGCGTTCCTTCGCTACCGACGCGGATTTCTTCTTCTCGCCCAGCAAAAACGAAAGAATCGACATACGTGCGCTCCCTTACTTGGTGCCGAAGAGGCGCTGCAGCAGGCCTGGCTTCTGGTAATCGGTAAAGCGAAGCGACTTCTGTTCGCCGAGGAAGCGCGACACGATGTCCTTATACGATTCCGCGACATCGGTCCCGTCGAGGTGCACTGCGGGCAGGCCCTGATTCGACGCGTGCAGTACCGCTTCAGACTCGGGCACGACGCCGATCAGCTCGATGCGCAGGATTTCCTGGATGTCCGACAGCGACAGCATCTCGCCCTCGCTGACCCGCTTCGGGTTGTAGCGCGTGATCAGCAGATGCTCCTTGATCGGCTCCTTGCCTTCGATCGCACGTTTGGTTTTCGACGACAGAATGCCGAGAATACGGTCCGAATCGCGCACCGACGACACTTCCGGGTTCGTCACGATCAGCGCTTCGTCGGCGAAGTGCATGGCAAGCAGCGCGCCCGATTCGATACCCGCCGGCGAATCGCAGACGATGTACTCGAAGTCCATCGCGATCAGGTCGTTAATGACTTTCTCGACGCCTTCCATCGTCAGCGCGTCTTTATCGCGTGTTTGCGAAGCCGGCAGGATAAACAGGTTCTCGCACTTCTTGTCCTTGATCAGCGCCTGATTCAGATTCGCTTCGCCCTGGATCACGTTGATCAGGTCATACACGACGCGGCGCTCGCAGCCCATGATGAGGTCGAGATTGCGCAGGCCGACATCGAAGTCGATCACGGCGGTCTTGTGGCCGCGCAATGCGAGGCCCGACGCAAAGCTCGCGCTCGTGGTCGTCTTGCCTACGCCACCCTTGCCCGAAGTCACCACAATGATTTTTGCCATTGGCCTTTACCTTGTATCCGTCGATTTCGTGAAATGAGTTGTCCGGCAATTCGTTGCGTACGTATTGCGTATCGCGCGCAATGCAGCGCCCCTACGTGAGACGCAGCGGCTCGATCATCAGCTTCTCTTCGTCGAGCCAGATCTGCACCGCCTTGCCAAGCACATCGCCGGGCAGCGGGTTCTCGGTCGTGCGATAGATGCCAGCGATCGAGATCAGTTCCGGCTCGAGACAGGTGCAGAAAATGCGCGCTTCGTGATTGCCGTGCACGCCGGCGAGCGCGCGGCCGCGCAGCGGTGCATAGATATGAATGTTGCCTTCCGCGATGACTTCCGCGCCGTGGCTCACCAGACCGAGCACGACGAGGTCGCCCTTCGCATAGATTCGCTGACCCGAACGCAGCGGCTTGTCGACGACCAGCGTCTGCGACGCGGCGCCCGGCGTACCGATCTGCACCGGTTCCGCCGGCTGGCTCGCGGCCGGCGCAAAGTCGGCCGAAGGCGCGGGCGCCGGTGCGGACGAAGCCGCCGTGACTGGCTCCTGCGACGCTTGTTCGCTTGCCGCCTTCGCGTTCGGACGCCGGTCGCGCGCTTCGAGCAGCGGCAGACCGCTGTCGCCGACCCAGACGTGCTGCGCCGCATCGGCGACCACGCCGATCGGGCGCATCCGCACGCTGTCGAGCAGCGCGGCAATCTCCGCGAGTGGCACGCGCTCGTTTTCCGCGAGGCGGCGCACGTCGATCGCGACGACGTCATTGGCGAAAAACTCGGGGGTCGCCTCGAAGCGGCGCGTCAGTTCGGCGCGCATTTCGCCGAGGTCGGTGGTTTTTACCACGAACAGAAGCGTGTCCACCGTACCGCTGCGCAATTCGAAAAAGGGCGATTTCTTGGGCGACATAGCGTTCGGCAAAAAATTTTGCGTATTTTACAGGGGTCCTGGCGCACGTCGAACATTTTTGCCAATAAACGGCGCGAGCCATGCGGCAACGCGTGCGGCACACATGCGCGAAGCCCGCCAATCGCGGTACGACCCCGCGATAGCCGCAAAGCACAATGGTTGGGATAAACACACAGGCCACGCGGCAGACAAACACCGTGGACGCCGCGCGCAATGCCAGCACGCATCGCGAGAAGCGCGCCGGGCAGTGCGCGCGCAAGTGCGCCAAGCGGCGCGTCCGAATAGCGCGTCCGAATAGCGCGTCCGAAAAGCACGCCGGAAAATTGCATCCGGAACGTGCGGCCGGAAAGCGCCCCGCTTACCCGGCCGGCGGCGCCGCCGCAGGCGTCACATGGCGCACCAGTTGCGTTTCCCACTGGTTTTGTGCGCGCGCGGTTGGCCGGTGATCACCGGTGGGACCGAACCCGAGCCGCTCGTAAAAGCGCATCGCGTTCCGGTTGCTATCGGCAACCCACGCGTACACCTCGGTCGCACCACCGTGCGCGAGCCATTCGCTCGCGGTATTGACGAGCAGTTCACCGCCGCGCAGGTGACGCACGGCCGGCGCGACCCACAACTCGCTGACGAACGCGCGGCGCGCGGGCGTATCGTCGAAGCAGGCATCGATCAGGCCCGCCGGATGGCCCTCGGTGTAAAGAATGAAAGTCGTGGACGTGATGGACGTCGCGTTCAGCGCGGCCTTTGCATCGAACGTGGTGGCATCCGCGGACAAAGCTTCTTCGAGCGTATCCCCGAACGCGTAAGGCGCCTCCCGTAACGATGCGGTACGGAGTTCGCGAAAGACATCGCCCTGATTAGCGGCAATGCGCGCAACGGTGAGTGACGGACTCATGCAGACGTAGATTCCCGGACCTGAAAGCGTAAAACGATACACCCAACCCAAACCCGATCGCACCCGCACGAACGAACCGTGCGCCCCTGCGCAGCCCGCTTCGACCCGCCCCCTTCCGCTCGACGGTATAGCCTAACCGAACCGCCGTACGAGTCAAATGCTTATTTCGGACATCGGTGGTGCGCATTCGCACCGACGCAAAAGGGCTGAACTGACGGATGGACAGAGATCAAGGCGCGTCGTAACGGCCGGTGCCATCGGGCCACGACGTCAGCACCTCGAAGCCGTCGTCGGTGACCGCAATCATATGCTCCCATTGCGCGGACAACGATTTGTCCTTGGTCACGACGGTCCAGCCGTCGCGCATAACGGTCGTGCCCGCGCGCCCCGCATTGATCATCGGCTCGATCGTAAACACCATGCCCGGCTTCAGACGCACGCCCTGCCCCGGCTGACCGTAATGCAGCACCTGCGGGTCCTCGTGATACACCTTGCCGATGCCATGGCCGCAGTAATCGCGCACGATCGAAAAACCGTCGCGTTGCGCGACCTTCTGGATCGCGTGGCCGATATCGCCCAACGTTGCGCCGGGCTTTACCTGGCGAATGCCCGCAATCATCGCTTCATACGTGGTGTCGATCAGTTGCTGCGCGACCTTGCTCGGCTCACCGACCGTGTACATGCGGCTCGTGTCGCCGAAGTAACCGTCCTTGATCACCGCGACGTCGATATTGATGATGTCGCCGTCCTTCAAGACCTCATTGCGGTTCGGAATGCCATGACATACGACCGAGTTCACCGACGTGCAGACCGTTTTCGGAAAACCCATATAGCCGATGTTCGCCGCCACCGCCTGCTGCGTGTTGACGATGAATTCACGGCACAGCGCGTCAAGCTCGTCAGTCGACACGCCAGGTTTCACGTGTTCGCCGATCATCACGAGTACATCAGCCGCGAGACGGCCGGCAATGCGCAGCTTCGTGATGTCATCGGGAGTCTTGTAGGTAATGGCCATGTGCGCAAAAACGGAGGCGGTGCGCGCCATTCGGCCTGCGGCTCGCGCGGCGTGCACCCGGTTATCGATCAGCCATTGTACCGAGTCTGAACGCCGCGCATTTCTCAGCCGGGTGCATCGTGGCGATCGGGATGGCTCGCCGCCGCTGCGCCGATGCCGATTGTCGCCGCGCCCGCAACCGCTGGCGGCGCCGGCGGCAAGCGGCGCCGGAAAGGCAACAGCAGAAGCGGCGTGGTGATCATCGACAGCACGACGGCCAGCGTCACGACAGCTGACGCGCGCGGCTCGACCACGCGCACCGCCAGCGCGGAAGCCATCACGACGAACGCGAACTCGCCGCCCTGCGACAGCAGCAGCGCGAAGTACGCGCGCTGCCCGCGCGGCACGTTAAAGCGCCGCGCGAGCAGCCAGAGCGCCGCGGCCTTGACGCCGACCACCGCCGCGACGACGACCAGCACGCGCCGCGTGTCGCTGACGAGCACGTCGAGGTCGATCGACATGCCGATCGCGATAAAGAAAAGCCCGAGCAACAGGCCCTTGAACGGCGCGATATCCGCTTCGACCTTCTGCTGATAGCCGGAATCCGCGAGCAACACGCCAGCCAGAAACGCGCCAAGCGACGCCGACAGATGCACGCTGCGAAACAGCAACGCGACACCGATCACCCATAAAAGTGCGAATGCGGTGAAGATTTCCGGCGCGCCGGTGCGTGACACCATGCGCAAGCCGCGGCGCAATGCGACACGGCCAACCAGCACGACCGCGGCCAGCATCGCCAGCGCTTTGCCGGTCGCGATCCAGTTCTCCGCGGCGCTTCCGCCGACGTCGAGCGGGCTCAGCAGCGGCATCAACGCGATCAGCGGAATCGCCGCCAGATCCTGAAACAGCAGGATGCCGAATGCGGCTTCGCCCGCGCGCGTGTTCATCTGGCCGCGCTGCTGCAACTCGGACACCGCCATAGCGGTCGACGATAGCGCGAGCGCGAGACCCGCCGTTAACGCGATTTGCCAACGCGAGCCGAACATCAGAAAGATCGCCGTCAGCAGCCCGGCGCATAAAACCATCTGCATGCCGCCATAGCCAAAAATGGTCCGTCGCATCGCCCAGAGCCGTCCGACATGCATCTCGAGGCCGATCACGAACATCATCAGCACGATGCCCAGTTCCGAGAAGTGCAGGATCGCGTCGACGTGAGTCACGAGCTTCAGGACGGCCGGGCCGATCAGCACGCCCGCAAGCAGATAGCCAAGCACCGCGCCAAAGCCGAGCCGGATCGACAACGGCACGACGACGAGCGCCGCGCCGAGAAACACGACAACATGGAAGAGCGCGCTTTTCATCGGCAACGACGTGCAAGCGAAGCCGCCTGACCAGAAAGACTGCGCGACGCACGGCGCATGCGCGGCGTGCGCATCAGGACGACTGTGCGCCGCGGATGGCCGCCGCTATGTCGCGACTGACTGCCGCCAGCGCGCGGCTGTGAGCCGCGACCAGCGCGTCATCGCTGGCCGTGCCGACCGGTTCGCGCGCGACGGTCCGGCCGGACACCGGCAGCGCCTTGCCGGGCACGCGCACGACCCACTGCGCGTCGATGGTCACCGCGTCGCCCGGCGCGGAATCGAAGCGCACGATGTCCACCCGCACGCGGTACGCCTCCTGGACAAGCGCCGCCTGCCCCAGCACCGACACCTGTTCGGCACCGAGCAGTTGCCCGAGGTCGGCCGCGATCGTGCGCGCGATGCCGCTCTTGAGCGGCTCGCCCCAGCGCGCGAATTCGTTCAGCGCGACTTCGTTGTCGGACACGCGCGTGACGAGTTGCGGCCGGTCCACCAGTTCCGGAATGGTCACCGGTCCAACCACAACCGCCGTGCGCAGCGGCGCGCCGGTGTGCTCGAGTGACGCATCGGGGCTCAGCGTATAGAACGTCGAATTCGGCGACTTGCAGCCACCGGACGCCAGCAATGCCGCGAACGCGACCAACGCGAGCACCCGCTGCGCCGTCCGCCCGCGCGCACCGCGCAGCGCACTCGCGCGAGTGCCTGTGATTCGCTCATCCCCATCACGCCTGCGCATCGAACGCATCACTTTCCATCCTCCGCTTTGCCCCGGATCAATGCCTCCGGATGACGTTCGAGATACTCGGCGAGCGAACGCAGCGCCGACGCGGTGCGCGACAGCTCGCGAATCGCGTCGGCGGTGTCCTGCTGCAACGCCGAATCGGGTTGCAGCGCGGAATTCGCCGAATTGAGCGTGGTGCGCGCTGCCGTCAACGCGTCGCTCGCCTGCGGCACCAGTTGCGTGTCGAAGCTTTGCAGCAGCGTATCGGCACGCGCGAGCGTCCGCTGCGCGTTCTTGCCGATCGCCTCGAACGGAATCTTGTTCATCCGCACCATCAGTTCCGAGACCGATTCCTGCAGCGATTGCAGACCGCTCGGCACGGTCGGCAACTCAGGCGGTTTGCGATCCCAGTCCACTTCGGCCTTCGGCGCGTTCGGGAAGAAGTCGAGCGCGATATACAGCTGGCCGGTGATCAGACTGCCCGTCTTCAATTGGCCGCGCATGCCGCGCGACACGAGGAAGTCGGCCATTTCGCGCGGCGAGCGCGCCAGTCTGCCGCCGCGCGGCTCGTTTTCGTAACGCGACGTGAAGCGCTCCGGATAGAGCTTGATCTGAACCGGAATGCTGAACTGTCTGGTGTCCGGATCGAAGCGCGTATGGATCGCTTCGACCTCGCCAATCTGAATGCCGCGGAACTCAACCGGCGCGCCGACCACGAGTCCACGGACGGACTCCTTGAAATTGAACACGTAGGTCTCGACGATGCGATCATGCATCTTCATCGCTTCGGTGCGGTCGCTAAAGAGCTGGAAGCTCGTATGCGCAGGCGCGGGCGGCTCGTCGGGCGCGCCGGGCACCGACTGGAACGCAAGACCGCCGATCAGGATCGACACCAGCGACTGTGTATTGACCTTAACGCCCTCCGTACTGAGCGAGACGTCAACCCCGCTCGCATGCCAGAAGCGCGTATCGGCGGTGACGAAACGGTCGTACGGCGCGTTGACGAACACGCGCATCGTGACGCCCCTGCCATTCGGATCCAGTTCGTACGCGGTCACCTGTCCGACCTGAAGGCGGCGGAAGTAGATCGGCGAGCCGACATCGACCGAGCCAAGGTCCTCGCTCTTGAGCACGTACTCGCGGCCCGGCACGTCGCTGGCGAACACCGGCGGCGTCTCGAGACCGACGAAATCGCGCCGCTCGTTTTTCTTCTTGCCGATATCCATGCCGATATACGCGCCGGACAACAGCGTGCTAATGCCCGACACCGTGCCGCCGGATACGCGCGGGCGGACCACCCAGAAGCGCGTATCGTCGCGCAGCATGCTCGATGCGTCAGGCGTAAGTTCCGCGGTCGCGATCACGTGCGAAAAGTCCTTCGACAGCGCGACGGTCTTGACGACGCCGATATCGACGTCCTTGAACTTGATCTTGGTCTTACCCGCCTCCAGGCCTTCGCCGGTCTTGAAGCTGATCGTGATGGTCGGGCCTTGCTCGAGAATCGTCCGCGCCGCGAGCCACGCGCCGATCAGCACGGCGACCAGCGGCACCAGCCAGATCCACTGGACACGCCAGCGCGCACGCGGCACGGCGAGCGCGTCCGGAAGGTCGGGCGGCGGTGAATCAGGAGGTCGCGCCATGAGCGTGTGCCTTTGTATCCCAGATCAGCCGCGGGTCGAACGACATCGCGGCAAACATTGTCAAGACGACGACCGCGCCGAACGCGACCGCGGCCGGCCCTGCGGTGATCGTCGCGAGTGCGTTGAACTGCACGAGCGCGGTCAGGATCGCGATCACATAGATGTCGAGCATCGACCAGCGGCCGACCAGTTCGACAATCCGGTAGATCCGTGCGCGTTGCACCGGCTGCCAGCTGGAGCCGAGGTTCGCCGAGCCGGCGAGAAACGCGATCGCGATGATTTTCAGCATCGGCACCGCGATGCTCGCGATAAACACCAGCACCGCGAGCGGCCACGAGCCGGACGTCCATAGATAGACGACGCCGCTCATGATCGTGTCCTTCTGCGCGCCGAACAGCGAACTGGTGTGCATCACCGGCAGCAGGTTCGCCGGCAGATACAGCACCAGCGCGGCGATCAGGAAAGCCCACGTGCGCGCGAGGCTGTTCGGCTTGCGCAGATGCAGACGGCTGCCGCAGCGCGTGCAGCGCAAGTCGTGACCCTCTACGTTGGCGAGCGGCGCGGATAGTAGGCCGCAGTCGTGGCACACGCAGCGTCCGCTGCCGGCGGCGGTACGCGCGAGCAACGGCGCAGCGGCCGCGTGGCCGCGCGCGGCGACCTCGGGCCGGCCGCCCTGACCCGCCGCAGGCAACGCTTCGAGACGCGCCCACAGATCGCGCGGATCGAACGCGGCCGCCGCCGCGGCCAGCAGCAGCATCAGTGCGCCGAACGACCACAGCGCGATATCGGGCACCACGCTCGCGATATGCGCGAGCTTCACGAGCGCCACCAGCAAGCCGAGGATCAGCACCTCCGTCATTCCCCAAGCTTGCGCGACATGCAGCATGCGGAACACCGGTTCCGCGCAATACGGCCGGCGCCCGAACCGCAACGGCAGCAATAGCCAGACGATGCCCGCCGCCTGCACTGCCGGCATCAGCAGCGTCGTGACGAAGATCAGCGCCGCGAGCGGCCACATCCCATCGCGATACAACACGCGGACCGAGCCGAACAGCGTGGTTTCAACGAGGTCGCCATTCACCGACAACCCGACAATCGGAAACGCATTCGCGAGCACGAACAGCGCAAGCGCGGCAACCGCGTATGCAAGCGCGCGATCAAGCCCGGGCCCGTGACGGCGGTAAAGTGCCGCGCCGCAGCGGCAGCAGCGCAGCACACCGTTCACTGGCAACGGCCGCTCGCGTTGCAGCAGATCGCATTCGTGGCACGCGATCACACCGGCTGAACGGGCCGCGTCGGTTTCCTGAACGCCGGGTGGCGTATTCATTTGACGTTCTCCGCGGGCGCCACGCCCGATGCCGGCGGCGCGCTGGAGCCGGCGCCGGTATCAGTGGCCGACGATTGTTGTGTCGTCATCTTTTCCGCCTCGATCACCCATCCACCGCCCATCGCCCTGTATAACGACACGAACGAGGTCAGCACCGCCTGCCGGGTTTGCGTCTCGCTCAACTCCGCATTGAACAGACTGCGCTCCGCATCGAGCACTTCGATGTAGCTGGTGTAGCCGCCCTCGTAACGCAGCCGCGCCATATGCGAGTACGTGCGCAGCGCGTCGACCTGGCGTCCTTGAACCACCAGTTGCTCACGCAACTTCTGCGATGAAATCAGCGCATCGTCGACTTCCTGGAACGCGGTCTGGATCGCCTTCTGATACGTGTATAGCGCCTGTTGCTGCTGCGCCTCGGCCGACTTCACCTGGCCGGTGATGTTGCCGCCGGTGAAGATCGGCTGCGCGACCGAACCGGCGAACGCCCATATCTTCGACGGACCGGTAAACAGGTTCGAAAACGCGAGGCTCTCGGTGCCGAGCAGTCCGGTCAGCGAGATCTGCGGGAAATACAACGCGCGCGCGGCGCCGATCAGCGCATTCGCGGCCACCAGATCCTGTTCGGCCTGACGAAGATCCGGGCGGCGTTGCAGCAGATCCGACGGCAGGCCCGCCGGCACGGCCGGCGACGCGAGCGCCGACAGTTCGCGGCCGCGCAGGATCGGCCCCGGGTTGTGGCCGAGCAGCACGGACAACGCGTCCTCCTGCTGCGCAATCTGCGCTTCGAGCTGCGGAATCGTCGCCGCCGACGCTTCATATTCGGACTGGCTTTGCGCAAGTTCCATCTGCGACACCTCGCCGCCCTGGAAACGCAGTTCGAACACGTGCACCGACTCGGCACGGCTTTGCGTGGTGGCTTTCGCAATCTGCAGTTGCTGGTCGAGACTCAGCAGCGCGATATACGATTGCGCCACCGACGAAACCAGCGCGAGGATCGTCGCGCGCCGGCCTTCTTCGGTCGACAGCAGGCTCGCGCGCGCCGATTCGGTGAGACGCCGGTTGCGGCCGAACAGATCGATTTCCCATGACGCGTTGAGCGTCGCCTGAAAGTCGTTGAAAATCGCGCCATTCGACAAGATCGGCGTCGGCCCGACCTGGCTAATGCGCTCGCGCCCCGCGCTGAAGCCGGCGCTGACTTGCGGAAACAGCGCCGAGCGGGTGCTCCAGAACTGGCCGAGGAACTGGTCGACGCGCGCGGCGGCGACCTTCACATCCTTGTTGTCGGCGAGCGCCGTCGCGATCAGATCGTTGAGCACCGGGTCGTTGAACTGCTTCCACCATTCGGTGTTCGCGAGATCGGCGGCTTCGCCTTCCTGGAAGCGGAACGTCGCGGGTGTGTCGATCACCGGCCGCTGGTAGTTCGGCCCGAGCAGACAGCCGGACAGGCCGAACGCAAGAACCGACGCGGCGCCCATCGTGCGTAGTGAATGTCGCATGTCATTCACCCTCGCGACGGGCGGACGGTGTCACGTGCGGGCCGCCCGGCGCTGCCGGAGTCGTTGGCCCCGTCGGCCCCGCGGGCGGCTCAGTCGGGCCGCCCGAGGTCGGGCCCGGGCCCGGGCCCGATGGCGGCTCGGACGGCGGCACATCGCCTGCCACACCCGCCTTCTTCTTGCCTTTGCGCTTGTCGGACAGCGTCTCGAGCACGTAGTAGAACATCGGGATGAAGAACACCGCGATCGCCGTCGCGCCCAGCATCCCGCCAATCACGCCGGTGCCGATCGAATGACGGCTGTTCGCCGATGCGCCGGTCGCGATCGCGAGCGGCACGCAGCCGAGAATGAATGCGAGCGAGGTCATCACGATCGGGCGCAGCCGCTCTTCCGCCGCGGTCATCGTCGCGTCGTACACCGACTTGCCGCTATGCCGGTTCAATACCGCAAACTCGAAAATCAGAATCGCGTTCTTCGCGGCGAGTGCGACCAGCATCGTCAGGCCGATCTGGAAGTACACGTCGTTGTTCAGTCCACGCAACAGAATCGCCAGCAGTGCGCCGAAGATCGCGAACGGCACCGCCATCAACACGCCTACCGGCAGGTTCCACTTCTCGTATTGCGCGGCGAGGATCAGGAACACCATCACGAGGCCGAACACGAACACGAGTCCCGACGTGCCGCCGGACTGCTTCGCCTCAAACGCTTCGCCGCTCCACGCGAGGCTATAGCCTTCGGGCATCTGCGCGCCGATCTGCTCGAGTGTCTGGATCACCTGCCCCGAGCTGAAGCCGGGCGCCGCGTTGGTCGTGATCTTGACGGCCGGGTAGTTGTTAAAGCGGGTGATCAGATCCGGACCGGTCACGTACTTGTACGTCACCACCGACTTCAACGGCACCATCTGGTTGGAGCTGCTGCGCACGAACACCTGGGTCAGATCTTCCGGCCTGAGGCGATAGGTCGGTTCGGCCTGCAGGATGACCTGCCATAGCCGGCTGTTGCGATTGAACTGCGACACGTACAGCGAGCCGAACATCGTCTGCATTGCGCTGTAGACCGCCTCGACCGGCACACCGAGCGTGGTGGCCTTGTCGCGATCGACGTTCACCAGCAATTGCTGCGATGACGCATTGAACGTCGACGTGACGCCGGAAAGCTCGGGCCGCTGCTTCGCCTTTGCGACGAAGTCCGCGACCACCGCCGCGTACTGCGCCACCGTCGCATCGCCCTTGCTCTGAATCCATACTTCGGTGCCGCCGGTCGTGCCGAGGCCCGGAATCGCGGGCGGATTCAACGGCACGATAATCCCTTCCCGCACCTGCGACAGCGCCTTGTAGGCATTGATCAGCACCGCCCGCGCATTCTGCGTGCGAATGTTCGCGCGCGTATAGCGCTCTTCGAACGACTTGAAGCCGACAAAGAACGTCGACGAGTTGTTCTTGGTCTGGCTGTCGAGCAGGCTATAGCCATCGATCACGGTGATGCTGTCGACCGCCGGCTCGTTCATGAAATAGTCGGTCACGTGCTGCGACACCTCGCCGGTACGATCGAGGCTCGCCGCATCGGGCATGATCACCGCGCCAAGCAGATAACCCTGGTCCTCCGGCGGCAGGAACGCGCCGGGAATCGTGCGCATCATCCACACCGCGAGCGCGATCACACCGGCAAAGATCAGCAGGCCGATCACGAAGCGTTTGATGATCAGTCGAACCGCGCGCGTGTAGCCGGCAGTCATCCGCGCAAACTGGTTGTCGAACCAGCGGAAGAAGCCCCGCTTCTCGCCGTGACCCGGCTTAAGCAGCAGCGCTGCGAGCGCAGGCGACAGCGTCAGCGCGACGAAGCCGGAGATCACCACTGAAATCGCGATGGTGATCGCGAACTGCTTGTACATCTGGCCGGTAATGCCGCCGATAAACGCGACCGGCACGAACACCGCGCACAGCACCAGCACGATTGCGACGACCGGGCCCGCGACCTCGTCCATTGCGCGCTTCGCGGCGGTCTTCGGGTCGAGCTTGAGCACGGTCATGTTGCGCTCGACGTTTTCGATCACGACGATCGCATCGTCAACGACGATACCAATGGCCAGCACCATGCCGAACAAGGTCAGCATGTTGATCGAGAAGCCGAGTGCGGCCATCCCCATGAACGTGCCGACAATCGACACCGGCACCGCAAGCACCGGAATCAGTGTCGCGCGGAAGCTCTGCAGGAACACGAATACGACGATCACCACCAGCACGACTGCTTCGAAGAACGTGTGGACCACATCCGAGATCGACGCGCGCGTGAACTCGGTGGTATCCATCGCGATCTTGTAGTCGATCCCTTCCGGGAACGTCTTCTTCATCTCCTCGAGCGTCTTGCGCACCGCCTTCGAAACATCGAGCGCGTTCGCGCCCGGCTGCTGATAGACGGCGATCACGGTGGCGGGCTTGCCCTGGAATTTGCTGCGGATCGAATAATCCTTCTGGCCAAGTTCCGCGCGGCCGATGTCTTTCAGACGCACGATCGCGGCGCCGCCGCTTTCCGCGCGGATGATGATGTTCTCGAACTCGGACGGTTCGGTGAGCCGCCCGGTGGTCGTGACCGCAAACGACTGCTCGACCGTTTTTCCGGTAGGCGACTGCCCGATACTGCCGACCGCGTACTGCTGGTTCTGGTTGGCGACCGCGGTTTGCACATCGGCCGCGGTGATGCCCAATTGCGCCATCCGGTCAGGTCGCAACCAGATCCGCATCGCGTAGTCAGGCGTACCAAAGATACTCGACTGGTTCGCGCCAGGGATGCGCTTTAACGCGTCGAGCACATAGATGTTCGCGTAGTTCGCAATGTAGGTCGAGTTATAGCGTTCGGTCGGCGAATAGATCGCGATCACCATCATGAACGCCTGCGACTTTTTCTGCACCGATACGCCCTGCGCCTGCACCGACTGCGGCAATTGCGGCAACGCGAGGTTCACGCGGTTCTGCACGTCGACCTGCGCGAGTTCCGGGTTCGTGCCGATCTCGAAGTACACATTGAGCGACAGGTTGCCGGTCGACGAGCTCGACGAGCTCATGTAGATCATGTTGTCCGCGCCGTTGACCTGCTGCTCGATCGGCGCGGCAACGTTGTTCGCGACCACGTCCGCGCTCGCGCCCGGATATGTGGCGGACACGGTGATCTGCGGCGGCGTGATGTCCGGATACTGCGCAATGGGCAGCGACAGCATCGTCAGCGCGCCGCCCAGCGTGATGATGATCGAAATGACCGACGCGAAGATCGGCCGGTCGATACAGAAGTGGGAGATATTCATCGGCTGGGCTCGCTCACCTGATCACGCTGTCGCCTGCGCGATTGCGCGTGCTGCCGTCCGGGCGCCGCTGTGCTAGCTGCGGCCCGTCGTGCTGCCCGTGTTGCCGTTCATGCGACGACGCGCTCGCGCTGGAGGCGGCCGCCGGTGCGCTGGCGGGTGGTTTCGGTCCAGGACCATCCGGCGCCACTGCGCTGACGATCTTGATCGTCGAATCTGTGTTCACGCGAATCGCGCCATCGACGATGACCCGCTCGCCCGCGCGCAAGCCTTGCGTGATGAACCAATTGTCGCCATGCCAATCCCCGACCTCGACGACCCGCTGGCGGGGCTTCGATTCGCTATCGAGCACCCACAGGAAGTGGCTTTTCGCGCCCTGCAGCACCGCGCGTTGCGGCACGAGGATCGCGTCCGGGCGCACCGCGCCGGATACGCGCGCGCGTACGAACTGGCCAGGACGCAACGTGCCTTTCGGATTAGCAAATACCGCACGCACGAGGAACGTGCCGGTCTCCGAGCTGAACGCGGGGTTCGTGAAATCGATATGGCCCACCCCGGGATAGATCGAACCGTCGGCCAGAATCACCGACACATCGAACTTGTTTTCCGGCGGGAAACGCAGTTGCCCCTTCGCAATCTGCTCGCGATAGCGCAGCAACTCGTTTTCGGAGATGCTGAAGTTCACCCAGATCGGATCGAGCTGGTACACGTACGTGAGCAACCCGCCCTGGGTCGGTGTCACATACGCACCTTCCTGCTGACGCGCATAGCTCGACAGGCCAAGCAGCGGCGACTTGATGACCGTATAGCTGAGGTTGAGTTCGGCGGTCTGCACCTGGCCTTTCGCGGCGATCACCGCGGCTTCCGCTTCTTTCTCGTTACCGACCGCATCGTCGAGATCCTTCTTGCTCAATGCGTTTTGCGCGGCAAGCGGCACGACGCGCGCCAGATTCGCCTTGGTCACCGTGAGTCGCGCCTGCTGCTGCGCGAGTTCGCCCTTCGCGGTCTGCAACGCCGCTTCGAACGGTTTGCGGTCCATCACGAACATCACCTGCCCTTCGTGCACGAGGTCGCCTTCCGTGTACATCCGCTTGCCGAGAAAGCCGTCGACACGTGCACGGATCTCGACCTGGCGCGAGCTTTCCGTTTGCGCGGTGAATTCGAAATCGACCGGTGTGGCCTTCTGCTCGACCGTGACGACGGTCACTTCGACGGGTGGCCGCGGCGCTTCCGTGGGCGCCTTCTTGCAGCCCGCGAACAGCGCCGCAGCAGCGGCAAGCGGCAGCCACCAGCGCGCGCGCCGGCCCATGATCACGGCACGCGACCGTTGCGCGTCGCGCTCAAACGATCGATTCATTATGTTTGCTCCGCCTGATCATTACGCTCATTGAATGCTTTAGCCGCGGCTGCCGGAATCGCCGGTGCGCGTGCCGCCTGCACAGGCGCGATTCGGATCGCTGGTTTCATCTCTTTGTATCCTTGATCAGTCTTATTGCCTCTCGTGCCCGCCTGATTCGCCGCCTGTGCGCAGCGCGTGGACGCGCCTCGACGCCTGCCGTCGATCAGAAGGCAAGTGTGATGTTGTCCATATTGGAAGTGCCCAGGGTCGAAGACAATTGGACCTTGGTCCAATAGCTGCGCCGATGTGTTAGAAGGCGGCCGCGAGCGTCAACGCGGCGCTTCGATTTTCAGCGCCGCGCAGACCGTGCGGATAAACAGTGCGTCGTTAAAGGGCTTGCGCAGATAGGCGACCGCGCCCGCGGCGAGCGCTTCGTCGCGAACGCCGGCGTCGTCGTGCGCGGTGATGAAAATCACCGGCACACGCTGACCCGCCAGCCGCCGCTGGACTTCGAGTCCGTTCGAACCAGGCATCTGCACGTCGAGAATCACGCAGTCCGGGCGATACGAGGGCATGGACGACAAGGTGTCCAGAAATTCGTCGCCGCTCGCGAACGTGTCAGCCACGATCCCGACGGAGCGCAACAATCGTTTGATCGCCCGGCCCACCGATGCATCGTCGTCGACCACTACAACGAATGGCTTGGCAGTGCCCATTTTGAATAGTCCGGTGACCGGCAACGCGCATGCAGACGTCTGCGACGGCGTTCCCAGCAATAGACTATGAGACAGCGCGCGACAGCGATATTGGACCTTGGTCCCGTACGGCGCGATTCAGATGGATTGCGAAACAGTTGGAGATGCTTTGCAGCAGCGGGTGAAGCTCAGTCGTGCGAATCCGGATCGCGCGTCGTGCCGGCGCGCGCGACCTTGTCGGCGACGCGCACCAGCTCGGCAAGCGAGTTCACTTCCATCTTCTGCATCACGCGCGCGCGATGTGCTTTCACCGTCTTCTCGACGGTGCCGAGTTCGCAGGCGACCTGCTTGTTTAAGCGACCCAGCACGACAAGGTCCATCACTTCTCGCTCGCGTGGCGTCAGGCGTTCGACGCGGCTCTTCAGTTCGTGCAATTCGCGCAGGCTCTGCAACGCGTCGGTGGAACGGGCAAGCGCTTGCGCGATTGCGTGGAGCAGATCGTCGTCGCGTACTGGCTTGGTCAGGAAATCGGCGGCGCCGGCCTTGAGTGCGCCGACTGTCATCGCAATGTCGCCGTGGCCGGTCAGAAAAATGATCGGCAACGACGGCGGTAGTTCGCGCTGCAACTCGAGTCCGCTCAGGCCGGGCATTTGCACGTCGAGTACGATGCAGGCAGGGCCATCATCTTGCGCGACGGTTGCATCGGGCTCGCGTAGCGGCACGCGCGCCAGAAATTCATCGGCCGCGCCGTAGGCATCGACACGGTAGCCCGCCGACTGGATCAGCCGCGTGAGCGCACGGCGCACGCTAGCTTCGTCGTCCACCACATACACCGTTGCATCGCACATGTTGCGCTCGTTCATCGTGATCACCGCGCCGCTTCCGGCACGCTCCATGGCGGTAACACGAGATAGAAGGTCATGCCCTTGTCGGCATTGTTTTCGGCCCACAGCCGCCCGCGATGCATCTCGACGATCGAGCGGCTGATCGACAGACCGAGACCGAGACCGTGCGGTTTCGACGTGACGAATGGTTTGAAGATTCGCTCGAGCCGATCGGCGGCGATGCCTGTGCCGCGATCGCGAATCGCGACGCGCACGTTGCCGTCGCGATCGAGGCCCGCAAATGCGGTCACCACGCGTTCGAGCGCGTCGCGGTCACTGACTGCGTCGAACGCATTGATCACGAGGTTTAGCACGACCTGCTGCAATTGAATCTTGTCGCCGCGTACCGGCGGCAGCGCATCGTCGATATCGACCGACAGATGCACGCCACGCACGATTGCATCGCTATGCACGAGTTGCATCACGTCGCGCAGCACGTCGCCGACATCGAGCCGCACGAGTTCGAGTTCATCTTTCTTCACGAATGCGCGAATGCGGCGAATCACTTCGCTTGCGCGGCAGCTGTCGTCGACGATGTCCTTGAGAATCTCGCGGACCTCGGTGAGATCCGGCGGATCGAGATCGATGAAACGCTGCGCTGCCTGAACGTTGCTCAGGATTGCAGTGAGCGGCTGGTTCAGTTCGTGCGCGAGCGAACCGGCGAGTTCGCCGAGTGTCGACACGCGCGTCAGATGCGCGAGTTCCTGGCGATCGCGCTTGAGCTCGTAGCGCTCGGTCCGGTCGGTGATGAAAGCGAGTGTCGCGATATCGTCGCCATTGTGGAGTTCGCGCGTGACGACTTCAACCGGAAACAACGTGCCATCACGGCGCTTTGCGCGGATCTCGCGCGTTTGCACGGCTTCCTGCGCGCCCGGCGCCATCAGCGGATTGGGCGGTTCGTGCGCGGCGCTCAGCAGGTGCGGAACGAGTCGTTCCGCCGGTAGTCCGGCAAGATCGCTGCGTGGACATTGGAACAGCCGTTCGGCGTGTAGGTTCGCGCGCGCGATGCAGCCGTGCCGGTCCACGATAATCGCCGCAACCGGTGCGTGTTCAAGCGGCGCGAATACGGACGACAGGTCCGCACCCCCCCCGGCCGCGCGCCGCCTGACGATCAGCCGCCATGCGCGCGTCAGCCGGCCGATGCGGACCCCAGCCCGCGATATGGTGCCCGCCCGCTTCGCCGGATCGACGCCTGTGACTGACGAGGCGTGCAACAACGGTGTGGCCGCGTTGAGCGCGATGCGTTGCCGCGGGTCCGGCACGGGGGCCAGCGACGCGGTCCACGATCGGGCCAACCACGGCGCCAACCCTGAACCCATCAACTGGTTAAGACGAGCGGCAACCGCGTTCGCGATGGCAAAGATGGCGATCTTCATGGCTTACGTTCCTCGTCGACGCTCGCACAAGACAACCTGATTTGCCTGCCTGGTGATGACGCGGAATGCCGGCTGAAACACGGGCGGTGCAGATGCCTGAGCAGACCATTCGACGCGTCGATCGTTTGAAACACTGACGACTTCAACAACTTGTTCTGATGCGTTTAATAGGGAACTGGGGAGTCCGATTCGATTCGCACCCAATGCGGCACACATCTCAAAAGGTTCGCTATCACCCTTAATGCGATAGCGGGAAGCATTTACATTGCTATTCGATTGGCTTGAGAAAAAAATGCAACTTAATCCTAGGCACAAAGTACCCGTTAGTAAAGAGGTTCCTCGGCCGAAAAGCCAGACGATTACAAAGTTCTCCAAACTTGTATGAGATTTCGCCTATCTCATGATTTTTGAATCTTATTTATTCTTATGCCGCATGCGATTTTTATGGAAGATTCTTATTTTTCTGCATCGACATGCGATCAATGATTTGACGCGGGACGGGGACGCGACACGCTATCAAGCAACTCATCCAGCACGTCGATTTCCAGTGGCTTCACGAGATGCGCATCGAAGCCCGCCGCGAGCGATTGCTCGCGGTCGCTTGACTGACCAAATCCGGACATCGCGACCACACGTGTGAGGGACAGTTTCGGATTCGAGCGCAGCTCGCGCAGCAGGCCAAAACCATCGACGTTGGGCATCGCGAGGTCGGTCAGCACCAGATGCGGCAGGTACGCCTTGGCCGCCGCTAGTGCGCCATTGCCGTCGTACGCGACGCGTGCCTCATGTCCTTTCATCTCGAGCAGCACGGCGAGACTGTCCGCGGAATCGCGATTGTCGTCGACCACCAGTACGCGTAGCCCTTCGCCGTTCACGGTGGTCGCGGTCGCAGGCAGCGTGTCGTCGTGATGGACCTCCACGCCGGGCGCGAGCGGCAACCGCACCGTGAATGTGCTGCCGCGCCCGCGTCCCGCGCTGGCCGCGACGATCGCACCGCCATGCAGCTCGACGAGCGAGCGGCACAGCGTGAGTCCGATGCCGAGGCCCGTGTCGGTCGGGTTCTGCGCATGGCCCTCCTGCGTGAACAAATCGAAGATCGAATCTAGCGCGCTCTGCGCAATGCCGCGTCCCTGGTCCTTCACACGCACCACGACGGAGCGGCGCTCGGTCGCGACGTGGATTGAAATCTGCGTGCCGTTCGGGGAAAACTTCGATGCGTTGTTCAACAGGTTCTGCAGCACCTGCACGAGGCGGGTCAGATCGCCGCGCACCACCAGCGGCGTGGCCGGCATGACGACGCGAATCGTCTGGCCACGTGCGTCGGTGAACGGGCGCGCGGCTTCGACGCTGCGTGTGACGACATCCTGCACATCGACGGACGCGATGCGCAGTTCGATCTTGCCGGTCGTAATACGGCCGATGTCGAGCAGATCGTCGACAAGGCGCGTCAGGTGGCCGATCTGCCGGTCGATCACATCGCGGCATTGGCGCAGCAGCGGATCGCTGTTCGGCGCGATCTGCATCGCGCTGACCGCGTTACGCACCGGCGCAAGCGGATTGCGCAGTTCGTGTGCGAGGGTGGCGAGAAACTCGCTCATGCGGCGGCTCGACACCTCGAGTTCCTCAAGCCGTTTTCGTTCGCTCATGTCACGCGTGACCTTCGCGAAGCCGAGCAGATGTCCGGTGGTGTCGCGCACCGCGGTGATCACGACGTTGGCCCAGAACATCGAACCGTCTTTGCGTACACGCCAGCCTTCGTCTTCGACGCGGCCGAAGCGCGCGGCAATTTCGAGTTCGCGCTGCGGCTTGAGCGCGGCGTTGTCGTCAGCGCTATAGAACACCGAGATGTGCCGGCCGACGATCTCGTCGCGCCGATAGCCTTTGATCTGCATCGCGCCCGCGTTCCATGTCGCGACATGGCCATTCGCATCCAGCATGAAAATCGCGTAGTCCTTCACGGACTCGACCATCAGACGGAAACGTTCCTCGCTTTGCCGTAACGTCTCCTCTTGCGCGCGCCGTGCGGTGACGTCGCGCGTGACCTTCGCGAAGCCGCGCAAGCGCCCGTCCTCGCCGCGCAGCGCGGTGATCACGACATTCGCCCAGAACTTCGTGCCGTCCTTGCGAATGCGCCAGCCTTCGTCCTCGAGCCGGCCGAACTGTTCCACCAGCACCAGTTCGCGGTCGGGCTTGCCGGCGGCTTTATCTTCGGCCGAGTAAAACGTTGAAAAATGTCGTCCGATGATCTCGTCAGGGCGATAACCCTTGATGTGCTGTGCGCCTGCGTTCCAGCTGATGACATTGCCGCGCCGGTCGAGCATGAAAATCGCGTAGTCCTGGATGTCCTGGACGATTTGCGCAAAGCGTTCGGTGCCCGGGTCGATGAGTTGCGCATCGTCGATATCCGACATCGGTTCGCGCGGTGTAAAGATGCAGTTGAAGCCCGCTAGTTCGCCTGCCGGGTCTGTTGACGCGGCGATCGACACGCCGGCGCGTATTGGCATGCCGCCATTGCAATGCAACCGGCGTTCGCCGTCGACGCGCCCCTGATATGCGGCGCTGCTCAGATCGCGCTGCGCAAGCGCGTCCGCGGCAAGCCCACCCTCGGCCGCTGCGCCGGCGTAGAGGAACGATAGGTGTCGTCCCGTCGCATCGGCGCGGGTATGGCCGGTCAGGCGCTCGGCCCCAACGTTCCAGCCGATCACGATGCCGTCGCGATCGAGGATGGCCAGCGCGCAATGATCGATCGATTCGACGAGGCTTTTGAAGAGCGCGTCATTCGATGAAGTCGCGGCTTGCGGCGAACACGGGTTGTCGCCGGCGACATATGCGGTTTTCCGGTCGCGGGTTGTCATCAGGTCTATCGGATTTCAAATATCGGATGAAAGTGGACGCTGGTTATCTTATGCCAATCGGGGGATAAGTAAGGTGTCGCAAGACACGCGCCCACTACGAGACCCGGGCCCAGCAGATTTTGTACCTGGATCGCCGGGCGACGCGATGCGTCAGGCTTGCTTTCGAGACGGGAGCTTGCGGAGATGGGAGAGGTTCGAACGGAGGACGTTTGCTGCGGCAGCGTAGATAACACATCGCTCTATGCGCGTCGCAACACTGAGGGACTGTGAAAATCCGTTTCGGGAAGTGCTTGAAGATCGCAGCTTCGGGATGCAACTGGCGGCGGCGCTTGAGACGCGCGAAGGAGGAACGGCCAAAGACGACGGACGAGCCGGCGCGCGATTCACGAATCCCGAATGCGCGCGCCGGCTACTGCGACATCGACGATTAGTGGCTAGCCCACCACTCGGTCGCTTTTTGCTTGTCCCACGCGGGCAGCACGTCACGCTCGATCGATGCATTGCTTAGCGCGGGGAAATCCTTTTTGAAATCCGTCACGTCGCGGTCGAACTGGTCCGACACGCTGACGTCCCACGTGCCGCCGCTAAAGCCCGTCGCCGCCTGATCAAGCAGCGGGATGACCGGCCCTGCGCGCAACTCGCCGTCCTTGCGCTCGACGACCGTCGCATCGATGTGCCCAAGATACACGATCGAATTCGGCTTGATTTCGATGCTCTCGTGAAGCGGCGTGAAGAACATGCCGTGGAACGGGAAGATGCCGCTCTGGCCCGTGATGCCGCGAATGACATATTTTCCGGGCGCCAGCGGGAGGCGAACGAAATAATGATTGCCGAAGTCGCTGGTGGTCGTTGCCTGGTCATCGAATTTGAAATTCAGGCGGTCCGCGCGGGAATCGGCGGCGCCGCGTTCGAGGTGAACGACGATCGGGCTGGGTTGGTAGCTGGTGTGGTATGCGTTCTTGAGGGTGACCGTCATCAGCGCGTAGGAGTTCTTCGTTGTGTCGACGGAACTGGATGATATCGATGGCGACATGTTGGCGACGGTGGCGCAACCGGAAGTCAATAGCGTGCCAACGAGGGCAAGAATGGCGATGTAGTGTCTCATTGCTTTGTCGGAGGGGCAGTGTTTTATAGGTTTGGCCCAAAGGTCGTCTGGCGACTCTGGGTATCGCTCTGCGTCGATATGCTGTTTGAATCATGCGTGACGCGGCGCATGCCACGTAAACGACATGAAAATGACAAACTTGAGGGGCTTGCTGCGTAAGGTGTTGTCCACGATCACAGACGCTATTGCGGATGGACAGGGACATACGTTGCACGCTCGCCGGCCGGATAATGTCGGAACGCTGGTTCGTCGCTCACCGGTGCAGTCCGTTTGATATCGGCACGCCGGCGCGTGGTCACCTCGGGCACGATTGAGCCTGGAGCAAATGAGCGAATATCGAGCTCCACAAAGTAAAACGACAGACACCAGTTCGTCGCTTACCAGGAATACGGATTCGCTTCTTATCTTTCAGATGTACAGGATCGCGAATCAATTGAATTCGACCGGTTGATTCAGAACCGTTCACCATTGCGAACAATGGCAAACGGCTCCAGTTCGGATCACGAACTGAGGTCTTTCGACCCGAACCGCTTTAAAACAACCTCGTCAGCTTGTAGAGATTCACTTCGGTGACTTTGTAGCTGTCGAAGTTGTCCTTCAGCAAGCCCGGAAACTTCGTCAGCGCGTCATTGCCGGAGTACCTCCATGTCCCGTAGTTCGGGTCGAACAATGCCCATTCACTGCCGCGTTTGGTCACAGCCATCGCGTGCCGGCCGCCGGCGAGAGAAATAATCAACAGACCGTAGTAGTCGTCCGCCTTGCTTAACAACGCAGCGGCAATCGCCATCGACTTGCTCTTCGATACTCCAGCGTGCGAACTGACCGCTCCGTCGGCTTGCGTATCGCGCGCCGCATCGAACTGGCCGTTGGAAAGCATGACCACGCCATTTGCAATGTTGTTGTCGCCGGACGCGCCGCTCAGGAACTGATTGCCACGATCGGCATGAGTGATCAACGCCTCGTGGGCCGTCGTCCCTTGACCGAGCGCGATCGCGGCTGCGCTTGCGCCGCCCGATTCACACGACCGTACCCACGTCATCGTCAGTCCCCAGCACGCGCCGTTTTTCAACGTACTGGTCATGCCTCTCAGGAGATTAGCTTGCCTGAAGCTAAATGTTGGTTGCTCCATCGTATCCTCGTTGTATCGGTGCATTCGGATCGATCGGTCCAGTGGGACCCGGATGCGGTTGCACGCGCGATGATATGCGCGTATGAACCATTCGTGCCATGTGGCGTTTTCCACGCTCCAGGAACAGGACAACAGCCGATCCGCCGTTTCTATTCCTTTGCCGGCCGAAAGACGCTCCGACAGGTGGTATTCAGACATCTGTCCGGTTGAACACCGCTTTCGCCGGACCCGGGCGTGAGGTTTCTCGTTTAAACCTCGCGTAATCAGGCCTCGAGTTTGCGTCATCACGATTCGAAAAGCTCTTCCGACACGCCGTCTGATAAAACGCGGTCATCTGACGCAGAATTTGGTTTTCCAAACAACATCGAATATCCGCAAATGCGCCGAACGCCTGAAGCAGGATGCCTTCGTCGTGCAGGGGTGTTCTTATCGATGTGTTCGGTTAGGCTTTCGAAGTCAGCGCCGCGATCCTGCAGGCGTTCAACGATGCTGAAGCGGTATCGAGCAATCAAGCAATGCAACCGAGCTTGCAGACGATGAGCGTGTCGCCGCGCGCGAGGTTTCGGGGAAGTTTGTTTAGGACCGGTCGCGACGAAAATAGCGCCCGGCTGCTTTTCTTCGAGAATCGGTTCGACCCTTGCCTGGGTCAGTTCAGTGTGTCGGGTTCAGCACGCGTTTCTTGTTCTGTTCTTGTATTGATACAAGCGCATAGCCGATTTTCATTGTCCGCACCAAAGCGGCAACGTGCTGTCGTACAGGGCAAATCAAATGGGAAACACTGCGGGGAAACACTGCGGAGCCATCGCGCGAAACACGCAACAGGCGATATCACTGGCGGAAAGGGTGGGATTCGAACCCACGGTACGGTATAACCGTACACCGGATTTCGAGTCCGGCGCATTCGACCACTCTGCCACCTTTCCTTGGGATTCTGCGGGAGCTTGAAGCGAGACCTTCACAGCGCTTCAAGGCAAGTACTTGACCTGCTACTGATGAGCTATTTGGGACGCTTCGCCAAGCGGGTCGCTGCTCGGCGAAGCGAAGATTATAGAACAGTTGAATCGGGTTTCCAAGCTTTTTTGTGCCGCCCCGAGCAATCAGATCGAACGCATCAAAGGCCTCAACCCGCAGCCGGCACTTCCAACCGCTCGATCCCACCCAGATAAGGCCGCAACACGACCGGCACCGTCACCGAACCATCCGCATTCTGGAAGTTCTCCAGCACCGCGACCAGTGTGCGCCCGACCGCGAGCCCCGATCCGTTCAACGTATGCACAAGCTCCGGCTTGCCCTGCGCATTGCGGAACCGCGCCTGCATCCGCCGCGCCTGAAACGCCTCGGTATTCGAACAGCTCGAGATCTCGCGATAAGTGTTCTGCGCGGGCAGCCACACTTCGAGGTCGTAAGTCTTCGCCGCCGAGAACCCCATATCGCCCGTGCAAAGCGTAAGCACCCGATACGGCAACTCGAGCTTCTGCAGAATCGTTTCCGCATGCACGACCATCTGCTCAAGCGCGTCATACGACGTCTCCGGCGCGACGATCTGCACCATCTCGACCTTATCGAACTGGTGCTGGCGAATCATCCCGCGCGTATCGCGCCCATACGATCCCGCCTCCGAACGGAAGCACGGCGAATGCGCGGTCAGCTTGATCGGCAGCGCATTCGCATCGACGATGCTGTCACGCACGGTGTTAGTCAGCGAAATCTCCGACGTCGAGATCAGATACTGCGTGACCGTATTCTCGCCGCCGCCCTTTTCGACGCGGAACATATCGTCCGCGAACTTCGGCAGTTGGCCGGTGCCGTACAGAATCTCCGGATTCACGATGTAAGGCGTATAGATTTCCGTATACCCGTGCTGCTGCGTATGCGTGTCGATCATGAACTGCGCAAGCGCACGATGCAGCCGCGCAATCGGCCCACGCAGCATCGTGAAGCGCGCGCCGGCCAGCTTCGCGCCGGTTTCGAAATCGAGGCCCAGCGGCGTGCCGACATCGACATGGTCTTTCACGTCGAAGTCGAACTGACGCGGCGTGCCCCAGCGGCGCGCCTCGACATTGCCAGTTTCATCGTTGCCCACCGGCACGCTCTCGTGCGGCACGTTCGGCACGCCGAGCATCAGGTCCGACAGGCGGCTCTGAATCACTTCCAGCTGCACCGCCGATGCCTTCATCTCGTCGCCCAGCCCGCTCACTTCGGCCATCACCGCCGACGTGTCCTCGCCGCGCCCTTTCATCGCGCCAATCTGCTTCGACAAGCTATTGCGGCGTGCCTGCAACTCTTCGGTGCGGGTCTGAATCGCGCGGCGCTCCGCTTCAAGCGAGGAGAACGCAGCGACGTCGAGGGTATAGCCGCGGCCGGCGAGGCGTTTCGCGACGCCGTCAAGATCTTTGCGCAGCAACTGGATGTCGAGCATGACGAGGGGGAAGTTCGTTGTGTGAAGCTGCGATTTTAGCGCACCGGCGTGAACGGCCGATGTGCACGCGCACCGCCCCCGCGCGAGCGGCAAAGGCGGCGCGGCTCAGCCCTTCTTCGGCTTGTGCTCGCTGCGCCATGCGTCGTCGAGTTCGGCGAGGCGCGCGAGCTTCTCGCCAATCTTCCCCTCGAGCCCGCGCGGCGTCGGGCGGTACCAGTGCGGCTCGCGCATCCCGTCCGGCAAATAGGTCTCGCCGGCCGCATACGCGTCCGGTTCGTCATGCGCATAGCGGTACTCGTGGCCATAGCCGAGCTCTTTCATCAGCCGCGTCGGCGCGTTGCGCAAATGAATCGGCACCGCGCGCGACTGGTCCTTGCCGACGAATGCGCGCGCCTCGTTATAAGCCATATAGCCCGCGTTCGATTTCGGCGCGATCGCCATGTAGATAATGGCCTGCGCAAGCGCAAGCTCGCCCTCCGGCGAACCAAGGCGCTCGTAAGTTTCGGCCGCATCGAGCGCGATGCGCGCGGCACGCGGGTCCGCGATACCAATGTCTTCCCACGCCATGCGCACGATGCGGCGCGCGAGATAACGCGGATCCGCGCCGCCGTCGAGCATCCGGCAGAACCAGTACAGCGCGCCGTCCGGATTGCTGCCGCGTACCGACTTGTGCAACGCACTGATCTGGTCGTAAAACGCGTCGCCGCCCTTGTCGAAGCGGCGCAGATTTTCCGCGAGCGCGCTGCCGAGCAGCGCGCCGTCGATTTCGGTGGTCTTCTGCTGGGCCGCTGCCCGCGCGACGATCTCGAGATTGTTCAGCAGCTTGCGGCCGTCTCCGTCCGCGGAACCGATCAGCGCGCCGCTTGCTTCGTCAGTGAACGCGAGGCCGCCCAGTTCCTGCTGCGCACGTTCGAGCAGTTCACGCAGTTCGTCCGCATCGAGGCTCTTCAGCACGTACACTGCCGCGCGCGACAGCAATGCACTGTTCACCTCGAACGATGGATTCTCGGTCGTCGCACCGACGAACACGAACAACCCCGATTCGACGTGCGGCAAAAACGCGTCCTGCTGGCTCTTGTTGAAACGATGCACTTCATCGACAAACACCAGCGTCTGCCGCCCATGCGCACGATGCACCTGCGCGACCTCGACCGCTTCACGAATATCCTTCACGCCCGACAGCACCGCCGACAACGCGATGAACTCCGCATCAAACGCATCCGCCATCAGCCGTGCGAGCGTGGTCTTGCCGACGCCGGGCGGTCCCCAAAGGATCATCGAATGCGCCTCGCCGGACTCGAACGCGACGCGCAGCGGCTTGTTCGGACCCAGCAGATGCTTCTGGCCGATCACTTCATCGATGGTGCGCGGCCGCAGACGTTCGGCGAGCGGAACATTGGCACGGGTTTCTTCGAACATGGCGTTTGGGATAATCTCGGCTTTTTCGGCGCAAACTGAGCAAGTTCGCCAACATGGTCGCATTATGACAGCCGCCGCCCGGCGACTGCGTGCGAGTCCATCCGGCCGGGTCCATCCGGCATCGCGCGCAAGCGTCACGACAAAGACAGAGAGGAAGACACCCAATGGCCCAGAACATGGCCCAAGAGCCGCTCGCCGACGATACCGGCTCCACCTACGCCCCACTGTCGCCCGTCCCCGACACGCGCCGCGCGTTTCGCACCGGCGACGCGTTCGCGCTCTGGTTCTCGCTCGGCATCGGTCTGCTGGTCGCGCAGGCGGGCGCACTGCTCGTGCCCGGCCTTTCGCTGGCGCATGCGCTGGTCGTCATCGTGATCGGCACTGCGCTCGGGGTGGTGCTGCTCGCGCTCGCCGGCGTGATCGGCACCGACACCGGGCTCGCCGCGATGTCGTCGCTGCGCCCGACGCTCGGCGTACGCGGCGCATCGGTGCCCGCGGTGCTCAACGTCATCCAGCTGGTCGGCTGGGGCTCGTTCGAAGTGATCGTGATGCGCGATTCGGCCGATGCGCTCGCGCGACAAGCGTTCGGTATCGCGATGCCACTCGTGTGGACCGTGCTGTTCGGCGTGCTCGCGACGCTGCTCGCGATCAGCGGCCCGCTATCGTTCGTGCGGCGCTTTCTGCGCACCTGGGGCATCTGGCTACTGCTCGCGGGCGCGGGCTGGCTCACGTGGGCCGTGCTCGCGAAGCATGACATCACCGAACTGCTGCATCGCCCCGGCACTGGCGAAATGTCGTCGGGTGTCGCGATCGACCTGGTGGTCGCGATGCCGCTGTCGTGGCTGCCGCTGATCGCCGACTACACGCGCTTCGGACGCCGCGCCGGCGAAACCTTCCGCGGCACGCTGCTCGGCTACGGCATTGCAAACATCTGGTTCTATGCGCTCGGCGCGATATACGGGCTCACGGCAGGAGGCGGAGATGCGCTGCTGACCACCGCGCTCGCCCAGGCAGGCGGTGGTCTTGCGCTGCTGCTGGTGCTGATCGACGAAACCGACAACGCGTTCGCCGACATCCACTCAGCCGCGGTGTCGACCGGCACATTCTGGCGGCGCTCGAGCGTGCCGATGCTATCCGCGGCATTCGGCGCACTGTGCACGCTGATCGCCCTGATCGTGCCGATGGCGAAGTATCAGAACTTTCTGCTGCTGATCGGCTCGGTGTTCGCACCGCTATTTGGCGTGGTGCTTGTCGATCACTTCATCGTCCGCAAGCGGCGCATCGACGTCGCGGTGCTCGGCGACCCGCAGGGGCGCTACGGCTATTGCGTCGGCTGGCACGTGAGCGCGTTCGTCGCGTGGGCGATCGGCATTGGCGCCTATCAGGCGATCAACCAGTGGCTGCCGAATGTCGGCGCGACCTTGCCTGCACTCGCCATCGGCGCATTGTGTTACCTCGCGTTCGTGTCGACGCGGCGGCAGGCGTTCGCGTAACGCGGCTTAACGCACGATCGCCCAGGCAGTGGCACGGGCGCGGTTGACCCTCGCGCGCTCTGCTTGCCCCCGCCGCTCAAACGCCGCCGCGGCCGCGCATCGTCAGATCAATACGTCTGATTCGCGCGCGACGCCGCGTCGGAGGGACGGCGCGCAGTCAGAAACTGACCGAGCATGATCGTGCGGCGTTCGACCACATAGTGCATCAGCGTCGCCACTGGAATAACCAGTGCGGCCGCGGTCAGCATCGTGCGCCACATCGAACTTTCGGACGGCATCAGATGAAGCACGGTCAGCAGAACGATCGTGTGCGTCAGATACAAGCTGTATGAAATCTGCCCGAGAAATGCGATCGGCTTCGCCTCCAGCACCGCGGTAAAAGTCGACGACACAAGCGACGTGCAGATCAATCCCGCCGCACCCGCGGTCACGAACCAGTCGAACAGAAACTGGCCGACCGCGCCGGACGTCAGCGACAACACCGAGCGCGACACGAAGTACAACACTGCGGACGCGCCGAGGACCATACGCATCCGCCCGTCCTTCATCAGCCACTGGCGCCACCCCGCACGATGCACCGCAAGCGCCGCGCCGACGATAAAGATGCCGAGGTAGTGCAGCGTCATCGCCCAGTCGCCGTCGAAATTCGCACTATTCGGATCATCCCCTTCCAGCAGCACCAGCACAAACGACAACAGCGAAATGCCGATGCCCGCACTCACCGCGGCGCGCCCCGAAACGCGCGCGACCCAATAAGCGACCAGCGGCATCACCAGGGAAATGCGCAACTCGTAAATCAGCGACCAGATGACCGGAATCATCTGCCCGGCTTTATACCGCCCGATAAACAGCAAATGGTCGGCGATCTCGGTGCCGGTAAACGGACCGCTCCACACGCCGTCGGCCCAGTCTCCGGCCCATCGTATCGGCTTCACATCGATCGCATCGACGATCCAGAAAGTCGCGACCAGCACGACCAGATACGGCAAATAAATCCGGCAAATCCGTTTGATCAGAAAATCCTTATATGAAATGCCGCGGCTTGAACGTAATTGCAATGTCAAAACGAAACCACTCAGTATAAAAAAGAGAATAACTGCTTCATGCCCGAGCGCGACTACACGTAAAGGCGACCGGGGAATCCACGCGAGAGGACCGATCAGGACAAAATGACTAATCACTACCATCAGCGCCGCGACGCCGCGTAACGCATCGAGCTGATGATAATGCTGACTATTTGAACGGCTCATTTCTTTCATCCGATAGATACCCCGCGGCGTAGAACAGGCGCGCAAAAAGGCGCGCAAAGGAGCGCGCCGGCGGATAGGGGGTCTGGATCTCGCACCTACGCAAGGTGGCCAGTAAAGATATGTTTAATTGATCAGACGGTAGACGTGAAGATCTGTATAACTTTCTAATACTTTTACTTATTTATCTTTTTGTCGGCGCGAATTGGCACGACGAGGCGCGCTTTTTGCGGCGCTTACCGGTTACGCGCGAAATCTCATACGGGCCGGTAGCATTGGCCGATAAATCCGTTGTGAAACATTTGAAAAGAGCCGTGAAACATCGGGGTATCGCCGGATAAGATATCCGCAGATTAAATATTTCCGAATTAATTTTCTCTTTTGGGTCATGCGCGACTTCGCGCATCACGCAAGCTCTGCGCTTGCCGATGCGCGATATCAGGACTGCCCATGCACGTGATGCAAACAGGCGTCGGATCGGTCGATGTCCGATCAATGCCCTCTTGCAGCGCGGTACTCGACGCCCGGCAGCACGCACAGCAGCTCGAACGCGAGGTTCGCGCCGAGCAGCGCGGTCGTGCCGAACGGATCGTAAGGTGGCGCCACTTCGACGAGATCGGCGCCGACCACATTCAATCCGCGTGCGCCCCGGATAATCTCCAGCGCTTGCGGCACCGTCAGCCCCGCGATCTCCGGCGTGCCCGTGCCGGGCGCAAAGGCCGGATCGATTCCGTCGATATCGAAGGTGATGTACACCGGCGTATCGCCGATCCGTTCGCGCACACGCGCCATCAGCGGCGCAAGCGACTGGTTCCAGCACGCCTCGGCCTGCACGACTTCGAACCCCTGGTCGCGGCACCAGTCGAAGTCTTCCGCTGCGTAGCCGGTGCCGCGCAAACCGATCTGCACGACCCGCTCGCAGTCGAGCAGCCCCTCTTCCACCGCACGCCTGAACGGCGTGCCGTGCGCGATCTTTTCGCCCATCATCGTGTCGTTGACGTCCGCGTGCGCGTCGACGTGGATCAGCGCGACCTTGCCGTGCCGGCGATGGATCGCGCGCAGGATCGGCAGCGCGATCGTATGGTCGCCGCCCAGCGTGATCGGCTTCGCGCCGTGCTCGAGTATCTCGTCGTAAGCAGTTTCGATGCGCGCAATCGAATCGTGCAGATTGTACGGATTGATCGCGACATCCCCGAGGTCCGCCACGCGCAGCGAGTCGAACGGCGCGGCGCGCGTCGCCATGTTGTAGGGCCGCAGCAGCACCGACTCGCTGCGGATCTGCCGCGGACCGAAACGCGCGCCGGTGCGGTTCGACGTGCCCAGATCGAACGGCACGCCGACGAAGCACGCGTCCAGGCCCTTCGGAGAGCCGGCGTTCGGCAAACGCATCATCGTCGTGATGCCGCCGCAGCGGGGCATTGCATTGCCCGACAGCGGCTGCGGGCGCTCGGCGGACAGGTCCGGGGAGACGAAGGATGACTTATTCATCGTAGTTCACCAATGAAGGGCGGTGAATGGGCCCGGACCGCGTCAGCTCGCCGTGACGGGAAACGGCCGGGAGATTGCCTATTCTTGTACGCAGTTCGTCAAGATAAAATGCAATCTCAAAAACGTTCACATCGATTGCCATCGATGTATCGCGCCATATGCTGACGCCGCCCGCCCCCGCCGCGCTGATGACCGATCTCGATTTGCGACTGATCCGCGTATTCCTCGCGATCGTCGACGCTGGCGGCGTGTCGTCGGCGCAAGCGACGCTCAACATCGGGCAATCGACGATCAGCACCCAACTCGCGACGCTCGAAACGCGCCTCGGCTACCGGCTTTGCGAACGCGGCCGCAGCGGCTTCAACCTGAGCGCGCGCGGCGAGCAGTTCGCCGACGCAGCGCGCACGCTGCTCGCCGCGGTCGATACGTTTAGCGCGCAGGCACGCAGTGTCGGTCGCAAACTGGTCGGCACGCTCGCGATCGGCATGATCGGACACACGCCGATGTCCGCGAGCGCGCGCATCAGCGACGCGATCGCGCGGTTTCGTTTGCGCGACGAATCGGTGCGCTTTGCGATTCTGATTCGCTCGCCGGGAGAACTCGAGCAGCTGTTGCTGCGCGACCGCATTCAGGTGGGCATCGGCTACTTCTGGCACCGCGTGCCGTCGCTCGAGTACCGCGAGCTCTTTACCGAAGATCAGTTCGCCTATTGCGCGAAAGGTCATCCGCTGTTCGCACGCGCGGGCCGGATAGCACCGGCAGAGGCCGCGCAGCATCCGTGGGCGTCACGCAGCTACCCGGTGCCCGAGGCCGAGGCCGCGCTGCCGCATAACGTGACGGCCGTCGCCGACAATATGGAAGCGGTCGCGATGCTGGTGCTGTCGGGCCATCACCTCGGCTTTCTGCCGGGGCACTTCGCCGAACCGTATGTGAAAGAGGGCATGCTCGCCGCGCTCAACCCGGCGAAGATGCGCTACCGGGTCGCGTTTCAGATGGTGACGCGCACGCGGCAACACCGGACTGAAGTGGTCGATGCGTTTATCGACGATATGAAAGCCGCGCACGCATCGCGCGGCGCGGCCAGCTGAGGCTGAATAGCGGCTGAATGGCAATTAGCCGTTGATCACATCGGCGCCCTTGGGCACCGTGAATTTGAACGCGTCGGCGGGCAGCGACGGATTCTTCTGGATATTCGAGAACTTCAATAAAGTCACATTTCCGAATACGTCGTGCAGTTCCATCGCTTCCAGATTGCCGTCGCGGAAACCGATGCCGATACGCTGGAACTGCGTATCTTTCGATTTCGGCGTCAGTTCGAGCCAGTCGATACCGGCCTTCACGCCCGCATCCTTCAGTGTGAAGTTCTGCTCGAGATCGTTGCTACCGAACAGGATCGCCGCCGGACTCGCGCCGAGCGCGCCGCCGAGCGCACGCACGGTGACCTGATTCAGGTCCTTGTCGTATACGTACAGCTTGTCGCCATCGGCCTGCAGCAGCTGCTCGTAGGGCTTCTGGTATTGCCAGATGAACTTGCCGGGCCGCGCGAATGAGAACGTGCCGCTCGATACGGTGTTGCCCTTCGGCATCTGCGTCGGCTGCGCGTCGCTTGCGCTTTGCGCCTTGCTTGGTGAGCGGATTTCGGTCTGCACGAACTCGCCGCGCGCCGAATGCACTTGCGACACGAATTGCCTTAACTGGTCAGTGCCGCTTGCGAACGACGGCGTCGCAACCAGCAATGCCGTGCAAGCCGCGATGCAGCCGATGCCGGCCGATGCGAGACGGCGCCAGGATACACGGCACGCAAGCGCGCGCAGCAGGCCGCCGACGTCGCGGAAGTGAACAAAGCGGGCGTTCGGCCCGCCGACGGTGTGCTGCATGGATCTCTCCGTGGAATGAGTCTGGAAGCGCGGGCCGAACAGGGGTTCGGCCGGCAAAAATCGGGAGCAACCCGCGAGCTGCCCGGGCGTTATTCGCGCGTCGCTCGGACCTCAGTGGCGCTCAATCGGCCTCACGCGCCGGCACGAGAATTTCACGGTTGCCGTTCGACGACATCGCCGACACGAGCCCCGATTGCTCCATCTGTTCAAGTAGCCGGGCCGCGCGGTTGTAGCCGATTCGCAAATGCCGCTGCACCAGCGAAATCGACGCACGGCGATTCTTGATGACGATTTCGACCGCCTGATCGTAAAGCGGGTCTGCCTCACCACCACCCGCGCCGCCCGCCGCGCCATCGGCCGAACCTTCGTCGCCTTCGCCTGCGACGCCGCCTTCGAGAATGCCCTCGATATAGTTCGGCTCGCCCTGTTCTTTCAGCTTGTCGACGACGCGATGCACCTCGTCATCGGATACAAACGCGCCGTGCACGCGTATCGGCAAGCCGGTGCCCGGTGGCAGATAAAGCATATCGCCCATGCCGAGCAGCGACTCGGCGCCCTGCTGGTCGAGAATCGTGCGCGAGTCGATCTTCGACGACACCTGGAACGCCATCCGCGTCGGCACATTGGCCTTGATCAGCCCGGTAATCACATCAACCGACGGCCGCTGCGTCGCGAGAATCAGGTGAATGCCGGCCGCGCGCGCCTTCTGCGCGATGCGCGCGATCAGCTCTTCGACCTTCTTGCCGACCACCATCATCAGATCGGCCAGTTCGTCGATCACTACGACGATATGCGGCAAGCGCGACAGCGGTTCAGGTTCGTCCGGCGTCAGGCTGAACGGATTCGGAATCTTTTCTTCGCGCTTGGCCGCGTCGTCGATCTTGTTGTTGTAGCCGGCCAGATTGCGCACACCAAGCTTGCTCATCAGCTTGTAGCGGCGCTCCATCTCGGCGACGGTCCAGTTGAGCGCGTGGCCCGCCTGCCGCATATCGGTGACCACGGGACACAGCAGATGCGGAATGCCCTCATAGACGCTCATTTCGAGCATCTTCGGATCGATCAGGATCATGCGGACCTGGTCGGCGCTTGCCTTGTACAGCAGCGACAGGATCATCGCGTTGATGCCGACCGACTTGCCCGAACCGGTCGTGCCCGCGACCAGCAAGTGCGGCATCTTCGCGAGGTCCGCGCATACCGGGTTGCCGCCGATGTCCTTGCCGAGGCCCATCGTGAGCGGCGACGCGGCATCCGCATAGACGGTCGAGCCGAGAATTTCGGACAGACGCACGGTCTGCCGGCGCTGGTTCGGCAATTCGAGCGCCATGAAATTCTTGCCCGGAATCGTCTCGACGACGCGAATCGACACCAGCGACAGCGAACGCGCGAGATCTTTCGCAAGGTTGACGATCTGACTGCCCTTCACGCCGGTCGCCGGTTCAATTTCATAGCGCGTGACGACCGGCCCCGGATACGCGGCGACCACGCTGACATCGACGCCGAAGTCCTTCAGCTTCTTTTCGATCAGGCGCGACGTGAATTCGAGCGTATCGGCGGAAATGGTTTCCTGCGTCGCGGACGCCTGATCGAGCAGCGCGATTGGCGGCAGCGTCGAATCGCCGGGCAAATCCGTAAAGAGCGGCACCTGCCGTTCCTTTTCGACACGCACCGATTTTTCCGGCGTGATCACCGGCGGCACGATCGTGACCGGCTCGTGCTCCTCGATCTTCACGCGGCTTTGCTCGACCTTTCCTTCGCGCTTGACCGCCGCTGCTTCGCCGGCCTTGCGGTCGCGCACTGCTTCGCGGCGCAGCTTCGCGAGCGTCACCGCGGAAATGATCGACTCGCCGACGCGTTCAGCCACCGACAGCCACGAAAAGCGGAAATACACCGATAACCCGATCGCGAGCGCGAGCAGCAACGCGAGCGTGCCGCCGGTGAAGCCGAGCGCATGCGACACCGCGCGCGCGACCGCCTCGCCGACCACACCGCCCGGCGCGCGCGGCAGTTGCACTTTCAGCGACCACATGCGCAATGCTTCGAGACCGTTGCTCGACAGCAGCACGAGCACGAACGCGCCCGCTTCGGCGAGCCATGTATGGTCGCGCGGCGCGTCTTCGTCGGGTTCTTCGTGCTGCGTGATGCGGCGATAGTTCGCGGAAATACGCCGCGCGATCAGCACGACCCACCAGTAAGCGGAGAGGCCGAACAGCAGCAGCAGGATGTCGGAAGTCCAGGCGCCGACGCGGCCGGCCCAGTTCGCGATGTGATCGACCTGCGCCGCATGCGTCCAGCTGGGATCGCGCCGGCTGTAGCTGACGAGGGCCATCAGCAGGAAAACGCCGAGCGCGACCTGCAGAATCCAGCGGATTTCGGTGAAAAGGCGCGACATCCGGTGAGGCAATGCCTGCGCATTCGCGGAATAGGTAGCTTTTGCCATTGATCCTTAGCGTGTGCGACCGGTGCCTGGGCCAACGGCCGCGCCGGTTCGGCGGGCTCCGCGGCGCGCCGGTCGTTGATCGAGGGCTATTGTAAACGCACTGCTGCGCGCAAGGCTGTAAATGACGGTAACCGACAACACCTGTAGCCGGGTCGAATCGGTTCAATGGACAAAACGGCGGGCACCGCGTCGATACCCGTGGCGACAGTGCCGGTGCGTGCGGCGCGCGGCCGCCCGGCAGGCGCGAACGACCACACACGCCTATCGGTCCGATCGCAAACCTTGATGAAGCGGCGAAAGGTCGCCGCCTTTATAATGCCGGTCTGACTCCCATCTACAGTGGGACATTGGCTGCACCGGCTTTGCAACCGCAAGCCGGACGCTTTTTACGGATTTCGATCATGCCAGCAACCTCGACAAAACACGCAAAGGTCCTGATTCTCGGTTCCGGCCCGGCCGGCTACACGGCGGCGGTCTATGCGGCACGAGCCAATCTGTCGCCGGTGCTCGTCACGGGTCTCGCGCAAGGCGGGCAGCTGATGACCACCACGGACGTCGAAAACTGGCCCGCCGATCCGAACGGCGTGCAAGGTCCTGAATTGATGCAGCGTTTCCTCGAACATGCGGAACGCTTCAAGACTGAAATCATCTTCGACCATATCCACACTGCGAAGCTGGACGAAAAACCGATCCGCCTGATTGGCGATTCGGGTGAATACACGTGCGACGCACTGATTATCGCGACCGGCGCGTCCGCGCAGTATCTCGGGCTGCCCTCCGAGGAACTGTTCATGGGCCGCGGCGTGTCCGCGTGCGCGACCTGCGACGGGTTCTTCTACAAGCAGCAACACGTTGCGGTGGTCGGCGGAGGCAATACCGCGGTCGAAGAAGCGCTATATCTGGCCGGCATCGCGAAGAAGGTGACAGTTATCCACCGCCGCGACAAATTCCGCGCGGAGCCGATTCTGATCGACCGCCTGCTCGAAAAGCAAAAGGAAGGCATCGTCGACATCAAATGGAACCATGTGCTCGACGAAGTGAAGGGCAATGAAGGCGGCGTCAACGCGGTGCGTATCAAACACGCGCAAACCGGCGAGACCACCGATATCGAACTGCAAGGTCTGTTCGTCGCGATCGGCCACAAGCCGAATACGGACATCTTCCAAGGCCAGCTCGAGATGAAGAACGGCTATATCGTCACGAAGAGCGGGCTGCAGGGCAATGCGACCGCGACGAGCGTGCCGGGTGTGTTCGCCGCCGGCGACGTGCAGGACCATATCTATCGCCAGGCGATCACCAGCGCGGGCACCGGCTGTATGGCCGCACTCGATGCGCAACGCTATCTCGAGAGCATTCACGAATCGATCGGCGAGCGCGCGATGAGCGCCGAAGCCGAACGTTAATCGGAAACGGCGCGGACAGCGCGCCTGTTTTACGCAGCGGTTACGAAGGGCTGTTGCCAGTCAAATGGCGACAGCCCTTCTTTCACTTGCGGGCGTCGTACCGCATCGTGTCGTACGGGCGCATATGCGCGTCGCGATAGGCCGATTGCGTGATGTTCGTTTCGCCATGACATCGCGATTACGCCATCACGCGATCACGCGGTCCTGAACACGCTGACCACGCCGTTCATCCGCTCCGCCTGCTCGCGCAGCGACGCCGCGGCCGCCGCAGCCTGCTCGACCAGCGCGGCATTTTGCTGCGTGACCGAATCCATCTGGGTCACTGCCTGCGTAACCCGTTCGATCCCGTCGCTCTGCTCTTCCGACGCCGCTGAAATCTCGACGGTAATCTCCGTCACGCGCCTGACGGCCTCGTTGATCTCGTTCATCGTGCTGCCCGCGCGGTCGACCAGCGCGGTGCCGTTGCCAACCCGTTCGACCGATTTATCGATCAGTGCCTTGATCTCCTTCGCCGCGGCCCCGCTGCGTTGCGCGAGCGTTCTGACCTCGCCCGCGACGACCGCGAAGCCCCGTCCTTCCTCACCCGCGCGCGCGGCCTCGACTGCCGCATTCAACGCGAGGATATTGGTCTGGAACGCGATGCCCTCGATCACGCCGATGATGTCGGCAATCTGCTGCGAGCTGCCGTTGATCTCGCCCATCGTCGACACGACCTGCGAAATCACCTGGTGCCCCGTCTGCGCGACGCTCGCCGCGTCGCGCGCGAGACTGGTCGCCTGGCGCGCGTTATCGGAGTTGCGGCGCACGGTCGACGTCAGCTCGGTCATGCTCGACGCGGTCTCGCCCAGCGACGCGGCCTGCTCCTCGGTGCGTTGCGACAGGTCGATATTGCCGGCGGAGATTTGCCGCGTCGCAGTGGCAATCGACTGCGCGCTATCGCGCACCGTGGTGATGGTCTCGGTCAGCCGCATTTGCATCGCTTGCAGCCCTTCCATCAGGCGGCCCATTTCATCGCGCGAGCGCACGCCGATGCGTTGACTCAGGTCGCCATCGGCAATCGAACGGAAGTGAAGCAATGCATCGTCGAGCGGTCCGGCAATCGACTTCTGCAGCGTGTACCACCCGAACACCGCCATTACGAGACCGACCGCGAGGCCCGCGGCCGCAATCACCAGAATCGTATCGAAGCGCTTTTGCGCGGCATCGTAAAGCGCACGCGCCTGCTCCGCCTGCATCGCTTCGAGTTGCGCGGTGCGGTCGGTGATGTCGTTGAACGGCGCGGTCATCTTGTGCGAAATCAGATCGCCCAGCGCTGCTGTATCGCGGCGCCCGATTGCCGCATAGACCTGCGGGACCGGCCCGGACATCGCGACGGCCCGCTTCGCATCCACTTCATCGCTGATGCGCGTTTCGTCCGCGCCGGCAGGCAGCGCACGATACGACTGCCATGCCTTATCGGCAATGTCGAATTGCTCACGGGCGCGCTGCAGCAGATTCGGCACATCGGGGCTATCGGGCGCAGCGCCGATGCGATCGAGCACAAGACGCCCACGCGCGATATGGAAATCGTATTTGCCGAGCGCGATCGCCGACGCGAGTTGATCCGTATAGAGCTCCTTCTGATCGTCGTTGCTCATTGCAATGCCGACGACACCCAACACGGCACCGACGATCATCAACAAGCCAAGAAATCCCATCGCCAGCGCGAGACGAATACGGATCGTGATATTTCTGAACATGAACATCCTCGAGGACGGGAAAGCGCAGCGAAAGGTCGCGTACGACGGCATGAATCCGTTCCCTCCGTTTACGGCAGGCCATTGACGATATGAAGCACAAGGTAGCGACCAGTCACAACCGTTTGCGCCAGATCAAATTCAACGACAGTTCGCGCAACGATCGATACCCGAAGCGAGTGCGAATCGACGGGAAGCATTCGTTTGTTGAGGTGTTGTGGAAGAAGCCGCGCTATTGTCGATTCGAGTGCAACGCGCACCGCACCCGAAAAAAACCAGCCGGCGTCGCAATCGTTGCATCCGCAACCGCTTTGAGGAAAGGAGAAGATTTGATGAAGAACATCCGTCTCGTCACAGCTGTGTCCACCTCCGCGCTCGCAATCGTTGCCGCGTGTGTTTCCGTGAACGCTGACGCGCAAGCGTCGGGCATCACGCGTTATCAGGTCGGCGCCGAGCTTGCGCAGCTACAGGCCGCCGGCTACTTCGGCGAAAAGGTGACCTATCCGAACCGGCTGCAAGCCACGGAAGCACGCATCCAGACGATCAACGCCACGCAATCGAACAATGCGGCCGGCGGATACGGCGGCTCCAGCGGATACGGCGGCTCCGGCGATTACGCGCCCGGCCGTGCGCCGCGGTGACGACTCGCCGACAATATTGCAAAGACCGGAACAGATCGGCCGACCAGCACCGGTAGACGCAACGCGAACGCGAACCTCATCGATCGCATCGATCGCGTTCCGTCGTGTTCCCTGCATGCCGCGGATGGCGACGCTTATAACCGGTGACCATCGCGGCAATCAGATTTTCGCGTGTCCAGACGCTCATCGCGATCGCCGCGGCGATATGAATACACACGCACACTTCGAGGGCGATCGCGAGCGCAGTGTGAATCGCTTGAGGCCAGTCTTCGCCCCAGAACGCATCGAGGCGCATCAACCAGCCGCTGAATGCCAGCGCGAGCACAAGCGCCCACAGCACGAGCGCCATCACACCGCCAAACGGGTTATGCGACAAATGACGTAAAGGCTTGCCTGACGCAAGCGAACGCCCATACGCACGCAGATACGAACACGTAGGCCACCATGCGGAAAAACGCGCGTAGCGCGTGCCGATAAAACCCCACACGATACGCAACACGACCAGCGCGGCGGCCGCATAACCGAGCTTGCGATGCAGCGGATCGGTCGGGCCGAACAGGTCCCAGATCACAATGGCCGCGATGACCCAGTGCGTGAAGCGCACCCACCGGTCCCAGATTCTGATTCGCGCGGCGTCGGGCATCGCGGACATATCGCGGGCTTACAGGGAAAAGCGGGATTCAGTCGAGCGTCAATCGATTTCCGACTTCACGACGTCAAGCGTTTTGGTGTCGAAGTAGATTTCGACCTTCTTGCCTTCCTTGTTGCTGCCGTAAATCTCATAGCAGTTGCCGTCGATTTTGAACTTCTTGATCTTGTAACCCTGCCCTTCAAGTTGCGCGCGCGCATCGGACTCTTTCATCCACTCGTCTTTCGGATGCGCGACGCAATCCGCCTTCGCGAAGGCCGCCCCCGAAAAACCAATCGCCGCGATCACCGCAATTAGCTTGAGCATCCGAAACCTCATCGTTAGTTAATCGAAAGGCTAATGTGCCACAAATGAGAACAGTTCTCAATCAGACAATTCAACAATGCGTGAGAGACACGTCCGGACGTAAGAAGTGTGTTAAGCGGGTTTTCCATAAACGCGTTTGCCACTATCATGTCCGGACTTCAGCCGAAGTCGCGTCGCCCCGTCTATCCTCCCCGCCGGTCTTGAGCAGCGCGCCTTTCGGCAAGCCTACGGCGCGCCAGACGCCCGCCCCAATCACTTCCAGATGAACAAACAGTCCACGCACGCCGCGTTGTTGTGGATCGTCGCCACCGGCTTCTTCATGCAGGCGCTGGACACGACGATCGTCAACACCGCTTTACCTTCCATTGCCCGCAGCCTCGGCGTCCCCGCACTGGCGATGCAGCCGATCGTCGTCGCGTACACGCTGACGATGGCGCTGCTCACTCCGGCCTCCGGCTGGCTCGCCGACCGCTTCGGCACACGCCGCGTGTACTTCGTCGCGATCCTGCTGTTCGTGATCGGTTCGGTATGCTGCGCAAGCGCGCACACGCTCGGCCAGCTGATCATCGCGCGCGTGCTGCAAGGCGTCGGCGGCTCGATGCTGCTGCCGATCGGCCGGCTCGCGGTGCTGCGTACGATCAGCGGCGAACAATATGTATCGGCGCTCGCGCTGATCTCGGTCGCGGGCCAGGTCGGACCGATCCTGGGCCCAACGCTTGGCGGCTGGTTCGTGCAGTCGTTCACGTGGCACTGGATTTTCCTGATCAACGTACCGATCGGCGCGGTCGGCCTGATTGCGGTGAGCCGCTATCTACCCGACGGCGCGTCGCGCGACGCACCGCCGTTCGACCTGATCGGCTGCGCGCTGCTATCGCTATGCATGGTCGCGTGCTCGCTCGCGATCGACGTGCCGATGCGCACACAACGTGTCGAATGGTCGGCCTGCCTCGCGGTGCTGGGTGTTGCCGCCGCGCTGGCTTATATCCCGTACGCGCGGCGCTCGCGCAATCCGCTATTCCGTCTGGGTCTGTTTCGCGAGCCCAACTTCAGCGTCGGGCTGATCGGCAACCTGATCTGCCGGATCGGTTCGAGCGCGGTGCCGTTCCTCGTGCCGCTGATGCTGCAACTGGAACTCGGCTACACGCCACTGCATTCCGGGCTGATGATGTTGCCGTCCGCGCTCGCGGGCACCGTCGCGAAACGCTGGATTGCGCCGCTGATTCGTCGCTTTGGCTATGAAGCGTTCCTGCTGGTGAACACGTTGATCGTCGGTAGCTCGATCGTTGCGTTCGCACTCTTTTCGCACGGCACACCGCTGGTGATCGAAATCGCGGTGCTCGCGGTGTTCGGCGCGGCGAACTCGATGCAGTTCGCGGCGATGAACAGCGTGACATTGAAAGACCTGTCGATTGCGGACGCGGGCAGCGGCAACAGCCTGTTTTCGATGGTGCAGATGCTCGCGATTGGCCTTGGCGTATCGATCGGCGGGGGTCTTGTGAATCTGTTCACCGATCAATGGGGTTCGGGCGCGTTGGGCTTCCGGCTGAGCTTTGTGTGCGTCGGCGTAATCACGCTAGTGTCGGCGCTGGTGTTCCGGCGCATCGACAAGGAACCGGCGCGGCCGGTGGCGATCGCAACGAGCGCCGCACAGCGCTGACGCGCGAACCGACGCACGCGCGCAAGCGCCGCCGCGCGCTACCGTGTGCATCGATCGGCTGCGGAAGCAGGCCGCATTGCCTTCAGATCGAACTCCGCTTCCTTCGGTCCCTGCTGCGTCAGCGTGACCCAATGCAGAGTAGTGGGAGATTTGACCAGCCCGAGGCTGCCCACTTCACCCCATTTGACCGGCGAGCGTTGCGTCCCGGCCAGCTCGATCGATGTTGGCGCGAGCTTCAGATCGAGCAGCCGTCCATCCTGAGCCGGCACATAAGCATGATCGCCGGCCACCATGATGCTGGACTCGCGCACCGACGCGGGCATGCAGGCAAGCGTCGCGGTGGTCGCGCCGGTTGCATCGAGCAGTTGCGCAAAGCCCTTGCCGTCGAAGCCGGTCGCCACCACCAGAAAACGATCCAGCGTGGGCACATAGGCGGCCGCATACGTGTAATAACGCAAGCTCGGCGACAGCACGCGCGCGTCGCTGAGCGTGCCATCGTCCGGATTGAATACCGCGGACTTCAGCCGCGCATAGGTCGCGCCCGGCACGTACTGCTGCCACATCAGCAATGCGCGCGTCGGCGAACCGGCAATCATCGGCCACCATTCGCGCACGCGCGGCGCGACCTCGACCGACTGCTGCAACGTGCCGTCCGCGTCATACGTCTTCAGATACACGCCATTGCCGGTGCCGAGATTGTCGGCACCGCCGCCGTCGACCCAATCGTCCGAATAGAACACGATGAAGCGCGAGCCGACCGCCGCCGCATGCCCGGAATGCCCGCCCGATTTAACGTCGACTGGATACGGTTTGACCGCTTGCAGATCCGACGTATAGACGCCATAGCGCTGGCTCACTTCATTCGGCGTGTTCCATCCGTCCTCAAAGGTGACCATCACGTTGCCGGTGTCGTTCTGCGCAATCGACACCGGTTCCTGCGCTTCAGGACGGCTGATGAAAATACGCGGCTTGTCGAGACTGAATTGCTGCGGCGACCAGCGCGCGACATACACGTCGTGCGTCCAGTTGCGGTCACGCCCAGGTCCGCGCGGCGGCAAACCCGAACTGCTGAAGAATACCCACGTGCCGCCCTGGCCATCGCTCGCCGCGCCGATGCCATGCATGTACGAACGCGGGTCGACCGTCGCCCGCGCGCGGCTCGAGCCCTTCGCGGCCCCGGCGGACATTGGACAAAACCACACACAGACGCCGAGCATCGCGGCGACGGCCAGCACCTTCCGCATGTCGTGACTCACTCGACAGTGACAGACTTCGCGAGATTGCGGGGTTTGTCGACATCGGTGCCCCGCACACAAGCCGTATGATACGCAAGCAGTTGCAACGGCACGACATGCAATATAGGCGACAGCGGCCCACGCAACGCCGATCGTCCTCGACAGGCCCGCATGGTGGTGCCTTGAACACAGGGCCTCTAATTTCTCGCTAATTCACCGCGCGGATCATGCACACATGGCTTAAACAAGCCGGCACGCATGACCCGAGATCCACGCGGTACGACATGTTAGCGAGGCCCCAAATGTACAAGCATATTCTGGTAGCAGTCGGCACCCGTGCCGATTCGATCACGCTGGAAGCTGCGATCCGGCTGGCGCGCCAAACTGGCGCGCGGATTACCGCATTGCATGTCGTGGACCCGGTGCCGCCGTATGCAGGCGTGGACACTTACGACTTCAGCGTGACGCTCGAAGCATTCGATGCGTATGGGCGCGCAGTGGCCGAACGCTGCGTCGCCGCGATCCATCAGGCCGGTTGCGAAGGCGACGCGCGCACCATCGTGCTACCGATGTGCGGCAGCACGATGGGCCGCGCGATCGCCGAACAGGCGCGCGAAATGGGCGCGGACCTGCTGGTGATCGGTAATCGGAAACAGACGCTCTGGAGTCTGTTTCGCGAGAATCTGTATAAGGAACTGCTGCGCTACACGGACGCACCGGTGCTGGTCGCAACCGACGCACTGCCGGCGGCGTCGGGCCTCGCGCTCGCGCTGCGGCCACGTTATGCGCAAACCATCGATGCGTGAGCGCGTACCTGGTCCGACATACAGCGGACGCGCGCCCCGCAGTACAGCACTGCGCGGCGCGCGCAATCAACGGTACTCGAGCTTCGGATACCAGTCGGTGCCGCGCCCTTCCGGCGTCAGGTCGAGGATCGTCCACAACGGCATCGGATCCGGCGCGCCGCGCGGGTCCTGGCCCGGGTCAGAGGTCGCGAAGCCCATTTCGCTGCCCCAGAAATGGCGGATCGTACCGTCGCGGCGCGTAAACACATTGAGCGCCGGTTCGTCGCCGCCTTCGTCGGAAATCGCGAAGTAGTCGCGGCTGTAGTTGCCGTTCAGGTCCGAATACAGCTTCAGGTCGCGCCAACCGCGCGCGCGCGTGAACGCGACGATCCGCTCGAGCGGCGAACGCGCGACTACCGCCATCGCGATGCGCTGCTGCACATCGGCGGCCTCGCCTTCCCACGCGCTCAGCATTGACGTGCACATCGGGCAAGGCCGCTCACGCTGCGGACCGAACATATAGCTATAGACGACGAGCGTGTCCTTGTCGCCGAACAGACCCGCGAAATCGACCGGACCGCCCTCGCCGGCGAAGCGATAGTCGCCGCTGACCATGCCGCCAGGGGGCAATGCGCGGCGCAATTCGGCCACGCGTTCGATATGCCGGCGCAGTTCGATTTCCTCCGCGAGCAGTGCGGTGCGCGCGCGCCGGTAATCCGCGCTTTCATTCGGGAACGTCATCGTGTTGCGCCGTGCGAGATCGACGGCGGGAATCAGGGTTGGGGCGTTGGCCATATCAATCTCCTCTTTCCTGTGACTAGGGAAGGTCCGCTATCAGTCGCGATCCGGCGCGCCCAACGGAAACAACGACCGGTACGGTCGTGCTTCATCGACAGCGCGCGCGAACGATGGTCGCGCAAGCAGCCGCTGCCGGTACGCAATCACGTTCGGAAATGCCGCGCCGATCCGATGCGCCCAATCGGCATAGAACAGCGCAGGCGCGGCCGCGCAGTCGGCGAGACTGAAGTGTCCGCCGGCCGCCCATTGGCGGTCTTCCATTGCGCGATCGAGCCAGCCGTATGCGGTATCGAGCATGTCGCGCGCCTCCGCGACGCCGCGCACATCGCGCTGCTCCTGCGGCCGCATGCTATCGAAGACAATTTTCTGCAGCGGCGTGGCCACGTAGTTGTCGAAAAAGCGGTCCATCTCGCGCACCTTGATCGCCGCGCGACGATCGTCGGGTATCAGCGACACCGTACCCGGATAGTACAAACCCAGATATTCGATGATGATGGTCGACTCGGTCACCATCCGTGCGTCGTCGATCAGCAGCGGAAAGCGCCTGATCGGCCAGCGCGCGGCGAATTCGTCGTAGACCTGCGGGCTTTCGGACGTCAGCATGCGCCACTCGAACGGCGTGCCGTTCTCGTAGAGCGCAATCAGGACTTTCTGGCAGTACGACGAAAAAGGGTGGGCGTAGAGCTGCAGCGTCATCGTAGGTCACCTCCGTTGGCTTACGTGTTCATCGGGTGTTCTGATGAATGACGAACCAGCGAGGATGAAATCGACATGCGCGCCAAAAAAATTTGCCCGTGCGCAACCTCTACCGGCTCTCCATCGCCTCCAGCAGGATCGACGCCGCGGCATCCGCGGCCACCTGGCATCCGAGCACGATATGTTCGTCGGCCGTGTCTTCGATGAAATCGTGACTGACGCCGCCGATGCTCGGCACAAAAAGCATGCACGCCGGCAGATGCGCAGCGAGTAATTGCGCATCGTGCGCGGCACCGCTCGGCATGCGCACCCACTGGCCCGGCGCCACCGCTTGCGCGGCGCGCGCGATATGCTCCTGCATCGCCGGGTTCATCGTCACCGGCTCGATCGCTTCGTCGAGCGTATCGAGCGCGACACCGACCAGCCCGCGCGCATGGAACTCGTGCGCGAGTTGCGCGAGCGCCGCCTCCATCGCACGCAGCCGCGCCGCGTTGCCGTCGCGAAACTGCAGATACAGGTCGGCCTGACCCGGCACCACGCTCAGCGACCCAGGATCGAGATCGATCCGGCCGACCGTCCACACGGTATCGGCATCGGCCAGCGCGCGAAACGCATCGTCCATACGCGCGATAAACGCCACCAGCGCCGCGCCGGCGTCGCGGCGAATCGACATCGGCGTCGTGCCCGCGTGGTTGCGCTGGCCGGTAAAACGCACGCGAACTTCGCGCATGCCGACGATCGTCGTGACCACGCCAATTGCGTTGCCGCTCGCTTCCAGCCGACCGCCCTGCTCGATATGCGGCTCCAGATAACCGATCTGCCGCGCACGCTCGAGGTGCACGCGCGGCCGTCCCGCGAGCCCCGCCGCTTGCAGCGCATCGTGCAGCAGTTGACCGTCACGGTTGCGTGCACAACGGATTGCTTCGTCAACCGATGCGTCGTGCTCGCCGCCGATAAAGCTGCGGCTGCCGAGGAACCCGGAGAACGTGCCCTCTTCGTCGATCCACGATGCGACGTCGAGCGCCAGATGCCGGGTGTCGTTGTTTTCGGCAAGCGCACGGGCAATTTCGATTCCGTAAATCACGCCGAGCGCGCCATCGAGCCAGCCGCCGGTCGGCTGGGTATCGGTATGCGAACCGATCAGCAGCGCGGGCCCCGGATTGCGTGAGCGGCCGAACACATTCCCTACGCCGTCAATTTGCGCGTCGAGCCCCGCGTCGTTCATCCGGCCTGCGAGCCAGCGGCGCGCGTCGATGTCGATCGGCGACAGCGCAAGGCGCACGACACCCGGCCCGGTTGCGCCGAAGCTGCGTAGCTTGCGCAGGTCGCCGAGCAGCCGCTCGGGGTTGATCATCGGCACAGGTCATTCCTCCTTTTGCATGATCGGCACAGCGCGCTTCTTTGCCTGCTTCTTCACCAGGTCACGCGAACGATAGCCCGGAGTCGGTGGGTTGCGCCAATGCGCGGTGCGACGCAATGCACAAAGGAGCCGGAAAGAAACGCGGGCGGCCGTGGTGGCCGCCCGTGCGGGTCGTTTCGTTTGAAAGGCGCGGTGTCTCAGCTGTCACTAATCAGCGCGTCAGTCCATCAGCGCTGCTTGATAAACGCGTCGAAGGCGGCCGCATAGTCCGGATGCCAGCGCGATAGCGCGGGCCGGTTTTCGACGATGTCCCCGGCCGCCCACAGAATGCGCCGCTCGTCGAGCGAGCGCGGCACGTCGTTGTCCGGGCACAGAATATAAAAGTCACCGGCCGCGAGCCGCTGCATCATGAAATCGACGGTCTGCTCAGGGGTCCATGCGCCCGCTGGCTTTTCAGTGCGATCGCGCCGCGTGAGACCGGTGAACACGAAACCGGGAATCAGCAGATGCGCGCTGATCTTGCCGTTCGCGGTGTTGCGCAACTCATGCTGAAGCGCTTCGGTGAACGCTTTCAGCCCTGCCTTCGCGACGTTGTACGCCGGGTCGCCCGGCGGCGTCGTGATGCCCTGCTTCGAGCCGGTGTTGATCACGAGCCCTGGCCGGCCCCGTTCGATCATCTCCGGTACGAATACCTGCGTGCCGTGAATCACACCCCACAGATTCACACCGAGCACGCGCTGCCAGTTGTCGTCCGGGCCGAATATCGTACTGCCGGGCTGAATGCCCGCGTTGTTCATCAGCACATCGGTGCCACCGAAGCGGTCGCGCACGGCCGCCTGCAAACGGCGCAGGTCTTCGACGCGGCTAACGTCGGTCTCTTGTGCAAACACGTCCTGCTTGCCGTGCGCGGCGAGCGCGGCCACTTCGGCGACTGCGTGCGCGAGACGCTCGGCGCCGAGATCCGCAATGCACACGCGCAGCCCGAGCTGCGCGAAACGCTTTGCAGCCGCGAGGCCGATACCGGCGGCGCCACCGGTAATGACCGCAACGGCGCCTGGTGTGAAGGTGGAATGAACAGCGGGCTGTGTAGAGGAAGCGGAAGCGGCGGAATCAGTCATCTGGACCTCGTTGGCGCGGGGAAACGCGACACCGGCGCCGCGGTCCCGATTCAAAAATGCGATGTGGCCGACGATGCTAGCACGAAGCCTCGCGACGCATCATGCACCCGCGCCACCGTCGCGGCTTTCAACCAGCTTCACCAGTGTATGCAGCACGCGATTGGCCGGCGTCGGCACGCCGCGCGCGGCGCCGCGCCGCACCACGTATCCGTTCAGATGATCGATCTCGCTGTGCCGGCCGCGCGCGAGATCCTGCGCAGTCGACGAATACTGCGTGGCCATCGTCTCGGCAATGCGCCGCACGGCCGCGTCGACATCGCCGGGAATCGCCACCTTGTCGGCCTGCGCGACCGCGACGCATTCATCGACGACGTCGCGCATCACGTCCGGCACGCCGTCGCGTTGCACGAGCTGACCGTACGGCAGCTGCGCAAGCGCGGACAGCGCGTTATACGCGCAATTGAGGATCAGCTTCGCCCACAGCGCGCCGAGCACGTTATCGGAAATCTCGGTCGGCACGCCGGCGTCGATCAGCGCGCGCGCCACGGCATCGCTAGCCGCCGACGGCTCGATAACCAGCTCGCCGCGCCCGTGATGCTTCACATGGCCCGGGCCGGCCATGCCGGTCGCGACATAGACGACTGCCGCCGCCACCGGCTGCGAAACTTGCGTGCGCAGACGCTGCGCATTGTCGACGCCGTTTTGCAGCGACACAATCAGCGCATCCGGCGCGAGATGCGGCTGCAACTGCCGCGCGGCGCTTTCAGTATCGGTGGACTTCACGCAGAACAGCACGAGTTGCGCGCCGGCTGCCGCGTGAGCGTCGGTGCTCGCCGCGACGCGCACGGTTTCATCGAAGCTTTGCGTTTCGAGCCGCAAGCCGTGCGCGCGAATCGCGTCGACGTGCAGCGCGCGGCCGATCAGCACGACGTCGTGGCCCGCGCGCGCGAGCATGCCGCCGTAATAGCAGCCGACGGCGCCCGCTCCCATCACGGCGACCTTCATGGATGTCTCCTCGAGGCATGTGCGATGTGCAATCAAGCTAAAACGGTAGCACAACGGCGCGCATGGTGAGCTAGCCGGTTCGCATCGGCGCGGGCGGCTCGGACGGCGACCCGCGGCCCGGCGCGAGGCTCAGGCGTTCGTATTCGGCAATCAGTTGCGCGCCGAACAGCAGCAGCGTTGCGAGCGCTTCGAGACTGAACAGCACGACAATCGCCGTCGCGAGCGAACCGTAGACGACGTTGACCTGCGACAGCGTCGCGAAGTACCAGACCAGCACGCGTCGCGTGATCTCCCATAACAACGCGGCGGTGAGCGCGCCCATCAGCGCGTGACGCAGCGTCGGCCGCCCGACCGGGATCACGAGATAAATGGCGGTCAGCACAAACACCTCGCCGGCGACGCCGAGCAGATATAGCACCGTGCGCACCGGCCCGGTCAGCGAAAACGCATGGCCGAACAGCACGATGCTGTCGGTCGCCATGGCCTGCAGGCTGCTCGTCACCAGCGTCACGACCAGCACGCCGATACCGAGCGACAGACTGAAGCAATACGGGACGAGTGCCGAAACCAGAAAATGCCGGCGCCGGATTGCAACGCGATGCACGAAGATGATCGACAACGCGTTCTCGAGCATCGTGAACGCCAGCGAACTGAAAAAGATCATCGTGACGAGCAGCACCCAGCCGACCACGTTGCGATGGGCAAGGAAGTTTGCGAGTTCGCGCACGATCGCGGTCGATTGCCCGGGTATCAGCCATTCGAGCAAATGAGCGAGCGCATCGAGCAGGCGCTGCTCGCCAACGAAATGCGAGAACGCGATAGCAACGAGAATGAGCAGCGGCACGATCGACAGCAATGCATAGTAGGCCACCGCGCCCGCGAGCAGCAGCCCCTGGTTCGCACGAAAGGCTTTCAGCGCAATCAGCACGAAGCGCGCGGGGTGCGTTGCGACGAAACGTAGCGCGTCGTTGCGTCGCGCGTTGCGAAGCGCGTCGTGCAGCGCGTCGTGTAGCGTCGTCATCGTGCGCTCCCACGGTGAAGGACCAAACCGCAATCCGACAGCGGCAACGCGTGTGTAAGGATTACGTGGCTTCGCGAAAACCCAACTCGCTTGTCACGCCGTTCGCGCAGGGCTGTCGGGATTGCACGGTCTGTACGGGGCCGCTATCTTGTTCGCTGCCTGTTTGCTGCCTATTCGCCGCCAGTCCGCGGTTTGTCCTCTGTTTGTCCGCTATCTGGCCCGCGTCGCGCGCGGCGTCGCGGCCTTGCCGATGCCTTGCTCCGCGTCGTCCTGCGGCACCGCGTCTTCCATCTGACGCTTCTTCGATTGATCGGCGGAAACGGACGCCGGCCCGTCGTCTCCTTCCGCAAGAATCTGTCTGCGCGCCTTGTCCCAGTACTCATCAGCCCGGCCTTCCGGCGAGCCGTCCTGCTCCCACAGGTGATACGCGCGTTCGCGAATACGCAGTTCGCTGTCTTCGTCTGCCATGGTTGCCGCCTCCCGATCAGTGTATGACTGGCCGTGCCGCACCACCGCCGCCCCTTCGCAATTCATCGGCCGCACCGGCGACGACACGCATCACCGCCCAGCATCTGCCGTACCCAGGCTTCACTGACGATCGGCGACAACGGCGGTAACATCAAACCCGGCACGCGATGCATGCAACGGAACTGGAACACAAACTGCTTGCACCACGTGATGGCGCCGCCGACCATACCGTGCAGCGCGTGACGCGGCGCGGGCGTGCATCTCCATCCCAACTGCTACTCGAACGAGGCAATCCCCATGGCTCACACCACTGAAAGCAAGCCGGTCAAAATCACGCTGCGTACGCCGTCCGATCTTTCACAGCAGGCGACCGCACGGGTAGCCGACGCGCTCAACCCGCTGCTGGCCGACACATTTGCGCTTTATCTGAAGACGAAAAATTTTCACTGGCATATGTCGGGCCCGCATTTCCGTGACTATCACCTGCTGCTCGACGAACAGGGCGAGCAGATCTTCGGGATGACCGACGACATCGCCGAACGCGTGCGCAAGATCGGTCAGACCACGCTGCGCTCGATCGGCCAGATCGCGAAGCTGCAACGCATTCGCGATAACGATGACGCGTTCGTATCGGCTCAGCACATGCTCGAGGAACTGCGCGACGACAATCTCGCGCTGGCGTCGAGAATGCGCGAAGCGCACGACGTCTGCGACGAAGCTGGCGACGTCGCAAGCGCGAGCCTGCTGGAGAACTGGATCGACGAAACCGAACGCCGCGCGTGGTTCCTGTTCGAGGCGACGCGCACCGAATAACGGCGGACGGTGAGTGAACGAAGCGCGACGCCGCGCGCGTCGCGTCATCCATGAGCAGGCATATCTACGCGGCGCTTGCCGCGGACCGCGCGCGGCACGACGAGAGTCCACCCTCGCGTGCCCTTCCGGTCATGACATTAGCGTCGCGTCACTTTCCCGCGTTTTGCGGCGCGTGCGGGTCCGCCGCCGCAACGAGCGCCGGTGCCGTTGCCGCCTGTTCGAGCTGATCGGTCGACCAGCCGCCGCCTACTGCGTGAATCAGTTGCACATTCGCGCTCAGTTGCCGCGTCTGAATCTGGATGGCCGACACTTCAGCGTCGAGCGCAGTGGTCTGCGCGGTCACCACATCGAGATAACCGACCGCGCCCTGCTTGTACTGCGTGAGCGCCAGCGACAGCGCGCGTTCGGCCGCAGCGGCGGCATCGCGCTGCTGCTGCAACGCGGTGCCGAGATCCGATAGCAACGACAGATTGTCTTCGACCTGCTGGAACGCCGTCAGTACGACGCCGCGATAGCGCGCGCCGGCTTCGCTGGTCGCCGCCTTCGCCGCGTCCAGCTGACCGCGCCGGAACCCGCCGTCGAAAATATACTGCGCGAGTTGCGGACCGATCGCCCAGAAGAAGTTCGGTGCGCTGAAGAAGTTCGCATAGACCGAACTTTGCAGGCCACCCGCGGCCGTCAGCGTAATCGACGGGAAATACGCAGCGCGTGCGACGCCGATCTTCGCATTGGCCTCCGCGACGCGCCGCTCAGCCGCGGCAATATCCGGCCGCCGTTGCAACAGCACCGACGGCACGCCAACCGGAACCGTCGCCAACGGCAGCGACGCAGTCGATTCAGGCAGCGTGAATTCGGATGCGGACGCGCCGACCAGCACCGCAATCGCATGCTCGAGCAGCGCGCGCTGCGCGAGGGTCTGCGACAGTTGCGACTGCGCGGACGACACTTGCGTTTTCGCACGCTCGACGTCGAGTCCCGCGACAATACCGCCGCCGTGCAGCGCTTCGGTCAACTGCAGCGCCTTCGTAAACGCGACGACAGTCTGTCGCAACAACGCGGTCTGCTGATCGAGCCCGCGCAACTGGATGTAGCTATCCGCAAGCTGCACCTGCAAGCTCAATTGCACGGACGCGAGATCCGCCTGGGTCGCCAGCGCTTCATCCTTGCCGGCCTTCACCGAATCGCGCACGCGGCCCCACAAATCGAGGTCGTAGTCGACTTCGCCGCCGAGCGTGATCGCGTTGTAGTTGTTCGGGCCGCCGCTGCGCAATGGCCGCGTCGCCGACTGCCGCTGACGAAACGCCGAAGTCTCCGCGGTCACGGTCGGAAAGAGCCCCGCGCTCACCTGGGTGACAAACGCCTGAGCCTGCTGATAATGCGCGTACGCCGCTTCGAGACCGGTGTTGTTCGCGAGCAGCCGCTTTTCGAGGTCGTCGAGCGACGGTTCGTTATACATGGTCCACCAGCCGTCGCGGTTCAGCTGGTCGCCCGGCTTCGCGCTAACCCACGGCCCGGTGGTCCGGTACTCGGCGGCGATCGGCGACTCGGGCACCTTGTAGTCCGGCGCGAGCGAACAGCCGGCGACCAGCGCCGCGGCGGCAGCGATAAGCGGCGCGCTGCGCGTCAATGTCTTACCGACGGCCTTACCCCCAGCGTTACCCATGGGCCGCCTTCTTGCCAGTAGTCGCGATTTCGACCTTGTCGCCTTCCGCCAGACCGTCTGGCGGTGCATCGATCACACGATCGGTGGGCGCGAGACCGGTTCCGATCTCGACCGAATCGCCCAGATCGCGCGAGATCGTCACGCGCTTATACACGACGCGGCTATCGGCGCCGACCGTCGCAATGCGCAAGCCGTGGCTATCGAACAGCAGCGCGCTGGCCGGCACGCGCAGCGCGTCGGGCGCCACCGGCAGCTTGAACTGCACGCTGGCGAAGCCGCCCGGCAACAGCTTGCCGTCGCTGTTGTCGACCAGCAACTGCACGAGCGTCGAACCGGTCGTCGCATTCACCGCGTCGGCGGATGCCACCACGCGCGCGGCGAACTGCTGGTTCGGATACGCAGGCACCGTCAGCATCGCGATCGTGCCGTTGTGGACGATTGGTGCATAGTTCTGCGGCACCTGCACGTACACGCGCAACTGCTTGACGTCGGACACCTGGAACAGCTCCTGACCCACGCCGCCACTGCCCGCATTGATCAGCGCGCCGATATCGGTATCGCGCGCGGTCACGACGCCGTCGAACGGCGCGACGATTCGCGCGAAGCCCTTGGTCGCAACGAGCCGGTCGAGATTTGCCTGCGCGGCGTCAACCAGCGCCTTCTTCGCTGCATAGTCGCCGTTACGCGTATCGACGTCCTGCTGCGCGACCGCGTCGGTGCCGAGCATCGCGCGCCAGCGCTTCGCGGTGATCTCGGCGAGATCCGCATTGGCCTTCGCAGTCTGCAAGTCCGCTTTCGCCTGCACGAGCTGCTGGTCGAGTTCCGGCGTTTCAATCACCGCGAGCAGCTGCCCCGCCTTCACGTGTCCGCCGATATCGACATTCCACGACTTCAGATAGCCACTCACGCGCGCAAAGATCGGCGCGCGCGAATACGCCTGCAATTGCGACGGCAGCGTCAGCGTCGGGCCATGCGCGTCTTTGACCGGCGCGATGATGCTGACGGTTTGCACCGCTTGCGCATCGGTCCAGTTCGTCAGCTTGTGCGAATCGGACGCGCGCACCGCAAGCCCGGCGCCGACCACGACGACCACCAGCACGACGCCCGCAATGCCGGCCGTGACGAGCCGGCGGCGTGGCGGCGTACCCGCATATTTGGATTCAAAACCGGGTTCAACGGATTCAGACGACATGAGCAGGACCTCCCGAGGCAGATGCCGGGCTTGCCGCGCGCTTGTCGCGCGCGTGAATGAGGCTAAACACGATAGGAACGAAGAAAAGCGTCGCGGTGGTCGCGAAGAGCAGGCCGCCGATCACCGCGCGGCCAAGCGGCGCGTTCTGCTCGCCGCCTTCGCCGAGCGCGAGCGCCATCGGCAGCATGCCGATGATCATCGCGAGCGCGGTCATCAGCACCGGCCGGAAGCGCGTAAAGCCCGCTTCGATCGCCGCCTTGAGCGGATCGCCGTGTTCGGCGAGTCGCTCGCGGCAGAAGCTCACCACCAGAATCGAGTTCGCGGTCGCGACCCCCATGCACATGATCGCGCCGGTCAGCGCCGGCACCGACAGCGTGGTGTGCGTCGCGAACAGCATCCAGATAATGCCCGCGAGCGCCGCCGGCAACGCCGACACGATCACGAACGGATCGGCCCACGACTGGAAGTTCACGACGATCAGCAGATAGATCAGCACGACCGCGCCGAGCAGACCGAACAGCATGCCGCCGAACGCGCTGTTCATCGTCTGCACCTGACCGAGCAGCGCGACACTCGAGCCCTTCGGCAACAACTTCGCGTGCTGCGCGACGATCTTCTGGATATCGGACGCGACCGCGCCGAGGTCCCGGTCCTGCGTCGCCGCGTAGATCTCGACCATCGGCACGATGTTGTACTGGCTCACGACCGAGCTCGTCGCGGTGCGATCGAACGTCGCGAGACCGCCCAGTACCTGCGCGTTCAGCGGCGCACCCGCGGTGATCGGAATATTGCGCAGCGCGGACAGCGAGTCGAGCGTGTATTGCGGCGTCTGCATCACGATCGGGTACGACACGCCGTTCGCATTGTTCAGCCAGTAGGTCGGCGCGACCTGGCTCGAACCGGCGAGGTTCACCACGAGGCTATTGGTCACATCGCGTTCGGTGATGTTCAGCAGCTGCGCGCGCGTGCGGTCGACGTTCACGTTGAAGGTCGGAATCTGCTGCGACTGCTGGATACGCGCGTCGACCACGCCCGGCACCTTGCGGATGTCGCGCAGCACCGCGTTCACATACGTATAGTTGCCCGCCAGATTGTTGCCGCGCACCTGCAGATCGATCGGCGCCGGAGAACCGAAGTTCAGAATCTGACTGATGATGTCCGCCGGCGGGAACGAGAACGTCTCGCCCGGATAGAGACGCGGCAGCAATTCGCGCATCCGCCGCACGTACTCGGCGGTCGGCGCGTGGCCTTCCTTCAGTTCGATCTGGATATCGCCGTCCTGCGAGCCGATCGTGCCGGTGTTGTTATACGCGGTGTTGATACCGCTGACCGGCTGGCCAATGTTGTCCACCACCGTGCCCAATTCGTTCGGTGGAACGATCGTACGGACCGTGTTCTCGATGTTCGCGAAAATTTCCGAGGTCCGCTCGACCCGCGTGCCCACTGGCGCGCGTACGTGCATCAGGATCTGCCCGGCATCGACCGACGGGAAGAAGTTGCGGCCGAGAAACGGCACCAGCAGGAACGACAGCAAGACGAAGCACAGGAACAGGATGATGAACGGCCTGCGGCGCCCGAGCGCGAGGATCAGCAGACCGCGATAGCTCGCGCGCACCCGCTCGAAGCGTGTTTCGAAGCCTTTCTGAAAGCGCCCGAGCGGACCGGACGGCTTGTGTTCTTCGTCGAGGTTGTGCGGTTTGAGCAGATAGTTCGCCATCGTCGGCACAAGCGTACGCGACAGGATGAACGACGACACCATCGCAAAGATCACCGCTTCGGCCATCGGCACGAACAGGAAGCGCGCGACGCCGCTCAGGAAGAACATCGGCACGAACACAATACAGATACACAGCAGCGACACGAACGCCGGCGTGACGATCTGCGCGGCGCCGTCGAGAATCGCATCTTCAACGGGCTTGCCATGCTCGAGGTGCCAGTTGATGTTCTCGATGGTCACCGTCGCGTCGTCCACCAGAATGCCGACCGCGAGCGCGAGGCCGCCGAGCGTCATGATGTTCAGCGTTTCGCCGAGCGCCGACAGCGCGATGATCGACCCCAGGATGGACAACGGGATCGACGTCGCGATGATGACCGTCGAGCGCCAGCTGCCGAGGAACAGCAGAATCATCAGGCTCGTCAGCACCGCGGCGATCACCGCTTCGCGCGCCACACCGCTGACGGCCGCGCGCACGAACAGCGACTGGTCGCCGATCGGGTCGATCTGCAGATTGTCCGGCAGCGCCGCGCGCGCATCGTCGACGTGCTGCTTGATGCCCGAAATGATCGCGAGCGTCGACACCGAGCCATTCTTCAGCACCGACATCAGCACCGAGCGGTGGCCGTTCACGTGCACGATATTGGTTTGCGGCGGCGCGCCGTCACGCACGTTCGCGACATCGCGAATATAGACGGTCGTGCCGTTCACCGCCTTGACCGGCAGATCGCCGATGTCACGAATCACGGACGGCGCGTTGTTCAGCTGCAGCACGTATTCGTGGTCGCCCATCTTGGCGGTGCCGACCGGCGTGGTCAGGTTCTGCGTCGCGAGCGCGTTCGCGACGTCCTGTGCGGACAAGCCGCGTGCCTGCAGCTTCGCCGGATCGACGTCGATCTGCACCTGGCGCGTCTTGCCGCCGAACGGATATGGAATGGACGCACCCGCGACCGTCACCAGTTGCGGACGCAACTGGTTCAGACCCAGGTCGCCGAGGTTCTGCTCGCTCAGGCCTTTACCCGATAGCGCAAGCTGGATGATCGGCACCGTCGACGCGTTGTAGTTCAGGATTAGCGGCGGCGTGGTGGCGGGCGGCAGCTGCTTTAACTGCGTCTGCGCGATGGCAGTGACCTGTGCGTTCGCGACGGCAATATTCACACCCGGCTGAAAAAACACCTTGATGACCGCGAACCCGTTGACCGACTGCGCTTCGATGTGTTCGACGTCGTTCACGGTGGTCGTAATCGAGCGTTCGAAGGTCGACGTGATGCGGCCGGCCATCTGATCCGGCGGCAGGCCCGTGTACTGCCACACGATACTGATCACCGGGATGCGGATGTCGGGAAAGATGTCGGTTGGCGTCTTCAGCGCGGCCAGCGGCCCGATGATAAAAATGGCGATCGCCAGCACGACAAAGGTGTAGGGCCGCCTGAGGGCAATCTGTACCAGGCCAAGCATGAGTATTCCTGGGTGGAGCGGTTACAGGGAGAAGCGCTCGATAACCATTGCAATGCCGCAACACGGCGCGCGGCATCACTACGGTCCGTCGCAACGCCGGAAAACACGACGCCGCGCCGCATGTTCATCACTGCGGCGCGGACAGATCGATGTCGGCATCGTGCGGTCATCGGGTGGACAGTGACCGTTGAACGCAGGCGCGGGGTGGTGCGCTTCACTTTCTTCGAAACGGACCGCGAGTACAGGCCGTTCCCAGTCTCACTACAGATAAAGGACTGGCGACAAATTCTTACCTTATCCTTTCCGCGAAATAAACAAATCATTACGCGACTGGCGTGCTATGCGCCGTGCGAACGCGACACGCATCAACGAATTAAGCGGGAATGTACACAAACGCCAAAAGTCTTGCACGACGAGCCATTCCGCCCGTCACTGCGAAAGATGCTACTGCAACCAGATTTCACCCGTGGCAAGCGAAGCACAAACGTCCGCGGGACCACCGTTATTCCCGATAGAACAGGCGCTTGCGCGAACTTCGCAGGCCGCGCACGCCACCCTATTGCGTGCCGATCCGTTAACAGAGTTTTTTTATTACCGTTTATTTTTTCTGCCCGGCGGCGGACCTCGAAGGCCCGCAGCGCGCGTCGTATTGAATCTGTATGGCGCGTACCAGATAAATGAAAACGAAATGATTCGAAAGGCTTTAGAAACTTTTACGTCTCTAAAACTTAATAAGGCGGTGTTTCAATTCGCGCTGTCTCATCGGATCGGTCCGCAGGCCTGCGACTGTGCCAACGCAACAAAAAAGAATCCCAGTTCGAACCACACGCAGATGGATGAACTGGAACAGCGACGTTGAAAATTGGAGCCCCCCTTCTATGTTTCGCAAAGCGATCCTACCCCTGTCGTTAACGGCGGCGCTGCTCGCGCTCGGCGCGTGCGGCAACGACAACAACAACAGCAATCCGTCAACGCCCGCCGCCCAGGTCAGCCAGCAGGACGCGCTGCCGACGGCGACGCCGATCAAGCACCTCGTGGTGATCTTCGGCGAGAACGTGTCGTTCGATCACTACTTCGCGACGTACCCGAATTCCCAAAACGCCGCTGGTGAACCGCAAGTAGCAGCGGCCGCGAACACGCAGACGGACATCAACACGCTGCAGCATGCAGGATTGCTGGCCCCGAACAATCCGAACGGCAGCGCCACTTCGCCGAACGTCGCTGCGGCTACGGTCAATGGCGTGGCGACCATGCCGCCTAACGTCGGCGGCGTCGCGCTGAGCACCACGTCGTCGCAACCGTTCCGTCTCGACCGCACGCAAGCGAACACGAAGAGCCAGAACCACAGCTACGGTCCTGAGCAGCTCGCCACTGACGCCGGGAAAATGGACGCGTTCCCGCTCTTCACGTCGGCAGGCAGCGTCGTCACCGGCAGCTCGGGCCAGTTCGGCTCCGCCGCGCAGGTGCTCGGCTTCTTCGACGGCAACACCGTCACCGGGTACTGGAACTATGCGCAGAACTTCGCGATGAGCGACAACGCCTGGACCGACACGTTCGGCCCGTCGACGCCGGGTGCGATTGCAGTGGTGTCCGGCCAGAACAATGGTGTCAACCTGTTCAAGACGACGTCCACAACGGACACGAGCCTCGGCAGCCAGGTCACGACCACCACGTCGCCATCGGGCAACGCGATTCCGGATGGCCAGGGCGGCTTCTCGCTGATCGGCGACCTTGACCCGGCCGGCGACGCCTGTACGAACCAGGCCAACAGCGTGGGCTCGACCGTGATGCAGTTCTCGTCGAAGGTGAAGAACATCGGCGACCTGCTGAACGCGAAGAACATCACGTGGGGCGGCTTCATGGGCGGCTTCAACCTCGCCACTGTGAACCCGAACGGCACGACCGGCTGCAAGCGCTCGACGTTCTCGTCGGTGCTCAACAGCGCGCCGACCGACTACGTGCAGCACCACGCATGGTTCCAGTACTTCCCGTCGACCGCGAACCTGACGCACCAGCGTCCGTCCTCGCCCACGATGATCGGCTTTACCGAGCCGACGCTCGACGCGGCGAACTCGACCACCCCGGTTCATCACCAGTACGACATGGATGACTTCTTCTCAGCTGTCACGGCGGGCAACTTCCCGTCGGTCAGCTTCCTGAAGGCGCCGGCAATCGGCGACGGCCACCCGGGCAACTCGGACCCACTCGACGAGCAGCAGTTCGTCGTGAAGGTGATCAACTTCCTGCAGCAGCAGCCGGACTGGAAGAACACCGCCGTGGTTATCGCGTACGACGACTCGGACGGCTGGTATGACCATACGGTGCCGAACATCCTGCACTCGTCGTCCGATACGACGCTCACGATCACCGCAAGCAACAGCTCCGCGAGCCCCAAGCCGGTCTTTCAGGGCGCCGACCAGTTGAGCGGTCCTGGCCAGTGTACCGGCCCGAACGCGACGCCGACGATGGGCGTGAACGGTAACGTCGTGAACGGCCGTTGTGGACCGGGAACGCGCGTGCCGTTCCTGCTGATCTCGCCGTGGGCAAAGGCAAACTTCGTTGACCACACGCAGATTTCGCAGGCGTCCGTTGTGAAGTTCATCGAAGACAACTGGCTCGGCGGTACGCGTCTTGGCAACGCTTCGTTCGATGCAAGCGCGGGCGACATCCGCAGCATGCTGAACACGACGGGCACCAACCCGACGCTGTTCCTCGACGAGAACTTCGGCACGAAGCTCGCTGCTGCGCCGACGAACTGATCTGCAGTGTGAATGTGAAATGCGCTTTCTGCCCCATGCGGCGCCGGGTACCGGTGATCGCCGCATCCGTGGTGGCACCCGGCGGGAAGCGCTGCAAGTCGTAACCGTGTCGAGCCAGTACTTCATGTGCTGGCTCGACATTTTTTTGCTTTTCTGCGTTTCCAACTGTCTAGATCGCCATGAGTCTTCATCCGAACACCCTGCCCGCCGGCAAAGATGCGAAGCCCGGCACCGCTAAACGATCGCTCAAGCGGATTGTGGGCTGGACGCTCGCCGCCGTCGTGGCCGGATGCGTCGCGTTCGCCGCTTATGCGGCGATCTATCCGGAACGGATGCCGCTCGTGATCGGCACCGTCGTCGAAGACGTCACCGGTGCGAATCCACGGCCAGTCCATCTGGTTCTGCCGCCTCAAGCGCCACTGAGCGCCGTCGCGCAACTGGGCCGCGAGATTTTCTACGACACGTCGCTGTCGGCATCGGGCAAGCAGTCGTGCGCGTCGTGCCATAGCCCACAACACGCGTATGGACCGCCGAACAATCTCGAAGTGCAACTTGGCGGACCGCATATGAACGAAGCGGGCTATCGGCCGCCGCCCTCGCTCACCTATCTGTACCGTCAGGCGCCGTTCAGCATCGGCCCCGACCAGAACGACATGGACACCGCGCCGGTCTCGCTGCAGGATCTCGCGGCAAGCGCCGCAGGCGTGCAGCGCGCGGTGAAGACCGCCGGCGTCGCGCCGGCCGCGCCGGCGATGGTGCCGCAAGGCGGTCTCTTCTGGGACGGCCGCGCGAGCACACTGCAGGACCAGGCGATCGGCCCGATGCTCAACCCGGTCGAAATGGCCAATGCGAGCGTCGCGGACGTCGCGCACAAGCTCGTCGCGACGAAGTACCTCGATCAGTTCAAGCTGCTGTTCGGCGATTCAATCGCGTACCGTCCGGAACTGCTGGTGTCGGAGGCGATGTTCGCGGTGGGCCGCTATCAGTATGAAGACGCGTCGTTCCACCCGTTCACGAGCAAGTACGACTACTGGCTGCAAGGCAAGGCGCGCCTCACGCAAGCGGAACTGCACGGCCTGCGTCTGTTCAATGACCCGGACAAGGCGAACTGCGCGGGCTGCCACCTGAGCAAGCCGACCGCCGACGGCCTGCCGCCGCTGTTCACCGATACGCAATACGAAGCGCTCGGCGTGCCGCGCAACCCGCGCCTGCCGCAGAACAAAGACCCGAAGTTCTATGACATGGGTGTCTGCGGCCCCTTCCGCACCGATGTGAAGGATCTCACGCAATACTGCGGAATGTTCCTCACGCCGACGCTGCGCAACGTCGCGACGCGCCATGTGTTCTTTCACAATGGTGTCTATCACGACCTGCAGCATGTGATGGACTTCTATAACCTGCGCAACACGAACCCGGACAAGATCTATCCGAAGAACGCGTCGGGCAAGGTCGAACAGTACGATGATCTGCCGGCGCAGTACCACGCGAATATCGACGTCGCCGACGCGCCGTTCGACCGCAAGCCCGGTGACAAGCCCGCGATGACCGATAGCGAGATTCAGGACATCATCGCGTTCATCAATACGCTCAGCGACGGATACAAGCCTTAACACGACGGATCGCGCAGTACGACCCGCGCGTCGCCCGCGGATGGCGGCGCTTCTCGACAAAGCGCCGGCGTTTGCGCTGGTAGCGTCAGCTGAGCGGCAGCCGTTGAACAAAAGTGAAAATCGCGCCGCGCCGCATCTGCGCTCGTGCGCCGCTCATGCAAACGCGAACGCGAACGCTCAAGCCGACGTAAATCGCGCCTGAACCCCGCTGTGCGGTGCGTCGTTGAGCACCGTCGCGAGAATCATCGCACTCGCGTTGAGCGGCGCCGGGCGGCCGCGGCGCGGCTTGAACACCGCGTCGCCGACCTGGATCGCCCGCCCGCTCATCGCGCACACGCCATTCACCCGGGCGCGCGCCGCGTGCCACAACTGATCGCCATACGAGCAGTGCGTCGCGTCGCGCCATGCGATCGTCGCGGTCGCGGAAGTCGGCCGCTCGATCAGACAGACCTGCGCGTCGAAACGCTCGCCTGCCATCGGCAGCCGGCAGTTCCTGCGCTCGAACTGAACGTGCAGCGCCGCGAGCCGCGTCACCGCCGGGTCGACGCGACCCGACATCAAAGAGAGCAAACCGATGGTTTGCCGCCACGGATCGCACATATTCGCCATCTTGGCCAGCATGGATCACCTCGTCGTCAGGAAGTGCAGCTCAACCCGCCTTGCGCCGCCCGCCGACGACGCACCAGTTCAGAATCTGCGCGTGCCGGCGCGCGGCGATGCGCGGCGGCAGCGTATAGGGCTGCGGTAGCGCCGGTGCAGCCGGTTTGCGATAGACGATCGGCCGCGCGGGCGCCAGCAGCGCGCCGACGACGGCAGCGGATGATTCAGGTTTGCTCATTGTTCTCATCTCCGTGATTTCTTCGTACCGCCGGTCAACCAAACCGGCTCACTGATGACTGACGTTCGTCTTGACCTTCCAGCAATACGGCGTATCGCCGACGAACCGTTTGAAAACAGCGGTGAAATGCGACTGCGAACGAAACCCGCAGCTCAGCGCGACATCCAGCATGCTGTGCTTCGAGCGCGTCAATAGCTGTTGCGCGTGCTCGATCCGGCGGCGCAGCAGGTATTCATGCGGGCGCAAGCCGGTCGCGCGACGGAACTGCGCGGCGAAATGCATGCGCGTGAGCCCCGCGCTTTGCGCCATATCGGCAAGACCGATCGAATCGGACAAATGCGCGTCGATAAAATCGATCGTGCGGCGCATGCGCCACTGCGGCAGCGCCGCCGCTTCACGCGTCTGACGCGCGGCCGCCGTGAAGTAGCGCGACACGAGCCGCGACACGATCGCCACGCACACACTGTCGGTAAACAGCTTGCCTGCCGATGCGTCGGTCGAATGCGACACGGCCAGCGCCTGCGCAAGACGCTCGAGCGTCGGATCGCGCTGGATGCGCGGATCGTCGAGCACGATTTCCCCCGCGTGCGCCTGGCCGAACAGGTCTTCGAAGCATTCGGCCAGCGCCTGCTGCGAGACGAACAGGTGCAGCGCGTCGGCGGGAGACTCGAAACGCACGCTGACCGGCACTGCGGGCGCGGTGACCTGTACCGCACCCGCGGTCACGCGGCCTGACACGATCGTGCGTCCGCCATGCTCGAAAGTGAGCGACGTGCATTTCAGGTTCAGTCCGATACAGTGATAGCCGGCGTGGCCCTCGTGCGACGCCTCGAATTCCCCGGACTCATTGCGGGTCCAGCGCGCGACGGTCATTTCGCCATAGGGCAGCGGATCGTGAGTCTCATCGACCACGGGATAGCGCCAGTGATGCTCGCAATGGATCGGGTTGCCGTTTATTTTGCGCACGGCGTCCGTGGCGATTTCAGTTTGAATAGTCGACAAGGCAATCATGAGCGGCCTGCTCGAAGTGGGTGTCAAGCGATGCGGGAACGTCAATCCCCGCGCTCACTCAAAGTTATCCGAACCGACACCGCCGAACTAGCCCTACAAAGGATTGACACGAGCCACTGTTGGTTTGCCCGACTCATCTGCAGGTTTAGTTTTCTAAACCAATTCGTGTACTGCGCGCATGCGGATTAGCCGCTGCCGGTAGTCGAAGCGCTCCAGCCGTTATCCGCGACTAGCCGCGCGGAGCGGCGGCGCAAGGCCGTTAGTGCGCCGTCTCCGGTCCCCCAAATCCCCCGCCGTGACCCGCATCGCGTTACAGCGCGCGGGTCTGGAAATGCTCAATACTCTGGCCGGCTGCCACCGCGCGCCGCAGCCACGTCGGCATATCGCCCGATCCGGTCCATGTATTGCCGTACGCATCCCGATAGCGAATCGCGTCCGATGCGCGCATATCGTTTGCTAGCGCCTGTTCGAGCGCGTCGAACGTAATACCGGTCTCGATCATCCGGCGCTGTATCCAGCGGATCAGGCGTTCGCGCGCCTCACCTTCCAGCGGTTGCACTGCACAGGTCATGCAGGCTCCTTAATAATTTTGTGCGGTTTGGTCTCGACGCTGTCCGCGACAGGCGCCGGTGGCCTATTCGCGCAGACCAATTCGGAAAGGTTCAAGCCCAAATGTCGGCCTCGCCTCATCGCAGCGCGGTGCGCACATTGCGTCGTCATTGCGGCGAGATTACCGGCAGTCGCGCCCCCTTCCTTTGCCGAACAGCACGTGACGCTTCGAATATGCACGTCCGGCGGTTATGCGCGAAGCCGCTTCGCATCCCGTACGAACCCGGTAATATCTACGTCCGCTCGACATCAATCGTCTACGTTGCGGTTATCGTGGGGTTATCTTGTGGCGCACGGGCATGCGATGTGCCCGATTCGTGCGATTTCGACAAATCATGAATGCCGCTAAACGACGGCGATTACCCAATGACTACACTCAACCCGGCGGGGTATCTGCGCGGCGACGCGCAAATCAACAGGATGCGCAAGGGGACGCGGCGCATCGCGCAGACGCACGCCTTCATGCGTCGCCTCGCGTACTGTGAAGAGACAGCGCGCATTGCAAAATGGCACGGTGTAGCGTCCGCACCAGGCTGGCGCGGGCGGACGGTGAGCGGCATGTAGCGCTGTCGCGGGCCGCGCACGTTGAGCGCAAGCGTGTGCCGCCGCGCGCTGGACGCATGCACACGCGAGTGGCCATTTAAATGCAATCGCGTTTATTCAGCCATGCGGCGCATAAGCGCTGCCTGGCGGTCCGACAAACCGGCCACCGCGGATTTTGTCAAAGCCACTGCGGTATGTCGCGCACACTGCCCGACTTCTCGCCGGGCTCACGGCCATGCTATATATCGCGCTTTTAACGGAAAGCGTCGCCGATTTTCGCGGCTACGCGTCCGCCCCGAATACTTCTATCTCCAGTCACACCGCGCCGGTGCTTCAGGCACAGCTGCGGTGCGCTCTTCATGTTGCCGTGAAAGTCCACAGACGCGCATTTAAACAGGTGCGCCGCCCCGACGCTCGCGCGCTCCGGATCCTCGCAGCGGCGCTCGGGGCCGCTGTGTTCGCAGCCGATGTGCTGATGCCGCGGCATATCGCGCTTGCTGTTCTGTATGTCCTCGTGGTCCTGCTCGTCGCGATGACCGGTTCGAGGCGAACCACGTTGGTCACCGCATCGATCTGCGTCGCGCTGACGCTGCTCGCGCCCGCCCTTTCGCATCTGAGCTGCCTCAACGGCGACGCCGGTGTGCACAGAGCGTTGAGCGTCATCGCGATCGCGGCCACCACGCTGATCGCGCTACGGCATCAAACAAGTACCGCGCGCCTGATCGAGCAGATCCATCTGCTCAACCTGACTCATGATGCGATCGTCGTGTACGACATGAAGGACCGCATCGCGTTCTGGAATCACGGCGCCGAGAGCCTGTACGGATGGCCCGCGCATCGCGCGCTCAGGCAGTCGATACACGAACTCACGCAAACGCGCTTTCCGGCCGCGCCCGAAGAAGTCCGCAAGGTGCTGCTGCAAGTCGGTCGCTGGGACGGCGAGCTCGAACGCACGCGCTACGACGGCAAGGTCATAACAATCGCGTGCCGCCTTGCGCTGTTGCGCGACGAACGGGGTGAGCCGCGCGCGGTGCTGTCAACCGATAACGACATCACCTGCCGCAAGGATTTGCAGGCGCAATTGCAGCGCAAACAGGACGAAATGAGCGCGATGCTCGAAGCGATCCCCGGCATGATCTGGGCGTCGACGCACGACGGCGATGTGGAACCGGTCAACCGTCGCTGGGATGCATTCGATATCGCGCCCGGCAACGGTGCGCAAAACGGCCGCAGCCTGTGGCGCACGCTGGTTCATCCGCATGATCTGCCGGGACTGGAAAACGACTGGCGCGCCGCGGTTGCCGCAGGCTCGGCATTCGAGAGCACCGCGCGTCTGCGCCGCAAGGACGGCCTCTACCGCTGGATGCATATGTGTGCGGAGCCGCTGCGCGACACAGCGGGGCAAATCGTGCGCTGGTATGGCATCAATACCGACATCGAGGAACGCAAGTGCGCGGACGAAAAGCTCGAACGCAGCGAAGCGTTTCTCGCCGAGGGGCAACGGCTATCGCGCACCGGCAGTATCGCGATGAAGCTCCCGGATGGTGAAATGCTTTGGTCGCAAGAGGCGTATCGCATTTTCGGCTATGCTGCGAACGTCGTTCCAAGCATGGATCTGATTCTCGCGCGCACGCACCCCGAAGACGTCGCGCTGGTGCGCCAGAGCTACCGGCAGGTACTCGCGGAAACTCCGTCAATCGATATCGAACACCGGCTGGTGATGCCAGACAGGTCCATCAAACACGTGCATTATGTCGCTCACCTTAGCGCCCGCCAGTCCGGGCGTTTCGAGTATGTCGGAGCCTTGATGGATGTGACCGAAGCCAAACAGACCGAAGAGGCGCTGACCCGCTCGATGGCCGAGCTCGCGCATGTGACGCGCGTCACGATGCTTGGCGAGCTCACCGCGTCGATCGCGCACGAGGTCAGCCAGCCGATCGCCGCGGTCGTCACCTGCGGTCACGCGGCGTTGCGCTGGCTCGACCGGCCGCAGCCGGATCTGGCCGAGGCGCGCGAGGCGATCGACAAGGCGATCCGCAGCGCGAAGCGCGCGAGCGATATTGTGTGGCGGATCCGCTCGATGGCGCAAAAGCGCGATCCCACGCATGCGGAGCTTGACCTGAATGCGCTCGTCGATGAATCGATCGAACTCGTCCTGCATGAGTTGCACGATCATCAGGTCGAGCTCGACATCGACTTTGTGTGGCCGCCGCCACGGATCAACGGCGACCGTGTGCAGTTGCAACAGGTTTTGATCAACCTCATCATGAACGGCGCGCAGGCGATGGTGTCGGCCACCGGCCGCGCGAAACGGATGTGGGTCGCGACGCGCATGATCGATGCGCAACACGCGCACGTGATCGTCAAGGACTCGGGCATCGGCATCAGCGCCGCGCATGCCGAACGGCTGTTCGAGGCCTTTTTTACGACCAAGTCCGAAGGCATGGGTATCGGACTGTCGATCTGCCGTTCTATCGTCGAAGCGCACGGCGGCCAGATCTGGGCCGAGTCGCCGCCCGAAGGCGGCGCCGTGCTGCAATTCACCTTGCCAGTATGCGATGGGAGACAGCAATGAGCAGTGAAGCCGCCAACGAACCCGTCAACGTCGCGGACAATGCAATCGTCTACGTCGTCGACGATGACGAGTCGATGCGCGATGCCGTCAGCACGTTACTGCGGTCGATCGGGCTGAAAGTGCAAACCTTTTCGTGCGCGCAGGATTTTCTCGCCGCCGACCGGCCGGACGCGCCGGCGTGCCTGATTCTCGATGTGCGCCTGAAAGGGCAAAGCGGACTCGCGGTGCAGGAACAGATCGCCGCGCACCAGATCCGCATGCCGATCGTCTTTATGACCGCGCATGGCGACATTGCAATGTCGGTGAAAGCGATGAAAGCCGGCGCCCGCGATTTCCTCGCCAAGCCGTTTCGCGACCAGGACATGCTCGACGCGGTCTCCGACGCGCTCGCCGCCGATCAGGAGCGCCGCGAGGCGGACCTGTCGTTCGCGGGCCTGCGCCGCTGCTACGAGTCGCTGACGCCGCGCGAGCGCGAGGTGATGGCGCTGGTCGCGAGCGGCCTGCTGAACAAGCAGATCGCCGCGGAGATGAAGTTGAGCGAGATCACGGTAAAGATTTACCGCAGCCAGGCGATGAAGAAAATGGAAGCGCGCTCGCTCGCGGACTTCGTGCTGAAGGCGGAAGCGCTCGGCGTGAAGGCCGCGCTCGGCACACCGTCGTTCGTCAGCGTCAGGGCACCGACGCCGCGCATGTAGCGATTCGCGCAGACACACGCGCTACTGCCTGTCCGCTCAACACTCGCTGACGATCTTCTTCGCGCGCAGCACGCAGGCCGGGCTCATGCTCAGTTCGTCGACGCCGAGACCAATCAGCACCGCAATCATGTCCGGCTGCGAAGCCGCCTCACCGCATACCGCGACCTCGATACCGGCCCGGTGCGCCGCCTCGCAGACCATCCCGATCGCGCGCAACACCGCCGGATGGTTGCTGCGATAAAGCGACGCGAGATGCGGGTTCGCGCGGTCCGCGGCCATCACGTATTGCGTGAGGTCGTTGGTGCCGATCGAGAAGAAGTCGACCTCCGGCGCGAGCAGGTCGGCGGTCAGCGCGGCTGCGGGCGTTTCGATCATGATGCCGAGCTTCGGCTCGCCGAACGCGACGCCTTCGTTCTTCAGTTCCCGCGCGCATTCGGCGATCAGCGCCTTCACGCGGCGAACTTCATCAAGGTCGGCGATCATCGGCAGCATCGCATGCACGTTGCCGACCGTCGCCGCGCGCAACAGTGCGCGCAATTGCGGCTTGAACACGTCCGGCCGGTCGATGCACATGCGCACGCCGCGCCAGCCGAGAAACGGATTGTCCTCGTGCGGGAACGCGATGCCGGGCACCGGCTTGTCGCCGCCGACGTCGAGCGTGCGGATCACCACCGGATGCGGCGCGAACGCCTGCGCGACGCGGCGATAGACGTCGGCCTGCTCGTGCTCGCCGGGTAATGAGCGGCGATTCATGAACAACAGTTCGGTGCGAAAGAGCCCCACCCCCATCGCGCCAACCGCGCGCGCGGCGTCGATTTCAGTGGGCGAGCCAAGATTCGCCGCGATGCGGATGCGCCGGCCGGCGCGCGTGACCGGCTCGACATCGCGGTAGACGTCGAGCGCCGCGCGCTGCGCGCGCGCTGCGCCGATACGCGGGGCGAATTGTGCCTGCAGTGCGGCCGGCGGTTCGAGCCACACATGACCAGCCGTGCCATCCACTGCCACTTGCCGCACGCCGCGCAGGCGGTCGTCCGCAACCTGTAGACCGAACACGGCCGGAATGCCGTGCGAGCGCGCGATGATCGCCAGATGCGAAGTCGCGCTGCCGCGCGTGCAGACGAGCGCCGCAATATGCGCGACGTTCGCGCGCGCGAGATCGGGTGCTGTCAGGTCCGACGCGAGCACGATGCACGGCTTCGTCAGACCGGCGAGGCTCATCTGCTGTTGCCCGGTCAGACGCAGCACGATCTGGCGCGTCATGCCATGAATGTCGTCGGCGCGGCTGCGCAGATACTCGTCGTCGATCTTCTCGAACGACGCGGCCAGCGATGCACCGACTTCGAGCGTCGCCGCCACCGCGTCGCGACCGCTTTGCACCCGCGCCCTGATCTCGCCCGCGAACTCGTCGCTCTGTGCGACGCTCGCGAGCGCGTCGGCAATGTCGTCGGTATCGCCGAGCGCGTCGAACTGTTTAGCCAGCGCAGCCAGCGCGTCGTCGAATGCACGCTTGAAGCGCGCCTGCTCGGCGTCGATTTCGTGAGGCTCGATCCATTGGCGCGCTGCCCGCAACGGCTCGGGCAGATACACGTACGCATCGCCAAATGCGAGGCCATCGCTTGCCGGCACGCCGGTTAGCGGCGGCGGGCTGTCCTGCGTGTCGGCGGCCGCGAGCGGCACCGGCGGCGCGGCGGCGTCGGCCTGGCACGCGGTGGCATCTGCCGTTTGCGCGGCCGTCGCGGACTGCACACCCGCCTCCGGCGAAGACAGAAACCGCGCCATCCGTTCGACTGCATCGCTTTCGTCGGCGCCATCCGCACGCAGCACGATCTGATCGTGCTCGCGAATACCGAGCAGCATCAGCTTCACCGCGCTCTTCGCATCGGCGCTGGTCGAACCGTGCAGCACCTGCAGCGAGCACGAGAATTCTTTCGCGAGCTTCGCGAACTGCGTCGCGGGCCGCGCATGCAACCCTTCGCTTACCCTCACCACCACCGCCGTTTCGAGCATCGACTTCACCTTCGCGTCTGACATGCCGTGACCTCACGGCACGGCCGATGGATGCGGCACCCTTGACGAACCATTTTTAACCAACCGCCATTAGCCTGCCCCCCTTCAACGAAACGGAATCAGCGGTCCGCGATCTCGATCACGGTGCCGCTGCGCATGCACGCGAGCAACTGGCCCGTGTCGACCGGCTGTGCACAGATTTCACCGGGACGCTGCGCCTCGTTCGCACCGTTGAAATTGATCACGACGTGACCCAGTTCGCTGACCTTGTTCCACGCGGTCGGCCCGACCGCGGTCACGAACGCGCTGATTTCGCCGATACGCAATCGCGAGCCCGCTAGCGGCGCCTGCTGCCGCGCCTCTTCGACGCGATGCAACACCGAGACTTCCGCGAGCTCGGGCGGCGCGCCGTCCGCGTACAGAATCAGGACCCCGCCTTCGAGCAGCTCCGCTACTTCAGGACCGACTTCCGAAATCACCGTTTTGTAGTAGTGCATAGTCCGTTCCACAGAGAATCACCGTGCGAGCGAGATCGCCGCCGCGGCGGCCACGGCGTTGCACCCGCGGCCCACGCCGGCGGCCATTACAACGCGAAACTCGCGAACCACGCGATCAGCACCGATACCGGCCCCATGATCTGCCGGCTGATCAGCACCGACGGCACGCCGACACGGATCGTGTCCGGCTTCGCTTCACCGAGCGCCATCCCGACCGGCACGAAATCGCAGCCGACCTGCGTGTCATACGCGAACAGCGCCGGCAGCGCCATGTGCGGCGGAATCGTGCCATTGCCGATCGCCGGGCCGATGATCGCCGCGCCGATCACCTGCGCGATCACCGCGCCCGGACCGAGGATTGGCGACAGGAACGGCAGACCGCAGATCGCCGACAGCACGACGAGGCCGATGATGTTGCCGGCGAGCGGTTCGAGCAAATGCGCGAGACCTGTGCCGATACCGGTCGCGTTGATGATGCCGATCAGCATCGTCACGAACGCCATGAACGGCAGCACGTTGCGAATCACCGTATCGATCGCTTTGCGCCCGCTATTGAACAGCACGTTGACGACGCCGCCCATCGCGCGGCCGATCGACGTGATCAGCCCGACGATGCCGCGGCTTTCGCGGCCGCCGGGTTCGTGTGCGTCGTCCGGTGTGCCGGTCGTGCTGATCACCGCCGAGCCCGCGCCGCCCGCCCCCGGCATGACGAGCGCGTCGCCCGGGCTCACCGGCTGACCTGTCGGGCCGGAATCGGCCGCATCGTCTTCGACCACCGACAGGTTTTCCGACAGCACGCCGGACACATACACGTCTTCGGTGATGAACTGCGCGAGCGGCCCGGACTGGCCGACCGGTGTCAGGTTGATGGTCGGAATCTTCTTGCGCGGGTAGACACCACAGCGCGCGGTGCCACCGCAATCGATCACCACCGCGGCCATTTCCGCTTCGAGCGGCGGGCTGCGAAATCCGTCCACCACCGTCGCGCCGGTCAATTCGGCGAGGCGCGTCGCGAGTTCAGGAATCTTGCCGCCGGTCACCGCGACGATCTTGTTGCGCTCCGGCGTCGGTTGAATATAAAGCGGGCCGCCCCAGCCGTTCGGCCCATGCACGACCTTGACGGTCCGATAAGCTCTCGTATCCATCGTCTGTCTCCCCTTCTGTCGATCGGCGTCGAACGGTCACAGCCTGATGTTTTCGCGGCGCGCGATCACCCGCGTGATCGCTTCGGTGAGCATGCCCTTCAGCAGATTCACAAAGAGGCCGACGATCAGATAGAACAGCGCGAGCTTCGGAATCGAAAATGGCAGCGGCTGGGTTTCCGCGAGCTTCGTCAGCCCCGCGGCCACGCCGAGCCAAACGAACAGTTCACCCGGATTGGCGTGCGGAAAGAGCCCGGTAATCGGATGGCACAACGAAACCGCCGAATCGTAGAACGCGGGCTTGTGACGCTCTTCGAGAAACACGCCGAACGTATACGCCATCGGGTTCGTCAGGAAGAACATCGCGAGCAGCGGCAGCAGCGTATAGCGGGTGATCACGTTCTTCGAGAAGAAACGCGCGAGCCCTTGCACGCGATGCTCGCCGATCAGTGCGATCAACGTATAGACGGCTGTCAGCAGCACGATCAGCGTCGGCAGGATGCCGGTGACGAAACCGATAAACACCTTCCCGCCCGCATTGAATACGCCGATAAACGCTTCGGCGAAGTGCGTAAGCCAGTCGAGGATGAACACGGCGACTCTCCCAATAGGTCCAACGTAAGCGCAGAAAGCTCCGTCGAAACGGCTAAGCGGCTAATCGGCTACGGACGGAACCGGATGGTCAGGCTGTCGACTATCGAATCGGTGAATCTGAATCAGTGCATCGTTGAAAGACCGGACTGCCGCGCGAGGCAACGCCCGTTATCGGATCATGCGGCCAAGCTGTTGAGCCGCGCGGCACGGTTATCGGCATCGGCGGCATCGGCGGCATCGCCATTGCCGGTTTGCTGCTGTGCGGTGCGCTGCGCGCGTTCGAGCGCATCCGCCGCGGCGACCACGATGCTGCGGCGCAGGCCCGCACCCGTGAGCCGGATATTGAATTCTTCGATCGAAAGTCCGGAAAATCCGTCGTGCTGACGAAACCGGCTAAAGACGGTCAGACCGGACATGCTGAGAAATTCGCGGACGACAAGCGCGTCGTCGAGCACGACCATCGCAATCGCACCGCGCCCGAACCGGACCTTGCATGCGCCGACGCCGAGAAAGCCGCTGTGCCAGCGGCGTGCAGTGCGCCGCAACGCGTCGCCGTAGCGGCGCATCTGAAACCATGACGCAACCACTTGCATCGCCCAGAACACGGCTAACGCGAGCAACGCTCCACGCACATAGTCCATCGTCGTCTCCTTGCGTTCGCGCGCGACGCGGACGCACATGAACATCATGCTTCCCCAATAATACAATTGTTCATTTTGGACAGCATTGGGGAAAACGCCAGTCAGTCTGTCAGACGTTTCCGACTGGTTGCATTGTCACCCTAATCGCGCGCCGCGTGCACCCCTTGGTTTCCCGGTTATGTTTGTCAGTCACGTCACGTCGCACTCGCGATGGTTTGCGCGACGATCGCGGCGACCTCGTCGCGTGCCTCGAGTTGCGGCAGATGGCCGACTCGCGCAAAACGATGCACCGCGACGCGGCCGGGCAACCCGTCCGCGTGCCGCGCGGGCAGGATGCGGTCCTGCAAGCCCCATATCACGCGCACCGGCATGTTTAACGCGCCAAGCACGTGTCGCAGATCGAGGCTTTGCGCACCGTCCGGAAAAAAAGTATCAGCGAGCGCGGCAAGGCGCGCTCGCACTTCGGCATCGGCAAGCTGCTGCTCGGCGGTCGCGACGAATACGTCGTCCAGTTGCGACGGGTCGGCGAACAGCTCTTTCAGCCACGCCGCGAAACTCGCGCGCCGCGACGCCTGCGTGATGCCGCGCACAAACGCTGCGTTGCTGTCCGGGCCAAGGCCCGCGGGCGCAATCAGCGTCAGCGAACGGATCTTCGTTCGTGCAAGCGGACCGTGCGCCGCGAACGCAAGCGCGACCGCACCGCCAAACGAATGGCCGGCCAGATGGCAGTGGGTGATGTTTTCCGCGGCAAGCGTTTCGTCGACGGCCTCGACAATCTCGTCGATCGAGCCGGCATGTTCCACAGTCGACTTGCCGTGCGCGGGCAGATCGAGCGCGAGCACGCCGGGCGCGGAGCGCGCGGATCGTGCGGAGCGCGCGACGCGATCGAGCGCGTGACAGAACGGCCGCCAGCTGTTGAGCTCGGCGGCGAAGCCGTGCAGCAGCACAAGCGGATCGCCGGCGCCTTCGCGCAGCCAGATACGGTGCAACGGTGAGGCGGAAGAAGGAACGGCCGGGCTCAGCCGTGACGGGGTTGCGGTGGCGATCGTCGCCGTGACTTCGGTCGTGGCTGCGCTCGAGCTAACCGCTGCTGCGGCGGCGTCGGTTGTAGTGGCGGTTACGGTCGCTCGCTCGCGCAACACATCGTGCGCGACGATCCGTCCGTGCGGTCCTGTGCCCGCGACGTCTTCGAGGCGAACGCCGCGTTCTCGAGCAACGCGCCGTGCGGCGGGTGTCGCGCGCAGAGTGTCGCTGCGCTCGATCGATGCGCTCACAACGGGTGGGCCCGAGGTCTCGACCGTAGCCAGCTTTTGGCGCAACACGTCCTCTCCAGACACCGCAGCATCGATCTCGTCCCCGGCCACCGGCTGCGCTTCATTCACCATCGCCAGATCCGCGGCCGCCTCCCCGTGCGCGTAGATCCATGCGACCGGCGTGCCGACCGGCACCGATTCGCCGACCTCTGTGCGGATATGGCGGATCACGCCGCTCGCCGGTGCATCGACCTCCATCGTCGCCTTGCTGGTTTCGATTTCGAAGATCACCGTGCCCGCGCGCACCGTATCGCCTTCGTGCACATGCCACGCCGCAATCATGCCCTCGGTCATATCCATATCGACGCGCGGCAGGATCACTTCGGTCGGCATCTCAATGCCTCCCGCCGACACTGCGATGCGCGGCCGCGACAATATCGTCGACTTGCGGCACCGCAGCCTTCTCGAGCTCCGGGTTATACGGCAGCGGACAGTCGGCGCCGCCCAGGCGGATCACCGGCGCATCGAGATAATCGAATGCGTCGCTCTCACAGACGATCGACGCGATCTCCGCGCCGATGCCGAGTTGCTGCACGCCCTCATACACGCAGATCAACCGGGACGTCTTCTTCACACTGTCGATAATCGCGTCGCGATCGATCGGCCGCACGCTGCGCAGATCGATCACTTCGGCGTCGATGCCCTGCTGCTCGAGCAGCGCAGCGGCTTCGAGCGAGCGGATCGCCATCACCGATGTCGCAACAATCGTCACGTCGCGCCCCGCGCGCCGCAGCGCGGCTTTGCCGATCGGCTCGGTGTAATAGCCTTGCGGCACCGGTCCTTTGCTTTTGTACAGCAGCTTGTGCTCGAAGATCATCACCGGGTCCGGATCGTCGAGCGCGGCGAGCAACAGCCCTTTCGCGTCGTGCGGCGTGCTGGGCTGGACCACCTTGAGTCCCGGCACATGCGCGAACCACGCTTCGAGGCTCTGGCTGTGCTGCGCGGCCGCGCCGGTGCCCGAGCCCGCTGGAAAACGCATCACCAGCGGCACCGATACTTCGCCGCCCAGCATGAAGCGCAGCTTCGCGGCCTGGTTCACGATCTGCTCCATCGCGAGCGTCGCGAAATCGGAGAACTGGAACTCATAGATCGGCCGCGAGCCGGTGAGCGCGGCGCCGACTGCGATGCCCGCGCCGGCCAGCTCCGAAATGGGCGTATCCATCACGCGCTCCGCGCCGAAGCGTTGATACAGATCGCCAGTCACCTGGAATGCGCCGCCGTACACACCGATATCCTCGCCCATCACGAATACGCGCTCGTCGCGTGCGAGCGCGATCGCGATGCCTTCCTGGATCGCCTGCGCATAGGTCAGCTCACGCACGTTCGCGTTCATCGCACGCTCCGGCCGGGATTGAACATTGAGATCCTGTCTGCGTGTACACGTAGCGCGTCAGTTCCGCGCGCGACGGCGCAGCGCTGCTCTGCGCAAACGCGAGGCCCGCTTCGATCTGCGCTTCGACATCCGCGCGAATCGCATCCGCCTGCGCGGCATCGAGCAGGCCATAACGCATCAGTTCCTGTTCGAAGCGCACGATCGGATCGCGTGCGCTCCACGCATCGATTTCTTCGCGAGTCCGATAGCGATTGCGATCGCTTTTCGAATGCCCGCGCAGCCGGTACGTTTCGCATTCGACCAGGCTTGGACCCAGACCGCCGCGCGCCCGTGCGATTGCCTGTTCGCTCGCATCGAGCACATCGGCAAAGCGGTTGCCGTCGACCGTGACGCCGGGCATATCGTATGCGCCCGCACGCTGCGCGATATGCGGCACCGCGGTCGAGCGTTCGACCGACATCGACATCCCATACCGGTTGTTCTCACACACAAAGATGACCGGCAACTTCCAGATCGACGCGAAGTTCAGCGACTCGTGAAACGCGCCCTCGTTGTTCGCGCCATCGCCGAAAAAACACATCACGACCGCGTCGCGATGCTGCTTGCGGATCGACAGCGCCGCGCCGACCGCGATCGGCAACCCGCCGCCGACAATCCCGTTCGCGCCGAGATTGCCGCGCTGCACATCGGCGATATGCATCGAGCCGCCACGGCCGCGGCAATAGCCGGTCTCCTTGCCGTAGAACTCCGCGAACATCCGTTTCGGGTCCGCGCCTTTGCCGATGCAATGGCCGTGACCGCGGTGCGTCGACGTGATGTAGTCGGCGTCGGTCAGCGGCAGCGTCGCGGCAATTGCGCTCGCTTCCTGACCAATCGACAGATGCATCGTGCCGTGAATCAGGCCGCGCATATACGCCTGTTCCGCACTTTCCTCGAAACGGCGCACCAGGATCATCTTGCGCAACGCGTCGCGCAATAACGCGGGATCGTGACGGCGATAGACGGCGGGCGCCGAACCCGGCTCCGCAACGGCAAGCGGTTGCATCGAGGTCTCCTTCGCGGGCTGCGCGGGTTAGGCGGCGACGGCCGCGGCGCCGCGCACCATCTCGTCCTGGCGGCGGCGCAGCGCGACGATGGCCGATGCGCCGTCCACCGCGCAATTGCGGTACGTGAGCAGCTCGCCGCGCCGGATCGGCTGCGTGACGGATCCGTGCTCGATCAGACCACAGGGCACGGCCTGCTGCGCGCGCGCATCGGCGACCGTCATCGCCCACGCGCGATACGTGTATTCGCCGATTGCATCGAGCCGCTCGCCGGGCCGCAGGTCCTTCTTCGCGACCGCGCACACTTCCGCGACCGGCACCGGCAACGGCTCCATATCGGCGCGCCCGTACAGCACCGAACGCGCGCAGGTGAGCGGCACTTCGAGGCTGGTCAGGTGATACGGCCGATAGAACGTGTAGTAAGGGCCCTTGCCGAGCTTCAGGTCTTCCATCCGCTCGCGCAGCCGCGGATGCGCAAGCTCCACGACGACGAACACGCCGGGTGCGACGCCTTTGCCGATCGTGTAGTCGACCACCCCTTTGCGTGACAGGATTCCGCCGTCCGCCTTCGGGCACAGCACGGTGTGCAGCGCGTCGAGCGTCGCGCACGGGCCATGCATGCCGGGCACGTCGGGCACGAGCCCGGTCGCGTTGCCGATCGCGGCCATCTCGACCGCGGTCTTCGAACCGTCGACGAACTCGACGAGCATTCGCGGGTTCATATTGCGGCGCTGCGCTTCTTCGGTATACGCATCAGGCGTCGCATCGATATTGAGCGGATTGTTCTTGCCCTTGCCCGCCGCGATCACCGGATAACCGAGCGCGCTGACGAACTGGATCAGTTCGATGGTCGAACTCGGCTCATCGCCCGCGCCAAGCGAATACACAACGCCAAGCCGCTTCGCCTCGCGCCGCAGATACGCGCCGATCGTCACATCCGCTTCGACGTTCATCATCACCAGATGCTTGCCGTGCTCCATTGCGACGAGACCGATCTGCGCACCGACCGCGGGCTTGCCGGTCGCGTCGATCACGACGTCGATCAGATCGCTCTTGCAGACGAGTTGCGCGTCCTGCGTGATCGCGATGTCGCCGGCTTCGATCGCCTGCGCGAGCGCGCTTGCCGTTTCGACGGTCCGGTAACCGGTGTCCGCGCGATTCGCGACACGCACCGCCGCGCACGCGGCATCGACACGCAGATCGGCGATCGCGCCGATCTCGAGGCCGTGCATCTGACGCACCTGCGTGACGATGTCCGTGCCCATTTCGCCGCTGCCGATCAGTCCGATACGGATCGGACGGCCGCTGGCGGCGCGTTGTTCGAGATCGGCCGCGAGGCCGCCTGGCGTGATGTTGTGCATGAACATGTCTCCGGAACGATGGGATACGGAATGCTCTTGCGTCGGTACATTTGTATTTTATGTTAGCAGTATGTTCACGAAATGGACAAGGTCGCACATGCGGAAAATCGCGCGCCGATGCTCGGGACTAACCCCTGGATGCAGACGAAAAGTGCACGCGTACGCGACATACGATCGCGTACGCGCGCATACGATGCTGTGCAAAAGAGGGATCTGGAACGAACAGAGAAATGGCGGAGAGAACGACCCGCCGCGCTTTTTTAGCCACCGATTTTCAACACCAGCACGCTGGCGGCGGACCGTTGAACGGCCTTGACCTGACCTAACCGCCGCCCGACAGCTTCAGCACGTCTTTCGCGGTGTATTCATCGGTGATCAGCACCGTCGGCTTGAGCAGCTTCATTGCGCCGGCCAGTGCATGAACCTTGCTCGCGCCGCCGGCCGCAAGCACCCGCACCGGTACTTTTTTGATGATGTCGAGCGGCACCGACATCACGCGTTCGTTGATCGGATGGTCGACGAGCTTGCCGTTTGCGTCGAAGAAATTGAACAGCATGTCGCCGACCGCACCCGCCTTCACCACCGACGCGCGGTCCGCATTCGTGATGAACTTCGATTGATGCGACGTCTGATCCGCGCCCGTGCCCGCCGCGCCGAGCAGTACTGCGTCGAGCGATTTCGCCAGTTCGAAAATATCCGCGAGACCGCAGCGCTCGATCAGCGTCTGCCGGGTCGCCGCGCTATCGACCAGTAGCGGCGCGGTCATCAGATAACAATCGGCCTGGAATAGCGTCGCGAGCCGCCACGCGAATTCGGCCGGATTGAACTTGCGCGCCTTGATAATGCCGCCCAGCAACGACACGACCGACAGCCGGTCGACCGCGCGCTCCTCGATAAACCCGAGTGAGCTGACGAGTGTACGACCCCAGCCAACGCCAATCCGCATATCCGCACGCACGAGCGTTGACACGTAGGCGCCGGTCGCCGCCGCGATCGGCAACGTCGCATCGGCGCCGCGCGCGGACAGCGGCACGACGATCGCCTCGTTGATGTGGAAGCGGCTTTCGAGCAGACGCTCCGCCTCCACGCATTCGGCGAGGCGATCGCCGATCGTGATCTTCACCTCGTTGCGTTCGCGCGCGGCGGCGAGCAGACGCACCACCGTCACGCGTCCGACCCCGAGCTTCTGCGCGATTTCGTTCTGCGTCATTTCCTCGACGTAGTACATCCACGCTGCGCGCAAACGCAGACGCCGCGTCGGATTCTGCTCGTCGGCTTCAACGCCGGCAGTGGAAATATTCGCCTTCGGCAAGCTCCGCTCCTATCATTAAAAAGTCGGCATCGACGCTGAACAGTTGTGCTATCTTAACTTCAAATGTTTCACTATTGAGGCTTCTTCACGGGGTTTCATCGAGACAGCCATGGAGACGAAATCGCTGCTGCCGCAGCAACTCTCCCGAGACATCAGTCAGCTCGGCATTGCGCTAAAAGATTGCGCGAGGCAGCTGCGCTACGCAGCCCGCAACGTGCCGGGTCCGCTACGCGGCGAAGGGCCACGCACATCGCACACGGCGCATCCGGCGCCTGCGCGGCTCGCTTCGCCGCTGTCGTCGCTGCCGCCGTTGTCGCTCGAATCGGTCGCGCATCTCGCGGACGATCTGCTCGAAAGCGCCGAATCGTTAGCCGGTCACGCGGTGCCGCCGCTGCAGGATCACTGGAAATCGCCGGTACCGCTTGCGTCGCTGACCACGTATCTCGGTGCGTCGAGCAGCGACACAAAAGCGCAGCGCAAATTCTCGATGTCGTACTACGCAGCCGCCAAGCGGATGATCATGCAATGCGGCGCCACCGATGTGCTGATCTTCGAACATCGCGTGAGTCACGCGCTCGATCACGCGCGCGCCGCGCTTGCGAGTGCCCGTGAACGTTCGATCCAGTCTTCGTTTGCGGGCGGCACGACCGCGGCGAGCGCGCTTGCGCGGCCATGCGCGCAGCTCGCGGCATCGCTGATCGACCTGCAGCCGATTCGCAGCACGCGCTTCGATACGCTGCCCGATGTGAGCGCGCCGTGGTGGCTCGTCACCGAACCGAACGCGTATGTGTTCCTGATGTTGACGGTCGCATCGCTATGCAAGGAAGCCTGTCCGAACGGCATCGTCACCGAGCCCGACGCGGTGCTACGCTTTTTCGCCGATGTGATCGGCGCGCGCGAAACGGCGCTGCGGACCGCATTGAAAGAGCGTGACCGGATCGGCGCGCTCGCCGACGAGATCGGCCATATCGTGTCGCATCTGTGCTGATTGCTCGTGGTTCATTCGCTGTTTTGCTGATTCGCCGATCGCTGGAAGCGGGCCAGCCTGCCCGCAAAGGAGCCGCGCATGTTTCAGGCGCCGCGCAACAGCCACGTGCAACCGCCGCACGCATGGGAGCACGTGCAGAAACTGACGCTATGCCGCCAGCTACTGCAGCAATGCTGCGACGAGTATGGCGCGCGTCACGGCATTCGCATCGAGATCGACAGCCGCCAGTTCACGGCCGCGTTCTTCGCATGGATCGATGCGCTCGCGTATAACGACGACTACCGTCAACGCAACCCGCGCGACTTTTTCCAGTTCGCGTACGGCGTGCTGCTGCGCGATCTGCTACACGAGAAGGCGGTGCGGGTCGTCGGGAATCCCGTGGAAAACCCCGTGGAGAATCCGGTTGAATCTCGGCTCGACACTGCGGGTGAACACATTGCTGCGCAGCCGCCATCGCCAGACGATCTCGCGCACTGGTGGCCAGTCGGCTACATGCTCACGTACTTCTGCATCGGCATGTTGAAGCGCACGTTGCGCGAAGAGTGCGAACTGTCGCTGGAACCGTCGGATGCACTGTCGCAGCCGGCGGTCTGGCAGTCGTTTCGCGAGAACATCGTCGAGGAGCCGGCACTCGCGATCGCGTACTTCGACAAGTTCATGGGCATCGAGCCGAACTGGCGTGAGCCGGGCTTCGTCGCGAACCGGCCCGGCTCGGCGCGGCCTCTGAAAAGCGTACGGTCCGTGTAAGCGCGCGGCGGCGCGAGCGGCAAACGCGCCCACTCGCAGCGCACCGCGCTTACGCCAACGCCGCTTTCAGACGTGCTCCCGCGAGCGGCATATCGCGTATCCGTGCGCCGGTTGCATTGGCAATCGCATTCGCGAGCACCGCCGCGGCCGGACCCTGTGCCGCCTCGCCGACACCGAGAAACGGCAACCCCGGCCGGTCGATCAGATGCACATCGACGCGTTTGGGCACCGACGAAAAGCGCATGATCGGGTACGTGCTCCAGTCGTAGCTCGTGATGTGCCGCGTATCGAAGGTAGTCTGTTCATACAGCGTCCAGCTGGTCGTCTGCAGGATGCCGCCTTCGATCTGATTGCGCACGCCGTCAGGATTGACGATCTGACCGCAGTCGACTGCGGCCACCGCGCGCTCGATATCGACGCGGCCGGTATCGCGGTCGATCGCGATCTCTATCGCAATCGCGCAATACGCCATCAGGTTCTTGTACTTCGCAAACGCGAACCCGACACCACGCGATGTGCCGCCGACTCCGATGCGCGGCGGCGTCGCCGTATCCGGCACGCGCTTTTGCCAGCCGAAGCGCTGCGCGGCAAGCTGGATCACATCGCGTGCGCGCGGATCGTCGAGATGCTTGAGACGGAACTCGACCGGATCGGCCTGCGCAACAAGCGCGAGCTCGTCCATCAGGCTTTCGATCGCGAAGATGTTCATATGCGCGCCCAGCGAGCGCATCGCCGACACGCGGATCGGCATATCGGGAATGAACTGGCTCACCACGCGCAGGTTCGGCACGCGATACAGCGGAATGCTGTTGCGATCGCCGCCGCCTTCGGGCATTGGAATCGGCTGCGGCGGCGCGGGTGTGAAGGGTTGCGCGAGCAACTGGGCGGGCAGCAGGCGGCCCGCGTTCTCGATCCGGTTATTGTGCGTGTTGCTCCATAGCTCATAGCGCCAGTCGACGATCGTGCCGTTCGCATCGAGCGATGCGCTCGCGTGCGTCGTCATCGCCGGGCCGAACGGCTCCCATGTGTGCTCCTGCTCGCGCATCAACTGCACGCGGATCGTGCGGCCCGGCAACGCGCGCGCGATCAGCGCGGCATCGCCGGCGACGTCGTCGGCGCCGTTGTGACCATAGCAGCCGGAGCCTTCGACATGAATGCAGCGCACCCGGTCCTTAGGCAGCGACAGCATTTCAGCGAGCCCCGCGCGCAGCGGAAAAACCCCTTGCGTGTGCGACCACACCGTCAGCGAGCCATCGTCGAAACGCGCGAGCGCGCACGATGGGCCGATCGACCCGTGCGTCATATACGGCTTGCTGTAGCGGACGTCGAGCGTATGCGCGGCGGGCGCCACGTCGCCGGTCTGATCGGCGACCTTGATTTCCCGCGCGGGCAGCTTGATCAGCGTTTCGTGGATCGTCGCCGGGTCCGGCAGCGGCGGCCCCGCGTGCCATTGCGCGGCCGCCGTCAGCTCGCGCATCGCGACGATCGCGCGCCATTCATCGTCGGCGACTACCGCCAGATAGCTGCCGTCGCGCACGACTTTCAACACACCGGGCAAGCGCTCGACGCGCGCGCTGTCGACCGATACCAGCGTCGCTCCATAGGCGGGTGGACGAACCACGCGCGCGTGCACCATGCCAGGTAACCGCATATCCTGGATGTAGCTTTCGCCGCCGGTGACCTTGCCGGGAATGTCGACACGCTGCAGCGTGTGGCCCACCACATGGAACCGCGCAGGTGGCTTGAGCGGCACGCCGGGCCGCGCATCCTGGTGCAGGTTGGTGCCGCGCACCGCGTCGCCGTACGACAGACGACGGCCATCCGCCGCGACGATCTCGCCGTGTTGCGTGACGAGCGTCGCCACATCCACATGCAGTTGCGCCGCGGCGGTTTGCAGCAGCAGCGCGCGTACTTGCGCGGCCGCGTTGAAAATCGCAGTGCCGCTATCGGCAACTGAATGACTACCGGCTGTGTAACCTTCGTTCGGCGTTTCTCCGGTATCGGCGGTGATCAGCGTGATGGTGTGCGGCTCGATGTCGAGCTGTTCGGCCGCCAGCTGCAGAAACGCGGTGCGAATGCCGGTGCCCAATTCCGCCTTGCCGGTGCAGACCGTCACTTTGCCGGCGGGGTCGATGCGAATCCATGCATCGAGTTCCGGCGTCGTCTTCAGGCTGCCTGGCAGCTTCGGCGCCGTGGCGGTGAATGTGCCGGCTTCGGTCGTGGTGGTGGTGGTCTGCGCGAACGCGTCGCGCGATCGCGGCAGTAGCGTGAAGCTGACGATCAACGCGCCCGCGGTCAGGAAGCGGCGGCGGTTTGCATCGGGCACGGTGTCACGCGTCGTGTCGTGCGAGCGATGCAGCGCATCAGGCGCCGCCGACGATGCGGCGTTGCGCGTTGCATCTCGCGTTTCATCCGGCATCGAATCCGGCCATGTCGCGCCGTCCCACCCGGCGTCTTTCATGATTGCGCTCCCGCGCCCGCGCGAAACACGCTCGCCTCGGACGCCGCTTGCCGGACCGCCGCGACGATCCGCATATGCGTGCCGCAGCGGCACAGATTCGGCTGCAGATGCTCGCGAATCTGTTCGTCAGTCGGCGCGCTCACGCGTTCGAGCAACACCTGCGCGCGCACGACCATCCCGGCGATGCAGTAGCCGCACTGCGCGGCCTGCTGATCGATAAACGCGCGCTGCAAAGGCCCCGGATGCTCGATACTGCCGAGCCCTTCGATCGTGCGCACCGGCCGATCGCCGCATGCGATGACCGGCAGCAGACACGAGAACACCACCTCGTCGCCGACGATCACCGTGCAAGCGCCGCACTGTCCCAGGCCGCAGCCGTACTTCGCGCCATTCAGTTGCAACTGGTTGCGCAGCACATAGAGCAGCGGCGTCGACGGGTCGACGTCGACGGTATGGAGCACGTTATTGACGGTCAGCGTAATCATGGTTTTGCGGTCTCCTTTCGAATGCGCGCGACCGCAGCCGCGTCGAGCCCCGGCCACGGCCCGCGCGCGCTAAAGCGCGCACGCGTGTAGTTCGCGAGATCGGCGATCTGCGCGTCGGTGAAGGTTTGCGCGAACGACGGCATAAAGTGCGCGGCATCGCTGCCGTGCCAGTCGATGCCGTCGAGCATCATCCGCACCGCGTTGCGCGGGCTGTCCGCGTTCACCGCGGTGCCCTGCGCGAGCGACGGACGATCTCCCTGCGTCGACATCGGCGCGGCGATGCTATGGCAAGAAGCACACGCGGCGTTGAACAGCGTCGCGCCGGTCGCGAGTGCCGCCGGCGGTGCGAGCTGCTCGAGATCGGCGGGCCGCGCAGGCGCCGCAGTCGGTGTCGCCGCAGTGGGCGTTTGCAGCGACATCACGTAGGTCGCGATCGCATCGACATCCTCGAGCGGCGCCTGGGCGAGCGACTGCGTGACCGGCCGCATCGGCCCGGCCGCGGCGCCGTGCTGGCTTGCGAAACCGGTACGCAGATAGGAGACCAGTTGCGCTTGCGTCCATGGAGTCGGCGCCTGCGACAGCTTCGTCAACGCTGGCGCATCCCAGCCTTCGAGCGTGCCGCCCGCGAACGGTGCATCGCGCTTTTCCGCGCCAAGTTTGTTAAGCGGCGTGTGGCATGCGGCGCAATGCGCGACGCCATTCACCAGATAGCGGCCGAGTTGCCATTGCACCGCATACGCGCTGGCCGCGTTCGGCGCGTTGCCCGCATCGGCGCGTGGGTCCGACGCCGCCGACGGCGCGCTGGCCGGCACCGCGACTCCTTGCTCAGGACCGCGCTTCAGATACAGCATGTTCCAGCCCGCCACGAGCGGCCGGAAATTCAACGGGAACACCAGGTGATTCGGCGGCGCCGTCGCTTGCACCGGCGCGCGCGACATCATGAACGCATAGAGGTCCGCGATGTCGCCATCGGTCATCCGCGTGAAGTGCGGATACGGAAACGCCGGATATAGCAGATGCCCGTCGCGCGACACGCCATCGCGCAGCGCGCGCCGGAATGCGTCGAGCGACCAGTCGCCGATGCCGGTTTGCATGTCCGGCGTGATGTTAGTCGCGTAGATCGCGCCAAACGGCGTCTCGAGCGGACGTCCGCCCGCGTACGGCTTGCCGTGCGCGGACGTATGGCAGACGATGCAGTCACCGAGCGCGGCGAGGCGCGCGCCGCGCTCGATCTGCGTCGCATCGGCTGAACGCGACGGCGGCGCGCTCAGCGGACTGATCACGGGCTCCCATGCCCGCGACAAGCCGGCTGCGGCGCCCAGCGTGACCGCAACAAAGACGATCTTCCCTTTCATCAGGCCTCCAGCCACGGCCTTGTGACTGATCGGCGGCCTGCCTTTCAGCCAGCCTCCATCACAACGCCGCCGCATATACGATTGACCCGTATGATGCGGCCTCTGAATAAAAGTTGCTCGGCGCGCGTTCAGGTCAACCGTTCACCAGCTATAGCGATACCCGACCTGGCCGAAAATCTGCCGGCGATACGTCGAACGGCGTCGTGCCGACGGTAGTCGTGCCCGGCGACAGGAAGTCGTGCAGGATATTCGCGGAGAAGTAAGGCGTCGCGCTGCCGGTCTTCGAATCGTTCGACAGGTTCGCATCGAACACACGGAAGCCGATGCGGCCGCGCAGCGCGTTGGTGGCGTTCGACGCAATGTCGGACACGCTGTCGGAAAAGCCATTCAGATGCAGGTACTGATAGAGCAAGCTGCGCCTGCGGCTCGATCGCGATCGCTGTCGACGCAATCGCGTACGGCTTGCCGACTTCGCCTGATGCGCCCGCGCCGAAACCGATCCGCGTCGCGCGCAATGCACCGTCCTGGTGGCTAATTGGCCCTTCGGCCTAAGACAAAGCCGGATTAGCAGACCAGCGTGCCGGTTCGTTTCAAGAACCGCGGTTCCGTGCCGCATCGCCTCTTTTACTTCTGCTCGCGATTGGCTCTCAATGGAAAAATCAGCAGTGCGGCCGCGAGTCCGAGCACGCCGCCAATCAGCGTCTCCCATGCGCGCGCAAAAAGATAGGAAACCGAGTGAATGCCGTTCGCGGCCAGTGTCACGATCAGGATGAACGCGAACGCGGCACAGGCAATGTCATAGCGATCGGGCAACGCCATCGCATAGATGATCATCGCGAGTGCCGCAAGCGACCACACCACGAGCGGCGCATGCTCGGCTAACGGCAAGCACACGAGACCCAGCGGCACGCCGACCAGCGTGCCGATAATGCGCCGGCGCGCGCGTTGAGCAGTGCCGCTCGCGGAGCCGGCGACGACATACGTGCAAGCGGTGATCGCCCACACCGATTCCTCGAGCGCGACAAGCTGGTTCAACGCGATCACCACCGCCGCGCCAACGGCTGCCTGCAAGCCCATCACAAACTCCGGCGGCCAGCGCCGCGCGAACCCGGGCGGCACCGCCGGAACCGGCGACAGCGCCGCCAGCAATGCCGGCCGCTCAGCGGGTCCGCTCAACAGCCGCGGCACGATCGAGCCGAGCGCGGCGATCAGCACGGCGACGCCGATCGTCTGCAGATCGGCGGGGACGAGATTCATGCCGTATGCGTAGAGTTGACCCAGATAGATCTGCGAGCCGATCCCGCCGCCAAGCAGGCCAAACCGTTTCAGGTAACCGACGCAGAACGCGCCGCTGATCAGCGTGATTTCCGGACCCACGCGTCCGACGCCGGATAGAAGAGGCAATAGTACGACATAGGAGGCCGCGCCGACGCCCGTTGCGACGCACAGCAACGCAAGGTCGCGGGTCGACTCGGCGCGCGTGGTGCTTGCTTCCGACACGCTCGCCCAGAATGCGAAGCTGCCGGCGAGCGTCGCGAGCAACGCACCCTGGTGTACGTCGCGCGTGACGTCGTGCAGTGCGCCGAGTGCAGCCGCCAGCCCGTACGCGGTGACTAGTCGCAGCCCCTTTACGCGGCGATGCGTGCCGGGGTCGACCCGCTCGAGCCACGCAAGCGCCGCCTGCCATGGCTGCACGACGCAACGCCGCAGCCAGGCAAGAACAGCAAACTGGCCCGCATCGGCGCGCGTGGCCTGCGCACCGTCGCCCGGGTGCGGTTGCGCTGCATCGACCTGCTCACGATCGTCCATGACGACACCGCCGGTGACGGACACAGTGTCTTTATAGACGGTTTGCACATGATGCGGCAATGACCCGGAGCCGCGCACCGGCGCGTTTTGCGCATACCGCCGTCGCGATAACGCACCGGCAGCGCATACATTCGCTGCGCCGGCTACCGCAGGATCAACGGGGACGTGGCGGGTTGCCGGCCGGCGCCGCAAACGCAGCGGGATTCAGCTCGACATGCAGAATCACTAGCCAGCGCTTCGGGCAATCCGCGCCAATCTGCAGCGCGCGCTCCTTGCCTTCGGTGATCTTCACGAAGCCCTGCTTGCGCGCGTCGGCGAACGCGCGGCGCGCATCAGCCTGCAGCCACAACGTCAGCAACCCGCAAGTCATACAGCTGAACAGCCACACCGTCTGGTGGGGCAGCGTGGTGTCGATCCGCTGCGCAGCATAAGTGAATACGGTTGTCAGCACCTGATTCACCGCAAAGGCGATCGCGATCACCTTGCACATGCCGCGCAGCATCATCAGCGGTCGCGCGACCATCACCAGCGTTGCGTTGCGACCGGTTCGGTTGCTCGGGTTCATGCTGCGCGCGGAAAGGTCGGGACCGGCAATTCGAGGCGTCGCGACCAGCTTGCCAGCGTGCGCGCGGCGACCGGCGGCTTGCTGAGAATCGCGCTGTCGTAGTCGCGCTCCGGAAAGCGCACCACATCGATGATGCGAAAGCCTTGACTGCGATAGAAGTCGAGCAGGTGCGCGGCCGGATACGGCGTATCGAGCGCGAGCTGCGCATAGCCGCGTGTCGCCGCCCAATGCCCGGCGAATGCAATCAGCGATTTGCCGATGCCGCGGCTTTGCCATGCCGGTTCGACGCCGAACTGACGCAGCGTCGCGACGTTCTCGACGCGATAGTGGTCGCAAACCGATTCGGCGTCGCGCGCATTCAGCGTCATCGTGCCGACCACCTCGCCGCCGCAGACCGCGACGAAGCAGTCGCCGGCCTGCGCCCGCTTGCGCGTGGCGGACGGCGCCTGCGCGACACACAGACAGTTCAGTCCCATCATGCCGAGCCGCGCAAACGCGCGATGCAGCATCGCGGTCAATTGCTCGTAGGAGTCGCGCGCCGGATCGAAGCGCCGCAGTTCGACGCTGCCCGGGCCGCTGCCACGCTGAACGGTTGCAACGCGGGAAGGATTGCTTGTTGGGTTTCCTGCCGCTGCGCGTTCTTTCTGCATTGATACCTCCAGACTTCGATTGACGTCCGAAGTCCCTGACTTCAGTGGTTCGTTGTTCGATTTCCCGTTGGCGTCGCCGCTCGCGCGCGACGCCGCGCGCTCGTACAGTCCGCTAGTGCGTCGCGCCCAGCGTCTGCGCGCGCAAATCCTGCAGCGCGTCGCGCGCCTGGCGAAGGCGCTCGACCAGTTGCGCGGACGCACGCGTGATCGGCATGCGGGTTTCGTCCGTAAGCGGATGATCGAACGCGAGCATCGCCTTGATCGCAGCCGGATTTGGCGCGGCGAACAACAGCCGCAGCAACGGCACGAGGTTCGCGAAAAGTCGCCGTGCATCGTCTTCGTGGCCGCCACGGTGCAGTTCGTGCACTTCGACCAGCAGGTCCGCGCACACATGCGCGCTCGCGAGAATGCCGCCCGCACCGCCTGCATCGAGCGCGTCGATGAACGCGTCGTCGGTTCCGCACAGCACGTTGACCGGCAGATCGCGCAGCGCGCCGAAGTGATCCTTCACGCATTCCTTGATTGCGACGATGTTGTCGAACTCGAGCAGCCGGTCGACGGTGTCCGGCGCAACCTTGACGCCGGTGCGATGCGGCACGTCGTACAGCACGATCGGGCGCTCGGTTGCGCACGCAACCTGCTCGAAATGCCATTGCACACCAGCCTGATCCGGGCACAGGTACGCAGGCGGGGACACCAGGTAGCCGGCGCAATTCCAGCGCTCGTAACGCTGCAGCTCACGGACTACATCGCGGGTGTCCAGACCGCCGACGCCGACCAGCACCGGCAGACGGTCACCCGCTACATCGAGCAGCGCCTGCAGCACCGTCAGCCGCTCGCTTTCGGACAGCAGCGCGGCTTCGCCGGTCGTACCGAGCGCGACGATGCCGCTGATCTCGGTATGCAGGTAATAGTCGACGAGGTGTTGCAAGCCTTCGACATCGACCTCGCCATTGCGGAACGGCGTGACGATCGGCAGCCAGATACCGGAGTACATCAGTGCGCCTCTTTTGACGGGCTGTTCCGTTTGAGCGAACCGATCAGCGCATGCGGCACCGATGCGATCAGCGTATGCAAGGTGAAATCGAGGTCTTCGGGCGCGATTGAGAACATCACGCGCACGCCGTCACGGACGACTTCCGTGCTGACGACATAGACGCCGAGCGGCGAGTGCAGCAGTGATTTGAGTTGCGAGCGCGCTTCGTCTTCCGTATCTCGAAGCAGGGTGACCGGCAGGAAGGCGCGCGACAGCGGGAAGGGGATGACGTTGTTGCGTGGGAGGGGCCGTGCAAAGGAACGTACGGAATCGGGGACTTCGGACGGTTGGGAGAGAGCCATGATTAGCGGTGAATCCCGCAGTAGTTGATCAAGACAGATACGAGATTAGTCCTGCGGGTATAAATGCGGTGCAAAAAAGCGGCAGTCGCGTGAAAAAATGCCGTGACGGACAACGACTCCCATGACGGACGCGACTGCCGGCAACGCAAGCGCTTTGCAAGCGCCTCTTAGCACCGTTTTAACTTGATGACACGCGAAATCTGGCCTACGGTGAAACTGCTGTTACGCGCGTAGGGTTCGCATTCGAGCGGCGCGGTCAACGACTGGTCGGTCGCGTACTGGCCGACGTAGCGGAAACGGTCGGTTTCCGCGCGGATAAAGACAGGAATCGCGCCGTCCTGTTTCGCGAGCGTTCGGCCCGCCGCGCGCGCGGCGGCACCGCTGTTACAAAGCACCACGTCGGGCGCCTGAGGGTTCAGGTCCATACGCAGACACGCGGCAACCACTTTGCCGCGTTTGGTCGGCAAGAAGGCCTGCTTGCTTCCGCCGCACACCGTGTGAATATATTCGCGAGAATATTCCTTGCCGATTTCGAATTCGTCCATAAAGGCCTCCAGAAAACCGCACGAAGCGATGCCGCTTCAGCGGAGGCCAAGACAATAGCGAAATACGTCTAAAACGCCTGTAAATTCGGTGACGGGTGGAGTAAAGGATTGGTATTTTTTAGTTGCGTGGTCTTCTGCGTGGCCTGGTCAGATGACTGACTGTTGTTCGGGCCGGAGACGGATGCGCCACTCATTTCGCCAGACTCGCCGTGCCGTTTTCCAGCAGCTGCACCCGGGCGTCGGTAACTGTCGTACGTCGTCGCCACGTGGAAGCCATCCGGCCACGCGATATCCGTCACGTTGCCCGCCGCATCGCGCGTGTAGCGCAAGGTGCGCCCCGCCGCGCTGGTCTGCGTCAGCTGCCCCAACCGGTCGTAGCTGTTCGTGACCGTATGTTCTGTGTGATCGCCGCGCACCCGCCAACAGTCGAGATGCCTGCTGCTTGACTACCTGGTTTTACCGGACATTTCTCCAGTGGTTTGTCGAACCTTGGCTTCCCATCCCCGGTTCCATGAATCAATGCGCCAGCGGTAATAAAGACCAAGCCCTCCAAGCCTCAGATTGCTGACGTAGTAGTCGCCTATACGTAATGTGTCGAACTCTTCATCACTAACGGGTACGTTCGATATGGTCGATTGACCATCGTTAAGATATACACGAGGTGCGTCCCGTCTCCGTGGCTCCATTCTCTCTATTCTCCCTGCGGCCAAACGTACATCCTTTGCAGCGGTTATTGCATTGACGAAACCTACATAGCCAATTCCCAACCCAGAAAACATAAATAACCCAAATATCGCCAACAGCACAGCACCAATTGTTCGCCATTTGCTCTTTCTCACCAGAAATTTCCTAAACGATTTCAGCAAAAACAAAAGCAAAAATACGGGAAAAAAAACAACCAAAGCGATTTCGATCTCTTTGAACGAGGCGGGTCGGTCTACGAGCGTTCCAATTGCAAGCGCACCTATACCGTACGTCGTGAAAAAAGCGGTCAACAGAAAGTTCCACTCGTCGCGGCCAAGACGACGGTCGCGTACCAGCTTTTTAATAAGGAAACGTATCTTCTGCATATCAGCTCGAAATATGAATCCCACCCACCCCTCCTCGAACGGCTCCGGGAGACCATCTGCCCGGAGCATCCTGTGCATGCTTACCTGAAACCCGAAGACGATGAATGCTGTGATTTGCCCACGGTAGTAGTGAACAACGTATTGGCCAAGCCATATGCTGCGCCTGAGTAAACCGTGTCGATAGTACTGACCGCCTTGGAACTGGCACCGCTGACTTTGCTGGCTGACGATAGTGCAGTACCGATACCTGGCGCCGCGCTGAGTACACCACCAAGAGCGATGCCAGTCACTGTTTGAGCATTCAAGGCATCTCCGTTCAGTCCCGCCTTGACAGCTTCGCCACCCGCGCCGAGCGCAAATAATGAGCCCGTTTGCAGTTTTGCAATTGTCGAAACGACAACTTGCCCCGTATTCACGGCGAGTTGTTCAGCCATCTGAGCTGCACGACCACCGACTGGTCCGGCTAAAGCTCCAACGCCAAAGTCAACGAAAGCATTTTTGGTAAGTTTTTCGACATCCCTCTCCCCGGTTACCACACTGACTCCAAACCCGATAACGGCGTTCGTAGCCCCCATGATCAGATTGACCGCGACCTTGCCATCCGGATCGACGAAATTAACCGGGTTATTCCCCACATACGCATACCAGTTCAGGTCATCCTTGTACCCCACCGGATCGGTCTGCAGGAATCGCCCGAGCGTGGGCGAGTACATCCGCCCTTGTAGTAGTACAAACCCAGCAATCCGAAATGATCAAAGGTTAGGCCTCAATCCATATATGACAGTTTTCGTAATGATCTTCTATAGTACCAACCACCGCTTCGTACTGCCCTAGGTCCCTCAAATCAAATTCGACGTTAAACTTCGTGATTTCCATCCGCTCAACATCGAGACCTTCGGTGCTAACCCCCCCATTTATCCACAATCGAGCATCTTTAACGACTGCTTGAATTCTTAAAAACCGCTCCACCCCAGCCCTGCTTTTTGCAAAAAAAACGTCCATAGATTTACTCGACATTAAAATGGCGACTCGCCAGTGCCGCGTACTCCATTTCGCCAGATGTGAATATGGGGAACCATCTCACCGTGAGAATGACTAACATCGTAATCTAGAAGAGGCTTCCCGTCGTCTCCGTATCGTCTGCCGTCACCCGTGAGTGGATGTACATAATAGCTTCCCGGGTCACCGTTTTTCGGACGTCCCCGTTGCGCAACTACAATAGCGCTGGCCACCTCCGACTGCGGCGTAGCGATCACGGCACCATCAAGCTTCGCTCCCCCCGTTGCCGGCTGAGCAGCAACATTCGCTGAGGCGGCTGAAGATGCATTCGCAAACGATCCAGACAACGACGCAATCATCCCGCTGGGATCCGTCAGATTGACCGGATTGTTTTTGACGTATGCGTACAGGTTCAGATCATCAGCGTACCCCACCGGATCGGTCTGCAGGAATCTTCCAAGGTTTGGCGAGTACATCCGCGCCTTGTAGTAGTACAGGCCCACTGGCGCCAGGTACTGCTGCCCCGTGTACCCGAAGCGCGACGCCAGCGTGCCGCCCGTCTCCCCGAACGGCCCATACCCCTGACCACCCGTCGTCACCCCATTGCCATTCGCCAGCGCCACCACACTGCCCTGCTGGTTCGCATACACCC
>NZ_SORE01000014.1 GCF_004366595.1 Paraburkholderia rhizosphaerae
CCCCAAAAACCATAAACAGAACCCAAGCAAAAACGGCTTCAAAACCGGACATTTCTATCTAGCCGGAACCCGGACATTTGAATCTGGCCATGACAATCGGTTGTAGCGGCTAAGTTGTAATCTATGGCCAGCCCGAGATCTGCAACCTCTGGTTCTGTGATCCTCGTGGCTTGCGCAAATCTATCCGGAATCGATGTTCCGCGATGAAAACCGCACCGGTCGATCCTCAAAATGTCGCCAGCTGCTGTGAGCTGTAGAACTTGTCAGGGTTTTCGTCCGGTCGCTGTGCCGTTGGATCATCAGATGCCCAGCAGTCGCAAAACCTGGTTGGGTGAATCGGTGAATCAGTATCAGTCCGCGAGTCTCAGGCGCGCGGCGTCGTACGCGATACGTCTGGTGAGTACGGCCCACGCGATCCTGGCAAGCTTGTTGGCCACGGCACAGGCGACGACGTTCGCGTGCCGGCGCGTGAGCATCGAGCGGATCCACTCGCCAAGCCGGTCAGTTCGCTGGTTCACGCGTTGCATGACGGCCCGCGCGCCTTGTACGAGCAAGTGACGCAGGTGCCTGTCGCCGCGCTGATATGACTCCCGATGTCAATTGGGATGGGTTTCCAGGGGCAGCTCCGTGGCTGAAGCAAATTTCCTGAGGGCGGCGTAGCAGTAACTCTCGACGGTGGATCACGCTGATATTCGCGGGTTGGTTGCCGCATTACAGAGGTCCGTCTCATGAGCCTGCCGCTTCCTTACTACGCAAGTCGACTGTTGCCGTTGCCAAACGCGGTCGCGGATTGCTCGAATACCGGGCTGCGCCGCCTTCAGGAAACTTGGAGTTTGCAGTGGTGCGCGATCTGTATGAGCTCCTTTATGCGACCTGTACGTTGGAAGGCAAAGCAAATGCCATCCCCATTCGGCCGACGTCCCAGATGAAACCTGCCAGCTCGCGCGCGAAAGCTTCTTGCGGAACACCTCGTGGCCCTTCGCATCCTGCGCACGCAGATGGAAGACATGTTTGCCCAGATCGATGCCGATCAGCGTGACCTCGTTCATGGCGCTCTCCTCTATCGTGGACCGAACTGCTCATGGTAGAGCGGTCGCTGGGATCGGGCTGGCCATTTCACTATGTCCGCTTCTAGCTCGCCATGATTGCGCCCGGCGGCGGCGTTCCATGGGAGGGTTGAGAGTGATGACCCGCGCCGCGTGCTTGCGCGGCGCATGTGCAGCTAGTTCGACAGCGAATGGTCCTGCATAAGCATATCGGCCGCGCGTTCGCCGATCACGACGCAAGGCGCCATGGTATTCCCGGTCGTTACACGCGGTAGCACCGACGCATCCGCAATGCGCAGCCTGTCAATTCCGTACACGCGCAACCGGGAATCGACCACCGACATTTCATCGCGGCCCATCTTCGCGGTGCAGCTCTGGTGCGAATGGCTGACGGTCGCGTTACGGATAAACTCGTCCAACCCCTCGTCGTCAAACGTACCGGGTAGCCATTCACGTTTTGTGAACGGCCGCAGCGGCGCCGAATTGCCGACGTCGCGATTGAACTCAATGCAGCGCTTGAGCGTCTGCCGGTCTTGCGCGGTGGCAAGGAAATTCGCTTCGATCTCGACCGGATCCGACGGCTGAGCGCCGGTTAGCCTGATTCTCCCGCGGCTTACCGGACGCAGCACCGCGGTAGTCAGAGACCATGCGTTGCCTGGCATGCCGCGTTCGCCCGCCGCCTCCGGACTCGCATACGGCAGTTCACACAAAAACGATTGCAAGTCGGGCCGATCCAGTGTGCTGTCGCTTTTCCATAGCGCGGTCATTTCGGCGAGGTTGTTGCGGCCTTCGATGGGCTGTGGCGCCTCCCAAACGCAAGGCGCCATGAAGTGATCCTGAAAATTGCGGCCCACACCTTGCAAATGCTGAATGACCCGAATGCCGAAACGTCCCAATTCCGCCTCGTCGCCGATGCCCGATTGCATGAGCAACTTCGGCGTATGTATCGCACCAAGCGATAAAACGGTTTCGCATGTAGCATGCGCGCGCTTGAGCTCCCCCCGATGCAGATATTCGACGCCGTTCACGGTGCGTTGGTCGAATATTAGCCGCGTAACAAGCGCATCGGACAGGACGGTCAGATTCGGCCGATCCAGATACGGATGCACGTAGGCACGATATAGCGACACCCGCTTGCCGTCGCGCACGCACAGGTTTGTCAGCGCGACGCCGCCAGCGCCCTCCATCATTGCGCCGTTCTGGTCCTCAAACACCGGCACGCCTGCCTGCGCATAGGCCATGAGCCCGGCGTGCGCGATCGGATGCGGGTCGGGCGGCGGCTGCACGAACAGCAGACCGCCAGTACCGCGCCGCTGCGCATCCGGCGCGCCGTGCCAGTCCTCGATGCGCCGGTAGAGGCCTAGCACCGCGCGATAGCTCCAGCCGGGGTCGTCGAGTTCCGCGGCAAGGTCATCCCAGTCGGCCTGATGACCGCGCGACCAGGCCATCACATTGATGCTCGAACCGCCACCTAGCACCTTGCCCATCGCCATCGGAATGCTGCGGCCTTCCAGATGCTGATTCGGCGCGGCGCGAAAAAGCCAGTTCTGCGGGGCGCGGCGCAGTGCCGGCCATGCTGTTGCGGCTGTGATCTCCGCGATATCATCGCTGCCGCCCGCCTCCAGCAGCAGGACCTTGACGTCCGGATGCTCCGCAAGCCGGCGTGCCACAACCGAGCCTGATGCGCCCGCTCCGCAGACGATGAAATCGAAACGCGCATCCGGTACGTCTGGGCCGCCCGGCTTGGGCGCGGCAGATAAATCTGTCATCACAACCTCGTTATGACGATGGTTAAGTGTGAAGCGCCTTGAAGCGCATCGATTGAAAGCCGCTTGTCATGCCGAACGACGACCAGCGGCGAGCACGCACTCAGCTTCCAAACGCCACGTTGACGCGTGACGTTCACCATCGCTGCGACCGCACCGCGACGCTCGACTGAATAAGGAGTCAGCATGTACCCGGAAGGTTACTGGCTCGCGTGTGCGTCCCGCCCAAGCAATGCCTCACGGAAGCGGCTGCGCAACCACGGCCCGTCGCGCGGCGGCAGGCAGGTCGGCTCCGGTTTCGCGCTCACCTTGATGGCGGCAAGAACTGGCCCCTTGGCGCTCAGAAGGACATCGACATAATCTTCCAGCTCCTGCTGAGCGTGGATTGTCGACGTGCGCTCGAATCCTGCCGCACGCGCGATTGCCGCGATATCGACGCCGCGCCCGGCGTGGGCAAGCTGCATGCCGGTCTCAGCGTAGTATCCGTTGTCGATCACGACGACCGACAGGTTCAAGGGTTTGTCCACGCCCACCGTCGCCAGCGATCCCAGCCCCATCATCATCTCGCCGTCACCGACGAACACCACCACCCGCTTTTGCGGTTGCGCTAGCGCAAGTCCGAGGCCGACCATCACCGCACCGCCCATTGCACCCCATAGATAGAAATTTCGCGGAGTGTCGCCCGCGGCCGCTGCGTCGAACGTTGGATTGCCAAGGCTCGTGACAGCTAGAACATCATCCCGCCGGTCCCTGAGAATTCGCTTCACTACCCGTCGACGGTTCAAAAGCTCTGCTTGCAGGGTCATTTCCTACTCCTTTTTGAAGTTCTTGGTGCCAATCACGCGCTGGCCAATCAGCACGGCAACCATGCGCGACGTATTGAAGCCAAAATTCAACGCTGCCCGAACCGTTTCACCGACGTCCCTCGCATCGTCCGCGCGATAGACGTACACGCCCGCCGACTCCAGCGCATTCTGTGTGGACTTGCCCATCGCGACCTGCCATGGGTTGAACTCGCCCCACTCGCCACGCATCGTCACGATCATCACGATTGGCATACGGCATTCGTGCTGCAAAGACAGCATGTTGATACAGTTCCCGACCCCGCTCGACTGCAGAAGCAGCACGCCGCGCTGGCCGCCGATCCAGGCGCCACCGATCATCGCGACCCCCTCCTCCTCCGTTGTCAGTGAAACTGCGCGAATTTCATCGTCATCCTCACAGAGTTCGATAAGGCGTTTGTGGCCCGCGTCAGGCACATACGCTACCTGACGTACATCGGTGGCTTTAAGATGCTGAAAGATTGTTTCTGGCCAGATCGTAGACATGAGATCGAAATCTCCTTGATGAACTGAGAAAGTTGTTGCGCTTTCGGAGGTGACGACGCGCGAGAGTCGGACGACTACGATGAGCGTTTCCTCAACTCGCGCTGAGGAAACGCCTTAAACGGTCGATTCCTGCGTCGATTAGCGCCGGTTCACACGCGTAACACCAGCGTACGAAGCCCTCACCCTCGTGACCAAAAGCGCTCCCCGGCGCGAGACCGAGACCGACGTCGCGCACTAGCGACTTGCATAGCGAAAGGCTGTCTGTTATATCGCGCAATGAAAAGAAGACGTACATTGCACCACAGGGCGACTTTGCATCGATGCCGCAATTCAGGGAGAGCGAACGCAAAAGATAGTTACGCGAGGCATGCAGGTGTCGAACCAGGGTCTGTATCGCCATTTCCCCGTGCTCTACTGCCGCTACACCTGCGTGCTGCACGAATGATGGTGCGCACGAGGTGTTGTACTCGATGAGCTTGCAGAGATCGTCCATCACCCCCAAAGGGGCGATCATCCATCCAAGACGCCAGCCGGTCATCAGCCACGCTTTTGAAAACGAATTCACACAGATGACGCGCTCGTTACGTGCTGCGAGGTCAAGAAAGGACGGCGCAACGCGCAAGCCCACCTCGTCCGGCGTGAGGTCGATTCCATAGTAGAGACGTTCATATACCTCATCCGCTACGATCCAGATACCGTGTCTGCGACAGTGATCGAGAACGGTTCGTTGATCGTCCCGGCTCATTACCCACCCGGTCGGATTGTTCGGTGAGTTGATCATCAGCATCCGGGTATCCGGAGTGAGTGCGTCCAGCAACGCATCGAGATCGAGCGCCCAGCCGTTCCGGCCGTACCTCAGTGGAACAGTCTCGACGTACGCGCCCAGGATCTTTGGCATCTCAACGAGGTTCGGCCATAGCGGCGTAATCGCGACGACACGGTCGCCCGCACCCACGATCAGTTGAGTCGCCAACATCAGTGCGTTCACCCCGGCACTCGTCACCGCGACGTGATCGACCGACGTCGTGCCATGCAATCTGCTCACGTAACGCGAAAGAGCAGCGCGCAATGGATCGATCCCGAGGTTGTGCGTGTAGAACGTCGCGCCGTTAGTCAGGGCCGCGATCGCCGCCTCCCGAATGAATCCCGGGGTCGCAGAGTCGGACTCCCCGAACCAGAAGGGAACGATATCGGGCACCCCCATGCTGGCGTTGGCCACCTCGCGAATCTGCGAGGAACGTAGGATCCGCACTGCATCGCGGGCGTTGGGACCGCACATACGTTTGAAATTCAACGTGCTCATTTGATGCAACCACCAACCTGTTCTTTGAGACAACGACCGGAAATTCGTAGCCTGACGTCAGTCCGGACTCCATCCGGATGGCGTTCGGGCGCGCTCGATCCTCGCCATATCGCAGACCATATCGGCAATACCCGAGAAGTCGATCGCCCCCCTTCCGTTTGCTCTGGCAAGACTAAACGATGCGTGTACCGCCGATCCCACCGGCATCGGAACCTGAGTCGCGTGAGCCGCAGCCATCACGAGAGACAGATCCTTGTGCGCAAGGTCGATCGTAAATCCAGGCGCAGTATCGTCAGCAAGTACCTTGCTAGGGAAGTTGAGTCGAAGCTGTCCGTTGCTGGCCGAGGTCCCAAGGAGCACCTTTATCGTGCTCTTCAAGTCAAGGCCAAAACGTTGCGAGAGCGCGAGCGCCCGCCTCAGCGTTGACCTGACACAGCGTGATGGCGACATAATTGTTGACGAGCTTGGTTCGTCCTCCTGCCCCCACTCCGCCGCAGTGATAGACCATGGTGCCCATTGCATCGAGCAACGGCTTGATCCTCACGAAATCCGCGTCGCCTGCACCCACCATAAACAGGGATTCGCCGCGATCCGCATGCTCAGCAAGGCGGCCGACAGGCGCATCGACAACCGACATCCCATGTTGAACGGCTTCCCGATAAAGGCGGTCCGTGGCGAGGGGGTCAATGGTACTCATATCCACGAGCACGGTCCCTTCAGTGGCATTCGCAAAGATGCCACCGCTGCCCAACGCAACAGATTCCACTTCGACGGACGTTGGCAGCATGGTGATCACGATCGTGCAATCGCGTGCGAGTTGCGCTACGTCCGAACTTGCACTGGCACCCATGTCAACAAGATCCGCAACCGGGAGCGGGTTCAAATCCATTACCACAAGCTTGAATCCCTTTCTGACCAGGTTCGAAGCCATGGGCTTGCCCATGCGGCCCAAACCGATAAAACCGATCGTTTCCATTTCCATTCCTTACATAAGAATCACCCGACGACACGAATGCCGGGCGTCTACCCATAAGCGACGTACGCGGTCTTGCTGACTGTATAAAATTCGACGGCGCTCTTTCCTTGTTCGCCCAGTCCATAGCTTGATGCGTTTCTCCCTCCGAACGGGACGTGATAGTCCAGTCCCGCGGTTGGCAGGTTGACCATCGTCAATCCACTTTTCGCGTTGAGCCGAAAGTGCGTAGCCAGCTTGTGCGAACGTGTACAGATTCCAGATGACAGCCCGTAGTCCGTGTCGTTAGCAATGGCCAGTGCCTCGTCGTAGTCCGAAGCGCAAATCACGCAAGCGAACGGTCCAAATATTTCGTCGCGGTTGATGCGCATGCTATTGGTACCCAGCATCAACGTCGGCCTCATGAAAAAGCCCGGCGTTTTTGCCTCGACAAGATCACCGCCCTCCAGGAGTTCTGCACCCTCGTCTTTTCCAATCTGGATAGAGCGCTGAATGGAGTCGAGTTGACGCTGATTAATGATTGGACCAATGTCCGTGTCTTCGACGAGTGCGTCGCCCACCTTCAGCGAGCGCATCCGCTTCACGAGCGCCTCGACAAAGCGGTCATAGATCCGAGACATGACCACCAGACGGCTTGATGCGGTACAACGCTGCCCGGCAGAGAAGAACGCGCCGTTAGCCGCGCACTCAACCGCGACGTCGAGGTCCGCGTCGTCGAGCACTACGAGGGGGTTTTTCCCGCCCATCTCCAGCTGAATGCGCGCCATGCTGGGGATGGCCCGGCTGACGATCTCCCGTCCGGTGCACACGCTCCCGGTAAAACTGATCGCATCGACCTTTTCCGTCAGCGCAGGTCCGACGAGAGCGCCCGGCGCATTGATCATGTTCACTACCCCTGGAGGAAGCCCGTTACGCTCGAGAATTCTCATCAACTCCCATGCAATCGCGGGGGTTTCTTCCGACGGCTTGAACACAACCGTGTTGCCGAACGCCAAGGCTGGGGCGAGTTTCCACGCTGCAATTGCAACCGGGAAATTCCAGGGCGTGATGACCGCGACCACACCGACGGGCTCACGACTTGTCAGCACGCCAATTCCTGGGCGGACCGAAGGCAGGTTCTCGCCGCCATAACGAACGGCCTCACCGGAAAAGAACTGGAAGATTTGCATGGCCCGCACAACTTCCCCAATACCCTCCGCTCTTGTTTTTCCCGCTTCGCGTGACACAAGTTCACCCAGTTCGTCCCTGCGCGCGGATATTTCCATCGCGGCCTTCATCAAGATGTCGCTACGAAGCTGGGTTGTCGTTGCAGACCATGATGGAAGCGCTTCGCGCGCAGCCACAACGGCTAACCGCGCTTGCTTCGGATTTGCAAGCGCGAATTCTCCGATGCAATCTCCCAGATTTGAAGGGTTGATGCTCGCGATCGATTCGCCACTGCCTACCCATTCGCCGTTAATGAGATTTGGTTTTGCTGCCATACATCTCTCCGTTCATTCGTTCCATACCTGCTGCTTTAAGCACGGTCTCATGTTAAGAGTTGATGCAAGACCGTGTCGAATAGCATATGCTGATGCAAGCATCAGAATGTGAGATGGACTGAGCAGGCGTGCGGGCATGGACATTCGGCAAATCAGGGCTTTCCTGGCAGTTGCAGACACTGGGACCGTTACTCGGGCTTCCGAATTACTGCATGTTGTTCAACCAGCGGTGACGCGGCAGATCAAATTGCTGGAACAAGAACTGGGTAGCGCGCTCTTTTTACGCACGCGCCACGGAATGCAATTGACCGAGGCCGGAAGTCTTCTCGTTGATCGCGCCCGGAGAGCACTGCGCGAACTCGACATCGCGCGAGCGGAAATCCATCCGGATGAATCCGGAAAGCTTTCGGGCGTTGTTCGACTCGGACTCCTGCCGAGCAGTTGCGATATGGTGTCTGGAGCGCTAATGAAGGCAATGGACGAAGCCTTTCCGCGCATTCGCCTATCGCTTTCAATCGATTACTCAGATCCGCTGCTCAAGGCCCTCCTGAATGGCGAGGTAGATGTGGCGTTGCTCTACGACCCTGCGCCCGCCAAAGCACTCGACATGGAGCCGTTGTTAAGGGAGCCGCTCAGCCTCGTTGGATTGGCGTCGCAAGGGCTGACCGACGACGCACCGGTACCCGTGGCGGCGCTCGGGCGATCTCCGCTGATCTTGCCCTGTATGCACCATCGGCTCCGCAGTCTTGTCGAGCGGGCATGCGCGGTCGAAGGGGTGGAGATCACTATTGCCGCCGAAACTCACGCCCTTGCCGTTCAGAAGAGTCTCGTAGTGCGAGGGTATGGTATGACCGTGCTACCCCGGATCGCGGTTAGAGACGAACTGGAGCGGTCCATGCTGAGCGCAGCGCTTATCGACGCGCCTGAGTTTGCACGCACGATCGCGCTGGTGCAACCTGCGCCGTCCGCCCGTCAAACTTCGCGACAGGTTCGATGTACCGCGCGAGTTCTGCGCGAATGCATGCATGACATCGTCTTGAGCGGGGACTGGCTGGGGGCTGAATGGATTCGACATGAACCAGACAGGTCGCGCATCAGATCGCAGCGGTTTTAGCTGCATGCACGTTTCAGCAGGTACAACCGGCCGGCCGATCGATATGTGTCCACGTCGCGATTTCGATCAGGTTTCGTTGTGCCGCTGTCGTAAGGCTGATCGTTAGTGGATAATATCGCAGCCGTTGGCGGAATTGATACAGACCGCCGGCTCGCGAGCCTTGCCGAGTTGCCACTGCAGATGGCACTTGCCAGGACTCCTTCTGTCGACGTTCCAGCTCGATAGAAATCGACGCCGCGACCTAATAGCGGTCGACGCCGGCGGTTTCCCCCCTCACGCTCTCTGCCGACGAAGTCTGACCCATCGATTGGTCAGCACCGGCACCATCGCGCTGAAACACCGTCGGACTATTCCCGTATTGATTCTTGAACGCCCTGCTGAAATGCGCCGCACTAACAAACCCACATTGCCAGGCCACATCACAAATGCGAACGCGCTCGCCGCCGCTCGACAAAATCTTCTTCGCCCTTTCGAGCCGCTGCTGCAACAGATACCGCATCACAGACGATCCGTCACGTTCAAACAGTCTCGTCAAGTAACGCTTTGAAATCCCCGTCGCGTTAGCAATCATCTCGGGGCCAAGGTCCTCGTTCCCAACGTTGCGCTCAATGAACTGTTTCACCTTCTTCAGCATCACATCGGAACTTTGCTTACGCCTGCGGTCGGTCCGATCATCGGTAATGATCTCCATCAGATCGATCAGGTGATCGGCCACAAGCCTGCTGCCGTATTCGCTGCATCGTTCGCCATAAGCCGCCGCAGCGCCGAGCAACGATCTGAGCAACGCAACATCGGGCGAAGTCGAGTCCAGCATAAACATCTCGTGACCGGACACCGTTTTTGCCCTTTCCTCAAGAGAAGACTTCGGTACCCGCAAGATCATCCCACGTGAGTTTCCCGTCGACGTCTGCATATAGGGAATTCGAGCGTCCAAAAGAACAAGCAATGAAGACTCGGTAAGTTGAACCTTCGAACCGTCCTGCTCTATTTCAACAATGCCGCTCTCGATCAGATAAATCACAACAGCGTTCTTGCGCCAATTGTCGCACCCCGGCCCTGGACTCCATATCCATTGCTGCCGGGATAGATCGGCCGCCTCAAACCTCAGATCGCCCATGAACCACGACGTCGTGAGCAGAGCGCGCTCGCCCCCAGAGGCGAAATCGCATTCCATGCTCCAGTTGTTTCGTACCAGTGCGCGCCACTCTTCCTCCGTTTTGGCGCTGGTGTTGCTAAGGGCATGTGTAGCGAAAAACATATATTCGATAGCGACAGGTGGATCACTCACATCATGCGGGGCGCTAGTCCGATAGTCCGTTAGTTCGCTCGCCCGCTAGCCGGATAGCCAGCCCGACAGCCGTCTGTCCACTCTCCCCGCGTGAGAACCCGACGGCCGTGATGATGCTGCCAGGGCTATTGTCGTTCAGAAGCGAACCTGTTTTCCGTTGGCAGTACGTTTTGGCTTTCTCCACGTCGCATTCGATCTCTTATCACAGCTGAGGTCGAAGGCATTTCTTCGATCCTGGACAAAGATGACCAACAAAAAAAAGTCCCAACCAGTCGATCGTACACACCATCGTGTCATCGAGAATCGCTATTGTAAGAACGCTGATTCGCTAGCGATAAACTGTCACGTAAGTGCTGTTCTTATGCCATTAAGCGCACCTGCGTTTCTTTAATATCTGATCAAACGATTCTCTCGCCCGTTCACACACGTTCTGCGAACTCCACGCAACGAGCGCTGTCGAGCACTTAACGATCTGCTGGTCAGACAAGCCGGCGCATAGCGCTTCGTCGATCAAGATTCGTTGGGAAATCCGCATCGCTGCTGTTTTGCAGACGCTCTCATCGCTTAACTTGCTGAGCGCTTCAAGACAATTCGCGACATGCTTGGCGGTGAGTCGATCGCACATCGACGAATCCGACACGAGTCGCCTTGCCAGTTGAACGGCCGCTTTTCGACATATTTCGTCCGCGTGCCAGTGTGCCAAAGCATCAAGACAGACTGCCAGATGTCTTCCGTTGAGGTGATGTCTTAGCGGCCCGTCTTCGGCGATTCGCTTCGCGAGCCTCAAGCCCGCGGCGCGACATAATTCATCGTCGCTCCATATGACGAATGCGCCAAGGCAATTGGCCACACGCACACCGTTTAGCTGAACGACCAGCGGGTCCTCTGTTGCAACGCGGCCTGCCAGTAGCCTGACCACATGGGCACATATCCGCGAATCGCTCCATTTCGCAAGCGTGTTCAGGCAATGTGCGACGGCGAGACCGTTCAAGCCATATAGCAACTTCCGATCGGCAACGAGGTGTCCGGCCAATAGCGTGCCCGCTTTCGCACACTCGCTCTCTTCGTGCCATCTCCCTAGTGCATTCAGACAGCCCGGAATGACTGCACTATTAAGGTTATCCCGCAACGCGCGATCGCCTGCGATTCTGGCCGCGACGCGTATGCCCGCATAGCGACACAACGGCTCTTTGTCCCACTTCGACAACGCATCAAGACAGTTGACGACCTGTTGAGCACTGAGCGACCGGATCAAACCGCTGTCTTCCGCCAGTCTCGCGACTAATGCGAGCGCCGCGTCCCGGCAGGCTTTGGCCTTATCGAACCGTGCTAGTCCCTGCAGACAATCCACCGCCTGCTGACCATCGAGCGCATCGCAAAGATTCTTGTCGAGTTCGAGTGCCTTAACAAATTTCTGCGCTTCATGCGAAAAGGGTTCGCCAGTCTTAAGACGAGTCAGTTCACCAACGAACGTTTTCACGGTGCGACCAAGGACCGCCGAATCAAATCGCGTTAGCGGTTCATGAAATTCTTCAGCAGGCGCCTTGCCATTACCAGCAGGCGACACGTGAAGAAGTCTTAAATCGCCATTCATCCAATTCCTCTCTACGGTGCGCGGCGAGCGTATCTTGTGCCAACGTTTTGGACGACGCTTGACTGCCTCACCACAATCTCTTGTCCACGCGGGCCAGCAAGCGCTTTTGCCCTCAATGATTTCGCACCGTCGCCGTAAATGGCTCTGAGGCGGCCAGCAATGAAACAGATGTGATGCCGATTCTCGACATTTCGTTGGTTCAAGCTCAACGTGTCCACGGAGAACCGTATGCTTAGCATTAACAGCAATATCCCTTCCCTGGTTGCTCAGGAAAACCTGAACTCTTCCGGCAGCACGCTGTCGCAAGCGATCACCCGTCTTTCGTCGGGCAAACGTATCAACAGCGCGGCGGACGACGCAGCAGGTCTCGCCGTTTTCACGTCGATACAGACGCAGATTCTCGGTCTGAACCAGGGCGTGCAGAATGCCAACAACGGCGTATCGCTGGTGCAAACGGCCGGCACAGGCTTGAACCAGATCACGGCCAGTCTGCAGCGTATTCGCCAGCTGGCTGGCGAAGCGACGGGCGGCACGCTCACGGCGGCCAACCAGGCAGCGCTGCAACAAGAGGTGGCACAGCAGATCTCGGAAGTGAACCGTATCGCTTCGCAAACTCAGTTCAACAGCATCAACCTGCTAACTGGATCGGCTGGTGTCATTCAGGTGCAGGTTGGCGCGAACGTCGGCCAGACCGTTGCATTGGACCTGAGCCAAGGCGTTTCGGCCGCCTCGCTCGGAACCGGTTTCGTGCAGGCTGGCGACACGCTCGGCTCGATCACGGGCTTGAACCTGAACGCGGACGGCACGGAAGCCACGACCGCGAATGGCGCGATCAAACAGATCAATGTCCAGTCGAACGGCACCGGTGGTTTTACGTTCACCGATCAGAACGGCAACGCGATCTCGACGGCCGCATCGTCAGCACTGTTCACGACGCAGACGGCCAACGGCATCTCAGCACTGTCGTTGAATACGAGCGGCAACAGCGCGCTCGATCCGGCAAACGAACTCACCGCAATCTCGGGCGCATTCAGCTCGACTGCCGCGGCCGGCACGGTGTTCGGCACCATTTCGGGCATCAACATCGATGGCGCGACGGGTAAAGACGCTGCAAACGGCACGGCTAACACGGTTACGTCGATTACCGCGGAAGCAGACGGCAAGGGTGGCGTCAAATACGTCGACCAGCACAACCAGGCGCTCAGTTCGAGTGCTCAGGCGGCATTGTTCGGCGCGTCGAGCACGACCATTCCGGCCACGTTTGTCACTGCTCCAACCAGCGCGATCGGTTCGACCGCCGCAGGCCCTCAGCCCGCAGGCAGCGTGCTGGCGAGCGTGAACACGCTGAACCAGCCGACGTCCGTCGCGCAAATCGATATCAGCACGACGCAAGGCGCGAACAACGCAATCGAATCGATCGATAACGCGCTATCCACGATTTCGGGTATTCAGGCTACGCTCGGCGCGCTGCAAAACCGCTTCACGGCGATTGCGCAATCGCAGCAGAACGAGTCGACCGATCTGTCGAGCGCACAGTCGCAAATCGCCGACGCCGACTTCGCAATGGAAACGGCGAGCCTGAGCAAGGCGCAGGTGCTCCAGCAAGCGGGCGTCTCGGTTCTCGCTCAGGCGAACTCGTTGCCGCAACAAGTGCTCCGGCTGCTGCCGCAGTAAGCACGGAAGGCAACCGGTAGCAGAGCAAAATCTGCTACCGGTTTTGTAGCGCCGGTACGCGTGTGCGCGTATTGCCTGCTGAGAGGGGCAGTATTCCGGGAATCACTTCCAGCCGCGTTCGATGTGGCGCCTATGCTTGCCCACGGGACGCGGCAAGCCGCGCCCTACCGACCATCAGTGCGAATCGGGCATTGCTGTAGAGATAGCGCCGCCACATGCGACGAGGCTCCTGCGCCACGCGAAACAGCCACTCCAGACCACAGCGCTGAATCCACTTGGGCGCACGCCGGACTCTTCCGGCGATGACGTCGAACGCACCGCCGACTCCCATCACGAAATCGACGCCCAGTTCATGCTTCCAGCGGTTGATAAAGTTTTCCTTTTTCGGTGACGTAATCGCGACGAAAACAAGCCGCGCGCCAGAACGACGAATCTTCTCGACAAGCGCTGCTTCATCGTCCCAAAAGTATCCGTGGTGATAGCCCGCGAGGCGCAAGCCCATGTATCGCTCGGTGCAAACTTGCGCAACACGATGAACTACGTCAGGCGCCGCACCCAGCAAGAACACCGGGTAGCCTCGCGCCGCGGACAAACAGAGAAGTTGCCCGAACAGGTCCACCCCGGCAACGCGTTCCGACACGTTGTGACCGAGAATCCGTGCCCCCCAAACGACACCCATCCCGTCAATATTGATGATGTCGCAGGTTGCCACCGACGCGAACAAATCTTCGTCCGTTTGCATGTTGACGAGTTTCGCGACATTGACCACCGAATGAAGCGTTAATTTCCGCTCCTCGATCCTCCGCTCGATGAGTGCAACCGTCTCGTGCATCGACAAGACGTCCATGGGACAGCCAAACATTTCGATTCGAAACATGAAATAGAGAACTAACCTATCAATAGACGGAACACGACATCAAACAATCGAATCGATTTGTCGCCGCAACAGGCGCCCAATTCGCGCTATTCCAAACGACGAATTTACCCATTCGCGTCCACTGCCTCGCGGGATCGATTCGGTGAGTTCCGCCGCATTGACGATTGCGCAGGCAAGCGTGGCAGGTTCCAGGCAATCGACGATCACCGCCCACTCCTGTCGCAAAACCTCCATCACCGGCGGATGCCGGAATGCGACGATCGCAACGTCATGGCACTGCGCCTCGATGAAACTCATGCCAAACGAGTCGACTGTACTGGGTAGGCAGAAAACGCTCGCACGGCGAAGCAACACCTCTTTGTCGCCGCCTGACACCCAACCGGGAAACTCGACTCGCCCTGCTAGCCCGAGCAAGACCGCTTCCTTTTCGATCTGGTTCCGCAGCGGCCCGTCCCCGGCAACAATCATCCGGTAGGAAGCGGGCAAGTGTGACAGCGCGCGCACAGACTCCAGAATGCCTTTACCTGGCACAAGTCGCCCCATGACCAGAACGATGTGCTCATTTGCCGGCAACGCGAGCCGCTCGCCAGGCTGCGGGCCCGGTTGGTATGGATTCGGCACGACCGCAGCCTTGGCTGCGAGACCATGCGTGCGGAGCAACGACATCGCAAAGAACGACAGGACGACGGTCCTCGATGACAACCGGCTGAGACAGCCAATGACACGGCGCCATAGTCCACTCGACATATATTGTTCAAGGTAGGGCGTATGCAAATACACAACGTGCTTGCGGCCACATGCGCGCAGGAATGTTGCGATTGCAAGCATCCTGAGCAGGCAAAGTCCTGAACCGGGATGCAAATGAAACACCACCTTCTCTCTGCGTGCCTGCGACATCACGTACAAGCACCGCGGGAAAGCGATAAGCCACGGTCCGACCTTGCCCCACGCGCCCGCACCATTGTGTGTCGGGATGAAGACAGCCCGGCCCATTGTCTTCAGAACCTGCAGGTGCATTGGCACTACCGTCGCAACGCCGCCCTTGCCATTGCTGGGCTCCGTCGAAAGAACGACGTTGCAGATCCGGCGACGTGATGTCTCGCCAGCAGTCGTCGACACATACGACTCGCTGTCGCGACGCGACAACTGAAACCGCGAGCTTCGCCTTTGCAACACCAGGTTCCGGCCAACCGTAACCACGAGACACGCTATCAGCACGAGTTCGAAGTTGGTCGCCCTATCGGCGAAATACAGGACCGCCAGCGTGGCCACGAATACGGCGCAGGCTACGAGATTGATGCGCGCCGATTCTTTTCCCAATTCACGGACCATCAACACGTTGCTGTGCGCGATGCTCAACATGCTGACGCTGCCTTGCGCAGTCATGGTTAAGCCGCAGACGAGCAAGTATCCGAATTCCCGCGTCGGGACTTCGATATAGGCAATGCCCACGATAACCATCGAAGTCGCAACGAAGGTCGCCACGCATGCAATCCGGACCTCGCGATTCATTCTCGACGTGACCGATACAAGCGAATCACCGGATCCAGCCAGTTTGCTCATCTCGGGAAGCCGATAGAGCGAGATAGCTCGAGGAATCAGCGCGCTGATTGCACAAAAAGACGCCATCAACGAGATCACGCCTGCAAACGCGGGGCCTCTCGCGAAGTTCGCAATCGGAACCAGGCTGAGTGCCATGCCACCGGACAGAAAGTTTGTCAGCCCGAATTCGAGTCCCTTGGGTTCAAATTTCCCGAGCGCCACGGGCCCCTGAGGGAGACCTATCTTCGTTAGCATCAGGAATGAGGCACCGGTCAGCGCTACCCCTAACGGGACAGCGGCCGCGATGCCGAAGCGTCGAAGCCCGATGAGCAACGCCGCGCTCAATACAACCAGCAGCACGTCATACGCGAGCACGCGTCGATAGGCACGGCTCGCCAGAAAGTAGTGGCGCGCAAGCTGATATGAGGTCCATCCGGCGAGCACCGCCACGACGTCGACGCCCGAAACGTCAGTCTTGAGGAACGGCACGGTTCCAAGCACGCCTGCGCAGACGACGAGCGACGAGATTGCCGCCATCCAGACTAGCCGGTAGAACTCGCGCACGGCGTCGGCGGAGTCGCGCGCGGCCGGCACACGCACGAGCACCAACCCCGCCCAACCGATCGCCGTGAAGAAGGACAACATTTGCGCGATCGAATAGGCGGAGGCGGCGCGCCCCAGCGCATCCAGCGTGTACAAATGCTGAATCAGCACGAATGCCAGGATCCTGTATAAACCCGGCATACCGGTCACCACGATGGCCTCGCCTTTTCTCAACAGATCCGGCGATAGCACCCTCTGTGCAAAACTGATCATGTCGATCGCAACGTTAAATGCGTTGTATACGAGTGGCCAAGGCGCCAGTGTCGTTCGCGATCTTTGCTCGCGAGCAGACGATCGATACGTTTGAACGGCCCATGTTCAACCGCGATCACCATCATGTCGGCGCGCTTGATGCAGTGCCAGGCCGCCGGCCTGCGAATCGATCGCGCCACGCGATCCACAATCCGCTATCCATGCGACAGCAAACCGCGTGTGTCGATGACGACCTTCGCCTGCAGACGCACCGGGTCGATCCGCTTGAATGGCGTGTGATCGACGAGAATCACGATCACATCGGCCGATGCGATCGCGTCGTAGAGTCCGCACAGTTCCGCCTTCCCTGCCAGCGCGGGCGGCACGGCGCCTATGTTTGGCTCGACCACAAGCACGCGCGCAATGCCACGCTCCGCCAGTTCGCGCACGATGCCAAGCGCCGGGCTTTCGCGCAGGTCATCGATATCCGCCTTGAACGACAACCCGAGGCACGCGACCACCGGCTCCTTGAAACGCGTCGTCGCGCGCTCGATCCGTTCGAGCACATGGCGCGGCTTGTCATCGTTCACGACGCGCGCGGTGCGAATCAGGCGCGCCGTCTCAGGCGCCGCATCGACGATGAACCACGGATCGACCGCAATGCAATGCCCGCCGACACCGGGACCCGGCTGCAGGATATTCACGCGCGGATGGCGATTCGCGAGCCGGATCAGCTCCCACACGTTGATATCGAGCTGCTCGCAGATCAACGACAGTTCGTTCGCGAACGCAATGTTGACGTCGCGAAAGGCGTTCTCGGTCAGCTTGCACATCTCCGCGGTGCGCGCGTCCGTCAAAATGCAGTTGCCCGTGACGAAAATCTGATACAGCGCGCGCGCCGCTTCACCGCAGCGGGGCGTCATGCCACCGATCACGCGGTCGTTCTCGACCAGTTCGCGAATCACGTGGCCCGGCAACACGCGCTCGGGACAATGCCCGATGCGAATATCGGAAGCCTCGCCCGCCTGCTGCGGGAAGCTCAGGTCGGGCCGCATGTCGGCCATCCAGCGCGCCATCTGCTCAGTCGCGCCGACCGGCGACGTCGATTCGAGCACCACCAGATCGCCCTTCTTCAACACCGGCGCGATCGCGCGACTGGCCGCCTCGATATACGCGAGATCGGGCTTGTAGCCTTCGGCGAAAGGCGTCGGCACCGCGATCAGAAACGCATCGGCGGGCTCGGGCGTCACGGTCGCGCGCAGATAGCCTTGCGACACGACCGCATGCACCAGCATGTCCAGTTCGGGCTCGACGATATGAATCGCGCCGCGGTTGATCGTATCGACCGCATGCGGGTTCACGTCGACGCCGATCACGCGTTTGCGCCGCGCGGCAAACGCGGCTGCGGTCGGCAGGCCAATGTAGCCGAGTCCGACGACTGAAATGACTTCGAATTCCATACGGTACCTTTCGTGGGTTGACGTGCGTGACCGGCGTGACCGCCTGTCACAGCCGGCATGAGCTTGATCTAGGCGGATGTGCACGCGCTGGCGTCGCGCCGCCACGCGTACTGCAGTGCATCGGCGATCCGTTGCGCGGCGCGGCCGTCGCCGTACGGATTCGCGATGCGCGTCATCGCCGCGTACGCGTGCGGATCGTCGAGCAACGCGGCGACGCCTGCGACGATCGTGTCGGCGTCCGTGCCGACCAGCCTGACCACGCCCGCATCGACCGCTTCCTGCCGCTCGGTGGTATCGCGCATCACGAGCACGGGCTTGCCGAGCGACGGCGCCTCCTCCTGCACACCGCCGGAGTCCGTCAGAATCAGATCCGCGCGGTCCATCAACCGCACGAACGGCAAGTACTGAAGCGGCTCGATCAGATGCACATTCGCGATGCCGCCAAGCAGCCGGTTCACCGGCTCGCGGACCGCGGGGTTCAGATGAACCGGATAAACGATATCGACCTCCGGCCTCGCGCGCGCAATCCGCGCGAGCGCCGTGCCGATCCGCTCGAAGCCCGCGCCGAAGCTTTCGCGACGGTGGCCGGTCACCAGCAGCGTGCGTCTGCCCGGCGTTAAAGGCGGCAGATGCGCATCCGATGTAGCGGCCAGTTCCGGATTGCGCGCGAGCAATGCGCGCACGTCGAGCAACGCGTCGATCACGGTATTGCCGGTGACCACAATGCGCGAATCGTCGATCCCTTCCGCGAGCAGGTTTCGTCGCGCCCGTTCAGTCGGAGCAAAGTGCAGCGCCGCGAGCGCGCCAGTCAGCTTGCGGTTCGCTTCCTCGGGCCACGGCGACAGCAGATCGCCGGTACGCAAGCCCGCCTCCACATGCCCGACCGGCACACGCTGGTAAAACGCCGCGAGCGAAGACGCGAGCGTGGTCGTCGTGTCGCCATGCACGAGCACAAGATCCGGGCGACAGTCGCGGATCACATCGCGCATGCCGTGCATGATCGATGCGGTGACGTCGTACAGATCCTGGCCGCGCTTCATCACGTTCAGGTCGAAATGCGCACGGATGCAAAAGAGTTCGAGCACCTGATCGAGCATCTCGCGATGCTGTCCGGTCACGCAGACAAAGCAGTCGATGTCCGGTGTGGCGCTCAACCGCTTCACAAGCGGCGCCATCTTGATCGCTTCGGGCCGCGTGCCGAAGACCAGCAACACTCTCTTGTTCATATCCGCTCCAGCGCTGATTGACAGTCCGTTCATGGCGCGACGCTCTCGTACGGCGAGAACCCGCCATACGCGGTTGCGCGTTGCGGCACATCGCACAGCACGATGCCGCTGACCGCGACGCCGGCGCTGCCGAGCAGACGCATCGCGTGGCGCAGTTCGGCGGCCGAATGACGGCCATGGCGCATTGCCAGCAAGGTGGTTCCCGCATGCTTGCCGATCAGCATCGAATCGGTCACCGCGAGCACCGGCGGCGTATCGACGATCACCACGTCGTACGCACCTGAAAATTGTTTGATCGCGAGCGTGAAGCGCTCGTCCATCAGCAGTTCGGCGGGCGTCGCGGTGCTCGTGCCGCGCGACAGCACATCGAGCCCCGGCAGCACCTGCGGTTGCACCGCCCTTTGCGCGGTGGCGCCCGTTAGAAGGTCCGCGAGTCCCGGCTCGCGCGCGACGCCGACATACGATTCGATGCTGCCGCGCCGCAGATCCGCGTCGATCAGCAGTACCCGTTTGCCCGCCGCGGCCAGCACTGCGGCGAGATTCACTGACAGAAACGATTTGCCGACGCCCGGCCGTGGCCCGGTGACCATCACGACGTTGTTGATCGCATCGCCGCCCATGCGGAATTGCAACGCGGTGCGCAAGCTGCGAATGCCCTCGACCGCGACGTCTTGCGGCGCGCTGACCGCGAGCACGGCCAGCACGTTGCGCCCGCTGCGTTGCATACGCTGCAATTTGGCCTGGCGCGCGCTGTGCGAAATCGATGCATAGACCGGCACGCCGGCCGCATGCTCGATATCGATCGTGTGCTCGAGCCCGCCCGTGAGCGAGCGGCGCACAAAGGCCGCGCTGACGCCGAGCGCCAGACCGAGCAACGCGGCAACGCCGATCACCAGCGCCTTGCGCGGCTTGACCGGCTGTTCGGCGGTCACCGCGTAGTCGACGATGCGCGCGCTACCCTGCTGCCCTGCGCGCAGCACACGCAGTTGCTGCGCGCTGTCCATCAGCTTTGTATACAGCACGGTGTTCACTTCGACGTCGCGCTGCAGACCGAGCGCGACCTGCTGCATATCCGGCAGCGCCTTGACCTGCTGCTCGAGGCGGTCCTGCTCGCGCCGCAGGCTCGCGAGTTGCGCGTCGAGCGCGGCAAGCGACGGATGGCCCGCTGCAAAGCGCGGCACAAGTTCGTCGCGTTGCTGTTGCAGCGCGATCATCCTCGCTTTGCCATCGACGATCGAGCGCAACAGCAGCCGCGTCTCTTCCGCGAGGTCGACGGTGCCATGCCGGTTGCGAAACGCGTTATAGCGCTGTTCCGCGCGATCGAGCTCCGCACGCAGCCGCGGCAGTTGCAGATCGAGAAAATCGAGCATCTGCTGCGCCTGAGCCGACTTCAGGTCGACGTTGCGTTGCACGTAGCGCTGCGCGATCGTATTGACGGTCTGCGCGGTTTGCTCGCTGTCGTTGCCTTCCAGCACGATTGAAATCACGCCGGACTGCCGTGCCTTCTCCTTCACGTCGAGCGCGTCTTGCAGTGCTTCGGTGGTCAGTTGACGCGACGCGCGCGCAAGCGTGAACTCGGTGCCCTCACGCGCGACGAACGCCTCGACGTAGACGCGCAGCGGACCGTAGCGCGTCTTGCCGTCGACGGACTCGCCGGTCTCGCCGATCGCGACGACGGTGCCGTTCGGGTCGATCAGCGTGAACGAACGGCCCGCGCCGACACGCAGCGTGAATGGCGTGTCGTATAGCACGGGCGGTACATCGAATTGTTTGACGCGCAGCACCTCGCCGCCCCACGCGAAGCGCCCGAAGCCCCACATCGGCGTGCCGGGCTGGCCCGGCGTCGCGCCGCGTGCGAGCCACGCGCCGATCAGCGGAAAGTAGTGCGGCCGCGCATCGATCTCCAGATGCAGCGTGCGCACCGCATAATCGACCACCTGCCGCGAGCGGATCAGCTCGATCTCCGCCTCGGCGGTTCCCTTGCTGTCGAACAGTGCGGCGAGATCGCCGAGTTTCTCGTTGAGGAGACTCGTGCTGTCGTCGACCTGCACGATCGCGTCGGCCCGATACTTCGGCGCTGCGACAAATGCATAAGTCACGCCGAGCAGAAGCACCGCGACGGTGACCAGTGCGATCAACAACGCGTTCTCGCGCACCACCGCCGCGACCATCGACAGATCGATCTCATCGGGCTCACCGTGCGCATGCACGCCGTAATGGGTTTGCGTAGACATGACTTAGCCGCGCAGTTCACCGATGGCGTGTCGCCAGTCGGTGAGCCCTTGCTCGATCTGTGCGATTGCCAGCTCGAAGATGAATGGATTGCGCCGGTACGGGTCGACTACATCGAAGCCGCCGGCCTCCCCCAGACGCCTGACCTTGGGTTGTGCATCCGGCCACTTGCGCAGCAGCGCGTCGCGTTGTTCGTGCGTCATCGTCAGAATCAGTGCGGCGCCGCGCACGTGCCGCTCCGCAAGCGGCGTTGTCACATGTGTACTCAGATCAAGGCCGCGTTTGGCCATCAGTTGCACGGCAAGCGCATCCGCGCCGCGGCCGGCCGGCGCACGTACGCCGGCCGATGCGACCGCGACGCCCGGCATGCGGCTCGCGAGCAGCGCTTGCGCGACCGGGCTGCGGCACAGGTTGGCCGTGCACACCATCAGCACCCCGCCGCTCATTTGCCCACCACCGCGGCAGTCAGGCCAGCATTGATCGCCGGCAGCAACTGGCTCAGCACGCGGCTAAAGCGCGCAAGCCCGGTGCTATCGACATAGACGACGTCCTTCGGCTGCAGCTCGAACTGGTTCGCGAGCAGCATCGCAACCGGCGAACGCGCGTCGAGGTGATACACGCTGGGCGCGCCCGACAGTGCGCCGCGAATCACATACATCTGCGCGGCGTCGGCCGTCGTCTGGTTCAGGCTGCCAGCCTGCGACAACGCATCGCTCAACGTCAACCGGCCGGTTTTCATCGGCACCGCGGTCGCCGGGCGGTTGATCTCGCCCAACACGTACACGCCGTTCTCGTCGCGCGAAACGACGCGCAGCAGGTCGCCGTCACGCAGCACGATCTTCGCCGGGTTCCTCTGCTGCTCGAACAGTTGCGAAAGATTGACCGGATACGAGCGGCCGTCACGCACCAGCACCATGCGGCTCTGGTCGGCTGCCGTCGTGAAGCCGCCCGCGCGGCTCACTGCTTCGTAAAGCGTCATCGGGATGTCGTTGATCGGCTGCACGCCGGGCGTATGCACTTCGCCATCGACGTAGACGTGTGCGGAACGGAACGAGGCGACGCGCACGGTCACCTGCGGATTGCGGAACACGTTTGCGAGACGCCGCGCGAGACGCTCGCGCGCTTCGTCGGTCTTCAGCCCGGCGACCTGCACGCTGCCCGCATACGGAAACTGAATCGAGCCGGTATCGTCGACGACAAAACCAGCGGGCGCGTCCGCGGCGCGTGCCTGGGTCTGTGGCTGAGCGCCTAGCGCGGCGGCGAGCTCCGGGTGATCCCACACGGTAATCTGCAGCACATCGCCGGCGCCGAGCGTGTACGGGCGGGTCGTCGAAAACAGATCGGGCGCGGCCGTGCTCGCCGCGCCATCGCGCAGCTGCGCGAGCAGCGCCGCGTCGATTTCGTGGATCGGCACGCCGTCGGCGCTGGCTGTACCGGCACGCGTGGCTGCATTCCCTACGTTGCCTGTATCGGCGCGCGAGGCCGCGCTGCCCGCCTGGCCCGGCGCACTCGTGGCATCGCGCGCCATGCGCATGCCCGGCGCGACGGTGCACGCGCACAGCGCGACCGACGCGACTACCACCGACAGTGCGCAACGGACCATGGCCGTTGCGCGCACACCTTTCGATATCCTGCACAACATGAATTGGATTCAGCCGGTTTTTCGCGGCTTGCGTGCTCGTCGGGCCGACATCGGCTCGACCATTGATCACCGGGCAACACGCAATGGAAAAACTGAAAACCTCCCTTTTAAAGAGCCGCCCATCGTAAAAGCGTGCCTCAACCAAGTTCAGCCAATCTCCGAACCGTTTTCGCCACGCACTCATCTCTTTTTTGTCAACGATGGCAACGACGCGCGCCGCCACACGGCGACGCAACGCACCTTCACTGTGCGCGGTGCGTAACGTGCCGAAACACTTTTAACCATCGCTGCCCGCGCGCGGCGGGAACCGTATTGCGCGACACGCAGTCTGTTAAAGCTGCTAATCGCGGCTTGTCGCCCTTCGGATCCGATGTCAAAAACGTCAACCCGTCTTGTCGAACTTGATTTTTTCCGCGGACTGGTGCTGCTCGTGATCGTCGTCGATCACATCGGCGGCAGCATCCTGTCGCGCTTCACACTGCACACGTACGCGTTGTGCGATGCCGCTGAAGTGTTCGTGTTCCTCGGCGGCTTCGCGACGGCGACCGCCTATTGCTCGCTCGCCGCCCGGCACACCGAAGCGGTCGCGCGACAGCGTTTCCTGCGGCGCGGGCTCGAGTTGTATCGCGCGTTTCTGATCACCGCGGTACTGATGCTGGTCGTCACCGCCGCGTTCACCGCGTTGCGCGTGAACGCACCGAACCTCGCCACCACCGATCTCGACGATCTGCTCGACACACCCGCGCCGGTGCTGGGCGACCTTCTGCTGTTCCGGCGCCAGCCTTATCTCGCATCGGTGCTGCCGATGTACACGTTTTTCGCGTTGTCGGTGCCGGCCATCTTGCCACTCGCGCGTAGCAAGCCATGGCGGCTGCTCGCGGGCAGCGTCGCGCTGTGGGCGCTAGCACCCGCGATCGCCAGCAGCCTGCCGATCGCGGATGGCACTCAATGGGACTTCAACCCATGCGCGTGGCAGTTGATGTTCGTGCTCGGCGTGCTGGCGCGGTGCCAGCCGGTGTATGAACGCGCAAGCACGCACCGGCTCGGCTGGCTCGCCACGGTGGCGGCTGTTTGCGTGGTCGCGGCGGGCGCGTACTACAAGCTGTTCGTCGAGAACACGCCGATGGACAGCAGTGTCAAACAGAATCTGTCGTGGCTGCGCATCTCGAACTTCATCGCGATTGCATGGCTCGCCGCGCACCTGGTTCGCATCGGCTGGGCCCGGGTGCTCGCGCAGCGGTTGCCGTGGGTTACCCACATCGGACGGCAAGGGCTGCTATGCTTCGTCGCGGGCACGGTGATCTCGCTGGTCGTCGATTCGCTGCTCTATCAGGCGACGGGCGGCCTCCTCAACGTGCGCCTCGGCCTCGTGGCTGACGCGGTGGCAATCGGTGCGCTGATTGCCGTTGCGAAGGCATCGGCGCCGGTTTCGCGGGTGTTTGCGCTACGGTTCGGCAATACGTCGGGTTAAGCGCGCGCCGGCTGTTCGCTTACGCTACCGTCGTTTTCATCGTCCATGCGCAGACTGTTCCGCCCACTCGCCGACTTGCTGTGTTGTGCCGTAGCGCTCGCCGTCCCTGCTCACGCCGCCTTTGCCGCAAGCAGTGAAACGACCGCGGGTGGCACCCCAAGCTTGACGCTGGCGTCGCCTGCCGCGCAACCCAGTACGGTCGAGAGCCGCTCGTTCCATTCGAATGTGCTGCAGCGTGACTGGTCGTACGTGGTCTACCTGCCGCCCGGATATCATGCGCACGGGCGGCGCTACCCGGTGCTCTATCTGCTGCATGGGAATAACGACGACGCGATGCACTGGGTTACGCAAGGCCGTCTGCAAACCACCGCCGACAGCCTGATCGCACACAAGGACATTCCGCCGGTCGTGATCGTGATGCCGCAAGGCGGCACCGACTGGTATGTCGATCGCAAGGAAAAGATCGAAACCGCGTTCTTCACCGAATTGCTACCGGCCATCGAAGCGCACTATGCGGTCTTTGCAGACCGGAAGAACCGCGTGATCGGCGGTGCATCGATGGGTGGATTCGGCGCGCTGCGCTATGCGATGCTGCGGCCCGAGCAATTTTGCGGCGTGCTGCTGCTAAGCCCCGCGATCTATTCGACCGAGCCGCCGCCGCAATCTGCCGCGCGGCACGTCGGCGTGTTCGGCGAACACGGCTTCGATCCGGAAGTCTGGCACGCGCTGAACTATCCCGCGCTTTGGCAGCACTACGTGAGCCAGCCCTACCGGCTGCCGATGTTCATCGGCGCCGGCGACTACGAACTGGTGATCCAGGCCGAAGCGTCGACGCTATACAAGCGCTGGCGCGAGGCGGGCAACCCGGCGGCGTTGCGCATCATTGGCGGCGGCCATAACTGGGACTTGTGGGCGGTATTGCTGCCCGCCGCGCTCAAATACGCGCTGGCGTGTACACAGCCCGCGTGACCGGACCAAAGCGGAAAGCCAGAGCGACCCAGGCGGAGCCCAGGCGGAACCCAGGCGACATGCCTCCTCACGCGCGACCGCGCAATGACCCGATTGCTCTTATCGGACGAAATCGGTCCATAACACCATCAGGATCGTCATCAGCGCGGGGCCGATAAACACGCCGAGTAATCCGAAGGTTTCCGCGCCGCCAAGGATGCCGAACAGCACGAGCAGAAACGGCAGCCGCGTCGAGTTGCCGATCAGCACCGGCCGCACGAAGTGTTCCGCGATGAATACGACCGCGAAGCCGAATACGACGAGGCCGATCGCGCCAGCGGTGCTGCCTTGCAGAAACAGCCATAAGCCCGCGCCGCAGAACACGACCGGCGCGCAGAACGGCAGCATCGCCGCAATCGCGGTGATCAGCCCGAGCAGCGTCGCATGCGGCACGCCGGTCACCGCGTACGCGATGCCGAGCAGCGCCCCTTCGCCGATCCCGACCACCACCAGCCCCGACACCGTGCCGCGCACGGCCGCCGCCATGCGCTCGGCAATCTGCGCGCTCTGCGCGCCGAACGCGCGGCGCATCCCCTTGAGCACCGCGCCCGACAGGCTCGGCCCCGCCTGAAAAATCACGAACAGCGTGACAAGCGTGAAGCCGAACACCATCAACGCGTGCACGGCCCGGATACCGAAATGCCGGCCGAACGTGACCACCGCGTTGCCATGCAGCCCCTTCATCGCCGGCGACGCCTTCAACGGCTGTCCTAAGTTGGTGTTCCACCATTGCGTGACCTGCTCCGACCCGAACGGCAGATTCGCGATGAAGTCAGGAATCTGAATACCGTTCTGTTCGACGCTGTGCAGCCATACCGCGAGGTCGTGCGCCTCAGCGGCCGCCTGCGCGATGCCGATGCCGACCGGCAGCACGAGCACCAGCGCGATCACGATCGTCAACAGCGTCGCGATGATCGTCGTGCGGCCGTTCAGCCCGGGTTGCCGCTCGAGCTTTCGAAAAAGCGGCCATAGCGAGGTCGCGATCACGCACGCCCATGCGACGGCCGGGATGAAATCGCGCACCACCCATAGCGCCAGCAACACAAGTCCGGTATAGAGCGCGACCGATGCGAAGCGCTGCATCCTGCGGCGACCTTGCATCTCGGCGCCGGGTGGCGGCACGCGTGGCGGGGGCCCCGGAGGAACAGCGGGCGGGCGTGGAATCATATGGCCTCTTCATGTGTTATCGGGTGGCGAGGGCTGTTTGCCGGCATGCGCGAGACGTGCCGCGCGCGCCGGACAAGCCGCCGGTCTGCACATCTTAAAGGACGGGAACGCCCCGCCTGGCGGACCGTGCCGGCTCGCGCGACATACAACAGCGTGTTGCGGTAATGGGATCGATGGGGCGCCGGGCGGTGCTCAGCCCATTAACGCCGTACGGTTAAAAGCTTTCATCTCAATTATTTCGGATCAGGCAACAGTATTTCAACGCCCGCACAATGGCGCTGACGCGCCGACGGGACTACATTCGGGCACACCCGAATTTACGGAGCCGACCATGACGACGTTAGAGTGCGTACCACTGATCGGTGCCAACGGCCTGCGCATCGAGATTCTCGAGCGCTCCGAAAATACGCTGGTCATCCGCTGGGTCGAGCCCGGCAAATGCCACTATGGCGAACAGCGTTGGCGCCGCCGCTCGGCACACACTTCAGGCACGTGCGCAGTATCGCGCCGCAAGATCCGCCGCGGCGACGCGGTGTTCAAACCGGCTGAGCGGCCTGCGCCGCTGAACGCAGCCGCGATGATCGCCGCGGACATCCTGACGAATCTGATCAACGGCGTGTAGCCCGCCAAAACTCCGCGCGAGACGACATCGGGACACTCATCTCTTCATTACTGTTCGTTACAGGAGCGCCCCACATCAGGGCAATGGACGACCACTCGCCGACCCAACACGGCGAGCCGTTATACGAATGCACAGCCGAACGGCAAAACGGCACACATCGTCCCAAACGGCTTTTCGTGACACTACCTGGGTATCCCGAATAGCTCGTCTGTTCGCCTGCGTGGGTCAGCGCACCGAGCGTTGCCGCATATCGCGCCGATCGTCGTTTTTTCGTGCGACACCACGTCACGCAAGCAAATTCGGCCGCTGCTGAATTGAAACCACTCGTTGAACTAGAATGTTGGTGACGCTGCATCGATCAGCCGGACCGGCGAGCAATCGACAGGACCGCAAAACGAGTGCAGCCCGATCCGCCGACGCTTGCAATCGACTTGCAAAAAGCAGTCCCAAGCGCGTCGCAACTCAAACCGGCAGCACGCGGGAGGGTACCTTGTTCAAGCAATGGATACACAGCGCGCACAGCATCTCGCGGGTCGCATTGAGCAATACCCCGCTTTGTGCAGCCGAATTGCTATCGAGCGCGCGCGCGAACACCGGGCTACACGATTTCGGTGCGGAGCCCATTGAAGACGCGCTCGACCAGTTGCAGACCGCAGTCCACGAGGAAGCCGACCTGAACCTGTTCGGCCGCGTATCGACTCACTGGGACAACCTGCGGCTCCTCACGAATCTGCTGATTCTGCGCGACCGGGAACTGGCTGATCCGACCATCCTGCAGCGGCCGGTCACACAGCCTATTTTCGTGCTCGGCATGCCGCGCAGCGGCTCTTCGTTTCTCCACTCACTGCTCGCCGAAGATGGCGCAAGCTTTACGCCGCGCTGCTGGCAAGCAATCTACCCGTATCCGGATCATCCGGCAGCCGGGCGCCGCGCTGGCCCGGGCAAGGTGCAACGCCAGTTCGACTTGTTTCACCGGCTGGCGCCTGAGCTGCGCAACGTTCATCCGTTCGATGCGCTGACACCGCAGGAATGCACCGAGTTCACCGCGCACAGCTTCCGCAGCCTGCGTTTCGAGACCATCTACCATGTGCCGTCGTACAAGCGTTGGGTGCAGCAGGCCGGCCACGTGCAGGGGTATCGCACGCATCGGCGCTTCCTGCAGCATTTGCAAGGCGCGCGCGCGGTACGCTGTGTGCTGAAGTGCCCCGACCATGTATTCGCGATGGAAGCACTGCGCGAGGTGTATCCGGATGCGCGCGTGATCTTCACGCATCGCGATCCGCTGAAGGTGCTGCCGTCGGTCGCGCGGCTCACCGAGGTGTTGCGCCGCCCATTCGCGAAGCGCATCGATACGGATGCGATCGGGCACCAGGTGAGCGCCGACTGGGCAAACGGCGCACAGCAGATCGTCGCGGCGGACAAGCTCGACCTGTGGCCTGAAAAGCACGTGTTTCACGTGCACTACAAGGCGCTCACCGCGGCGCCGCTCGACACGATCCAGCGGATTTACGACCACTTCGGACTCGAGTTCACGCCGTCGTTCCGCGAGCGGCTGCACGAGCATATCGCGCGCAAGCCGGCCGGCGGATATGGCAAGAACGTCTACCGGTTTGCGGACTTCGGGCTGCGGCCCGACGAGGAGCGCGAGCGATATCGCGACTACATCGCGCACTTCGGTATCGATGAAGAAGTCGTCGTCCAGTGATATCCGCTTCTAAAGCCGTCGCCTGACGGGTTCGTGTTTCCCAGTTCGTCAAAGCACCTCGCACCCGCGGACTGTCACGTGGTACAAGCGATTTGCGCGAAAGGATAATCGGCCGGCCGGGCCGGTTATCCGGCGGTATAGGCCGCCACATCCCACTGTATCCTGCCGTCCCTTTCCCCCAAACCAAAGTATTGGAGCGATCGACCATCGTCACGCCGCGGCGTTCGATCGTATCCCTTTACGCAAAGTCGCTCCAAAACTAAATTTCAACCCATCGCAAACGCGATTGCACTACCCGGTCGGCGCAGGACCATCCCTCACGGGCCAGTCCAGTGGTCAAGCGCTGAATGGACCAGCTCCAATGGCCAGCCCGGATGAGCAAGCAAATTTGCGCTGATCACGTTGTAGCGTTTTAGCCGGCTCGATAGCCAGGTTCCGATTTCTTATCCCACTGTTAAGGAGTGCAAGTCATGAACAAGTTCACCGTCGCCGCTGTGCTCGCCGTTGGTCTTCTCGCCGGTCCGGTCGCGTCCTATGCGCAAACGCATGATCCGGTGACCCGTGCCGAAGTGCGTGCGAATCTGATCGCCGTCGAGAAAGCGGGCTACACGCCGTCGGCCGGCGAAGACGTCAACTATCCGGCGGACATCCAGGCAGCCGATGCGAAGATCGCCGCGCAGCAGGACAGCTCGTACGGCGGCGTTGCGCAAGGCACGTCGGCATCGGGCATGAAGAAGCATGGGTCGATGATGCGCTCGAACTGTGTCGGGCCGGTCAGCTTCTGCAACATTTACTTCGGTAGCTGACGCATTCGTTGCGATGAGGGTCCTGTGCGAATCGCGCACGGCACAGGACGCCTCCAGCAAAGGTTGTCCGGTTGTCTCGAACTTGTGCGCAGATGTAGCGCTTTCGCTCCCCCGTTGCAGTTCCCCTCGATACGGATCTACACATGAAACTTTCTACTCTCGCCGCATCGGTTGTCGCATTGTCCGCCTGCCTCTTCGGATCGACCGCCGCGGTTGCGCAAGATGCGCAGCCTGCCAGCGGCCCGGTCAAGAACATCGTGCTCGTGCATGGCGCGTGGGTCGATGGCTCCGGCTGGAAGCCAGTCTATGAAATCCTGACCAGGGACGGCTATCACGTGACGATGGTGCAGGAACCGCTGACGTCGCTCGAAGCCGATGTGGATGCAACCAAACGCGTGCTTGATCTGCAGAACGGGCCGACGATTCTGGTTGGGCATAGCTACGGCGGATCGATCATCACCGAAGCGGGCGTGCATCCGAACGTCGTGGGTCTCGTGTATGTGGCCGCGCATGCGCCGGCGGTGGGCGAGGATGAAGGCACGCTGGGCAAGGGCAAGCCGAGCTTCACCGCGCAGCAGCCGGGGGCTATCAAGAAGACGGCCGATGGTTATACCTACCTGACCCGCGCCGATTTTCCGAAGGATTTCGCCGCCGATTTACCGCTTAACCAGGCGAAGTTCGAGGCACAATCGCAAATCCTGACCGCCGCCCAGGTGTTCACGACGCCGTTGACCGCCGCGGCGTGGACCTCCAAGCCGAGTTGGGGCATCGTCGCGGGCGACGACAAGATCATCAATCCGGACCTGGAGCGCTGGTATTACGCACGCGCGAAGAGCCATACGACGGTGATTCCGGGCGCAAGCCACTCGGTTTATGAATCGCGGCCGCAGCAGGTCGCCGCAGTGATCGAAGATGCGGCGAAGCACGCGCAGAAGTAACAGGCGCGGTTTCTTTCCGATGTAAGCGCGGCGGGTATCGCTGACCCGCACCAACCCGCGAGCGCCCCGAAGCCAACCCGGGGCTGCCGGTCGAAGCCCGCCGCCGATGTTTGACCGTAGTCATTCCCCTTCCTCGTCCCGGACACCCCGCATTGCAGCGTCCGACTGCATGCGTTAAGGTGATCGTCAACGCGCCGCACTGCGGCGCGGTCCGCATCAGCACCCGCACCCGCCCTCACCCTGATTTGCGCCCATTTGCGTCCGGAGACTGCTCATGGCCGACACCGACAACGAAATTCCCCCGCTCGCGCAGGCTATTGCGCCCCAACAGTTCTCGCTCGACGTGCTGCTGGAAAAGTACGCGAAAGGCGACGAACGCACCGCCGACGACGTCTATCGCCGCGTCGCACGCGGCGTGGCAATGGCCGAACCGGAGGCGCTGCGCGCGCAGGTGGAAGAACGTTTCGTCGACAACCTGCGGCATGGCGCGCTTGGCGCGGGCCGCATCATGAGCGCGGCGGGCGCCGGTATCGCGGCGACCCTGATCAACTGTTTCGTGCAACCGGTCGGCGACAGTATTCAGGGCGTCGACGAAGAAGGACTGCCCGGCATCTATGTCGCGCTGCTGCAGGCTGCCGAAACGATGCGGCGCGGCGGCGGGGTCGGCTACAACTTTTCGGCGATCCGCCCGCACGGCGCGCGCGTGCATACGACAAGCTCGTCCGCGTCCGGCCCTTGCAGCTATATCGACGTATTCGATGCGTCGTGCCGCACGGTCGAAAGCGCCGGTTCGCGGCGCGGCGCGCAAATGGCGGTGCTGGACTGCACGCATCCCGACCTGCTCGAATTTATCGAGGCCAAGCATTCGAAGGGCCGCTGGAACAACTTCAATGTGTCGGTAGCCGTGACCGACGAATTCATGCAAGCGGTCGAAAGCGATCTGCCGTGGCAGCTCGTGCATCGCGCGGAACCGTCGCCTTCCATGCGCGCGGCATCCGGCCTGCGGCAACGCGACGATGGGCTATGGGTCTATGGCGAGCGCCGCGCGCGCGACATCTGGGACAGAATCATGCGCTCGACCTACGATGTCGCCGAGCCGGGCATCGTGTTCGTGTCGCGCATGAACGAGGACAACAATCTGCGCGCGATCGAAACGATCCGCGCGACCAATCCGTGCGGCGAGCAGCCGCTGCCGTCGTACGGCTGCTGCAACCTCGGGCCGCTGAATCTGACGCGCTTCGTGATCGACCCGTTCGCGCAGATGAAGCGCGGCACACCGTCGTTCGACTGGGAGGCGCTTGGCGCGCGCACACGCACCCAGGTGCGTTTTCTCGACAACGTACTCGACGTGACGCTGTGGCCACTTGCCGAGCAATACGACGAGTCGCGCGCGAAGCGGCGTATTGGTGTCGGCTTCACCGGCCTCGGCGACACGCTCGTGATGCTCGGCCTGCGTTACGACTCCGCGCAAGGCCGCGAATTTGCCGCGAAGGCCGCGCGCCTGATGCGCGACGAAGCGTACCGCGCGTCGGTCGAACTCGCGCGTGAGCGCGGTGCGTTTCCGCTCTTTAACGCCGCGCAGTATCTCGACGCCGGCACGTTCGCGTCGCGCTTGCCCGACGACATCAAGGATTCGATTCGCCGGCACGGCATCCGCAATAGCCACCTGCTGTCGATCGCGCCGACCGGCACCGTGAGCCTCGCATTCGCCGACAACGCGTCGAATGGCATCGAGCCCGCGTTTTCGTGGACTTATTCGCGGATGAAGGTGATGGCCGACGGCAGCCGTGCGTCGTTTGCGGTCGAAGACCACGCGTATCGGGTCTATCGCGAACTGGGCGGCGACGTCGAGCGTTTGCCCGACTATTTCATCAGCGCGCTCGAGATGTCCGCGCGCGATCACCTCGATATGATGGCCGCGGTGCAGCCGTATATCGACACGTCGATTTCGAAAACCGTGAACGTACCGGCCGACTACCCGTTCGACGCATTCGAAAGCCTGTACTTCGATGCGTGGAAAAGCGGCTTGAAGGGTCTTGCAACTTATCGCCCGAACGAGACGCTTGGCGCGGTGCTGAGCGTCGACACGCCACAGGCATCGGACGCGCTGTCCGGCACCGACATCGACCTCGATCCGCTGCGGATCGCGATCGATCATCGGCCGAAGGGCGAAATGCCGGCGATCATCGAGAAGGTCGAGTATCTGACGCAAGCGGGCAAGAAATCGCTGTATTTAGCGGTGTCGTTCATGCAGGTGACCGGACGCGTCGGCGGCGAAGATGTGACGATCGAGCGGCCCATCGAATTTTTTATCCCTGCCGGGCAACGCGACGAGTCGCAGCAATGGATTACCGCGACCATGCGCTCGTTGTCGCTGGCCGCGCGCGGCGGCTTTGTCGCGCGCAACTTGCAGGACCTGCGCAAGGTGTCGTGGGATCGCGGCCAGGTACGTCTTGGCGACGTGCAGCGGATCGACGGCACGCGTTCGCCCCGCTGGCACGATTCGGAGGTCGCGGCGCTCGCGTATGCGCTACAGCAGATCCTGCACCGGCGTGGTTTTCTCGATGCCGAGGGCAATCAGGTGCCTTCGCGACTGCTTGCGCGGCTGCCGCATACGCATGCGCTAGCGCTGCCGATCTCCGCGAACCTGAACGCGCAGGAAGCCGCGCAAGCCGATGACGATGCTGCTGCACAGGACGAGCCAGCATTGCATGGGCTGAGCACGATGCACGGCCGCAAGTGCGGAACGTGCGGCGCGAACGCGGTGATCCGCAAGGATGGCTGCGATTTCTGCACAGCGTGTGGGGAGATCGGCGCATGCGGGTAGTTGCGCGCCCATCCACAGGACGCGGCGCATACGCTTGCCCCGGTCTGGGGACTCGATGTCACAACGATCGAGCGGGCCAACGCACGCCGCAGCTACGTTGTGCGCGCGGTCGCCCCTCAGAATTTCGGCGAGCAGCAGACGATCGCCGATACGTTCTGCCGCAATGGCCTGCTGCCCGCGGAAGTCCCGACAAAGCAAGCGCCGTACAGGGATTTCACCGCAAAACAGGCGAAGACGATCGGCGGCTAACACGCACGCCGGCTGGCCAAGACCCATTCCGGCGCAGCATGAGTCGCAGCGCTTCGACACGTCACGACAAACTTGCCAATCTAACCGTTATCGCGCGCCGCGACATTCACCGCATGGCGTTGCCGTCAGATTGCGCGAGTACAATACGGCGTCGTCTCGACTCAACGGATAGCGCCCGCCGTCACCGTTGCGGGCAAGCCTTCTCGTCAAGCGTTCATGCACGATCCGTCGAACTCCGCTGCGGGGAAATTTTCGGCGTTGCGCGATCTGGCAACGCCGGGGCGCAGTGTCGCGCCGCGCCTCACCCTGGTCATCGCGGCGTTATGCTGCGTCGTTGTGACGATCGGCGCGGTGCTCTGGGGCGAACGGTATGCGGCCCAGGAAGTCGAGGCGCGCGAAAGTCTGATCGGCCACGACATGGTCGAATCGCTCGACCGCGTGCTCACCACCGTGCGTTCGCAGCGCCGCGACGCACTACGCGAACTGGTCGGCCAAAGCTGCGCGAAAGTCGCGATGCGGCTCGCCGAACTGGAAACGTACGTGCAGTATGTGCGCGGCATTAACCTCGTTGACCACAACCGGCTCTCTTGTTCATCGGTATTCGGACCGATGGATGTGCCGTTATCCGCGTATGTGCCGCCGCGCGATACACCCGAAACGCGCGACATCATCGTCAATCTGCTCGCCGGCACGCCGTTTCAGCCCGGCACGCCGGTCATTTCGATGTTTGAACCCACCGACATCGGCAGCGGCGTGCAGTACACGATCGAAGGCATCTACGTCGCGGATGCGCTCGCGCACGGCATCCGTTATGGCGCGCAGCAGGTCATTCTGCTGATGCCCGGTTCAGGCGTGCTGAACGACAAAGGCGAATTCACTACGGCGATCAAGGCGCCGGACCATGTCGGCACGCGCGTGCACTCGACGCAATGGCCATTTTCAGTTGCCGTGCTCGCATCGGACGGACTCGTCACGGAAATGCGCTGGAAATACGGCCTGCTGTTCGCGGCCGGCGCGATCCTCGTCAATCTGCTGATCGCCGCGATCGCACTGCTTGCGCTCGCGCCCCACCGGCAGTTGCTGGCCGCGGTGCGGCGCGGCCTGCGGCTTGGACAACTATACGTCGTCTATCAGCCGGTGGTCGAGATGGCGACGCGGAAAATCGTCGGCGTCGAAGCGCTGATCCGCTGGACGCATCCGCGTTGGGGCACGGTGAGCCCGTCGGTATTCATGGCGCAGGTCGAGCGCAGTCCGTTGCTGTCGAGCGTCACGCGTTTTGCGCTACGCACCGCGGCTGCCGACATCGCGCAACGCACCGATATCCGCCCGCTGCGCGTCGCGGTGAACGTCGCACCGATGGATCTGCAACGCAAGGACTTCGTTGCCGATGTGTTGGCGATCAACCATGCGCTTCCCTCCGGCGTCACCCTCGTACTTGAACTCACCGAGCGCTTCCTGCTGGAAAAGCAATCGCGCACGCAAGCCGTTTTCGACACGCTGAAAGCGAACGGCGTGTTATTCGCAATCGACGACTTCGGCACGCAGCATAGCAATCTCGATCTGCTTGGGCGCTTTCCGTTCGACTACGTGAAAATCGACGGCCAGTTCGTACGGCAAGTCGACAAAGGCGGCGCCGCGCTGATCAAGGCGATTGCCGCGGTCGCGAAGCATTTCGGCATGGAAGCGATCGCAGAAGGCGTCGAGACCGAGGCGCAGCATGCGGCGCTGCGCGAAGTGGGTGTGCCGTTTGCTCAAGGTTATCTGTATCAACGGCCGGTGCGCGCAAGCGAGCTTTTCGTCGAGCCGGAACCCCACATGACGACGACGCGTCTTTAGCGATGCTTTCGACTGCGGCCGCTTGCAAGGCGCCGCCGTCCGCTAGCGATGAGCCGGATTCAAAACGCATCGCCCGCTGATATCGATGCACGGCAATCGGTCGCTGATACGCGCCATCTTCGCACGGTCTATGCAGGCGACAGGAACAAACGCCGTGCTTTCGCCTATAGTGGCAGCGAACGTCGAAGCGATACGTGTATTACAAAATGCTTCGGCATCGCAACCAACCAACGTACACAACCGTTACAGGAGTTTGTCAGATTATGGAATATCGTCAGCTTGGCCGCTCGGGGCTCATGGTGTCGACCATCACGCTAGGCACGATGACAATGGGCGGTAAAGGCAAGTTCGCGCATGTCGGCAACGTCGGCCTCGATGAAGCACGCCGTCAGATCGACATGTGCATCGATGCAGGCGTCAATCTGATCGACACCGCGGATGTCTACTCGAATGGCGCATCCGAAGAGATCGTCGGCGCCGCGCTCGGCGGCAAACGCAAAGGCGACGTGCTGATCGCGACCAAGGCGCGCTTCGCAATGGGCGACGGGCCGAACGACCGCGGGCTGTCGCGCTATCACCTCGTGCGCGCGTGTGAAGCAAGCCTCAAGCGGCTGAACACCGACGTGATCGACCTGTACCAGGTGCATCAATGGGACGGGCTCACGCCGCTCGAAGAAACGCTCGAGGCACTCGACCTGCTGGTGAGGCAAGGCAAGGTCCGCTATGTCGGATGCTCGAACTACTCGGGCTGGCACCTGATGAAAGCGCTGCACATCAGCGAGCGCGACCGTTTGCCACGCTTTGTGAGCCAACAGATCCATTACACGCTCGAAGCGCGCGAGGCCGAGTATGAACTCGCGCCGATCGCTCAGGATCAAGGCCTCGGCATTCTCGTGTGGAGCCCGCTCGCGGGTGGACTGCTGTCCGGCAAGCATCGCCGCGACACGACGCCGGAAGGCACGCGCCAGCTCGCCGGCTGGACCGAGCCGCCGATCCGCGACGCCGAGCGGCTGTGGAATATCGTCGATGTGCTGGTCGAGGTCGCGGCCGAGCTCGAGGTTTCCGGCGCGCAGGTCGCGCTTGCATGGCTGCTCGGCCGGCCGGCCGTTTCGTCGGTGGTCATCGGCGGGCGCAACGAACAACAGCTGCGTGACAATCTCGGCGCGGCCAACCTCGTGCTGACGGCAGAGCAACGCGCACGCCTCGACGCAGTGAGCCTGCCCCCGCTGATCTATCCGTACTGGCACCAGTCGTGGACGGCAAGCGAGCGCCTCGGCCCCGTGGACCTGTCGCTGATCGGCCCGCATCTGAAGAAAGCGTGAAGCCCGCGCAAACGCAAACTGCGTGAAGTGACATAGACGGACTTCGTCACGGGCCTGCATCCTGCATCGCGATGCAGGCCTCCCGTCCGCGACACGCGGGCATGGCGTTTGCAACCGGGCGTTCATCATGAAGCTCGCCACGTTCAACATCAACGGTATCCGCTCGCGCCTGCCCTCGCTACTAGCGTGGCTGGACAAGGAGCAGCCGGATATCGCGTGCCTGCAGGAACTGAAGGCACCCGATTCCGCGTTTCCCGCGGACGAGCTTCGCGATGCCGGCTACGGCGCGATCTGGCATGGACAGACGTCGTGGAACGGCGTCGCGATTCTCGCGAAAGGCACGACACCGACCGAAACGCGGCGCGGGCTGCCCGGTGGCGACGCCGATACGCACAGCCGCTATATCGAGGCCGCCGTCGATGGATTGCTGGTCGGTTGCCTGTATCTGCCCAACGGCAATCCGCAACCGGGACCGAAGTTCGATTACAAGCTCGCCTGGTTCGAACGCCTGATCGCGTACGCGCAGACGCTTTATGAAAGCGGTCACCCGATCGTGCTCGCAGGCGATTACAACGTCGTCCCGACCGACTTCGATATTTACAACACCCGCTCGTGGTTAAAGGATGCGTTATTGCAGCCGGAGAGCCGCGAGTGCTACACGCGGCTCCTCGCGCAAGGCTGGACCGATGCATTGCGCTCCATCTATCCGGACCAGAAAGTATTCACGTTCTGGGATTACTTCAGGCGGCATTGGGAAACGAACTCGGGGCTGCGTATCGACCATCTGCTGTTGAGCGCGTCCGTCGCGCCCGCGCTGCGCTCGGCAGGCGTCGATACCTGGGTACGCGGCGAGCCGCATGCCAGCGATCATGCGCCTGCATGGATCGAACTGGATCCCGGCAAGCTGTCAGGCAAAGCGGCATCGACTGGCGCAGCGAAAAAAGTGGCGAAAAATGCAGCCGCGCAGGCCAACGAAAAGGCCGGCAAGCATTCCGCTCAAGACATGGCAGACCTCGCCGACCAGGCGCCGCAGACAACCCCAGCCCGGCGCGCACGCAAAACAGCGCCCGTCAAATCCAGCCCGACCGCCGCCGCGAAACGCAAGTCACCGACAGCAGCCCGCAAACCCCACAAGTAGAACCGGCCAACGCGACGCGTGCGGATATGGTATTCATGCAGCACAGCCACTCGCCCGAGCGCGCCACGCCATGACCGACCGCACTGCCCGCCCCCGCCCGCCGATGGCGCGCATCAAACGTCACACGTTGCGCACCGATGATGGACATCGCATCGCCTTCGCGGTCGCGGGCTCCGACACCGGAATACCGATCGTCGTGCTGCACGGTGGACCAGGCAGCGGCACCAATCGCAGCGTGCTCGATCTGTTCGACCTGAACCGCTTTCGCGTGGTCATGATCGATCAACGCGGCGCCGGCGCGTCGCGCCCGACAGGCAGCCTGCGGCGCAACAACACGGGCTGTCTGACCGACGATATCGAAGCTGTGCGAAAACGCCTCGGCATCGACCGTTGGGGTGTGCTCGGGGGTTCCTGGGGTGCGGCGCTCGCACTCGCGTATGCGGGCAGCCATCCGCAAGCGGTGCGGGGCGTGGTGCTGCGAGGGATGTTCCTGACGTCGGCACGCGAAGTCGACGGACTTTTTCTCGCTTCGCGCGGTCGCGCGCCACGCGAATGGCAGGCACTCGTGAAAGCCGCGCGCTGCACGCATCGGCAGCGGCTCTTCGATGCATGCGCAACGATACTGCTCCACTCGTGCAGCCATGCCGCGCAAAGGGCCGTCGCGCTGGCATGGTCACGCTATGAATACGCGGTGCTGATGTCGGCGCACCGCCGGCGCCGCACTCGCGCAACACGCCACAAGCCTGCCGCGGTGCGCAGGCAGATCGCGATGTACCAGGTTCAGTCGCACTATCTGCTGCATCGATGCTGGCTTGGCGAACCGCGCCTGTTGTCGCTTGCGCGCCGTGCCGCGCTGGCCGGCGTACCGATCGCAGCCGCGCATGGCACGCGCGATCCGGTATGTCCGGTGATCAATGTCGAACGCCTCGCGCGAGCCGTGCCACAAGCGCGCATAGAACGGGTCAATGCCGGACATCTCGGTAGCGAACCCACGTTGCGCGACGCGGTGAAACGCGCGATCGAGTCGCTCTGGTCGTGAGGCGCGAAACGCCGAAGCAGGACCGCGAGCAATGCGCGTCTGCGGCTCTGTTCGCTACCGCGACGGCGAGGGACTTACGGATGCGAGTAATCCGGACCGAGGTAGTCGTTATGCGTGGCGGCAGGCGCGCCGGCTTGACCCGATTGCGATGTCCCGCTCGTGGCAGGACCATAACCGGTGCGCTGTGCGGCGCCGTTTTGCGCGACCACCGCTGCTTCGGTGTCCAGCATCCCTGACGGGTAATGTGCGTCACCCTGATCGTAGAGACTCGCGTGTTGCTGCGCCTGCTGGAACTGCGCCAGTTCAGCCTGCACCTGAGCACGCGTGACCGGACCATTGGACTGCGCGAAAGAAACCACTGGGGTAGCGAGCACTGCCGCGAGCGCGACAACCTTAACAAACGATTTCATGGCCGAATTTCTCCCTAAGCCGTTGACCTTGCAGGACAGACACCTCTGTCTGCAACCGTGGAAAAGAGTCTAGCGGCGGGAGGTTTTAGGGTAAACCCTAATCTGGAGAATGGGCCTTTGCCAATTTCGAAGCGAATTATTCCGCGCTTCGAATGTGCATCTTTCTGTTTGCGGAAGCGTAGCGCGTCTGACTTCTAGCGTGTTTCGACAGGTACGAACCGGTTTTCTTCCACGGCTGATGCGGTATGCTTGCGCCTCTTCGTTCAACCCGACAAGCAACGATGTCCGACGAATTCGAAGTTCACGGTCCACACGATCACGCAGTCGAGCATGCAGGCGCGCATTCCAGCGACCCCAGCGCGTCGCGTATCGCGGTGATGACGGCTATCCTCGCCAGCATCGGCGCGATTGCTTCGTACCAGAGCGGCGCGAACGAGAACCTTGCGCTCTTTTACAAGAACGAAGCGGCAATCCGCAAAACCGAAGCGTCCGACCAATGGGCGTACTACCAGGCCAAAGGAGAGAAGCAGAATCTGGCCGAACTGGGCGCCGCGCTGAGCGACCCCGCGTCTGCCGGGCATACGAAGTTCGTCGCTGACGTAAAGCGGTACATCGCCGAGAAGGAGCCGATTCGCGCGAAGGCAGAAGGACTCGAAAACGACGCGAAGAAAGACAACGACGTCAGCGAGTCGCTTCAGCACCAGCATCATCGCTGGGCACAAGCGACGACACTGATCCAGATTTCGATTGCACTCGCCGCGATCACGCTGCTGACGAAGAAGAAGTGGCTGCAGAAGATGACCGCCGGGCTTGCGTTGATCGGTATGGGTGTCTTTGTGGCCGCGTGGCTCGGCGTGTAGTCATTCGCCTGGTTGCTCGCTTAGCTACTTGTGTAGTCACTCGCGTAATCACCGGTTTCGTCTCCCCTGTCGCCCCGTGCTGTCGATCATCGCGCTAGTTCGACGGCGCCTCGCGTAGACGATGCGTCGTCTGCGGCGCAGCCGCGGCCGCCGACGCCGCTTCGGACACACCGCGCGGCCCCTCGCGCACATCGGCCGGACGTGTCGAGCGGCCCGCCGCAGCCGGATACATCACCATCAGTGTGCGCAGCACGCCGTTCGTCCAGCCAAACCCGTCCTGCAGCGGATATTCACCACCACCCGCGGCCGTCGACCCGGCCTTCGCGTCGACGTCGTACTTTTCGACCAGTTTTCCAGTGCGCTGGTAATACGCGACGTTCGTCTGAATCCAGCGCGTCGCAATGTCGCTTGCCAGCGCGGCCTGACCGTAACGCCGCAAGCCCGCCACCGCCAGGTATTGCAGCGGAGCCCAGCCATTCGGCTCGTCCCACTGCTGCCCGGTCTGTACGGTCGTCGTCGCGAGTCCGCCCGCCCGTAGCAGTCGCGCGCGCACCGTCGCGCCGATCGCGGTTGCCTGCGCCTTGTCCGCCACACCAAAATAAAGCGGATAAACGGTCGCCGCGCTGAGCCGATGAGTGAGCTGCCGCGCGACGAAGTCGTAATCGCCGAATGCATGCATCTGCGGGTCCCACAAAACGCGGCGGATCGCCGCCGCGCGCGCGGCCGCGCGCCGTTCGAAACGCTCCGCATTGGCCGCATCGCCTTTCAGCCGGTACGCATGCGCAAGCGCGCGTTCGAGATCGGTCAGCAGGCAATTCAGATCGACAGGAACCAGCGACGTGACCTCGACTGTGCCGAGCGTTTTGCCGTCCTCAAACCAGCGCGAGCTGAAGTCCCAGCCGGTTTCGCCTCCGGCGCGCAGATTGCGCCACAGATCACCCGCGTTGCGCTGCGGTGTGTGAGACGCGGTGTCCACGTCCTCCCGGTACGATTCGTCGCGCGGCGTATCGCGTGCATCCCAATAGCGATTGAACAACGTGCCGTCCGGTAGCCGCACCAGGTGCCGATACGCACTGCCCGGCGCGAGATGGTCTTCGCCATCCATCCAGTAACGGTATTCGGCAAGCAGTTCGGGCAGATAACGCAGATAGACGCGATCGCCCTCACGCTCGGCGGCCAACTGCACCATCTGTGCGAAAAACGGCGGTTGCGAACGGCTCAGATAGTACGTGCGATTACCGTTCGGAATATGCCCGTAACGATCGATCAGCGTTGAAAAATTGTTGAGTTCGTCGTCGAGCAGATCCTCACGGCCGCTTTGCTCGAGACCGAGCATGATAAAGAACGAATCCCAGTAGTAGATTTCGTCGAAGCGATCGCCGGGCACGATATACGGATATGGCAGCGGCAACAGCGACGACCACGCGCTCGCGCTCCGGTCCGGATCGCGCTTCAGCACATTCCACAGCGTGTCGATATGCGCGGTGACGCTCTGGTTCGGATCGGACACGTAGCGTTTCGTCTCGCGTGAGGGCAGCTTGAAGTGCGATTCGACGAAGCGTCTCAGGTCGAACGCCGGTTGCGACTTCTGTTGCGCGTACTGCACGACGATGCGCGATGGTGTGTCGTCGGGAATCATGTCCGCGAACGTTTTGCTATCGGGAAAGAGGTGTGCGAGTTCGACGTCGCGATACAGCGCGCCATAAAGTTCCGAAGGCGGTACCGGCACCACCGGCGACGGCGTGCTGCGACCCGCGGTGCCGCTTGCCGCGTTGGCCGCGGCGTTCGTGCTTGCGGGAAGACTTGCCGCGGTTGCAGCCGCCGCGCCAGCCGTTGCATGCGCATCGGTTGCGGCGCTTTGCGTGGCCGCATCGGCAGACGCCGTGGCAGCCGCGATGCAGCCGGTTGCGACGAGTAGGGAAAAAAGTGAAATGGCGATCGCCCGCGCGCGGCGAGACATGTGTTGCGGCAGCATCTATTCAAGTCCTCGGGGTGCGGTACATGCTGATGAAAGACGCGAGCCGGCGCGCAATGTTCCCCAGATTGCAATACTTTCAGCGTTGCGAAGCACCGGTTTTTGCGCTCGCTCGTGCATACGATCAAGCCGACGATCGAGGCGCGAAGCGTGCGCGCGCAGGTTTCGTGCCGACATCGAGCGACAATCAGGCGGCAACAACTCGCATATCGCTCACGGGTTCGTTGCACGACTCACCGACATGTGGACATAATTGGGAGACGTCGCACGTCGAGGTGAGCACCATGCATGAGTCCGGTTCATCCGAATGCAGCACCCTTCATGCTGTGAGCGAGGCAACGGCAACGGTGCGCGATTTACGCCGCGTGCCGATTCACCCGGATCACTGGTATCCGCTAGCGTTGTCTCGCGAAGTCAAGCGCGGCCGCGCGCACGGCGTGCATTTCGCGGGCGAACCGATCGTGCTGGTGCGCACCGCATCCGGCACGGTGTTCGCACTCGAAGACCGCTGCGCGCACCGGCAGATTCCGCTGCACGATGGTGTGGTGGACGGCGAAACGATTCGCTGCTGTTATCACGGCTGGACCTATGACTGCACCGGTCAGTGCGTAAACATTCCGTATCTCGGCCGCGAGCGTTTGCCCAATGGCGTGCGCGCCTATCCATGCCGTGAAGTCGAGGGCCTCGTGTTTGTCTTTCCGGGCAATCCGGCGCTAGCCGAATCGACACCCCTGCCCTCGCTCGGCTCGGTCGCAAGCGATGCGTACAAGACGCGCCGCTACGCGCGCGAGGTGGCGTGCCATTACTCGTTCATGCATGAAAACCTGATGGATATGAACCATCAGTTTTTGCATCGCCGGGTGATGGGGAAAATGAACGCGCATACCGTGGGCCGCCGCCATGGCGACAACTGGGTGGAAGTCGACTACAGGCTGGCGCGCGAGGCCGGTATCCGGCCCCTTGGCGAGGCCGTGGTGCTCGGACCGGCGAGCGCGCCCAGCGAGACCAATGAAGACGTGATGACGATCCGCACGAGTTACCCGTATCAAACGCTGCAGATCCGCCACGCGAACGCGGCGTTGATGCTCGATCTATGGGCCGTTTACGTGCCGCTCGATCGCGAACAGCGCAGGACACGCGCCTATGGCCTCGTATCGATCAAGCGGCCGCGCATGCAGATATTGCTCGATATCGCGTGGCCGCTACTGATCTGGTTCACCGAACGCATCTTCAAGGAAGATCGCTGGGCCGTCGAGCGCGAGCAGGAAGCGCACGATGCGCAAGGCGGCGACTGGAATCACGAGGTTTTTCCGGTTATCAACGAACTGCGCGATCTGTTGCGCCGCTGCGGCGGCCCGTCAATGCGGCGGGTGATTCCGCTCGAAACGCCCACCGCATCGGCGGATTGACAGCAACCGATCACGCGTGCGCGCACTGCGTTTCAGGCGCTTGCGCGCGCCGCGCCGGACATCAGCGGCACCAGTCGAGGCCGCTCGCGGTCGCGCCTTCCGGGTTGTACTCACCGGCCACCCAGCCGTCGTAGCCGAGCCGGTCGAGCGTGCGGAACAGGAACGGAAAGTTGATCTCGCCGGTGCCTGGCTGGTGCCGGCCCGGATTGTCCGCAACCTGTATGTGCCCGATACGCGGCAGTAGCCGCTCGATCGTCGCCGCGAGTTCGCCTTCGCTGCGCTGCATATGGTAGATGTCGTATTGCAGCCAGAGATTGGCCTTGCCTGCATCGTCGAGCGCGCGAATTGTCACCGCGGACGTGTTCAGCATGAAACCCGGAATGTCATAGCGGTTACATGCCTCGACCATCAGGCGAATCCCGGCCTTCGCGGTTGCGTCGGCCGCATAGCGCAGATTGCCGGTCAGCGTGCGCCATACGAGGTCCGGGTCTTCGTTCACCGGCATGATGCCGGCGAGGCAGTTCAGACGCTCGACACCGAGCGTGCGCGCATACTCGATCGCCTTGGCGACGCCCGCGCGAAATTCGTCGACGCGCGTCGGCAAACACGCGAGGCCGCGTTCGCCGACGCTCCAGTCGCCGGCCGGCAGATTGTGCAACAGCGGCGTCAACTGGTTTTCGTCGATCCGCTGTTTGATCTCGTGCACATCGAATGCATAAGGAAACTGGAACTCGACAGCCTTGAAGCCCGCTTGCGCGGCGGCCGCGAAGCGATCGAGAAACGGAACTTCGGGGAACATCATCGTCAGATTGGCGGCAAAGCGTGGCATGACTCTTCCTTGATTTGAATCGGCAACAACATCATCAGAAACTGCAAAGCGAAGCTAACCCGGTACTGAATGTTGCACGCCCGGGTCACGTGCCTGGGTCACACGCCTCGCTCACTCACTCAGCAAACCGCGCTTGCGCAGCATCGGCTCCGCCTTCGGATCGCGCCCGCGAAATGCACGGAATGCGGCGCGCTCGTCGCGGCTGTCACCGGCGCTGTACACATGGCGTCTGAGCCGATCTGCCAGCGCCGGGTCGAACGCGTTGCCGGCTTCCATGAAAGCATCGAATGCTTCGGCTTCGAGTACTTCGGCCCACATATAAACGTAGTAACCTGCCGCATAGTGCGCGCCGCTGAAGATATGCGAGAAGTGCGGCAGACGGTGACGCATGCCGACTTCGCGCGGCACGCCCAGGCGTTCGCGCTCCTGTGCTTCAAAGCGCTCGATATCGATACTGTCCGCGTCTTTTTGCAGATGCAGCGCCATATCGATCAGCGCCGACGACGTATATGACACGGTCTCGAACCCTTCGTTGAACGTCTGCGACGCGCGAATACGCTCGATCAGTTCGGCCGGTATCGGCTCGCCTGACTCCACATGGCGCGCGTGCTTTTCGAGCACCTCGGCCACGGTCGCCCAGTTTTCCATCAGTTGCGAAGGCAGTTCGACATAGTCTTGCGGCACGTTGGTGCCGGATAGACGTCCATACGTCACATCCGACAGCAACCCGTGCAGCCCGTGCCCGAACTCATGAAACAGCGTGCGCACGTCGTCGAAGCTGAGCAGCGTCGGGCCGTCACTGTTGCGCGCGAAGTTATTGTTGTTCACGACGATCGGCTGAGCATCAATGCCGTCGCTGCGCCCATTGCGCATCTGCCGGCGATAGACATGCATCCATGCGCCGCCCTGCTTGTTCGGCCGCGCATAGTTGTCGCCAAGAAACACGCCGACCGGTTCGCCGCCGCGCCGCACTTCCCAGATGCGCACGTCCGGGTGATACAGCGCAACGCCGGTCTGCTCGACGAACTGCACACCGAACAGGCGTCCCGCGCAGTCGAACATCGCATTGATCATCGCGTCAACGCTGAAATACGGCTTCACCTGCGCATCGTCGAGTGCATAGCGGGCGATGCGCACCTTCTCCGCGAGGTAATACCAGTCCCACGGCTCGATATCGGTTGGTTCGCCGAGCGCGGCGGCCTGCTCAACCAGTGCCGCGCGTTCGCGCGCGACGCTCGCCTTCGCCGGCTCCCACACCTGGTCCAGCAACGCGTACACCGCGCGTGCATTGCCCGCCATCCGGTCGGACAGCGCATAGTCCGCGAAGCTGTCATAGCCGAGCAGGCGCGCCTGTTCCGCGCGCAGCGCGAGGATCTCGCGGGCAATCGGCCGGTTGTCGCGCCCTGCTGTTTCGCCGCGCGTCGTCCATGCACGCCACGCGGTTTCGCGCAGGTCGCGACGCGTCGAAAACGTCAGGAAGGGTTGCACCAGCGAGCGTGACAGCGTGATCACGTACCCGTCGACGCCGCGCTCACGCGCCGCGCCGCGCGCGGCCGCACGCACGAACGCCGGCAGCCCGGCGAGATCCGCATCGGACGCGAGCCGCAACTGATAAGCGGATTCATCGGCCAGCACGTTTTGCGCGAACTGTGTCTGCAGATTCGCAAGCTGGACGGCGATCGCCGCGAAGCGCTCACGCGCGGCGCCTGGCAGCGCGGCGCCGGTGCGAATGAAATCGGTATGCGTGCGCGTGAGCAGCCGCTGCTGTTCTTCGGTCAATTGCAGGCTCGACGCCTGCCGGTGCACCGCATCGAGCCTCGCGAAAAAGGCGGCGTGCATCGTCACTTTGCTGTCGTGCGCGGCAAGCAGCGGCGCCATCTCGCGTTCAACCGCCTGCAGTTCGGGCGGCGATTCCGATCCGCACAGATTCTCGAAAGTCAGCCGCACACGGTCGAGCTGCGCGCCGGCGGCGTCGAATGCGGCGACGGTGTTTTCGAATGTAGGCGCTTCCGTATTCGTTGCGAGCGCATCGATTTCCGCGAGATGCCGATCGAACAATACGGAAAAGGCCGGCGCAAAGTGTTCGGCGCGGATCTGCTCGAACGGCGGCAGCTGGTAGCGCGTTTGCCAGTCCTGCAACAGCGGGTTGGGTTGTCTGGTCATATCGATCACCGTTTCGGCTCACCTTCCGCGGTCGCCTCGGTCGCGGATATCTTGCGGCTATTTGACGAATGTCTGCTTGCACGTGGCTTTCGTCACGCGTGTGCTGCAATGCGAATGAACGGGCAGCGGCGCTGCAACCGCCATGATATGACAACGCGACAACGCCTGAAGCCGCGAGAGCGCCGCACTTTCCCGCCCTATCGCACAAACGTGCCTGATCCGTCTTCGTCGTAGTACTCGAGCGTCACGCGATCGCTGAGAAAACTTGCCTTCGAAATCGTGCCTGGCGCGGCATTCTCGTTGTACAGCGTGAACGTGAACACATCGCCGTCCCAATGGGTAACCGGCACGATGATCGGCACCGGCCCGATCCCCAGTAAAAGCGCGCCATTCTGTTCGCTCACTTGCAGCGGCCCGTAGTAATCGTTGCGGTAAGTGCCGGTATAGGCGGACAGCGCACGCGCCGGGAACGGCGCCGCTGGCCGCTGCGCGCCGACCAGCGATCCTTCCGGTTTCAGCAACCCGGCCAGCGCACCCGCATAGAGCGATGCCCAGTCGCGCTGGATCGAACCAAACTGGACGAGATCGAAAAACTGCGCGGTAATCGTCTCGGGTACGCCGATCGGGTATCCGTTGGTCAACACGATAATCGCGAGACCGGTGGATGGCACGGCGACAAAGTTCGTCGCCGCGCCGAGCGCGAACGCACCCGAATGGCTATAGGTGTCGCGTCCCGCCGCCGTAATGCCGACGTTAAAGCCGTAGCCGTAAAAGCCGGCTGGCCGCCCGTTGCCCGGCGGCGAACTCTGCACCTGTTTCGATATCGCGGCGTTCAGCGGCGCTTCTTCGACGATACGCTGGCCGTCGAGCATGCCGTTGCCGAGCATCATTGCGAGCCACCTGGCCATATCGTTGACGGACGAACTGACGCCGCCCGCCGGCGACTGTGCATCCGGCATCCTGGCTGGGCCGATCACCCAGTGGTCGCCGGTCTTCACATGGCCGACCGCGCGATTCTCGCGCGCCGCGAAATCCGCATACCGCGAACTCGTGCGGGTCATCTTTAAAGGCTGGTAAATCGCCTGCTCGGATAGCGACGCCCAGTCGGTGTGCGCTGCGGCAGCGACCGATTCCGCCGCCGCGGTCAGCCCGAAGTTCGTATAGAAGTACGACTGGCGAAACGGATGCAGCGGCAGATAGCGCAGTCGTCGCAGGATCTCGTCCCGATCGAAGCCGAGGTCTTCGAGACGATCGCCCGCATGATCCGGCAGACCCGAGCGGTGCGCGTACAGATCGGCAATCGTCACTTCCTTGCTGACCTCCGGGTCGGCGAGCGAGAACCACGGCAAATGGTCCCGCACCTTGGTGTCCCAGCTCACGCTGCCAAGCCCGACTTGCCGCGCGACGACGCTTGCGCCGACTGGCTTCGACAGCGATGCGAGCTGAAAAACCGTGTCCGCGTCGACTGGCTGACGCGTGCCGGCCTGACGCGTGCCGAAGCCTTTTGCATAGACTGTCCGCGCGCCGCGCACCACGGCGACGGCCAGTCCCGGTACGCCCGTGCGCGCCATCTGCGCGTTCACGAGCCGGTCGAGCTGGGCGATCGCATCGTTGATCTGTGCCGGTGGGATGGGCGCCGCCGGCTGCCGCGTGCGCGTGGCCGCAGTATCGCGAGGCGGCTTGCCATGCGCCGCGATTGACGCAAACAGCGGCCCATACGCGGGTGATAAAAGCACTGTGCGAAGCAGTCGACGCCGTCGTTCAAAGCCTGTCATCGCGCGTCTCCTCAGGGAGCGATCACATGAGTCTGATCACATCGCGCGCGGATGCATAGTGCAGTGCCCCTCACAGCGCAGCGGATTGCAGTCGATCGCGCCACGCTCCGACAGATTGCGTCAGCCGGCGAGCTTGTACGTCAGAAACAGCGTCGTGCGGCGATATCCGACGCGCTGGTAGACCAGAAAGCCCGCCTGCGTCGCATGCAGCGACGCCGCACGACGCGAAAAAAATAGTCAGTCGCGCGAAGTGGACGCACAGTCAGAACAAGCGACTCCACGCACCTCGCACCTGTTTTTTCGTCATGCTGTAGACTCGCGCGTGTCGTCGTAACAGGCCACCGCTCGCGCCTGTCAGCGACATTCCGTTCGCTTTCCACCTGTAATCAGGACTTTTCCTTGCAACTTCATATCTGGATCACTTACGCGCTGACGTGCTGCGCGATCGCGCTGTCGCCCGGACCCGGAGCGGTACTCGCGATGAGTCATGGCCTGTCGTACGGCGGCAGAAAGGCAACCGCGACGATCATCGGCCAGGAGTTCGGCCTCGCGTTTATTCTGATCGTGGCCGGCGCCGGCGTCGGTTCGCTGCTCACCGCATCGATGTGGGCTTTCATTGCGGTCAAGTTTTGCGGCGCCGCGTATCTGATCTACCTGGGTCTCGCGCAATGGCGCTCGAAGCAGGCGCCTTCCGAAGCCGACGCGCTCACCGCGCCGCCCGCATCGTGGCGAAAGCGATTCACGACAGGCCTGCTAACCAACGCGACCAACCCGAAGGGAATCGTCATTCTGGTCGCGATCCTGCCGCAATTCATCGACGCCCACGCGCCACTGGTGCCGCAACTGGCGATCATGACAATCACCATGAGCGTCGTCGATACGGTCATCATGCATGGCTACGCGTATGGCGCGAGTGCATTCCGGCGCGTACTGCGTAGCGAACGGGCGAGGCGCGTGCAGAACCGCTTCTTCGGCGGTCTGCTGATGGGCCTCGGCACCGCGCTCTTCTTTGCACGCCGGATTCCGACCACCTGAGCGTTAAGCGTTGCATTGCTACGGCGTGCGCCGGTGCCGGTCAGTCGAGCCGCGCGCCGCATCGACGTTACAGCCGCAGTTTGCGCACCACACTTGACTGGCTCATCCCGAGCGCCTTCGCGACATCACGCGTATTGCCGTACTCGCGCATCGCATCTTCAACCAGACCGCGCTCGAACCGCTCGACCTGCTGGCGGAACGTGCCGGGCTGCTGCTCCGCGATCTCGGGCGGCAGCACGCAATCGAGAAACTCCGGGCCGATCACATCGCTATCGCAGGTAACCATCACCCGTTCGATCACATTGCGCAATTCCCGCACATTGCCTGGCCAGTCGCACGCAATGAGCAGGGCCATCGCCTGTTCCGACATCACGCGGGACACGCCGTATTTCCGGTTGAACTCATTGACGAAGTGCAGCACGAGCGGCGCAATGTCGTCCTTGCGTTCGGTTAGAGGCGCAATTGCGATCGGCACGACATTGAGCCGATAGAACAGATCGTCGCGAAACGTTCGCTCGGCGACCATCGCTTTCAGATCGCGGTTGGTCGCCGCGATCACGCGCACGTCGACCGGAATCGCGCCCGTGCCACCCAGCCGCACAATCACCCGATCCTGCAGCACTTGCAGCAGCTTGACCTGCAGGTCGAGCGGCATATCGCCGATTTCGTCGAGAAATAGCGTCCCCTGCGACGCGAGTTCGATCAGCCCGGCCTTGCCTTGCCGCAGCGCACCGGTAAACGCGCCGGGCTCGTAGCCAAACAGTTCCGATTCGAGCAGCTCGCGCGGCAGCGCGCCGCAATTGATCTTGATCAGCGGACCACGCGCACGCGCGCTTTCCTTGTGAATCAACTGCGCGATCACGTCCTTGCCGACACCCGACTGGCCGGTGATCAGCACGGTCGCGTCCACTTTCGCGACGCGCATCGCCAGCGTCGCGATCCGCTGCATCGCGTCGCTGCGCAGCACGATGCCGTCGACCTGCAGGTTCTGCAGCCGCAGCGCTTCGATTTCCTGATCGACGCGCCGCAGATCCGCGCGGGCCTGAGCAAGTGCATCCTGCAACTGCAACAGTTCGGTGGTGTCGCGCGAGTTGATGATCACCTTGCGCACTCTGCCCTGCTCGTCGAACAGCGGTATGCCGGTTGCGAGGATCGTCTTGCCGGCGTGCGTCTGCTGCGTGGTTGAAATCCGCTGCCCGGTACGCGCGACCTGCGCGGCGACGACCGGACGGATCCAGCCTTTCTTTTCGAACTCCACAACGTGCTGTCCGATCATCTCGGACGCGTTCACGTCGTAGTTCCGTTCGCATCCGGGGTTGACCATCAGTGTCTTTCCGTTGCCGTCGGTGACAAAGATGCCATCGTACGAATACCGGAAGATTTCCCCGAAGTCGAGCGCCGCCTGACACAGCCGTCTGATCGAAGGAAAGAGCCCCGCATGCTCGCCCGCGGGCAATAGCAGCACGAGTGTCTGTTCGCTCACACGATGCACGCCGACATGAAACTCGCGGCCATCGATCGTGAAGTTGCCGTTATCGGGCGCGTTGGACGGCGCTGCGGATTGGTCGCCGTCATTGCCCGCGGCGGGTTTGGCGACGAACGCGTGCAGCGCCCGCGGATCATGTGTATCGATGCATTCGCGCACGAACGCGTTGTGCCAGACCCGTTGCGATCGCACAAACCAGGCAATGCCAACCGGTAGATCATCGAGCAGCGCTCGTAACGCGATGGCATCCATTAACCCGTCCTCTTCGCAGTCGTTTTCTCGAGCGACGCAGAATACAGCAGCGCTCCATCCCGCGCGCACGCATCGCCGATCCGATTCAATATTGACTCGCGGTGATTCAGCAATGGTTCGCAAACTGTATGCGATATGCGGCCGATCCGCGCTCATGCGGGCGAGCGCCGCGCTGCGCGCGACATTCGCGACTGTGGCGCAGAGCTTGCTTTAGTCGCGTACACCTATCGTCGCGTCACAACATTTCGGGTGAAATCGATGAAACCGATCAAAGGCGTTGTTTTCGATCTGTACGGCACGCTGTACGACGTGCACTCGGTCGCAAGCTTGTGCAGCCAGTTCTATCCCGGCCGGGGCCTCGAAATCAGTATGCTGTGGCGGCAAAAGCAGCTGGAATACACATGGCTGCGCAGTTTGATGGGCAGCTATGCGCCGTTCGAGCAGGTCACCGACGACGCGCTCGGCTTCGTCAGCAAGCAACTGAAGCTGAACCTCACGCCCGGCGCGCACGAAGCGCTGTGTAACGAATATCTGCAGATCAAACCGTATCCGGAGGTGCCCGGCACGCTCGCGAAGCTTCGCTCGCTGGGTCTGCCGCTCGCGATTCTGTCCAATGGATCACGACACTCGATACGCAGTGTCGTCAATCATTCCGACCTGGCGCCGCAATTCGACTATCTGCTGAGCGTTGACGAAGTGAGCGTGTTCAAGCCGCATCACGCTGCGTACGAACTCGCCGAACAGCGGATGGGCATTGCGCGCGGCGATCTGCTATTCGTGTCCTCGAACGCGTGGGATGCGAGCGGCGCGCGCCACTTCGGCTTCACGGTGTGCTGGGTCAACCGCAGCGGCAACACCTTCGACGAACTCGGAGAGCGTCCCGATCGCGTGATTGCGGGCCTCGACGAACTGGTCGGCCTGGTCGGCAGCGCTTCTGCATAGGCTCGTCACGTCGAGCCGCACGTGGACGCGACCGACCTCGCGTTCACCCGAACTTACAGGGTGCCAGACGTCACGCAGTCATCAGGCATCCGCGTCGTAACTGGCAACACTGGCAGATGGCTTTAGAAGAACATTCATTGATCCACATCCTGGACGCTGTGCCCGCGCTCCTATGGAGCGGTAGACCCGACGGACGCGCCGATTACGTCAACCGGTCATGGACGATTTTCACCGGCCGTGAGCACCGTGATCTGATCGGCGCAGGCTGGCATAACGCGTTGCATCCGGACGATTTGCGCCGCGTGCTCGATGCGCTGGGGCAGATCGACCGCAACGCGCGCGATCGCCAGATGGCCGTGCGTGTGCGCGATTCGCTAGCGCGCTATCACGTGTTCCTGATCGACATCGGCAAGAACGTCGAGCCGCGCGACGGATCGTCGTCGTTTTACGCGGCCGCGATCGAAATGTGCAATAGCGACGACGGGCATTATGCAAACCGCGCACTGGAACCTGATCGGGATTCACCGTGGACCCGCATACCGGTGATGATGTGGAGCGCACGCGCGGACGGCTATCTGGACTTCGTCAACGAACGCTGGACCCAACATACTGGCCTGCCGCTCGATGAAGCGCGCGGCGCCGGATGGCAGTCGGCGATTCACCCTGACGATCTGAATACAGCAACACGCGCGTGGCGAAAGCTGATCGAAAGTCACACCGAAGGCGCATCCGAATGCAGGATGGGCAGCACCGAGCACGGCTATCGCTGGAGCCTGTCGGTCGCCCATCCGCTGTGCGACGACTCCGGTAGCGTGATCCGCTGGTACGGCGCGGTGCTCGACATTGATGACTGCAAGCGCGCCGAAGACAAATTGCGGTTGAACCAGGACTATCTGAACGATGCGCAGCGATTGACCCAAACGGGTAGCTTCGCGTTCGATCCGTCGAGCGGCGCATTCTGCTGGTCCAGAGAAATGTACCGGATCTACGGCTACGAACCGAGCACGCAACCGAGCCTCGAACGGATCCTCGCGCGCACGCATCGCGAAGACGTCGGGAGCGTCGCTCGCATGTTCGATCAGATCGCCGCCGAACGGCACGATGTCGACATCGAATACCGCCTGCTGATGCCCGACGGCGAGATCAAACAGATCCGCATGCTTGCGCATCCGGTCGACCATCGAGGCAGTCAGTATCGATATGCGGGGACAGTGATCGACGTGACCGAAGCAAGAGCGGCGGACCGGCGGTTGCAGGAAGCTCACGCGGATCTCGCGCATGCGACGCGTATTGCGACGCTCGGCGAACTGACCGCGTCGATCGCGCACGAAGTGAGTCAGCCGCTCACCGCAATCGAAACCAACGGCGCGGCCAGCCTGCGCTGGCTGCAGCGCGACACGCCGGACCTGCACGAAGTGGAACTCGCGATCGAACGGATCAGACGCGATGCAAGACGCGCGAACGATGTGATTCGCCAGTTGCGCGCGCTGGCGCGCAAAGACGTGTCGGCGCGCAAGTCCGCCAGCATCAACGCGGTGATTCGCGATGCGATGCTGCTTGCGCGATCTCAATTGATCCGCGATCACGTGACGCTCGTACTCGATCTCGCGACCGGGCTGCCGCGCATCGACCTCGATGTCGTGCAAATGCAGCAGGTGATTATCAATCTTGTGACCAACGCGAGCCAGGCGATGAGCGGCATCGTCGGTCGCGCGCGCACGTTGACCGTGCGCACACTGCTGAACGATCGCGACGGCGTGCGCGTGATCGTGCGCGATGCGGGCACCGGTTTTCCCGACGACCACAACGAAACCATGTTCACACCATTTTTCACGACCAAACCGAACGGGATGGGCATGGGGCTATCGATCAGCCGCACGATTATCGAAAGCCATGGCGGCACGATCTGGGCGCTGAATAACGCGGGCCACGGCGCGCAGGTGATTGTCGATCTGCCGGGTCAGGAAGATCGCGTCGTCTGGCGTGACGGCCAGGCAGGCTAACCAAAGGAGCCGTTTTGGCGTCAAGGCCGCTCGTTGATCGGCCCCTCGACGTCAATCTTGCCGACCGCGCCCGCGGGCCCCTTCACAACCAGCGGACCGCGTACTTCGAGATCGCCATGCACGATAAGCGGCCCGCGCACGGTAAGCGGGCCGTAATAATTATTGTCGCCCGCGCGCCGGTCGGCATCGTCGGGCACGAGTTGCGCGACGCGCTCCGCGGTGAGCGGCCCGCGTACCTCGAGATTTCCTCCGACCTTAAGCGGTCCTTCGACCGTCACCGGCCCGCGCACGACCGCGGAACCGATAATGCTGAGCGGCCCGGTGGTGACCGGTTCGGCCGCGGCCGGAATGGATGCGACGATTGAAATGAGTCCGCACGCGGTTGCGCACAGACACGCGCGTACGCGCGCGCGCCGCGCGCCATCAGCGATAGAGTGATTCACGATGCCTCCCATGCAACGATGTTGCGTGAGGCCGTGCCGCGATTGGCCGGCGCCCGTTGTCTTTCTGTCCGTTCAGTCTACTTGTGTGAACGGCGAATGACAAACCGCTGCTCGGCGCGAATCTCTACCACCGCGCAACCAGCGAATTGACACCGCGCAGATTGCCGCGCTGATTCCAGCTCAGATTGTCGAGTTCCGTCAGTTCGAGATCGGGCAACCGTTCGAGCAACACGCCAAGCGCGGTCTCGAGTTCGATCAATGCCAGCCGGTAACCGATGCAATGGTGAATGCCTGCGCCGAACGACTGTACCCGGCCTTCGTCACGTCCGATATCGAGGCGATCCGGGTGAGTGAACTTCGCCGGGTCGCGATTGGCGGAACCGATCATCACGAAGATCGACGTATCGGGCGTCAACTCGACGCCATCGATTTCACTGTGTTCGAGCGGCGTGCGTATTGTGGCCTGAACCGGGCTGTCATAGCGCACGCATTCGAGCACCGCGTTGGGCATGCGCGACGGGTCGCGCTTGAGCAGCGCAAGCTGTTCCGGATGACGATGCAGCGCAATCAGCGCGTTGCCGATCATGTTCGACGTTGTTTCATGTCCGCCGATAAAAAGCAGAATCACGTTTGACACGATTTCATCTTGTGTCAGTTTCTCGCCATGCTCCTCGACGGTAACCAGCATCGATATCAGATCGTCGCCGGTGCGTGCGCGGCGCGCGTCGATCACGCCGATGAAATAACGCTCCAGTTCGTCGTATGCGGCCGTCGCGCGCACCAGATCCTCCGGCGTTATCGGCGCGGGGTCGAATACCTTTGCCACGCAACTTGCCGCGGCGCCGAGCGTTATCGCATCTTCGACAGGGATATCAAGCATCCGGCCGATAATGCCGACCGGCAGCGGAAACGCAAATTGTCGGGTGATATCGGCGGTTTCGTCATGCGCGAACGCATCGATCAGTTCATGACAGGAGCGGCGCGCGACATCCTTCATCGCTTCGACTTGCCGCGCATTGAACGCCTGCATCATCAGGCCGCGCAGGCGCGTATGCATCGGCGGGTTCAGCAGCAGAAACATACGGCTGAACCCCTGAAACAGCTTCATTTGCGGCGCGTCGTCGCCATACCGAACGCGCACGCTTTCGAGGTAGCTCTTGCCGAAGCGACGGTCGTGCAAGATCGAATCGACCACATCATAGTGCCCGCACATGACCGCTGTCGGCGCAACGCGCACAAAGCGCCCTTGCGCGCGAAGCTTTTCGTAGAACGGGTAAGGATTGTCGAAATTCTCACGCGTCGCGAGATCGGCCAGTTTCATGTCGTTTCCGGAAAAGATGGGATACGACTTAAAGACAGCCACGCCGGGCACTTTATTCCGTTTCCACGCCGCGTGCCCTGCACACGGCGCGTGGATCTTTTATCTCCGTCAGAGTTCTCAAATCGGTCAGATCGGCGTCAACACCGCTTCGCCGGCGAAATGACGCGTTGCGTTGTCGATGAAGTTGTTCACCGAAGCGGCGATCGCCTCGGGAGACGTGCCGGCCACATGCGGCGTTAGCACGACGTTGCGTAGCGACAGCAGCGCCTGCGGCGGCTCCGGTTCACCTTCGTACACGTCGAGCCCCGCGCCGGCAAGCGTGCCATGCGCGAGCGCATCCGCAAGCGCCGCCGTATCGACGACGCTGCCGCGTGCGACGTTCACGAGAAACCCGCGCGGCCCAAGGGCGTCGAGCACGGTACGGTCGACCATATGACGCGTGGCCGGCCCACCCGGCGTCGCGATGATCAGATAGTCGCTCCAGCGTGCAAGTTCGACAACGCTGTCGAAATACCGATACGCGGCATCGGCACGCGGCTTGCGATTGTGATAGCCGGTTTCGATGTCGAAACCGGCCGCACGGCGCGCGACCTTCAGGCCGATATTGCCAAGACCGACGATGCCCATCCGCTTGCCCGACACGGTCGGACGCATCGGCAACTGGTCGCGCCAGATGCCGTCGCGCGTCGCGCGGTCGCGATAAGCGACGTCGCGCACCGCGGCAAGCAGCAACGCAAATGCGTGATCGGCGACGCAGTCGTCATTGGTGCCCGCTCCGTTGCACAGCACGATGCCGCGTGCGCGCGCGTGATCGATTGCGATGTTTTCGTAGCCCGCGCCAAGTGCGCTGACGAATTCCAGCTTCGGCAACCGGTCGAGTTCCGCGGCCGTGAGACCGGTCGTGCCGTTAGTCAGCACCGCGCGAATCGCGGCGCCATGTGCCTCGATAGCCGCGAAGCGTTCCGCGGGAGTCGGCGCATAAACAATGTCGAAACCGGCGGCGACTGCCGAATAGCTGTCGTCATCGAGCGGTATCAGCACCAGTAGCGAAGGTTTATTCATAACCGGATACAAGCACGAAACGGTAAATAAAGGGGGAGAAAGGGAAACGGCTGACAAACATTAATCGGCTAACCGGACATTCGGGACACGCGAAGTTTAGCAGCGTGCGCTCAGTCATCGGACGTTCCTATACCTTGCGTCAGCGCGACATCCCTCAAGGTGTTCACATGGCCGCGCTCACCGGTTACGGCAATCCCACTCAACGTGATTCGCACGGTGCGCGAATACGAGCACGCCGGCGTGGCTACGATTCATCTGGAAGACCAGGTCCGCGCGAAACGCTTCGCCGATTTCACCGAAACCGTCGGCTTGCGTGAAATCGACTCGCTTGCGCAACGCTATCGTTAGCGCTGCGGCTAAGCGCGGGTTTATTTTTGGCAGCATCGTCAACCTTTACACGCACGTTTTACAACCGCCTTTCCCCGCAATTCCGCAGGCTTTCACCCGTCACGCTTCGCGCCAGCGCCCCCTCCAAAAATCTTTTTTGATCAGCTTGCCCGGTTATTTTGAGCCGTGCATTGTGCATTGTGCATCGCGTCATCCCAGATAGCGGAGACGCCGTTGCCGCGGCCGCCTGCGCCTGTGCGCTTGCGGAATCGATGAACCCGTTCGATGCCGATCACGATGCCGATCAACGCCCATGCCCCTTCCCCACCCGCGACGCCGCGCGATGCGGCCGCGGCGCCCGCGCGACTGCACGTCGCCGAACTGACTCACACGTTCGAAGCCGAAGACGGCGCGCCGGTGCCGATCTTTTCAGGTCTCGACTTCAGCGTCGGCAGCGGCGAGATCGTCTCGATTGTCGGCCGCAGCGGCGCGGGCAAGAGCACGCTGTTCAATCTGATTTCCGGGCTTTTACCGCCGCAATCGGGACGCATCGCGATCGGCCCGCGCGCCGACGGGTCGCCCGGACGCATCGCGTACATGCTGCAGAAAGACCTGCTGCTGCCGTGGCGTTCGGTGCTCGAAAACGCGGTGCTTGGCATCGAACTGTTTCGCAAGGTCACATCGCAAGACCTCGAGCGCGCGCGCCATATGCTCGCGCGCTACGGCCTTGGCACCGTCGCCGACGCGTATCCGCACGCGTTGTCGGGCGGCATGCGGCAGCGCGTCGCGCTGACGCGCACATTGCTGGTCGATCCGACGCTGGTGCTGCTCGACGAACCGTTCTCGGCACTCGACTACGAAACGCGTCTCGCGCTCGAGGACGACGTGATGGCGCTGCGCGAGACGAACGGCACCAGTGTTGTGCTCGTTACGCACGATATCGAGGAAGCGATTGCGATGAGCGATCGCGTGATCATTCTCGGCGGCCGGCCTGCGCGCATCGAACAGGCGCTCGATATCGAACTGACCGTCGACGGCACGCGTAGCGCCATCACCGCGCGCGAGGCGCCCGAATTTCGTACATGGCATGCGCGAATCTGGGGCGCACTACGCGGCCAGACGAGCGGACATGCGGGCGGACATGCAGGTCAACCCAATGGCCAACCGGGCCCATACCGAGGACTAGCAGCATGAGCGAAGCGATCCTTTCCAACCCGCCCGCGCCGGTGCGCGCGAGGCGCCGCGCGTCGCGCGATTACACCAGCGCCGCTGCGGTCACCGCGATCATGCTTGTACTGGTCGCGCTGTGGCAGACCGCCGCCGCGCGCGGATGGATCAACGGCCAGTTGTTCGGCTCGCCGGCCGGCATCTACAAGACCGCGCAGATCGGGCTCACGCAAGGCACGCTAATACCGGACACGCTAACCACGCTGTATGAAACGGTCGTCGGGCTGGTAGCCGGCAGTGGCCTTGGCATCGGTCTCGGCCTGCTGCTGTGGTTCGTGCCGCGCGTGTCCGGCGTCGCGGAAGGCTTCTCGGTGCTGCTCAACAGCATTCCGAAGATCGCGCTCGGACCGCTGATCGTGATCTGGTTCGGCTCGGACATGACGTCGAAGGTGTGGCTCGCCGGCATCTCGACGTTCGCCGTGGCGATGATCTCATCGTGCGCGGCCGCGCGTGAAGTCGACCGTGACCTGCTGAACCTGTTTCGCTCGTTCAACGCCCGGCCATCGATGATTTTCCGCAAGCTGATCGTGCCCGGCGCGCTGCCGTGGATCTTCTCGACGCTGCGCGTGAACATCGGCTTCGCGCTGATCGGCGCGGTGGTCGGCGAGTACATCGCGTCGCAAGCGGGTCTCGGGCATGAAGTGTTTGTCGCCGGTTCGCTGTTCGACCTCAATACCGTCTGGCTCGGCATTATCGTGCTGACGCTGATGGCCACGCTGCTCACCTGGATCGTTCAATTCGCTGAAAAAAGGATCGTCACATGGAAAACAAAACGATAAAGCGGCTGGCCGTCATCGCCGCCCTCTCGCTCGCTACGGGACTCGGATTTCAATGCGCGGATGCAGCGCCGCCTGAAAAGGTGGTGGTTTATCAGGCGTTCCAGTCGATCCAGTATCTGCCGCTTTATGTCGGTATCGATAAAGGTATCTTTGCGAAGTACGGGCTCGATGTGCAGAAAGTGACGGCCGGTGGCGGCGCCGCCGGTGTCGCGGCAGTAATCGGCGGTCATGCGGACTTTTCGCTGCAGGACCCGATGACCGCGATCCTCGCGAACCTGAAAGGCGCGACGCTGGTGAACGTCGCGAATGTGGTGGCGGGCGTGCCGGTCTGGGTGATCGCGCCGGGCAATTCGCCGCTGAAAACGCCGGCTGATCTTGCGGGCAAGAATGTGTCGACCGCGCTGCCACCGACCACCAGTACCTATCTGCTGCAACGTTTGATCAAGGAACAGAAGATCAACGACGTGAAGCTCAATACCGTGCAGATCGGCACGGAACTGTCGCCGGTCACCGCCGGGCGCGCGGACGCTGCCGCGCTTTACGAGCCGCAGGTCGATGAAGGCCTCGCGCAAGGTTACAAGATCGTCTACGGGTTCCCGAAAGCATACCCCGGCGGCTATGCATTCTCGACCATCGACACGCTCGCATCGACGATCAAGGACAAGCCGCAGATGGTGGCTGCGTTCGTCAAGGCGCTCGGCGAAGCGGAAGCGCTGATCCAGTCGTCGCCGGAAACCGCAAAGGCGGTCGCCGGCGCGGAATTTCCGACGCTGTCGAAGACCGTGGTCGATAATGCGGTCGAGCGCCTGATCAGCCAGAAAATCTACGCGCTAACGCCGGAGATTTCCGAACAGGCGTTCCGTAACGCGCTCGACTTGCAGGAATACATCGGCAACATCAAGCCGGGCTCGGTGACTTACGCTAGTGCAGTCGACAACTCTTTCGCAAAGGCGGCCGCCGCCGGAAAATAGGCTCACCATGCCGACGTGGCGGGCGCGACAGTTCAACTGCTGTCGCGCCCGCCACGCGGCAACGCACCTCATCCCTTCACGTAGAACAAACCTTCATGAACCTCGACAACCCGCCTTGGGTCACGACACTGATCGCGAGCCGCGGCGATGCGCAAGCGTGCGCATCGCGGCTCGAGCAGGCGCGTGCACGCGCCGACGAACTTGACCCGCAGTTGAAGGCTTTTACCTTTCGGCCCGATCATTACGACGGCGTGGACCACGCGGCTGCGAAGCCGCTCGCCGGCATGCCGATCGCCGTGAAAGACCTGATCGCGACCGCCGACATGCCGACCACTTATGGCTCCCCGGCGTACGCGGGCTACCTGCCCGCCGAAGACGCCGAGATTGTCTCGCGCATTCGCGCACTCGGCGGCATCGTGTTTGGCAAGACCGTCACGACTGAATTCGCGTGGCGGCAGCCGGGGCCCACCGTGAACCCGTGGAATCCGCTGCATACGCCGGGCGGCTCGTCGAGCGGCTCGGCTGCCGCAGTCGGCGCGGGTATCGTGCCGCTTGCGGTCGGCACACAAACGCTCGGTTCGGTGATCCGCCCTGCCGCTTATTGCGGCGTGGTCGGCTACAAGCCGACGCATGGCCGCGTACCGACCGCGGGCGCGCATCCGCTGTCGCAATCGCTTGACCATATCGGGTTCTTTGCGAAGCGCGTTGAAGATGTCGCGCTCGCGCAGGCGCTGTTCGTCGACGGCAAAGCCGACGTGCTCGCCTCTATCGACGCATGGAACGGCGCGTTCACGCCGCGCCGGCCGGTGTCGGTCGGTGTGATCCGCACGTCGCTCTGGTCGCGCGCCGACGCGCAACAGCAGGCGAATTTCGACCAGTCGATCGAGCGGTTGAAAGCCGCCGGCGTTGAGCCGCACGAACTCGAGTTGCGTGTGGACTTGCCGGTCATCGTCGACGCGTTGAATACGATCTTGCAGGTCGAAGCGCATCGCAACATCGGTCCGGTTGCTGCGAAGCATCCGGATAAGGTCAGCGACCGGATGAAAGCGCTAGTCGAAGCGGGCGCCGCGGTGCCGGCCGCGAAGTACGACGAAGCGCGCGCGTTGCAAAAGGAGCTTTCCGCGCAGTCAGCGGCATTTGTCGGCGGCTACGACGTGCTGGTATCGCCGCCGGCTACCGGTGGCGCGCCGCGCGGACTCGACGACACCGGCGACGCGACGTTCTGCGCCGCGTGGAGTTTTCTCGGCATGCCGGCCGTGACGATTCCGTCGGGTCGCACCGCGGACGGGATGCCGCTCGGCTTGCAACTGATCGGCGCACGCGACACGGACTTAAGCGTGCTGCAGTTCGCCGCGTGGGCGCAAGCGACGTTGCCTGCGTTCGGCTAGCCGTTTCATCCTCATCGACAAAAAGGCGCGCCTTGACCAGACACTTCCAGACCGCGCAGCAATATGTGTTGAATACGTTGCGCGCGGAGATTCTGAGCGGGCTTCATCCGGCGAATACGCGGCTGCGGCAGGAGGAAGTCGCGGCGCGCTTGCAGGTCAGCACGACGCCGGTACGCGAGGCGTTTCGCGATCTGCGCGCCGAGGGGCTGGTATCGATTGGGCCGAATCGGGGCGTCGTCACGCGCGGGCTGACCGCGACCGATGTCGACGAGATTTACGAGTTGCGGATGGTGCTTGAGCCGATGCTCGCGCAGAAGGCCTGCTTGAGAGCGAGCGGCACGCAGCTCGATGCGGCTCAAGCGTGCCATCGAACGATGCTCGCGACAGATTCGCCGGAAGCGTGGTCGGTGCTCAATGAGGCGTTTCATGAGCATCTGGTCGCGTGCGAGGCGCACACGCGGCTCTTCGCGATGGTGGGCGCGCTGTTCGCGGTCGCGCGACCGTATGTGGCGCTGGCCATGCATGTGCAGCAGGACATCATGGCCAGCAATAACGATGAGCATGCGGCGTTGCTGGCGGCTTATCGCGCGCGTGATGACGCCGCGGTGTATGAGCAGACGCGCGAGCATTTGAAGAACACGCTGGCCGCGGTGGTGCGCTGTGTGAGTGGCGGAGCGAACGGGGCGGCGGTGGTTGCGGTGGCGTGAAGGTAGCCATACAAGGATGTTCTCGATGAAGTCGAGCGCATCGCGTACTCCCCAAACCCGCTATTGCTTGCCCTGCGCATCGCATTGCCGGTCCGTGCTGTCGTGATCGGTAAGCCGCCCGGCTTCGGGGTGCGCTGAGGCCTCGCCTTGTTCCAGAGGGCACCCGTTGACGGTTTCGGGCGGATCGATAATACGGGCACCCGCCCTCTCGAGCGCTTCCTGGAATTCCGGGGACGCGAGGATGATCGTGCGTGCCGCGCTGCGCAAACGATCGATCGCGTCATCCGGCAACGCCAGCGATGTTGGCAATTGATTCAGATTACCCCGCTCGGATTTGTCAGAGAGCGCGTCGAACGACACATCGACGACATAGATATCGGTATCGGGTGCCTCCACGGCTTGGGCCAACGCTGGGTCCTTGTTATCCGCGAATGCGTCGGAATGGCGAATCTGGCGCAACAATGCCCAGCGCGCCTTGATGTCCTGCAGTAACTCAACTGATTCGGCGGAGAACCGGTCGATCGGCACGCCGACGGCCTGGACCAGCGTCCTGATTCCGCCTGGAGGACGCTCCGACAGGTTCCAGCTGGTCGACGGAGACGACGCCGCGTTCACCACAAAGATAATCAGTCTGCGCACGTTATCGAGCGGCGCAGGTTGCCCGGCTTCGTGCAGTGCCTCGAATGTTCCAATGAAATCCAGCACGCCGCGCAGGCCCAGATTGTCGGCCACGCCGCCATCCACCAGATGCAGGTACGGGTTCTGGGTCGCGTCGACAATTTCACGCAAGTCCTGCAATCGATTCAGAATGCGGCTCGCGGATCGCTGCTTGCGGTCGGTTTTGACAAGCGACAGAATCCACGCGGGTTCCTCGTAACCACACGTGCCGCCATAGTTATTGATCGTAATCGGAGCTAGCACCACCGGCACTGCCGACGATGCCGCGGCCGCCCGCGAAAGCTTGAACGGGCCGAGATCGGCACACATGACATCGAAGTTCTGCTGGAGAAAGACGATTCGCGATCCCGTCGTCAGCTCTGTTGAGCTGACTGCGATCATCGGACCGCCTGTGCGCTCGAGCTCAGCGAAGGTCGCATCGTTGAACAGGATTTCGTCATAGAGCTGCGCCGCGATCTCGGAGCGGCTCCAGCCCGCTGAGGCCAGCGCGGGCCAGTTCAACGGATTCAGGATCCGGGCGATGAGTTCGCCCTGCACGTTTCGCTTAAGAAAGCGATGCTCGTAGAAGTTAAACAGCTGCTCGCCGTACATCCCATACGCGAGCGCGGTAAAACTGCCGCCGGACACTCCGGTGATCAGGTCGACCTCATCGAGCAAACGGATCTTCTTGCCCGACGTGGTGGTCACTTCAATGCGCTGCAGCGTCTCCAGTGTGCCGTATGAAAATGCGGCCGCGCGCATTCCGCCACCGGAGAAAGCCAGAATGACCATGTCCTGCCTGCCATCCCTGCTTTCATCCAGACGGTCGAATGGGCTAATCTGCTCCGGATTGTATTTTTTGATCGGCGGGTTCACGGGTCGCGTCGCACAGCCGCCGAGCAACAGCAACGGTGTGACGACCAGTATTGCGGAGTGCTTCCATAAACGCGCGGCCATGTCCTCGGCGCCTGTCTGAATTCACCTGCCCAGCGGGCTATTTCGCTTTCGTCGCGCCCAGCGACACGGGCGTATGCGAATCGGCGATATCCACCCAGCCGCCACCCATCGCCTGATACACGCTGATCACCTGGATATAGCGCGACGCCTGCAAGCTGGCGAGGCTGAGCTCAGCGGCGAACAGGTCGTTTTCCGACACCAGCACGTCGAGATAGCCGATCAAACCATCTTCGAACTTGAGCCGCGACAGCCTCGCAAATTCGCGCAACGCATCGACGCGTTGTTGCTGAAAGTCAGTCTGCTCGATGGTCTTCTGTGAGCTGACCAGCGCATTGTCGGTATCGCTAAACGCGCCCAGTATCGTCTGCCGGTAGATCAGTTCGGCCTGGCGCTTTTGCGCCTCGGCCGACTGTACCTGGCCGCCAATCGCTCCCGACGTGAAGATCGGCCCAGTCACGCCGGCCGCGACTGACCAGAGCTGTGCCGGTCCGGAAAGAAAATCGCCGAAGGCCGTGCTGACCGAGCCCAACGCGCCGGTCAGCGAGATGGTTGGATAGTAAAGCGCCCGCGTGGCGCCGACGTTCGCATTGGCTGCGACCAGATTCTGTTCGGCTTGCAGAATATCGGGACGCCGTTCGAGCAAGGTCGAAGGCAGATCCGCCGGAATCACGGGAAGGTCCAGTTCTCTGACCGACTTGCCTCGCGGAATCGACTCCGGGTTGTGCCCCAGCAGGATCGAGATGCCGTTTTCCACGATTGCAATCTGCTGCTCGATCGCCGGTATCGCGGATTGCGCCAGCTTGTACTGGGAGCGCACCTGCGCGAGTTCCGTCTGGGAGACGAGACCGTCCCGGTAGCGCAACTCGAAGATACGTAGTGTTTCGCCAAAATTACGCGCGGTGGCCCGCGCGACTTCGAGTTGCCGGTCAAGTCCGCGCAGCGTGATGTAGCTGGTTGCAACGCCGGTCACGAGAGACAGCACGACGCCTCGCTGGGCCTGCTCGCTGGCGTATACCTGCGCTTGCGCGGCTTCGGTCAGACGTCTTACCCGACCGAACAGATCGATTTGCCAGGAAGCGGACAGCATGCCCTGATAGAGATTGAATACCGGATCGAGCGTCGGCGGCAGCGGTGGCATTCCGACCTCGCTAGCCCGGTTGCGGCTCACGTTAGCCCCATAGTTGATCTGCGGCAGCCCCTGTGAGCGTGTTGCGCGCAGCAAGCCGATGAACTGGTCGACGCGCGCCGCCGCGATGCGCACATCCAGATTCTCGCGCAGCGCGGTCAGGACCAGATCGTTCAACACCGGATCGTCGAACTGCTCCCACCACGCGGTGTTCACGACCTCTTCGGCCTCGGGCATTTCGATTCGCCATGTCGCCGGCACCTCCACCGTGGGGCGGCTGTAATCGGGTCCGACGGCCATGCAGCCGACCAGGCAAACGGTCGCGCAGGCAAGGATCGCAGCAAGCGTCAGCGTTCTCATGACGTACTCCAGGTTCTCAGGCGATCGTGTCAGCCGTGCGCAGGCGGTGCGCTCGCTCGCGCCACACACCTTAGCGCGCGACCGCCAGCAGACCACCGAACAGCAGTGCGGCCAGCAGCAGCGTCAGACAGGACACGGACCATCGCCGCACGAATGCATCCGTGCCCGAGCAGTACTGCGCGGCAACCACGCCGGCGCGCACCACGTGAGGCAGGACATCGCCGACATCCGTCGCTGGCAGGCACAACCGCTTCCTTCTAAATCGATTCCAGCCGATCGCGAGCACCCCGCCGGCCAGTACGGGCCAGAGTGCGGACCACAGCGCCGCCGGCGCCAGCGCCTCAGGTAACGTGCCGACAGGAATATCCAGATACAGCGCCCACGGGACGGCCAGCGACGCCAGCACCATCGCCAGCCATGCACCTGTCAGCGCCGCCGGAGCGCGAGCATGGGAATCCGCTGCTGCGCTCGCGCCCAGACATTGCAGGAAATGCAGCATCAGCACCGTGGTCGCGACTGAAGACGCGACCGCGATCGAACCCGCGAGACTATCGCCCAGCACATCCTTGGCCGCGAATTTGGCCAGTGCGCCGCCGGTAAGCGGCAATCCGCCAAGCCCGAGCGCAATGACAGCGGTGGGCACGCGCACCCGCCGCAACTTTGCGGTCCCCGTCAGCGCGACCACGCCCACAGCCAGAAACAGCGTGCCTTTTACCAGCAGATGATGGGCGGCATAGAACGCGGCGGCCACGACGGTAGAGGGATCGCCAGACGCGAGTCCGATGCCGATCACCGCCATCACGAAACCCATCTGGCTGACACTCGAATACGCCAGCACGATTTTCGGCTGAGCGTGCGTGATACCGATCGCCACACCATAGAACGCGCCGAACAGCCCCAGCGCCGCGAGGGGCATGCCGAAGTCTGGCCACGCGTGACCGAATGGCAGAAAGCGGAGCAACGCGATCACGCTCGCCTTGACCGCTGCGCCGCTGAGCACCGCCGCCGCCGGCGTCGGCGCTGCGCCATAGGCATACGGCATCCAGAAATGCAGCGGCACCAGGCCGGCCTTTATGCCAAGGCCGACAAGCAGCAAAAGCAAGGTGGGATCGCGCCATGGCGACTCCGGCAACGCCGCCGCGGCATCGCGAATCAGCAGACTGCCGCCTGGCGTGGCCTGGGCCAGCAGGACCAGCCCTCCGAGCAGGAAAGCCTCGGCTAGCAGCGCAATGCCAAGATAGAGCGCACCCGCGTACCGTGCATCGGGTCCATCGCCGTCGAGCACCAGCCCGCTCGCGCCGACGCTCAATACCGCCAGCATCAGATAGAAGCCAATCAGATCGGCGACCAGAAACACGCCCATGCTGCCGGTCATGGCCATCAACCAGCAGACGACGAATCCGTCGATACGTCGGCGATCGCGTAGAAAACGGGCGGCAAAAATTCCAGCGAACAGCCACAACAATGCCGCGCTGCCGAGCAACAACGCGCCCGGCGTATCGAGCGCGAAACGTAACGCGAAACGGCTGTTGCCGAGCACCAGGGTTTCGCTCTGACTGGCGCCGGCCGCCGCCAACGCAGGCAACGGAGCGATCGCGAACCACGCAGGCAACCGTCTGCGCAGATGCGCCGACGCACACAGCAGCAACATCAGCAACGGCACGCCGATGGCTGCGGCCATCAGACCTTCGGAGAGAGTCATGGCATCCCCGTCGCCGACATCACGGTGCGGCCGATTTGCGTCACGTCGACCGGCAGCAGCACCGCCAACCCGAGCAGGAACGAGCACATTGCGAGGCCCAGCACGGCGATCTGCCGATAACGGGGCACCTGCGTTTCAGGGATCCAGTCGGGCGCGGCGGGCTCCATCGAGCGCACGACCACCGTGAACACATAGATGCTCGTGAGCAAGCCACCGACGAGTATCACCAGCGCCCACCACCATTGCCCCGCCGCGAGCGCCGCCGATAGCAGCAGCCACTTGGCCAGAAAGCCCCCGGACGGCGGCAAGCCAATCAGCGCGATACCGGCCAGCGCGAAAGCGGTCACCGTCATCGGCAACGCCCGCGCGACTCCACGCAGGTCGGCCAGACGGTCGTGACCCAGCGTGCCGTAGATCAGCCCGGCCGCCAGGAACATCGCCGATTTTGCGGTCGCATGCGATACGGCCTGCAACAGACCACCCGTGACCGCCTGCGCGCTGTCGTGCTGGCCCGCGGCGATCGGAAACATCAGAAACAGATAGCCGATCTGCGCGACCGTCGAGTAAGCGATCAGAAGCTTCAGCCGTATCTGGCGCAGCGCCACCACATTGCCGAAGATAATCGCCGCGGCCCCCAGGCCCGCGAGCAGTTGCGTGAACGAGCCGCTGACGATGGCGGCGAATACATCGAGCCACAACCGCACAATCACGAACCAGGAGCCTTTGACGACGATTGCCGAAAGCAGCGCACTCGCGGCGGCGGGCGCGCCGGCGTGCGCAGGCGGCAGCCACAGGTGCAGCGGAAATAGCGCGGTTTTGGCCAGCATGCCTGCGCTCATCAACGCCACCGCAGCCCAGGCTAGCGGCTGCGCACCGATTCGTTCGGCGAGTAGCGCGATGTCCAGCGTGCCATACGCGCCATAAAGCAGAAATACGCCCAGCAAATAGAGCATCGAACCGATCAGCGCGAACAGCAAATAGCGTAACGCGGCCTGCAACGTTTCAGCCCGGCCATCGAGCGAAACCAGCGGGACACCTGCAAAGGTCAACAGTTCGAGCGCGACGTAAAGCGTAAAGATGTCTCCGCTCACGAACACCAGATTGAGCGATCCCCAAACCGCCAACAGCAACAGCCAGAAAGCGAACGGCGCACGCGCCTCGCCCGTGCCGGCCGGCGTGCCGAAATCGCCATTCGCGTAGAGCGCAACCGCGCCGGTCACCAACGCAACCACCAGCATCATGCAGACCGAGAGTCCGTCCGCGCGAAGCATCACGCCAAGCGGCGGCAACCAGCCGCCGAGCGGGTACCGCAAGGCGTCGCCGGAGTCCAGCAACCGTCGTGCAATCGCCAGCACGACGCCCAGGCCGCAGATGATCGTCACCCACGCCACGCTTTGCGCACGTCGACCGCCGAGCGCGAGGCCGGCCAGCATGCCGGCAAACGGCAACAACACGGCAAGCACTAGCAGCAGACCACCTGGTGTGGCCTGCTGCATGAGCGCGAGCGTGGTCACCGGGCCTCCACATCGGCGCAAGCTTGCGCCGATACGACGTCGCCGTCCGTAGAGAGAGAATTCGAGCCCGTTTCCGCAAACGTGCGCAGCATCAGCCCGACCGCCAGCGCGGATGCAGCGAACGAAACGACAATCGCGGTAATCAGCAGCGCCTGCGGCACCGGATCGCCGGACATGCCGGCGGCCGCGCCGCGGCGCGCGATCACCGCACAGGCGAGAAACACGCCGTTGCCGGTCAGGTTAAACGCAAGGACCTTGCGCAACGGCTGCGGGTTGACGATCAGCCCATATAGGCCAAGACCCACGAGCACCGCGGCGGTCAGGCCGAACAGCTGGGGCACGTTCATGCGCTCACCTCCGGCCGCTGCGGCGGCCCGACCAGCAGAAGCACCAGCGTGACCGCAAGCGAAGGCAGCAGCGCGACTTCGATCACGATGATCCACACTTTCGCCCAACCATCGGGGTACGCGAGGAAGGCGCCCGCGAGCGCGGCGCCAAGCAGCCCGAGCGCGATAAAGATGGCCGGGCCGACAACCAGCACGACACGCAACCAGCGCCAGCTCACCGCGGGCGCATCGCGCAGACCGGACATCATCACGAGCAGCCACATCGCGGCGATCACCGTGGCGCCCTGAAATTTGCCGCCCGGGTGATCGGCGCCGACCCAGAAAATGTAGATGCCGATCACAACGCCGACCGGCGGCAATACGCGCGCGAGATACACGAGGATGTCATTGGGACCGACCGCCTGCGCGAGACCCGGCCTGCCGCCCCAATAGCGGTCCGGCGCGAGCGACCACACGCCGACCACACCGAATAGCAACGCGATCGCTTCGAGCAGCGTATCGATCGCGCGGAACGACAGCAGCACCGCGGTAATCGGGTTACCTACACCTGTCGACTGAATCTGCCGTGATACGTCGGGCGCGAGACTTGGCGCGGGGTCCGGCAAGCTCAGCAGACACGCGGCGATCACACCGGCAACCGCCGACGCGAGCACCGCAGCCGCTACACGCGTCGCGAGGCTGGGTTCCTCAGCCTGCGCTGCCGCTTCGGTTGCATGCAGGCGGGACGCCGCGCGGATCAGCAGCGCACCGGTCAAGCCTGCGCCGATGGCCGCTTCGGTCAATGCGACGTCGACCGCGGCAAGCACCAGCCAGGCCAGCGTGAGCAATAAGCCATAAGGAATGAACCCGGCGACCGCGGCGAAGGTGTCGCGCACGACGATGGTCCAGAGCGCAAGCCCCAATAACAGGATTGCGATGCCGGTGCAGATCGCGAGGATCATCGGCTTTTCTCCTGCCGGCGTGCAGCACGCGCGATGAGTTGCGACACATCGGACGAGGTCAGCAGCACCAGTAGCCACACCACGATCAGCTTGAGCGCGACCAGCGGATGACCGGCTTGCGGCAGCAGCCCCAGCACCACGAGGCCCAGGCCGAGATTATCGGCCTTGGTCAGCGCATGCAGCCGCGTGTACGTATCAGGAAAGCGCAATAGCCCCACTGTACCGGCCACAAAGAAAAAAACTCCGGCAAGCAAGGCGACGGTCGTGTAGATATCAGCCAGGGTTTTCATCTTGTCTCCTCGTCGCGCACTCCGCTTTCTCCTTGCCGGTCCGCTTTGACGAACGCGACCGATGCAAACGCCGCGAGCACGGCAAGCGTCAACGCGACATCGACGACCGCCTCCACGCCGCTCGCGGTGCCCACCAGCAGCAGCGCCGCAATGCCCCCTGTACCGAACAGTTGCGCGGCCATCATGCGGTCGGCGCGCGTCGGACCGCGCAGCACGCTCGATAGCCCGACCGCCACCATCAGCAGCACCAGCGCGCAGATCGTAATCAGCACGTCAACCATTACGTTCTCCACTGATGAACGCGTTGGCGAGGCGCCGCTCTTCGTCAGCCAACTGCTCGCCAATCGGCTGCGACACATCGAGACAGTGGTAGACAAGCCCGTCGTCGGTGTCGTCAACCGGAAGCGAACCCGGCAGCAGACTGGTGACGATCGCGAAACCGTTGCGCGCCATGCCTGGCGGAAAACCGACGCGGTAGACCACGATGCCCGGATTCAATCGCAGCCGCGGGTTCAATGCGCGGCGCGCGACGTCGATTCCCGCGAGCAGAGACTGCGCGAGGAAATGCGGCACGAAGATCAGCAGCGCACCCACGCGCAACTTTCCCGCGGAAGGCGGCAGCAGACGCAGGCTCATCTGCGTCGCGACGAGTGTCGCGATCAGGCCGCAGATGAGATCGGACGGCTTCGCGCTCGGCATCAGGATGATCCAGAGCACCAGAAAACACAGCGCGCGTGCCAGCGCGACACGCCAGTGCGAACGCATATCGATCAGGAATACATGAAGGGATGTCGTGTTCATCGAAGAGTCACGCCTCCTCTATCGAAATTGCGCCGATCGCAACACTGGCGGCCGTCCGCCGGACGCAACCGGCGCAAGCTGCTTACGTCGGCCCGCCGGCCGTATCGGCACGCTGCAACGGCGCTTGGTCTGCATTGGCGAACACCACCATGTACAGCGCCGGCAGAAACACCAGGGTCAACAAGGTTGCCACCAGCAACCCGCCCATGATCGCGAAGGCCATTGCGCCCCAGAACACGGTCGGTGCGATCGGAATCAGGCCGAGCACGGTCGAAATCGAGGTCAGCATCATCGGCCGTATGCGCGACGTGCCTGACGCAACAACCGCTTCCAGCACACCTTTGCCCTCGTCGCGGAAGGTTTCGATCTGCACGATCAGGATCAGGCCGTTCTTCGCGATCATGCCGATCAACGCGAGAATCCCGAGAATGGCGACGAAGCCGAGCGGCCGGTTGAAAACCAGCAGCGCCAGCACCACGCCTATCAGACCCAAAGGCATCACCGAGACCACCATGGCCAGTCGTTTGAAGCTCACCAGCAGCACCATCATGCTCGTCAGCATCAACACGATCATCAGCGGGACGACGGCGAATACCGATGCTTGCGAGGCCGCACTTTCTTCGGACAGGCCGCCGGTCTCAACCCGGTAACCCTTGGGTAGCTTCGCGTTGAACGCCTTGATCTTCGGCTTCAGTTTTGCGACCACCTCGTCGGGCAGCGTGCCGTGCATCACGTCCGCGCGCACCGTGAGCGTCGGTACGCGGTTTCGCCTCCATATCAGCGGCGACTCCTGTTCCTCCGTGAACGTCGCGAACTGGCTGAGCGGAACCATCCGCCCGGCCGGTGTCGGCACCTGTAACGCACTCAACGTCTGCACGGTCACGGGCTGCTCTTCTTCCGCCCGCGCCACCACATTGATCAGGTAGATGTCGTCGCGCACCTGGGTGATCGGCGTGCCGGTAATGATGGTGTTCATGATGCTCGCCAGCGCAGCGGTGCTCACGCCGAGCTGACGTGCCTCATCCTGGTTGATGTGAATCCTGATCTGCCGGGCCGGCTCCATCCAGTCGAAGTTGATGTGGCGCGTTCGCTCGTCGCTCCCCAGGATGCCGGCCAGATCGAGTGAGATCCCGCGCACCTGCGCCGGGTCGGGACCCGACACGCGGTACTGCAATGGCCATCCCACAGGTGGCCCCAGTTCCAGCGGGGACACGCGAGCAACGATGTCGGGAAACTGGTCGCTCAGCACCTTCTCCAGTTTCAATTGCAAGCGATCCCGCGCCTCGAGATTTTTCGCGACCACAATGATCTGGCCGAAAAATGGATTGGGTAACTGAACATTCAGGGTAAGAATAAAGCGAACTGCGCCACGACCCACATAACTGCTAATGTGATCGACATCGGGATCGCTCTTCAGAAAGCCTTCGATCCGCTCGACCTGCGTCTGCGTCGCGTGAATCGACGCGTTCTGCCGCAAGGTCAGATCCACCGTCAGTTCGGGCCGGTCGGAGGCGGGAAAAAACTGCTGCGGGACGAACCTGACCAGCACGAGCGACACCGCGAATGCCGCGAGCGTAACGGCAATCGTCAACCACCTCAGCCGCAGCGCGCCACGCAGGAAGCGGTCATAGGCCATCAGCACCTTGCTGGGTTTCGGCGCTTCCTTGCCGGGCTTGGGCGCTTTCAGGATCGCCTGACCGACCAGCGGCGAGAAAATTACCGCGCCGAACCACGACACGAGCAGCGCAATCGCGACCACCGCAAAGATGGAGAACGTGTACTCGCCTGCCGAACTCTTCGCGAAGCCGATCGGCACGAAACTGGAAATCGATACGAGCGTGCCGATCAGCATCGGCGCGGCCAGTGTCCGGTACGCGAAGGTCGCCGCCTGATGTTTGCTGTCACCGGCGGCGAGCCGGTTGATCATCGCGTCGACGGTCGTCATCGCGTCGTCGACCAGCAGGGTCAACGCGATGATCAGTGCCCCTAGCGACACGCGATGCAGATCGATGTGCACGATGTCCATGATCGCAAACACGATCGCGAGCGTCAGCGGGATCGACAAGGCGACCACCGTCCCCGGCCGGACGCCGAGACTGACGAAGCTGCACACGAGGATGATGATGATGGCCTGCCACAGCGAGGCCATAAAGTCGTTGATCGCCACATCGACGGTATCGGACTGATTGGCGACCAGGAACGGTTCGATGCCGGCCGGCAGGTGCGCGGTAAGGTCGGCCATCTCGGCCTTCAGATTGCGGCCGAGTGCAAGGATGTCACCCGAATCGCGCATCGCGATCGCAAGACCGATGGCCGGCATGCCGTTGACGCGGAACATCGGCTGTGGAGGGTCGGAGAAGCCGCGTCTGACGGTGGCGATGTCGCCTAAGCGCACGATGCGCCCCCCGAGCACCAGGTTGACATTCTCGATGTCGCGTTCGGAACCGAAGGCGCCCGTCACCCTGAAGAACACTCGCTCCTGTCCGGTCTGCAGCACACCGGTCGGCCGGATGACATTCTGCGTTCGCAACGCCGCGACGATGGTCGGGTAGTCCAGACGCAAGCCCGCCAGACGGGTGGTCGAGAACTCGATGTAGATCTGTTCGTCCTGCGCGCCCAACACGTCGATCTTCGAAACATCGGGTACCAGCAGCAGACGGGAGCGAATCGCTTCGACGCGATCGCGTAACTCGCGCATGTTGAAACCGTCGGCCGTGAACCCGTAGATGATGCCGTAGGTGTCGCCGAAGTCATCGTTAAAGAACGGTCCGACCGTACCGGCCGGCAGCGTGAGCCGCATATCTCCGACGTTCTTGCGAACCTGATACCAGACGTCCTGGACTTCCGAAGGCCGCGTGGATTGCAGCAGATCGACAAAGATGGTCGTCTGACCCGCCGTCGTGTAGCTGCGTATCCGGTCGAGGTGCCGGGTCTCCTGCAAGGTGCGCTCGAGCCGCTCGGTCACCTGGGAAAGCGTGTCGTCGATCGTGGCGCCTGGCCATACCGCGGACACCACCATCGTGCGGAATGTAAAGACCGGATCTTCGGCACGTCCCAACCCGAGAAATGACAGGGTTCCCGCGACGAGCGCCGCGATCATCAGGAACACCACCAGAGGGCGCTTCGAAAGTGCCCACTCGGAAAGGTTGGGGCCGATCACCTGGGTGCCTCGGCCCAGTTGACTTGTTGTCCTGGCCGCAATGCCTGGACGCCCGCAGTCACGACCACGTCGCCCGGCGACAGGCCTCGCGATACCTGAACGCGGCTCTCGCCATACGCCTCGAGCTCGATGTCATGCAACGAAACCGTTCCCGCCTTTGTGTCCACCACCCAGACGGCCGGTTTGCCACCGCGCTGAATCAGCGCACTTGACGGAATTTCGATGGCCGGCGCGCTCTGCAGCTCAAGGTTGCCGACCACCGTGCTGCCCAGACGCATGGCGGCCGGTGGATTGGGCAATCGAACCCTGACCGCGAACGTTCCAGTAACGGGATCGGCGCGGGGCGATACTTCGCGTACCCTGCCGACCGTGGTCACCTGTGGGTTGCTGGCGAGCGCAACGACGATATCCGGATTGCCGGGTGCGGCGTCCTTGATCGCCGCCGGCACGTCGAACACGGCATCCATCGCGCCTTCGCGAGCGATCTGCACGATCATGCGGCCGGCCGCGACGACTTCACCCTGCTCCGCACCGCGCGCGGTCACCACGCCGGCGACATCCGAAACCAGATTCGTATAGCTCAACCGGTTCTGTGCGATGTTGACCAGCGAACGGGCCGAATCGACCTGCGACTGGGTGATTTTTGACATCGCTTCAGATTGCTCGAAAGAAGCGCGCGACACCGCATGTTCCGCAAGCAGATCGCGCATCCGGTTGAACATGGAGCGCGCTTCGAGGGCCTGAGCCTCGGCGGCGGCCAGCTGTGCCCGAGCCGACTGCAGATTGCTTTGCTCGTTCATCGGGTCAAGTCGCGCGAGAACCTGGCCCGACCTGATCCGGTCTCCGACATCGACGCTCCGGGAGATCATTCTTCCGTCGATACGGAACGATTGATTGATCTCGGCCTGTGCCTGCAAGGTCCCGGTCAACGCGATGCGGGTTCCCGCCGCCTGTTTTTCGATCGTGACCACGCGCACCGGACGAACCTCCGCTACCGGCGCCTCTTCACCTTTACGGCACCCCGCGAGCAGGGTGCCCGCCGCCAATACACACAGCGTCACGGTCAAAGGCAGGCAAACCACTCGCGCCGTTGCATGGTTAGCAAACACTGGTGTATTCCTCTGCATCGCTGAACCGGCTGCCGGTGCCCATCCTGATCTCACTTCGCGCCCCGCAGCAGCCACCGGGAGGCACACGGGTGCTCCATCCACCCGCGCAACGACGACTGAAGTGTTAGAGCTCGACCGGATCGCGAATGATCGGACAGGTCATGCAATGACCGCCACCGCGCCCACGCCCCAGCTCCGCACCGACGATCGTCACAACCTCGATACCCGCCTTGCGCAGCAGCGTGTTCGTATAGGTGTTGCGGTCATACGCGAACACCACGCCCGGCGATGTACAGACCAGATTCGCGCCACTGTCCCATTGCGTACGCTCGCGCTGGTAGTCGCTGCCGCCCGCTTCGACAACACGCATTTTCTTGATCCTGAGCGCATCGCTTACCACGTCGACAAAGGGCTTTTTCTCCTGGTGCAGTTCCAGGCCGGCAGGATGGTCGCTTGGCCGATAGGTGAAGGTCCGGGTCCGCGCGAGGAAATCCGGCGCGATCAGCACGCAATCGCGGTCGGCGAACGTGAACACCGTATCGAGGTGCATCGCAGCGCGAATTTTCGGCATCGCGGCGACGATCACCTGCTCGGCCGCGTCGCGCTGAAACAGCGTAGCGGCGAGCTGGCTGATCGCCTGGCGCGAGGTGCGCTCGCTCATGCCGATCAGCACCGTCTTGTTGCCGATCGGCATTACGTCGCCGCCTTCGAGCGTGGCGAGCCCATGGTCCTGGGTCGGGTCGCCCCACCAGACGTTGACCTTCCCGGCAAAATCCGGATGAAACCGGTAGATCGCCGTGGTGAGAATCGTCTCTTCATGACGAGCGGGCCAGTACAGCGCATTGAGCGTGACGCCGCCGTAAATCCAGCAGGTGGTGTCGCGCGTGTACAACGTGTTCGGCAACGGCGGCAGCAGATATTCGGTGGACCCGGCCGCTTCGCGCACGACCTTCAATGCCGCGCCGCCATGCGCTTCCGGGAAGTCGTGGATCGAGAGCCCGCCAAGCAAGGTCTCGGCGAGCTTGCGATTGTCGAGCCCTTCCAGATAGCTCCGCAATTCATCGATAAAACCTAAACCGACCTGGTTCGGGACGACCTGATTATCGAGAATCCATTTCTTGCCTTCGGGAACGGCGACCGTTTCGGCGAGCAGGTTATGCATCTCGACCACATCGACGCCGCGGTCGCGCATCTTGGTCACAAAGTCGAAATGGTCGCGCTTCGCGTTATCGACCCACAGCACGTCGTCGAACAGCAACTCGTCACAATTGCTGGGTGTCAGGCGGGAATGCGCGAGTCCGGGCGCACAGACCATGACCTTGCGAAGCTGGCCGACTTCCGAATACACCCCATAGGGGCTTTCGTCTTTCGCATTGCTCTTCGCACCGCTCTTTACCTTGGACATATCGATCTCCGCTCGTTCTGATCAGATTGTCATGAGGCCCGTAGCCAGCGCGACGATGCCCACGATCGCCGCTACGGCCGCCACGATGAAAATCACCCAGTCACGCACGCCTTCGAAGACTTTTAGCTTGCGCTCGCGTCGCGCGATGAAATACAGCACCGTACCGGGTGCGTAAAGAATCGCCGACAGCAGAATAAATTTCAGGCCGCCTGCGACGATCATGAATAAGGTATAGATGACGGCGATCGCAGCGATCGCGAGATCGCGCCTGCGTTCTTCGGGCCGCACCTCGTAGCTCTCGCCGCGGCTCGAGACAATCCACCCGTAAGCCGCGACGAACAGATAGGGAATGAGCGACATCGAACTCGTGAGATTGAGCATCAGCGCAAACGCATCGCGCGAGAAATACGTGCTCGCCACCAGGAACTGCACGACGATGTTGGTGATCCAGAGCGCATTGGCCGGTACGTTGTTCGCGTTTTCCCTCGCAAAGAGGGCCGGCATATCCTGGTTGCGCGCTGCCGCGAACATCACCTCCGCGCAGATGAGCGACCAGGCCAGATATGCGCCGAGCACCGACACGATCAGGCCGATGCTCACAAAGATTCCGCCCCACGGTCCTACCACGCTTTCGAGCACGGCAGCCATGGACGGCTGCCGCATGCCCGCGATATCCTCGCGCGGCAGCACGGCGAACGGCAGCATCGAAACCAGCACCATCAGCGCGGTCACGCCGACGAAGCCCATGATCGTCGCGCGCCCCACGTCCGAGCGCTCCTTCGCATATCGCGAATACACGCTCGCGCCTTCAATGCCGATAAACACGAACACCGTCACCAGCATCGTCGCGCGAATCTGCTGCAGAAGGTTACCCTCCGCTGCCGCGGACTCGATATTCAGGCGGAAGGTGCCGTACTTGACAACGAAGATCAGGATGACGATGAACACCAGAATCGGGATGACTTTGGCGAACGTCACGACCGTGTTGATGAATGCGGCCTGCTTGACGCCACGAAGAATGAGGAAGTGAAAGAGCCAGATGCCGACCGACGCCACCACGATCGCCACCACGGTATTGCCGTCGCCGAACACCGGAAAGAAAGCCCCGAGCGTGGACTTGATCAGCACCCAGTACGAAACGTTGCCGATGCAACTGCCTATCCAGTAGCCGAACGCCGACAGGAAGCCGGGGTAATCGCCGAAGCCCTCCTTCGCGTAGACGAAAACGCCGGCGTCGAGCTTCGGTTTGCGCTCGGCCAGTGCCTGAAACACACGTGCGAGCGTGTACATGCCGATGCCCGCCACGAGCCACGCAATGACCGCGCCGACCGGACCGGTTGCATTAGCAAATGTCTGCGGGAGAGAAAATATCCCGGCACCCACCATGCCGCCGACCACCATCGCCGTCAACTGCAGGCGACTCATCCTCTGCTCGGTATCGGTCATCGGTTTCCTCGCTTCGACTTGAACTTCGCGTTATCGAGAGACCAACCACACTGAGTCGCGCATCGCGAACTGTCACCTCCAAGCGACGCGTCGGGTCCGAGCAGCACGCGGACCGGCTTGCACAAAAAATCTATAAAGCGACTTTTGGCATTGTTGACAATATTCTGGTGAGGTCACGACCCACTCGGTCATGGCCGAAGACAGGTTTGATGAATTGGCGTGAACTCGCTATCGCGTTCGTGTTACGAAGGCGTGGTTTGTGACACGAGTGCCACCGATCCGCATGCAGCACCGGGCATGATCTTGCTGATTGCCGGCCAGCGTGGATATGCCTCCTTCGTCCATTTTTTTCATCAAGGCTACTGGACGGTAGTTTTCGATCCTTGCCTATAGGCAAGTTTTAGGACAGCAACCGTCTGAGATCAATGGCTTATCCAGGTTTTTCAGCCAGCATCGGAAACGCATCACGATGTCAGATCGTTCGCCGGGCGCGACAAAACCGTTATTTTCGGCGTTCCCAGATGCAGGGAAAATGCACATTTGATGAACCGTTTCGCTGTGGAGCTTACTGCGCACCATTAGTGCGTTGATGTTCTGTCCGACAAATACCGTCGCTTCCGACGCAAATGCCAAATGGCGGCAGTGGTCGTCGATGGGTTCCAGACGGGGCATCCACTGTACCTCTGCGTCCGATCACATCGTTAGCTATCCATACAACTCCGATGATTCCTCCTATGAGGCGTTCAGCGCATCGTATTTTGCATGCGGAATTCATCCGGCATTCACTGGCAACAGCCGTGCCGGATCACCCAGCCAGCCTGACATCAGCGCGATGCAAAGCAGCGTGAGCACGTTGGGCGACGCAGTCTTATTCAGCAAATGGCGACGATGCTTGCGCGCGGTCTCGTTGCTGATGCCAAGCGCGCGTGCTATCTGCTTGTCGCTCAACCCGCTCGCAAGCAGATTCAACACTTCGCGCTCGCGCGGCGAACACGGATCGATATGCGCGAGGCCGCCATTCTGTTTGAGTGCATCGGGAAAAAGAACGAAATACTTCACCACCAATTGCGACGACTTTTTCAACCCCGATTTAGCCAGCAGATTTTCGCGATATTTACGCGCAGTCGAAAAAGAAAACTCCAACTGCCTTGCAATTTCCCGATCGGTCATCCCTTGCGCAATCAGGCTGAGCACACCGGTTTCCCGTCGGGTGAGATTCAAGATCTTTTCCTTAAGATGGCATCTTTCTGACCACCATCCTCGCGTAGCGTCATTCCCGATTCCTGACCATTTCTGGCTTCTTTTTCTTTCTGGATCACCCCGCCCCGCTGCATACCCCATTTGCCGAATAGCTGCATCGGCACACGTGCTCGCAGAATGATTTCGCGTGCTGCTGACAGTGCGCCGATACGAAGAACCGCTTGATGGTCGCCGAACTATTGCCTTGAAAGCGCATAGCCGAACTGCGGGTATGCATCGCAATAGATTGAAGCGTCTGGCCGTTTCTGCACAAACCACTGCTTCACCTTCCGCGGAGTTGTCCGTGGCCATCCTGGCCGCGGGGCCTCGCCTGGTCTTCAATCAAGGAGAAAACCATGAACTGGAATCGCGCATTCACGGATCTGATCCGCAATGGTCGTCCGTCCTACTGGGGTAACTGGACGCTTTCGCCGAAACTCACCCCGGGCGCGGTCGGCATCATTACGCCGGACACCGGCGACTTCACGCTCGTCAAGGAAGCGACGCCCGGCGTGACCGTCAGCAGCCGGACGGTGCCGAATCAATGGAAACTATCTTCGAATAATGTCCACCGCACGGAAACCAATGTGAATCTGGATGGATCGGGTACCGATCCGGATACCGGCACGAAGGTCAAAGCAGGCGTCGAAGTGAAGTGGGAATTCGCGTCGGTCGGCTCGATCGCATCGGAATTCGGTATCGCGTCGGAGGCATACATCAGCGATCTGACCACGTTGACGAAGCCCGACACGCTGAAGTGGCTCGCCGAACAGGCGCAATCGGTCAGCATGGGTTCGGGTGGGCATATCTCGCAAGGGTTCGGCGTGGTCACCAGCACAGTCTTCGCGCATAGCGGACTGAACGTCGGCTCGCAGGACACCAGTTCATCGTTCTCGCTGACGGGCTCCGCCAGCGCGATTCATGACATGCTGGGCGGCGTCAACGGCAGGGGGTCGTTTCTTTCAGCCACGCAGAACAAGAGCGTCGATCAGCACTTGTGGCCTTTCAAGGCCGAAGAAATCGCCGCCAGCCCGATTCCGATCGCATACACGGTCGCATCGTTCGACGGCTCGCTGCTGATTCCGAACTGGATCACCCGCCTTGGCGCATTTGAAATCTACTTCAACAACAAGCCTGGCTGCACCTACGTGACGCAAATCAAGCTCGCGTACGACACGCCGCAGGGCAAGCGCAATGACGAGTTTTCGCTTTCCGGCGGCATTTCGAAGACGGTCGGCAATATTCCGCTGAACGCGACGAACATCCATGTGGATGTGAAGTTCAAGGGCGTGATGAACGATGACCACTACGCGTTCAATTGGCCAAGCCCGTTGGGCCAGTGGCTGACCGGCCGTCGTGAAATCGAAATGACCGGTGTCTGGCCGGGCTCGACCCACGCTCGCGAGTTGTAAGCGCGCGCGATTGCCGGCCGCGTAGACGTGCTCACGCCAGGCGCTTGTCGCCTGGTGATCGAGTTCCCGTAACCGCCCACGCTGCGCAATCCCGCTCGACGACGGAATCACGATATCGAACCCTGCGCCCGCCGTGTTCGATGCGCGCGTTTGCGGCCATCGATCTAAAAAACACTCCGCTCGCTGGCCTTGTTCATCGATTTGTTATCTTTCAGTCTCGGGCCGCATTCCGCGCCTCTCTATCGTCCTTCAACCGATCCACGCCAACACCCGGGAACGCCTGATGCCGCTTCGCCTTCCGCCGCTATCGTCGCTGCGTTTTTTCGAAGCGGCCGCGCGGCATCTCAGCTTCAAGCTCGCCGCGGCGGAACTGCACGTGACGCCGAGCGCGGTCAGTCATGGCATCGTCGGCCTCGAGCAGGCGCTCGGCGTCGAGCTGTTTGTGCGCGAACCGCGCGGACTGTCGCTGACGCCGGAAGGCAAGCAGTATTTACCGTATATCTCCGAGGCTTTCGCGCTGATTGCGATCGGCACACAGCGGCTGCCCGACCGGCGCGCCGACCGCACGATCGCGGTCAGTTGCGCGCCGACGCTGGCGATGCGCTGGTTCGTGCCGCGCCTGGCGCGCTTTCGCGACAGCTGGCCAAACGTCAATGTGACGGTCGACACGTCACGCCGTCTGATGGGTTTTCCGGCCGATGGGTTCGATTTCGCCCTGCGTCTAAGCCGCGGGCCGGTCGCGGGTGCATCATGCGACCGGCTGTTCGGAGAACGGCTCGTACCCGTGTGCAGTCCCACGTACCTCGACACATGGATCGCTGCGTCGGGAACCGGATCATCGGACGGAAGCCCCGATGCAAAACCGGACCTGAGACGCGCGACGCTGATTCACGTCGATACCGCGAGCGCCGACTGGCAAGCATGGCTCGACGGCGCAGGCTATAGCGGCATCGATGCAGCCGGCGGCCTGCACTTCGACACCGTGCAACTCGCGCTGGAGGCCGCCGCCGGCGGTCTTGGCGTCGCTATCGGGAGACTGCCGCTGGCCGATGCGGACCTCGCCGCGCGCACGCTCGTCGCGGCCAGCGACCGGATCGTCGACGCTGAACCGGCGTACTGGCTGATCGGCGCGCACGGAGCCGATGCGCGCCCCGATCTGCTCGCGTTCAGGCAGTGGCTGCTCGCGGAAGCGGCGCTCATCGAACCGGTCGCGCGGGCGGTTGAGTGAAAGGAAGAAGCAGAAAGCAGCGGCAGTGAAAGCGGACTCAAAAGCAGGCGCCCCAACCCCCGGTGATCAGGTGACCCGGCGCGCAGGTGAAAATCTTTCACCCGTCGTCAAAATCTTTTCCTTTGCTGCCACTACGCATCGCTGCCACTATCGCGGCGAGGAGGAGACACCACTATGTCGACGGCCATCCGCAGTCATTCGCTATCCTTGAAAACCCATCTGACGCTGGTGATCGTCGCCGCTGCGCTCGTCATGAGCGCAGCGATGGGCGTGCGGCAAACCTTTGGTCTGTTTATCGGGCCGTTCTCGTTCGACCGCGGCGTGCCGGTCACGCTGATCGCGTTTGCGATCGCGCTGCACAATCTGGTATGGGGCTTTGCGCAGCCGTTCGCCGGCGCTGCGGCCGACCGTCACGGCGCCGCGCCGGTCGTCGCGTTCGGCGCGGCGGTGTTCGCGGCGGGTCTTGCGATCGCCGCGTCCGCATCGTCGGGCTGGGCGCTGGTGCTCGGACTGGGTGTGCTGGTCGGAATCGGCATCAGCTGCACGAGCTTTGGCGTCGTGCTGACCGCGGTCGGTCGCGTCGCCACGACGGAACAGCGCAGTCTCGCGATGGGCATCGCCAGCGCCGGCGGCTCGCTCGGGCAAGTGCTGATGGTGCCGCTCGCGCAAGCGGTCCGGTTGAGCGCGGGCGTCAGCACGTCGCTGCTCGTGCTTGCATTCGTGATGCTGATTGCAGCGCCGCTTGGTATTCTGCTCGATCGTCGCGGCGCGCGCGGCGCCGCCGCTGCGACGTCCGTCCCCGCAGCAACGTATGACCACAGCCCGCCCACGTCGTTGCGCGACACACTCGCGCACGCATCGCGGCATCGCGGCTATCGGCTGCTGACGCTCGGCTTTTTCACCTGCGGCTTCCAGCTCGCCTTCATCGCAACGCATCTGCCCGGCTATCTGTTTCTGTGCCATATGCCGATCGGACTCGGCGCGACCGCGCTATCGCTGATCGGCCTCTTCAATATGGCCGGCAGTTGGGCATGCGGCTGGCTTGGCGGGCGCTTTCGTCAGCAAATCGTGCTTGGCTGGCTGTACCTGATCCGCGGCGCGACGATTGCAGCGTTTTTCCTGCTGCCGAAGTCGACCGTCTCGGTCGTGCTGTTCGCGGCCGTGATGGGCCTCACCTGGCTGGGCACCGTGCCGCTGACGAGCGGACTCGTCGCCAAGGTGTTCGGCACGCGGCACCTGGGCACGCTGTTCGGCGTGTGCTTTCTGAGCCATCAGCTCGGCTCGTTTCTCGGTGCATGGCTCGGCGGCTTTGTGTTCGACATGACCGGCTCGTATTCGCTGATCTGGGGCGCCACGGCGTTAGCCAGCGTGTTCGCGGCGGCGCTGCACTTTCCGATCGACGACACGGTCGTGGACGGCACGCGATGCATGACATGAGCCGACGATGCGCGCGCTTATCCGTCAATGCGCAAGTGTTTGCGCGAGAAACCGTTGCGTGCGCGTGTGCGTCTTGTGCGACGCGTCGAAGAACTGCTCGGGCGGTCTGTCATCGAGAATGCGGCCGCCGGCCATAAACAGCACACGGTCGGCTATGGAGCGCGCGAACTCAAGCTCGTGCGTCACGACGAGCATCGTCATGCCTTCCTGCGCGAGATTCGCGATGATGCCGAGCACGCTGCCGACCTGCTCCGCTTCGAGGCCCGCGGTTGGATCGTCGAACAGCATCACTTCGGGGTCCAGCACCAATGAGCGCGCAATGCCCGCGCATTGCTGTTGCGAACGCGACAGTTGATGCGGAAATTTCGACTCGGCGGCGCGCAATCCGACGCGTCCGAGCAGGGCGCGGCTGCGAAAGCTCGCTTCGTCACGCGAACGGCGCAGCACCTGGGTTTGCGCAAGATCGAGGTTTTGCAGAACGGTAAGGTGTGAAAACAGGTGAACGCCCTGCAGCACGACGCCGACCCTCACGCGATGCTCGGGCGCCACGCGGCGACCCGGACGCAAGGTCCGCGCGCCAATCGTGATCTCGCCGCGCTGGAACCCTTCGATGCCGTTGATGGTTTTGATGAAGGTCGACTTGCCGGCGCCGGCCGGCCCGCACAACACCGCGACAGCACCTTTGTCGAGCGACATGCAGCAGTCGTCGAGCACCAGGGTATCGCCATACCACTTCGACAGATGGTCAATCCGAATCATCACTTCACTCCAATCCGGCGCGCCCCCCACCGCGCGCGCGATACACGACGCAACAGCTGACACGGCACAACGCTCAACGCATCGGTTTGATGTTCTGGTTGAGACTGAAGAAATTCGTCGGGTCGTACTTCGTCTTCAGTGCTGCGAGCCGCGCGTAGTTCGCACCGAACGCGACCTTGGCCTGGTCGGGCACTTCGTCACTGAAGAAGTTCGGCAGATACGCGCCGGTCGACTGAGGCCGCAGCGCATCGAATAGCGCGCGTGTCCAGCCGATATGCTGGTCGGTTTCCGCCGCATCGAGCCATTGCGCGGTCAGGTTGATGTTGTACTGCGGCGCGCGGTGCGCAAACGCGGTCTGTGTGGGTTCGACGCGGGTCGGAGCGCCGGCGTAGTACTCGATGATCACCGAGGTCAGCGGCGACGTCGTGCGCGCCGCATGCTCGATCAGCAGATCGATCGTGTCGTCGTCGATCGCTTTGACGAACGTCGATTTCCAATAGTTGTACGACTTGTCCGGGAACGACTGCTCGATCAGCGACTGCATCACCGGAAACGGCATTGGCTCGATGCCGTCGAGCACCGGCGTACCGAACTGCCGGATCGGCGCTAGCACGCGCTCGCCCTCGGCCACATCGCCGCAATAGCAGACGATCATCCCGACCACCGGCACGCCGTCCGGCGTCGAGAGCAGCGCCCCGTATGCAGTCAGCTCTTCGGGCGCGGTCTTCATGAAATCGCGGTAGTGGCGCAGCACCTCGCGCGCGTCGGCGCGCGGATACAGCAACAGCCCGCTCAATACGGTCTTCACTGGATGCGCGCGAAACACGAACGACGTCACGATGCCGAAATTGCCGCCGCCGCCGCGCAGCCCCCAGAACAGATCGGCATTCGAATCGGCACTTGCGGTGACCAGGTCGCCATTCGCGGTCACGACTTCGCACGACAGCAGATTGTCGATCGTCATACCATACTTGCGCACCAGAAAGCCGACGCCGCCGCCGAGTGTCAGCCCCGCGATGCCCGTTCCCGATACGACACCGGTCGGCACCGCGAGCCCATGCAGGTGCGTTTGCCGATCGATATCCGCGAGCAGTGCGCCGCCTTGCACGTACACCGTGCGCGTTTCCGCGTCGACTGAAACGTGCTTCATTTGCGACAGATCGATCACGAGGCCGTCGTCGCACAACGAGCGCCCCGCGACATTGTGTCCACCGCTTTTCACCGCGACCAGCAAATCGTTCGCGCGCGCAAAGTTGACTGCGCGAATCACGTCGGACGCGCTCGTGCAGCGTGCGATCAGCCCCGGATGTTTGTCGATGCTCGCATTCCAGATGGTGCGCGCCGCTTCGTAGCCTGCGTCGCCGGGCAACAATGCCTGCCCTTTGAATTCGCCGCGAAAAGCCGAAATGGCGTCGGGGTCGACGTGTTTTCCGTCGCGCTGCCTGAGCGTGGCCAGGTGCATTGATGTCCTCCTCGAAATGGGGTGTGACTTCGGATGGCGCTGGGGACAAACTGATTTTGCGGTTCGCACAAAAATGCCCGCGATGAAACAAGAACAGTTGACCTGGTCGCGTTATTCCAGTTCTCGATCGGAAACTGCCGCCGCGTACCACGCATCGATCACCGTTAGCCGGTGCGCGCAAGTTCGCGACGGTTCGTTGGAGCGGCGAAAAACCCACTTTCCAGCAAACGCTGACTTTGCGCGTGTGCAAACATGGGTAAACGAAGCACGAAGCCAAGCGATCCTAACTTCATTTTGATCGATGCCGCAGCAATCGAGGCCGTCGGGTGGATTACCGGTGTCCAAACTTGGCAGGACGGCACTCCCGCGCATCATGCCCGATAGCCAGATGTGACACGCTCGCCCGCTGTGCGCGAATAAGCCACATCAAACCGGCAATGGCAATGCCACTTTGGCGAGCGTGTTGATCGACGTGTAGATCGCGGTGACGATCGCGTTAAAAAGCCTTTGAACCTCGACGACGATCATGCCGATCAGCGTCTGCGCGAAACCCATCGCCATCTGCTTGAGGCCGATCAGGTAGAACTTGAGCTCGTCATCCGTGAACTGGTTCGCTTCGATCATGCCGGTGATCAACGCCGACTGATGCGCGAGCGACTGAAGCTGATTCTGCGCAAATCCTTCGATAGCCGGCGCGTCCTGGCCTGTCACGTTCTTGACCGCGGTTCCAATACTGTTGACGAACAGGTTCGCGGTGTCCTTGAGATCCAGTGCCATGGCTGCTCCTTACTTTCCCTGCCCCTGCCGGTCGAGGAAATCCTCGTATGCGAGCGCCTCAAACATGAAGTGCTGCACCTGTCCTTTGTTCAACAGCACATCCTCGGCGCGTAGTCCTTGCGCGCAGTCCATGCTTCGCATATAGGCCAAGCTTCGCGACGCTTGTGTCAGCGCCATCGCACTGGGGATCGGATTCTCACGACCCCCGTCCATCACCGGGCCTGCGCTCTGTATTGGCGCAGTGTGCTTGAGCTTCGCGGCGCAACGCGCCGCCATGCGCGCTTCGATCGCGGCAAGATCGCTTGCATCGGCATCCGAAAGCCTGGTTGGATACGCGTTCCGGTCTTTCAGGTACTGTTCTACCTTGCCGCGCAATGCATCGTCGGGAATCGGGCGGCTTTGCGATTGCAGCGCCAGCGCATCGAGGCTGCCAATAATCTGGTCGTAGCGGTCCGCGCGTTCGGCGAACGTGTCGGCGGATGTACCCATACTGGTCGACGAGTAGAGACTCATGATCTCGCTGTTCACGTTGCGAATGCCGCTCGACAACGCCGGGTCATAGTCCGGCGCGAGTTGTACCGTGCATGCGGCGATTGACAACACGCTCGCGACGACACCGACCCACGCGCGACATAGTCTGCGAACGGAGCACAGTGGGCTCATGCCGAACTCCTATAGCCTGGGTGCCGTGTGGCGCGGAACGCGATTCGGATTGAGTTGACCGGGACTTTAATGATTTATTAAAGCGATTTCAGAATTTTTAAAATCACGCTTTATTGACTGAAAGATACATCCGCGGACGAAGATCTTTGAGTCATTCGATACGCGTATGTGCGCTATCCCACAGTTCGCCGTATGAAAATAATTCCAATAAAGACGGTCTCACACGCGGATATAACACGCGGAAATAAATATCCGAACCGCTTACGATCGTGTTTCGACGTATGTGCGTGGCTTTACGAATGGCGAGACGTTAGCTTGCACGTCTATCACGCATTGAACACCGTGCGCGGCACCGGCCCCACCGATGCACGCATCGTCACCGACACCGGAAACTCGCGCACGATATCCCACGACGTGCGATAGCAGCGGTTGATCAGCCAACGCACCGCGTTCTGCGTGAGCTCAGCAGTCGGAATATGCACCGACGTCAGCGCGGGCGCCGCGTATGCAGCGGCATAGTCGTCGTCGTAGCCGATCACGGAAACATCGCGCGGCACGACAATGCCCGCCTGCTGAAATCGCGCGAGTGCACTGATCGCCATCGTGTCGTTCGCGCAGAATAGCGCGGTAAAGGGGCGCTTCATGTCCAGCAGCATTTGCGCGGCCGCGTAGCCGCCTTCCGGCGAGAAGTCCGACTCGACCAGTGGCACCGTTTCGCGCGCTATGCCGTGGCGCGCGAGTTCGTCGAAAAAGCCGGCGAGCCGCTCGATGTTGTCCGATGCGGTAAACGGCCCCGAGATGACCGCGATCTGCCGGTGCCCGTGTGCAAGCAAGGTCGCCGCGGCCAGTTCGCCGCCGCGGCGATGGTCCGCGCAGAACGACGCATCCGGCAGCGCGTCGAACGAGCGATTCAGGAACACGACGCGTGGGTGCAGCCGGTGCAGCACATGCAGATCTTCGTCATGCAGGTCGTGGCTGATCACGACCACGCCATCGCAGTCGCGGCCGATCAGAAAACGCACCGCTTCCATCGCCTGATCGCGCGGCGACGCCTCGCCGCAACCGGTCGCGACCACCACATGGCGGTGCACCGCGCGCAGCTCCGTATCGGTTTCCTTCAGAATCGTGCCGTAGTACGAGCCGAAAAACGTCGGCACGAACAGGCCAATGATGCCGAGCGACCGCGTCGCCATCGCGCGCCCGATCGACGACGGCCGGAAATTCAGCTCCGCGATCGCCGCGTGCACGCGCGCGGCCGCATCGGCCGACACCGGCCCCTTACCGGAAATCGCGCGCGAAGCGGTCGACAACCCCACCCCGGCGCGCCGCGCCACGTCTTTCAGCGTTGCCACACACTTGTCTCCGTCAGCGGCTGCTGGTCAGAGGCGCGTGCCGCTTGCCTCGTCGAACAGCGAAATGTGCGCGCCGTCGACCACGAACGCTGCCGTATCGCCCACCGCGACCGGCGTCTTTTTCTGATCGATCGACGCAACCTGCGCGCCATGATAATCGAGCCAGATAACCCGGTGGTTACCCATCGGTTCGACAAGTGACACTTTCGCACGCTCGCCGCCGGTATTCGCGGCAATCTCGCCGTCCAGTTCCACTCGCACGTCCTCGGGCCGCACCCCCAGCACGCACGGCAAACCGGGTACAGGCGCGCTGCGGAACGCGTAGCCTGACACATCGAGCGTGAAATGCGCGCCTTGAAAGCGCACACGGTCGTTATCCACCGTCAGCACGCCGTTCATCAGGTTCATCGCCGGCGAGCCGAGAAAAGTCGCGACAAACAGGTTTTCCGGCCGGGCGTACACCTGCGCCGGTGTGCCGAACTGCTGGATCACGCCGCTCTTCATCACCGCCATGCGCGTCGCCAGCGTCATCGCTTCGACCTGGTCGTGCGTGACGTAGATCATCGTCGCGTTCAGGCGCTGGTGCAGTTGCTTCAGTTCCCGGCGCAGTTCGGTGCGCAGCTTCGCATCGAGGTTCGATAACGGTTCGTCGAACAGGAATACGTCTGCTTCGCGTACGATTGCGCGGCCGATCGCGACGCGCTGTCGCTGCCCGCCCGATAGCTGCGCGGGCTTGCGTTTGAGCAGCGGCCCGAGTTGCAGCATGTCCGATGCGCGCGCGACGCGCCGCTCGATCTCCGCCTTCGGCGTGCCGTTGATGCGCAGCGCGAACGACAGGTTGCGCTCGACGCTCATCGTCGGATACAGCGCATACGACTGGAACACCAGCGCGACGCGACGGTCTTTCGGGTCCGCCCAGGTCATGTCCTCGCCGGCAATTTCAATGCTGCCGTCGGCTACGTCGATTAGCCCGGCAATGCTGTGCAAAAGCGTCGACTTGCCGCAACCGGACGGCCCGAGCAGCACGACGAACTCGCCGCCGCGTACGTCGAGATCGAGCGCATCGATCACCGTGTTTGCGCCCAGTTGCACCTTCAGGTCGCGCACCGACACGTTCGCGAGGCCTGCGGGATTCGCTGCTACCGTTGCCATAGTTACCCCTTCACCGCGCCGGACGCGATACCGCGCACGAACCAGCGCCCCGAAATGAAGTAGACCGCGAGCGGCACCAACGATGTCAGCAGCGTCGCTGCCATATTCACGTTGTAGAAGCGCTCGCCGGTTGTCGTATTGATGATGTTGTTCAGCTGCACGGTCATCGGCAGGTTTTTCGTGCCGGCAAACACGAGGCCGAGCAGGTAGTCGTTCCAGATATTGGTCACCTGCAGGATCATCGCGACCACGATGATCGGCAGCGACATCGGCAGCATCAGTTGCAGGAAAATGCGCCAGAAACCGCCACCGTCGATCCGCGCGGCCTTGAACAGCTCGAGCGGTATGCCCGCGTAGTAGTTGCGGAACAACAGCGTCATCACCGGCATGCCGAAAATGGTATGGATCAGCACGATGCCGGGCAGCGAGCTAAACAGGCGCACACTCGCCAGCACGCGCACCATCGGGTAGATCATCACCTGGTACGGAATGAACGCGCCGACCAGCAATACGCCGAATAGCCACCCGGCACCGCGCGGCCGCCAGAACGACAGCGCATAGCCGTTCACCGCACCGACCGCGATCGACAGCACGGTGCTCGGCACGACGATACGCACCGAGTTCCAGAAGCCGACCTGAATGCCATTGCAGTCAAGCCCGGTGCACGCGGCCTGCCATGCGTCGACCCAGGGCCGCAGCGTCAGATGCGCGGGCCACGCGAGCAGATTGCCGAGGCGAATCTCGTCCATCGGTTTCACCGACGTCACCAGCATCACATAGAGCGGTAACAGGAAAAACAGCGCGGAGAAGATCAGGAATGCATAGACGCCGATTCGCGCCGGTGAGAAGCGCGAGCGGCGCGGGCGTGGCCGCCGTGCGCGCGTGGCCGTGCCGGCATGCTGCGTGCCGCGTGTTTGCGGCATACGTGCGGCGTTTTCAGCGGGATCGAGCGTGCTCATCACACGTCCTTTCGCGCAGCAGCGCGACTGCGTGCATAGAAAAACGGCGCGAGAATCGCGAGCACCGTCAGCAGCATCACGACCGACGCTGCCGACGCGAGCCCGATATTCGCACGGCCGAACAGATAATCCATGATGAACTTCGCGGGCACTTCGCTCGCGGTGCCAGGACCGCCCTGCGTCATTGCGACCACCGCGTCGTACAGCTTCACGACCATCACGAAGAGCAACACGAACGCGGTCGATAGCGATGGCCCGAGCATCGGCACCACGATGCTCAAGTAGACGCGCCAGCGCGGAATGCCATCGAGGCGCGCCGCCTTCCATATTTCATCGTCGACGCCGCGCAAGCCCGCGAGCATCAGCGCCATCACGAGGCCCGATGCCTGCCAGACCGTCGCGATCACGATCGTATACACCACCCGGTCCTGATCGACGATCCAGTCGAAGCGCGCATGCTCGAAGCCGATCTTGTGCAACACCGCTTGCGCGCCGAGCGACGGATTGAGCACCCATTGCCAGACGAGGCCGGTCGCGACAAACGACATCGCGTACGGATACAGGAAGACGGTGCGCAACACGCCTTCGGCGGCCACGCGCTGATCGATAAAAATCGCGAGCAGCATGCCGATCACGATGCACGCGACGATAAAGCACGCGCCGTACAGCACGATATGCTGCAGCGACACCAGCCAGCGGTCGTTATGAAAGAGCCGCACGTACTGCGTGAAACCGACGAAGTCGTTCGACGGAAAGGTGCGCGAATTGCTAAGCGACACGCGCGCGGTCCATACCATCGTGCCGAGGTACGCGAACACGACGGTCAGCGCCATCGGCACCAACGCGATCCATGCGGCGATCGGCCAGCGCTTGCGCAACGGCCGGCCGCGCCCGCTGGCGCCTACGGTACGCGCTCCGGCGCCGGAGCCCGAGCGTCCTGCCTCGTTCGCGACGTCCGGCAATGCATGCGACTTCAGCGCACCCATCGTTCGCTCATCCCTTCAGCGCGCCGGCGAACGCCTTTTGCGCATCGTCGACCGACTGGTTCCTGTTCCAGAAGTTCGTGATCACGTCCGTCAATGCGCCCTGCACGTCCGGCGTCACCAGCATTTCCGGATTCGGCAACTGCCGCGACTTGTCTTTCATGATCGCGATCCCCTCTTTCGCGCACACATCGAGCTGGCTTGCGTCGATGTCCGGACGAATCGGAATCGAGCCCTTGCGCGCGCTGAACGCCACTTGCGCGGACGGTGAGGTCATCACTGTCGCCAGCAGATTCTGCGCTTTAATCGCGTTCGCGTTGTCGGTCTTCGGAAACACGAACACGTCGCCGGCCACCAGATACGGCGAATGCGGACCAAAGCCCGGGAAACAGCCGAAATCCTTGCCGGCCGATTGCTTCGCCGCCGAGAATTCGCCTTTCGCCCAGTCGCCCATGATCTGCACGCCGGCCTTGCCGGAAATCACCAGCGCGGTTGCGTCGTTCCAGTTTCGTCCGGGCGAACCGGGGTCGACGTAGTCATGCAACTTCTTGAACGACGCGAGCACCTTCTTGAACGCATCGGATTTCACCGCGTTCACGTCGCGGTCGCGGTACACCTTCAAATACAGGTCCTGCCCGCCGACGTCCGCGAAAATCGCGTCGAACGTGATCTTTTCCTGCCACGGCTGGCCGCCGAACGCGAGCGGAATCACGCCGGCTTTCTTCAGCTTGTCGAGGTCGCCGACGAATTCGTCGAAATTCTGCGGCTCGTTCGTGATGCCTGCTTTCTGGAACAGCGGCTTCGAATAGAAGTACCAGCCTTGCATGTGAATATCGACCGGTGTTGCATAGTAATGGCCGTTCACACGAATGCTGTCGAGAATCGACTGCGGGAAGATCGCCGCCCAGTTTTCCTTCGTTGCAACCGTATCGACGTTATTCAGCAGGCCCTGGTCGATCAGATCGTGAAACTGTTTGGACGTATTGAACTGCGCGGCGGTCGGCGGATCGCCACCGACAATCCGGTTGATCGCGGTCGCGCGCGCCTGGTCGGCGCCGGCCACTGCGTTGTCGATCCATTGGCCGCCTGCCTTGTCGTACGCATCGGCAAACTGACGGATCGCCGCCGATTCGCCACCCGACGTCCACCAGTGAATCACGTTCGCCTTCAGCGGCTCGGCCGCGTGTGCGAGCACGCCGCATAGCGTCAACGCGGATGCGAGCGCCACGGCGACGCCGCCCGACGCGCTGAATCTTCTGCTCTTCATTCCGTCTCCTTCAGGCTTCGCGCCTGCTTTTTTCAAAGTAAGCTGCACACGCATCGCCGGCGATGCCGGCATGCACGATCAAGAGTAGGACGAAAGACGCAGGATCAGGCGCGCGAGGCGCGTTCCTGCAGGAACTTAGCGATCAGTTGCGCGCTGCGTTTGACGGTGCGCTGCTGCGTCCGGTAGTCGACATGCACGACGCCAAAGCGCCGCTCATAGCCGAACGCCCATTCGAAGTTATCGAGCAGCGACCAGACGAAATAGCCGCGCACATCGACGCCCTCCGCGATCGCCTGATCGACCGCCGCGAGGTGGCGCTTCAGGAATGCAATACGCTGCGCGTCGTCGACGCGGCCGTCGCTGACCCTGTCGTCGGACGCCATGCCGTTTTCGGTGATATAGATCGGCGGCAGCGCCGGATAGTTGCGGTGGAAACCGATCAGCAGATCGCGCAGCCCTTCCGGGTAGACTTCCCAGCCCATCTGCGTGCGCTCGACGCCGGCCAGCGGCACTTCGGTGTAGCCGTGCGCGCCATCGCTTTGCACGTTGGTGCGGAAGTAATAGTTGATGCCGAGGAAATCGAGCGGCGCGTGAATGGTCCGCATATCGCCGTCGAGCACGAGCGGCTCGGCCTCGGGCCAAAGCGACCATAGGTCTCGCGGATACTCGCCTTTGAGCAGCGGGTCGAGAATCCACGCATTGTGCTGCACCTCGAACAGATGCGCGGCGCGCTTGTCCTCGGCGCTCAGCGAATTCGCCGAGCTCTTGCCGACATTCGCGACGATGCCCTTTTTCGAAGCCGGATCGTTCTCGCGCAATACCGCGGTCGCAAGACCATGCGCGAGCAGCAGATGATGCATCGCCTGCGTCGCATAGCGCGTATTCGCGAGGCCCGGCGCATGATGGCCGTTGCCATAGCCGAGAAACGCGGAGCACCACGGCTCGTTGAGCGTCATCCATGCATCGACGTGGCCGCCCAGCTCACGGCTCATCAGGTCCGCGTAATCGGCGAAACGGTAGGCGGTATCGCGATTGAGCCAACCGCCGCGATCTTCGAGATGCTGCGGCAAGTCCCAGTGGTAGAGCGTGACGAAGGTCTGCACGCCATTGTCCTTCAGCTTGCCGAGCAGACGCTTGTAGAAATCGACGCCTTTGCGGTTCGGCCGGCCCGCTTCATCCATCACGCGCGGCCATGCAATCGATAGCCGGTACGCTTCGAAGTTCAGTGACGTGAGCAGTTCGATGTCGCTTTCCCACCGGTGGTAGTGGTCGCACGCGACTGCGCCGGTGTCGCCATGCAGCACCTTGCCGGGCGTCGCGGAGAACGTGTCCCAGATCGACGGCAGGCGGCCGTCTTCACTGACCGCGCCTTCGATCTGATACGACGCGGTCGCCGCACCAAGCAGGAAGTTCTTGCGCCAGAGCGCGGAGCCGGCAGGCGGCGTGAAGGGGTCGCTGAGGGCATCACTGACCGCTTCGCTGCGTGCGGTGTCAGAGGATTCAACTGCGTGTTGAGTCACGGAAACTCCTTGCCAGATTGAACCGCGGGGTCGCTGAACGCGCCGGGATGGAAGCGCTTCCATCCGTCCGTTGCGCACAATATCAGCGGCACTTTCCGCGCAGCAATCCGGGTTTCTCTGGAGGACCAGAAAGCACGTGCCATGGCGCACTCGGCCATGCATGCGACACGCATCAGCGCATGCGCGATTGACGAACGTCGCACGTCGGGACGCCCTGTGCCTCTCGAAGAGGGAGCCGCCCCGCGCAATTCCACGATGCTTTACGCAACACCGACATCGCTCTTGTACACGTAGTTCTCGCTGCCGGGATGTTTCTTCTGGTAGATATCGACCACCTCGTCGCGCAACGTATTGGTCCGCTCACGCAGATTGCTGGCTTCGAGTTCCTCCGAAATGTTCCCCAGCGCGATGCCTGCCAACGCAAAGCCGATCGAAACAAACGGCCCGAAGACCGGAATGAACGAACTCATGCCGCCCGCTACACCAAGCACGCTCGCCGCAAGATTCAACTTGTCCTGCGTCGTCACGCTGCCACTCGCGACCTTCTTGATGTACGAATCGATGCGCGCGCCCATGTCCGCGACTGCGAATGTGGTATTGATGGCCGCCGGCCCAAGTTGCGCCTTCAACGCGGGGGAGATCTTGAGCCATTCGGGGAGGTTCTCCGAAGGCGCGGAAATCGCCTTCTGATACTTGAGGAAGTTCTCGCGATAGTCGGTCTTCAGTTTCTCCAGCTTGCTGACCTGCTGCTCCGGTGTGAGTCCGGCCAGGCTATTGGCCTCGGTGAGCGTGTTCACCTGCTGATTCAGCATCTCAAGACTCGTGGGAACGTCTTCAGTGGCCAATTCGAAGCCCTGCGCCAGCTCCTCTTCGCGGCGCCGATACGACAGCAACTTCGCGCCAAGCCGTTCGGCCGCATCGGCCTTCGACAGCCCCGCAACCGAAGCATCGGTGTACTTGCCGGACTTCAACTGGTCGCGAATCGGTTTCATCTCGTCTTCCAGCTGCGCGAAGTCTGACTCGCGCTGCGCCTTGGTTGCGGAAATGTCCCGCTTGTTTGCCGCAACCAGTTGCTCGGCCAGTTCGATTTTGCCCTCGGCTTGCGTCGACAATTCGGCAAGACTCGCGGGCTTCTGGTTGTCCGGCACTTTCTCCAGCTCGTCGACAATGTGCTGCTTCTGCTGATCGCGCATCTCCTGCAGTTGCTGATCGAGCCGCTCGAAGTACTGCCTCTTGCTCTGCGCCATCGTCGCTTCGTGCTCCTGTTGCGACATCGCCGGCGTATGGGCCAGCGCGCTGTCGGCGTCGGTTTTCAATGCACCGGCCGGCAGCGGCGTACCGCTGCCGGCTTCGAGCACGACGCTATCCGCCGGCACGGTCGACGGCAGACTGCCGATGCTGGTCGGGTTACCCATTTGCGTCTGCCATTGCTTCACCAGATAGTTGCCGACGTCGGCGCCAAGGCCGGCGGTTACTTCGGTGAAGCCTTCACCCATCAGGGCGGTGGCGGAAACGATGTCGTCAGTCGCGTCCTCGCCGGCTTTGCGCTTACGCTGCGCGCTTTCGATATACGACGCTGCCTTCGAAAAGTTCGCTGTAGCCGAATTCAGGCGCGTCAGCCCAAGCGTGCCAACCCGCACACCTGGCGGCACATAGCCGCCTTTCACCTGCAGCTTGCTCAATACGGAGTCGACCACCAGTTTCGAGTTGTTAAAACGGCTGTCGCCGAACAGCAGCTGACGGACAATGGTGCTCGCGTACTTCGCGTACGTGTTGTATTCAGCGAGCGTGGCCAGCTTGGCGGGTTTTTGCGGGTCGGGCGTTTTTGACTGCGTGGCGGCCATGCTGTCCGTGTCGCCAGATTGGCGCTGCCCGGCGGGTTGGACGGCGATATTTCCATTTGAGCCGCTCGAGGCCGCTGGCTGGGCCCCGGTTAGTGTGTCGCGTTGCGCGCCTTCTGTTTTCATCGTGTCTCCAGAGTTGATCTTGCGATTCATTCGACATCCGAACCGTCACGGCTTGCTTGACGGCGATTCATTGTGAATGACCGATCTTCCCCGATTGGCGTAATGCTGCATTTTCCATGGTGTGCTGTACCGCGTCATGGCCCCGGCCAGCGCAACGCTTGTTGATTCCCCGTGTCCTCCCGTTGACGGCGCTGCAACTGCGCGCGTGCGCGGCAATTCTCATGAGACGCGCGGAATATTCTCGCGCTTCAGTTGTTCTTCGAGCTGAAGGAGCCACCGCGCTGTGTACTGCCTCGTCACCGCCCCCCCCTGACTCAGGCGAGTTCGCCTTCGCGATCAGGCTCGCCGCAGAGCATTGTTAGCATCTGGAAAGGATTGCATCCAATCGAGAAAAGGAAACGGTCGGGCATGGACAGCGGTTTTTACGAAACGAGTTGGGATGGTGCGCCGCAAGGCCGGCCCGCCTGGATCGATAGGGTTTCGACGCAGGGCATGTCTTGCCGCGTTGACGCTTACCGTTCCGGCGCATCGTCGTTCACCTTCGCGGGCGCCGGCCAGACGGGCATCATCAACGTCAATCTTGCGTGGCAATCGGTATCGCCGGCTACGCGTTGCGACGCGAGCAACTGGAACGGCGAGCATCTGTTTGTGAAGGTCGTGAAGAGCGGCACGATGTCGATCGAACAGCGCGGACAGACGACCACGTTCGGCCCGGGCGACATCGCCGTGGTCGATCCGCTGCATACGTTCAACGAGTCGTTTTGCGAACCGACACGCGTGTCGATCCTACGCATGCCGAAGTCGGCGCTACGCGAACGCGGACTGCGCCACCAGTTTGCGGCAATCTGCTGTCCAAACCCGGCGTCAGCCGATGTCGTTGCGGTGCGCGGGTTCGTGCTGAATCTCGCGTCGCTGGCCGGCCACGCAAGCGACGCGCTGCTCGCGCGCCTCGGCGAACAGTGTCTCGACCTGATGGACGTGCTGGTCAACGACCGCGACGGACCGGCAACCGGCCGCACCAGCGCCGCGACCGTGCTACGCGCGAAGCAGGTGATCGCGCGCCGGATTGGCGACCCCGAACTGAGCGTGGTCAGTCTCGCGGCCGAGCTGAATATTTCGATCAGTTGCCTGACGCGCGCGTTAAAGGCGAGCGGGCTGTCGCCGATGCGCCATGCGTGGGCGATGCGCGTCGAACATGCGGCGCAGTTGCTTGCGCGGGCGCCGCAAGGCGCGATTCAGGACGTCGCATACCAATGCGGCTTTGCGAGCGCGGCCCACTTCAGCCGCGCGTTCAAGGAGCGCTACGGGATGACGCCGCGCGAGTACGCGGCAAGCCATAAGACTTCGCGCGGCGGGGCGGCTCGACCGAACGTGAACGGATCGCCGGACAGCGCCGGTTAGCGCCGCCGGTTAGCACCGGGTAGCGCCCCCGCGGCATTCGACGGCCGTTGGGTCGGCTACGCGATCAGGCCTTTTGCCCGAGCCGCGCCAGCAGCCACGTACGCAGCGCGGCAATCTCCTCCGCGCACACCGAATGCGGCATCGGATACGCGTGCCATTCGACATCGCTGCCGCGCGCGCGGGCGAAGTCGCGCGCCGCTTCGCCCAGGCTCACGGCCAGCACGTCGTCCTGCGTGCCGTGCGCCGCAAAAATCGGCGTATACCGGTTCGCTTCGCTCGCGCGGCTTTCGATATACGGCTGCGACGGCACGTAGCCCGACAGCACGATCAGACCGGCAAGCGCTTGAGGGTGAGTCAGCCCGGCCGAGTATGTCATCGCCCCACCTTGCGAAAATCCGGCGAGAAAGATGTTGGAGGTTGCGATACCGCGCGTGTTCTGTGCGTCGATAAGCTGCCGCACGGTCGCGCACGACGCGTCAATGCCCGCTTCGTCGACTTTCCGGTTGATGCCCTGAAAAGACAGGATGTCGTACCACGCCCGCATCACGTACCCGTTGTTCGCCGTCACCGGAATTTCCGGCGCGTTCGGGAAGACGAAGCGCACCGCGGGCGCGCCCGCGAGGCGCAGTTCGGGGATCAGCGGCACGAAATCGTTAGCATCGGCGCCGAGGCCGTGCATCAGGATCACCGCGAATTCGGGGTTCGGCGCGGTTTCGATTTCGATCGTCGACAGCGGGTCGTTCATTTTTTACAGCTCCTCGTAAGCAATGGCCTGCATCAGATCAGCCGGGAAAGTATCAGCAGGATACCCGCGAGCGACGCGGCCCACACAAGCGAGCGCAGATACGGAACGCCAGCCGCATAAAGCGGCACGTACACGATACGCGCGAGCAGATAGAGCCAGGCGCCCAGTTGCGTTTGCGCGCTGTCGCGGCCCGCGACATGCGCAATCAGCACGGCGGCCGCGAACACCGGCAGTGTCTCGAACAGGTTGCTTTGCGCGCGCATCAGCCGCCCGGTGAGCTTGCCGACCGGCGCGCCCGGCGCATCGCGCGCGCTCGCGTTGTACGCAATGCCGGTCTCGCGGTTGCGCAGCAACGCGGGCACTAGAACCTGAATCAGCGCGACGACAAGCGTCCACGCGAGCAGCGTCAGTTCGATGGTCATGCTTTCTTCTCCTGATGGCTTCAGTTATTGCGGTATGCCGATGTTCCGGATGCCCAGACTTACCCTTCTTTCTGACATGGCCCGGCGCATCTTAAAATGGCGCTTTCGCCGTTGATGAAGCCACCATGCCTTATATCGCCTCTGCCGATCACGCGCCGCAGGACCTCGCGACACCCAGCGACGACGCCGACATGTTCGAGCTCGCCCCGGTGTCGCTATGGCTCGAGGATTTTAGCGGCGTACGCGCGCTATTCGACGAATGGCGCGCGCAAGGCGTCACCGATTTGCGTACATTCCTGCAATCGAACCCGCCGCGCGTGGCCGAATGCGCAAGCCGCATTCGCGTGATCAAGGTGAATCACAAGACGCTCGCGCTGTTCGATGCAACGGACTTCGGCGAACTTACCGGCAATCTCGCGGCCGTGTTCCGCGACGACATGCTGAAAACGCACCTCGAAGAGCTGTGCCAGCTATGGTCCGGGCAAAGTCACTTTATGAGTCAGACCGTCAACTACACGCTCGGCGGCCGGCGCCTCGACGTGCTGCTCAAGGGAACCGTGCTGCCCGGACACGAAGCGCGGTGGGACCGCGTGCTGGTGTCGGTCGAAGACATCACCGAACTCGAACGCACGCGTCAGCGCATCGCGCACGCCGAACAATACGCGCGCGGGCTCTTCGAGCATTCGCCGGTGTCGTTGTGGGTAGAAGACTTCACTGCGGTCAAACGGCTGCTCGATGAAGTGCGCGCGCAAGGCATCGTCGATTTCCGCGTGTTTACCGATGTGCATCCGGAGTTCGTCGAGCGCTGCATGCAGGAAATCCATGTGCTCGACGTGAACCAGCACACGCTCGAGATGTTTGCCGCACCTGATAAACACACGCTGCTCGCGCGTCTGCCCGACGTTTTCCGCGACGACATGCGTCCGCACTTTCGCGAGCAATTGATCGACCTGTGGGAAGGCAAGCTGTTCCAGCAACGCGAAGTGCTGAACTACTCGCTCGACGCGAACGAGGTGCACGTGCATTTGCAGTTCTCGGTGTTGCCGGGACACGAACGCGACTGGGACCTGGTGCTGGTCGCGCTCACCGACATCACCGCGCGCAAGAAGGCTGAAGCGTATCTCGAGTACCTCGGCAAACACGATGTGCTGACCAAGCTGCGCAACCGCTCGTTTTATGTCGACGAGTTGAACCGGCTCGAGCGCAAAGGCCCGTATCCGGTTACCGTCGTGATGGCCGATCTGAACGGACTGAAGCGCGTGAACGACCAGTTAGGGCATGCGGCCGGCGACGCGCTGCTGCGGCGCGCCGGCGAAGTGTTGTCGAAGGCGATGGAAATGCCGTTTGTCGCCGCGCGGATCGGCGGCGACGAGTTCGCGATTCTGATGCCCGGCACCGACGAGCGCGGTGGTGTAGCGATGATCGAAACGGTCCGCAAGCTCGTCGAGTTGAACAACCAGTTCTATCCGGGTTCGCCGCTCAGCTTTTCGATGGGAGCGGCCACGGTGCTGCGCGGCGAGCGTGTCGAAGCGGGCGTGCAGCGCGCGGACCTGCTGATGTACGAGGATAAACGCGCGATTTACGCAGAAGAGCAAACGCGTGCGCGCAATGCGTAGCTGCGCAGCGCGTTGGCTTGATCAGGCCTTGACGCCCGGCAGCTTCGCCGCGAGCACATCGATCCGTTCGATCTTCGGCGGCTGAGCAAGCAGCTCGCCTGCTCGCTCCATCAATGCGGCGGCTACCTTGCCGGACAGATGCGCATCGCGGCCCGCTTCGTCGTTGAACGCATCGAAGATGCCGAATGTGGACGGGCCCATCCGTATCGCAAACCATGCGGTTGTGCCCGGCTCCGCTTCGACGAGCGGCACAGCGCCGAGCAGAAACTGCTCGACGTCCTTCTCCTTGCCGGGCTTCGCTTCGAGGCGGACATACAGCGCGAGTTTGACCATCATGCACCTCCCGTTTTCAAGAGTCTCGGATCATGCAGTATAGTCTCGCGCAGCGTGACGTTCCGTGAGGCGGGCAAGTCGCGAGCGGCCTCGCTTACACGCTGCCGGAGCGCACCGGCACGCCGTACATTTCGACGATGCGGCGGTCCTGTTCCTGCGCAGAAAACTGCTCCCACTCGATGCCGTTGACGTCGACGGTGCTGGTGAAACCCTCGGTGCCGTCCTCTTCGAAACCGACGTGGCGCAATTGCCCCGCGCGCTGCGGATTCTCGTTAATCGAAAAGTTGAGCAAGTCGGTGCGCCACATCGCGTAGCGGCCGGGCACGATTGCTGCGGGCGATTGCCCGAGGCGGCGCGTGTAGTCCGTAATCGATGCATCGAGGTTCGCGACAGCCAGCGCGATATGAAAACGTTTCATGGTCTCTGTCCTTTCGCTTTGGTTCGTGAAGGCACTGCGCAGAGCATCGTACGAAACGTGCGCGGGCTTAACCAGTCAAGCGGGGATGCTGGTATAAGGATTACCCGCTTTTGTGGCGCGTCCGCACGCGCCTGCCAAGCCAGCCCATCGCGCCGACGCGCCGAGCTCAGCGCGCGTCAACCAGATGCCGCGGCGCCGGCGCAATGCTGACCGGCGGCGCCTCCAGCGAGCCGCGCATGCGCCGCACTTCGTCGGTCGGCGTCAGGCCGAAAAGCCGCTTGAATTCGCGGCTAAACTGCGACGCGCTTTCATAGCCGACGCGCGCCGCCGCCGCGCCCGCGTTGAGCCCGTCCTGCAGCATCAGCAGGCGCGCATGATGCAGGCGCGTGGTCTTCACGTATTGCATGGGTGACGTCGACGTGACGTTCTTGAAGTGCGCGTGAAACACTGCGAGACTCATGCCCGCCTCGCGCGCGAGCGTATCGACATCGAGCGCGCCATCGTAATCGCTATGAATGCGCCGTAACGCCTTCGCAATGCGGCCGAAATGCTGCTGATGCGTGAGCGCCGCGCGAATCGCGTGGCCCTGCTCGCCAGTCAGCACGCGGTAGCAGATCTCGCGCACGATCGACGGCGCGAGCACCCGCGCATCGAGCGGCGCCGCCAGCGCTTCGAGCAGGCGTTCGACCGCGTCGCACAGCGTCGGGTCGAGCGGCGTCGAATAAATGCCGCGCGGTTCGTCGTGCGCGTCGGCGCGATTGTCTTCGACCAGCATCAACAGCTCGGCGACCATTCCAAGGTCGATATCGATGCCAATGCCGAGGAACGGCTCGGCTTCGCTCGCCTCGGTCTCGCATTCGAAAGGCATCGGCACCGATGCGACCAGATACTGCTGCGCGTCATACACATACGACTCGCCGCCGAGATAACCGCGCTTGCGGCCTTGGCAGACAATCACGATCATCGGGTCGTACATCACCGGGTGACGCGGCATCGGGCGGCTCGCGCGCATCAGCTTGACGCCGGGCACGCACGAAAAGGTAAAGCCGTCGGTCGGCGCGAGCCGGTCGAACAGATCGGCCATATGCCGCTGCGCGCGGCTGATCGCACGGGGCTGCGCGCGAGTCGCTGATGCGTCGTTCAGTTTGGGTAGTTCGGAAAGTTCGGGAAGGAACGTCATGACGGTACCTGTCGGGGGGGAACGGCTCTGCACATCTCTTGTGCTTCACAGAATCAGGCTTGAAATCTAGCATTAAATGCACTTCCGCGTACGACGACGCGAGAAATAGGCAAGCCTTCAAGACGTCCAGGTATTCCCTGGACCGGTCGCGCTGCTTAATATGGGAACCCTGACGAGAGACCTTCCATTTGGCGTCAAGCCGCGCTTGCCGTGCCGATTGCGTCGATGCTACGCCCGCCGGATAGCGGAATGCGGGAACGCGATGATGCGAATGACTTAAGCCCAAGGTCTCTTTTGCAGGAATCCACATGACCACGACGGGCGGCAGCGCATTGACCCTCGCTTTTTTTGCCGTGTTGCCTTTTGCCCATTAACCGCCGCGTGCAGTTCAGCGGCATGACCCGAGTTCTACCCCGCAGTGCCGGCGTGCCTTTCCGACTGGAACGGCACGCCGGCCGCTCGTCGTTGCTGCATGTTTGATCAGGAAGTTCTTCAGTGGAGAAGCCCTGTGATTGACCGTATTCAGGCCATGCGTACTTTTATCCGGATCGTCGATACGAATAGTTTCACGCGCGCCGCGGAATCGTTGAACATTCCGCGGGCGAGTGCGACGACGATCGTTCAGAACCTTGAAGCGCTGCTCGGCACCGCGTTGCTGATCCGCACGACGCGGCGTCTGTCACTCACGCCGGAGGGCGCCGCGTACTACGAACGTTGCGCGCAGATTCTCGCCGATATCGATGAGATGGAAGCGAGCTTGCGGCAGACCAACGCGAATCCGAGCGGACGACTGCGCGTCGAGATGCCGGGCGCAGTGGCGACTGCGCTCGTGTTGCCCGCGCTCGACGATTTTCATGCGCGCTTTCCTAACATCGAGCTGTCGATCGGTGTCAGCAATCGCCCGGTGGATCTGGTTGGCGAGGCGGTCGATTGCAGCATCCAGTTAGGCGAACTGCCGGACTCAGGCCTCAATGCGCGGCGCCTTGGCACGCTCGAACATGTGACGTGCGCGAGCCCGGCGTATCTCGAACGCTTTGGCATGCCGGAAGGTCTCGACGATCTCGCGCGGCACGTGGCGGTGAATTGCACCGGGCGGCAAAGCGAGCGTTCGGCCAGCTTCGATTTCGAGGTCGACGGCAGTCCCCTCGCGGTGAAGGTGGACGGCTTTGTCAATGTGAACGACGAGCAGGCTTGCCTGACCTGCGGGCTGCAAGGGCTCGGGTTGATTCAGCCGGCGAGAATCGCCGCGCAGCCGTGGCTCGACGCTGGGATGCTGCGCGAGGTGCTGCCGGAATGCCGACCGCTGCCGACTACCGTGTCGATTGCGTATGTGAAGGGACGGCGCGTGTCGCCCCGCGTGCGGGCGTTCGTCGATTGGCTGGCGGAGTTGTTCGAGCACGCAGGCCATGTCGAGGCGGATATGTCGCGGGTGCGGGAGCTGATGCGTGGCGGGTTGCATACCGCGTAACTCTGTCGGCGTTGCAGGCCGCGACAGGGCCAACAACGTCTTGCGCAGGGGCAGCGCGATCTTTCTTTGTATAGCGCCGCCCCGTGCACGCAGGGGTAATCGGACTACCGCGCCGCTTCCCGCTGCGCGCGTGCGCGGGAAATCATCTGCTGGACAGCCGGATTTGCATTGACCGGTAACAGCTGCGTTTGCGGGTGCTCATCGACAAACACGCGAAAGATCTGATCGGCGAACGCCTGTCCAATCGTGTCGACGTTCCTGAAGTCGAGCACCACCCTTCTGAACTGATCCAGTCGCGCGAGCAGCCGTTTCGCCTGGGACCGCGATACCAGGTCGTCGGTCCCATATTTGGCGAGATCGACCGGTACGACCGTTTTGTCGAACGTGTAGTCATCACTTTCGGTGTACTCGTCGAAGATTTCCCTGGCCGTGTGCGTGGCGCGGTTACTCAGCGTCAGGAAAACCGATGTACCGGGCGCGGCCCGCTCGCGCTCCATCACGATGTCTTCGTACGACTCCTTGTGGTGATCGAAATAGAGCGCGCCCGACAAAATGCCGAACTGGTCGAACATCCGCGACGTAAAGAAGATGCCCTCGCCCGAGTGATTCCTCGGGTCGGTCGTCAGTTTGCCTTTGGCCAGTTCGAAGATGGCGTGCCGCTCGTCGAGAAGGTTCAGGTGCGTTTGAATCTTCGTGAAGATGCCGACGCCGTCGTCGGAGATCATCATTTCCGTCGACACCGCGGTTTGCGTCACCTTGACGAGAATCGCGGTGCCGCTGGAGTGGTCGATCGCGTTGTTGAATATCTCGGTGAAGCCGTGGTGCCAGATATTCATGACGTTCGCGGGAAGCGGCTCGATCAGCGGCTTGACCACTTCGTTCCATACCACGTCTTCTTCGAGCGGTTGCGTCAACGGGAACCGGAAAGTCTCCGTGAACAGCGGAACGAGCCGGTAGCGCGCATCCCGTGTGCTGCCTTCCTTCACGATTGCGCCTTGCTCGCGCAGGAGCAACAGGTGCTTGTTGACGGCCTGGCGACTGATAGAGAACCGGTCCGCGGTGAGCGACACCACGTCGACGTGCGATTCGATGTGCTCGAGCAGAAACGTTCGAACCTGTTCGCCCTCTGTGCGGACCCTGCTAGACACGACGGCACCCTTTTGACAACTTTAGCTGGCTTTATTGTCAACTTTAAGGGTTTTATTGTCAACCTTACGTGGCGATGCGGGTGCCGGTGGCGTCGCTTCAGCGCAGGCAGACGTGGGCCGAGCGCGGGGGACGCCGGCTCGGCCAACCTGCTTCAGGTCAGGACTCTTCGGACCAGACCATATTCTCCCGCGTCACCAGTGCGGTCGATGCGCCCGGACCAAACGTGCCGGCCGTATAAGGCCGTGGCCGGTCGCCGGCAAGCTTCCATCCTTCGATGATCGGATCGGCCCACGCCCATGCGGCTTCCAGTTCATCGCGGCGCATGAAGTGCGTGAGACGGCCGCGCACGACGTCGATCAGCAGCCGCTCATACGCTTCCGCGCGGCGGCCGGTGAATGCCTGCTCGAGGTCCAGATTCAGATTGACCGGCAGCGTGCGCATGCCGCTGCCCGGCTCTTTGGCGAGCATCTGCAACTGGATCGATTCGGCAGGCTGCAATTGAATGACGAGCCGGTTGCCGCAATTGCGCGGGCCGCACGGGCTATTCGGCATGATCGAGAACGGCAGGTCTGCGAACTCGATCACGATCTCCGACAGCTTCTTTGCCATCCGCTTGCCGGTGCGCAGGAAGAACGGCACGTGCGCCCAGCGCCAGTTGTTGATGTGCGCACGCAGTGCGACGAAGGTTTCCGCGTGACTGTCCTTCGGCACGTTGTCTTCTTCGAGATAGCCCTTCACGGGCTCGCCGCCGACCGCGCCGGAGGTGTACTGGCCGCGCACGGTATCGCGAGAGATGTCCTCTGCCGTCATTGGGCGCAGCGAGCGCAGCACCTTCAGCTTCTCGTCGCGGACCGCGTCCGGATCGAGCGATACCGGTGGCTCCATTGCAACGATGCACAGCAGTTGCAGCAGGTGGTTCTGCACCATGTCGCGCATTGCGCCGGTCTGATCGTAGAAGCCCGCGCGGCTGCCCACACCGACCGTCTCCGCGACTGTGATCTGCACGCTGCGGATATACGGCGCCTGCCACAGCGGACCGAAGATCGCATTGCCGAAGCGCAGCACCATCAGGTTCTGCACGGTCTCTTTACCCAGATAGTGGTCGATCCGGTAGATCTGCGTTTCGGCGAAGTGCTTGCCCACCGAATTGTTGATTGCTTGCGCGGATTCGAGGTCGTGGCCCAGGGGTTTTTCGAGCACGACGCGGGAGTTTGCGTCGATCAGCGACTTCGACGCAAGGTTGTCGCAGATCGTCGTGAAAAGGTCCGGCGAGGTCGCGAGATAGAAGATGCGCTGGGCGTTGGGGCGCGAGGCTTGTGCGAGGCGTGCGTAGTCCTCTGCGTTGTCGACGTCGACGCGCACATATTCGAACAGCGCGATGAATTTGTCCCACGCCGCCGCATCGAGCGCCTTGCGGTCGATAAACGGCTTCGAATGCTCGTCCATAAAGTTCACATATTGCTCACGCGTCCAGTCGCGACGGCCGATCGCGAGGATGCGGGTGTCGGCGGGCAAGTTGCCGTGTGAGTGCGCCATAAATAGCGCGGGCAGCAGCTTGCGGGCGGACAGGTCGCCGGCGCCGCCGAAGATGATCATGTCGAGGGGGTGGTCCGGCGTAGTGGAGGCGGTGGCAGTCGTCATAGCGCGGAAGGGCCAAGGTAGGAGCGGTTCAGGGAAAACGTGCGCGGCGACATAGGTGGTCGCTTCTTCCACAGCCGCACACAAGCTCACTATGGTGCAACGTTTTTGAGGAATTTGCACATGTGGAGTGCCGATAGTGGCGAACGGTCGTGCGGACTTCACTGGTGCCGGATGCATCGGACATTCGGGGACGTTGCGCGGTCTGTTTGCCACCGCTTGATCATTAATTAACTTCGGATAGCAGTTTAAATTCGAAAGTATGTTCCAGATCATATTCGCGCGCCACGCGCCCGCAATAAATACATTCACGCTAAATAACATAAAAATTCTTGAATTTATGAGATCGTTAACATTGCCAATATTCTCCTATAAACCTACAGTGAATGTACCGCTCGATCGCCAGCCGCGATCCGTTGACAAACACATTCGATCTTATCCAGGTGAAGCCATGAAATGGACCGTCAACCCGCAAAACAATATCGAAGAAACCGTCTGGGATAATTTTGGCAGCATCAGTAATCTTGGGATAAAGTTCACATACGATACAAATAATGTGACCACTGGTTTCTTAACGGCTGACGGCAAAAGCCAATTGAGCATCACCGTTTCGGCAAAATTCCTCGACAAAAACAACCAGCCGATGACCGGGTTTTCGGGGCAGGATCTGGCCGATGCGTTGTCTCTTGTCTATAACGACGATCAAACTCCGGTTTCACAAACCGATGAGTCGACAATGGCCACCACCGGCAATCCGCTCGCCTATCAGTGGAACGGTGAATATTCGATAGACAGTGGCACGGGGGTATCTCAAATCCTCTTTCTGGTGTCCGCTCCGTCGAGTCAGACTGGCATTAATAAAGATATTGCTGCAATGTTCGTGCAGCCGGGCACCTCGGCTTCCCCAACTGTCAGCAGTGGGCATCTGACGATTTGCCCGAAAGCGGATGCATTCGAAGATCTGGGGAAAATCAGCAATCTGACGATTTCTTTCGATGCCTATCCGACTTCGACGAGCAGGCAAATCCAGGCCGACGGTAGTACTCAGATCGCGGTGACGCTGTCCGTCACATGTCTTGATGCGTCGGGAAATCCGCTGTATCAAATACTCCCGGACAATTTGCCGGGCGTGCTCGACCTGATTTACTACGATTCAGGTACGGAACTCACATGGACTGAAAATCCGTCGCCCGATATCCAGGGAAATCCACTTTTCTATACGAGCCATGCTGCGAGTCAGACAAGTGCGAGCAAGGATGTCGATAAGCTCCCGGTTGGCAACATCGGCGGCAGTTCAGACGGCACTTGCTATATTACTTATTATGTGTCTGCACCGGCTAGCGCTGACGGCACAACCAGCCAGATCGCTGCAAAATTCAGCGCTCATGGCGTGACGTCCACTACGCAAAGCGGATCCGCTTATGATAAGGCGTTGACAATCGTTGCGATCAGTAGTGCCTGGTGGAATCTGAAAGACGTAACGAAGCTCTCCATTTCCTTTACGGATTATTCCTCTTCGAAAGACAAAACGATAAAGGCGGATGGCCTATATCAAATTGCTGTTACCTTTTCGATTACCTGTACCGACCAGGATGGACAACCGCTCACTGGTCCCACGAACAATGATCTTTTTGGCCCAGCCTCCTTGATTTACTATGACCAGGGGAACGAATTGCAATGGACCAGTAGCCTTACGTCCAGTACCCCCGGTAATCCGCTCACATACACCAGCACGCCATCCAGCGAATATAACCCGCCTCAGATCAAGCGACGGACAACAACCGCAGGCGACGGGCAGCCTGGTACATACTCGGCCACCTTCTACGTTTCGGCGCCGGCGGCATCAGATGGAACAAAATCGGTGATAGCCGGGAAGTTCACAGTTGGTGGGCAGACATATACGACTCAAGCTGGCTCTGCTTTCGATTGCTCATTAACGATAACAGCGAGCGCCGGCGAATGGTGGAATTTAGGCAGTTTAACTGGTTTAACTTGCATGTTTGAAGACGACACAGACAGTTCACAATGCGCGATATACGCAAACGGCCTCAACCAGGTCGGTGTTGTCGTCGACGTGAAATGTAATGACACCGACGGACTTCCATTGACCGGGATATCAAATCAGGCGTTGCTCGATGCAATTTCCCTTGTCTACGATTCGGACGGGATGCCGCTTAACTCCGCCAGTGACCGAGGCCTGGGTTACACGACTACCAGGAACGACTACGCCGTTGCGAGATTCGACGTTTCAGCGAGTGCAAGAAAACTAACAGTACGTCCATCGGACAATGCCCCAGGCGAGTATTCCGTTATTTATTATGTGTTCAATACCGACCCGATGGACAGCACAACCATAACGATTGCCGCTCAATTTGAGGCCGGATCCATTAATCAAACAACACGATCGAATAGTGGGTCATTCGCTAAAACGTTGAATATTGCCGTTGACCCGCCTAGAATCTATAGCGCCAGCGATTTTCAAATGAAATATCTTGATGGCGCCGATCAAGGGGGAAATATCGATTTCCAAACAAAGACCGGTGTATCTTACACTGTTAAATATTATTACCTCTGCCCCGCCAGCTCGGATTCCAATGCCGTTTTAATTAAAAGTGCTAGCGTGCGGTGCACCGCGCCGGCAAACGGTCCGGACTATAACGTGATGGGAATCAACGATGATCAGATGGATCATCTGGACAATGCATTTTGTTTTGGCGGAAATTATCCGGGAAATGTCCACGCACAGGCATGGTTTTTGACATTAAATGACGGGACACACTCTGATCCTTTTTGGCCGGCATCGAACGATTGTATCGACGTATCGTCCGATCAGACGGATGGACCAGCATTCTATACATTACATGCACCAACCAATGCCGACTATTATGACGCAGGCGATTCCGGCTACTGGGTTGCAACGGTGAATTTTTATGATCAATACGGCAACACGGGATTGGTCTGGGTTTGCACACAAAATAATGTCACAAGCTTTTTTGTCATGGATCCAAATTAGGTCACTTCTTATCAGAATGGAATAGAAATGCCCTCCACTTTCTTCAGCCAGGCCGGCTCAAATTTCCATAATCCTGCAAGTGGCAACGTCAATGCCCGGACTGGGCAATTTACTGCCAAACTGAATATTGCGGATCTGACAGGAAATAATGCCATGGGCCCCAAGCTATCTTTGGCGATCCAGTATGCTCCATTCAACCCCGACAATTCATCTGCACTGGGAATTGGCTGCGCACTCGGCCTTTCCTCCTATGACCGATTAAATCATCTGTTGACGACAAGCACCGGCGAACAATACAAAACAATAGAATCTGGTGATGGATTGTCGGTCAGCATCAAGCAGAAAAACGCCGAGAATTTTTCTTTTATTAAAATATCGAACACCGAATATCACTACATCAAGAAATCAGGTGAAGTCGAAATCTTGAGTTCCATCGGGATGTCACCCGATTATTTTGTCCCGATTCAAATCATAACGCCTGTTGGCTATCAGTTAAATCTGTCATGGCAAACCAATGCAGGACAAAACCAGCTTGTCTGGGTTAAGGACGAAAAAAACCTGCTCTGCGAATTCACATACGATCCCGCCTGCAGTATCAGAATTTACCCTGATACATCGGAGGAGTATCAGATTTCGATCGGAACACAAAACAACTATCTGACTTCGTACCAAATCTCGGCCGGCTCGGACATTTATACGTGGAACCTGGAATACACTACCGTGGGCGGTGAAATGTTGCTGACGCGTATCACTGACCCGTCGGGATATGTGGAGTCCGCCAGCTATAAAGACGCCGTGATGCAGTTTCCTCCGAGCGCAAATATGCCTGCATTGCCAGCCGTAGTGCAATACATTCAGTCCCCGGGAATGTCTCAACCCGACACGACGACCACATACGCCTATAGCAGCTATAACTATCTGGGTTTCGGGATTGCAAACTCATGGGATGCAGAACAGGACAACTGTAGCACTGTACTGAGCGACACCGTTTTCTATACAAGTACCGAAACCGTATCGGACGGCAGTGAGAACACGAAAACCACGACTCGCAAATTCAACAATTATCACATGCTGGTTACTGAAACGATCGAGACGGGTTCAAGTACGCGAGAAACCAACTTTTTATACTATGCACAGCCGGGCCTGGAATATGAAGATCAACCGCCGCAATTTCAGCAACCGACCACGCGGACGATGGTCTGGACTGAGGGTGGTATGTCGCGAACAGAAACGGTGGACACGACCTACGATGAACACGGAAACCGGTTGACAAAACACACGACCGGCAAGGAATCGATCGAATGGACGTACTATCCCGCCGCAGGCGAGCCAGACGACGAATACACTGGTTGCCCGCCCGATCCGTACGGCTTCGTTACCAACCTGAAGACCAGAACGGTTACTCCCGTCGCATCGGACCTCAATGATTTCTCGTGCAAACAGGCGCAATTCAAGTACACAAGCGTCGACACGCGTTCGGGCAGCCCCGCAGCGACTTGCGCTCTACTGTGCATGACGACAGGTTTCCGCGACGACAGCAAGGTGCAATCGAACGGCATTACATACGAAACAGCGGATGCGGACAACTACGGCCGTGTCGCGAGTGTGACCAATACACTAATCGATGACACCCCCGGTTACACCCTTTCGCTTACGTACGAAATCGAATCGGACGTGCTGAAACAGACCGCCACACTGACGGGGTATGACAAAACCATGAAAACAAAGTCAACCAGCCATTCGCGGTTAAGTAATAAACTGTTGTCCGAGCAGGACAACCTGGGGAACGATACTGAATATACTTATGACCCGCTAGGCCGGCTCGTGTCCCGGGTTCTCAATCCGGGCACGCCATACGAGAATCAGATTTCTGTTTCATACGAAATCAAGCGCGATGACCCGGGTGACGAAAGCAAGGTAACCGACGTTATAACGACATATACAGATTCATCCGGCAACGTACAACAGATCCATTACGACGGACGACATCGCCCGATCCGTTTGTGCCAAAACTCGATTGATTCCGGTCAAAACAGTAATTTTTTTGATATCGCCGTCATCAACTACAACGCATTCGGCCACCCGGCAAACCTGACAACCACGGATTACCCCGATCCATTAAACACCGGCACGGTTTACCAGAAACAAATGGTTTTTCTGTACGACGACTGGGGCGCTCGAAAGGGAATCCAATATGACAGCGGACAAACAAAGTATGAAATCTATGACCCGGTCGCACTGACCCAGACCGAGCAGATTACCGATAATACGGGAACGCCGCTGGTCGGATCCCAGATCACCACATTCGACGTAAACAGGAATCCACTCAAGGTTGAAAGAAAGGATTTGGACCAGGGAACCGTCGGCACAACGACCTATGTGTATGACGGCGCCGGGCGGCAGCGCCAGATGACGGATGAGTTAGGCCATAGCACCGGGTACGACTATGACGAGTTCGATCGGGTGAGCAAACAGACCGCACCCGACGGCACAGTGATAGAGAAAACATACGACACCCACTCGACAGAATCTCTGATCGCGAGCATCAAGGTCAGCCAGTCCGCCAATCAGGTCGATCTGGGAACCCAGACATTCGATGGACTCGGCCGCACGACGCAAACACAGACCGGCGGCCGCACTGAGATTCGCTCTTATAGCGGTGGCAGTGATGACCCTGCAACCGTCACCGACAACGCGGGCATCACGCTTTCCTACAGCTACGTTTCACAACTGCAAAATGCGATTAGCCATGTGGGCGACGGACAATCGTTTGCTCAGGACTTCACGTACGAAGCCAGGACAGGACGCCCAATCGACGCGAACGAAACCGGCAGTCTTTTCCGCTCATCGCAATGGACCCCCGCTGGCCGTCTCTCTGCCGAGCAGTTCACCTGGAAGAGTGACCCGCCACGTGAAGCCAACTACGGTTGGACGCTGCAGGGCAAGATTCTCTCCTACACGGACGTCTCGGGCGACGTTCAACAAATCTCGTACGATGCGTACGGCCGGCTATCGAAAATCGCCGACAGTGCTGTCTCTGTCGCGTTCGCCTATGATTCCGCTGGGCGCCTGTACACGCAGAAAGCGACAGACTCGAGTTCAGGCGCATCGCTTACGACGCAGCTGACGTACGACGACCTGGGCCGGGAGATCACTCGCGAACTCGCCCCAAGCGGTGGCGCGCCGATCGTGACGATCACGAGCACGTACTACGCGAACGACCAATTGCAGTCACGCAAGACAGTGCGAGGAAGCGAAGTTCTGAGAGACGAGCAGTACGAATACGATAGTCGCAATCGCCTGGTCAACTATTCGTGCTCGACTGGGAGCCAGCCTCCGGTCGACGGCTACGGTCAGGCGATCGCGTCGCAAAGCTTCACTTACGACATGCTCGACAACATCACGCAATGCGTGACGGCGATGGCGCAGAACGCCGGGGACCAGGACACGGCGACCTTCCATTACGACAATGCGTCCGACCCGACGCAATTGACATCGGTGACGCACGCTGGAAACAGTGCCTACCCGTCCAGTATCGCTCTCTCATACGACGCGAATGGTCGCATGAGCAAAGATGAAAAGAGCCGGACGCTGAGCTACGACAAAGCCGGGCGGCTCGCTTCGGTTACTTCGCCAGATGGGTCGACCGCCGAGTACCACTATGACGCAAACGACATGCTGGCGGCGCAGATACTCAACGGAAGCGACCTACGGCAGCTGTACTACCGTGGGCAAACGCTCGTGGACGAGGTGCGGGCAGCGCAAAACCAGGTGAGCCGATTTATCCGGACCGCCAATGGATGCGCCGCGGTCAGCGACGGGACGATGCCTTCGTCATGAGCGTATCGGCAAAACGTCTCGATACGCGCCGTCGACCTGGACTGCACATCAACCACCAAGTGGAGAGGAGCCATGACGTCATACCTGACGGGTACCGACCGATCCGGAAGCGTGCTGCTGGCGATATCGGCTGGACTATCGCAGGACCTCGCTTACTCGCCGTTCGGCAGCACCGTGTCGCCGTCTGTGGACGACGTTACCTTGCCCGGCTTCAATGGTGAATGGTGCGACCCGCTGTGGGGGGTCACGCATCTCGGAAATGGGTATCGCGCCTATAGCCCGACTTTGATGCGCTTCAGTTGTCCGGACAGCGAAAGTCCGTTCGGAAAGGGGGGTATTAATGCCTACGCGTATTGCGGAAGCGACCCTGTCAACAACATCGACCCAAGTGGCCAACAGTGGATCATCGGCGCGTTGATCGGGGCGGTTCGGGCCACAAGACGAGCGCTCACGGCGACCGCCGCGACTGCGGGAAAAGCAACCGTTGGTTTTGCGACATCCACTACGGGGCAGCTGGTCGGAATTGGCAGCGGCCTCGTATCGACAGCCATGAATATTGGCGCCTCACATGCAGACAACCCGAATGCGAAAAAAGCACTCAGCATATTGGGCATTGCTTTCGGCGCAACGACGACTTTGTCAGTCGTTACAAACGTCTACTTTGTCTGGAGCCTCCGTAGGCAAGCCAGGGCAGCCGCCAGACGTGCCGCTGCAACCGTTCAACAGCAAGTCAGGGTCAACGTCTACACAGGCGGTAGGGGCAGCGATATCGAGCTGAACGAAATCAGGCATATCGACAGTCCGCAAGTGAGCATGGACGGCCCGCCTGACTACGCGCCGCAAAGCGTCGAAACGCAGACCGAGGCAACGTCGTCAAGGACGGCAGCCACGCAGACCGACGCACCATCGCCATGGGAGACATCGCCCTCGAACACAACTGATACTGACGAACAAGCTGAAGCGTCTAGCTCTCCCAATCGCAGTGCTCGCCGCCACTCCTCTCCCGCCGCCTTTTCGCACTTCGATATTCAAAGCGGGCATGAACCGAAAATATCGGGCATCAGAATTATGGAGGATCCTGGATCGACGAGGCTATAACGTATTGGACTACGGCTGTGCGATCTTCGTTACCAGTGAGCGCAAATTGCGCGCAAGCCGGCAGGCGGCAAGATCCCACGCCGCGCATCCAACGGTCTTAAAAGCGCACGCGGCGCGGGCACCGTCGGCGCTGCCATGCCTTGCGGCTAGCGCGGCGGCAATCCCCGTGACCTTCCCCCACTCCACCCTCGCTTGAATCAAATCCCCCGCCTCATGCTTCGCGCCTGCCGGATCATCGACGAAAACCGTACTGCCGCGCAGCGTCCGCGGCCCAAGCTCCGCCATATCCGGCCTGAACGCGCCGACACCGACGACGAGCCGCCCTTCTCGCGGCGCTTCGTCATACACCGGAGTACGGCTCGTGGTGAGCGTAATCACGAGATCGACCGAATCAGGCACAGGCTCATTGACCATCGGCTGTAATCGCCGCGCCTTTCCCACATGCGCTTCGCAAAACGCCTGCGCGCGCTCCGGCACACTCCCCCGCACGCGCACCAGCGCATCCGGATACAACTCGCCGATCGCCTCCAGGTGATTCACCGCCTGCATCCCGGTACCGATCAGCAGCACATCGCGCGGCTCAACACGGCTCAACGTGCGCACACCCAACATCGACATCGCCGCGGTACGACGTCCAGTCACCGTCGGCCCATCCAGAATAAACAGCATCTCCCCGGTATCGGGCTCAATCGCCATCACCTGCCCATGAATCGTCGGCAGGCCGCGCTCCCGATTACGCGGGCACACATTGACCAGCTTGTGAATCGCCAGATCACGCGCAGTCGCCGGCATCGACAGCAGCACGCCATCGTCGTTCAGCGGCACGACCAGCCGCTCAGGACTCGTGATGCGCCCCTCCGCATAGTCGGCAACCGCAGTCGCCAGCGCATCGACCAGCGCCGGATAAGGCGTAAGCCGCGCAGTCGCGGCAGCGTCAAAAATGTCCATCACCGCACCAGGAATCCATACGCCAACGGGTCCCGCTCATCGACAATCCAGTTTGCAAACCCGCAAATAAACGCATCGCCTTCGATCTCCGGAATCACCGCATCGAACCGATCGAGCTTCGTCTCGCGCAACACGCGCCCGCGGAAGATCGTGCCGATTACCGATTCATTGACAAGCGTCTGCCCTTCCTTCAACTGCCCGCGCAAATAGAGTTGCGCGACACGCCCCGCGGTACCCGACCCGGTCGGTGACCGATCGACCTCGCGATCCGCAAACACGCAGCAATTCGCCTGCGTCGACCCGGCGTGCCTCGGCGCGTTATCGACAATCGTCCCATAAACATGATTGATCTCGGGAATGAGCGGATGCTGCACTTTGACCGCCTCATTCACCGCACGCTTTACTTCCGCGCCGAAGCGAATCAGCCTTTCGATCTCCGATTCCCGCACCGCAAGTTCGAACGGCACCCCGGACGTATAGAAGTAAAACGCGCCGCCAAACGCGATATCGCCACGCACCTCACCGAAGCTCGGCGTGCGTACGGTCACATCCCGCTCCCAGATAAACGACGGAACGTTGACAAACCGCACGCTGCCCGCGTGCGTGCCGTCCCATTTGACAAACGCTTCGATAAACCCGCACGGCGCGTCGATGCCGACGCGCGTTTCCGGCTCGGTCCGCTCGACCCAGCCGAGTGACACCGCTGCCGTCGCAAGCGCAATCACGCCGTGACCGCAATGATCGCTATATCCCTCGTTATGAACAAAGATGATGCCGAAATCCGCGCCTTCACTGACTGCGTCGGTCAGATACCCGCCATACATGTCGGCATGCCCGCGCGGCTCGAGAATCAGTGCGCGGCGCAGATGGTCCGCATGTTCCTTGAGCCAGGCGCGCCGCTCCACGATCGTCTTCCCCGGAATTTTCGGCAACCCACTGGTGACGATCCGAAATGGCTCGCCCGCCGTGTGCACTTCAACCGTGCTGATGACGCGGTTCAGTTTCATGATCGTGCGCCGCCCTGCATCGCGCGCGGCAACTCGAACGATTGATCCTTTATGCAGACCATTGTTGTCTCCGACTCGACCTGTTCTATACTGGTGCTGAATGTAGACCAGCCTTGGTTCCATATCAACCAATTTCAAAATTTGCGTGCTCAAACTGGTCAGATTTCTGATCAGTCGTGTGTGCGTGTTGCGAATCCGGTCATGACATTGCTGCCACCAGACAACCCTTTTCGACCCAAGCAGATCTACGAGCAGGTCGCCGAGCGAATGCGTATAGACATCCGCACTGGTCAGTTCGCGCCCGAATCGCGCCTGCCGTCCGAGCGCGAACTGGCTGCGCGCTTCGGCGTCGGCCGGCCCGCGGTGCGCGAGGCGATTGGTGCGCTGCAGAACGAAGGGCTGGTGTTGACGCGGCGCAACTCCGGCACCTACGTGTGCAGCGACGCGCCGCAGCGGCTCGCGACCGCTCCCGCGACCGGCGGCGCGCCGTCTGGTGCCGACTTCAGCCCCACCTCCGCGCTCGACGTGCGCTCGGTGCTCGAACCGGCGATCGCGCGGCGTGCCGCGATGCACGCGCAGCGCGATGCGATCGCCGAGCATTACCTCGCACAGATGGACTCGATCACCGATGTCAACGATGCCGCGCAACGCGCGCTGTGGAACGACAGCGACCGGCTGTTCCACCGCCAGCTCGCAGTGATGACCGGCGACGCACTGTTCGTGAAAATCGCCGACGAAGTCGCGAAGGCAATGAACCAGCCGCTGTGGAAGCGGCTGAAGGACGACGCGATCTACGACATCGGCCGCATTCGCCTCTATGTGTCCGAGCACCGGCTGATCTACGAGGCGATCGTCAACGGAGATGGCGACGCGGCGGCGTTCTATGTCGAGCAGCACATCATGCGCGTGCGCCGGGATATTGCACCCAAATGAGTGCACCCAAATGAGCGCACCCCAATGAGCGCCAGCGAATGAGCGCCTCCCCGCGGCCGCACCGAAGTCATCGCATCAAGATGAGCACACTCGAGCCGGGCAAGCCGAGCTAAATCATGCGTATCGAAGTGAAGCGGACGCTGCGTTGCGACCGCGCAATGTGTTACGCGTCAATCCAGTAGTCATCCTGATGCATTGTGCATCCCATTCCTCGCTAGAATACGCATCAGGCGCCAATGCCAAATGAATAACTCAACGACTGAACAATCATCCAGCATGTCCACCGACGCCCAATCCCCGGATTCCCTCGCAGTCGCGGAACGCGTGCGCGAACTGATGAGCCGGCATGGCATCGCGAAGCGCCAGCAGACCAGTGAGTTGTGCCGCATTCTGGACCTGAGCTTTTCGCAAGGCCATCGCAAATTGCGCGGCAATAGCCCGTGGACGTTGTCGCAAATCCGCAAAGTCGCCGAGGTGTTCGACGAACCGGCCGCGCAGCTGTTCGGCGCGCAGACGCTCGATCCCGGCATGGTCGGCGCAACCGCCCAGGAAGCGACGTTCTCGATCGGTTCGGTCGAGCTCGCCTGCATCGCGTGGGTCGGTGCGCCGATCGAACCCGGCAGCCGCCCGGAATTCATCGCGTGGGTCAAGCACGACCAGTGGCGCGTCGTGCGCTGCGACGGCGCGCTTTACCAGAACGCGTTCGAAGTGCACAAGATCGAGATTTACCCGCGCCGCGCGGAAAGCGACAAGCCGCTGATCGCCGTCGTCGACGACGACCGTGCATCCGCCGACAACCTGCGCGATTACCTGGAGCGCAGCGGCTACGCGGCCGTCGCAATCTACGGTCTCGCGGCGTTCAACGAATCGCTGCAGGCGCAGGTGTTCGACGGTGTCGTGATCGACTGGCTGTTCGGCAATCAGACGTCCGCGCAGGCGATTCGCGCGGTGCGCGCGTCTGAAAACCCGGATGCGCCGGTTTTCGTGCTGACCGGCGAACTGCTGACCGGCAAGGCCAGCGAATCGGATATCAGCGAGATCGTGCGCACATTCGATGTCGCCTGCTATGAAAAGCCCGCGCGGATGGCCATCCTCGTTGCCGATCTGTCCAAACGGCTGCGGCGCTTATAAGCGCTCATCACGCGACTGCGGCCGCACCGCCGCTCCGCCCGGTCAGCGCACGCTGGATCGCGGCCTGCAGCACGTCGTAGCGCACCGGCTTGGTCAGATAGTCGAAGAAAAGATCGGCGGCCGCGTGCATCTGCAATCCGGGCGTGTAAGCGGTCACCGCGATCACGGGCACATGCTGCGCACGCGCATCGTGCGCGGCAAACTCATGGATGAACGCATAGCCGTCCTTGTCCGGCATCTGCAGGTCGAGCAGGATCAACTCGCACTGCCGCGTCGCAAGCCATTCGTGCGCGGCGTCCGCGCTGCCCACCACCGCGCCGCCGTAACCCATATGCTCGACCATCTCGCATAGCGACTCGCGCACCAGCTGATTGTCGTCGACGATCAGCACGCGCGGCCGCGCGCCGCGCTGCTGCGCATGCGCTGCCACGCGCGGCGCCACCGGTGGCGCGACCGGCTTCACCGGAATCGTCACCGTGAACGTCGTGCCTTCGCCGATGCGGCTGTCCACCGCAATCCGGCCGCCGAACAGATCGACGAGACCCTGGACAATCGCCAGTCCCATCCCCGCGCCATCGAAACGCCGCGTACGCCGCTCGTCGAGACGAGTGAACTCCTTGAAAATCAAAGGAATCTGCTCGGTCGGTACGCCTGGTCCGGTATCGCGGACGACGACCGCCAGCGCATCCGCATGCTGCTCGAAACGCAGCGTGACGGCGCCTCGCTCGGTATAACGGATCGCATTCGTCACCAGGTTGGTGACGATCTGCCGGATTCGATGCGGGTCCGACTCGACCAGGCCGGCGACGCCGCTCGCGCCGCTCTCGAACGCCAGACCGCGCGCATGCGCCGCCGGTTCGCTCTCATCGACCACCGACGCAAGCAACTCGCGTGGGTCGAACTGCTCATGCCGCAGTTCGAGCTTGCCCGCGCCGAGGCGTGCGTAATCGGTCAGATCCTTCATCTGGGTCTCGAGCTGCCGCGCGGCGGTCTCGAGGCGCCGGATCACCTTGCGATCCGCGTCGGAATGGACCGTGAAGCCAAGCAACTCGATCGACGACACGATTGCGTGCAGCGGTGTGCGCAACTCATGACTGATCATGCCGAGGAACGCGTCCTTCGCAAGACTTGCTTCGCGCGCCGCCTGGGTCGCCTCATGCTCGGCATCGAGCGCCGCGCGTTGCTGCTGGATCAGCTTCGTGCGGCGCCGCGCGTTCACGACCAGTTGCACGCTCGCGGCCGCGGACAGCATCAGCAGCACGACGCCGGCAACGAACAGCAAGCGCCGCTTCGCGATGAAATCCGTGCTCAGCGCCGCGCGGTCCGCCACTTCGGAAAAGCGGCGGCTCAAGGCGAGATCGTTGAGTTTTTCCCAGTGACGGCGCAATTCCAGCACGATCTTGTCCGCCAGCATCGGGTCGCGCGGCAGCGCATCGAGCGTCGGCTCGAGTGCGTCGAGCATCGCGGTCAGCTTCTGGATTTCCAGTTGCTGCTGCTCCGCAAGCGCCGCCTGAGCGGCGAGCTGGCGCGTCGAACCCGCCATCACGCGCAGCTTCGACTGCAGCAGGTGATACTGCAGCCGCAACTGCGCATAGTTGCCGTCGATACCCGTTTCGTACTGCAGCAGCTGGCTCTCGAGCCGCGCGTAAGCGATCTGCAGTTGCGCGGCGTCCCAGTAGAAGCCGTCATAGGCGGCGGCGCGCTCGGTCAAGCGCGGGTTGAGCAGCGACGAATACAGCAGGTAGCCGATCGCCGCAGTTGGCGCGGCGAGCGCGGTCAGCCAGATCAGCGCATAGACGACACGCCGCCGCCACGGATGTGGCGAGCGGCGCGTCAGCGGTTGCACGGTGGCGCACGCAGTGGTCGACGGGTCCGCGGCGGGCTGACCATCGGCCGGCTTGTCCGTGGCGGACCGCCCCGTGGCTGGGTGTCCGTCACGCGGCCGCCCCGTGGTTGCGCACCCGTCATCCGGCCGCCTCGCGGACGGCTGTCTGTCGGATGGCCGCCCCATCACTTGACGATCAGAGCCTTGATCTGCCATACGAATTTCGCATCGGCCGTCGCGCCGGTCAGTTCCGCCGGGTATGCGTCGCGCGGATAAATCAGAAAGAGCGGCCCGAAATCGCTGATCTTCAGCCGCTTGCCGTTCATGCTATACGCGACGATCACACCATAGTGCCCGGTGTCCGACAGCGGCACGGTGTACGTGTAGTCATCGTAGGTGTGCACCTCAACACGATCGCCATACGCGCCCACCTTCGTCAGAATATCCGCGAGCAATGGGCCCGTGAAGGTCGACCTCGGCGTCCACGATGTCGACGTCGTAATCGAATGCGACGGCAACGCGAGAATCTGCGCCTCCGAAAAGTGGAACACATGATGCCCGGCGTCGTTCGTCCGCTCGATCTTGCCGGAGACATCGAGCGACATCGGTGTCGCACGCGCTGTTGCCGCGCAGCATGCGAGCAGCGCAATCATAAGCCCGTAAGAGGCGGTCCTTATCGTGCGGCGCGTAGGCCGCGCTATCCCGTGTGTTTCCCGCATGGTCTGGCCTTTTCTTTTTCCATTGTTTGTTGTGGTTCGCCGCGCGCATCGGCAGTTCGAAGCACGTTTTCGGTGAACCGCATGCATAATATCGCCTCCATCCCGAAAAAGCCGGCCGATAGGCCGCCGATACGCGCATCGAACCATCAGCCCCTTTTGAACCTGCGCTCGCGCCCCTGAACCTCAACCGCGCCACTGAACGCAAACGAACGCCAGCCATGAAAAAGCCCGTTCTCCCGCTCACTTACGAACAGCTCGACCACTGGATCGAATCGCTACAGCCAGCCTTGCTGACCGAAGAGTTTTCGGCCGCGATCGGCATTCTGCGCGGTGGCGCGCCGCTCGCGTTGATGGCGTCGCACAGCATCGGCGTACCGGTCGCGTTCCTGAGCTACGACCGCCGTGCCCGGTACGTGACGTGGGATTCGTCACTGCCGCTGCCGTCGCCGGGTTCGAAAGTGCTGCTATGCGAAGACATTGCGGGCCGCGGCTTCACGCTGGTCGATTGCATCGCGTTTCTCGAGCAGCATGGCCTGGTCGTGAAGACGCTGACCGGCGCGTTCGACGAACTGAGCCGCATCCGTCCGGACTTCGCGAACGATGCGACCGGCTATTTCGCGCTGTTCCCGTGGGAGCGTCAGGCGTATACCGAGGGCTATCGCGAGGACTGGCTGCAAGTCGAAGCCGGCGATGTGAAGGCGATGGCGAAGGATCACGAATATGCGACCTACGCGATCGACCTCGACGGCATTCTGCTGCCGGACGTGCCGCTGTCCCGCTATGACGCGGACCTGTCCGCGGCGCTCAGCGAACGCGATGCGCTGCAGCCGTTCGACGTGCTGCCGGGCATCGATCTCGAACATGTGCGCGCGGTGATCACCGGGCGTCCGCAGACCGACGTCGACCGCACCCGCGCGTGGCTCGAGCGCCACGGCTTCGGCCATCTCGAACTGGTGATGCGCGTGCCCGACGCGCACGACGAAACGCCAATGGGGGCAGCGGCTCACAAGGCCGCCGCTGCGTTGCGCTGCGGTGTCACGCATTTTATCGAGAGCGATCCGGTGCAGGCGATGCGCATCGCCCAGGCGGCGCCGCTGCTGCGCGTAATCTGGTGGGATGCGGCGACGCGGACCGGCACGCTGGTGAGCGCATCAAGCTGGCGCTAGTTGAGATGTTCTGGCGCAATACCGCCGGGCGCGTACACCGCAAGTCATCCACGCCCGCTTTCGTTCAGGCAGTGCCGCTTCGTTCATTGCGCGTCGTCAGCCGGCTCCAGCGCATCCCCTAACTCCAGATGCCGCGCCGCGCGTTGCGACGCGACGACGATCAGCTTCATCGTTGCGCGCGTCGCACCGACGAACAGCTTGCGCGCGCTGCGCTCGTCGAAGGTATCGAAATCCACTTCGGTGAGAATCACGCAAGGCGCGGCCTGCCCCTTGAAACGGTAGATCGATTCGAGCAGCACGTCGCCGTCGCGGTACTCGGGGCTGCCGAACAGATCGTATTTGCCGGTGAAGCTGCGCAGCCGGTGCGGGCCCAACTGGTCAAGCGCCGCAAGCACCGAGCCTTCGCGCCCGCGAAACGACAGCACGACGATGTCCTGTTTGCGAAAACCAAGCGATAGCGCCTGCGTAATCGCACGTTTGGTCGCGTCGACGCAGCTTTGCCCGGCGTCATCTTCGTCGTAGGTCGACAGCGCGATGTCGGAGCCGTCGAATGGACTTGCCGCGGTGAGCCCCGCCGCGAGCGGCACGGACGCGCCGACGACGTCGCGCAGGTAGTCGAGAATGTCGCGCGGACTGCGGTAGTTCGTCGATTCCTTCAGCACGGTCCAGCCCGGCAACGCGACGGGTTCGCGCATATACAGGTTCTGCAACGGATCCTCCAGCCACCACCACGCGCCGCCTGGCCGCAGCACACGTTCGAGCGGCGGCACCCAGGTCTCGCGGAAATCCTGCCCTTCGTCGACGATCAACACATCGAATTGCCAGCCTGCGTCGATTGGCGTTTGCGCGAACACCGTTTCGAGTTGCTCGAACACGTCAGGCGACGCGAAATCCGGCGCGCGGCCGCTGTCGCGCGCAATCCAGTCGCACAGCTGGTGATAGTTCGCGACCTTCGCCTCGGGCGGTGCGACGCGCGCAATGTGATCGGCCAGCGGACGGTTGAAGCACACGTATAGCGGCCGTTCGCCGCGCGCGACCGCGTCTTTCATCACCTGCACGGCGAGCTGCGTCTTGCCGGAGCCGGCAGTGCCGATCACGCGCAGCCGGAACGGCGCGAACTCGAGGCGCCGCGCCCACGTCGCGAGACCGCCGGCGAGGCGCGTGACGAGCGTACCCGCCTGCCCGACGAGCGCACTCGCATCGGGCGTGAGCGACAGTTCGTCGGCGAGGAAATGATGAATTTTCGGCGCGCAGGGCAAACGCGGCTCATCGGCTGGCAGCGCGTCGCGGATAATCGCCGCGAGCCGCTCCTTGCGCGCCGCATCGACGATTCGTGACGGGTCCACCCCCGCGATCGCCGCATCTTTCACCCGATGATCAGGGCAGTACAGCAGCCCTTCGATGAAATACGCGCCCGCGCCGAATGCCGCGGTGAACCGCCGGTGCAATCCTTCGACGGTGCGTGCGAGCGCGATCGCGACATTGCGCTCGGTCTGCAGATACGCCTTCACAAGCCCCTTCGGGGTTTCGCGCAGGAAGCCAGTTTTCTGCTCGATGATCACCACGCGTCCCGATGGCCCGACAATTACGAAATTCGCTTCGCCGTAGACCGAAAAGCCGTCGTTGACGCGTGTCCAGTGCACGCCGTGATACACCGTGTAGCCGGCGGGCAGCGCCTGTTCGAGCAGCGCGAGCGTTTCGCTCTCGCGCGCCGCGGCGCCGGTGGCGGCGACATGCTTCCAGTCGTCGGGAACGATACGGGCCATGCAATGCCTCGTCGTGATGGACTTCGATGGGTGGCTGTGGGTGTGCCTGGTGCGTCTGCGGGTCCCCGCCGTTGCCGCCTCGCGAGGGACCGCTCATTGTACGCAATGCGAATCGCAGCATGCTTCGAGCTTCGGTAGGATGATTTCGCTTCGTGTATCGTTAACCGTCGAACGCCGCGCGCGCGCGTGGCTTGCCAAACTGTAATGTCAGAAGGGACTTTTGCCGGTGATCAGAATCTGGGGACGCAGTAACTCCGTCAACGTTCAGAAAGTGTTGTGGTGCTGTGACGAACTGGTGCTGCCGTACGAACGCATCGATGCAGGCCTGCAATTCGGGCGCAATAACGAGCCCGAGTATCTTGCGATGAATCCGACGGGCCGCATTCCGACGCTCGTCGATGGCGACTATGTACTGTGGGAATCGCACTCCATCGTGCGCTATCTGACGATGCAGTATGGGGAATCGAGCAGCCTCTATCCCACCGACGCGAAGGCGCGCGCCAGTATCGACCGCTGGCTCGACTGGACGCTCGCGATGCTGGTGCCCGCCGAGCGCCCCGTGTTTCTCGCGGTGGTGCGTACCCCCGCGGAACAACGCGATGCCGCGAAGCTCGCCGCCGACATCGACGCGGTCGCGGCACTGTGGAAAATGATCGACGCGCAATTGCAGGGGCGCTTTCATATCGAAGGCGAGAAGTTCACGCTCGCCGATATCGTGATCGGCTCATATGCGAAGCGCTGGTTTGGTCTCGAAGGTGTCGAACGGCCGCCGTTGCCGAATCTCGAACGCTGGTACCTGCGTCTCGCGACGCGCTCCGGTTTCCGCAAATACATTGACTTCCCGCTCACCTGATTGCTGAGCGCCGCGACTGTGCGCGTCACCGGCGCGCACAGTCGCGGCGCAGCATCACTTTGCACGCTAAACCGATGACCATCACGCTTTACGCCTGGGCCACACCGAACGGACGCAAGATCAGCGTCGCGCTCGAAGAAATGGGACTTCCGTACACCGTCAAGCCGATCAACATCGGCAATAACGAGCAGTTCCAGGCCGAATTCCTGAGCATCAGCCCGAACAACAAGATCCCGGCGATCGTCGACCCGCAGGGACCCGATGGTCAGCCGATCAGCGTGTTCGAATCGGGTGCGATTCTGCTTTATCTCGGCGAGAAAACCGGCAAATTCCTGCCGAAAAGCCTGCGCGACCGCGTGCCAGTGCTCGAATGGCTGATGTGGCAGATGGGCGGCTTCGGGCCGATGCCCGGCCAGGTTCATCACTTTGCCGCACTGGAATCCGAAAGCGACCGTCAATACGGGCTCAAGCGCTTTTCCGCGGAAACGAGGCGGCTTTACGGGGTGCTCGACGAACGTCTCGGCAAAACGGAATACGTTGCGGGAGACCTTTCCATTGCCGATTTCGCGATTCTGGGCTGGGCGTGGCGCCACGAACGCCATAAGGTCGATCTCGCCGACTACCCGAATGTGCAGCGCTGGTATCAGATGATGTTCGCGCGACCGGCGGTGCAGCGCGGCTTCGACGTGAAGCTCGACTGAATCCACGCACGCGCGGGCCATTTATAATTCAGCGCATGAAAAATGCAAAGGCCTCCGCGGCCGCCGAAAAACCGACATCTGGCCGCGCCCACGCGGCGCACGCCGGACATCACCATCCCGCCTCGTCTGAGGCGGCGCTCGCGCTTGCGGACGAATACTGTCGCGAGCGCGGCGAAAAGTTGACGCCGCTGCGCCGCAAGGTGCTCGAGCTGCTGCTAACCTCGGGCCGCGCGACCAAAGCGTATTCGCTGCTCGACGAGATGCGCCAGATTCACCCCGGTTCGGCGCCGCCGACCGTCTATCGCGCGTTGGACTTCCTGTTAGCCGCCGGCCTCGTGCACCGGATCGAATCGATCAATGCATTCACGGTTTGCCACGACCTGACGCAATGCCAGCACGGCATGCTGGTGGTGTGCCAGCAATGCGGCAGCGTGGCCGAATTGCATCAGCCGAAACTGCGCGAAGCGCTGATGGCGCAAGTCGCCCATGCGGGCTACCGGCTCGCCGGTGAAGAAATCGAACTGAAGGGACTATGCGCGGACTGCCAGGCAGCGCAGGCGGCTGCCAGCAATTGACGCGGTTCACCGGCGCCAAAAACGGGGCGCTAGCCAATCGACACCGGCAACGCGCAGCCGCATGTCAATCGACTAAACGGCACGCCGTCCGCTGCAAACGGCGCGAAATACCGGCGCCGTGGCATTAACCCGCCGCGCGCGCGCCGATGGCGTCGTGCAGTATCGTCACCAGTGTTTCGGGACGCGCCGGTTTCGTCATGAAGTGCTGGAACCCCTCGCCGATGCTGCGCAGCCGATAGGCTTCGTCGGTATGGCCGGTAATCGCGATCGCCACCGCCGGTGCGTGGTCGCCCCGAATCTCGTGATCGCGCAACCGCTGGATCAGATAGAAACCATCCATTGCGGGTAAGTCGATGTCGCACACGACCGCGTCGGGCATCACACGCACCGCCGCTTCGACTCCCTCCTCCGCATCCGACACCGCCACCACATGTGCGCCTTCGGATTCCAGCAAACTCTTGAGCGACTCGCGATTTTGCGGGTCATCTTCTACTAGCACGATCGTCGCCTGATCGAGCCTTAATACACCGTTCATTTTTACGTTGTTACCCAAAAAGCTGTTTGTGCAGCTGTTTATGCATTCTGACGTGGTTGTCAGGCACCTGCACCGCGCCAGCGCCGACAGCGAATGACTGTACGACTTTCACTTTCTTGCACTTTTACATGACGTTCTTGCACAGACCTCGGGCGCGCTGCTCGCCGTTTGATCTATTCCAAATCTACGTCCATTGACCCAACTGCGTCCGACGAGTTGCAAGGAAGTGTACGCTGCTGCGCAGTGCGCCGCAGCGACGCGGGCGATGCCACCATAACCGAACATTAAGGCGCGCGCATGACCGGACAGACCCTGCACAATGCTCGATGCGGTGCGCGATGATTGTCGAGATGGCGCAGTTGTGCCGAAATCGCACGCCCAGCCTCTTTCAGCAACGCGACGTAATGCGCTTTCGTATCCGCGCCGCAACGCATGCCTGGAAACGATATCGAAAGCCCTGCGATTACGTGCCCGAATCGGTCGAACACCGGTACCGCGATGCATTGCAGCCCTTCCTCCTGCTCTTCGTTGTCCTCGTCAAAACCTGGCTCCTTCACATGCGGCAGGATGCTCAGCACGGCGTCGGCCGACGCCAGCGTTTTCGGCGTCGACTTACGGAATACCACCTGTGAGAGCATGTTGCGTGCCTCGCGGGGCTCCATCCACGCGAGCAGCACCTTGCCGATCGCCGTGCTAGCGGGTTGCGACGGCCGCGCATTAGAACATGAAAAAGTCGGTTTTCGGAACATCGATCCAAAATTGTTCGCCCACCTTAACTGATGCTAAAACGCGTGTCCGTGCCCATGCAATACAGGTATGCAATAAACATACATGATCCCAGGTGTAAACGATGAGGGGAAATCATCGTATTTTTAGAACGCTGTTTCACGTCGGTGCTAAATTGCAGTCCAGCAACGTTCGGGCGCACGACGCCTGGCATTGCGACTTATAACAACCGCTCGGGCACGACCCGTCCGTGGAGGAGCACTCCGGCATGAAGATCAAGCAGGCAATCGACCGTATCCCAGGCGGACTGATGCTGGTCCCACTGCTGCTCGGCGCATGTGTGCACACGTTCGCCCCGCATGCGGGCAAGTCCCTCGGCTCGTTTTCGAACGCGCTGATTACCGGCACGCTGCCGATTCTCGCAGTCTGGTTTTTCTGCATGGGCGCGAGCATCAGTCTGAAGGCAACGCCGATCGTGCTGCGCAAAAGCGGCGTGCTGGTGGTCACCAAAGTGGTGACCGCGGCGCTCGCTGGCGTGATTGCGTCGCACTTCCTGCCGCCGGGCGGCATCACATCAGGATTTTTCACCGGACTCTCGGCGCTCACCGTGATCTGCGTGATGAACGAAACAAACGGCGGCCTCTATATGGCGCTGATGCAGCAGTACGGAACGAAGGAAGAGGCTGGCGCGTTCTGCCTGATGTCGCTCGAATCCGGACCGTTCATGACGATGGTGACGCTCGGTATTGCGGGCCTCGCGAGCTTCCCGTATGAGACGCTGTTCGGTGCGCTGCTGCCGTTTCTGATCGGCTTCCTGCTTGGCAATCTCGACCCGGAATTGCGCCGCTTCTTCGGTTCGGCCGTGCCGGTGATGGTGCCGTTTTTCGCGTTCGCGCTCGGCAATAACCTTGATTTCGCCGTGATTCTGAACACCGGACTGCTCGGCATTCTGGTCGGCATCTGCGTGATGATTGTGACGGGCACGACGCTGGTGCTCGCCGATATCTTCCTTGCAAAAGGCAATGGCACAGCGGGTATTGGCGCATCGTCGACAGCCGGCGCGGCGGTCGCGGTGCCGCAGATCATCGCGGGTATCGAGCCTCGCTATGCAGCGGTTGCACCCGCTGCGACTGCGCTGGTTGCGACGTCGGTGGTCGTGACCGCGCTGCTGACGCCGATCGTCACGTCATTGTGGGCGCGCCGCTGGGGCGTGCTATCCGCGAAGTACCGCGATGCGGCGCTCGCTTCGCTCGACGCGCTCGCGCAGCCGCATGGACTCGACACGTCACTCGAGCGTCGGCCGCTCGAAGTGAGTGATCCGGCGCAAGCAATATGGCGGCCGCGCCGCGGTTGAATCAGCGAGGACCAACGCCGTTTGTCAGCAACGCCAGTGCATGGCGCGCGATATCGGCCGCCGTTAGCCGGTTGCGCGCGGGATCGTTGCGCCACGCGTTCGATGCGGCGAGCGGCAGAATTGTCAGCCCCAGTATCGAAACGAACAGCAGCGACGGCTCGAGATCGGGATTGAGACGCCCCTCTTTTTGCCACTTCGCAATACGGGAGAACGTGGTTTTCTGATGCGTGTCGCCGAAGCGCTCATTCATGCGCTTTTTCAGCAACCCGCCTTCGCTGATCACTTCGCGCACCCATAACGACGGAAACCACGGATATTCACCGGCTATCGCGACCAGCCTGTGCGCGAGTTCGGTAATGGCCGCGACCGGGTCGTCGACGTTGTCGCGAAACGCGCCGCCTAACGCATCGCGCAGCGGCGCAAAACGTTCGTCGATCAGCACGTCGATCAGTTGATCACGGGTCTTGAAGTAGTAATGGACCATCGCCGGCGTGTAGCCCGCTTCACGCGCAATCGCGCCGAGCGTCGTATCGACAATGCCCTGCCGCGCGAATAGCGCGATCGCCACGTCGAGCAGCCGCGCACGCTGCCCGGGTGCACGCGCGGCGCCCGACGGGCGGCCGGGCCGGCGCGCCGGCGCAGATTCGCCGGCCGCTTCGTATGCGGATTGCGACGCACCTTCCCGCGCCGCCGCGCGCACCGTCGAACCGCGACCCGCGCGCTTCTGCGCGCGGGCTTGCACGACCGAACTGCCCGCCGCTACCGCTTCCGGCTGCGCTGCTTTTGCCGACGCCCTTGCCGATACCTTTGCCACGGCTTTTCCCATAACGTTCGTATTTGACGAATGACTGTTTGTGGAATATATTAATCTCCGTGTTAATTAATTTCAAGTCAGTCGGCCACAACGGCTGGCTTGCCCAGCAGAAACATGGAACTGAACATGGACGCCAATCCTCCCGCTCCCGCCGAGCTCGCCGGGGAGCGTCCGCCAATCCGCCTGCTGTTTCCAGCGCTGCTGCTCGTCATGCTGCTCGCCGCACTCGACCAGACCATCGTGTCGACCGCGCTGCCGACCATCGTCGGCGATCTCGGCGGGCTCTCCAGCCTGTCGTGGGTCGTCACCGCCTACCTGCTGACGTCGACTATCGTCGTACCGCTGTATGGCAAGTTCGGCGATCTGTTCGGCCGCAAAATCGTGCTGCAAACCGCGATCGTGCTGTTCCTGATCGGCTCCGCGCTGTGCGGCATTGCGCAGAACATGACGCAGCTCGTGTTGCTGCGCGCGCTCCAGGGCCTGGGCGGTGGCGGCTTGCTCGTCATCACGATGGCTGCCATCGGCGACGTCATTGCACCGGCCGAACGCGGCCGTTATCAGGGCCTGTTCGGCGGCGTATTCGGTCTTGCCACCGTCATCGGACCGCTGCTCGGCGGCTTTCTGGTCGACCATCTGTCGTGGCGCTGGATTTTCTATATCAACGTACCGCTCGGCATTCTCGCGTTCGCGGTAATCGGCGCGGTGTTCAAGCCGCGCGTCGTGCACGTGAAGCACACGATCGACTACATGGGCGCCGCGTTCCTCGCGGGCGCGCTCACCTGCATCATTCTGTTCACCAGCGAAGGCGGCGGCCTGCTGCCGTGGTCGTCCGCGCAGTTGTGGATGACGCTCGTGCTCGGCGCGGTCTGCGTGGCGGGCTTCATTTATGAAGAGCGTCACGCGCCCGAGCCGATCCTGCCGCTCGAACTGTTCCGTCAGCGCACGTTCCTGCTCAGCAGCGCAATCGGTTTTATCGTCGGCGTATCGCTGTTCGGTTCCGTGACGTTTCTGCCGATGTACCTGCAGGTCGTGAAGAACTCGACGCCTTCGCAGGCCGGCATGCAGATGCTGCCGATCATGGGCGGCGTACTCGTGATGTCGATCATCAGTGGCCGGCTGATCAGCCGCATCGGCAAGTACCGGATCTTTCCGATCATCGGCACGCTGTGCGTCGGCGTCGGCATGGCGCTGCTGTCCACGCTGCAATTGTCGACGCCGATCCACAAGATGTATGTGTACATGGGCCTCGTCGGCTGCGGCCTTGGCATGGTGATGCAGGTGCTGATACTCGCGGTGCAGAACTCAGTCGAGTTCAGGCACCTCGGTGTCGCGACCTCGGGTGCAACCCTGTTCCGCTCGATTGGCGGTTCAGTCGGCGTCGCGGGTTTCGGCGCGATCTTCGCGAACGGCCTCGCTTCAAGATTGCAAACTTCGCTGCCGGCCGGCGCCGAGTTGCCGCATTCGCTCGGACCCGTTGCGATTCACCAACTACCCGACGCATTGCGCACTGTGTATCTTCAGGCGTTTGCGGGCGCGCTCCATACTGTCTATCTGACCGCCGCGAGTGTCGTGCTGCTCGCCTTCGCGCTGACGTGGCTGATGCAGGACCGCCCGCTACGCAAGTATTGATGCAGCTTCACGCGAGACGACTGGCGCGATCGTCACGCGCGCGCCAGTCGTTTAGCTTTTCTTATGAATTGAAAAAAGCCGCGCGCGCGAACGCGCGTTCACCGTAAAAATTCCCGGCCGCCGATCGTTCTGTGTGGGCGATGTGAAAACGTATCTGTGCGGTAGGTAACAACGGCGATTGACGCGCTGTTGGAAAAAACCCATATTTTCCTTCAGCGGCCTCGACCAGGTCTGGCCTGACCGCTTCTTCTGCGCATGTAGATCGTGAGTTCCGCGAGTCCTCGCCGATCGCTTCAACGACGATCCTGAGCATGCCGAAATGGCATCTGCCATAACGGTGGGTCGACAGCATGTCCGCTCAGATTACTCGTGACCAGAGTTTCCCCACACCGTGCCGGCGTTGCGGGGGGGTGCTCTATCAACACGTCGATTTCTGTCCGTATTGTGGAACTGATCGACCACTGGACACGGCCGGGCGCCCGCGCGCGGAGACCTCGCTGACCGCCGTTCATCCAACCCTTCGCGCGCCGCCGCAACCTGCTGCGACGGCGCTGCCTGCCGGCGAACCGGCCGCCGATCTGGCGGACTCCGACCTGCCCCCGGTAATGCCCGACGACCGGCATATTTCGCCGCTCGAGGTGCCGTCGCCGCTGTGGAAAACCACGGGCCGCTGGATCTTCACGAAGGGCCTTTTGCTCGTCTGGTTCGTTCTCGCGCTCGGTTATGCTGCCTATCTGCTGCTTGGCGATAACCGCAAACAGGAACCGGCGGCCGACGAACAGACCGCCAATTCGTCGGCCGGTTCGATCTCGCCGTACGCGTCGCAGCAACAGACCAACGTGACGCCGCCGGCCACCGATACGCATACGCAATCCGCCACGCCCAAACCGCGCGTGATGCCGCAATACAAGGATCTGCCCGACACGCTGCGTGCCGCGCGCGCCAGCTTGCAGGACAACAATCTGTCGGACGCCAGGGCCGCGGCCAACGCCGCGCTCGCGCGAGACCCCGATAACGGAGACGCACGCGCACTTCAGCGCGACATCGCCGCGCGCGAACAACGGCGCGACAACGCGCTGCAGAGCGCGGACCAGTGCGCGAGCCAGCGCGCATGGGCGTGCGTACAGAAGCAGGCGTCCGATGCGCTCGCGATCGACGCAAGCAGTCTGCATGCGCAGTCGCTGCTCGAGCGCGCAATTCTGTCGACCGGCTGGACGCCGCTGACCGCGCCTGCCGCACCGGCAACCGGCGCGCTCACTGCGCCCGCCTCCCCGGCAACGGGCGGTCCGCGCACGGTTAACGGATCGCCGCTGCCGCGCAGTGCGCGCACCATGCATCTACCTTCATCGCGCGATTGGGGCATGACGGCGCCGTCCGTGCCGAACGACTCCACTGCGTCCACGCCGCCGCCCCTCCCGAGCATCGCGAGTGCGCCGCGCGCGGTGGTTACACCGGACATCAGCAGCAGCGTCGGCGCCACCGCGCCCGCCAGCTCGACGGACGCAGCCAGCGCAGCAAGCACCGACAACGGCCTGGATGCGCAGCAACGCGCGATTCTGGAATCGGGATGGAAGCACGCCGCCCCGCCGCCGGATGCCCCGCATTAAATGTTCGGATACCAAACCATGTAGCAGGCCGCCGCATATCGACACTCAAAACGGAGGGAGACCATGCTGAAAAAGACTCTAATAGGACTGACCGGACTGTGCGCACTGCTGTTCGCAATATGCGCCGCGGCGGCAGGCGGGACAGGCGGGAATCCCGCTCACTACAAGATCGTGACCGGACCCGAGCGCGGCACGTACATTCAGATCGGCAACGACCTGTCGAAATGGGTCGCGCCACCGGCCGGCATCGACCTCGAGGTGATTCCTTCGAAAGGCTCGGCGGAAAACGTACAGCGGATGCGCTTCGAGCCGGGCGTGAAGCTCGCGCTCGTGCAATCGGATGTCTATCAGGCGTATGTCGACATGGCCAACTCAGGCAACCAGGACGCCGGCACGACGATTCGCCCGCTGCGGCTCATCATGCCGCTCTACGACGAGGAGATCTACTTCGTCGTGCGCAACGACTCGCCGATGAAAACGATCAACGAGATCAAGGACAAGGTAATCAGTGTTGGTCTGATCGGCAGCGGCACCGCACAATCGGCGACGACCCTCTACCGGTTGATGTTCAACCAGCCGATTCCCGAGCAGAACACGCAGCACCTGAGCAACGAAGACGCACTGGCCGCCTTGATCGTGAAGAAGATCGACGTCGCGATCATCGTTGCCGGACAACCGGCGAAGCTCTTCACCGACATGAACCCAGACCTGCTTCAGCAGATCCGCTTCCTGCGCGTCGATCCGAACGCGCCCGAAACGGCGCGCGCGAAGCAGACCTACTTTCCCGCGACGATACGCGTGTCGAGCTACCCGAACTGGCTGAAGGAAGACGTGCCGACGTGGACCGTCAAGGCGTTTCTTGTCACCTATGACTACAACCTGCGCGATACGGTCGGCAATCTGAATCGCTTTGCGGATTCGCTATGCGACAACTTCGACAACCTTCAGGAACACGGTCATCCGAAATGGAAGCAGGTGAAGCTCGAGTTACCGAGCCTCGGCAAGGGTTGGCAATACTATCCGCCGGTCGAGAAGCATCTGAAGGCCTGCCTTGCGCGCCGCGCCGCGATGCAGGCAGCCGCGGGATCAGGATCGGGGACGCCGGAACGCGCCGCCGCTTCGCAAAAACTGAATCGGCGGCCTTGCTCGGAACAGGAGCGGCTGCTACTTCTTTGCGGAAAATAATCAATTTGAAAGTTGGGCGCTGGAGAACGGTAAGTATCCGGCGCTAACCTGCGCTTAGGCACCAGCGCTATTGATGCATCCAATGTGCGACATATTAAAGTCCACAAGTGCGCTGATCCGTCGTCAAGATTCCTTCTTTACGCGCAATGAGTTATTTCGTTTGCGCGGTCAACTCTTCTGTTCATCGATTGTCTGCAATCAGCCCGCGCAACAGTCCCCAGGCGTTATGTAAGCGACATTGCTGCGCACTCGAGCCGGATTGCCTTGTTTCGGACGTTTCCACGACTTTTCGACCATCCGTGATTCGCATCCAAAGACTCGACTACGCAACGTTCGTCGTGCAAATTTATAAATTCGTGCTAAACAAACCCACCTCCGTTCCGCATTTTTTCATTAAGCTTTCTTTTGCCGCTTGCATCATGTCCGTTGCGGCTGTCATACGAAACACGTCGTAAACAAAACCCACAGTCATAACTTCACTCATACCGTCTAGAATCGCCGGATGCGTGAAGAGCCTTCGCTATCCAGGAAAGCTGAGCTTTCCTTTTTCCCGTTCGTCGCATTTCACTAGCCAATCGATTCCTTGACAGGAAGCATGCGTGAAAATTGTTTCGCTGTTTGTCCCGCCATTCGCACGGTCCACACGGTCAGTTGAGTCGCCGACCGGCTTGCCGCACGTGCTGTTGCCGTCACGTCGCCTGCTGCAACACGGCATCGCGCTTGCCGCCGTGCTGTGCCTTGCCGCCTGCGCGCTGGGCCCGGACTACCGCCAGCCGGAAGTCCAGGTCCCAGAGAGCTTCAAGGAAGGCACCGACTGGCAGCGCGCGCAGGCCAACCCGCAAGCGTCGCTCGCGAGCGACTGGTGGCGCATGTATAACGACGACAAGCTCACCTCGTTGATCGAACAGTCGCAAAAGGCCAACCAGTCGATCGCCGCTGCCGAAGCCGCTTATCGGGTCGCGCTTGCGATCGTGCAGGTGAACCGCGCGCAACTGTTTCCGGTCATCGGCGCCGACCTGTCCGCCACGCGCAGCGGCACACCGTCGGGCGGAACGTCGCGCTCAGCCACCGGTTCGATCACGCCCGGCGTGTCGAATGACTTCATCGCGAGTGCATCGGCCACGTGGGAACTCGACCTGTGGGGCGCGATTCGCCGCCAGGTTGAATCGGCGCGCGGCACCGCGCAGGCCACCGATGCACAGTTGGCCGGCCAGCGCCTGTCGATTGCGGCCAGTGTCGCGATCGACTATTTCGAATTGCGTCAGGCTGACATCGACATCCAGTTGCTCGAGCAACAAAAGGACATCAACAGCCGCATCCTCTATATGACGCAGGAGGCGTACCGGCAAGGCATGGCATCGAACGATCAGGTGCTCGCCGCGCAGGACAACCTCGAAGTGACGATCGCCGATCTGCAGACCACGCATATCGTGCGCGAACAGGACGAGCACGCGATCGCCGTGCTGGTCGGCGAACCGCCGGCGAACTTCTCGATCGCACCCGATCCGTCGTATGCATTCGTGCTGCCGGAAATCCCGCTCGGCCTGCCGTCGCAACTGCTGCAGCGCCGCTACGACGTGGTCGCCGCGGAACGCACGGCGGCTTCGGCGAACGCGTTGATCGGCGTCGCCGAAGCGGCGTTCTTCCCGACTGTGACGCTGTCGGCGACCGGCGGCTTCCAGCACAACACGTTTGCCAATCTGTTCTCGCTGCCCAACCGTTTCTGGACGCTCGGCCCCGATCTCGCCCAGACGATTTTCGACGGCGGCGCGCGTACCGCCGCGGTCCGCGAAGCCCGCGCGACCTATGACCAGGATGTCGCGAACTATCGGAACACGGTGCTCACCGCGTTCCAGAGCGTCGAAGACAGCCTGTCGTCAGTCAATCACCTGCGTCAGCAGACGCAATCGTTCACGGATATTCTCCAACGCAACCAGCAGCTGTTCGCCAGTTCGAACGCACAGTTCGATGCGGGCGCGGCCAGCCAGCAGGACGTGCTGACCCAACAGCTGACACTGCTGCTCGCCGAGCAGAACCTGAGCGATACACAGGCCCTGCTTACGCAAAGCAGCGTCGCGCTGATCAGGAACCTCGGCGGCGGCTGGGATTTCAAGGACATGCAGAGCACCGGTGCGAACAGCACGACGTCACCCGCGCCGGCCAAGCCGGCGTCGGACCAGCAGCAGACGTCGACGGCAGAAACACCGCCGCCACGTTGAACCGCCACCGCATGCATGGTTGAACCCCCGCTACTCGCGGCTGCGCAAAGGCCTCTCTATCGAATGGGCGCCCGAACGCAAGCCGCGAGCTGTCGTTAATACCGCCGTCACGCAAGAATGGAGTCTTCATGAAGTCATTCCCGCTACGCGGGCCTTTGCTGTGCCTTATCCTCGTGGGCCTCGCCGCTTGCAGCAAACACAAGCCGGCCGCGCCGCCGCCGCCGCGTGTGTCGGTGGTCACGGTGCAAAAACAGGACGTGCCGCTCACGAGGGATCTGGTCGGCAGGCTATCGCCGTACTTCAGCGCGAACGTGACCGCCCGCGTGTCCGGGCTGCTGCTCAAACGCGCATATAAGGAAGGATCGCAGGTGCGCGAAGGGCAGCTGTTGTTCCAGATCGACCCGACCTTCTACAAGGCGCAGCTCGACAATAATCTCGCGCTGCTCGCGCAGGACCAGGCGACCTACGTGAACAACCACATCACAGCGGTGCGTAATCGCAAGCTGTTGCCGGTTGGCTCGGTGTCGCAACAAACGGTCGACAACTCGGACGCCCTCGAGCGCAGCTCCGCCGCGAAGGTGAAAGCCGATCAGGCGCTGGTCGAGAGTTCGCGCATCAACCTCGATTACACCCGCGTGACATCGCCGATTTCCGGCATCGCCAGTCAGCAGCTCGTCACCGCGGGCGCGGTGGTGGGCAGCAGCAACAGCGACACCGGCGCGGCCGGCACGCTGCTCACGACGGTCCAGCAGATCGACCCGTCGTACGTGAACTTCACGATCAGCGCCGCCGATCTCGTCACGTTGCGTCAGGCCGCGGCCGCCGGCTCGGTCGCGCTCTCGAAGCAGGGCAAGACCACAGTCGAAATCACGCTGCCCGACGGCAGCCGCTACGACCAGGCCGGCACGCTCGACTTCACCGACGTGACGGTCAACGCGACCACCGGCTCGGTCAATCTGCGCGCGCTCGTGCCGAATGCACAGCACATGCTGCTGCCCGGCATGTACGTGAACGTGACGATCAATCTCGGCCAGCAGAACAACGTGTTCCTCGTGCCGCAGCAGGCGCTGTTGCGCGATACGGTTGGCTCGTACATGTACGTCGCCGGCGCGGACAACAAGATCGTGCGCAAGGACATCGAAGCCGCCTATGAGTACAGGAACAGCTGGATCGTCACAAGCGGGCTCGCCGAAGGCGATCGGGTGCTGGTAGACCATTTGCAAAGCGTTCACGAAGCGCAACCAGTGGAGCCGGTCGCATGGCAGCCGCCGGCGCCCGTGCCGGCCTCGGGTCCCGCGGCAGCCGCCGCACCAGCACCCGCCCCCGCGGCACCGGCCGCGGCTACCTCGGGCGCCGCGGCGGCGTCCGCACCCGAAACTGCAAGCGCGGCTAGCCGCTCGCAATAGGAGTTTCCGGCATGCCGAGTTTTTTTATCAACCGCCCGGTCTTCGCATGGGTTGTCGCAATTCTGATTTCGCTGTTCGGTTATCTCGCGATGCGCTCGATGGGGATCGACTCGTATCCGGACATCGCGCCGCCCCAGGTGACGGTCACGTCGACGTACCCGGGCGCGAGTGCGCAGACGATGGAAACCACCGTCACGCAGGTGATCGAACAGCAGCTGACCGGCATCGATAACCTGCTGTACTTCAGCTCGAAGTCGAGTTCGAACGGCCAGTCGGTCATTACGATGACCTTCGCGACCGGCACGAACCCGGACATCGCGCAGGTGCAGGTGCAGAACAAGGTGACGCTCGCGCAGCCGCTGCTGCCCACGCCGGTCGTGCAGCAAGGCGTGGTGGTCGCGAAGTCGAGCCCGGATATTCTGCTGTTCCTCGCGCTGCGCTCGACCAATCCGTCGATCGATGCCGGACGCCTGTCCGATATTCTCGCGTCGGACATCCAGCCGACCATCGGCCGGCTGAACGGCGTCGGCAATACGACGCTGCTCGGTTCCGAATATGCGATGCGGGTCTGGATCGATCCGGACAAGCTGCAATCGTTCGGCCTGTCGACCAGCCAGGTGGAAAGCGCGATCAGCGCGCAGAACGCGCAGTTTGCCGCCGGCTCGCTCGGCGCGGACCCGGCCGTGCCCGGCCAGGTGTTCACCGCGACCATCTCCGGCGACCAGCTGTTCTCATCGCGCAGGCAGTTCGAGGACATCATCCTCGCGTCGAACAGCAACGGCACAGTCGTGCGTCTGAAGGACGTCGCGAGAATCACGTTCGGCGCGCAGACTTACGGCACAGCGCCGGTCTGGGACGGCAAGCCGGCTGCTGGCCTCGCGGTATTCCTGCTGCCGGGAGCGAACGCGCTGCAAGTCGCGAACTCGGTGAAGGCGACCATGACGTCGCTCGCGAAGGACTTGCCGAACGGCGTGAGCTGGGCGATCCCGTACGACACGACGCCGTTTATTACCGCGTCGATCGCGGACGTCGTGCATACGCTCGCCGAGGCGATCATCCTGGTGTTCCTCGTGATGCTGCTGTTCCTGCAGAACTTCCGCGCGACGATCATTCCAACCCTCGTGATTCCGGTCGCGCTGCTCGGCACGTTTATCGGCCTGTCGGCGCTGCACTACACGCTCAATCAGCTGACGCTGTTCGGGATGGTGCTTGCGATCGGCATTGTGGTTGACGATGCGATCGTCGTGATCGAGAACGTCGAGCGCATCATGACCGAGGACAAGTCCGAGCCGAAGCGGGCCACGATCAAGGCGATGAAACAGATCACCGGCGCGATCGTCGCGATCACGGTGGTGCTGTCCGCGGTGTTCGTGCCGTCCGCGCTGCAACCGGGCGCTACCGGCATCATCTACGCGCAGTTCGCGCTGACCATCGCGGTGTCGATGATCTTCTCGGCTTTCCTCGCGATGTCGTTCACGCCGTCGTTGTGCGCGGCGATCCTGAAGCAAGGCAGCCATGTCAGCAAGAACTGGTTTTTCCGCTCGTTCGACCGCGGCTTCGAATGGATGACGCGCCACTACGTGACGCACGTCGGGCACTCCGCCCGCCGCGCGCCGCGCTGGATGATCCTGTTCGTGCTGGTCACCGTGCTGACCGGCTTCCTGTACACCAAGCTGCCAACCGGCTTTGTGCCGGATGAAGATCAGGGCTTTATCCTCGCGCTGATCAACTTGCCGCCGGGCGCGACAATCCAGCGCACCAACAGCGTGATGACCGAAGTGCGCGAAACGCTGCTGAAGAGTCCGGTCGGCAAGGACATTTCGAGCATCTTCCAGCCGGAAGGCTTCAGCTTTGTCGGCACCAGCGAAAACGTCGGCATGGCGTTTATCAAGCTGACCGACTGGAACAAGCGCTCGAAAACCGCGATGCAGCTGATTCCGCAGGTGAACCAGATTCTGCACAGCATCCCGGACGCGCAGATCTTCGCGACCAACCTGCCGACGATCCGCGGCCTGAGCCAGTTCGGCGGTATCGACATGTATTTGCAGGCGCGTGAAGGACAGTCGCGCGACCAGCTCGATGCTGCAACCGCGACGCTGCTCGCGAACGCGGCGAAGAGTCCGGTGCTGTTCGGTATCCGGCCGAATTCGCTGCCGACCGCACCGCAGCTGAATATCGCCGTCGACCGCGTTCAGGCGCAGGCGATGGGTCTGTCGCTCAGCGATGTCTATGCGACGATCCAGATGCAGCTGGCGCCGTTCTTTGTGAACCAGTTCACGTATGGCGGCCGCGTGAAGCGTGTGTATGTGCAGGCTGATGCGAAGTACCGGATGAGCCTCGACGCATTCAATCATCTGTACACGCCGACCAAGGCGACCAACGCGAACAGCAACGGCATCACGACCTCGACGACTTCGGGCAGCGGCGGCAGTGCAGCCGGCGGCGTGGGGAGCACGACGTCGAGCAGTACGAATACGGCTGAGAACAGCAGCGGCTATCTGACGCAAGTCGATCCGTCCGCGGCGAATACGACCATCGCGCCGTACAACATGGTGCCGCTGTCGAGCGTCGTGAAGGCCAAATGGGGCATCGGTCCGCTGGTGTTGCCGCGCTATAACGGTTACTCGGCAATCGAGATCGTCGGCGCGTCGGCGGAAGGTTACTCGACCGGCCAGGCCATCGACACGCTGCAGAACATCGTCGACACCAAGCTGCCGAACGGCTTCTCGGCGGACTGGACGGGCCAGTCGTATCAGGAACTGCTCGCCGGCAGTTCGGCCACGGTGCTGCTCGGACTGTCGGTGCTGGTGGTGTTCCTGTGTCTCGCGGCGCTGTACGAAAGCTGGACGATTCCGGTCGCGGTGCTGCTGGTCGTGCCGCTCGGGATGCTCGGCATGCTCGCGTTCTGCCTGTGGTTTGGCGTGCCGAACGACATCTACTTCAAGATCGGTCTGGTTACGGTCGTGGGTCTCGCCGCAAAGAACGCCATTCTTATTGTCGAGTTTGCGGTCGAAGGGCAAGCACGCGGGATGACGCTATACGACGCGGTGCTCGAAGCCGGCCGCTTGCGTCTGCGACCGATTCTGATGACGTCGATGGCGTTCATTCTCGGCGTGGCGCCGCTGGTGCTGTCGACCGGCGCGGGCGCGGCGTCCCGTCACGAGATCGGTATCGGGGTGATCGGCGGGATGCTGTTCGCGACATTCTTCGGGTTGATGCTGATCCCGGTGTTCTATGTGACGGTACGGATGCTGCTCGGCGACAAACTCGACGAACCGTCGAAGAAACTCAAGCATCACGACCCGAGCGACCCGGACGAGGCCAAAGTCTAGCCGCGATCAGAAGATGAGAAGGACTCGCGAAGACGCGCTGAAAACGCGCGATCGGATTCTCGATGCCGCGGAAGTGACGTTCTTCCAGCACGGCTTCGCACACACGTCGCTGGCACAGATCGCGGAACTCGCGGGGCTCACGCGCGGCGCGATCTATGGACACTTCAAGAACAAATGTGAAGTGTTCAATGCGATGGCGGAGCGTGTGAAACTGCCGATGGAGATGCTGGTCACCGCGACGTTCGATCCTCGTGAAGCGGATCCGCTTGGGCGGATCCGCGATCTTTTCATGTTCTGCCTCGCGAAGGCCGCGATTGAACCGCATAGCCGGCGCGTGTTCGAGGTGCTGTTCACGAAATGCGAGTACACGGAGGAAATGGCCCCCGTGCACGAGCGGCAGCGCAACGCGGCGCGCGATGGCCGTGCGCGGATGGAACTGGGGTTGCGCAATGCGATCGACAAAGGACAGTTGCCGCGTGAACTCGATACCGCGCGCGCGGCCGGCGTGCTGCTGATGTTCCTCGGCGGCGTGCTGCGCGACTGGCTGCTCGACTATGGCTCGGTCGAACTGCCGCGCGATGCGAAGTTTCTGGCCGACGCGTGCATCGGCATGCTGCGTAATTCGCCGGCTCTGCGCCAACAGGCAACGCCCGCTGCTTGAGGCCGACGCCAGCGCCGCGCCTGTGATGCGATTGCAGACAGGCGCCGCATCGCGATACCGATATACCCGCGCGCAGAAATAGCAAACGAAACAAAAATATTTCGCTGCGTGCTGAGGGGTCGGACTGCTGCCGACTGCACGCGATATCGCGAACAATCCGAAGCATATCCATATCAAGGAACTGGATGCCGGCATTGTCGGACGCACGATTGACGATGTCGACGCGGCAGTGGTGAATACCGACTGGGCGATCAACAGACGGCATCCGCATTCCAGATGAGCGAATTGCGCAGGAGAACGTGAGCGGTAACCCGTATCGCAACTTTATCGAGGTCAACGAAAAGGACGTGAACGCGCAATGGGTGCATGCGCTGGTCGAGAGTTAGCAGCAGCCGAACGTCGCGGCGGAGATCAGCAGCGTGTATCACGGTGCGACGCTGCCCGCGTGGAACGGTCCACTCAGTGATAACGGAACGGCGTTGACGCGGCCGGATCGCACTCATCGTGCAAGGGGCTTTCGCGGCGCGCAATTCTGGCGCGCTTCAACTTGTACGACTGATCGGGCATAGTGAGGACTTCGAGAGCAACTCTCAGCGAATGTCCATGAGCCAGCCTGCCACCAACGCTTCCCGCCCTACTCTTTCCGCGGCCATCCGCGACGCAACCGACGCGGACTTCCCCGCGATCCAGGCGATCTACGCGCACCATGTGCTGACCGGCGTGTCTTCGTTTGAGGAAACACCGCCCTCCATCGACGATATGCGGTCCCGCCACGCGACGATCCTCGCGCTGGGGCTACCGTTCCTGGTCGCTGAGGCCGAAGGTCGAGTCATCGGCTTTTGCTACGCGAATCTTTACCGGCCTCGCGTCGCGTACCGTCATACGCTCGAGGATTCGATCTATATCGATGATGCGTTTCGCGGTCGCGGTATCGGCAGCACGCTGCTAAAAGCGCTGATTGCGCGCTGCGAACGCGGACCATGGCGGCAGATGATCGCGGTGATCGCGGATGGCGGCACCGGTGGCTCGATGGCGTTACATCAGCGTGCGGGATTCGAACTCGTCGGCACGCTGCAACGCGTGGGGTTCAAGCATGGGCGGTGGCTTGATACGACGTTGATGCAGCGAGGGTTGGGCAAAGACGCAAAGACTTCATAACGAAATCTCTATCCGTTCGTTTGCCACGCCCATCGTCCATGCGACGATCGCGTCACCGTAGCAATCGAGAGATTCCGGATGACCTCCCGCATCACACTCCGCCTTCTGCGCGCACTGCCAGCCGTCGCACTCATCGCCTGCGCAGCACTGACGTCGAACCCATCAACCGCGCAAAATGCCAACAAGGTTTTGCGCATCGGCTACCAGAAGTCCGGACTGCTCGCGATCATCAAGGCGCAACGCAGTCTCGACCAGAAGCTCGCACCGCTCGGCTATACGGTGAAATGGTTCGAATTCCCCGCCGGCCCGCAACTTCTCGAAGCGCTCAACGCGAATAGCATCGACTTCGGCGCAACCGGAGCGCCGCCCGCCGTGTTCGCCCAAGCGGCAGGTGTACGTTTCGTCTATGTCGGCACGGAGCCCGCGGGCGTCACGAACGAAGCGGTCATCGTCAAATCCGATGCGCCGCTGCATACCGTCGCCGACCTGAAGGGCAAGCGCGTCGCGCTGCAAAAAGGTTCCAGCTCGAACTACCTGTTGCTCGCATTGCTGCAGAAAGCCGGCCTGCGCTACACCGATATCCAGCCCGTCTACCTGCCGCCCGCCGATGCGCGAGCCGCATTCGAAAACGGCACCGTCGATGCATGGGCGATCTGGGACCCGTATTACGCGGCGGCTCAACACGCGTTACAGGCGCGCACGCTCGCCGACTACACGTCGCTGGAAGCCGGCCACAACTTCTACGAAGCAACCCGTGACTTCGCGCAACAGCACCCCGACATTGTCGGCATCGTGCTCGGCCAGTTGCGCAGTACCGGCATATGGGTCAATGCACACCCGTCGGAAACCGTCGATCTGGTGACGTCACAGGTAGGACTCGACCGCGCGGTCGTGGACGAGTGGGTCCGCCGCGTGCCGTACGGCACGCAGCCGATCACCGACGACATCGTGCGCTCACAGCAGCGCGTCGCCGATGCGTTCTACGGCGCCCATCTGATTCCGCAGCAGATCGCCGTAAAAAACAATGTCTGGCGAAATCCCGAAGCCGCGGCAAAGCTTGCCGCCACCGCAGCGAGATAGCCTCAAGCACCCTCTCGCGAAGTCACACGGCATCACGCGCACACCGCCGGTGCGGCGCGAGTCATTCAAGCGCCCGCCGGCAAGCGCGTGAACAAAGTCGGATAGTCGATCACAAGCCCATCCGCGTCGATCTTCAGGTTCGCCATGAAATCGCGAAAGATGCCTTCGTAGCGATATTCGACATCCGGCTCGATACACGTGTAAGCCTGCTCGACGCGCGTAACCTGCAAATCGGGTGTCGAAATATAGGCCACCGCGATCGGCCGCCGCTCGCCGCGCGCGAGCTTCAAACGCCGGATCGGCAGCGTATTCGTATACGGCGTCGCCGCGATGTCGATATCGATGCAGCCTTCGAGTGCGGACAGAATCATTCCATGGCCGTCGCGCCAGTGGCCTTCACCGTCTCCATGCAGTTCGAGTTCGCCGCCTCCCACCACCTTCAGGTACGCATGCGTGACGCGCCACTGTGGATCGCATCGGATGCTGTAGTAGCAGCCGTAGCTTTTTCCGTATCGCTGCCCGACCAGCGCACTTTCGACATGAAATCCATCCGCGCGCGCATCGAACGCGAGATGCTCGATGCCCTCTCCTTCCAGCGAAGCCCAGCGCACTTCACGCATGATTACGTCTCCCTGACCGGCGTTAGAGGAGCGTTCATCCTAACGCGAACACGCAATCGCCGGTACGCGTTCGCAATCTGCGCCGCGGGTGCATTACCCGCTATCATCGTCGTGCTTGTTTGCCACGCATGTATCCGAGGAGACGTCTATGTCGTTCGCCCATAATCCCGCGAGCCGTGTCGCCGCATCCGGCCCGATGTCGGACGCCGAACAGCGCACGCGCATCGACCTCGCCGCCGCCTACCGGCTCGCCGCCCTCAACGGTTGGGACGATCTGGTCTACACGCATATCTCGGCGAGTGTCCCCGGCGAGCCCGGTCATTTTCTGATCAACCCGTTCGGCTTCGGCTTCGATGAAGTCTGCGCATCGAACCTCGTGAAGATCGACATCGATGGCAATATCGTCGGCACGAGCGAGCATCGCGTCAATGCAACGGGCTTTGCGCTGCATGCGTCCGTGCACGCGGCACGCGCGGATGCGTTCTGCGTGATGCATCTGCACAATACCGCGGGCATTGCGGTGTCGATGCAGCCCGCGGGCCTGTTGCCTGCTTCGCAACATGCGCTGCGCTTTCACGGCCATCTCGCGTATCACGACTACGAAGGCGTCACGTTTTCGCCCGCCGACGGCGAACGACTCGTCGCCGACCTCGGCGATAAGCCCGCGATGCTGCTGCGCAATCACGGCACGTTGACTGCCGGCCGCACGGTCGCCGAAGCGTATGTGCTGATGGCCACGCTGATCAAGGCATGCGAGATCCAGTTGCAAGCGCAAGCCGGCGCGGCGCACCTCGTGCTGCCGTCGGCAGCAGTCGCCGAGCGGGCAGCCGAACAGCTCTACGACAACGGCGCGGTCGAAGGCGGACTTGAATGGCCCGCGTTACTGCGCAAGCTCGATCGCATCGACCGCTCGTACCGCGACTGATTCCCGACCGATGATCCGTTTCATCGCGCCACGCCGCGTGTTCGGGCACGGCGCCGGCTGCGACTTTTCAATCTTTCTTCCACCAAGGAGCCGTTTGTTATGCCTACCTTCCGTATTGAGCTATTCGAAGGACGCACCGTCGAGCAGAAACGCGAATTTGTCGAAGCGATCACCAAGGCGACCTGCGACACGCTCAAGGTCGAACCGTCATCGGTCGACATCATCCTGGTCGACGTCGCGCGCGAGAACTGGGCGACCGGCGGGCGCCTGTGGTCCGACCCGCCGGCCTGAGCAGAAGCCGTTCCCGTCCTCTTTTTCGTCGATGCTGCGGCGCGGTGGATTGACGCACGCCGCATCGACCGCCGGTTCACCGCCCATCTCGCTTCGGCGCGCATTTTTCAATATTAATCAATGCGCTAGCCTTCCATCCACGCGTGCGGCAACGCGTCTCGCTGTGTAATTTCGACGCACGTCGCAGCGCAGCACGATCCGCCGTGCTCCCTTACGCTCCCGTCATCTGCCAGGCGCAGTGCGCGTCGACAAGAGTCGCCGTGCGTGGTTCGTATCCCCGGTATCAAGATAAATGCACACCGCCCTCTCCGCGTTCGATCTGGCCCGGTTCCAGTTCGCGTTCACCATTTCGTTTCACATCGTCTTTCCCGCGCTGTCGATCGGGCTTGCCAGCTTTATCGCGGTGCTCGAATGGCGCTGGCTCAAAACCGGCAAGGGCTACTACAAAGATCTGTACCTGTTCTGGTCGAAGATCTTCGCGGTCGCCTTCGGCATGGGCGTCGTATCCGGCGTCGTGATGAGCTACGAATTCGGCACCAACTGGTCCGGCTTTTCCGCGTTCGCCGGTCCCGTCACCGGTCCGTTGCTGATGTACGAGGTGATGACCGCGTTCTTTCTCGAAGCCGGCTTCCTCGGCATCATGCTGTTCGGCTGGCAGCGCGTCAGTCCGCGCGCGCACTTCGCCGCGACGCTGATGGTCGCGATCGGCACGCTGATCTCGACGTTCTGGATTCTCGCGTCCAATAGCTGGATGCAAACGCCGCAAGGCATCGAGATCGTCGGCAACCATGTGGTGCCGGTCGACTGGTTCAAGATCATCTTCAATCCGTCGTTTCCGTACCGGCTCGCGCATATGGCGCTGGCCGCGTTTATCGTCACCGCACTGGTCGTATCGGCCGTCGGCGCATGGCATCTGCTCAAAGGCCGGCGCGACCCGGCGGTGAAGAAAATGTTCTCGATGGCGCTGTGGATGCTGCTGGTCCTCGCGCCGATCCAGGCGTTCGTCGGCGACCAGCATGGCCTGAACACGCGCGAATACCAGCCCGCGAAAATCGCCGCGATCGAAGGTCTGTGGAATACCGAAACAGGCGGCACGCCGCTGAACCTGTTCGGCATTCCCGACATGAAGGCCGAAACCACCCGCTACGCGGTGTCGATTCCGCATCTGGGCAGCCTGATCCTCACGCATAGCTGGGACGGCAAGATTCAAGGCCTGAAGGATTTCCCGCCGCAAGACCGGCCGGATTCGACCGTCGTGTTCTGGAGCTTCCGCGTGATGGTGGGCCTCGGCATGCTGATGATCGCGTTCGCGGTGACCTCGTGGCTGATGCGCCGCCGCGGCCGGTTGTATGACGCGAAATGGTTCCAGCGCTTCGCACTGGCGATGGGGCCGACCGGTTTCATTTCGCTGCTGGCCGGCTGGATCACGACCGAAGTGGGCCGTCAGCCATGGGTGGTCTACGGGATGAAACGCACGGTCGATGCGGTGTCGCCGCTAACCGCGCAGCAGGTCAGCCTGTCGCTGATGACGTTCGTCGTCATCTACTTCCTCGTGTTCGGCACCGGCGTCTACTACCTGCTGAAGCTGATGCGCAATGGCCCCGAATTGCCCGGCCACACGCCGGACGGCGTGCCCCACGACCCGCGCGGCCGCCCCGCCCACCACCATGCGCTGCCAACCGCCTGATGCGGCTCGACACCCCGAATCTGATCGATCTTCACGAGGAACAAGATGGACGTCACCGTAGTATGGGCCGCGATCATCGCGCTCGGCCTTTTCATGTATGTCGTGCTGGACGGCTTCGATCTGGGCATCGGCATCGTGTTTCCGTTTTTTCCCGATGAAAAGGAACGCGACCTGATGATCAACACCGTCGCGCCGGTATGGGACGGCAACGAAACCTGGCTCGTGCTCGGCGGCGCGGGCCTGTTCGCGGTATTCCCGATCGTCTATTCGACGGTGCTGTCCGCGCTGTATCTGCCGCTGATCTTTATGCTCGGCTGCCTGATTTTTCGCGGCGTGTCGTTTGAGATCCGCGCGAAAGCGAACCGCACGAAATATCTGTGGGATCTCGCGTTTATCGGTGGCTCGAGCGGCGCCGCGTTCTTTCAGGGCATCGCACTCGGCGCGTATCTGCAGGGCATTCCGGTCGCCGCGGACGGCAGTTTCGCCGGCGGCGCGTTCGACTGGCTCACGCCGTTTTCGCTGCTGACTGGCCTCGGGCTCGTCGCGACCTATGCATTGCTCGGCTGCTGCTGGCTGATCGCGAAGACCGACGGCGATCTGCAGCGGCGTCTGCATCGCGTGGTATGGCCGCTGACGCTCGTGCTGCTCCTGTTTATCGCAGTGGTCAGCCTGTGGACGCCGCTGCAGGACCCGAATATCGCGCAGCGCTGGTTCGCTTCCGGGTTGTTCGAGCGGCTATTGCCGGTGCCGTTCCTCGTCGCGCTGTGCGCGTTCTTCATGTACCGCGCGGTGCGCGACCGGCATCACCACACCCCGTTCATGCTCGCGCTCGGGCTGGTGCTGCTCGGCTATCTCGGACTGCTGGTCAGCGTGTGGCCGTATGCGATTCCGTCGAGCCTCACGCTCTGGCAAGCGGCCGCGCCGCGCTCGAGCCAGATGTTCACACTGGCGGGCGCGGCGGTGATCATCCCGATCATCATCGCGTACACGACATTGGGCTACTGGGTATTCCGCGGCAAGGTGCGTCATGGCGAAGTCCACTACCATTGACGCGCGGCCGCGCCGTATTCAGGGCTGGCTGTGGTTCGTCGCACTGTGGTGCGTCGGCGCCGGCAGCGCGATCGCGGTCGGTTTCGCGTTCAAGCTGCTGATGAACGCGACGCTGTTCGCAGTCAGCCGGTAACGCGCTCGCGATCTCCGCATCACTGCGCCACCCGCGGTGCGCGCATGCGCGGCACGATGCAACCGCTCGCGGATAAGCCTTTCGGCTATCACCTCGCGCCGTTTGCGCGCCTTCAAAAACTTTTCAGCGCGCTCGTCTACGTAGCAGGCCACGGCGCGTAGACGCCGCGCCACACGACGCCGCAGCGCCCCCGCTGCCGCGACGGCCCGGCACAGGGCCGCACGGCCCGGTCGCGAAGCGGTTGCGCGGGAGACCACGTCCGGCTGCCAGCAGGATTGCATTCGCTGCACGGGACGCCAACAATAAGCAACCAGAGCGTGCCACCGGACGCGGACACAGAGCCACGCCGACAGGCCGCCGGACATGAACCGTGCTGCCGGCCGGTCGTTCCGGCCGCAACATGGGCGCAAAAGGAAACCCGCGCGGCATCGCGGGCGGCAACACTGGCAACACGGCAACACGGCAGCAACGGGTAGCGGGTGCGGGTAGCGGGGAACAACAAGCGGCAGGACAGGCGATATAACAAACGATTCAACAGGCGCAAAGCAGTACGCATCACACAAAATGCAATACGTAGACGCTGCAACGATCCGTCCACAGCGGATCTCGGGGAATGCAGCGGGCCGCGGCGCGCAACCTGTGCAATGGGAGCGCGCGCCGCGGCCCGACGAACGGATGGCGACACATCGTCTGCAACGATGTTCGCCGTTCGCTTCGGCCCCAGCAGGTCATCGCGACGCGCACGCCGCGCCGCGGTGCAGCGGCAGCATCACGAACCGGCAGGGCCAACTCGCGGAGACATCATGAAGTTTCTTGTGGCCGACGACCATGAACTGATCCGCCAGGGCGTCAAAGGACTGTTGCGCGGGCTCGATCCGGCAGCGCAGTTCGATGAAGCCGACAGCTGGGAAACCCTCGCCGCGCTTGCACGGCCCGACGCGAATCACGATCTCGCGATCGTCGATCTGCATATGCCCGGCATGACCGGCGCGGCATCGCTCGAAAGCCTGCTGAACGCGAACCCGGCGCTGCCCGTGGTCGTGTTGTCCGCCGAAGAATCGCCCGACGAAATGCGCAAGGTGCTCGCGGCGGGCGCGCTCGGCTTCGTGCCTAAGCGGCAGCCGGCCAGCGTGATGCTCAAGGCAATCGAGCTGGTGCTGTCGGGCGGCGCGTATGTGCCGATGGAAGCGCTGAGCCTGCTCGGCGCGCGCGAAGCGGTCGCCGCCGAGGCAAGCAGCGCCGGCGCGCCGGCCAGCGCGGAGCCCGAGCCGATTGCGCGCGTCGAGGCGTTGCAGCCGCATCAGCGGCATCTTCTCGAGAACCTGTCGCCGCGCCAGCAGGAAATCATGCGGCTGGTCCATCGCGGCTGGACCAACAAGATGATCGCGCGCGATCTCGGCGTCGCCGAAGGGACCGTAAAGGTGCATCTTTCGGTCATCTTTCGCGCGCTGGGGGTGCATAACCGCGCGACCGCGATCGCTGTGATCAACGGGTGGCTCGAGACGGGAAAGGTGCTGTAGCGCGTTCGCGCCGCGTCCGTTTCGGGGACGCTTGCGTCGTCGCGCGTGGTTGCCCCGGCTGGATTTAGCCGACACCTTGCGCGTGCTGGCCACCGATCGCCACCTGCGTCACAGGCGCCACCTGCGGCTGCGGCTCCCGCTCTGCCGGCGTCGATTCGAGCACCGGCGACCGATCCGGTTGCTGCCACAACATCTCGAGCGTGCGGCGCAGCCGCGCCGCCGTCACCGGCTTGTGCAGCACCGGAATGCCCTGCGACGCGAGCGACTGCAATTCGGCTGACGCCATATCGCCGGTAATCAGCAGTGTCACCACCTGTTCCCGGCCGCGGCGGCGCAACGCGTCGCGCACCGCGGCAAGCGCTTGCGCGCCGGTGCGGTGGTTCGCGAGCTGGTAGTCGCACAGCACCGCGTCCGGCGCGAATCCTTCGTCGAGCGCACGGAGCGCCTGATCCTCGTCGTGGACACCACGCACAATGCAGCCCCAGCGGCCGAGCAGGCTCGACAGTCCCTCGAGAATCGCCGGTTCGTCGTCGATGCACAACACATGGCGGCCAGCCGTGGACAGCCCGCCGCTCGCGGTCTCGTTGAGTCCCGCGACGATCCGCGCTGGGTCGCCCGCGTCGACGGCAAAGCGGAACACCGAGCCGCGCCCCGGCACCGAGCGCAAAAGGAGTTCCGCGCCGAGCAGGTCGACGAGCCGCTTGACGGTCGGCAAGCCCAGGCCGTGCCCCTGTCGCGCGTCGCGTTGCGGGTTCGCGACCTGGTAGAACTCTTCGAAGATGCGCTCCTGCTCTTCCGGCGCGATGCCGATACCGGAATCGCGCACCTCGATATAGCCTCCTGCCAGCCGGCCCGAGCGCCGGAAACCCATCCAGATCGCGCCGCTTTCCGTATAACGCACCGCATTCGACAACAGATTGCTAAGAATTCGCTCGAGCAACACCGGGTCGCCGTGCACGACCGCCGCGGTTGGCGCAATGCGCAGCGCGAGCCCTTTCGCGGCGGCCTGCGGCCAGTATTGATTGCCGACACGGTCGAACAGTTCGGACAACCGGAAGTGCAGCTTGATCACCTGCGTGACGCCGCTCTCGAGCCGCGCGAGGTCGAGCACCTGGTTAAACAGCTGGTTCAGCGCTTCGACGTTGTTGACGATGTGATCGGCGGTCTTCGTGTGCTGCGCATGGGTCGCCGCCGGGTCGTTCAACGACGCGGCGAGCAGGCCGATCGCATGCAGCGGCTGACGCAAATCGTGGCTTGCAGCCGCAAAAAAACGCGTCTTCGCGAGGCTGGCCTCTTCCGCAACGAGCTTTTGCATCGCCAGCGATTCGGCCAGTGTCTGCTGGTCGACGCGCGCCTGCACGACGCGCTGAAACAGCTTGCGATAGCTGAGCGCATACACGTTGATCGCGCAGAAGAAGAACGCGAGGACGATCGCGAGAATCGTCCGATCGAATGTATGCACGCCGAAATGCAGCACGATCGCGGGCAGCAGCAGAAACGCGATCGACGTCGTGAAATTGGCCACGTCAAAGCCGTTCGACATGAACACGCCCGCGGCAAGCGTGACGATCAGCACCGTATGCAGCAGCGGCAGGTTGGCATGCGGACTTTGAAACGCGAACCAGATCGCGAGCCCCGGCGCCGCGTAAAGCAGCGCATTGCGCAGCGCATGCAGATAGATCCACGCACGCGGCTGCAGCGCATCGGGCCACCGGCGGTGACACATCCACAGCACGAGCCCCGCGCAGTTCGCGAGCGCATAAAAAATAAAGCAGGCCGCGAAACGCTGCGGGTACGGCATATCGGCCCAATACAGTGCGAGCAGCATCGCGATCGAAAACCAGTGCGTGAAGAACGCGATCGGGTCTTGCGCGTAAAGCACACGCACGAGGTCTTCGTCGATGGCACGCTGGATCGGGTCGGCCCGCATCGTGCGGTCTCCTGTTCGGCTTAAGCAGCGTCGCTCGCGGGAGGTGAGGGGCTGCGTGGCTCGTCGTATGAAAGGTCTGGCGCCTGCGCAGAGTCTACCGCCGCCATATTCAATTTGTGCGTCAGCGGGCAATTTCCATGATGCGTCGCACAAACGCGCCCGCCGTGGTTTACCCATCGGTTTACCCTTCAGCTATCACTTAATCCATATAGGCGACGCACGGCGAAAAAACCATACTGCATGCCAGTTCCAGCGCGGCATGCGGTCTTCCGAAGCACGCGAAGACCGGTTTCACTGCCTTGTCACGAGGCCCCCCCGGCGGATACCCGCCCCTCACCGCGCTCCTTGCCCTTCACACGACGGAGGCTTTCATGGGCGCGGTACCGAGTCATGAATTCGCACGCACACTCGACGATGCGATCCTTCCCGATCTGTGGCGTCGCCGCACGCAGTTGTCGGACGACGAAATGGTGTCGATGTACGACCTCGTGAAGCGCGCGTTGCGCAGCTACCACCCGCTCGAATTGCACGCGCTCGGCGACGACAAGGAAGAGCTCGTGCATCAGTTCATCTATACGAAGGTGCTTCGTCTCGCGCCCGGCCATATGGAGTCACATGCCTGCCCCGAGAGCGCACCGTCCAACAGCTACGCGATCTGCGCGTACTTCCGGCGCTATCTGATCGACTGCCTGCGCAGCGCAAGCCATCAGCGCAACGTGTCGATGGAATGCGAAGGCATGACGCAGGAAATCGACCTGCGCGCGCATGCGCTCGATGACCCCGTCGAAAGCGTGCTGCTGCAATATGGTCTCGACGAACAACGCGTGCGCGAAGCCGCCCGTGCGTTTATCGCGAGCCTCGACGAACCGGAGCGCATCGTGCTCGCCGGCACGCTCGGCTGGTGCTCCGAATGCAAAGGCGGACTGTCGGCGGTCGCCGCGCGCCATCGCGTGCCGTCCTATCACTATCGCGCCGTGAAGCTTGGCGTCACGATGAAGAAAACGGCCGACGCCGCCGATTTTTCCAATACGAAGATCGGCCGCTGGCTCACCGACGTGCTCGGCATTGACATCGACATCGACAACCGCGCCGCGATGCTCGTCGCGTTGAATCTGCTCTCGGTTGAATCGAGCCGCGAAGGCGAAGCGTTTGAAGCGGCCGCGTAAGAAGCGGCGGCGATCCCGCCGCGACCCGCGGCCTGATGCTGCGCGATCACATTCGTGTCGCGCACTGCGGCCTGCGACACACGCACGACCGGATCTCGGCGTCGCGTGAATTTCTTTGCTTTTTCGTCAGCGCAGTCCAGGATGATTAGGCTGCGACCGGACTGCGAGCGCCAGCCGTCCTCACCATCAGGGTCCCCCCGCCCTGCCCATTCGAACAAGGTGGTCGTATGAACCGCTTATCCAGCGCCCTCGAGGCGATGAAGCCGCACTACGAGGTGGTCGTCGTCGGGTCCGGTTACGGTGGCGCGATCGCGGCGAGCCGCATGGCACGTGCAAAACGCGACGTGTGTGTGCTCGAGCGCGGCCGGGAATTCATGGCCGGCGAATATCCGAGGACACCAGTCGAAGGACTCACGCAGGTGCAGTACAACACCGGCATCGGACAGGAAGGCTCGCCGCTCGCGCTGCTCGAAGTGCATGTGAATCCGGATGTGAACGTCGTGGTTGGCTGCGGGCTGGGCGGCACGTCGCTGATCAATGCAAACGTCGCGTTGCATCCGGACGACCGGCTGTGGGACGACCCGCACTGGCCGGTCGCGATCCGCGCGGACAAGTCGGGCCGCGACCGCGGCTATGCGCTCGCCACCGCGATGCTGCAGCCGTCGAAGCTGCCCGATAATTTTTACGCCGATATCACGCACGATTCGAAGCCACTGCCGAAACTCGCCGCGCTCGAGTTATCCGCGCAAAAGCTCGGCATGCAAGATCGCTTCTATCGGCCGCCGATCACCGTCACGTTCAAGGACGGCAAGAATGCCGCGGGCGTCGATCAGCATCGTTGCGTCGGCTGCGGCGACTGCAACTCCGGCTGCAACTTCGACGCGAAGAATTCGACTCATATGAACTACCTGCCCGATGCGGTCGCGAACGGTGCACAGATTTTCACGGGCGTTGCCGTGCATTCGGTCGTACGCGACCAAGCGCAGCAGAAATGGCTGGTTCGCTATCAGCCGGTCGCGCTCAACCGCGACCTGTACAGCGCGCCCGACATGTCGATTACCGCGGATATCGTGATCCTGTCGGCGGGCACGCTCGGTTCCACCGCGATTCTGTTGCGCTCGAACGAAGCAGGTCTGCCGGTATCGACGCAGCTCGGCCACCGTTTCACCGGCAACGGTGACGTGCTCGCGTTCGCGTTCAACACGGACCACGACATCAATGGCGTCGGCTGGGGCGCGCAGTGGCGCAGCGACCTTCCGCCAGTCGGCCCGACCATCACCGGCATCATCGATCATCGCAATACACCGGACGTGCGCGACGGCTTCGTGATCGAGGAAGGCTCGCTCGCCGCGCCGATCGGCCGGTTTCTCGCCGGCGTGCTAGGCGCTGCCGCACCGGTCGAAGGCGTCTCGATGCCGGACCCGCAACGCGAAGCGCCGCTCGCCGATGAAGCGCGCGTCGCCGAAAGCATGCTGCGCGGCCCGCATTACGGCGCGATGCGCAATACGCAAACCTTCCTCGTGATGTCGCACGACGACGAAAGCGGCCGCATCACGGTCGACGAAGGCGGCCGGCCGCGCGTCGCGTGGCCCAACGCCGGCAAACAGCCGATTTACGACATCGTCGAGCACACGCTCGAAGCCGCGACCAGCGCGATCGGCGGCGAGTACGTGCGCAATCCGATCTCGGCGGATGTGTTCCGCAACCGCACAGTCACCGTGCATCCGCTCGGCGGCTGCGCGATGGCCGATGACGCGGAACATGGCGTGGTCGACGAGGCCGGGCGGGTGTTTTCCGGCATCACCGGTAACGCGGTACATGCGGGCCTCTATGTGATGGACGGCGCCGTGATACCGATCTCGCTCGGCGTCAATCCGTTGCTGACGATTTCCGCGCTCGCCGAACGCAACTGCGCGCAGCTCGCGAAAACGCACGGCTGGGAGATCGACTATGCCGCGACCGGCAACGCGGCACCGCCGCCGCCACCGAAAATCGGTCTGCGCTTCACCGAAACGATGAAAGGCAGCTACGTGCCGGGTGGCGCGACCGCGGACCAGGGCGTGCCAATGAGCTTCACGTTGACCGTCGAGTCGAACGACCTGGAAGACATGCTGGCGAATCCGCAGCACACGGCCAGCATGATCGGCACGCTGACCTGCGCGGCGCTATCGCCTGAACCGCTACAGATATCGAACGGCCGCTTCAATCTGTTTGTCGTCGACCCGGCGCATGTCGAGCGCCGCAACATGAACTACCGGATGACGCTGAACGCCACCGACGGCAAAACGTTCTTTCTGTTCGGGCAGAAGATCATCACGCGTTCGTCGCTGCTCGATCTGTGGGAGCAGACCAATACGCTGTATGCGGAAGTGCGCGCGTCCGAAGCCCCGAATGCAGCGTTGCTCGGCAACGCAACGTTGATCATCACGCCGGAAAACTTCCTGAAGCAGCAGCGCACGATCGAAGTGACGAATACGCCCGATCTGGAAACACGGCTGAAATGGACGAAGAAGTTCGGCGAGTTTTTCGCCGGCGTGCTGTTCACCGAATACGGCGGCGTCGCCGCGCCGCTGCAGTTCGCCGACCCGGACATCACACCGCGCGTGCGCCGTGCGTTGCGCGCGCCCGCGCCGCAGGTCACCTACTTCAATACGCCGAAGCCGGACGACAAGACCTTGCGTCTGACGCGCTATCACGGCGGCACGAAGGGCCCGGTACTGCTGGTGCACGGTTCCGGCGTGTCGAGCCGTATTTTTTCGACGGATCTGATCGATACGAATCTCGTCGAGTTCTTGTGCGCGGCAGGTTACGACGTATGGCTGATCGATCTGCGCGTGAGCATCGAATTGCCGAGCGCGACCGAACCGACGACCGCCGATGCGATTGCGCGCATCGACATTCCAGCAGCCGTCGAGAAGGTGCGCGTGCTGACCGGCGCGAAAGACATCCAGGTGGTCGCGCATTGCCTGGGCGCCGTCGCGACGACGATGGCGCTGCTGTCGGGTCTGCAGGGCGTGCGCTCGGTCGTGCTGTCGCAGGTGTCCGCGCATCTGGTGCCCGGACTGCTGCAACGGGTCAAGGCCGGACTGCATACGCCGCAGATTCTGAAGTTCCTCGGCGTCGACGATCTGACCGCGTACACACGGCACGAAAGATGGCCGAACAACCTGCTCGACGATGCGCTGCGCTTCTTCCCGACCGAACATGACGAAGAATGCAACAGCGCGGTCTGCCATCGCGCGACGTTTCTGTATGGGCTCGTCTACGAACATGCGCAGTTGAATGAGCCGCTGCATGCGAACCTGCACGAGCTATTCGGCGTTCACGATGTCGAACTGTTCATTCAGCTCGCGCGGATCGTCCGTGAAGGACATATCGTCGATGCGCAGGGCGACGATGTCTACCTACGCGATCTCGATGGCATGAAGCTGCCGATCGCGTTTATTCACGGCGCGGAAAACCGCTGCTATTTACCGGTCAGCACTGAGATGACCTATGACATGCTGGTCGAGCGGTTCGGTCCCGGCAACTACGAACGGCATCTGATCGACGGTTACGGGCACATCGACTGCATTTTCGGCAAGAACGCGTCCATCGATGTGTACCCGACTATCGCGACGCATTTGAATGCGCATTGATCGCATGCACGCGCGGAATCAAAGCACGCCTGCAAGATGAAACCGCGACGCCGGATGCCAAAGCTGCACCGATGTCGCGACCACGGCGCCGACCCACGTGCGGCGCCATACCATCAGGCATGGCTCGCCCATCTCCATCCGCAGATGGCGGCGTACGTGCGGATCGGGTTTTTGCGCGTGAATCTGAAACTCGGCGCGCTGGATCGGTGCGACGCGCACCATGTAATGGTTCGGCGTTTCAAGCGTGAAGTCCTGCTCCAGATACCCCGGGAACACGTCCGGGTTCACAAACCGGTCTTCGTACTGGATCGGCTCGCCGTCTTCGCAATGCACGATGCGCGAGTGGAACACGGGGCCCGCGGTCAGTCCAAGCGCGTCGAGCGCGGATGCAGCGAGGCTTTCCTCGAGCATCAGCACCTGGGCCGAGTGGCAATGGCCGCGCGCCGCGATTTCATCGGCGATATTGCGGACTTCCAGCACCGTCGATTCGTACCGTTGTGGCGCGACGTAAGTGCCGGCGCCCTGCACTCGCGTCAGCACACATTCGTGAGTCAGTTCGCGCAATGCGCGTGACACCGTCATTCGCGCGACGCCGAATTCCTTTACCAGTTGCGTCTCGGAAGGAATCGGCGCGCCGGGCTTCCATGCACCTTCGGCAATACGCGCCACCACGTAGCGCTTGATCTGTTCGTATGCCGGCATCGCCTTCGCGAGCAGCGGGTTCTCATGCGCCGCGCGCGCGCAGACTGCTTCAGCCTGACCGTTCGTATTCATTGCGTCGTCGACCTCGTGGGTGATATGCGTCTGCAAGTCGTCAATCCGGCGGGTAAGCCGGACGGCCGACAGCGCGGCCGCGACGGTCGATCGGTACGCGCCGCCGGTCGGCAGCGAGTTCTGATCGCGCATTTGGGGAGGCATTATCCACGAAATCGGGCGGTGTCAATTTTCATGCGGCGCGATACCACGCCTGCGCGATACATCCACGACCCGATGCCGCATCGCATGCCGGCGAGCGCGTTACCAGACGTGCGGCACGAACCGGTAGCGGACTCGCGCTGCATAGTTCGCATAGCCATCGAGGCCCGTCATCAGCGTGCGTTCCTCGAGCACCGCCCGATAGCCGAGTCCGGCGATCAGCAACGGCACGCAGGCGAGCCCCCACCACGAGCCGAGCATCAACGGCAAACCCACCAGGAACAGAATCGCCGCAGAGTACATCGGATGGCGCACATACGCGTACGGCCCGGTATCGCTGACTGTGTGGCCGCGTTCGGCCTGGATCTTGATCACCGGTGCCGCATAGCTGTTTGCACGGAACACCGCGCACGTCGCGACGATGCAGATAACAATCGCAAGCGCACCGCCTGCGTTTAGCCAGAGCGGCATCGCGTCGCGATGCAGGCGTGCGCCGTCGATGCCCATCAGCACGAGCCACGCGAGCCAGCTCACACCCGCGCTGGCCATGAAAATCTTGTCCCAGCGGGTTTGCGCGGGCTGCACGAACAGACTCAGACGCTCGGCCAGCAACGCCGGATCGCGGCGCGCAAGCCATACGCCGGCGCCGATACCCAGCACGCCGACTTCCAGTAGAAACAGCCAGGCCGCCGGCCATGCGAGGGTGCCGGCCGCGGCAAACAGAAGGCCGCCCATGATCGCGAGCCAGACGATCGTTTGAATAACGAGCCGCGCGATCATTCTGTGAGCCCTGTCGGTGCGCGTCCTTCGACGCGCCTGAACACGGCTTCGACATCGATATCGCCGACGTCGATTCCGAATGCATCGCGCAGGCACGCATCGAGCTCGCGGGCGCTGCCGATGCGCCGCTCGGTCGCGTGGCCGTCTTTCGACCGCTCGGTCAGTCTGTCGTTGAATAGCGTGAGCCGGCCGTCGCGCACGACCCGGCACACGACCAGGTTGCCCGTAAAGAACGATTCCGGATGAGTCGACGTGTACCAGTTCGCCACTTCATAGTCGATCCATTCGGCGCGCTGCTGCTCGAAACGGTACAGCTTCGTCCAGGTATCGCCCGCCTTCACTTCGACATCGAATGCCTGGTTTGCAGCGTCGGCGATGCGAAACGGCTCGAGCGTGGTTGGCTGTACGGTACCGGCGATCAGCCGCAGCGGCGCGGTCAGCGTGATCGCGCCAAAACCGGCGTCGGCAATCCAGGACTCGCCGTCGACATCGATACGCAGCACCGTATGCGAGCGCGCGGTCACCGTATTCGGATCGCGGCGCCATAACACGCGCGCGAGCAGCGGCGTCACCGTGAAGCCGAATCGCATCAGCGCGTGGCTCAGCAGGATGTTCAGCTCGAAGCAGTAGCCGCCGCGGCGGCAATCGATCAGTTTGTCGGCGAGTTCCGGCAGCGCCAGCGACACGCGGCGCCCGGTCAACGGATTCAGGTTTTCAAATGGAATCGAGAGCGGGTGCAGACGTTGCAGGTCGCGCAATACCTCGAGCGTCGCCGTGCGCGGACCGTGATAGCCGATGCGCGCGCAATAGCGGTCGAGATCGAATGAGCTGGACATCGAACCCTCCTTGCGGTGCATGACGATGCCACGACCGTGCGGCGCTCGGCAAGCGGCATATCACGCACGTTAGGCATCGTCGCGCTACGCACGCGCCCGAACTGCTCGCCGCGCCACGCTGCGACGTCAGAGGCCCTTGAGCGCCGACGTTGCGATCGATGGCACGCTAATGCCGTGGCTCGACGCGAACTGCACCGCTTGCGACAGCGTCGACGCGAGCGACTGCAACTGCCCGGGCGCGGACTGCGCGATATACGACGCGGCCTGCGCGGTCTGCGGGTTGAGGCCGGACTGCAATAGCGACGACGGATTCATCTGGCCGACGCTGCCCAGGCTCGATTGCAGGCTCGAATACTGACTCACACCTTTGCCGAGCGATTCGAGGCCGCTCGAGAAAGCCGCCTTGTCGAGCGGTCCCGACGATGCCGAGCCGCTGCGGCTCGCGAATGCCTGCGTGAGCGTCTGCGAAAGCGACTGCTGCGTGTTGCCGACCTGCGTCAACTGGCTGACCGACGGCGTGCCGCCGCCCAGCAGTCCAGCAGCCTGTTGCGCCTCGCCCGCGGCACTCGACAGACCCATCGCCGACGCAAGGCTCGATTGGCCCGCCAACACCTGCTGGTTCGCGCCGACGTAGTTCTGCAGCAACTGCGAGACGCCGCTCGCGGACGCGCCGCCGGTTGCCGCATCGCCGGATGAATTGCCGCCGCCGATACCAAACTGCTTGAGGTTGAGTTGCGCAAACGATGGATGGCTTGCCAGCGCGGTTGCGCCGGCGAAAAGCACAGCGGAAAGAATGATGCGTCGATTCATGCTGGTCCTCCTGATCGATCGGGTTGCTGCGCACAGTGATTGAAGCGTGCGCGTCGACAACAAGCTGCAATGCGCGTTCGAAGAGGCGCTGACGCGAAACGCGCACGATTCATTCTGCGCGAAGAAGCCGCGATCGGAAACGCCTTGCTGACGATGTGCGCATGCGTTGTGGGAATGCATAACGCGGCTTGGCGCGGGTTTGGAACGGGAATCGCGAATCGGGAATCGGTTGGTGCTGCGTACGAACGCGTGCCGCGGGTTGCCACACGCGTTCGCAGCAAGATGCTGGCCTACTGCTTTTCGTCACGCCGCATGAAGCGGCGCAAGCGCAACTACCTGTGATTGCTTCGTTACTGCGTGCCCCATTTACTGCGGCAGCACTTCGCCTTTCGTCTCCGGTGCAAACGGAATGATGAAAAGACCGACCACGAATGCAACAGCGGTCAATGCGACAGGAATACCCAGCGTATGCATGTTGAGCACTGCGGCACCGAGCAGGAAGTTCACGCCGGCCCCGACAAAGCGGCCGAACGACGTGCAGAACGCGAACGCAGTGGCCCGCACACGTGTCTCGAACTGCTCAGGCAACCACAGGCTGAACAGCGCGAAGTTGCCGCCGAAGAAGCCGAGCACGAACAGAATCGCGATGAACGGCGCGAGCCCGTTCGGCAGGTAGAACGCCCAGCCGAAGCTCAACGCGATCGTGACCGCCATGCCGGCGAAATAAACAGCGAGCGTCATCTTGCGGCCGATGCGCTCCGCCATCGGCGGCAGTGCGAGACAGCCGAGAATCGTACCGATCGACAGCAGTCCGGTCGCCAGCGAGGCCATCTTCGTCGCGTCCGCCTTGCCCATGCCGGCGTGCGTCGCGAGCTGTATCACCGCCGACGGTTCGTACACCGCGCCCGCCCACAAACCGATAATCGCAATCGTGAGCAACGCGCAGGCCACCCACGTGCGGCGCCGGTACGTCGGCCCGAAAATTTCGCGCATCGGCTTCGTGCGCACCGCCTTCGCGTCGGCTTTCTGCCACTTGTCGGATTCCTTCACGCGCGTGAGGATCAGGATCGCGATCACGACCGGCACCGCACCGGTCAGGAACATCGCGCGCCAGCCGAAATGCACGCCGATCGTAAAGTTGAGCGCAGCGGCGAGGAAGAAGCCTGCGTAGTAACCGGTTTGCAGATAACCGGCGCCCATCTTGCGGCGGTCCTCCGGCCACGCCTCGGCGACGTAGGTGCCCGCCAGCGCCCATTCGCCGCCGATGCCGACGCCTGCGATAAAGCGATAGATCGCCAGTTCCCACACGTTGTGCGCGGTCGCCGACAGTCCGGTAAAGATCGCGAACGTGAAGATCGTCGCGGCTAGCACCTTCGTGCGGCCGAAGCGGTCCGCGAGCGGCCCCCAGATAAACGACAGACCCCAGCCGACCAGAAACAGCGCAAACAGGATCGAGCCCGCGAGACCCACGTTTGCAGGGGTCGCCTCATAGCCCGAACGAGGCAACAATTCGGTTAGCGCCGGCGTCAAAACCAGTGCGTAGATGAACGAGTCCATCCCGTCGAGCGTCCAGCCGGCCCACGCGCCCCAGAAGCCCGCGATCTGCGAACGGTTGAGCGGTGTTTTAGCCGGACGCGCGACGCGCGCTCGGGTGGCGTCGGTTATTGAATCCATCATGCATGCTCCTCCAGTACTGCGGTTGTAAAGCGCAAGCTGAAATGATGCAGCACGCGCGCTAAGCCCCTTTGGTCTTCTTCGCCAGGATTTAGGAAACGCACGCTGGCCTTATGGGACAAGGCGTTTGCGGGTTTTTCCGGCTAGAAAACGCGAATTTTTATATATAATATATTCCATCATGCACAGCACAACCGATGGTTTTCCCCTGGACGACGCACCCGCTGCGCCGTTCCTGCCTGCCGTCAGCACGCCTCGGTCGAGTGCGTCGCGGATGGTCGCCGACGCGCTGCGTGCGGCGATCGTCGACGGGACGCTCGCACCCGGCACGCCGCTGCGGCAGGACGCGATTGCGCGTCACTTTTCGGTGAGCGCGATTCCAGTCCGCGAGGCGTTGCGACAACTGGAAAGCGAAGGCTGGGCAAAGGTCGAAGTGCATAAGGGCGCGACCGTCGCGCCGCTATCGGCTGACGAAGCGCGCGAAATATATGAAATCCGCTCGGCGCTCGAAAGCCTCGCGCTTGGTCTTGCGATTCCGCGGCACACCGCGGCGTCGCTGCGCGAAGTGGCGAGGCTGTGCAAAGCCGCGGCGGGAGAACCCGATCCATCGCTTTATGTCGCGCGCAACGAAGCCTTTCATATGAACCTTTATGCGCCGGCGGCGCGGCCGCAGCTTTGCGAGATGATCGCGAACCTGCATCGCCGCGGCGAACGATATCTACGGCTCAAATTCGGCTTCCCCGAGTACAAAGGCGAATCGGATCACGAGCACGAAGTGCTGCTCGATGCGGTGCTGCGTCGTGACGTAGCCGCTGCCCAAGCGCTTGTCGCGGCTCACCTGATAGGAACCGGGGAATTGATTTATCGTTTTCTGACTGAACACGCGCAAACGGTGGCCGAACCGGTCTCGTCCCGCAAGCCGCGCGCGAAACGCGCGCGCCCTTCAACCCGACTCCCCGGGAGTACCCCCGACGATGAACCAGCGCCTCGAACCCAATCGTCTGACACCGACGGCTAGTGCGAACGCGGCGCCCGCCCGTTCATGGACCACCCGTCGTGACGAAAAAGCCCGCCGGCTCGCGCGGGTCACTCCATGGTTCAAGGATGGCGTATTGCCCGCGTCGCGCATCGTCGACGCGTTGCAGGCGCTGATCCGTCCTGGCGACCGCGTCGCGCTCGAAGGCGACAACCAGAAACAGGCGGATTTCCTGTCGCGCTCGTTCGCGAAGGTCGATCCCGCCGACGTGCACGACGTGCATCTGCTGATCTCCAGCATCAGCCGGCCCGAGCATCTGACGCTTTTCGAAAAGGGCATCGCGCACAAGGTCGATTTCGCGTACGCGGGGCCGCAGAGCTTGCGCGTCGCGCAGTTGCTTGAAGACGGCCAGCTGGAAGTCGGCTCGATCCATACTTATGTCGAGCTGTATGCGCGGATGTTCGTCGATCTGACGCCGCAGGTCGCGCTGCTGTGCGCCGCGCAGGCGGATCGGCACGGCAATCTGTACACCGGCGCGAATACCGAAGACACACCGACCATCGCCGAAGCCGCCGCGTTCCGGCATGGCATCGTGATCGTGCAGGTCAATGAAATTGTCGACCAGCTGCCGCGCGTCGACATTCCTGCTTCGTGGGTGGACGTCGTCGTCGAAGCGGACCAGCCGTTCGCGGTGGAGCCGCTTTTCACGCGCGACCCGCGCCATATCGGCGATCTGCAAGTGCTGACCGCGATGATGGTGATTCGTGGCATCTACGAGCAGTACGGCGTGACGTCGCTGAACCACGGCATCGGTTTCGACACCGCCGCAATCGAGCTGCTGCTGCCGACGTATGGCGAGTCGCTTGGGTTGCGCGGCAAGGTTTGCCGCAACTGGACGCTCAACCCGCACCCGACGCTGATTCCGGCGATCGAATCCGGCTGGGTCGATAGCGTGCACTGCTTCGGCAGCGAAGTCGGCATGGAAAAGTACATCGAAGCGCGGCCCGATGTGTTCTTCACCGGTAGCGACGGCACGCTGCGCTCGAACCGCGTGCTATGCCAGCTCGCCGGCCAGTATGGCGTCGACCTGTTTATCGGCTCGACACTGCAGCTCGATGCCGACGCGAATTCGTCGACTGTCACGCATGGGCGCCTCGCCGGCTTCGGCGGCGCGCCGAACATGGGTCACGATCCGCGTGGCCGGCGCCATGCGAGTGAAGCGTGGTTGAAGCTGCTCAAAGGCGATGGTCCTGTTGCACGCGGCCAGAAGCTCGTCGTGCAAACAGCTGAGACCTATAAAAAAGGCGGCGAGCCGACCTTCGTCGAAGAACTCGACGCGATTGCGGTCGGCAAGAAGAGCGGCATGCCGGTCGCCCCGGTGATGATCTACGGCGACGACGTCAGTCACGTGGTCACCGAAGAAGGGATTGCGTATCTGCATAAGGCTGAAGGGATCGACGAACGGCGCGCGGCGCTCGCCGCGGTCGCCGGCGTCACGCCGATCGGCCTGCGCGCGAAACCCGAGAAAACGGCCGAATTGCGCCGACGTGGGATCGTTTCGTATCCGGAAGATCTCGGCATCCGCCGCGGCGATGCGAAGCGCTCGCTACTCGCCGCGCGCAGCATCGACGATCTGGTCACGTGGTCGGGCGGCTTGTACGCGCCGCCGGCACGCTTCAGAAGCTGGTGATGCGATGGTTAGCGCAGCGGTTTCCAGTCAGTGCGCGAAACGCCGTCACACTGCGGCCGATGACGGCGCGACGGCGCAATGCGTCGACATCGATGATGAACGACAGGTGACGTCCGTTACCGTTTGGGCGATGGCGTCCACGCGTCGGGGCCTCGATGCAACGGCTAGCCTGCCTGGCGCTTGCCGCGTCGAACGGGCAGCCCCGCAGCCGCTGTCGGACGCGCAACTGGCACGGTTCGCCGTCGATGCGTTGATCGACGAAGCGGAACTGACGCCCAAGCCCGCGCTCGTCGATGGGCGCGGCAGCGGCGCCCATCGCGACCTCGATCTGCCGACCATGCGGCGCTCCGCGCGCGCGCTCGAATCGACCTTTGAAGCGCTCGCGCGCGCGGCGCGGCAACGCACGCCCTCCGCCGCATTGCGCGCCGAACTCGCGGAGATCGGCCGAGAGGGAGAACAGGCGATGATGCGCGCGACCGGTGGTAGCAATGCGCATCGCGGCGCGATCTGGATCGTCGGATTGATGATTGCCGGAGCGGCGATCAGCGGTGTGGCGCGCGGGACGGCTGGGACCTCGGGTGCGTCGGCTTCGTTAGGTGCGGCTTCGTTTGGCGCGTCGGCTTCGTCGGGCGCGTCGGGTTCCCTCGCTACCGCCTCCGCTTGCGCTGTCGCTTCGCTTCCTTCTGCCTTCATCGATTCGGCGCCTCCGGTTGAGCACGCCGACTCCGCTGCCCGGACCCGGCATCGAGCCTACGCCGACGCCGCGACGGTCTGTTCGCTCGGCGCGCAGATCGCGTGCTTTCCCGATCGCTTCGCCGCGCCCGTTGATAGCCACGGCGAGCGCGCGCGTCAGCGTTATCAGGTCGGCGGCGCGCGGCGCGAAGCGCAAGACGGCTTCCCTCATGCGCTCGACATCGGGCTGCCGGCGCTCGCGCACGCGCGCGAACGCGGCATCGGCGAAAACGCGGCGCGCGTCGACGCGCTGCTTGCAATCATGGCGTCACTCGACGACACGTGCCTGCTGCATCGCGCCGGCCTCCCCGGATTGCAGGCCGGCCAGCGAGGCGCGCGCCGTGTGCTCGCGGCAGGCGGTAGCTCGACCGCTGCCGGGCGCGCCGCGCTGTCGGCGCTCGATCGCGCGCTCGTCGCGCTGAATGCGTCTCCGGGTGGCGCGGCCGATCTGCTCGCCGCGACACTCTTTCTCGACAAACTGTCACGTCAAGACTTCACCGGGAGTACCGCATCATGGAACACCTGACGTTCGAGTATCCGGCGCAACGCGCCTTCACGAATCGCGCGCATGTCGGCGTGGTCGGCTCCGGCGACCTCGAGGTGCTGCTGTCGCCGGCGGCATCGATGACGGCGACGGTCGATGTGCGCACCAGCGTCGACGGCTATAGCCATATCTGGAAAAGCGTGCTCGACCGCTTCTTCCAGCGCTACGACGGCGCCGCGCATATCGAGATCAACGATTTCGGCGCGACACCGGGTGTCGTTGCGTTGCGGCTCGCCGAAGCCATCGAGGCAATCGACATCCGTACACCGGGAGATCGCGCATGAGCACAGTCGCCGTTCAAGCTGCGCCCGTTCTCGCGGACAGCTTTATCGAATTGCCCGCGCGCGAACGCGCGCGCACGCTACTCGACCCCGGCACGTTTCGCGAGCTGCTCGGCCCGTTCGACCGGATCGAGTCACCGTGGCTGCCGCTGCAAGGCATCGTCTGCCAGGCGGACGACGGCGTCGTCATTGCACGCGGCACGATCGACGGCGAGCCCGCGGTGATCGCCGCGATTGAGCCGGCGTTTCAAGGTGGCAGCATCGGCGAGGTGTCGGGCAGCAAGATCGCGGCCGCACTCGAGCTCGCGTTGCGCGATTGCGAGAACGGCCGTCCGGTGCGCCCGGTCGTGCTGTTCGAAACCGGCGGCGTGCGGCTGCAGGAAGCGAACCTCGGGCTCGCGGTGATCGCCGAGATGCAGGCGGCCATCGTCGCGCTGCGCCGGCACGTGCCGGTGGTCGGCGTGATTACCGGTATGGTCGGCTGCTTCGGCGGGATGTCGCTGACCGCGTCGCTGTGCACGCATCTGATCATCACGAAGCAGGGGCGGCTCGGCATGAACGGACCTGAAGTGATCGAACAGGAGGCCGGCATCGAAGAACTCGACTCGAGCGACCGCCGCCGCATCTGGCAACTGATCGGCGGTGAGCAACGCGCGGCGACCGGACTCGCGGACCACCTCGTCGAAGACGACTTGCAGGCGGTGCGCGCGGCTGTCGTACAGGCGTTTGCGCGCGGGCTGCCCGCCGCGCACCGCAGCGAGCAGGTCGATACCTATCTCGAGCGGCTCGCCGCGATCGACCCGCAAAGCATCACCCCCGAAACGATGCGCGCGGTGTTTCATGCCGACGCGCCAGCCAATGCGCCGAGTTCGGCGCGCAAGGAGTGACTGTGGCGCAGACTCAACTGACACGCGGTGCGCAATGGTTTCGCGCATTCGCCGGCGAGCCGGCTACGAAAGCGCCGGTCTGGAGCGCCGATGCAGCGCTGGGCAATGAAACTGCGCGCTTTATCGCGGTCGTGCCCGACCCCGACGGCCGCTTTCCGCGCGCCACCGACAATGTGGTTGGCCTCGAACAGGGATGGCTGCTTGCGCGCGCGGTGCGCGATGCGATGACTCAGGATCACGCTGCCGCGAACAAGCGCCCGATCATCGCGATCGTCGATGTGAAAAGCCAGGCGTATGGCTATCGCGAAGAGATGCTGGGCGTCCATCTCGCGTGCGCGGCTGCCGTCGATGCGTACGCGGCGGCGCGCGACGCCGGGCATCCGGTCGTCGCGCTGATCGTCGGGCCGGCGATGTCGGGCGCGTTTCTCGCCCATGGTTACCAGGCGAACCGGATTCTCGCGCTCGATGCGCCCGGCACGCTGGTCCATGCGATGGGCAAGGACGCCGCCGCGCGTGTGACGCGCCGCACCGTCGAAGAGCTCGACGCGCTCGGCGAAACGATCGTGCCGATGTCGTACTCGATGGCGTCGTTCGCGAAGCTCGGCCTGCTCGATTCGCTGATCGACGGCATCGATGCCGATGCGCCGCGCAGCACGGACGTCGATCGCGTGCGTGGCTTGCTCGCCGACGCGGCACGCGACGCGCGCGCGGACAAGTCGCGTGGGCTGTCGCACCGGCTCGAGTCGGAGGCCGCGCATAAGACCCGCGCCGCGTCGATCGATGTGCGCCGGCGGCTCGCGCAGCAGTGGGATGCCGCGTGATGCGAATATGCGCACTACCGCCGTTTGAGTTGTCGGCCGCCTTGGACGCGGGCGGCGGGCAGCATGAGCGTGATGCGTGCTGGCGGGCGCATGATGTGGTGCGGCTGCGTCGCTTAACGGTGCTCGACGGCGAACCCGTGTGGGTCCGCGATGCGTTTCTGTCCGCGCCGTTCGCGGTCGTGCGGCGCGCGCAGGCCGCTAGCGGGTTTGTCGCGGTGGGCATGCGCGGTTCCAACAGGGCGCAGCGTTACGGCACGTGGGTAGAAGACGCGGGCATCGAGTTCTCGGTGGCGCCGGAAGCGCTCGTGGCGCGCGAACCCTTGCCCGGACGGGAGCAACTTCCAGTGTTCGCCGCACTGGCCGCGCTGCGTCGAGCGTCTGGGTGCATTGCCCAATTCGTCTGGGGACCGGCGGGGAGCGTCGGCTTCGAACTGGCGACGGGCACGCCCACGGCTACCGGATCGAGCGATCTGGATCTGCTGATCCGCACGCCTGACAGGCTGAATCACACGGCGGCGGCACGCTTGCTCGCCGAACTGTTGGCGTATGCGCAGCGCGCGGGAGTTCGCGTGGATGCGCAACTGGAAACACCCGCCGGCGGTGTCGCATTGGCCGAACTTGCCGCCGGTAAGCCGCACGTGATGGCGCGCGCGGACGCTGGCCCTTCGCTCGTCGCCGATCCGTGGGCCGCGGCGAATGAAAATACAAAAGGCGGTGCGCACAGCGCTACGGCGCGCCCCGATGCCGCCGTGGCTGGAGCACGATGACGCTCGCCCTTCTTTTCCCCGGCCAGGGTGCGCAAACCGATGGATTCCTGCATCGCCTTCCCGACCATCCGGCGACTGCAGCGACACTTGGCGAAGCTTCCGACGTGCTCGGCTTCGATGTGTTGACGCTCGACACGCATGCCGCACTGGAATCGACGGTCGCTGTGCAGATCGGTATGGTCGTCGCGGGAGTCGCGCTCACACGTGCGCTGGCCGCGGAACAGCTGACGCCTCAGGTCAGCGCCGGGCTTTCGGTCGGAGCCTACCCGGCCGCCGTCAGTTGCGGTGCGCTAGGGTTCGCCGACGCAGTCCGCCTGGTGCGCAAGCGGGCCGAACTGATGGAAGCCGCGTACCCTTCCGGCTATGGACTCGCCGCCATCGCCGGACTGACCGAGCACCAGGTCGAAACACTCGCTGCACAGAGCGCGCCCGACGGTCGCCGACGGGTGTTCGTCGGTAATGTCAATGCGCCGCGGCAGATCGTCGTGGCGGGCGCGACCGATGCGCTTGATGCGTTTATCCAGACTGCGCTTGCCGCTGGCGCACGCAAGGCAATCCGGTTGGCGGTCAGCGTGCCTTCGCATTGCGAACTACTCGCTTCGGCAACCGATGAGCTCGGGGTCTATGCGCGCGATATTCCGTTTTACGCACCGCAGAGCGTCTACGTTGGCAACCGCGGCGGCCGGCCGCTCCATAGCGCCGATGCGATTCGTGACGACCTGGTGACCAATATGCGTCACACCGTCCGGTGGTTCGATGCATTGTCGGTGATGGTCGAAATGGGCGCGCGGGTTTTGCTGGAGGCCCCGCCCGGCCAGATATTGACCGACATCGCACACGAGCACTTTCCTGACACAGTTGCGCTTCCGGCTAGCGCGTTGGCCTTCGACCGATTGGTTGCGACCGTCAGGCGTCGCATCGATGCGGGTGGTTGACCGCGCGGTGTAGGCCGACTTTCGGTGGACTCGGATGCTGCAGTGGGCGCACTTTTGACAGGTCATGGGTGCACGTTAGACACACCGGCGCACACGACACTAGACACGCCCTGGTCGCACTTCGGTGAGATGCCGCGGCGCTTCTCACGCTTGACGCGCATCACAGGGCGCTAATCGACGAAGATTTCCTGCAGCGTCGACAACGCCGACGCGAGCGCCTGCCCCGAAATAGACCCCACCCGTTTGACCAAACGCTCCTTATCGACCGTGCGAATCTGATCGAGCAGAATCAGCCCGCGTTTGCGTGCGAACGTCAGCCCGACGCGGAATGGCGCGGCACGGCCGCCGGTGGTCATCGGTGCGACGATGACTGTGTTCAGATATTCATTCAACTCAGGGGGAGACACGACCACGCACGGCCGAGTTTTCTGAATCTCGCTGCCAACGGTCGGATCCAGCGCAACTAGCCAGACCTCGCCGCGCTCTACCATACGAACCCCGCGTCATCCACGTTCGGAAACTCGCCCATCACGAGACGATCGTCGCCCGCTGCCGCAATGGACCGGCTTGCTTCCGCCCAGCCCTCACGTGCCTTTTTCTGCGGACGGCGCAGCACCAGAGTGTTCCCTTCGATTTGCATATCCACTTCGTCCTCCAGTCCCAGCTGGGCCAAAATCGGTTTCGGAATCAGCACGCCGTGCGAGTTGCCCATCTTGCGGATAGTGGTCTTCATGGCGTGATCTCAGGTTGAAAATGCTAAGGGCGTCGAAGGAAAAAGTAAACACAAAGTTATTACAGCATAGCATGGCCGAATGGGATAGGGCGAATCTCATTGCGTCGCATAAATCATCTAGAGAACCAGGCTACCCGTCCCCGAACCTGGCCGACGAGGTCCGGCGTGTTTATGCGCATAAATTTTATAATTTTTATTTGCGGTATCGGTTATCGGGGAATCGATGTTGCTCGTCGAAAAACGTACCTGAACGTCAGGTTGATCCGTTCGCCGTCGACACGCGGCTCCTTAGGCACGCGATGCCGCCACTCCGCCTGAGTGTTGCCGCGCATCACGAGTAGACTGCCGCTGCTTAGTGCGAACGACTGCACCGCACCGGTACGGTTGTGGCGCATATCGAACGTGCGCGTTGCGCCAAGGCTCACCGATGCAATCACGGGTTCATCGCCCAGTTCGGGTTCGCGGTCGGCATGCCAGCCCATACTGTCCGCGCCGCTTCGATAGCGATTCAGCAGCACGCTATTGAAACGCGCACCGCTGGTCGCTTCCGCCGCGGCCTTGAGCTCGGCAACCGCCGAAGTCCATTGGTCAGGCACGTTGCGGATACCTGAATAGACGTAGACGGCGTCGGGCTCGCCCTGCCACGCGGTGAGACGCGGCAGCGGCACACGGCCCGCCGGCGTACCCATCGTGTCCTGCCGCCACGTCACTTCATCGATAACGCGAGTCAGCATCGATGCCGCGCTTGCTCGCGACAGCCAATCGGGAAACCACGCGACATCCGGCGTGGGCAAATCGTCGAACAAATCGTGCATGACAGGAAAGCTGCAGACGCAGCACTGACAACCATGGCGACAGTATCCAGTATGAACCCGCGCGCGGGTCAAAGCGCCGGATGCTGCCGGGACACGGTGCATGGATAGTTCAGACGGTCATCGTCCGTGCCTGGCGGGATCGAATGCGCTTTGCAGTCACGGGGGCTGCATAACGAGACAAAATACGCTGCGCGGTATTCAAGGAAAACTGCTCGGCTTCACGATGACACGAGCGTCACGCCGTTAGCAGCGCGACATAGAAGACAATCGCGCCAAGCACGGCGCCGACAAAACAGAAGCCTTCCTGCGCGTCGTCGCCATTCGATCGAAGCCAGGCAGCAACCACCCCGCACAGTCCCGCAACGCCGAGCGCGACGAAAACCATCACCACGTAAAACAGCGCGGTTTTGCCAAGTTGCGAGAACTCGATGCTCCGGACGCCCCAATAAACGCCGACCGCAATCAGCGACAACATCACGAGCGGGAGCATCACGCGACTACCCTCGCGCCCGATATGGTGTGTGCGGTGCGACAACTTGATCGTTTTCATCATCGGCTCCCATCGTCGTCGAGGTCGACGATAGATGGACCGTCTTAGGCGTGCGACCGTCTGCGGGATCCGTACGCTGCGACATCCGGTCCACTTCCAGAATAGTTCGGATAATCGGACCGTTCAATAGTCGTTTAATAGGAGACTTGCCGTGTCTTCCCACGCTTCAACCAGTATGCACAACGCCTTCGAATACCGCCACGTGTGAGAAGCGGCGCCGCACCGGCCCTGTTCGACGCTTCGTGAAATCTGCCGGTAGAATGATTGGCCGACGACCGTGCATACTCGATGCACATCGCCATGCCCGTCGTTTCCGGCTTCGCCGCGTCTCCGCTACTTCTCATATGCGCCTATCTTCTTTCTTCGTTCGCCTTGTCTCGATCGGGGTTTTATTTCACCTCTACGTAGGCTTCCGGATCATTCCCGATCTGCCGATCGGGTCGACTGGGCGGTCGCTGTGTGTGCTGTGGCTCGTGTTGTCGTGTCTGCTGATTCCGCCCGGCATGATGGCGCGTCGCTTCAAGCAGCAATCGGTCGGTGACCGGTTTGCGTGGATCGGCCTGATGGCGATGGGCTTCTTTTCATCGCTGCTGGTGCTGACGTTTGCGCGCGACGTTATGCTCGCCTCGCTGTTGACGATTGATGCGCTGTGGCCTCACACAGTGTCGATTGCACAATGGCGGCCCAATAGCGCGGCCGCAGTCCCGATTCTTGCGGTGATTTCCACGGGCATCGGTTTTATTAACGCGCGGCGCCGCGCGCGGGTCGTCACCATCGAAGTGCCGATTGACGATTTGCCGCGTGCGCTCGAAGGTTTCACGATCGTGCAGATCAGCGACATCCACGTCGGACCGACCATCAAGCGCAACTATGTCGATGCAATCGTCGAAGCGGTGAACAGGCTCAAGCCGGATCTGATCGCGGTGACCGGCGATGTGGTCGACGGTTCGGTCGCGCAACTGTCCGCGCATACGCAGCCCTTGTCGAAACTCAGTGCGCGGCATGGCGCGTATCTCGTCACCGGCAATCACGAATACTATTCGGGCGCTGACGCGTGGATCGCGGAATTCGAACGACTCGGGTTGCGCGTGCTGCTCAACGAACACGTGATTGTCGAGCACGACGGTGCACAAGCAGTCATTGCCGGTGTGACCGACTATACCGCCGGGAACTACAATCCTGCCCACAACAGCGACCCGGCGGCTGCGCTAAGGGGCGCGCCCGGCGATGTTCTGATCAAGGTGCTGCTAGCGCACCAGCCGCGGACGGCGGAAGCAGCGGCAGACGCCGGATTCACGCTGCAGTTGTCCGGCCATACTCACGGAGGACAGTTCTTCCCTTGGAACTTCTTTGTCCGCTTGCAGCAACCGTTTACCGCCGGGCTTGCGAGGCTGAACGGCCTCTGGGTCTATACAAGCCGCGGCACCGGGTATTGGGGGCCACCGAAACGGCTCGGCGCCCCTTCTGAAATTACGCGGCTGAGGCTGATAAGCGCAGGCGTTTGAAAGGGCTGCCTACCAGGTCGCGACGGCCCGTTAGCACGTTCGAACCTGATTCGATCGCCGCGTTCGAACTACTACTGCGCTGCGGATACTGACACGGTCGCTGTTGGCGCGTAGGCGAGGTCGACGTGCATCCCCGGTGATAGTGGCGCGAGCTGCGCGGTATTGTTTGCCTGAATGTGGAATATCGTGCCTTTCGGGCCACGCAGCGCAAGCACACCGTTTTTCTGATCGATGGTGACGAGTTCAGCCGCAACGTTGTTTTGAGTCATCGGATCAACATCTGCGGCAAGTTGGCCATGCGTGTTTGGCGCACCACGTGGCGACAACGTGATCACCACATCCCGAACCATCCGTACGCGCACCTTGTCGCCGACTTTGAGTTCCGACAGTTTCGTCGAATCCGGGCTAACGTTGAACGTCGCGTGACCGCTCGCTGAATCCTTCACGGTGACAGTATGCGCGACGCGATCCACCGCCTGCACGATGCCTTCTGCCTGAAGCACACTGACTCCCGCGATGGTTGCGGTCGACGCAACCGATGCGGCAGGCTGTGCCGCCTGTGGGCTAAACGGCGCCAGAGTGATGACTGCTCCGGTGATGACAGCGATGGCTAGCTTTTGGTTCATGCGATCCTCAGTTGTTGATCAACAGCGACTCGCACAGCAGTTTGTTTTTCGAGATGAATCCTGTCAATGTTTGGAATCCGAATTAATTTGGAAATATCAAATTCTTGCAGCAGATAGAGACGGAATGATTTGAAAATCAGAAGTTTCCGGCCTGCGGCGCAATGAGCCAATGAGCCGCCGTGGCACGGACGAGGCCTCTTACCGTGCGGACGGAGGGTCAGTGTTTTCGGGCCGTAAACGCCGAAACCCCGCCTGGTGGCGGGGTTTGCGGTGTGCTGCTGGGGAGCCTGACGATTACCTACTTTCACACGGGGATCCGCACTAT
>NZ_SORE01000015.1 GCF_004366595.1 Paraburkholderia rhizosphaerae
GAATCAGTTTGCTATTCTGTTTGGCGATCGATTCACGCAGGCGCGCGGCTAACGATTCCTTTAACCGCCTCACCCACAAAAATGCGGACAGGTTCATCGGGCGCGCGCATGCGCGCCTTTTTTGTATCGCAATGTATCCGTACACAGTCGCGATACGTAACGCCGTGCATCTGCAAGCGCATTCGCAGCATCGGCGCGGCCTTCTCTGCCCTGCCTCGCCGCGTCGTCGACATCAGCCGGATACAAGCGTACGTTCCAATGCGTGAACGAACAACGCTCTCTGGACAACGACCATGCGGGTATCCACTTGCTTTACGCACGCCGCACTTCTGATCTCAGGCATCGCCGTTACCGCGCACGCCGCGCCCGAGCGCGCCTGCAGTGTCGCCAGTCCCGCGCATCGCGTCGCGCTGGTCGAGCTTTATACGAGCGAAGGCTGCGACAGCTGCCCGCCCGCCGATAACTGGCTAGGCCAGTTGAACCGCGAACGACGTCACGACACGGTCGTGCCGCTTGCGCTGCACGTCGACTACTGGGACAACGCGGACTGGCGCGATCGCTTCGCGCAGCCCGCTTTCACCGCACGGCAGAAGTATCTGAGTTCGACGGCCGGCTCGGGCGTTGTCTACACACCGGCGATATTCGTCGGCGGACGCGAGGTGCGCGGCTGGTCCAGCGCGAAGAGCTTCAATGACCGTGTGCAGGAAGTCGGCGCGCAGCCGGCGCCCGTCGACATTCGGATTGGCGCGGCGGCATCGTCGTCCGGCACGATCGCGTTCGACGCGCGAATCGATGCGCGCACGCCGCTTCCCGGCGACGCGTTTGCGTATGTCGCCGTGTATGAAGATGGACTGCGCAGCGACGTCAAGGGCGGCGAGAACGCCGGCGCGACACTGCATCACGATCGCGTGACGCGCAACTGGCTCGGACCAGTGCCGATCGTCGGCGGCCACGCGCGGATTACCGGCACCTATGCGGCCAGTACAGCGAAACAAGGGGTGGTGGCGTTCGTGCAACGGCAGTCGACCGGCGAAGTGCTGCAAGCGGCCGACCTGCCCCAGTGCGGCGAGAGCGGGCGATAGCAGCGGCGGCGGCGCTCAACCGGTACGATAACGTCAGCATTCGCGATAGTTGCAAGCGCAACTGACCGATATCCACAGAAGAAAAAAGGAGCTCGACGATGAGTTGGACCGCAAGCGTGCTGCGAAGCGGAACTCGAACCGCGACGCGGACCAGGACGCGAAGCGGCTTCGTCGCCGCGGCGCTGATATCGCTTGCCTCCGCTTCGCTCCCATTGTCCTCGAGCGAAGCACACGCGCAAGCCGCGTGCAACATCAGACCTGCTTTGCGTGCCATCAGGCGCGCGTGAAGAATCACGATTTCGTGTTTACGCGGCTCGCGCCGTAGTCGCGTGATAAAAGCAGAAACGAGCGGCCGCAGTGGTCGCGCGGAAGCGGCGTCGACGGAACCGGCGTTGAAGAACCCAGTGCTGAAAAAAATAAAGCCCCGACGGATAGTTCGGGGCTTCTTCGCGGTACCGCGTGTCTGACTTCCTGACCTGTTCTGCAGACCTGTGTTGGCCTGTTTGGTGGAGGTAAGCGGGATCGAACCGCTGACCTCTTGCATGCCATGCAAGCGCTCTCCCAGCTGAGCTATACCCCCCTTGCAGAACAGAAGCGAGATTGTAGACACCAAATCCCGCTTTGTAAATACTTTCGTATTCGCGCGCCGCATTGCGCCCGTGCGGCGCTTTAGCCCAGCGCGTTGCCGATCCGGCGCACCACCGTATCGCGGCCGAACAGCATCAGCACGCTGTCGATCGACGGCGTATGCGTGGTGCCGGCCACCAGCAACCGCACCGGCATCGCAAGCTGCGGCATCTTCAGCTTGTGCGCGCCGAGCGTCGTTTTGAGCGCCGCCGCAATCGCTTCTTTCGTCCACTCGACAGTCTTCAGCGCATCGGCCAGATCAGCGAGCGCCGGACGTACCGCGTCGGTCACGTGCTGCGCGAGCGCGTCCGGCTCCGGGCTCGGCTCGCGATAGAACATCGCGGCATTCTCCGCGATCTCCTTTACCGTCGATGCGCGGTCCTTCAGCAGCCCGACCACGGCGGTCAGATCCGCGCCGCTCGCCAGCGCCGCTTCGTCGATACCGAGTTCCGCGAAGAATGGCCTGGCCAGACCCGCGAGGCGCGCGTTGTCCGCTTCCTTGATGTAGTGCGCATTCAGCCAGTTCAGCTTGCTGTGATCGTATTGCGCGGGCGACTTGCCGAGATGCTCGAGATCGAACCATTCGATCAGTTGCTCGCGCGAGAATATTTCGGCGTCGCCATGCGACCAGCCGAGGCGCGCGAGGTAGTTCAGCACCGCTTCCGGCAGATAGCCGGCATCGCGGTAGCCCACCACGCTCATCGCGCCGTGACGCTTGCTCATCTTCTCGCCCTGCTCGTTCAGCACGGTCGGCAGGTGCGCGTAGACCGGCACCTCGCCGCCCAGCGCGCGCAGGATGTTGATCTGGCGCGGCGTGTTGTTCACATGATCGTCACCGCGAATCACGTGCGTGATGCGCATATCGAGATCGTCGACGACCACGCAGAAGTTGTAGGTCGGCGTGCCGTCCGGGCGTGCGATCACCAGATCGTCGAGTTCCTCGTTCGAGATCTCGACACGGCCCTTCACCGCATCGTCCCATGCGACGACGCCCGTCAACGGGTTGCGAAAGCGCATGACCGGCTTCACGCCCGCCGGCGGTGTCGGCAACACCTTGCCGGGCTCCGGGCGCCACGTGCCGTCGTAGCGCGGCTTCAGGCCTGCCTCGCGCTGCCGCTCACGCAGCGCATCCAGTTCTTCGGTCGACATGTAGCACGGGTACGCAAGGCCCTGTTCGACCATCTGCTGCACCACTTCGCGGTAACGATCCATCCGCTGCATCTGATAGAACGGACCTTCGTCGAAATCGAGGCCGAGCCACGCCATCCCTTCGAGGATTGCGTCCACCGACTCGGCGGTCGAGCGCTCGACGTCCGTATCTTCGATGCGCAAAATGAACACGCCCTTCGACTTGCGCGCGAACGCCCACGGATACAGCGCGGAGCGGATGTTGCCGAGATGGATGAAGCCGGTCGGGCTCGGTGCGAAGCGGGTGCGGATGGAAGTGTGAGCGGAAGCGGTCATGAATGGTTACTCGAGGGCTCGGGCCGGCAAGCGGCGGCAATCAGACGGACGGCGACACGTGTGGCGCCGGGTGCGACATTGATGCACGCAGCCGGAACAGGCGAAACGCACACGCGGTGGCAGACGTATCCGGCGGTCGATCAAACCATCGATCGGACGGTCGGGACGTATGCGACGTACGAAACTGACCGAACGCGGCAAACAACACGATTCGCAGCACGATTCGCAGCACGATTCGCGTGGGCAACTGCGGCAAGCTTACCGCGCGGCGGCCAATGAAATGCGAAGAGGCGAATTATACCCGCGCAATACGGTGGAGATTGGGGATCGGGGTTTTTAGAGCGGAACCCTTTGTCGTGCGAGCGCTGCTTTGCATTATGATGTGCGCCGCAACCCGCATGCCGCTGCTGGAGAATTCGTTGAAACCGTCCTCGCCCCGTCTTTCGCGCCGCACCTTTTCGCTGGCTGCGGCATCGGCCGTGCTCAGCGCGTGCGCGCTGCCCGGTGGCAGCAAATCCGAACCGGAACCCGTCAAACCGTCCGACAGCACGGCCGCCAACACCGTGCCGCCCGCGTTGTCGACCACACCTCCGATCGTCAAGCCGCCGCGCCCGCTGCGCGTCGGCCTCGCGCTCGGCGGCGGCGCCGCGCGCGGCTTCGCGCATATCGGCGTGATCAAGGCGCTCGAGGCACGCAACATCCAGGTGGATCTGGTGTGCGGCACGAGTGCGGGCTCCGTGGTCGGTGCGCTTTACGCGTCGGGGATGAACGGCTTCGCGCTGAACCGGCTCGCGCTGAACATGGACGAGGCATCGATCAGCGACTGGGCCATGCCGTTTCGCACGCGCGGCTTTCTGCAAGGCGTCGCACTGCAAAACTATCTGAACAAAACGCTCGATAACCGGCCGATCGAAAAGATGGCGAAGCCGCTCGGCATCGTCGCGACCGATCTGAAAACCGGTCAGCCGATGCTGTTTCAACGCGGCAATGCCGGCATTGCGGTGCGCGCGTCATGCAGCGTGCCGTCGATCTTCGAGCCGGTGAAGATCGGCGTGCACGAGTATGTCGACGGTGGCCTCGTGAGCCCGGTGCCGGCGTCGTTCGCGCGCCGGATGGGCGCCGACTTTGTGATCGCGGTCGATATCTCGCAGCGTCCGGAAACGGGCCTCACGGACAGCTCGTTCGACGTGCTGATGCAAACCTTCACGATCATGGGCCAGACCATCAAGGCGTACGAGCTCGACAAGTATGCGGACGTCGTGATCCGCCCGAATCTGGCGGCGATGAGCGGCAGCGATTTCGGACAACGCAACGCCGCCATTCTCGCCGGCGAGGAAGCGGTCGCGAAGATCATGCCGGAATTGCAGCGCAAGCTGATCGCGAACCGTGTCGCGGTTTGACGTTTCAAGCGCCGTTTCACAGCTTCCACGGGTTTCGCGGGTTCTGCAGTTTCGCGGCGGTCTCCGCTCGTGTACCCGAAGCGTTGATTTCACAGGCGGCGTGCCGTAAAGGCAGCATAAAAACGAAAGGCCCGCTTCCGGTCAATTCCGGCAAAGCGGGCCTTTCGATATTCACACAACCAGCCGCCAGACTGCCGACAGCCAGCTAGCGACAGTTAGTTATCGCCGCCGATCGTCGCGCTCACGCGACGACGAAAGTCTTGCTGCTGGGCCGGCGAGAATGACGTCTCGACGCGACGCGCGCCGGTAAAACGCTTTTCCCAGTACGCGTCGTCCATATCGTCGACGCGGATCGTGCTGCCGGTCGACGGCGAGTGCACGAACTTGTTGTCGCCAATATAGATGCCGACGTGCGAGAACGTACGACGCATCGTGTTGAAGAACACGAGATCGCCCGGTTTCAGGTCAGCCACGCGGACCTTCTCGCCGACGCGGCTCATTTCCTCCGCACGACGCGGCAGCGCGAGACCGAGCGTGTCCTGGAACACGTAGCGCACGAAACCGCTGCAATCGAGCCCGGAATCCGGCGACGAGCCGCCCCAGCGGTAGCGCACGCCAATCAGATTCAGCGCGCCCACCACGACGTCGCCAGCCTTGCCGGCGACGCCGGAAAGGAACGAGCGGGCGCCGCTCGTGGTGCTTGGCGGCGTGTCGTTCGCTGCACTCGGTGCGCCACTGGTCGTGGTGCTGGAAACGCTATTGGACGAGTTGCTCGGGGAAAACGACGAAGGAATCAGGACGTTCAGCCCGGCGCCCGAGAAGCTGGCGGGGGTCGAAAACGAGGCATTCTGGTTAAAGCTGCTTGGTTCATCGGCGTTTGCGCCGGAAGCTGCCGCCATCAGTACGCCAATGAACATCCCGGCGACGACGCGCGTACAAGCCTGGGTGAAGGATCGGTGCTGCATTGGTCGGTAGATTTTGCCTAAGAATCAGCGGACTAGGAAAAAAGTTTGGTCGATACTAGCCAGTAAGTATTCAAGTGTCAAAAGGAATAGAAAAATACAATTGAGATCAGCATACAATTGGTTACAACAGTGAGTTTTCACCGCCAGACGCCGCGTCGAGCAGCTTTCGGGTGTAAGGATGCGTGGGAGACGCAAAAATTTTCTCAACGTCCCCCGCCTCGACTATCGATCCATTTTTCATCACTGCGACACGATGGGCCATTGCGCCGATTACCGCGAGGTCGTGGCTAATAAATATGAAGCCCAGGTTATATTTCTGCTGCAACCCCGTAAGCAGCTTTAACACCTGCTGCTGTATCGAGACATCGAGCGCGCTAGTCGGTTCATCGAGAATCAGAATGCGCGGCTCGAGAACCAGCGCACGGGCGATCGCGATGCGCTGCCGCTGACCGCCGGAGAACTCGTGCGGATAACGGTAGAGCGCAGTGCGGTCGATGCCGACCTCGCGCAGCACCGAAATCACCTTGTCGCGGCGCGCGGCCGGGCCCAGTTGCGGCCGATGCAGCGCGAGCCCTTCGCCGACAATCCGCTCGATCGTGTAGCGCGGCGACAGCGAGCTGAACGGGTCCTGAAACACGACCTGCAGATTCGAGCGCAGCGCGGTCTGCTCGCGGCCGCGGTAGCTGGCGAGCGCCCTGCCCTGAAATTCGATCGCGCCGTGAGTCGTGCGCTGCAGGCCGAGCAGCGCCATCGCGAGCGTCGACTTGCCCGAGCCCGACTCGCCGACGATGCCGAGCGTTTCGCCCTGGCGCACCGTGACCGTCGCGGCATCGACCGCGCGAAAGTGTCCGGCGCGGAACCAGCCGGAAAAGCCCGGCAGCTTCGTCTTGAAATCGACTGATATCTCGCGTGCGTCGAGCAACACCGGCGCGATCGGCAGCACCGGCACCACCGTGCGTTCGGGACGGCTTTGCAGCAACCGCTGCGTGTACGGATGCTGCGGCGCCTCGAACAATTGCTCGACCGGCCCGCTTTCGACCAGCACGCCCTTCTGCATCACCGCGACGCGTTGCGCGAAGCGGCGCACCAGGTTCAGGTCGTGCGTGATCAGCAGGATGGCCATGCCACGCTCTTGCGCTTCTTCGCGTTGCAGGTCGAGCAGCAACTCGACAATCTGCGCGCGAATCGTCACGTCGAGCGCGGTGGTGGGTTCGTCCGCGAGCAGCAGACGTGGCCGGCACGCGAGCGCCATCGCGATCATCGCGCGCTGCCGCTGGCCGCCCGACAGCTGATGGGGATAGCTGTTGACCCGCTTGCCGGGTTCCGCAATACCGGTGTGCGCGAGCAGTTCGACGGCGCGCTTGCGCGCGTCCGCAGCGGATACGCCGTCATGCAGCACGATCGTTTCCGCGATCTGCTCGCCGATCGTATAGAGCGGGTTCAACGCGGTCATCGGCTCCTGGAAGATCATCGCGATATCGGAGCCGCGTAGCCCGCGCATCGCACGCTCGCTTTTCGCGAGCAGATCTTCGCCGTTGAAACGGATCGCACCGCTGGTCTGTGCATCCTGCAGCAACCGTAGGATGGATAGCGCGGTCACGCTTTTACCCGAGCCCGATTCGCCGACCAGCGCCACGCGTTCGCCGCGACCGATCGAAAACGAGATGTCGTTGACCGCGAGGGTGTCGCCGAAACTCACGCGCAGGCGTTCGACTTCGAGCAGCGGCCCGCCTGAGGTCCGATCGCCCGCCTGGCCTTGCATCACGTCGGTCACTGATTGCCTCCGGCGCGCATCGCATCGGAGATGCGTGTGTCGAGCGCATTACGCAGCGCATCGCCCATAAACGTCAGCAGCAGCAGCGTGAGCACCAGCACGCAGAACGTCGATAGCGAGATCCACCACGCGTCGAGGTTCGCCTTGCCCTGCGACAGCAGTTCGCCGAGGCTCGGCGTCGGCGGCGGTACGCCCAGGCCGAGGAAGTCGAGGCTCGTCAGCGCGAGAATCGCGCCGCTCATCCGGAACGGCAGGAACGTGATGACCGGCGTCAGGCTGTTCGGCAGCACATGGCGCCAGATAATCTGCCAGTTCGACAGCCCCATCGCGCGCGCCGCGCGCACATAGTCCTGTTGCCGGTTGCGCAGAAACTCCGCGCGCACATAGTCGGACAGACCGATCCAGCCGAACAGCGACAGCAGCACGATCAGCAGGATAAAGCCCGGCTCGAAGATCGACGCGAAGATGATCAGCAGATACAGCTCCGGCAGCGCGGCCCAGATTTCGATCAACCGCTGCCCGATGATATCGGTCTTGCCGCCGAAAAAGCCTTGCACCGCGCCCGCTAACACGCCAAGCAGCGTGCCGATCGCGGTCAGCACAAGCGCGAATTCGACCGATACACGAAAGCCGTACACGAGCCTTGCGAGCAGATCGCGGCCCTGTTCGTCGGTGCCCAGCCAGTTATCGCGCGACGGCGGCGCCGGGTTCGGCACCTTCGAGAAGTAATTCAGCGTGTCGTAGTAGTACGGATTCGGCGGATAGACCGCGAAGTTGCCATTCAGATCGAAACGATGCCGGATGTACGGGTCGAGATAGTCGGCCGGGGTCGGGAAGTCGCCGCCGAACGCGGTTTCAGGGTAAGTATTGAACAGCGGGAAATACAGATGGCCCTCGTAGCGGACCACCAGCGGCTTGTCGTTGCACCACAGCGGCGCCGCCAGGCTCGCCGCGAACGCCACGACAAAGACGATCAAGCTCCAGTAGCCAAGCCGCTGCTGCCTGAAACGCAGCCACACGCGACGGGCCGGTGAAGGCGAGACGAAGGCGCGCGCCGGCGTATCGCGCGAGATCGGTTCGGCATCGGTACGCACGCGGCTCAAGTCAGCGCTCCAGTTGTTCGAATTGAATGCGCGGGTCGACCCACACGTAGCACAGATCGGAAATCAGCTTCGTCACGAGCCCGATCAGCGTGAACAGATACAGCGTGCCGAGCACGACCGGATAGTCGCGCCGCATCACCGATTCATATGACAGCAGGCCCAGGCCGTCGAGCGAGAACAGCGTCTCGATCAGCAGGCTGCCGGTGAAGAATGCGCCGATAAACGCGGCCGGAAAACCCACCACGAGCGGCAGCAGCGCATTGCGGAAGATATGCTTCCACAGCACGCGCCGTTCGGAGAGCCCTTTCGCGCGCGCGGTCAGCACATACTGCTTGCGGATCTCGTCGAGGAACGCGTTTTTTGTCAGCATTGTCACGACCGCGAAGCTGCCGACCACCGACGCGACGATCGGCAGCGTGATGTGCCACAGGTAGTCGAGAATCTTGCCGCCGATGCTCAACTGTGCCCAGTTGTCGGATACGAGATTGCGCAGCGGAAACAGCTGCAGAAAACTGCCGCCGCCGAACAGCACGAGCAGCAGCACGCCGAGCACGAAACCTGGAATTGCATAGCCGATCAGCACGATCAGACTCGTCGCGACGTCGAACCGCGTGCCGTTGCGTACCGCCTTCGCGATGCCGAGCGGAATGGATATCAGATAGGTCAGGAAAAACGTCCAGAGCCCGATGCTGATCGACACCGGCAGCTTCGATACGATCAACGACCATACGCTCTGGTGGCGGAAATAGCTGTCGCCGAGATCGAAACGCGAGAAGCGCTTGAGCATCAGCCAGTAGCGCTCGAGCGGCGGTTTGTCGAAGCCATAGAGCGCCTTCAGTTGCGCAACCTGCTGCGCGTCGACGCCGGAATGCGCGCGCAACCCGAACGGTGCGCCGCCTTCCGCGTTGTTCCGGCGCAGTTCATGTACCGCCTGCTCGACCGGGCCGCCGGGCACGAACTGGATCACCGCGAAGGTGACCGTCAGCACACCGATCAGCGTCGGGATCATCAGCAGCAGACGTTTGAGGATGTAACTCCACATGGCGGCAACCTGGTGTGGTGAGGCGGTCGATCAGAACACTTCGTGAAACGGGCGTGACGTCGGACTAACGGTTGGCGTGCGTTGGCGTTGGCGCATCGCCCGCCTGCTGTGCCGCTTGCGGCGGCGCGAACCACCACATCGACACGATCCACCCTTCCGCCGAATAGTACAGCGGCAAGGTCTTCGGCCATGCGAGCCCGCGCTTGTACGCGATGCGATGCGTCGCGCTATACCATTGCGGCACCACATAGTAACCATGCAACAGCACACGGTCGAGCGCATGCGTCGCGTCGGTCAGCTGCTCGAGCGTCTGCGCGCCGACCAGCGCGCGAAGAATCGCATCGACGGCCGGTGACTTGAGACCGATCAGATTGCCCGAGCCCGGCTCGTCAGCGGCCTTGCTGCCGAAGCGATCGACCATATCGGCGCCGGGCACCTGCACGTCCGGATAGCGCAGCGTCGTCACGTCGAAGTCGAATGCGTCGAGCCGCTTCTGGTAGACCGCGAAATCGCTGACGCGCAGGCGCGCGACGATGCCGAGCTTTTGCAGGTTACGGATATACGCGGCAATAATCGGCTCGAAACTCTGCGCGGAGCCGGAGTCGTCGAGAATCTCGAACTCGAACGGCTCGCCTTTCGCATTACGCAGCGCGCCATCGCGATAGGTCCAGCCCGCTTGCGCGAGCAGTTCACGCGCTTTCAAGAGGTTCGCGCGCAGCGAGCCGGGCGGATCGGTATCCGGCTGCGTCGGCGGCAAGCCGAACACCGACGGGTCAAGCTGCGCGCGGTACGGCTCGAGCAGTTTCAATTCGCCCGGCGACGGCAGACCCTTCGCCTGCCAGTCGGTGTTCACGAAGAAACTGTCGATCCGCTTGTACTGGTTGTAGAACAGTTGCCGGTTGAGCCACTGGAAATCGAGTGCGAGATCGAGCGCCTTGCGCACTCGCACGTCCTGGAACAGCGGCCGCCGCTGGTTCAGGATAAAGCCCTGCATGCCGGTGCCGTTGTGCTGCGGGAACTCGCGCTTGATCAGTTCGCCGCTGTCGAAGCGCTTGCCGACATCGCGCCGCACCCAGCTGCGCGCGACGTACTCGACGAGCGCGTCGTATTCGCCCGCCTTGAACGCTTCGAGACGCGCGGTCGAGTCGCCGTACAGCTTGTATTGGATCCGCTCGAAGTTGAACATGCCGGCGCGCACCGGCAGATTCGAGCCCCAGTAGTTCGGGTCGCGCTTGTACGTGATGTTGCGGCCATTGTCGTTATGCTCGATCAGGTACGGTCCGCTGCCGATCGGCGTTTCAAACGCGAGCTGATCGAATGCCGTGCGGCTGCCGTCGGGCTTTACCCCCCACTTGCGCGAGAACACCGGCATGCTGCCCGCGAGCAGTGGCAACTCGCGGTTTCGCTGGCGGAACTCGAAGCGGATCGTTCCAGGGTCAACCACGACCGCGCGCGTGATGTCTGCGAAATATGCGGCGTATTGCGGCGCGGCCTTCGGACTTTTTAGCGTGTCGAACGAGAACTTCACGTCGTCGGCGCTCACCGGGTCGCCGTTCGAAAAATGCGCACGAGGATTGATGTGAAACGTAGTCGACAAGCCGTCGGGCGCGATGTCGATGTCGTCCGCAAGCAAGCCGTACGCACTGGCGACCTCGTCCGAACTGCCGGTCGTCAGGCTTTCGAATAGCAGGTCGATGCCGGGCGCCGCATTGCCGCGCAGCGTGAACGGATTGAACTTGTCGAAGCCCGTCTGCCGGTTCGGATTGGCCAGCACCAACGTGCCGCCCTTTGGCGCATCCGGGTTCACATAGTCGAAGTGCTTGAAGTCCGGGGGATACTTCGGCTGGCCATATTGCGCAATGGCATACGCAGCGAAGGCGGGCTGCGCGAACATCAGCGCCGCAAACAGTAAGCCGCACGCTGCGAATAGTGCGGACCACCCGCTTCGGCGCGCCGCGCTATGCGCATCGGTCGGGTTTGCGCGCGACATGCAGCGCGTCTTCGCGAAACGTGCGTTGCGCCGTTGCGCATCAATGCTTGCCGCATCGCGCGCTCCAGCATGAGCGTCCCCGCCCGACAGCAAAGGAATCACAGAGCGCAACACCTCGCGGTGTGGTCCAAGCCGTCGTGAGCCAAGCGTCATAGCTGATGTGCCTTAATGGAAAGCGCGCGAAGAACGGGCAGTTGCAATGTGAGAGAATTCTACCCAAAATCCCCCGCGCATCCGCACCGGGCGGTCATGCGGCGCACCGACCTCATTAGGAGAATTCATGGGCTTCCTCGCTGGCAAACGTATCCTGCTGACAGGCTTGCTGTCCAATCGTTCCATCGCTTATGGCATCGCACAGGCCTGCAAGCGTGAAGGCGCCGAACTCGCGTTCACGTATGTCGGTGAGCGCTTCAAGGATCGCATCACCGAGTTCGCCAGCGAGTTCGGCAGCAATCTGGTATTTCCTTGCGATGTCGCGGAGGACGAGCAGATCGACGCGCTGTTTACGTCGTTGAAGCAGCACTGGGATAGCCTCGACGGCCTCGTGCACTCGATCGGCTTTGCACCGCGCGAGGCGATCGCCGGCGACTTCCTCGAAGGGGTCACGCGCGAGAACTTCCGCATTGCGCACGATATTTCCGCATACAGCTTCGCCGCGCTCGCGAAGGCCGCGCAACCGATGCTGTCGAACGACGCCGCGTTGCTTACCCTGACCTACCTCGGCTCGGAGCGCGTGGTTCCTAACTACAACACAATGGGTCTCGCGAAGGCGTCGCTCGAAGCAAGCGTGCGTTATCTCGCCGTATCGCTCGGCGGCAAGGGCGTGCGCGTGAACGGCATTTCGGCGGGCCCGATCAAGACGCTCGCGGCAAGCGGCATCAAGGGCTTCGGCAAGATTCTCGATTTCGTCGAAGACAACGCGCCGCTCAAGCGCAATGTGACGATCGAACAGGTCGGCAATACGGCGGCCTTCCTGCTGTCGGATCTGGCAGCGGGTGTCACTGCAGAGATTCTGCACGTCGACAGCGGCTTCAATTCGGTGGTCGGCGGGATGACGGTCGCCGCGGAGTGACCACCGCGTTCGAACCGGTTGCACAGCCGCGTACGTCGTTGTGTGTGCAACCGATATGAAAAACCGCCCTGCAGGGCGGTTTTTCTTTGTTAGTCGACTTTTGGCATGATGTCCGGCGCAGCCATCCTACGCTGCGCGCGGGCGATGCTTAGTGCCAGTGGCCGTGACCGCGGTCGTGGCCGTACCCGTGGCCGCGGCCATGATGGCGATACCACTCGTCACGCCCCCAGTAGCGGCGGCCGTCCCAGTAACGATCGCCGTGCCAGCCGATAAAGATCGCGGGTGCCGCCACATACGGCCCCGGTTGGTACACGACCGGCGGCGGAGGCGGCGGCGGTGCGTACACCGGAGCCGGCGCGACGTAAACCGGTGCGGGAATGCCGATGTTAACGCCAAGATTCACTCCTCCAGCCATCGCCGCACTCGACGCGCCGATTGCAAGCGCACCGATCAATAACGGAATAAGACGCGTGGTCTTCATGTGTTCACCTATTTTGCGAGTGTGTGTGTTCGTGTTGTCGACTACCTGTGTCTCAATATAACAAACGGACGGGGACCGCATATTTCAACTTTGTAATAACTGATGCACAAAAGCGCGTCTTTGTACCTGCTGTAACGTTCAGTTACACGCGATAGCTTTTTGTGACGCAACGGCGCATCGCGACCGTTGTGCGACATATCGGCAGCATCGTCAAAAACTTGACAGAGGGCTTGCGTGGCCTAACGCCGTGGTTCTTACGGTCGCGTCCGCTTGGGCATTTACTCGTCCGAACGCAGGTTCGTCCTGTCCGTGTCGACCGCTGATTCACTATGGCATCCCAGGCAATCCCGGATTTTGCGCGAGTGCCAGGAGGAATAGCGGCGAGTGCCAAGCGTGCCCCGGCCGCGAGGTGTAGCGCGAGATGCCGCGTCACGATGTACGTGTTGCAATCACGCGACAAACAGAAACCTGCGAATGGAACGAGCCCCGAAAGTCCGACAACGGCTTGCGGGGTAAGGAAGGCATCTTAAAGGCTATCTGCTACAAGTAACCCGGAATTTTTGACTTGCAATCCCGAAGAGCTGGGGCGCTGTCATCAGCAATTCCAAAACGGTATTTGCAGTAATCGGCGAAGCTCGCACGATCGGACGGCGGCAACTTTTCGATTGGCATATCGTCACCTTCGTTGGCGAAAGGATCATAGAACTCCATCTGGAGCGTCGGATATCGCTTAACAAAGAAAGTCGTCTGCACTTCGTGATCGAGATATGACCGCACGAAGCCTGTGTACGAAACCATGGCAGCGCCAACGCATACGATGACAATCACTATCCGCCATTTATGCAATGCACTCATGGCGCACTCAATCCCGTCGATTTCCGGAGGTCCTTTACGAGTTTCATACCAACGTTACCCGGGCAGATTTTCCCTTCATCAAGTTGCCCCGGAAACTCCCTGTGGCCTCCAAGCGTATTGATGTAGAAAAAGTCCTGCAAAATGCGAATAAAGATTTCAATTGCCCGTTTCTGTGCTTCGGGTACCGCTGACTGCCGGTTCAAGCCGAGGCTATTGAAAAATTTCCGGACTTTTGCAACGCCATCGTTGCCTTCAGCCACGTCCGTGAGATTTTCCAGCAATACAACGCCAATTACCCGGTTCACCCGTGATACTGTCCAGCACGTAGAACCAGCATGCATGTTGTTCCCGCTTACTCGACCCAGCATCCCGCTGATCGAACGGACTGGACGCGCTCAGGCTGTCCGGGCGGCTATCGCTTTGATAAACATCGATCCAAACGCCGGGATTTATCCCAACCATCACCCGGTTCCTTCCACACGGGCACAGCACACGGTCACCGTCAATGACAACGTCACGCGTGCCTTCCGACATCCCCTTGCCCGTGCCGAAAATCTTGTGCGCCCCTTTGCAGTTCCCACAGGTGGCTTCGTCACCGCTCAGCGCGATTTTTTCGTTGTTGTCATGAATCGTCGACGAATGTGCAATAACGAATCCGCCCGTCGTTGTCGGGTCGCCATTCCGAATTGCTGCCTTACGCATAGGTGCTGTCTCCGATTGCAACGTTTGACAGTCTGCGGGGGTACGTGGGGTTGAGTCGCCCGGAATTCGCTTCGCCCCGATATGCAACGCGTTTCGCAAGCCCGATGCACCCCGTGCACGCGCCAATTTTGTTGGAGAAATCGGCTGTTTGATCGTTTTGCTGTTCCCGCATGGATTCACGCTCCCTTGAATTGGATAGGAGAATCGAACGCTAAGGCAGATCGCTACCCGTGTGTGTCAAGAATTGACATTTCGCCATCCTGATTAACCAGGGCGCAAAACAAACTGTGTCAGACATGGGTTTGCGCCGACCACTTAGCCAATCGGGCGTGGCGAAAGCGAGACAGATTTCGGGCAGCGATATCTCGACAACCGGCGGCATACAGCTTTTGCCGACAATGGCGGAATGCGAGCGCAGAAAAACAAAACCCCGTAAGTCCTAGAACTTACGGGGTTCCACCGCCATATACCGAGGTACTGGCGGAGACGGAGGGATTCGAACCCTCGATCCAGGTTTTGGCCCAGATGCTCCCTTAGCAGGGGAGTGCCTTCGACCTCTCGGCCACGTCTCCCAAACCTTCGCTCGCGCCAGGGAGGCAGCGCGACGAAGCCAAGATGATAGCGGGTTCACGATGACAGGTCAATTTCCCTGGCACAATTTTTATGCCAGCCATGTCACCGCAATGTCATCGCCGAAGCGAAGCGAACGGATCAAGCCTGATCGAGTTCGAACGCCTTATGCAGCGCGCGCACGGCGAGCTCCATGTATTTCTCGTCGATCAGCACTGAGATCTTGATTTCGGAGGTCGAAATCATCTGGATGTTGATACCCTCTTCCGACAGCGTGCGGAACATCTTGCTCGCAATGCCGACGTGCGAACGCATGCCGACACCGACGACCGACACTTTCGACACCTTCGGGTCGCCGAGCACCTGCTCCGCGGAAATATGGCCCTTCACCTGATTCGTGAGGATTTCCATCGCGCGCTGATAATCGCCGCGGCCGACCGTGAACGTGAACGCCGTTTTGCCTTCGACGCTCTGGTTCTGAATGATCATGTCGACGTCGATATTCGCTTCGGCGATCGGACCGAGAATCTGATATGCGATGCCCGGCTTGTCGGGCACACCCATCACGGCGATGCGGGCTTCGTCCCGCTGGAATGCAATGCCGGAGATGACTGCTTTTTCCATGGTCTCGTCTTCTTCAAAAGTAATCAGGGTGCCGGAGGTCATTTCAGTGTCGAGCGGCATTAGCGGATCGGTCAGGCTGGACAGCACCCGCGTCTTCACCTGATATTTGCCCGCGAATTCCACCGAGCGGATTTGCAGGACCTTCGAGCCGAGGCTCGCCATTTCCAGCATTTCCTCGAAGGTCACGCGATCGAGCCGGCGCGCTTCTTCGACCACACGCGGATCCGTCGTATAGACACCATCGACGTCCGTGTAAATCAGGCATTCGTCCGCTTTCAGCGCCGCCGCCACCGCCACCGCCGAAGTGTCGGAGCCGCCGCGGCCAAGCGTCGTGATGTGGCCTTCCGGATCGATACCCTGGAAACCGGTGATCACGACCACCTTGCCCGCATCGAGGTCGCGCAGCACGCGTTCGCCATCGATGTCGTTGATACGCGCTTTGGTGAACGCGCTGTCAGTTTTGACCGGCACTTGCCAACCGGTGTAGCTGACCGCGTCGACGCCCGCGTCGTGCAGTGCGATGGACAGCAGACCGACGCTGACCTGCTCGCCGGTCGACGCAATCATGTCGAGTTCGCGCGGGCTCGGCTGCGGCGAAATTTCTTTCGCGAGACCCAGCAGGCGGTTCGTTTCGCCGGACATCGCGGACGGCACGACGACCATTCGGTGGCCTGCCTTGTGCCATTTCGCGACGCGCTTCGCGACGTTCTTGATGCGCTCAACCGAGCCCATCGAGGTGCCGCCGTATTTGTGTACGATGAGTGCCATTGTCGATTCAAATCATAGGGAGAGCCCAGGCTCGCGGCGCCAGCACGCTTAAAACGGGCCGCACACAGCTGGGAGCACAACGTTCGGGAACGACGGCAAGGTGTGCGGCGCGGAACTCAGCGCCTGCGCTTCGCGCGCGGATTTGCCCTGCGACCCGCTTGTTGGGCGGCGCCTTCACCAGTTGAGAGACCGGCTGGTTGACCGCCAAATCACGCGGCCGGACGTCGCCGATCACCGCAGGGAAGAGCTGAAAAGCGCTGAAAAGCGCTGGAGCGAGCGTCTCGGAAGCAGACGGGCCCGATCATGTCGAACGGGCGCGAACAAGTGGCACAGCGGGGACCTCTCTTCAGGACCGCCGATCGCACCACCCTGTGCGCCCGATGCAAGCCCTGTAGGACCTGTGGCGACGGTGGTGCGGCTGCTGGAGCGCTTGTGGTACTCGACTCGACTTGTGCAACCCGCGTTCGACCCGCATCAATTCGCGCGCATTCGACCCGCGCGTTTGACTTGCATTCAACTCTTCAACCCGACCGTGAATTCGACCCGAGGGCCGGAAAACGCGTGCGAAGCAGGTTTGGGCAAACAAGATACCCTACCTGAAGCCGCGCGAATTGACAAGTCGAGCGTATCGCAAACGCTTGTGCGGAAAGGGTTTCTTCACGCGATCAGCAGATCTTCCCGCCAGTCGATTCGAATCCGGCGTTCGGCGGCGCCGCCCTGCTCGTCCGCGCGCTGCACGACTTTCGCGCGATTCGCGTGCAACGCATCGAGCGCCGTCAGGTTCACGCCAAGCAACGGCACGAAGAGCAGCAGATCGTCGACGAAGAGCAGCGGCACATCGCGTTTCCACGACGGCACGCCCCGCTCCTGAAACAGATTCTTCAGCGTGCGGCTCGGTCCGTGCGCGTCGCAACGCATACGCTCGCCGCCGCTGCGTGCGCGCACCCGCAACCGCTGGTTCGTCAGCAGCGTCGCGGGAATCGCGGCGGCCGGCTCAGCGGCGAGCGGATCGCCCGCCGCGACTTCGGTGAACACGAACGTGCCGCGCCATGCCGGCAGCCGCCAGACCGGCTCGCCGCGCCATGTCAATTCGCTGACGGGCCGCTCGATTAGCGCGGTTTCGTCAGCGGGGTCGCCGCTGTCGCCCGCCTCCCAATAAATCTGCCCGCGGTAGCTGCGCAGCGTCTGACCCGCGTGATCGACACGCAAACCATGGTCGTCGTGCACGTCGCGCAACTGCCGCAGCGCGTCGGTGAGCCGTGCGGTCGACGCGGCCGGCAAACCGAGCGCACGCATCCAGTAGCGCAGCAGATTCAGCGCGCGCTCGTCGCCGAATGCGAGCAGCGCATCGCGCGACAGCGATTGACCGTCTTCACTCGCCACTGCCTGCAGATCCAGACGCGCGAGTTCGTCGACGAGCCGTTGTGCCGCGGCCGCATGCGCGGCCGTCCGCGCCAATGCATCGCGAAAGCCGGGAAAGTGCACGGCCAGTTGCGGCAGCACGTGGTGACGCAATGCATTGCGGGCAAAGCGCGTATCGGCATTCGATTCGTCGTCGATCCAGCGCAACGCGCGCGCGCGCGCATAGTCCTCAAGCTGCGCGCGCAACACATGCAGCAACGGCCGCACACGCGTGACGGCCGCACCCGCCGGCCGATACTCGGGCGCCATCGCCGCAAGGCCCGCGAGACCCGCGCCGCGCAGCAATTGCAGCAACACGGTTTCGGCCTGATCGTCCGCGTGTTGCGCGAGCCAGATGCGCCGTACGTGTTCGCTGTCGCACAGCGCATCGAGCGCACGATAACGTGCATCGCGCGCCGCCGCCTCGAGACTCACGCCCGGGTCTCGACGCACATCGACGTGCCGCGCCGCAAACGACACGCCGAGCGCCGCCGCGTGCTCTTCGCAATGCGCAAGCCATCGGTCCGCATTCGCGCTGAGGCCATGATGAATATGAAACGCGACGCAGCGTGCCGCGCCGGCGATGCGCACCGTCGCATCGAGCAGCACGGTCGAATCGAGACCGCCGCTGTACGCGATCGCAATGCGCGCATCCGCCGGCTCCTGCGCAAGCGCGGCGCCGAGCGCATCGAGTACGATGCGCTCGGCGGAAGGATCAGTGGGAGTAGTCACGACGAGTGGCCAGGCGAGTCAACGCGACGAGTGCACAGAAAGGTGCATCAAGCGCCGCGTGACGCGCAGGCGCCGGATCATGCACCCGGTGTCGTTTCCTTGAATTTGCCGTACGCCATCAGCCGTTCGAAACGGCGCTGGCGCAAATCATTGACGCTCATACCCTGAAACTGGCGCAGCGAATCCGCGAGTGCGCGACGCAATAGCGCGGCCATCCCCTTCGGATCGCGATGCGCGCCGCCGAGCGGTTCGTTGACGATCTTGTCGATCAACGACAGCGCCTTCAGACGATGCGCAGTCAAACCGAGCGCTTCGGCCGCTTCCGGCGCTTTTGCGGCGCTCTTCCATAGAATCGATGCGCAGCCCTCCGGCGAGATTACCGAATAGGTCGAGAACTGCAGCATCAACACGCTGTCGCCGACCGCGACCGCGAGCGCGCCGCCCGAACCGCCTTCACCGATGATCGTCGCGATGATCGGCGTTTTCAGCTCGGCCATCACATACAGATTGCGGCCGATCGCTTCCGACTGGCCGCGCTCTTCAGCACCGATACCGGGATACGCGCCGGGCGTGTCGATAAACGTAAAAAGCGGCAAGCCGAATTTCTCGGCAAGCCGCATCAAACGCTCAGCCTTTCGATAGCCTTCGGGTCGCGGCATGCCGAAATTGCGCAGCGCGCGCTCTTTCGTATCGCGCCCTTTCTGATGACCGATCACCATGCATGGCTGGCCGTTGAAACGCGCGAGGCCGCCGACGATCGACAGATCGTCCGCATACGAGCGGTCGCCATGCAGTTCGTGGAAATCGGTGAACAGCTCGTTCACGTAATCGAGCGTGTAAGGGCGCTGCGGATGACGCGCGATTTGCGACACCTGCCACGGCGACAGGTTCGCGTAGAGATCCTTCGTGAGCTGCTGGCTCTTCTTCGACAGCCGCTCGATTTCTTCCGAAATATCGACGGCCGAATCGTCCTGCACGAAGCGCAATTCTTCGATTTTCGCTTCGAGCTCGGCGATCGGCTGCTCGAAATCCAGAAAGGTGGTCTTCATTGGTTTTTAATCCTTCGACTTACCGGCAGCGCGTATTCTAACCGCGCCCGCCGCTGTCAAAACCATCCCAAAACTATTGAATTTCAATGTTTGATAGCGCTCGCTCAAGGCCGCCTGGAAGCCCGTTTGTGGTGGCCTTCCGCAGCGATGCGGCCGCGCATCACGTTCGACGCGTGCGCGCATCGAACTCCGTTTCGCTCACACGCATCACCGCTATTCCTCCACCGCCAGCGGATCGAGACTACGCCACATGTACCACGTCGCGACAGTACGCCACGGTTCCCAGTTCGCGGCAACCTCACGCGCTTCGCTGCGCGTAACCGGCTCCCCGCTGAAATAGTTGACGCTGATCGCGCGGATCAGACCGAGGTCGTCAAGCGGCAGCACATCCGGACGCGACAGATTGAAGATCAGGAACATCTCCGCAGTCCAGCGGCCGATGCCGCGAATCTGCGTGAGCTCCGCGATCACGGCTTCGTCGTCCATCGACGCCCACTTGCCGATGTGCAACGCGCCCGATACAAAGTGTTGCGCGAGATCGAGAATGTACTCGGTCTTGCGCTTCGACAACCCGCACGCAATCAGTTTGGCCGCACCGAGTTTGATGATCTGCTGCGGCACGAGCTTCGGGCACGCGCTCTCGATGCGCCCCCACACCGCCTGCGCGGTCGCGACGGAAATCTGCTGACCGACCACCGAACGCGCGAGCGTGACGAACGAATCGCCGCGGCTCAACAGATGCACGGGGCCGAACTTCGGAATCAGCTTCTTCAGAATGCGGTCCCGTTTCACGAGATCCGCGCACGCCTTGTCCCAATACGCAGGCCGCGTGACTTCCGGCGCGAGACCGCCGATCTGCACCGGCACAGCAACTTCGGTGTCGACGGACGCACGCGACTTGCGCACGACCTCGCCGTCGTGCAGCGTATCCGCTTCGAAAGCCTGCTCGTTGCCGGCGAGTTCCGCCGGCAGTTCGCCGTTACCACTGTGGCCGCTTTGGCCTTTCGCAGCGCGCGAGCGCGACGTTCTCACCGCCGCCGGTTCAACCGGCCCCGCCGCGCCGTTCGACACACGCTTCGCGGTTTTGCGCGGCGCTGTCTGTGCGCCGGCCTTGACGGATGCCGACACAGACTTGCCTGCCGTCTTTGCCGCGCTCTTCGCCGCGCTGTCCGCGCGAGCTCGTTTGACTGCAGATGCCGTTCTGGTTTGAGACGCGGCACGCTTAGCCGGCGTCTTCGTGGCCGTTGCCATCCTGCCTCCTGCCTGGCGAATCGATCAGTGGGAAAGACGAGGTGCGTTCAAACGCGCCGCCACTCGGTCAACCCGCCGGGTTTGTCTTCAAGTGCAACCCCGGCTTCGAGCAACTCAGCGCGAATCCGGTCTGCCTCGGCATAGTTTTTAGCTTGCTTCGCTGCGACGCGCGCGGCAATCTTCGCCTCGATCTGCGCCACCTCGAGCCCACCCTCTTTCATACTACCCGTCGCTTCCTGCAGGAACACGCGTGGCTCGCGGCCAAGGAAACCGATTACATTGGCGAGCCCACGCAATTGCCGTGCGAGTGCAGCGTCGCGCGTGCGGTTCACTTCACTCACGAGTTCGAACAACACTGCGATCGCGACCGGCGTATTGAAGTCGTCGTTCATCGCGTCGTGAAAACGCTGCGCGTAGGCTTCGTTCCAGTCGAGCGGCGCACTGTCCGCGTTCACGTCTTTCAATGCGGTGTAAAGACGTGTGAGTGCACTGCGTGCATCGTCGAGATGCGCGTCGCTATAGTTGAGCGGCGAACGGTAGTGTGCACGCGCGATGAAGAACCGCACAACTTCGGCGTCGTATTGCGCGAGCACCTCGCGGATCGTGAAGAAGTTGCCGAGCGATTTCGACATCTTCTCGTTGTCGATCTGCACATAGCCGTTGTGCATCCAGTAGTTGACAAACGTCTGCCCTGTCGCGGCTTCGCTCTGCGCGAGCTCGTTCTCATGGTGCGGAAACTGCAAGTCCTGTCCGCCGCCGTGAATGTCGAAGTGTTCGCCCAGCAATGTGCAGCCCATCGCCGAGCATTCGATGTGCCAGCCGGGACGGCCGCGCCCATACTTCGAATCCCAACCGGTATCGGCGGGCTCGCCGGGCTTCGATTGCTTCCACAGCACGAAGTCGAGCGGGTCCTGCTTCGCATCGTTCGCGGCGACGCGCTCGCCCGCGCGCAAATCTTCGAGCGACTTGCCCGACAGCCTGCCGTAGTTCGCGAATTTGCGCACCGCGTAGTTTACGTCGCCATCGGCCGCCTGATACGCGAAGCCGTTCGCTTCAAGACGATCGATCATCGACAGCATCTGTGGAATGAATTCGGTCGCGCGGGGCTCCAGATCCGGACGCTGCACACCGAGCGCTTCAGCGTCTTCGTGCATCGCCTGAATGAAACGCTCAGTCAGCGATTTGATCGTTTCGCCGTTCTCGACCGCGCGACGGATGATCTTGTCGTCGATGTCGGTGATGTTCTGTACGTACGTTACGTTGTAACCGAGCACGCGCAGCCAGCGTTGCACGATGTCGAACACCACCATCACGCGCGCATGGCCGATATGACAGTAGTCGTAGACGGTCATCCCGCACACGTACATGCGCACCACGCCGTCTTGCAGTGGCACGAAAGTTTGCTTGTCACGCGCGAGCGTGTTGTAGATGCGCAGTGATTCCATAGAGAACGATGCGTGGGCCGACAGAGATCCGCGTTGTGCTCTTTCACGCCGCGCCCTGATGCGAACGTGCTCCACAAGCGACAACGGGCGAGTGGCGGTAACGGACGCACGGTGCGACAACATGTTCGGCGGTGTGACCGCAGATTCGCGGAGACCCGTGGAGAACCGATCGAGCACGCGTGAGACTCAATATAAGCCCAACACAAACTCATCGGAAACCGATCGCGCACCGGGGGCGGCGATCACACTGCCGGCAAAGCGGAGACGACCACGAGTGGCGAAAGACAGATCTGAGGTTCAACGGAACGCACAGACCTTTTGTTAGAATGGCTCGGAGTATAACATCCAGACCTCTCCCTATGAAATCTTCCAGCGGCCGCGCACGAGGCGCCGCGCACATTGCGGCGCCGGCGTCGCTCGCCTTGCGCAGCGTGTCGCCACGCGTGACGTCCCGGTCCAGTTTGGTCGCCACCGCGGTCGCCGGTTTCGGCGTGACACTGTGTGGCATCGCGCTGCTGATCGTGCCAGGCACCCCCGCTTTCGCGCAGAAAACCGATGTTGTGTCGCACGCGCCCGCGGTTCGAGACGCCACTCCGGATGCGGATACTTCGATCGCACAAAAGAACTGGGACGCGGCGCTCGCCGAGCTCAATGCGCGCATCGCGCAAAATCCGCGCGACGCGCAAGCAAGGTTCAAGCGCGGGACCGTGCTCGCGCGCATGGGTCGCACCGACGACGCGATCGCCGCGTTTACCGAATTGACGCAGGCGTACCCCGAACTGCCCGAGCCGTACAACAATCTTGCAGCGCTGCTTGCGAAAGAGGGGCGCTATGGCGATGCGCGCGTCGCACTCGAGACCGCGACGAAGGCGAATCCGGGCTACGGTCTCGCGTTTGAGAATCTCGGCGACCTGTACCTGCGCATGGCCGCGCAGGCATATCGCCGCGCGCAGAGTCTCGGCACCGCGAGCGCGACGATGCAGCAGCGTCTCGCCGACCTCGAAAAAATCGTGTCGCCGCCGAAATCTGCTGCTGCCTCGCCCGCACCCGCGAGCGATGCCGCGGGAGACTATACGACGCGCGCCACGTCGAACATCACCGAGACGCCGGCATTCCAGTTCGGCGGCCCGAACGGGTCGCTTGCGATTCCGCCGTACATGGCGCCATCGCGATGAGCGTTGCGATGTGTCGCGCGGCAGGCCGTATGTCGGAGCGTGACACGTTGCGTCGAATGCGCGTTCCTGGTGGCGTCCTTAGTTGGGTCGTTAGTTGGGTCGTTCGCTACGTCCATCAGCAGCACGCCGGCGGCCGACGCCGCGGCACCTTCCCTGTCGTCTTCATCCGTTAATCGAGGAACTCCATGAAACGCTTGTTGTTGGCGCTCGGCAGCGCCGCCCTCGTCGCACACGCGCCCGCGTTTGCACAGTCCGCCGCGCCGGCCGCGCATCCGTCTGTCCTCTTCAAGACGTCGGATGGCGATATCCGCGTCGAACTGTATCCCGAGAAAGCGCCGAAGACCGTCGCCAATTTCCTCGAATACGTGAAGTCCGGCCAATACACCGGCACGATCTTTCATCGCGTGATTCCGGGCTTCATGATCCAGGGCGGCGGCTACACGACGAGCTTCGCCGAAAAGCCGACGCGCGCGCCGATTCCGCTCGAAAGCCGTAATGGCCTGAAGAACATGACCGGCACGATCGCGATGGCGCGTACCAGCGATCCGAACTCGGCGACCGCGCAATTCTTTATCAACACCGTCGACAACGCGAATCTCGACTATCCGAATCCGGACGGCAACGGCTACGCGGTATTCGGCAAAGTGACGTCCGGGATGGACGTCGTCAAGAAAATCGAAGGCACACCGACCACGACACGCGGCCCGATGAGCGATGTACCGCAAAAGCCGATCGTGATCGAATCGGCGAGCGTCGTCAGCAAGTAGTAGTCTGAGAACAAGCGCTTTTCCGTCTCGTCGAAACAAGGACGGCAAAGCGAACCGGAACCGCCTGGGCGCGCACTGCGGCTGCTTGCACCGCTCTGCCTGCACCGCATACGGCGCGCCTTCCACTTACCCCGCTTTGATCAAGGAACCCATCATGGTTGAACTGCATACGAACCACGGCGTCATCAAGCTTGAACTGGACGCCGAAAAAGCGCCGAAGTCAGTCGAGAACTTCCTCAACTACGTGAAGGCCGGCCACTACAACAACACGGTGTTTCACCGCGTGATCGACGGCTTCATGATCCAGGGCGGCGGCTTCGAACCCGGCATGAAGCAGAAGCCGACTGAGGCGCCGATCGACAACGAAGCGAATAATGGCCTGAAGAACGTGAAAGGCTCGATCGCGATGGCGCGTACCAACGACCCGCATTCGGCGACCGCGCAATTCTTCATCAACGTGAACGACAACGACTTCCTGAACCACTCGTCGCCGACGCCGCAAGGCTGGGGCTATGCGGTGTTCGGCAAGGTCGTCGACGGACTCGACGTGGTCGATAACATCCGCAAGGTGAAGACGGGCTCAAAGGGCTTTCACCAGGATGTGCCGGTCGACGATGTGGTGATCGAAAAGGCGGTCGTCGTCGAGTAAGCGGGACAACTGCGCGGAACAGTTGCGCAGAAGCACTGCGCAACGACACCGCGCGGCGACGCATGCGGGCGGCACATTCGTGCGACGCATGCGGCTTGACAGAAATTGTGCTCGCAACCGTGCGGGCGCAACTCACGTAGGACGCGCGGCAGTACGCGCTGCGCCGATCGACCACCCGGCGAGGGCACTCCCGAGTGGCGCTTCAATTGACAAACGCAGCACCAAACCCAGCGGTCAATCCGCCGCCGTGGCTGGAATACGATGTCCGCCATGCGGCTGCAGCTATTCCATAATCGCAAAACGAGCAATCAAGAGAACACACCGTCGATGCTGCAAGAAAGGTCGCTGCGAAGCGTCGCTGCGGGCGTACCAGGAGAAGGCAAGCGCCCGCACGCCGCACGCCCGTTTTATTTCCTGTCGGATCTGCACCTGTCCGAGGCGATGCCGCGCACCGTCGCGGCGTTCGAGCATTTCATCCGCGTCAACGCGGAGCACGCGGACTCGGTATTCATCCTCGGTGACCTGTTCGAATACTGGATCGGCGACGACATGCTCGCCGAACCGTTCCCCGCGCGCATCGCGGCGCTAATGCATACGCTATCGGAGCGCGGCATCGCGCTCTATGTGATGCACGGCAACCGCGACTTTCTGCTGGGCAAGCGTTTCATGAAAGCGGCCGGCGCGATCTGGCTGCCTGACCCGTTCGTGATTACGTCGTTCGGCACACGGATCGCGTTGGCGCACGGCGATGGTCAATGCACGGACGACCGCCGGTATCTGCGCTTTCGTCGCATCGCACGCAACCGTTTCGCACAGTGGCTGTTTCTGTTGTGGCCGTACCGATGGCGCAAGTCGCTTGCCGAGCGAATGCGGCACGCGAGCGAGGAGAACCGTTCGCGGCCGGTATCGCCGCGCTATGACGTGACGCCCGAAGGCATTGCGTCACTCTTCAAGAAAACCGGGACCGCGACGATCATCCACGGCCATACGCATCGCCCTGCCCGCCATCGCGAGACGGGTGGTACGCGCTGGGTGCTGCCGGATTGGGACCTCGATCACGGCGAACGCCGCGGCGGTTTTCTGAAGATCGATGCCGAGGGCATTCGCGCGCTACCGCTCGATTGACGCTCGGGTACGGTTCGCGGCAATGCGCTCGTTTAGCGAGGCTCGCATTGACGCCGCCGCATCGATGCGTAACGTCAAGCAACACGCGACGTCAATGCGGCTCCGTACCTGACTCGACTTTCCCTTCGAGCGCCGCCGACAGGCGCCGCAAATCGAACAAAGCCGCATCGGCGCCTTGCAGCGCTTCGAGGCGGGTGCCGAGCCGCTCGAGTGCGGCGACGATTTCGTCGATGCGCTGCGACTGGTTCGCCGCGTGATTGACGAGCCCATGAATCGCCAGCGATACCGGATCGTCCGCATTCGGCGTGATGCCATACGCACAGAATTCCGGGCGCGCGGCCGCGGGCTTCACCGTGCCGCCGCCGACCGCGCGTGCCGGAGCAATCACTCGTGCCGGATTGCCGACCGCGGTGGCGCCCGCCGGCACTGGCTTCACGACAACGGCGTTCGAACCGATTTTCGCGTCCGCGCCGACCGTAAAGCCGCCCAGCACCTTCGCCCCGGCGCCGACGATCACGCCGCGCTCGAGCGTCGGGTGCCGCTTCGCACCGCGCGTCAGCGACGTGCCGCCCAGCGTCACGCCCTGGTAGATCGTGCACTCGTCACCGATCACGGCCGTCTCGCCGACCACGACGCCCATCCCATGATCGATAAACACGCGACGGCCGACCGTCGCGCCCGGGTGAATCTCGATGCCGGTCAGAAAGCGGCCGATCTGCGATACGACGCGCGCGAGCCAGTAGCGTTTCACGCGCCAGCACGCGTGCGCGAAGCGATGCAGCACGAGCACATGCAGGCCCGGGTAGCACGTCAGCACTTCCCAAGCGCTGCGAGCGGCGGGATCGCGCTCGCGGATCGTGGCGATGTCTTCGCGAAGTCTCGTGAACATGTCAGTGGGTGCCGTCGTGGAGATGCCGTGGAGAAAAGTCTTGCCCATCCAACCGTCCGGAAAGCCGACGTTATCGGATTGTCTGCTTTGCTTATGACGTTTCTGGCGATTGTAGGTCGATTCGCGCCAGGCTGCCGATGCCCATTCGGCCATTAAGGTCGAACCGGCTCGGTCGATTCGAAACGTGTCGACATCCAATGGGAAGTGGCAGCGAGAGACAGAGCCTCGCGCTTCGCGCACTCGTGTGGTGCGCGACATGGCGGGTATGCGCGCGGCCGCTCACGAATGATCGCCGTCCCGGCCTTTGGCTTTCAGCAAGATGTGCTTCGCAATACCGCGCACGATATTGACCTCTTCGCGCTCGAGTCCCGCGCGCGCAAATAGCCGCCGCAGCCGCGACATCAGTTTTTTCGGATTGGCCGGATCGAGAAACTCGAGCGCGATCAGCGCATTCTCGAGATGCACGAACATTCGCTCGACTTCGTCGCTGGCGGCGCGCGCGCTCGCTGCGCCCGAAGCGCCCGAAGCAACGCAAGCCGCGCTTGCCGAAGCGCCTTCATCAGGCGCGTCCTGATAGGCGATCCGCAATTCATACGACAGCACCTGTACCGCCTGCGCGAGGTTCAGCGAACTGTACGCGGGATTGGCGGGAATATGCGCAAGCGCGCTACATCGCTCGACGTCCTCGTTCGACAGCCCGGTGCGCTCGTTGCCGAACACGAGTGCGATGTCGCCGCTCGCCGCATGTTCGCGCGCGTGCGCGGCCGCGCGACGCGGCGTCAGTTGCGGGGGGCCGTATTCGCGCGAGCGCGCGGTCAGCGCGAGCGACCATTGCACGCCGGATAACGCGTCCGCGAGCGTCGGCACCACATGCGCGGAGGCGAGCACATCGTCCGCGCCGCTCGCCATTGCAATCGCTTCCGGATCGTTCTGCACATTCGCGACGCGCGGCGCGACCAGCACGAGCCGCGTGAAACCCATCGTCTTCAGCGCACGCGCGGCAGCGCCGACATTGCCCGGATGGCTGGGCTCGACAAGCACGAAGCGCGTCGACGTAAAGCCGCCGCGTACCGGCCTCGCGCTATCGGACGCATTGTCGGGCACGTTGCCGGACGCGTCGCTGGACGCGCCACCCGCCGCGACACCAGCCCCGCCAGACGCGCCGGAGCCGCCACCGCGCGGTAGAGCGCCGTCGTCGCCCGCGCCACTCAGGCGTCGGCTGGGCCCGATGGGCGTCGCGGAAGCGGAAGATTCAGAAGGCGAACGAAGCGCGTGCAATTGGACCACGATGACAGGTAAGAGCGGCAGAACAGCTATGGTAGCGCCAACCCGCCGCGTCGTTGCACGATCGCGTTGCATGCCCGTTCGGCCGGTTCGCGGCAGCGCGCCCGCCGCGCGCATGCCGGAAGCGGCGAGACTCGGGTAAAATCATGCGATTCGCGCGCCATCGCGCTTGCCGCACCGCCGCCTTCGCTGCTCTGCGACCCTCGTCAAGGTATGCCGAGGGTTCACCACGATGCACGGCGCAATACCGCGCAAGCATCACGCAAGCGGGCGCCTCGCTCTTATCCAATTCGTCTTTCGTCGACGGAACGTTCGCAAACCGGCTCGGCCCCAGTTGCGATACACGTTGCGCGGTTCGCACGAAACACGCGGTGTCGTACCGTCAGTTCACGCGGTGCTGTCACGCGTATCGAGCGTATCGATTGCACCGGATGTATCGGCACGACGGCCGGCCACTGCGCCGACAGCCGCCGTGCTATTCGGCAAAAGGATCCCGACTCATGCATCCCATGCTCAACATCGCGGTTAAGGCCGCGCGCCGCGCCGGACAGATCATCAATCGCGCATCGCTCGATCTCGATCTGATCCAGGTCTCGAAAAAACAGCACAACGATTTCGTCACGGAAGTCGACAAGGCGTCGGAAGCGGCGATCATCGAAACGCTGACCACCGCCTATCCGGATCACGCAATCCTCGCCGAAGAATCCGGCCGTTCCGAAAACGAATCCGAATATCAGTGGATCATCGATCCGCTCGACGGCACCACGAATTTCATCCACGGTTTCCAGTACTACTGCGTGTCGATCGCGCTGGCGCATAAGGGCATCGTCACGCAGGCGGTGGTCTACGATCCGACGCGCAATGACCTGTTTACCGCGTCGCGCGGCCGCGGCGCCTATCTGAACGACCGGCGCATCCGCGTCGGCCGACGCGACCGGCTCGCCGACGGCCTGATCGGCACCGGCTTTCCGTTCCGCGAGAAAGACGGCCTCGGCGCGTACACGACGCTGTTCGGCGAGATGACCGAAGCGTGCGCGGGCCTGCGCCGCCCGGGCGCCGCCGCACTCGATCTGGCGAACGTCGCCGCGGGCCGCATGGACGGCTTCTTCGAACAGGGCATCAACGCGTGGGATATGGCGGCGGGCAGTCTGCTCGTGACCGAAGCGGGCGGCCTCGTGGGCAACTACACCGGCGACTCCGATTTCCTGCACGTGCACGAAATCGTCGCGGCCAATCCGAAAATCTACGCACAGATGGTGCCGATCCTGTCGCGCTACAGCCGCACGAAACAGCAAGCGGCTTGACGCCCGATGAGGTGAACGGCAAGGCGGCTTCGGCCGCCTTGCCGCTTGTGGTGTGAAGTTTCTTTCATTCGCTTCATGAAAAAAGGCTTCTACACGATCATCGCCGCGCAATTCGTGTCGTCGCTCGCGGACAACGCGCTGCTGATCGCCGCGATCGAGCGGCTCACGCTCCTGCGCTCGCCCGCGTGGATCACGCCGCTGCTGCAGATCTTCTTTACGATCTCCTACGTGCTGCTCGCACCGTTTGTCGGCGCGTTCGCGGACGCGCTGCAAAAGCGCCACGTGATGTTCGTCGCCAACGCACTAAAAGCGGCCGGCTGCCTGCTGATGATCTTCAGCGTGCATCCGATGATCGCGTACGCGGTTGTCGGCTTCGGCGCCGCCGCGTACTCGCCGGCGAAGTACGGCATTCTCACCGAACTGCTGCCCGCCGAGCGGCTGGTCGCCGCGAACGCGTGGCTCGAATCGGCGACCGTGCTGTCGACCATCGTCGGCACGATGCTCGGCGGCGCGCTGATCAGCACTTACGCGGCGCGCTTCGTCGCGCATGCGCACCTGCCGCTCATCAGCAGCAACGCGGACCTCGCGATGTTCGTCGTGATGCTGACCTACGCGAGCGCCGCCGCGATCAACATCGGCATCCCGGACACCGGCGCGCGCTATCCGAACCGGCTCGTCGAACCCGGCAAGCTGGTCGGCGAATTCGTCGATTGCTTCAACGTGCTGTGGGCGGACCGGCTCGCGCAAATCGCGCTGTGGGTCACGACACTGATGTGGGGCAGCGCGGTGACGCTGCAACTGCTGGTGCTCAAATGGGCCGACGTGAATCTGGGTCTGTCGCTGTCGAAAGGCGCGGTGATTCAGGGCGTCGCCGGCCTCGGCATCGCGCTCGGCGCGGCCGCCGCGGCCGCATGGATTCCGTTGCGCGGTTCGTTGCGCGTGCTGCCGGTTGGCATCATCGCGGGCCTCGTCGCGATTGCAATGGCGTTCTACAGCAAAGGGCTTTTCCCGCCGGGCGCCGGTCTACGCGTCGGGTCGCTGTTCGCGCCCGCTTACATCATCCTTGCTTATCCGTTGATGATTCTGCTTGGCGCGCTGTCCGGGTTCTTTATCGTGCCGATGAACGCGATCCTGCAGCATCGCGGCGCGACGCTGCTGTCGGCCGGACACTCTATTGCCGTACAGAACTTCAACCAGAATCTCGCGGTGCTGCTGATGCTCGGCGCGTACGCGCTGCTGTTGACCGCCAAGATGCCCGCGCCATGGATCATCGCGCTGTTCGGCACATTCATTACCGTGATGATGTGGCTTGCGAAACGGCATAGCGCGGCCAATGCGCGCAAGGTCGATCTGGGCGCGTTAATAGGCAAATGAGTTTCGCGAATGAGTGAGCGGGTGCATGAGCCGGCGAAGCAGCCGGCAGATCAGTTGACGAATGATCAACACATAAAGTCGCATGCAACGAACCTCGGCCATTCGGCTAGCTTCACAGCGGCACCCAAAGGGTTAAACTCACGCCCTGAACTGCAACGCATTAAAGAACCGAGGATGGGCACTCCAATCGCAGCCGCTGACGAAGCACCCCGAGCATCCGGCGTACCGGGCATCCAGCAGGACACCGCGCGCACCGCGGCCCCGACGCCCGAGTCCGCGCACACGCCGATGATGCAGCAGTATCTGCGCATCAAGGCAGAACACCCGGGCACGCTCGTGTTCTACCGGATGGGCGACTTCTACGAGCTCTTCTACGACGATGCGGAAAAAGCCGCACGGCTGCTCGATCTCACGTTGACGCAACGCGGCGCGTCGGCGGGCACGCCGATCAAAATGGCCGGTGTCCCGCATCACTCGGTCGAGCAGTATCTCGCGAAGCTCGTGAAACTCGGCGAATCAGTCGCGATCTGCGAACAGATCGGCGACCCGGCGACCTCGAAGGGACCGGTCGAGCGCAAAGTGGTGCGCGTCGTCACGCCCGGCACGCTGACGGATGCCGCGCTGCTGTCCGATAAAAGCGATGTCTATCTGCTGGCCGCGTGTGCCGCGCACAACCGGCGCGGCGTCGCGACCACCGTCGGCCTCGCGTGGCTCAATCTCGCGAGCGGCGCGCTGCGCCTTGCGGAGGTCGCGCCGGACGCCGTCGCCGCCGCGCTCGAACGGATTCGCCCTGCGGAAATTCTGTTCGCCGATCTGCCCGCGTCCGACGCGAACGCATGGTCGCCGCCCACCGGCAGCGGCGCGCTCACACATGTGCCGAGCTGGCACTTCGACATCGCGTCGGGTAAGCAGCGGCTGTGCGATCAACTGGATGTCGCAAGCCTCGACGGCTTTGGCGCGCATTCGCTGACCTGCGCGTGCGGCGCAGCCGGTGCGCTGCTGCTCTACGCAGCGGCGACGCAAGGGCAGCAACTGCGGCACGTGCGCAGCCTGAAGGTCGAGCTGGAATCCGAATACATCGGCCTCGATCCGGCCACGCGACGCAATCTCGAACTCACTGAGACGCTGCGCGGCACCGAATCGCCGACGCTCTTTTCACTGCTCGACACCTGCTGCACGACGATGGGCAGCCGGCTGCTGCGTCACTGGCTGCATCATCCGCCGCGCGATGCGTCGTATGCGCAAGCGCGCCAGCAGGCGATCGGCGCGCTGCTCGACGCGTCCGCGGAATTGAATCCCGCGACCAGCATCGATACGTTACGCGGCGCGTTACGTCAAATTTCCGACATCGAACGCATCACCGGACGGTTAGCGCTGCTGTCCGCGCGGCCACGCGATCTGTCGAGCCTGCGTGATACGTTCATCGCGCTGCCCGAGCTGCGTGCGCAACTCGCCGGCATCGCCGCCAACGCGCCATCGCTCGCGCGTGTCGATGCGTCGCTGGAACCGCCGGTCGCATGCGTGGAACTGCTGTCGCGCGCGGTCGCGCCGGAACCCGCGGCGATGATTCGCGACGGCGGCGTAATCGCTCGCGGCTACGACGCGGAACTCGACGAGTTGCGCGATATTTCCGAAAACTGCGGCCAGTTCCTGATCGACCTGGAAACGCGCGAACGGTCGCGCACGGGCATCGGCAATCTGCGCGTCGAGTACAACAAGGTGCACGGCTTCTATATCGAAGTCACGCGCGGCCAGACCGACAAGGTGCCTGACGACTATCGCCGCCGCCAGACGCTGAAGAACGCCGAACGCTACATCACGCCGGAACTGAAAACCTTCGAAGACAAAGCGCTGTCCGCACAGGAACGCGCGCTGGCACGCGAGAAATCGCTATACGACGCGCTACTGCAGGCGCTGCTGCCGTTTATCGCGGACTGCCAGCGCGTGGCCGGCGCGCTCGCCGAACTGGACCTGCTGGTCGCGTTCGCCGAACGCTCGCGCGCGCTCGACTGGGTTGCGCCGTCGTTCACACCGGCCGGCGGCATCGATATCGAACAGGGCCGGCACCCGGTCGTCGAAGCGCAGGTCGAGCAATTCATCGCGAACGACTGTCTGTTGACCGCCGAGCGCAAGCTGTTGCTGATCACCGGCCCGAACATGGGGGGTAAGTCGACGTTCATGCGGCAGACCGCGCTGATCGCGCTGATGGCCTACGTCGGCAGCTATGTGCCGGCGCGGCGCGCATCGTTTGGCCCGATCGACCGCATCTTCACGCGCATTGGCGCAGCAGACGACCTCGCCGGCGGCCGCTCGACGTTTATGGTCGAAATGACGGAAGCCGCGGCGATTCTCAACGACGCGACGCCGCAAAGCCTCGTGCTGATGGATGAAATCGGCCGCGGCACGTCGACCTTCGACGGCCTCGCGCTCGCGTGGGCGATCGCACGGCATCTGCTCGCGCACAACGGCAGCCAGACGCTGTTCGCCACGCACTACTTCGAACTGACGCAATTGCCGGCGGAGTTTCCGCAGGCGGCCAATGTGCATCTGTCAGCGGTCGAGCATGGACACGGCATCGTATTCCTGCACGCGGTCAACGATGGGCCGGCGAACCAGAGCTACGGGTTGCAGGTCGCGCAACTGGCCGGCGTACCGGCCGCGGTGATCCGCGCGGCGCGCAAGCATCTGGCCCACCTCGAGCAGCAGTCCGCCGCGCAACCGGCGCCGCAACTGGACCTGTTCGCGCCGCCGCCGCTGGTGCACGACGCGGATGACGATCAGGATGACGACGCCGCGGCCGCGCGCTCCGATCCGGCCACGGACGCACTCGTCGAACGGCTGCGCGCGATCGATCCGAACGAGCTGCGTCCACGCGACGCGCTCGATCTGCTTTACGAGTTACATGAGCTGGCCACGGCCCCGGACGCGCAGCGCTGAACGCGCATCGGTTGCATGGGCCGCGACGGCGGTCGCGGCATCGCGCGCCGCGCTGGGTTCGGCCGCGCTTGTCTGCGCGTGCTGGGTACCCGGAAGCGCAAACGCGGCCGCTGCGCACTATGCGTTCGCGGTCGTCACCAGCACGTTGCAAAGCGCCACTGACGAAGCGCCGACGCAACGGCTGATCGATGCGATCGGCCGCGATACGCAAGTCGCCTTTATCGTCTATGACGGCAATCTGAAAAGCGGCAGCGAACCGTGCCGCGACTCGTTGTACGAAACGCGCGAGGCTCTGCTGCAGGCATCGAAGCCGGCGCTCGTGTTCGTTCCTGGCCAGCACGACTGGGCCGATTGCAACACCGCCGCGGCCGGCGGCTTCGATCCGGTCGAACGACTCGACCAGCTGCGGCAAACGCTCTTCACCGACGACTCGTCGATGGGCCAGAATCCGCTGCCGCTTGCGCGTGAAAGCGAAGTGTCGCGCTTTCGTACGTATCGTGAAAACGTGCGCTGGCAACTTGGCGATACGGTGTTCGTCGGCCTGAATGTGCCGAGTCCGAACAATCACTATCTGACCGCCGGCGGCCGCAACGGCGAATTCGAAGACCGGGTGATCGCGAACGCGTTCTGGCTCGACCACGCGGCTGAATATGCAAAACGGCGCGACGCGAAAGCGATTGTCGTATTCGTGCAGGGCGACTTCGACCCTGAACGCTATGAACGGCGCGAACGCTTCGCATGGCTACGTTTCGAGCACAAACCGCGCGATGGATATCTGGAATTCAAGCGCAGCCTGGTCAAGCTCGCCGAATCGTTTCGCGGGCCGGTGCTGGTGATTCATCAGGATGACGAGCCAGTGCGCGGCGGCTTTATGATTGATCAGCCGTTGCGCAACGACAAAGGCGCGCTGGTGACAAACCTCACGCGCATCGCGATCGCGCCGCACAACCGGCTTACCCAGTGGGTACAGATCGATGCGGACTTCGCGCTGCGTACCCCGTTTCGCGTGAGCCTGCACGAGGTGCCGAAGGATATGCCTCTGCCGCCGACGCTGCCGCTACCCGCTCACAACGACTACACGAATCCGCTGCCCGAGCCGATGCCACTAGTACCGCAGTATTCGCCGGCTCCGGACCTGCCGCCACTGCTGCCGGCGCCGCAATCGTCGCCGGTCATTCCGTCAATACCTGGCACGAACCGCCCGGCGCCTGGCGCGACGCCCGCCACGCCGGACGCGAGCCCGCCGCCGGACCCCACACAAAGCGAAGGGGACGAAGCGGGCGATGGCAACGGGCATAGGCCCGGATCGTCTGCTTCGTCCCCTTCGATGGGAACGGTAACGCCTTAAAGATCAGTGCAGAACTAATGCAGCGTGGGCCCCGATTTCGGTTCGAGATCGTCGTCCTCGTCGTCATCGTCAAGCACTTCGAGACCGTCCGCGCCATGTGCGTGCTCGTGCTGGATTTCGTCTTCAGTGGCTTCGCGCACTTCCTTGACGGTCAACGCGAAACGCAGCGCCATGCCAGCGAGCGGATGATTGCCGTCGAGCACGACCTTGTCTTCGGCGACATCGGTCACCGTGTAGATCATTGTATCGAGATCTTCGTCGCCCTCTTCGGGCGTGCCTTCGAATTGCATGCCGACTTCGAGTGGCTCGGGAAAGCGTTCGCGCGGCTCGATCTTCACCAGTTCAGGATCGTACTCGCCGAATGCGTCTTGCGGCTCGAGTTGAATCTGGGTCTGGAAGCCGGGTTCGCGGCCGTCCAGCTCTTCCTCGATCTTGGGGAACGTGCCATCATAGCCGCCGTGCAGATAGACCATCGGCTCGTCGCTCTCCTCGATCAGATTGCCTTGCGCATCCGATAGCTTGTAGGCGACCGATACGACGGTGTTCTTTGCGATCTTCATTCGTTTCTCCAAGATTACCCCTCCCATTATACGATGCTCAAGCGGCCCAATGCCGAACCGGCCAGCCCAGGTTCAGCCCTAAACACGTCGCATCAACCGTTCCATGCGTTGCTTGCCGACGGTGTCGCGCCACTCGCGCCCGACGTGCCGACAGCACTGCTAGGCAACCTGAGTCCCGCGCAATTCATGCGCCGCTACTGGCAGAAAAAACCGCTGCTAATTCGCGGTGCGATCCCTGGTCTTGCAGCGCCGCTCACGCGCGACGAACTCTTCGAACTCGCCGATCGCGATGACGTCGAGAGCCGACTGATCACGCATGTGCGCAACAAGTGGGAACTCGAGCACGGCCCGTTCGCGCCTGACGAACTACCGTCGTTGAAGCAGCGTGCGTGGACGCTGCTCGTGCAAGGCGTCGATCTGCATGACGAGCGCGCGCGCAGGCTGCTCGAGTGCTTTCGCTTCATACCCGATGCGCGGCTCGATGACCTGATGATTTCCTACGCGACCGATGGCGGTGGCGTCGGTCCGCACTTCGACTCATACGACGTGTTTTTGCTGCAGGTGCACGGCAAGCGTCGGTGGCGCATCGGCGCGCAGCGCGACCTCACGCTTAAGCCCGGGCTGCCGTTGAAAGTTCTACAACACTTTGAACCGGAAGCCGAATGGCTTCTGGAACCTGGCGACATGCTGTATCTGCCACCGCATATCGCGCACGACGGGATTGCACACGGCGAATGCATGACCTGCTCGATCGGCTTTCGTGCGCCGAGTGCTGCCGAACTGACGACGCAATTCCTTTATCACCTCGCGGAAAGGCAGGACGCAAACGTTTCAACCGAACGCTACCGCGATCCGCGACAACCTGCAGTCAAGGAGCCCGCGCAAGTGCCGGCCGCGCTGGTCGAAAAGGTGGGCGCGATCCTTGCTAAGATCAGATGGAATGATCGCGACATCGCGGCATTTCTCGGCGCGTATCTGAGCGAGCCAAAGCCGACCGTCGTATTCGATCCGCCAGAACGGCCACTCGACGAAATGCGTTTTGCGAAGCAAGCAGCAAAAAACGGTATTCGTCTGGATCGCAAAAGCGTGCTGCTTTACGACCGGCGTGCGTACTATCTGAATGGCGAAGAAAACGCGCTTTCAGATGCGAAATCGTGGGTCGTTGAACTGGCCAATCGACGCCGTTTGAGTGCGAAACGCTTTGTAACACTCTCACACCATCCGTCAATGACAGCACGACTTCACGAATGGTATTGTGCGGGCTGGATACAAGTAGGCGAACTGGGATAAGATTTCGCCGCTTGAATATCGAAATCGTGGGATTTTGTCTGGGAACTACAACGTATTGGCCCCGGATTTGTCGACGGTCGATACGAAAGTGCATATAATTTCCGCCCAAGCCGTACGGGAAAGATTCACACTCATGAAGTGCGTCTCCACCAGCGGCCCGGGTCGGTGTTAGAGCACATTACCGGTAAATTTGCGCTGTTGCTTACCTTTAACCATAAAAGGACGTGATCATGAAGAAATCCCTCCTCGTAGCATCTCTGCTGGCCGCCATGGCGCTTGCTGCATGCAGCAAGAGCAGCGACAACGCAGCTGCTCCGGCAGCTAGCGACAACGCTGCGTCGGCACCGGCTGCTGCTGCTTCGGAACCGGCACCGGCTGCAGCCGCTTCGGATGCGGCTCCGGCTGCTTCGGACGCAGCTCCGGCTGCTGCCGCTTCGGATGCGGCTCCTGCTGCGAGCGACGCTGCTGCCTCCGCAGCGGCTCCGGCTTCGGGCGCAAGCCAGTAAGCTGGTGCGAAGGGCTCGCCGCCAGGCGAGTCCGTGCAGGCATACCCCACGGGTGTGCCGCACACGAGAGCACAACGCAAAACGCCACGGTTTCCGTGGCGTTTTGCTTTTGCAAAGCGGGTGTTTTATAAGCCTGGTGTTTTGCAAGGCCGGGCTTTTGCAACGCGACCGGTGCGAACCCGCTCTTGCCCGTTCATTCACGTTCGCGCATGCGCGGGGCATCTCAAGTACGCGACGTCGGCTCCGCAAAGAACTCACGCACGACATCGATTTCACGTGTGCGTTTGAATGGCGGCAGGCTCTGCCAGATACGGCGACCATACGGTTTGTCGACGAGACGCGTATCGCAGATCATCAGCACGCCGCGATCGGTTTCGGAGCGTATCAGACGCCCTGCGCCCTGCTTCAATGTGATCACCGCTTGCGGAAGCTGATGCACGGCGAACGGGCTCAACCCTTTCTTCGTCAGCGCATCGAGACGTGCGGATAGCACGGGGTCATCAGGCGGCGCGAACGGCAGCTTGTCGATCACGACCAGCGACAACGCATCGCCACGCACGTCGACGCCTTCCCAGAAGCTTTGACTTCCCACCAGAATCGCATTGCCATATGCGCGGAAACGTTCGAGCAATTCGGTGCGGCTCGCATCGCCCTGCACGAGCAATGGCATATTCCAGCCGCGCGTTTCGATCGTATCGCGTAGTTTGTTGGCGATGCGATCGACCGCGCGCAGTGTCGTGCACAGCATGAACACGCCGCCACCCGATGCTTCGATCGCCGGCAACGCAGCATCGAACACCGCGTCGGTGAACATCGGCGACGACGGCTGCGGCAGATTGCGCGGCACGTATAGCAAGCCTTGTGTCTCGTAATCGAACGGACTGGGCAGCGTCATCGAGCGACGCGCGTTCAGGCCCATCTGTGCCGCGTAGTGCGTAAAGTCGCCGCGCACCGACAGTGTCGCCGACGTAAACACCCATGCACGCGGCACACCTGCACGCTGTTTCGCGAAGATCGGCGCGACCGATAACGGCGTCTCATGCAACTGCACGGTATGCGAGAAGACTTCGATCCAGCGCACCTTTTCGTGCGGATCGGCATCGGTGCGCGAGCCGCTGTTTGCATCGGCGGAGCGCGTCGCGCTGCCGCCAGCTTCCGGAGCGCGCGCCGCCACTTCAGACGACGACGCGTCGGGCACCGCGGTCCATCCGTCGAGCAACGCTTGCAGTTCTCGCGCGCGCCGCAGACACGCACCAATCGATTCCGCACGCTCGGCTTGCGCACCGAGCGCGTCCGCGAGCGCGTCGAGTTCGACCTGCACCGCATCGAGCGCGGCAAAGAGCGGATGATCGCCCGCCAACTGCCCCACCGATACGCGTAGCGAATCTTCCTTGAACGTCAGACGCACGTCGCGCGTCGTTCGTTCGAGCGCGGCGCCCAGCTTCACCCAGTCGACTGCGTCACGCGCATGGCCCAAGCCTTCCGCGACCGAATCGCGCGCGAGTTCGAGCAGTTGCGCGGTGGACAGCGTTTCGCCGAAAAAGAGCGTCGCGGTTTCGGGCAGCTGATGTGCTTCGTCGAAGACGATCGTATTCGCGCTCGGCAGCAGTTCGGCCATGCCGGTATCGCGCAGCATGATGTCGGCGAAAAACAGATGGTGATTCACGACGACCAGATCGGCCTGCTGCGCTTCGCGACGCGCCTGCATCACAAAGCATTCCTTGTAATGCGGACACTCCTGGCCAAGACAGTTGTCGCGCGTCGAGGTCACCATCGACCACACCGCGGCGGTCTCGGGCACGCTCGCGAGTTCGGCCTTATCGCCCGTGCGCGTGATCTTCGCGAATCGCACGATCTCCTGCAGATACGACGTCTCCTGACGCGACGGCAAGCGGCCATTGTCGGCCGTGCGCTGCAGATAGTAATGACACAGGTAGTTTGCGCGGCCTTTTAACATCGCGACCGACACCGGCACCGCGAGCGCATCGCGCACGGTCGGGATATCGCGCTGGAACAACTGGTCCTGCAGATGCTTGGTGCCGGTCGACACGACCACTTTGCCGCCCCACAGCATCGCCGGCACCAGATACGCATAGGTCTTGCCGGTGCCCGTACCCGCTTCGACGATCAGCGTGTTTTCGCCGGCATCGTTTTCGTCGGTTGCTCCCGTTGCATCCGTTGAAGCGCCGGCGTCCGCGCCTTGCGATGCGCGCGGCGAGCCGGACGATGACAAGCGGCGCGCGGGCCGCTGCTGCGCTTCGAACATGGCGGGTTCGGGCTGGGCGCGGCCCGACGCTTCAAGCGCCGCCGCGACCGCGCGCGCCATGTCGATTTGCGACGCGCGCGGCCGATAGCCATCGATTTGCCGGGCAAGCAGGCCATCTGCGGCGAAGATGTCGTTGAGTTCGGCGGCGCGCCGCGGCGTCAGCGACGCAGCGAGCGCCGTGCCCGCCGCAATACGCCCGGTGCGCGTCGCATCTTTGACGTCCGTGCTGGACGTGCTGTCGGACATGCTCTGAAGTGCGCGGTCAGGTGCGTCGTGCAGCGAACGGTCAGGCGTACGGCCGGGCGCGTCGATCTGCGCCGCATCGGCGGCCGACGTGCTGCGGGATGAAGAATCTAGCGGTGCGTTCAAGGCAAGCGGTTCCTGCAAAATCCGGCGCCAGCATCGCGAAAGCGCGGTCGGCCCCGGCACCTGCCAGGTTCCGCACTCAGCTGTGCGCGTCGGGTTCGAGCTGCAATTGCAGCAGGATGATGGTGTCTTTCAGTTTGAGCTTGCGTTTCTTCAGGCGCTGCAGTTCGAGGTCGTCGATGCCGGGCTCATCCGACATCCGGTCGATGATCCGATCGAGCCCACTGTGCTCCGATTCCAGTTGCAGAATGCGGTCGCGAAGTGATTCCGCGTTGACGTGATGAGCGCGCATGCTCGCCTCCTCTCCAGAATGGGCGAAGCGCGCGCGGCCCGATCAAAGCGATCGTGCGCGCCCCTCGCTCGAGGTTGCTGTCCGGCCTGAAACGCGTTACTGCGGTCTACTACTGCGGCCTACTGCTGTGCCTGCTACCGTTGTTGCTACTGCGGTTGCTGCTTTTGCTGCTGCTCGAGCTGCTGCTGCTTCAGCTCGTCCTGTTGTTTCTGCTGCGCCTTCTCCGCGGCCTGTTTCTGGCGCTCCTCGACATCCTTCTTGTGCTGCGCGGCGTCGATCTGCTTCTGTTCGTAGCGCTGCTGCTTTTCGACGCGCTCCTGCGCCTTCTGCGCGGCCTGCTGATGCGCCTGATCGAGCTGACGCTGGAAGTCCGCCTGTTTCTGATCGTACGCCTGCTGGTTGGCCGCTGCCTGCGCCGGAGTGATGCCGCGCTGCGCCTGGTCGATTGCATGCTGGCGCTGCTTCTGCTCATACGCCTGCTCGTTGGCCGCGCGCTGCGGCGCCTCCGCCTGGCGCTGTGCCTCATTCAGCGCGTGCTGGCGCTGCTTGTCCTCGTACGCCTGCTGGTTGCGCGCGTCTTGCGCCGCACGTTCCGGCGCTTGAGCTTCGTCCTGCGCCTGCCTGAGCGCCTGCTGCTCGTCGCGCTGACGCGCATGCTCCGCGCGCTTTTCGTCGTCGAGCGCGAGCTGCTGGCGGCGAATATCGGCCTGCACCGCGCGCATTGCATCGCGCGCCTTGTTCACGCAATGATTGACGAAGAACGTGCTGTAGCAATCGTGCCGCTTGACCTCGAAGTCATAGTTGTTCTGCGCGGTGCGCGCGTCGAGCGCCTGCTGGCGGGCCGCGAACGACTTCTCCACCGCCGACGCCTGTCCCGTGTCCGCATCATCCGTACCTTGCGCTGCGGCACCGGGTGTATCCGTGCTGCCGGCGCCATCCGCGTCCGCCGCCGAGTCAGCCCGCGCAGCGGCGGACCCCGCATCAGCGGCCGGCTGCTGCGCGATGGCGGGCAGCGGCGCCGCAAGCACCGTACTCAGCGCCGCGCTCACCACGCACGCCATCAGCGCGCGCGCCGCGGAGACACGCTTGCCGTCGGCAAGCCGAACCCCGGACCGGGTGCAAAACCACGAGGCGAAAACCCGCGCGAACAACGGTGACAGGGCGACCGGCACACACGCGGCAAGCGGAAAACGGAAGGTGAGCAACGTCGTAGATGGGCAACGGGACATGCCCGAAATTCTAACATCCTGCGCTTGAGCGGCCCGGCATTTATGGCAAAATGCCCCGCTGCTTCAATCGCTTTAGCCGCGGCTCGTCCGCGGCTTAACCTGCGGCTTTCCCGCAACGTCAGCAACCCCGGCCGCCCTCGCGCGCCGATGGGACACAGCGCCACGCCGAAGCGGCCCATGCGGAAGCGCAGCGCACCATCGGTCGGCCCCGGCACACATTGCGCATCGGCAACCTCGGATGCGGTATGTGTGCAGGTACGTGAAGCGGCCCCAGATCGAATCCGGCACGAACCCAAAGCCTTATGACGGAAACCGTAGCACTCAAGATCGTCCAGCGCATTGCCACCGAACTGTCTGTCCAGACTCGCCAGGTGGCAGCGGCCGTGCAACTTCTCGATGAAGGTTCGACCGTTCCGTTCATCGCCCGATACCGGAAGGAAGTCACCGGCAATCTGGACGACACGCAATTGCGCAATCTCGAAGAACGGCTGTTGTATCTGCGCGAACTCGAAGACCGGCGCGCGGCGATCGTCGCCAGCATCGACGAGCAAGGCAAGCTCACCGACGAACTGCGCACGGCGATCGAAGCCGCCGACAGCAAACAGGTGCTCGAGGACCTTTATCTGCCTTACAAGCCGAAGCGCCGCACGCGCGCGCAGATCGCCCGCGAGGCCGGCCTCGAGCCGCTCGCGCACGCGCTACTCGCCGACCCGATGCTCGATCCGCAAACCGAAGCCGCGCCATACGTGGACGCGGACAAGGGCGTCGCCGACGTGAAAGCGGCACTCGACGGCGCGCGCGACATCCTGTCCGAACAGTTCGGCGAAACCGCGGAGCTGCTCGGCAAGCTGCGCGACTACCTGTTCAACCAGGGCATCGTGTCGTCGTCGGTGATCGAGGGCAAGGAAGGCGAAGAAGGCGAGAAATTCCGCGACTACTATGACTACGCGGAAACCATCAAGACCGTGCCGTCGCACCGTGCGCTCGCGCTGTTCCGCGGCCGCAATGCGGGCGTGCTGCTGGTGAAACTGGGGCTGGGCGAAGAGCTCGATGCGCTGGTGCCGCACCCGGGCGAAGCGATGATCGCGCGCCACTTCGGCATCGAAAATCAGGCGCGCCCAGCTGACAAATGGCTTGCCGATGTCTGCCGCTGGTGCTGGCGCGTAAAAGTGCAGCCGCATATCGAAAACGAGTTGCTGACGAACCTGCGCGAACAGGCCGAACACGAAGCGATCCGCGTGTTCGCGCGCAATCTGAAAGACCTGCTGCTGGCGGCGCCGGCCGGCCCGAAGGCCGTCATCGGCCTGGACCCGGGACTGCGTACCGGCGTGAAAGTCGCGGTGGTCGATCGCACCGGCAAGGTGCTCGCCACCGATACGATCTATCCGCATGAGCCGCGTCGCGACTGGGACGGCTCGATCGCGAAGCTCGCACGCATCGCCGCCCAATGCCGGGCCGAGTTGATCAGCATCGGCAACGGCACCGCGTCGCGCGAGACGGACAAGCTCGCAAGCGAGCTGATCGCGCGCCATCCGGAGCTCAAGCTGCAGAAAATTGTGGTGTCAGAAGCGGGTGCGTCGGTTTATTCGGCATCCGAACTGGCTGCGAAGGAGTTTCCGGAGCTCGATGTATCGCTGCGCGGTGCGGTGTCGATCGCGCGGCGTCTGCAGGACCCGCTCGCCGAACTGGTCAAGATCGAGCCGAAGGCGATCGGTGTCGGCCAGTATCAGCACGACGTCAACCAGCGAGAACTCGCACGCTCGCTCGATGCGGTCGTCGAAGACTGCGTGAACGCGGTCGGCGTCGATGCGAACACCGCGTCGGCGGCGCTGCTCGCGCGCGTGTCGGGTCTCAATGCGACGCTCGCGCGAAATATCGTCGACTACCGCGATGCAAACGGACCGTTCCCGTCGCGCGAGCATCTGCGCAAGGTGCCGCGTCTGGGCGACAAGACCTTCGAACAGGCAGCCGGTTTTCTACGGATCAACGGCGGCGAGAACCCGCTCGACCGTTCGTCGGTGCACCCGGAAGCGTATCCGCTCGTCGAGCGGATGCTCGCGAAGATCAGCAAGCAGGTCAATGACGTGCTCGGCAATCGCGATGCGCTATCGCGCCTCGTGCCGGCCGAGTTCGTCGACGAACGCTTCGGCTTGCCGACCGTGCGCGACATTCTGTCGGAGCTCGAAAAGCCGGGACGTGACCCGCGTCCGGAATTCAAGACCGCGACGTTCCGCGAAGGCGTCGAGAAGATCTCGGATCTGTCGCCGGGCATGGTGCTCGAAGGCGTCGTGACGAACGTCGCGGCATTCGGCGCGTTTATCGACGTCGGCGTGCATCAGGACGGCCTCGTGCACGTGTCCGCGATGTCGACGAAGTTCATCAAGGACCCGCATGAAGTCGTGAAGGCCGGTCAGATCGTCAAGGTGAAGGTGCTCGAAGTCGACGTGAAGCGGCAGCGCATTTCACTGACAATGCGCCTCGACGATGACTTCGCCGGCGGTCAAGCGGCGGGTGCGCGCAGCGGCGGCGGCGCGCAGAACGATCGTGGCGGCGCGGGAAGACCAGGTAGCGGCGGCGGACGTGGTCCGCAGCGCTCGCGTGACCCGGAACCGACTGGCGCGATGGCGGCCGCGTTTGCGAAGCTCAAGCAGCGCTGAGCGCGGCGGCTGAGGAAACGCGCGGCGTCGCCGCGTGCGTTTCCTGACTTGAGACTCGAGACCTTGGACTTGAGGCTCACGCGCTCGCGTCCCGGCCAATCAAAAAGCCCATGCACATCACATCGTGCATGGGCTTTTGCGTTGCAGTGGCGCCTCTTTCGCGGGGGCGTCACCGCGCGCGCGTCAAATCTCGATCTTCGTCCCCAGCTCGACCACCCGATTCGCCGGAATACTAAAGAAATCGGTCGGCTTCGCGGCATTCTGATGCATCCATGCGAATACGCGCTCGCGCCACACCGACATCCCCGGTAACTGCGTCGGCACCACCGTTTCGCGCGCGAGGAAAAACGACGTGTCCATCAGCTCGAACGTCATCTCATGCGTGCGTCCGACCTCTTCCAGCACCGCTTTCACATCAGGCGTTTCGTTAAAGCCGTACACAGCTTTCACGAGGAAAAGCCCGCCGCCGACATCCTTGACCGTCAACCGGTCGGCATCTTCGACATACGGAATATCGCGCGTGACGAATGTCAGAAAGATCGTCCGCTCATGCAACACCTTGTTGTGCTTCAGGTTATGCAGCAGGCTCACCGGCACCAGCGTCGAACTGCCGGTCAGGTAGATTGCGGTGCCCGACACGCGATGCGGAGGATGCGCGAGCAGACCCTGCACGAACGGCATCAGCGGAATACCGTCGGCGGCCGTGCGTTCCTTGACGATCATGCGGCCTTTAAACCACGTCATCAGCAGGAAGAACAACAGCGCGCCAATGCCGAGCGGCAGCCAACCGCCATCGGCGACTTTTAGCAGGTTCGCGCCGAAGAAGCCGAGGTCGACCAGCAACAAGCCGCTGATGATCAACGCAACCACCAGCTTGTTCCAGTTCCATACCTTGACCATCACGACGCTCGCCAGCACGGTGGTGATCACCATCGTCGCCGTCACCGCGATGCCATATGCGGCCGCAAGATTGTCCGAACTCTTGAAGCCGATCACGATGCACAGGATGATGAACAGCAGCATCCAGTTGACGACCGGCACGTAGATCTGTCCGATCGCGAGTTCCGATGTATGCAGGATCTTCATGCGCGGTACATAACCGAGCTGAATCGCCTGGCTCGTTAGCGAATACGCGCCCGAGATCACCGCCTGCGACGCAATCACGGTGGCCACCGTTGCCAGCACAACGAGCGGCAGCAACGCCCAATCGGGCGCGAGCAGATAGAACGGGTTTTCGATCGCTTTCGGGTTGCGCATCAGCAACGCGCCCTGCCCAAAGTAGTTCAGCACCAGCGACGGCATCACCAGCACATACCACGCAACGCGGATCGGCTTCGCACCGAAGTGGCCCATGTCCGCATAGAGCGCTTCGGCGCCGGTCAGCACCAGCACCACCGAGCCGAGCACGACGTAAGCCTGCAGCAGATGCGCAGACATGAATGAAACCGCGTAGTAAGGATTGAGCGCGGCGATCACTTCAGGCGACTGCACAATGTGCGACAGCCCAAGCACCGCAAGCGTGACGAACCACACCACCATGATCGGCCCGAACAGACGCCCCACCGCTGCCGTGCCGTGCCGCTGGATCCAGAACAGCAGCAGCAGGATCACCATCGTCAGCGGCAGCACCAGATGCGAGAGCTTCGGCGCCGCGATCTCGAGACCTTCAACCGCCGACATCACTGAAATGGCCGGCGTAATCACGGCGTCGCCGTAGAACATGCACGCGCCGAAGATGCCGAGCATCGTAAGCAGACCTGCCGCTTTGGTGCGTCGATCGAACGAACGCAAGGCCAGCGCCATCAATGCAAGCACGCCGCCTTCGCCGTTATTCGATGCGCGCATCACGAACAGCACGTATTTGACGCTCACCACGATGACGATCGCCCAGAACAGCAGCGAAATCACACCGAGTATCGAATCTTGAGTCAACGGAATGCCATGCGATGGGCTGAACGCTTCTTTCAGCGAATAAAGCGGGCTCGTGCCGATGTCGCCGAAGACGACCCCGATCGCAGCGACCGCGAGCGCGGGCAAGGGCTGCTTGGGCGCGTGATGATTGTCTGTCATAAGCGCGAAGAGAATCCGTTCCTCAGCGGCAAAAATGAGCGGTATTCTAAACTGCGGCTGGAGGCCAGCCGTCTGGCATGTTGTGCAAACGCCACGTGAGTGCTGGAACGTCCGAAGTGTAGCATCGCACCCTGCACACGTCTGCGGCAATCATCCCGTTTCAGAATGTGCGGATCGTGCGTTCACCTATGAACGCCGTTCGACATCGTACTGGCGAGGGCTTGCAGTGTTTGTACGTTATTCGCGTATGCAAAAAAAACGGAGCCGGCCAGGCTCCGTTTTTTGTCACGCGACGTTCTCGAACAATCCTGTTGCGCACGTTCGCCGTCAACCGTCACGCGCGGTTCGTCACGTATTCGTCACGCGTCGTGCGGCGTGCCGCGCTTGATCCATGCGCCGAGGTTATGCGGACGCACCGTGTCCCATTCTTCGAACGGCTGATGAATCCACGGGTTGGTCGGCAAATGCTGCACATAGTAGTCCGGCTTGACCTTCGAGCACGCCTTGTACCACAGCACCGCTGAGCGAACGGATGTAATTGCCGGATAGCGGTCCTTCAGATGCTGCTGCACACGCGCGAGCGTCACGCCTGAATCGACGAGGTCGTCGACCAGCAGCACATTGCCCGACAGTTCGCCGCGCGTCATCGTGATGTATTGCGCAATATCGAGCTCGCCTTGCTGCGTGCCAGCCGCTTCGCGATACGAACTCGTCGCGAGTATGGCCAGCGGCAGATCGTAGATGCGCGACATCTGATCGCCGACCCGCAGGCCGCCGCGCGCAAGGCACAGGATCTTGTCGAATTTCCAGCCGGACTCGTGGACCGCTAGCGCCAGCAGTTCGATCAGCCGGTGGTACTCGTCCCAGCCGACCCAAAGGTTCTTCTCGTCGTTGCGCGGGTCTTTCATCGCGATCACCGGACCACCGTCGATCATCGATTACACCTTGAACGGGTGGCGCAGCAGGATCGTCTCGTCGCGATCCGGACCGGTCGACACCATGTCGATCGGCACGCCCGCGACTTCCTGAACGCGCGTCAGGTAAGCACGCGCGTTCTCCGGCAGCTTGTCCCACTCACTGATGCCGATCGTGCTTTCTTTCCAGCCGGCGAAGGTTTCGTAGACCGGCTCACAGCGCGAGACTTCGGATGCACCGCGCGGCAGGATGTCGGTTGCCTTGCCGTCGATCTTGTAGCCGATACACAGGTTCACTTCGTCGAGGCCGTCGAGCACGTCCAGCTTCGTGATGCACAGGCCCGACACACCGTTGATCTGGATCGAGCGGCGCAGCGCGGCCGCGTCGAGCCAGCCGGTGCGGCGCGGCCGGCCGGTGACCGAGCCGAATTCCTTGCCAACCGTGGCAAGCGTCAGGCCGATCGGCGCCTGGCGCGCGGCATTCTCCGCGTCATACAGTTCGCTCGGGAACGGGCCCGAACCGACGCGCGTGCAATATGCCTTCGTGATGCCGAGGATGTAGTTCAGCTTTTGCGGACCGACGCCCGCGCCCGCCGATGCCGCGCCCGCGACGCAGTTGCTCGACGTGACAAACGGATAGGTGCCGTGGTCGATATCGAGCAGCGTGCCTTGCGCGCCTTCGAACAGCAGGTTGTTGCCCGCATGGTTTTCGTCATAGAGACGGCGCGACACATCGGTGATCATCGGCTTCAGGCGATCCGCGTAGCCGAGCATCATGTCGAGCGTTTGCTGGTAGTCGACCGCGGCGGCGCCCAGATATTGCGTGAGCACGAAGTTATGGAAGTCGAGATTCGCGCGCAGACGCTCCGCGAATGCTTGAGGCTCGAACAGGTCCTGCACGCGCAGACCGCGGCGCGCGACCTTGTCTTCATACGCGGGACCGATGCCGCGACCCGTTGTGCCGATCTTGCCGGCACCGCTCTTCGCTTCGCGCGCCTGGTCGATCGCGACGTGATACGGAAGAATGAGCGTGGTGGCTTCGGAGATAAACAGACGTTTCTGCACGTCGATGCCGGCGGCTTCGAGCTCTTCGATTTCCTTGAAGAGCGCCTCCGGCGACAACACGACGCCATTGCCGATGTAACACGCGACCTGCGGCCGCATGATGCCCGATGGAATGAGGCGCAAGATGGTTTTCTTGCCGCCGATGATGAGCGTATGGCCGGCATTATGACCGCCCTGGAAACGGACGACGCCTTGCGCGTGATCCGTCAGCCAGTCGACGATCTTGCCCTTGCCCTCGTCACCCCACTGGGTCCCAACCACGACGACATTGCGCCCGGGGTTCACATTCACTGCACTGGCAGACATGTTGTTTCTTGAGCTGGTTAAAAACGTATTCTACCTGGGTTCACGCGCAGGTTCCGCATTTTTGTCGCAAATTTTCCTTTGCGCTCAATGGCATGGGCCGTTTTAACGCGTCCGCACCACCCATGCGCCGCCGTCTTCGACGAGCACGCGGTCGAACGCGAACTCGTCAAGCCCGTGGTCGTGCCCCGGCAGCGCCTGGATCACCACTTCGCCCGCATCGCGCAGCGCCGCGACGCTCGCGCGCAACGCATCGTCGTGCTGCCACGGCGCGAGAATCGCGCTGCTGCGCGCCTCGATCGGCGAAATGCGCGCGACTTCGCGCAGGTCCAGCGAAAAACCGGTGGCCGCGCGCGCGCGGCCATACGCCTGGCCGACGTGGTCGTAACGGCCGCCGCGCGCGACCGCGTTCGGCACGCCGTCGACATACGCGGAGAACATCACACCGCTGTGGTACGCATAGCCGCGCAAATCGGCCAGATCGATCATCACTTCGGCGCCTTCTACTTGCGCGGCGAGGAAAGTTAGATCGTCGAGCGCGCGCGCGATTTCCGGCGCATTCGGCAGACGCGCGCGGGCTTCATCGAGCACGCTCGCGTGGCCGTATAGCGCCGGCAGCGCGCGCAGCGCGTCGCGAACGACCGGCTTCAGGTCCGCGGTGAGTTCGACGAGGCGCGGCACATCCTTGCCCGCGAGCGCGTCATAGAGCGCTTCGCCAAGCGTCGCCGCGGCCGGCTCCATGTCGATCAGCGCCGCGAGCACGCCCGCATGGCACAGGTCCAGACGCACCTTCGCGAGACCGGCGAGGCGCAGTGCATCGAGCATCAGTTGCTGAATCTCGAGGTCCGCTTCAAGCCCCGCATGGCCGTAGATTTCCGCACCAATCTGGATTTGCTCGCGCGTCGCATGCAGGCCGCGCGGTCGCGTGTGCAGCACGACGCCCGCATAGCACAGGCGCGTCACACCCTGACGGTTCAGCAGGTGCGCGTCGATACGCGCGACCTGCGGCGTAATGTCCGCGCGCAACCCGAGCGTGCGGCCCGAGAGTTGATCGACGAGCTTGAAGGTGCGCAGATTCAGATCGCTGCCGCCGCTCGTCAGCAACGACTCGATATATTCGAGCATCGGCGGCATCACCATCTCGTATCCGTACGCGCGGAAGCGGTCCAGCAAGCGGCGGCGCAACTCTTCGATCTTGCGCGCCTCCGACGGCAGTACGTCGGCAATATTCTCGGGAAGTAACCAGGTCGACATCGATAAGGTCCTGCGGGGTTAGGCGTGGCGCGCCGCGCGCACCGGCAAATGAGATGAGGATAAGAACGTGCGGCGCCGCGCGGTGCGAACGCAGGCGCGCCGCGTGCGCGTCAGGTCGCGATCAGCAGCAGCACGAGTCCAAGCGCCATCACAATCAGCCCGCCGATCCGGATATGGTGTGGCGGGCGCTCCGCTATTTTACGAAACGTGTCCCGCCACGCGACCGGAAACACAAAGGGGAACATCCCCTCGATGATCAGCATCAGGGCGATCGCGAGCAATAACGATCCGGCTATGTCCATTCGAATGAGCCCGCCGCGATCCGGTTGCCGCGGCGTTTCCGTTTATTGATGTCTGTTGCGCGCCGTCGCGGCATCGTTCGGTGTCGTCTCCCCGCCGTTCGGGCCGCGCATGAAGCGGAAGAAGTCGCTGCTCGAATCGACCACCACGACGTCGGTCGGCTTGAAGCTGGCGCGGTACGCGAGCATGCTTTGGTAGAAGCGGTAGAACTGCGGGTCGCGGCCGAATGCGTCGGCGGCGATCGACGCAGCCTTGCCGTCGCCCTCACCTTTGATGGTCTGCGCCTGCTTGTAGGCGTCCGCGAGCACCGCCTGCTGCTGCTGCGCGGCATTGTCCCTGATCTTGTCCGCTTCCGCGGCGCCCTGCGCGCGTTCGTCGTTGGCGATCTGCTCGCGTGCGGCGATCATCCGCTTGAAAACGGCATCGGACATTGACGCGGGGAAATCGACGCGCGTCATCTGCACATCGATCACTTCGACGCCAAGCGAAGCCGCGGCCTTTTCCATGCCCGCGCGTGTGTTGTCGCCGACCGCCTGCAAGTCGGCGAGCAGTTCGGGCACCGTGGACTTTGCGAACGCATCGGTCAGCGCGCCGCGCGAGATCAGCGCGAGCCGATCCGGCAGACTCTGCACGTCGCCTTTCGTCTCGGTGACAAACTTCACTGGGTCTGTTACGCGGAAGCGAATGACCGGGTTGACCAGCAAATCGGTCTTGTCGGCCGCGGAATAGTGATCTTCATCAGGCGTGTCAAGCGTCTGAATGCGCGTATCGACGAAGGTGACGGTTTGCAGCGGCGGCGGCAGCTTGAAGTGCAGGCCGGGGCCGACCAGCGTCGGTTCGCCGTCGCCGCGCGCGGACAGCACCGCCATATGCCGCTGATCGACCGTGAACACCATCGACGACGCAACGAACAGCACGATCACGATGGCCACAACGAGCGCAATGATTCGGTTCATGGTCGCGCTCCTTATTGCAGATCGTCTTCGCGGCCGCGGCTGCGGAACGCATCACGCGAGCGCAGCGGGTCGTTCGCGCCGGCGGGTTGGCTGGCAGCCGGCGCGGACGCGGCGCCCGGCGCTTGCGGCGCGGATTGCGCGTTTGGCGGTGTCACGATGACCGTGCCCGGCAGACCTTGCGGCACAGTCTGCGCGCCCGGCGCGCTGGCTGCCTGCGGCGCGCTCGCGCCCACGGCGCCTGGTGCGCCGGCCGTTGCCGCATTCGCCGCGGCCGCTGCCGCATCGGCACGCGCGCGGTTGTCGGCGATCAGCTTGTCGAGCGGCAAATACAGCACGTTATTGCTCGCCTTGCTATCGACGAACACCTTGGTCGTGTTCGAGTAGATGTATTGCATCGTGTCCAGATACATCCGTTCGCGAATCACTTCGGGTGCCTTCGAGTACTGTGCATAGACCTGTTTGAAACGTTCCGCATCGCCCTGCGCCTGCGCGACCACGCGATCGCTATAGGCCTTCGCTTCGTCGATCAGATTCGCAGCCTGCGCCTGCGCACGCGGCAGCAGGTCATTCGCATACGCTTGCGCGTCGCGCTTCGCACGCTCGCGATCCTGACGCGCCTTCGCTTCGTCCTCGTACGCGGGCTGCACCTGCTCGGGCACCTGAGCACCCTGAATCGTCACGCCGGTGACTGCAAGACCGGTCTTCAACTGGTCCAGCGAATGCTGGATCGCGTCGGTCAACTGCTGCCGAATGGCTTCGCGATCCTTATAAAGCACATCGTTCGTGCTGCGCGAGCCGACGATCTGGCGAATCGCGGCCTGCGCGGCCTGCGCGACGGTCTGCTCCGGATCGACGCTGCGGAACAGATAGTCGACCGGCTTGCGAATCTGGAACTGCACCGCAAACCGCACGTCGACGATATCGGCATCGTGCGTGAGCATCGACGCGTCCTTCACGTTGGCCTGGCGGACAACATTGCTGCGGCCGATTTCGACCGAATGAACCTGCCCGATGTTGACGATCTCATGCGACTCGAACGGATACGGCAAGCGCCAGTGCACGCCCTGCTCGACCGTGCCGCGATACTTGCCGAATTGCAGCACGACGCCCGCCTGCCCTTCCTGGACGACGTACACGCCACTGCCGAGATAGATGGCGATCAGCACGCCGATGACGATGCCCACGCCGATGCGCGCGCTACGTCCGTTATCCGGACGGCGGTCACCACCGCCACCGCCTTTGCGGCCGAAGAAACGCGACAGGCGCCGGTTGAATTCACGCCACATTTCATCGAGATCCGGTGGACCGTCGCCGCCTTTGCCATTTTGCGGACGCTTCGAATCGTTCGAACGCTGCCGGTCGCCGTTGCCGCCATTGCCGTCTCCCCGGCCCCAGCGCGGGTCGTTCAGCGACATCATGGCGCGCACACGCAGCCAGATACTCCGTTGGTTGTATTGATTCACCTGTGTTCGTTCACCAGAGTAGACAGCGGATCGATGCCATTCGAAAAAAGGCCAATGTCATTGCGGAGGTCGACGCGCGGGATCAATGTCCGTGCTCGGTGACGCCGCGCTGTTCGCGATGCGCTTCGCGCAATTCTTCGTGTAATTCGTCGTGTCGGTCTTCGTGTTGATCGACATGGAAGGCTTCCGGCCGCGGGCGCTCGTCCGGCGACAAACCGTCGGCACCCGAAAGATGTTCAGCAGTGGCAATTTCGGCGATGGCAGCGCGCAATGCATCCAGCCCCTGCCCGGTGCGCGCGCTCAAAAAGACGCGCGAAATATTACCATACTCGTCCCGCTCAACCGCCTCGCCGCGGGCCGCCAGTTCCGGCACCGCATCGATCTTGTTGAACACCAGCACCTGGCGGATCGTGTCCGCGCCGATGCCGGCAAGCACCTCGTTCACCTGATCAATCTGGTCGAGGCGCACCGCGCTCGACGCATCGACCACATGCAGCAATAAATCGGCGTGAATCGTTTCTTCGAGCGTCGCGCGGAACGCGGCGACCAGTTGGTGCGGCAATTCGCGAATGAAGCCGACCGTGTCGGACACCACCACCTGCCCGACCTCGCCGCCGAGATACACGCGCCGCGAAGTGGTGTCGAGCGTCGCGAACAGCTGGTCGGCCGCGTACGCCTGCGCTTTCGTCAGCGCGTTGAACAGCGTCGACTTGCCCGCGTTCGTGTAGCCGACCAGCGATACCGACATCGTGCGGTTGCGCTCGCGTGCGCGACGCTGCGTGCCATGCTGGCGACGCAGACGGTCCAGACGCGACTTCAGCATCTTGATGCGATCGCCGATCAGGCGCCGGTCGGTTTCGAGCTGGGATTCACCCGGGCCGCGCAAGCCGATACCGCCTTTTTGCCGTTCGAGGTGAGTCCATGCGCGCACGAGACGCGTCGACAGATATTGCAGCTGCGCGAGTTCGACTTGCAGCTTGCCTTCGTGGCTGCGCGCGCGCTGCGCAAAGATGTCGAGAATCAGGCTCGTGCGGTCGATCACGCGTCTGTTAAGCAGGCGCTCCAGATTGCGCTGCTGCGCAGGTGCAAGCGAATGATTGAAGATGACGAGCTCGATGTTGTTCGCTTCGCAGGCGACGCGCAGTTCTTCCGCCTTGCCACTGCCGACAAAGAGCGCGGCATCCGGGCTCGAGCGGCGCCCGGTCAATGTCACGACCGGGTGGGCGCCCGCGCTTTGCGCGAGCAAATTGAGTTCTTCGAGACTGGCAACGAAATCGATCTTGCCGAAATCGATGCCGACAAGCGCTGCTTGGGTCAAATTGGCGGGTGTCAAAGTGGAAGCGGCCGGAATGGGCGCTGTTTGAGCGGCCGGTGCGCGACGCCGTCAGGCGGCATGCGTCGACCGGCCGCGACGAGGTTTAGGACGATTCAGAATCCGGGTGGAAATTCACCGGACGCGCTGGCACGACCGTCGAAATAGCGTGCTTGTAAACCATCTGGGTAACCGTATTACGGAGCAACACAACGTACTGGTCGAACGATTCGATGTTCCCTTGAAGCTTGATGCCGTTGACCAGATAGATCGAGACCGGCACGTGCTCTTTACGCAGCGCGTTCAAAAACGGGTCTTGTAACAATTGCCCTTTGTTGCTCATAGCAAACTCCGTGTTTTTTTGCAGGTTGACTTAATTGCCAGCGAAGAAAAAGAAATCCGCCGTCAATCGCTACACTATAGCCGATTTTCCTTTATGCGCGCTCTGCCTGGCCATTTGGTCTATCCCGGCCAAACCCAACGTGCACGGGGCTTTCAGCCCTTGTCCGCAAAAGGATTCGTCGACGATCGAAACTCTATTCGCAATGGAGTCCCGGTCAGCGCGAAAGTTTCCCGGAAGCGGTTTTCGAGGTAGCGCTTATAGGTGTCTGTCACCGCGTCGAGCGCGTTGCCATGAATCACGATGACCGGCGGGTTCTGTCCTCCCTGGTGCGCGTAACGCAGCTTCGGCCGGACCGGCCCCTTGCGACGCGGCTGCTGGAACTGCACCGCGTCGATCAGCGCGCGCGTGAGTTTCGGCGTCGGCAGCTTCGCCATCGCGGCGGCGTACGCGGCGTCGACCGAGCGCATCAGCGGGCCGATACCAGTCTTTTCCGCAGCCGAAATGAAATGAATCTTCGCGAAGTCGAGAAATTTTAGCTTGCGCTGCAAGTCCGCTTTGGTGCGCTCACGCACGTGCGAGTCGAGCCCGTCCCACTTGTTCACGCCGATCACGAGCGCGCGCCCCTGCTCGACGACGAAGCCCGCGATATGCGCGTCCTGGTCGGACACGTCCTGACGCGCGTCGAGCAGCAGGATCACGACGTTCGCATCGGAGATCGATTGCAGCGTCTTCACGACCGAGAATTTCTCGATCGATTCGAACACCTTGCCGCGGCGGCGCAAGCCCGCGGTATCGATCAGCGTGTACTTTTTGCCTTGCCGCTCGAAGTCGACGTAAATCGAGTCGCGCGTGGTGCCCGGCATATCGAATGCGATCACGCGCTCTTCGCCGATCAGCGTGTTGACGAGTGTCGACTTGCCGACATTCGGCCGCCCGACGATCGCGATCTTCACGCCGTGCTGCGCCTTTTCCTCATCGGATTCTTCCGGGTGGCCCGCGTATGCCACGCCAAGCGCCTCGCCGATCATCTCCGCGACGCCGTCACCGTGCGCGGCGGAGATTGCGCGCGGGTCGCCCAGACCCAGTTCATAGAAATCCGCGGCAACCGCGCTGTACTTCATCCCTTCGGCCTTGTTGACCACGAGGAAGATTGGCCGGCCGGTCTTGCGAAGGTAGTCGGCGATCACCTTATCCTGCGGCGCGAGACCATTTCGGCCGTCAACAATAAACACGACGATGTCCGATTCCTCGACCGCCTGGCGCGTCTGGCGTGCCATCTGATGCAGGATGCCCTCTTTCGCGACCGGCTCGAAACCGCCGGTATCGACGACCAGATACGGTCGCTCGCCGACGCGTCCTTCGCCGTAGTGACGGTCGCGCGTGAGCCCGGGCAGGTCGGCAACGAGCGCGTCCCGCGAGCGTGTGAGACGGTTGAATAGCGTGGATTTCCCCACATTGGGGCGCCCGACGAGGGCGATAACGGGTTTCATCTGATGTTGTTCACTGTGAGGCGCGGACTGGTCAATCCGGATCCTTCGCGGCCGATATGGCCGACCAGGCACGCGCTGCGACGCGGCCGCGGCGCGGCTTTGCTGTCGCTATTTCATTTGTCGCAAATTAGCATGAATTCCGCCCGCTCCGGATGCGCGGCCGGCGTGGGCGGGTGTCGGCGTCGCGGGCGGCTGGCCGATGCGCGGCGCAGGCGAAGTTAGCGCCGATCTTGCCGCGCGGGTCGCCCGCTCACGCAACGAGCAGGGTCACGAAGGCCGCGTCGATTCGTCCGGGCCCAAGGCGGCGCGCTTGCGAAAGCACGCGCATTCGATGTACGCGTGCTTTCGCGTAAAGCCGCACACGACGTTACTTCGATACGGTTCTGCATGTCACGCCGGCATGCCGTATCGATACGACATCCCGATACTTTTGTCATACCGCGCGCCGGACTTCGTTATTTCATTTCCGGCGCGGTCAATCCAACTTTTTTTACCGCTGGTCAAACCGCACCTGTTCAGCGCGGACGGAACCCGTACAGATTGCCGTCATGCGTCTGTACGACGAGCGTATCGCCGGCCAGCACCGGTGCCGCGGTGATCGCGCTGCCGTCGGTTTTCATGCGTGCAATGAATGAGCCGTCGTCGCGCGACAGGAAGTGCACGAAGCCGTCGTAGTCGCCCACCACGACCGCGTGGCCAAGCAGCGCCGGCACGCTGACGTCGCGGCTCTTGAGCTGGTCGTTATGCCACAACTGCTTGCCGCTCGTGACATCGAATGCCGACACGATCGACCAGTCGTCGCCGCCCGTCACCACCTGATCGTCCTGCGCAATGCCGCTGGTGCTCGAAAACGCCTTTTGCCACAGCGCGCGCCCCGAGTTCGCATCGAAGCAACCGAGTTGTCCCTGGAACGTCACCGCGCAGGTTTCGGCGCCGACCAGCGTCGGCGGTCCGGTCACATCGTTGATACGCTCGACTTCGGTCACGCCCTTCGGATACGACACCGGCGTCTGCCAGAACGCGTCGCCGTTCTGCACATTGATTGCCGCGAATTGACCGCCCGGGAAGCCCGCGAGCACAGCCGCATCGCCCGCGAAGATCATGCCCGCCGACACGCGCAGGTTCAGCGGCACCGCACGGTTGCGAAACACCCAGCGCTGCTCGCCGGTCTGCGCATTGAACGCGACGATCTGGCCGTCGATCGTGCGCACGACCACGAGACCATTGCCCACCAGCGGCGGCGACAGGATTTCGCCCGGCGCCTTGCCCTTCCACAATTCCTTGCCGTCCGGGCCGAGCACATACACTTCACCCTTCAGCGCGCCGACTGCCGTCAGATTGCCGTCGGAACCGACGCCGGCCGACAGGTCGCTCTTCAGCTTCGTACGCCAGATGTCGTTGCCGGTCTTCGCGTCGATCTTCGCGACCGAGCCATTCGCGCCCGCCGCATACACCGCGTCGCCGACCGCGACCGGCGAAAACAGGTAGCGCCCGGCCTTGCCGACGCTCGCCTTCCACGTCTGCTGCACGTCGAGCACGGGCTTGAATTCAGTAAGCGGCGTCGGTATGCGGCGCTCGTCTTTCGACGACGAGCACGCCGCCGTCGTGAGCACGACGAGCGTGCATACGACGGGCACGGCGTAACGTTTCAGCAGATTCATCGGTGAGCGAAGCATGTCTGGTTTATAGATTGGAGTGAAGGCGGCGTACCGCGCATACCGCGCACGGCGAATGCAACGCTTAACCGCCCAACGCGTCGAGCTTGAACTGGATCAGTTGACGCGTCGAAATATCGTTCTTCGGCAGCGAGTCGAGCGCGAGTTTGTAAGCCGCGCGCGCGTCATCGCGCTTGCCTTGCGCGGCAAGCAGATCGCCGCGGCTATCGGCCACCACACCCTTGAACGCGTCCGACTGCGGCTGGTCGAGCAGCGCAAGCCCCGCGTCGTAGGCCTTTTCATCAAGCAGCAGCGACGCGAGGCGAAGCTTCGCGATCTGCTTGAATTCGTCATCTTTCGCGTTGTTCGCGGCCCACTGCAATTGCGCCTTCGCGCCGGGTTCGTCGCCGGCCAGATAGAGCGCCTTCGCGGCAGCCAGCGCTGTCATCTGCGCGTAAGCGGTGCCGCTGTACTTGTCTTCCATGTCGGTTGCGATGCGCGTGACCAACGCCTTGTCGGCCTTGTCGCCAGCCGCGGCCGCCTGCTGCAGCTGGTCGTACAGCACCGCCGCCTCGCCCGCCTGATGACGCTGCCAGTAGTTCCAGCCGTTCCAGGCCGCCGCCGCGACGACCGCCACCAGCAGAATCCACGTGGTTGCGTTACCCCAGCGCGCCCACCATGCCTTCACGCTTTCAATTGATTCCTGTTCGTCGTGGTAACTCATCGCGAAGCGATTCCTTCCTTGTCGATGCCTGAGCTGTTTTCAGATGTTTTTGACCGTTCGGCCGCGCGATTTCGCACCATTCGCGGCACAAAACCCGCGCAATCAGTCGTCCCCGTCGTCGGAGGACGCAACCATCGCATTGATTAGAAATTCGGTCAAGTCTTCGGCCGGCACGGTCTGTTGTTCGCTTTTCGCGCCGTTTCCGTCCGCGCCGGTGTCGCGCAGCGGTTTCACGCCGACCGTGCCATTGGCGATTTCGTCATCGCCGAGAATCACTGCGTAAGCCGCGCCGCTCGCGTCCGCGCGCTTCATCTGCGATTTGAAGCTGGCTGGCTGACCGTCCGCGCTGCAATGCAGGATCACATCGAGCCCCGTATCGCGCAGCCGTTCCGCGATGATAAATGCCTGGTCGCGCGCGGCGTCGCCCTGATGCACGAGGTAGACGTCGCAGCCTTCTTCCTCCGGCACCAGCTGTTCTTCCTTCAGCAATTCGAGAATGCGTTCGACGCCCATCGCCCAGCCGCAGGCCGCCGTCGGCTTGCCGCCCAGTTGCTCGATCAGCGGATCGTAACGGCCGCCGGCGGCGACCGTGCCTTGCGCACCGAGTTTGTCGGTGATCCATTCGAATACGGTCAGGTTGTAGTAATCGAGACCGCGCACGAGCCGCGGATTGATCGTGAACGGGATGTTGTTCGCCTTCAGGATGCGTTGCAGCCCGTCGAAGTGCGCGCGCGACTCGTCGCCGAGGAAATCGATCAGCTTCGGCGCGTTGCGCGCGACTTCCTGCAGCGCCGGGTTCTTCGTGTCGAGCACGCGCAGAGGGTTCGTATAAAGACGGCGCTTCGCGTCTTCGTCGAGCACGTCCTGGTGCTTTTCGAGGTACGCGATCAGTTCGACGCGATGCGCGGCGCGCTCGTGCGCAAGACCCAGCGAATTGATTTCCAGCTTGATGCCGGCCAGACCGAGGTCGTCCCACAGACGCTGGCACATCAGAATGATTTCCGCGTCAGCGTCCGGACCCGTGAAGCCGAGTGCCTCGACGCCCACCTGATGAAACTGGCGATAACGCCCGCGCTGCGGCCGCTCATGACGGAACATCGGCCCGACGTACCACAGACGCTTCGGACCGTCATACAGCAGGTTGTGCTCGATCGCCGCGCGCACGACCGCTGCGGTGTTTTCCGGGCGCAGCGTGAGATTTTCGCCATTCAGCGCGTCGGTGAAGCTGTACATCTCCTTCTCGACGATATCGGTCACTTCGCCGATGCCGCGCGTGAACAACTGCGTGTGCTCGACGATCGGCGTGCGAATGTTCTGGTATCCGTACGAACGGAGCATCGACTTCACGGTCGATTCGAAAAATTCCCACAGCTGAGCTTCCTGCGGCAGGACATCGTTCATGCCCTTTACGCCGGACAGCTTTTCGAGCTTCTTCTTCTGTTCAGTCATCTGAATTCGATTGGCGGATGGTTAGCTGAGCACTTCCGTGCGGCCGTAACGGCGCTCGACATAGTCGCTCACGATTTGCTGGAACTCTTCGGCGATGCGCTCGCCGCGCAGTGTCTTGACCTTTTCGCCGTCGATGAACACCGGCGCAGCCGGGTTCTCGCCGGAACCGGGCAAGCTGATGCCGATATTCGCCTGCTTCGACTCGCCCGGCCCGTTGACGATGCAGCCCATCACCGCGACGTGCATCTTCTCGACGCCCGGATATTGATCGCGCCACACCGGCATCTGCTGACGCAGATAGGTCTGAATTTGCGACGCCAGCTCCTGGAACAGCGTGCTCGTCGTGCGGCCGCAGCCCGGGCACGCGATCACCATCGGCGTGAACGAGCGCAGGCCCATCGTCTGCAGGATTTCCTGGCCGACGATCACCTCGCCGGTGCGCGACGCACCCGGCTCCGGCGTCAGCGAGATGCGAATCGTGTCGCCGATGCCCTGCTGCAGCAGCACGGACAGCGCGGCCGTCGATGCGACGATGCCCTTCGAGCCCATGCCCGCCTCGGTCAAGCCGAGGTGCAGCGCGAATTCGCAGCGGCGCGCGAGCTCGCGATACACGGCGATCAGGTCCTGCACGCCGCTGACCTTGCACGACAGGATGATCTTGTTGCGCGACAGACCGAGTTCGACCGCACGTTCGGCCGAGCCGATCGCCGACTGGATCAGCGCCTCGTACATCACGCTTTGAGCTTCCCACGGTTCGGGGCGCGCGGCGTTTTCATCCATCATCTTCGCGAGCAGATCCTGGTCGAGGCTGCCCCAGTTCACGCCGATGCGCACCGGCTTGTCATATTTGATCGCCGCTTCGATCATCTGTGCGAACTGCGTATCGCGCTTCGCGCCATGGCCGACGTTGCCCGGATTGATCCGGTACTTCGACAGCGATTCCGCGCACGCCGGATAGTCGCGCAGCAGCAGGTGACCGTTGTAATGAAAGTCGCCGACCAGCGGTACGGTAACGCCCATCCGGTCAAGCTGCTCGCGGACCGCCGGCACGGCCGCGGCGGCCTCCGGTGTATTGACCGTAATACGCACGAGCTCAGAGCCCGCCTGCGCAAGTTCCTTGATCTGGATCGCGGTGCCGATCGCGTCGGCGGTGTCGGTGTTGGTCATCGACTGCACGCGTACCGGCGCGTCGCCGCCGATCGTCACGAGATTGCCGCCCCAACGGATATCGACCGCGTGCGAGGTGCGGCGCGGCGCATGGCCGCCGAAAACCGGTTCGGACGAGCTAATTTGACTAGTGGTGGATTGCATGGGATCGGAGTGCATCGATAAATCCGCCATTAAAGGCTGCGCGTTGCATTGAAGTCGGTCTTGAAGCCCGCTCGCTACGGAAGCCGGCTATTGAAGTCTGCAGTTGAAGCTCGCTGTGAAACTGACGCTGTGAAACCTGTTTTGAACCGCGCGGCCGGCGTTCGTTTCGCCGTGCCTGCGCGGCCGCTCTGTACCACCTTGCGATGCCGCATGCATTGATCGTCGCACACGAACGCGAACCGACTCATGGGGCTTGCATACGGCGCTGCTGGCTAAACAGCCCGCAGCGCCGCGTCATTCGGTCAGGGCAATGCGAAGCGTGCCACATTCCCCTTTGCCGATGCATATTTCGCTGGATCGACCGGCTGACCGTCGAGCGTCATCGATTCAAGACCCGCCTTGTTGCCGATCGTCACCTTGAACGGCGCCTCGCCATTCACTTCCTTGCTGTCGCCGGCGTGCACAAGCCCGGAGAACACTTCCTTGCCATCCTTCTGGCGGATGCTGAACCAGCTGTCCTGCGTGACCTTGAGCGCCACCGTCGACGAGCCCGCGGGTGCCGCTGCCTGAGCCGCCTCAGCGGAAGCCGGGGTCGCCGCCGCAGCGGCCGCGGTCGTTGGCGCTGCGCCCGCCGCCGCGTTATGCGCGGCGCTCGCCGTGTTCGGCGCAGTTGCCGCCGGCGCCGGCGCCTCGTCCGTCTGCGCAGCTGGTTGCGCGGCGCCCGCGATCGGCGTGCCGGACGCGTCGTCGGTTGCACTCTCAGCCGGTTGTACCGTCGTCGCGCCTTGAGCGACCGTCGCACCTGCACCACTCGCGCCGTGCGCGGGGTTTGCGCTGATCGAGGCCGCACCGCTCGCGGTCGCCTTCAGCCGCGCGAGCCACGCGCCGGATTCCCCGCCGTTGGTATGCCACATTGCCAGCGCGATGACCGCGACGATCACCGCTGCCACACCCCACAGCCATGACCGGCGGCGCGGCGCATTGCTGCCCAGCGACAACGACACCTTGCCGCGCGGCAAATCGGCGCCCGCCGATGCGGGCATCGTCAGATCCGGCGCCGGCACACCGCGTTCGCGCCGCAGCGCCTGCGTATAGGGTGCCGGATCGGCGCCAAGCATCTTCGCGTAGCTGCGTATGACGCCAAGCGCGAAGGTCGTATCCGGCAAATGGCCAAGATCGCCCGCCTCGAGCGCGCGCAGTTTCGTCACCGAGACTTTCAGCCGCGCGGACACATCTTCGATCGACCAGCCTTTTGCTTCGCGCAACTGAGTAAGACGCGCCCCGACCGATGCAAGCGGCTCGTTGCCCACCTGCACGGCCGGCTGCAGCGCAGCGGGAACGGCTACCGGCGCCGGACGGCCGGCACGTCGATCGGTGTCGTGCGGTTGCGGGTGCTGCGGCTCACTCATCCCAAATCCTTTCGCGTCGATTCTTTTTTATACGTTCCGCCTGCGCCGCCAGTGCGAGCCGGAATCGCAAACCGTTTATAACAAAATGTACGACCCTACGTGCAGCTTTGTATGCGGAATCTGCGGCTCGTCGGCAGATTCGCCTGCGACCCTGTCGGCGCGCTTTCAACGTCACGCGCTACGCACACATCAGCTTCACTGCTTTCACCGCAGACTCAATCACAACCGCGCTGTGCTGCGCAGCCACGACGGTCACACGGCGCGGACTTCGATAACCTTTGCCGCCTTCCCCATACGTTCAGCAAGCCGCGTGCGGTCTTTCACCGCACCGGCCAGCTGGCCGCAGGCAGCGTCGATGTCGTCGCCGCGTGTTTTGCGCACCGTTGTGACGACCCCTGCGTCGATCAACACGTGCGCGAACCGCTTGATCTGTTCCTGTTTCGAGCGAATCAGCCCGGATTCGGGGAACGGATTGAACGGAATCAGATTGAATTTGCACGGCACGTCGCGCGTCAGCGCGAGTAGTTCGCGCGCCTGTGCCTCGCTGTCGTTGACGCCGTCCAGCATGCAATATTCGAAAGTAATGAAATCGCGCGGAGCGACTTTCAGATACCGCTGACATGCCGCCATCAACTCGCGCAGCGGATACTTTTTGTTCAGCGGCACCAGGCCGTCGCGCAGATCGTCGGTCGGCGCATGCAGCGACACCGCGAGCGCAACCGGCAAATCGGCGCCCAGGCGGTCCATCATCGGCACGACGCCGGACGTGGACAACGTCACGCGCCGCCGCGACAACCCGTACGCATTGTCGTCCAGCATCAGACGCATCGCGGGAACCACGGCGTCGTAGTTCAGAAGCGGCTCGCCCATGCCCATCATCACGACATTCGTGACAACCCGCTCGCCCTTGCCGTCACCGCCCGTCGCGCGCCCACCGTCGACACCGAGCGACGCGCGCAGCGCAAATTCGGCCATACGCAACTGGCCGATAATTTCGCCAATAGACAAATTACGTGAGAAACCCTGCTTGCCGGTCGAGCAGAACCGGCAGTTCACCGCACAACCCGCCTGCGACGACACGCACAGCGTGCCGCGCCCTTCTTCTGGAATGAACACGGTTTCAACGGCGTTGCCGTTGCCGACGTCGATCAGCCACTTGCGTGTGCCGTCGGCGGAAATATGGTCGCTGACGATACCGGGCATCGTGATCGACGCGCGGCTTTTCAGCTTTTCGCGCAGCGACTTCGCGAGATCGGTCATTCCGTCGAAGTCGGCCGCGTTGTACTGGTGAATCCAGCGCTGCAACTGCTTGGCGCGAAACGGCTTCTCGCCGAGGCTGCCGCAATATGCGACAAGGCCTTCGGCGTCGAGATCGAGAAGGTTGACGGTGGGACTGCTCGTCATATCGAATCCTGCCATTCAGTGCGAGACCGCGTTCATGCAACAAGCTGCATGAACGCTTCTGCGTATCGCGCCCGCTCCTGCTGCTTTGTTCCTACATTACGCGCTTAGCGCGAGTAAACGTTGACTTCCGGGAAGAAAAACGCGATTTCGACACGCGCCGTTTCAGCCGCGTCCGAACCGTGCACGGCGTTCGCATCGATGCTGTCGGCGAAATCCGCACGGATCGTGCCCTTCTCGGCCTTTTTCGGGTCCGTCGCACCCATCAGATCGCGGTGCTTCAGGATCGCGTTGTCGCCTTCGAGGCATTGCACGACAACCGGGCCGGAAATCATGAATTCGACGAGGTCCTTGAAGAACGGACGCTCGCGGTGCACGGCATAGAACTTCTCTGCGTCGGCACGCGACAGTTGCACCATCCGCGATGCAATGATCTTCAGGCCCGCGTTTTCGAAACGGGTGTAGATCTGGCCGATCACGTTTTTGGCCACAGCATCCGGCTTGATAATCGACAGAGTGCGTTCGATCGCCATAAAAACTCCAAAAAATTAAGAAGTTACAAATTCAAATGAATCCGCTATTGTAGCATGTTCCAGGGTATGATTGCGATTGAACCCTTACAACATTGAAAGACTCAAAGCAGTGTGCCCACCATTGCTTACAGAAGTCCCGGCAGCGGCATCGCAATCGGTGCGGCGTGCATTGAAACTCCTGTGCGCCGCGCTTATCTTAGGGTTGGTGGGTCGAGTGACTGGCGGCAAACCCGCCTGCCGGCACCGTAGAATAGGCATCGCAAACCGCTGAGCAACACTGCGTCTGACGCAAGGAGAAACCATGAACGAGTACCCCTATAACTTTGGCCGCGGCGGCTCCGTCACCACGGCCGAAACACGCAACCGCGTACTGCGCAACACCTACTGGCTGCTCGCGCTGTCGATGGTGCCGACGGTGCTGGGAGCGTGGGTGGGTGTCGCCACAGGCTTCTCGCTGTTCGCCGCCACCAGCCCCGCGATGAGCATGCTCGCGTTTTTCGCGATCGCGTTCGGCTTCATGTTCGCGATCCAGAAAACCAAAGACAGCGCAGCCGGCGTATTCGTGCTGCTAGGCTTCACGTTCTTCATGGGCCTGATGCTGTCGCGCCTGCTGAGCTTCATCCTTGGCTTCTCGAACGGTCCGTCGCTGATCATGCTCGCGTTTGGTGGCACCGGTGTGATCTTTGCGGCAATGGCGACGATCGCCACGGTCAGCAAGCGCGATTTTTCGGGCCTCGGCAAATGGCTGTTCGTCGGCGTGATCGTGCTGCTGCTCGCGATGGTCGCGAATATGTTCCTGCACCTGCCGGCGTTGATGCTCACCGTGTCGGTGCTCGCCATCGTAATCTTCTCGGCGTACATGCTGTTTGACGTGCAACGGGTCGTCAATGGCGGTGAAACGAACTACATCACCGCCACGCTTGCAATCTATCTCGATCTGTACAACGTGTTCGTCAACCTGCTCGCGCTGCTCGGTATCTTCGGCGGCAACCGCAACTGACATCCTGGAAGGCGGCCCGGGCTCAACGCGCCCGGGCCGGATGATTAAAACGCCCGTGACGATTCGTCGTCACGGGCGTTTTTGCATTCAGGGTCGAAGGACGAACGTGGATCTAGAGCGTCAGCCAGTCGAAACCATTGTCTTGCGACGCGACCACAATGTCGGGGGCCGCCGCGCCGAGCACTGCGGCCATCGCCGCCTGCGCCAGTTCCGGCAGATTATTCTGCTGACTCAGATGCGCCGCGACCAGATGCCGCAAGCGCGACCGGTCGAGCGAAGCGAGGATGTCAGCCGCCGCGTCGTTGTTCAGATGACCATGATTGCCGCCGATGCGCGCTTTCAATGACGCTGGGTAGCGGCTCCCGGCAAGCATCTGCACATCGTGATTGCACTCGAGCACGAGCGCATCGCAGCCGCTCAATACCGCGCTGATGTGCGGTGTCGACGTACCGACGTCGGTCAACACGCCGAGCCGTGCCGCGCCATCCGAAAACACGTACTGCAGCGGCTCGCGCGCGTCATGAGGAACCGTATAAGGGAGCACGCTGAGGTCGCCGATCGCGACCGGCTCGTCGCCCCACAGCACGCGCAACTCGACGTCGGCGTCGTCGGCGCCGACCGCGCGAGCCGTACCCCAGCTCATATACAAAGGAACCGACCACTTGCGCGCCAGCGTCAACGCGCTGCCGATATGATCACTATGCTCGTGCGTGATGACGATGGCGGAAAACGGGGCGGCGTCGAGACCCGCCCGCCCCAGCCGCCGCTCCACTTCCTTCGCTGAAAAACCGCAATCGAGCAGAATGCGGGTAGTCGTTGTGCCGCTGTGGGCCTCGACGACAAGAGCATTGCCCTCGCTGCCGCTGCCCAGACTGGCGAACCGCACGGCCGCGTTAGTTCAGCTGTGCATGCAGCAGCGACACGATGCGCTGCGCGTCCGACGACGTATCGACTTGACCATTCGCGTCGACCACCGCCACCTGCGTCAATGCGTCGCCCTTCGGGCGGACGTTCACGAGGAATTCCGGGCTCGGCTTCTTCGAGTTGCTGCTAAAGAACTTGCCGAACAACCCTTCGCGCTTCACTTCCTGCAACGAATCCGCATAGCGAACGTAGTAAATGCCCTTCTCGCGATCGCGATTGTCGACAGTGAAGTTGGTGCGGTCGAGAGCGAGACCGACACGCAGCCACGCGCGATCGAACGATTCCGGCAAATCGAGCGTCGTTTCGCCCGCCAGTTGCGCGCTTGCCGCGGCCGGGCGCGCGTCGGTAATCAGCTGCTTCGACTGTGCGTCGGTCAGGCCGAACTTCTGCATCAGCTTCGACAGGAATGCCGCTTCGAGCGCCGGATCGCGCGGCCGCTCGACCCATTTCGACCCGGTCTTGTCCTGCCCGGTCAGCACTTCTTCCATCGAGCTGTGGGTGATCGAGATATCGGTCGCGCCATTCGCATCGCGCGAAATCAGCGTGCGGAAGCTGTCACGCGTGCCCGACGAGTAAGCGAAATCGATCACACGGCCGATCGTGCGGCGGAACCAGTCATCCGGAATATTCGCGCGGTTTTCGGCCCAGTCGGTCGTCATGATGCCGGTGGCCGGCGCGTTCGTTTTCAGCGAGAAACCGTTTTCCTGCCAGAACTCCTGCAGTTGCGGCCACAACTGATCGGGCGTGCGTCCGTCGACGACGAGCCAGCGGCGATCGCCATCGCGCTCGATGTGCATGCCGAGCGGATCCTGCGCGCTCGGCACGCCTTCAGTCAGATTGCCGGCTTCGGTCTTCGCGCGCTGCGGCGCGCCGCCGAGCGCGGTGCCGACCGGCGGTGCCTCATAACGCTGATCGATCTGCGCGGAGGTCAGGTCGCTCGGCACCGCGAGCGGCGGCGCGCTCGGCGTGTCCTTATAGTTGACCCGGTCCGTGGCAAGCATGTCGTTCAGCGACTCGCAGCCGGCCAGCGCCGACACCGCAAGCGTCAACGCCGCCAGGCGCGTTGCGTGGAGGGAGAAAGCGGAACGTTTCATGAGGTCCTTCGTGAAGCTGGAACGCGCTGCCTGGTTCGGTGCCCGAACGTGGGCGTGATCGTCGTGGTTAAACAAGATGCCGGGTCTTCCGGTATCACAATGGCCGGGAGCGACCGGCATCGCGAGTCTGCGCATTGCGCGGCACGACTCGCGACAGGTCCGCTTTATCCCAGCAGTCCCGCTTCATGCATCGCCGCGAGCAACACTTCGTGGTAGCGCGCGTCGAGCGGTGTAAGAGGCAAACGAATGCCGCCTTCCATGAGGCCCATCTGCTGCAGCGCCCATTTCACCGGAATCGGATTCGATTCGATAAACAGGTTCTTGTGCAGCGACAGCAGTTTCAGGTGAATCGCTCGTGCGCTTTTCGCGTCGCCGTCGAGCGCCGCTTTGCACAGCTGCGCCATCGCGCGCGGCGCAACGTTCGCGGTGACCGAAATATTGCCGTGGCCGCCGAGCAACATCAGTGCAATCGCAGTCAGATCGTCGCCGCTCAGAATCGCGAAATGCGCAGGCGCGGCCTTGATCAGGTTCGCCGCGCGATCGATATTGCCGGTCGCTTCCTTCACCCCGACCACGCCCGGCACCTGCGCCAGACGCAAAATCGTTTCGTTCGACATGTCCGCGACCGTGCGGCCGGGCACATTGTAAAGGATCAGCGGTAGGTCAACGCTTTCCGCGATTTTCGCGAAGTGGCGATAGATACCTTCCTGCGTCGGCTTGTTGTAGTACGGCACGACCTGGAGCGTCGCATCGGCGCCGACTTTTTTCGCGTGCGCGCTTAGCTCGATTGCTTCGGTGGTCGAATTGGCGCCGGCGCCGGCAATAACCGGAATGCGGCCGGCTGCATGCTCGACCGCGGTCTTCACCATCAATACGTGCTCTTCGACCGACAGCGTTGCCGATTCGCCGCTCGTGCCCACGACGACGAGACCGCTCGTGCCCTCTTCGATGTGCCAGTCGATCAGTTTCCGGAACGCCGGCAGATCAAGACTGCCGTCTTCGTGCATCGGTGTAACGATGGCAGGAATACTGCCGCGAATCCAAATACCGTCGTTGCGGGCGCCGCGCGTGCTGCCGGTGCCGTCCTGGGTCACGTTTGCCATTGAACTCGATGAATTTGCTGGATAATTTGCAATTGTAGCGGATTAACCGGCCAAATCGTAACGCGGGGGAACGAGAAGATTGGACTCAAAAGCAACACTTTCCGGTTCCCGTGGCCGCGCGTCCGATGACTCCCTGACTGCGCAGATGCGCTGGACGAACGCGGGACGCGGATCGGCGAGAAAACCGTCCTGATACGCGACCACACGCAAAGGCCCGCGCACCGCGTCGAGCAGCTCACCGGGTTTCAGCAGAAAATCGGGGTTCGATGGTTTGCCGACCGTCTCGTTGCCGTGCGCGAAGGTTTCGTAGATCAGTACGCCGCCCGGCGCAAGTGCGCGCAGTAATTGCGGAAACAGCGGCCGGTGCAGGTAATTGGTCACAATAACCGCGGCAAACCTCGCATCATCGGCGAGCGGCCACGCGGCGTTTTCGATATCCGCGGCGACGGTCGCGATGTTCGGCTCGCCGCACATCGTCGCAATCGCGGCGACATCGCGATCGATCGCGGTAACCGGATGACCGCGCGCCGCGAACCAGCGCGCATGGCGCCCGGCTCCCGACGCGACATCAAGCACCGCGCCGCCTGGCGCGACCAGATGGGCCCAGCACCGCACCCAGCGGGACGCCTCCGCGAGACCATGCGGCACGCGCCCGCCCGCCGGTTCCCCGTTCACACTCATACCGGCCCCGCCGACGAAGAACACGCGAACATCAGTTGTACGACAGCCCCATCGCCTCGCGCACATCGCGCATCGTCTCGGTCGCGAAACGGCGTGCCTTGTCGCAGCCATCCGCAACGATCGCGCGCAGCAGCGATGGATCGTCCATATATTTCTGCGCGCGTTCGAGCATCGGCTGCTGTTCGCGCAGAATGCCTTCGATCACCGGCTGCTTGCATTCGAGACAACCGATGCCCGCCGAGCGGCAACCCTTCTGCACCCATTCGTGTGTCGCTTCGTCGGTGTAGACCTGGTGCAGCTGCCACACCGGGCACTTATCCGGATCGCCCGGATCGGTGCGGCGCACGCGAGCCGGATCGGTCGGCATCGTGCGGACCTTTTTCGTGATGGTTTCCGCGTCTTCACGCAGGCCGATCGTGTTGCCATACGACTTCGACATCTTCTGTCCGTCGAGGCCAGGCATCCTCGACGCTTCGGTCAACATCGCCTGCGGTTCGACGAGAATGATCTTGCGCGAGCCTTCGAGATAGCCGAACAGGCGCTCGCGGTCGCTCATCGACAGGCTTTGCGACTCCTGCAGCATCGCTTGCGCTTTCTGCAGCGCTTCATCGTCGCCTTCCTGCTGATATGCGTTGCGCAGTTCGTGATACAGCTTCGCGCGCTTGCCGCCAAGCTTCTTCGCGGCCTCCGTCGCCTTCTCTTCGAAGCCCGGCTCGCGACCGTACAGATAGTTGAAGCGGCGCGCGATTTCGCGCGTCATTTCGACGTGCGGCACCTGGTCTTCGCCGACCGGCACGAGCGAGCCGCGATACAGCAGAATGTCCGCCGCCATCAGCACCGGATAGCCGAGAAAACCGTAGGTCGACAGGTCTTTATCCTTCAGTTTCTCCATTTGCTCCTTATAGGTCGGCACGCGTTCGAGCCAACCGAGCGGTGTGCTCATGCCGAGCAGCAGCGCGAGTTCCGCGTGTTCCGGCACCCGGCTTTGAATGAACAGCGTTGCCTGCGCCGGGTCGATACCCGATGCGAGCCAGTCGATCAGCACTTCCCAGACGTTCTTCTCGATCACCTCGGGCGTTTCGTAGTGCGTCGTCAGCGCGTGCCAGTCGACAACACAGAAAAAACACGGGTATTCGGACTGCAGACGCACCCAGTTTTTCAGTACGCCGTGGTAGTGGCCGAGGTGCAGCGAGCCGGTTGGCCGCATGCCGGAGAAGATTCGGTCTGGGTACATGGTTTGATCAGAATAGCGAAACGAGGGGGGTCAAGATGGCGGTCACGGCATCGTAGCCGAGACTGACGAGCGGCCGCAGCCAGAATTTCGTCAGCGTGCCGGTCAACACGAGCGCCATCACGATGAAAAAGCCGTACGGTTCGAGGCGCGCCAGCGCGATCGCCGGACGCGTCGGCAACAGCGCCGTCAGCACGCGGCCGCCGTCGAGCGGCGGTAGCGGGAACAGGTTTAACACGCCTAGCACCAGATTGATGCCGACGCCGGCCGCTGCCATCCGGTTGAAAAACGGTTCGTCGACGCTGAACGCGGCGAGCGCGACGCCGAACACGCCCCAGACGAGCGCCTGGATGAAATTGCACAGCGGCCCGGCCAGCGCGACCCACAGCGAACCCCAGCGCGGATTGCGCAGATTGCCGAACGCGACCGGCACCGGCTTCGCATAGCCGAACATAAACGCGCCGCTCGTTGCGAAGTAAAGCAGCAGCGGGATCGCGATCGTGCCGAGCGGGTCGATGTGGCGCATCGGATTGAACGACACGCGGCCAAGCACGTAAGCGGTGTTGTCGCCGAGCATGCGTGCGACGTAACCGTGAGCAGCCTCGTGCAAAGTGATCGCAAAAACGACCGGCAGCGCGTAGACGACGATTGTTTGTATCAGGGAAGCATTCATAGCGCGGCTATTGTAACAACGCGGATGCCCGCGTCTGTCCGGTTTGCGTGATCACATTCGAATTATCCGCAGTCATCGCCGCTTATCGTTGTGATGGTTTGTCATGGGCTGTGTTTCAGGACTGCGTTCGCGCCCGCTTCAGGCCGGCTGTTCAAGGCCGAACGGCGCGAGGCTGCCGCGGCCGGCGCGCACCAGCACCGGTTCCTCGCCGGTCAGGTCGATCACGGTCGACGGCTCGCACGGGCATGCGCCGCCATCGATCACGAGATCGACCTGCTTTTCGAGGCGCACGCGAATCTCTTCCGGATCGTTCAGCGGCCGCGTTTCGCCGGGCATGATCAGCGTCGTGCCGAGCAGCGGCTGGCCGAGCTCTTCGAGCAGCGCCAGCGTAATCGCGTGATCGGGCACGCGCAGGCCAATCGTCTTGCGGGATGGATGCGACAGGCGACGCGGCACTTCCTTGGTCGCTTCGAGCACGAATACGTAGGGGCCCGGCGTCACCGATTTGATCAACCGGTACTGGCGGTTATCGACCATCGCGAAGCTCGCGAGCTCCGACAGGTCGCGCACCAGCAGCGACAGTAGCGCCTTTTCGTCGAGGCCACGGATACGGCGCAAGCGTTCGGCCGCGTGTTTGTCGTCAAGACGACAGCCGAGTGCGTAGCTCGAATCGGTCGGCAGCGCGACCAGCCCGCCGCCGCAGACGATCTGCGCGGCCTGCTTGACGAGGCGCGGCTGCGGATTGTCTGGATGGAGCCGGAAGTATTGGGACATGGTGGCGGGCGGTTCCGAAAGCGGGTAGTCCGGACGGTCACGCACGGTGCGTGCCATCCGGCGCGGACTTCACAGCCAGCGTTCCCAGACCGGCTTCAGATCGGACGGCAGCGGCGGCAGGCCGCCCAGTTCCACACGGCCTTCACCCGCCGCGTGGAAATCCGAACCGCGCGACGCCTCGAAACCGAAGCGGCGCGCGACATCCGCATATTCGCGGTACTGGTCCGGCGTATGGCTGCCGGTCACCACTTCGATCGCCTTGCCACCCAGGTCGATGAATTCGCCAAACAGCGCGTCGAACTCGACGGGCGTGTAGTCGTAACGCCCCGGATGCGCGATGACCGCCTCGCCGCCCGCGATCTGGATCCACTTCACCGCGTCGGCAAGCTTCGACCAACGGTGCGCGACACAGCCCGGCTTGCCGTCCGCGAGATAGCGGTCGAACGCTTCCTGCGTCGTCTTGCAGTGGCCGATGTCGACCAGACAGCGCGCGAAGTGGGTACGCGAAATCATGTCCGGATTGGTCGCGAGTTTCAGTGCGCCTTCGTACGTGCCCGGCACGCCGAGCTCGGCGAGTTGCTCGCCCATCGCCTCGGCGCGCGCCGCGCGGCCGTTGCGCGTACGCGCCAGCCCGTCGACCAGCGTCTGACACGCGGGATCGACGTGCAGACCGACGATATGCACGGTACGCGCCGCCCACGTCACCGAAATTTCGACGCCGCACAGATAGTCCATGCCCAGTTCGTGCGCGGCATCGCGCGCTTCGAGCTGGCCGCCGACCTCGTCATGGTCGGTCAGCGACCACAGCGTCACACCGTGCGCATGCGCGCGGCGCGCGACGTCGGCAGGCGCGAACTGGCCGTCGGAGACGGTGGAATGGCAATGCAGGTCGGCGTTCATCACTATCTTAAAAAGGTTGTCCGACCATTTTACTGCAATGCACTAAGCGCACGCAGGGGATTTGTGAACGTCTTGTACGGCAAGTTTCACCCCGATTGAGCATCGACTTTTATGCGCAAAAACTTATGCGCAAAATGCCTCGATCAGCGCGGCGATCTGCTCCGGCTGATCGTGATGAACCATATGACCCGCCTCGTCGACGATCTTTTCGCGCCAGTCGGGAAACGCGCGAAAACGGGCCTTGAACTCATCGAGCGGGATGTCGCCGGCGAGGCTCGCAAGCGTGGGCGAGCCGGCCGCTTCGACGTGCAGCACCTTCGCGCGCACTTGTGACCAGACAGCCATCACCTCGTCGATGCGGTACAGCTGCGGGCTGCGGATTTTATGCGCGGGGTCGGCGAGCAGTATGTAGCCGCCCTCGCCGTCCGGTTTTGACCAGTGCTGCGCGAGAAAGCGCGCGCGGCGCGGGTCAAGCCGCGCGTTGTTCGCGATAAGGCGCGCGGCGACGTCGTCAAGCGACGCGTAGCGACGCAGCCGCGGCGGCTCGCGCAGGTCGTCGAGCCAGCCGCGCAGACGCCGCGGCGCTTGCGCCGCGTGCGCGGGCGCAAGCCCGAATCCTTCGAGGTCGACGACCCGCCGCACACGCTCCGGTCGCACGCCCGCGTACAGGCAGACGACGTTCGCGCCCATGCTATGGCCGACCAGATTCACGGTGCCCGACGGCGCATAGTGGTCGAGCAACGCATCGAGGTCCGCGAGATATTCGTGGAACCAGTAATGGCCGCCACCTTGCGTCGCAACGGGCCAATCGGACCGGCCGAAGCCGCGCGCATCCGGCGCGATGACCTGCCAGTCACCGGAAAGCGCGTCGACGACGAACTGAAACGACGCGGCGACATCCATCCAACCGTGCAGCATGAAGAGCATGGGGGCGTCGGCGTGGCCCCAACGACGTAAGTGCAGCCGCACGCCGCGCACGGAAACGAATTCGGATCGGGATTCAGTCATCGATATCAACGAAAAAAGAATGATCGTTCTATTATATCGAGGCCGCGATAGCTACGCGCATGGATCGGTTAAAGCGCCGTCGAGTAAAGCCTCAAACTTCGTCGTCCGATGGTCGTGGTGGTGTCGATTGCGGCGACGGCTCCGGCTGCGGTTCAAGGCCCGCCAGCGCCGCCAGTTCGGCTTCGTCGAAGCCCGCTGCGCGACGCGCGTCGAAATTGAACGGGCCGCGCAGTTTCGGCGCGTGGTACTCGTCAGCCAGACGCCTATACGTCGAATGCGGATCGACCTGCGCGCGCTCGCATAGATAGCGGAACCAGCGGTTGCCGATCAGCACATGGCCAATCTCGTCGCGCAGGATCACGTCGAGGATCGCCGCCGACGCGTGATCGCCCGCCTGCTGCAAACGCGCGCGAATTGGCGGCGACGCGTCGAGGCCGCGCGCCTCGAGCGTGCGCGGCACGAGCGCCATGCGCGCGAGCACATCGGCGCGCGTGCGGTCGCACATCTCCCACAGGCCGTCGTGGGCCGGAAAGTCTCCGTAGGCGTGGCCGAACTCGGCAAGCCGTGCGCTCAACAGCGAAAAGTGATGTGCTTCTTCGGCGGCTACTTTCAGCCAGTCGGCGTAGAACGCGCCAGGCATGCCGGCGAAGCGCCAGACCGCGTCGAGCGCGAGATTGATCGCATTGAACTCGATATGCGCGAGCGCGTGCAGCAACACCGCACGCCCCTCTTCCGATTGCATGCTGCGCCGACCGAGCTTGCGCGGTTCGACGAGTTCCGGCCGTTGCGGACGCCCGGGCAAGCCCGGCGGTTCATCGAATACAAGCTGCAGGTCCCATTGCGCGCCGCCGTCGACCACGCGTGCGTGCAGCGCCTGAGCGGCGTGCGCTTTAACCGCCGGGTCGTACTCGCGCAGGATCGCAAGCGCGTCGCTGCGAGCGCAGGAGGGCAATGAAACAGCGGAAACGGGAACGGCAGGTCGCATAGCGATGAAGTCGGTAGAGCGGAAAATCGGTCACAAGCGCCAGGATGGTAGCCGAGAACAGATCACCAGAACGAATCCGATCGAACCCGAACTGGCCGGATATCAACCCGCCAGCGCGCCGTCGCGCTAGCGGCGGACGAGACCACTGAAAGCGCAATCTCGCCGAACGGTGCGCCAGACAACGAAGCAAACGCTCGCGCCGGCGCCCGATCGACCCTCTATCGACGTGCGCCTCAAGGCGACGTCACGCGGCAGAACGGCGCAACCGTTTACAATACGCGCTTGAACCCCGCGGCGCGCGCCGCACCACGCCGTCGGCCCTTGCCGATGGCGGCCGACGCCCACCCAGATCACCCGGGAGACACAGTGGCAATCTACAAGCTTGGCGATGCAGCCCCCACCGTCCACGAGAGTGTGTTCGTCGCGGATACCGCGACGCTGATCGGTAAAGTCACCGTCGAAGAGAATGCGAGCATCTGGTTCGGCGCGTCGCTGCGCGCCGACAATGAGCCGATCGTCGTCGGCACCGGCAGCAACGTTCAGGAGAACGCGGTACTGCACACCGACCCGGGCTACCCGCTGACCATCGAGGCCAACGTGACGGTTGGCCATCAGGCGATGCTGCACGGCTGCACGATCAAGGAAGGGGCGCTGATCGGGATTCAGGCGGTGGTCTTGAATGGCGCGGTGATTGGCCGCAACTGTCTGGTCGGCGCGGGCGCGGTCGTCACCGAAGGCAAGCAGTTTCCGGACAATTCGCTGATTCTCGGCGCGCCGGCGAAAGTCGTGCGCGAACTGACGCAAGCGGATATTGCCGGAATGCGGCGTGCCGCGCAGAGCTATATCACGCGCCGCGAATTTTATAAGGAGCAGCTCGTGCGGATTGGGTAAGTCCGCCGGTGTTGACACCGGCAACCGCCCGCTGCGCGACATTATCGAGGGAAAGTTGTGAGTGACCAGTTGCAAAAATTCATCTTCAGCGCGGCACCCGTGCGCGGCGAAATCGTGTCGCTGCGCAACACGTGGCAAGAGGTGCTGACGCGCCGCGACTATCCGGCGCCGGTGCGCACGATACTCGGCGAGATGATGGCTGCGTGCGCGCTGTTGTCGGCCAACCTGAAGTTCGACGGCACGCTGATCATGCAGATCTACGGCGACGGTCCGCTGAAAATGCTGGTCGTGCAATGCAATTCGGATCTGTCGCTGCGAGCGACCGCGAAGTTTTCCGCGCAGTTCACCGCACCGCTCCCCGGCCAGGACGCGCAGACGATCGACGAAAGCGCCGCCCTCCCCGATCTGATCAATGCGAGCGGCCACGGCCGCTGCGTGATTACGCTGGACCCGCGCAACAAGCAGCCGGGCCAGCAGCCGTATCAGGGCATCGTGCCGTTGTCCGGTGAAAACGGCCCGCTCGAATCGATCGCCCAGGTGCTCGAGCACTACATGCATCACTCGGAACAGCTCGACACGCGGTTGTGGCTCGCCGCCAACACCGACCGCGCAGTCGGCATGCTGCTGCAGAAGCTGCCCGGCGACGGCGGGATCGTCCCTCATCCCGGCGAACTCGATGCCGATACGTGGGAACGCGTGTGCACGCTCGGCGGCACCCTGTCACAGGACGAGCTGTTGAGCGAGGAGCCGGCTACGCTGTTCCGGCGCCTCTTCTGGCAGGAGAACGTCCATCATTTCGAGCCGGCGAATACGCGTTTCGAATGCACCTGCTCGCGTGAAAAGGTCGGCGGCATGCTGAAAATGCTCGGCCGCGAAGAAGTCGATAGCGTGATCGAGGAACGCGGGCATGTCGAGATTCACTGCGACTTCTGCAATCAGCGCTACGAGTTCGACCCGGTCGACGTCGCGCAACTGTTCGTCGCGAGCGGGCTCGCAGAGGGCATCGCACCCGCCGCCGATCAGCGGCATTGACGAACGCGTCCGGGACGCGCGGCGGATCGATGACTGGCGTATGTCCGCCCGCGCCTTGCGCGCCGCCCGCCGTCGCGGCAAGATAAATACCGGTTGCACCGCTGCAACCCACGCCCGCGCGTACGCCCGATGCGGGTGACATTTCCCTGTTTTATTTAGGCATCCGACCGATGGAGGCCGCCATGAGTTTGCTTTCGTTACTGCCTCTTCGTCGGATCCGCCGAATCGATCGAATGCGCACTGCCGCGACGCTGCTCGTCATCGGCAGCGCGGCGGCGCTAGCCGGCTGTGTGATGGACCCGCCCGGGCCGGCGCCGATTTACAGCCGCCTGCCTGCCGACCAGGTGGACGCGATCGCGGCACAGCACGTGCTGACGCCCGAGGAACGCGCGCGCTACAACGCAATCGACCAGCAGGTGCTCGCCGAACAGGATCAGGCGATGGCCGCCGAAGCCGCCGCACAGGCTTGGTCGCGGTACTACGCCGCGCCGGTCAGCGTCTACGGCGGCTATTACAGCGGCGGATGGGGACACGGCTGGGGCACCGGGATTGGCTGGGGCTACCCCGGCTGGGGATGGGGCTGGTGATGCCTCGCATGCATGCGAGCAGCCATACGGATGGACGCGCGCATCGCAACGACTCGCAAGCGCAAGACCTGCTCTATTAACCCGCGCCCTTTTTCTTCTCGTTATCGTCCGCGCCCTTCTTCGCACCGTGCCGGTTGCGCTCGGACTTCGGCCGCGACTCAGGATTCGGCACTACGCGCAACGGCGCCGCAGACACCTGCCCGCGCGTCGAGGTGGCCGTCGCCGGCGCATTCGATGCCGGCAGTGGCGAGTTCGGCGACACAAACTGCACGAACACTTCGCTGTCCTTGACCATGCCCATCTCGTAGCGGGCACGTTCCTCGACCGCCGAGGTGCCGCTTTGCAGGTCCTGGACTTCCCCTTCGATACGCTCGTTACGAACCTTCTCGTCCGCGTTTTTCTTCAGTTGCTGGTCCAGCTGCTGTTGCAGTTCGTGTACGCGGAGCCACCCTCCGTGCCCCCACCACAGCGGAAACTGGATCAGCACCAGCAGGACGACCAAAGCGACAGTGACAAGGCGCATGTAGATTTGATCTGTGAATACGCGTCGCCCTGCGCTTAACGCAGGGCGGCGGGGTCAATCAGTTCAACCGCGAGAAAACGGTAAGCAGATTAAGCGAATCAGCGCAGATTGTAGAACGCGGATTTGCCCGGGTAGCTCGCAATGTCGCCGAGATCTTCTTCGATACGCAGCAGCTGGTTGTACTTCGAAATGCGATCGCTGCGCGACAGCGAACCGGTCTTGATCTGCCCGGCGTTCAGCCCGACCGCGATATCCGCGATCGTCGAATCTTCAGTTTCACCCGAGCGGTGCGAGATCACTGCCGTGTAGCCGGCGCGCTTGGCCATCTCGATCGCCGCGAAAGTTTCCGTCAGCGTGCCGATCTGGTTGATCTTGATCAGGATCGAGTTTGCGATGCCCTTTTCAATGCCTTCCTTCAGGATGCGCGTGTTCGTCACGAAGAGGTCGTCGCCGACCAGTTGGATCTTCTTGCCGAGCTTGTCGGTCAGCAGCTTCCAGCCTTCCCAGTCGCTTTCGTGCATGCCGTCTTCGATCGACACGATCGGGAACTTGTCGGCAAGCGTCGCCAGATAGTCGGTGAATTCGGCCGACGACAGTTGCAGGCCTTCGCCCGCCAGCTGGTACTTACCGTCGTGGTAGAACTCGCTCGCCGCGCAGTCGAGCGCGAGCAGCACGTCTTCACCGGCGCGATAGCCGGCTTTCTCGATTGCTTGCAGGATGGTCGACAGGCACTCGTCGTTGCTGCCGAAGTTGGGCGCGAAGCCGCCTTCGTCGCCGACCGCCGTGCTCATGCCGCGGTCCGACAGGATCTTCTTCAGCGCGTGAAACACCTCGGCGCCGCAGCGCAGCGCTTCCCGGAAGGTCGGCTGGCTAACCGGCACGATCATGAATTCCTGGATATCGAGGCTGTTGTTCGCGTGCGCGCCGCCGTTGACGATGTTCATCATCGGCACCGGCAGTTGCATTGCGCCCGAGCCGCCGAAGTAGCGATATAGCGGCAGACCGGCTTCTTCCGCGGCAGCCTTCGCGACCGCCATCGACACGGCCAGCATCGCGTTGGCGCCGAGACGCGATTTGTTGTCGGTACCGTCGAGTTCGAGCAGCGTTTTATCCAGGAACGCCTGCTCGGACGCGTCGAGGCCCATGATCGCCTCGGAGATTTCGGTGTTGATGTGCTCGACCGCCTTCAGCACGCCCTTGCCGCTGTAGCGGCCCGTTTCGCCATCACGCAGTTCGATCGCTTCGCGCGAACCGGTCGATGCGCCCGACGGCACCGCCGCACGGCCCATCGTGCCCGATTCCAGCAGCACGTCGCACTCGACGGTGGGATTGCCTCGCGAATCGAGAATCTCGCGACCGATGATATCTACGATAGCACTCATGATTTCCTCAGGAAGTTACGGTGGATTCGTTACGGTGAAGCGTGCGGCGCGAATGCGGTCTTGCGACGGGTTCGGCGCCGTACCGATCGATGGCCATCGGTTGGCTCGCGGCGTGCGTGCAGTCTATACGGATTGTCGGGCGGACTGGCCGCCATGCGCACGTTATCCGCACTATCCGCGCTATTCGCATAGACGGTTGACGCACGACGCGCGGCATCAGTTGAAATCGTGCTCGAGGAACGGTGTGCGCTTGACGGCCTGATCGAGCGTGATGAGTGTCTCGAGCAGATCGGCCATGCGGGCGAGCGGCACGGCGTTCGGTCCATCCGACTTCGCTTGCGCGGGGTTCGGATGGGTTTCCATGAAAAGCCCCGCCACACCGGTCGCGACCGCCGCACGCGCGAGCACCGGCACGAATTCGCGCTGGCCGCCGGAACTGGTACCCTGCCCGCCCGGCAACTGCACCGAGTGCGTCGCGTCGAACACGACCGGCGCGCCGGTTTCGCGCATGATCGCGAGCGACCGCATATCGGACACGAGGTTGTTATAGCCGAATGACACGCCACGCTCGCAAGCCATGAAACGGTCTTCGGAAAGCCCGGCCTCGCGCGCCGCATCGCGCGCCTTGTCGATCACGTTCTTCATGTCGTGCGGCGCGAGGAACTGCCCTTTCTTGATGTTCACCGGTTTGCCCGACCGCGCGCACGCGTGGATAAAGTCGGTCTGCCGGCACAGGAACGCGGGCGTCTGCAACACGTCGACCGTTGCCGCGACCTGCTCGATTTCCTCGATGCTGTGCACGTCGGTCAGTACCGGCACGCCGAGCTGGCGCTTCACTTCGGACAGGATGCGCAAGCCTTCGTCCATGCCCAGACCGCGAAACGACTTGCCGCTGCTGCGGTTCGCCTTGTCGTACGAAGACTTGTAGATGAACGGCACCTTAAGCTTTGCGCAGATTTCCTTCAGCTTGCCTGCGGTGTCGATCGTCATCTGCTCGGATTCGACAACGCAAGTACCGGCGATCAGAAAGAACGGTTGGTCGAGCCCGATCTCGAAGTCGGCGAGCTTCATACCTTCTCCTCTTTCTTCTCTTCCGCGCCGGCCTGCAGATGATGCGCACACGCGGCTTCGACAAAGGCCTTGAAGAGCGGATGGCCGTCGCGCGGCGTGGACGTGAATTCCGGGTGGAACTGCACGCCGACGAACCACGGATGCATATCGCGCGGCAGCTCCATCATTTCAGGGAGATCTTCGCTCGGCGTGCGCGCGCTGATGATCAGGCCACCCGCTTCGAGCTGCGGCACAAAGCGGTTGTTGACTTCATAACGGTGACGGTGCCGCTCGTTGACGTCCTTGCCGTAAATTTCCGCGGCCATCGTGCCCGGCTTGATCGGGCAGCGCTGCGAACCGAGCCGCATCGTGCCGCCCAGATCCGATTCCTCGCTGCGCTTCTCGACCTTGCCTTCGCGGTCGTACCACTCGGTGATCAGCGCGACGACGCGGTTCGGCGTAGCCGCATCGAACTCGGTGCTGTTCGCATCCTTGAGGCCGACGACGTCGCGCGCAAATTCGATCACCGCCAGTTGCATGCCAAGGCAGATGCCCAGATACGGCACCTTCGCTTCGCGCGCATAGCGGATCGCGGCGATCTTGCCTTCGGTGCCGCGCCGGCCGAAGCCGCCTGGCACGAGCACCGCGTCGAGATGCTTGAGGCTGTCGACGCCGTTCGCTTCGACCTCTTCGGAATCGATGTATTCGATGTTGACCCTGGCCGACGTATGAATCGACGCGTGACGCAGCGCTTCGATCAGCGACTTGTACGACTCGGTCAGCTCGACGTACTTGCCGACCATGCCGATCGTCACTTCGTGCTTCGGGTGCTCGAGCTTGTCAACCAGTTGCGCCCACATCGAAAGATCGGCGGCCGGCGGCGTCAGCTTCAGTTCGTCGCAGATGATGCCGTCGAGGCCCTGGTCGTGCAGCATCTGCGGAATCTTGTAGATGCTGTCGACGTCCCACACCGAGATGACCGCGTCTTCGGGCACGTTCGAGAACATCGAGATTTTCGCGCGCTCGTCGTCCGGAATGCGGCGGTCCGCGCGGCACAGCAGCACATTCGGATAGATACCGATTTCGCGCAGCTTCTGCACGCTGTGCTGCGTCGGCTTGGTTTTCAGTTCGCCCGCGGTGGCGATGAACGGCACCAGTGTGAGGTGCACGAAGCACGCGCTATTGCGGCCAAGGCGCAGACTCATCTGCCGCGCGGCTTCAAGGAACGGCAGCGATTCGATGTCGCCGACCGTGCCGCCGACCTCGACGATCGCGACATCCGGCTCACCGCACGTCGCCGATGCGGCGCCGCGTTCGATAAACGCCTGAATTTCGTTCGTGATGTGCGGAATGACCTGCACGGTCTTGCCGAGATAATCGCCGCGGCGTTCCTTGCGGATGACCGACTCGTAGATCTGGCCCGTCGTGAAGTTGTTGGCCTTGCGCATCTTCGTGCTGATGAAGCGCTCATAGTGGCCGAGATCCAGATCCGTCTCCGCACCGTCTTCCGTCACGAACACTTCGCCATGCTGAAACGGGCTCATCGTGCCAGGGTCGACGTTGATGTAGGGATCGAGTTTGAGGAGGGTGACTTTGAGACCGCGCGATTCGAGGATCGCGGCGAGGGAGGCGGCGGCAATACCCTTGCCGAGGGAGGACACTACGCCGCCGGTGACGAAAACATATTTGGTCATCGCTGGATGCTCGCGGGAAAAACGGATTATACCTGAAAGCAGGGTCCCGACCCAGCGATAAACGCTCGATCCGCGCCGTTTTGTGTGTCGCTTTTTTGTCGCCCGCGTGCCGCTACGCTGTCGTTCGCGCGTCGCTTAAACGAGCGCGCAGGCGGCGAACGATCGATGAGCAATCAGCATGAGTGACGCAGTAAACATCAAATGAAGGACCCGGGACCGGCGTACGCACAATGGACGAACCGGTCCGCGCATCGGCGAGCCGCGCGCATCGTCATTGCATGGCTGTCTGCATTGCCTGTCGACTACCCGGCCATCGCAACTCGCATGCGCGCGCGCCGTCCATCGGTGTCCGGTCGGACGTCGGTCACGAACGCTGATCCAGTTCGTGCAGCATCCGCTGCACCGCGCGCGCGGTCTCGATCGGCTTTTCCATCGGATACAGATGACTGCCGTCGATCCATTCGATATGGCCGCCCGTCGCACGTCGCGTCGCCGCGAGTCCCACCTGACGGACTTCCTTCGAAGCCGTGCCGGCGATAAAACCGACCGGCACCGGCGCGCCATGCGCGAGACGCGACCCGAGCGTATGCGGCAGCGTCCGGTAGATCAGGTACTCGGTGCGCCGGTCGAACGCGAGCGTGCGCGCGCCGTCGGCCGCGGACTGCGGCACGCCGAAATCGATGTAGTCGGACAGCACGCGTTCGTCCCAGCGCGCGAACGCGGCCTTCGCATGGAAGTGCCGCCACGCCTCGTCGCGGCTCGTCCAGTGCAGGCGACGCTTGCGCGTCACGGCGGCGGGCGACAGCCGCTCGTCGATGCCGGTCCACTGCGAGACGCGCAGCATGCTGCTGCGCCAGCCGGCAATCACCGGCGAATCGAGCATCACCACACCGCGCACCCACTGCGGTCTTTTCAGCGCGGCCATCAGCGACAGATAGCCGCCGAGCGAATGACCGACCAGCCATACCGGGTGCTCGTACCTGCGTGCGATGTCGTCGAGCAGCTGTTCGACCAGATGCGGCCAGTCGCGCGTGACCGGGAACCGCGGATCGTGACCGATGCGTTCGATGTAACGCAGTTCGTAGGCGTCGCCCAGTTCGGCGAATAGCGTCCGGTAGGTCGACGCGGGAAAGCCGTTCGCATGTGAAAAGTGGATGACGTTTTTCAAGCGCTGCTGTCTCCGTTCGTCGTTATAGGGTGTCTTTCGCTTGCGGCCGGACGCGTCGCAGAACACGGGCAACGACGCGGCGCATGTCCGCTATGGGTCCATCCAGTATCTGCGGTGCGTGCTCCGAAAGCGCTCGAGCGTGAGCACGCGTGGCCCGGCCACGCCGGCTTCAATGCGCACTGCGCCATCCTGGTCGCTGCGCGGTAGCTCGATATGCCGCGCGACATATCGCGCGAAGACGCCCGGATGAGGATGATGAAAGCGGTTGCGATAGCCTACCTGAAACACGGCGATAAGCGGATCGATCGAGTCGAGGAAGGGCTCGGTCGACGAAGTCTTGCTGCCGTGGTGCGGCACAAGCAGGATCTGCGCGCGCAGCGCGGCGCGCTCGCGTGCGAGCAGGCTTCGTTCGACGGGTGTTTCGATGTCCGCTGCGAGCAGCGCGGCAAGCGGCGGTACGACTTCGCGATGGGTTGTTGCACCGCTGCCGCCTGCACTGCCCGTGCTATCCACGCCGCTTGCGGTCTCTTTGCGACCTGTGCTCACGCGCAGTACACAGCAATGTGCATTGGGCTTGCCGCGCAATGGTCCAGCGTCCGGCCACAAGATCGTGAAATCGACACCGTCCCACTGCCAATGCTGCCCCGCCGCGCACGGTAGCGTCTGCGCACCGGCCGTGCGCGCGGTCTGCCACAGCGGATGACCGGGCGGCAACGCGGCCAGCAATTGACGCACTTCCACTCCATCGAGGACCGCCGCCGCGCCACCCGAATGATCGGAGTCCGCGTGGCTAACCAGAAGCGTATCAAGCGTGTTCACGCCGGCGGCCTGCAGATACGGCACGACCACCCGTTCACCAGCATGCGTCGACTCGGGACCCGGCCCCGCATCGAACAGCAACGCGTGGTGTGCGGTCTGAACGACGATCGCAGAACCTTGGCCGATGTCGAGCGCGGTCAACCGGAAGGTGCCGTGCGGCGGGCCCGACGGCGGCGGCACGAGCAAGGGCAGCCACGCAAGCGGCGCCGCCCAGCGCAGCGGCCAGCCGCGCGGAGCGAGGCACCACGCAACGCCCACAACTGCGGCGGCTAGCGCCCACGCATCGGGTTGCGGCAATCGCCAGAGCGTCCATGCGGGCCCCGACACCGTATGCAAGCCGGCGGCGAGCGCGTCGAGCAGCTTGTGTGCGGCGTGCAACGCAATTGCATCGAGCGGTGCGGGCAACGCGACGGCTGCGAGGACAAGCGGCGTCACCAGCGCGCTGACCCATGGAATCGCGAACGCATTCGCAAGCGGACCGATCAGCGGAATCTGCGCGAACCAGTAGGCGGTCAGCGGCGCGAGTGCGATCGTCACGGCAAACTGCACGCGTGCGCCGCTGCGAACGCGGGCGAGCGCTTTGCGCCCGATCGTGCGGGCGCGCGCGCGCAATGCGGTTGCGACGCGGATTGCACGTCTGTGTCGACTTGCACGCGCATCACCGTGGCCGCCCCCGCTGTATGGGTCATCGGCGTCAGCCCACGCGCGCTCGCGCTCCCGTTCAATAAGGCCATCATGCGCATCGCGCCTGCCGTCTTCAGCGCGTGCAGCCACACGGCCCGACATCGCAAACAGAATGGCGGCCACCGCGCAGAAGGAGAGCCAGTAGCCCGCCGACACAACCGCCCACGGGTCGATCAGCAGCACGAGCCCGAGCGCCCATGCCAGCACGACGGACGGCGCAACCGTGCGGCCGCTGACAAACGACAGCGCAACGACGCTCAGCATCCACAGCGCGCGCTGCGCAGGCACGTTGAAGCCGGCGAGCGCCGCGTGGCACGCGGCGAATAACGCGCCGCACGGCGCCGCGACCTTCTGCGCGGGCAGCACGAGCGGCCAGTCGCCGCCAAAGCGTCCGCCGAGCAAGCCGGAGCGCCGCCACACCGCACTGGCAAACCACGCTGCGAGCCCCGCGACAAAGCCGATGTGTAGTCCTGAGATCGCGACCAGATGGCTGGTGCCGGTCGCTCGCATCAGTTGCCAGTCGGCGGCGCTCACGGCATCCTGCGCGCCGATCGCGAGCGCGATCACGATGCCACGATGCGGCGCGTCCGCGAGCACCTGATCGATGCGCGCGCGCAACGCGGCGCGCCAGCGGTCCACGGTCACGCCGACGCCGCGTGCGTCACCTTCGAGCCGCTGCGCAGCAGCCGGCCGCGTAACGTACCCGGTTGCGCGGATGTTGCGAGCCAGCAGCGTCGCCTCTGCGTCGCGCACGCCGAAGTTCGCGTTGCCATGCGCACGCTTGAGGCGGACCACGAGATGCCAACGCGCGCCCGGCGCGAGACCTTGCGTGACATATCGAGGCAGCGGCGCATCTTGCGCGACCCACGACAGCTGCAGTAAACGTGGAAAGTGTTCGACACGGGCTTGTGTCGATTCGACGACGAACAGGAAACGCACGCCATCGTCGCTGTCGCTGCCGGCGCGATCGCGGGAATAGGAAGGCAGTCCTTTGACATGACCGCTCACTTCGATATCGCGCCCTTCCCATTCGACGGGCAGCGCATACGCGAGACGCGCGTGCGCACGCCATCCGGCATAGCCAAAGCCGATGCAGAACGCAGCAATCCACACCGCGCACCACGCGAGCCGCGTATGCGCGACGCGTTCAGCGCGACCGCGCGAGGCCCAAAGTGCGACGCCACTCGCCACACAGGCCGTCACGACCAGCATCGCGGCTCCAAACGCGCGAGGCAACGCTGCTTGCTGCTGTAGCCACACGACGCCCAACGCAAACCCGCACCACACTGCCCGCATGCCCCCTCCGCGCCCGACAAGACACGTGCGCGCAGCAGCGGCAGTGCGCCGCTTCACGCTTGAGCATGCGCGGCCGCCGGTATCTCGCGCCCGCCGCGCATCACCGCCGTCGATTATGCAGAGGAAAGTGCGAGCCGCGGCAACGCGGCGTGCGCGTTAGCCGTTGTGCATAGTGCAAGCTCGTGTTCGTCGATATTGCGCTGCTGCGCGAGGCTCGCACCGATCGCCGGAATCTGGTCCGGCGTATTGCGCTGCCGATACAGCCATGCAGGAGCAATGTCGGGCGCGTCGGTCTCGACGACGATCGCAGCCAGCGGCAGTTGCGCCGCCAGACGCCGGATCTGCAGTGCGCGCTCGAACGTCAGATTGCCGCCGAAGCCAAGGTGCATGCCCTGATCGATAAACGCCTGCGCCTGCTGAAAACTGCCGTTGAACGCGTGTGCGATGCCGCGATGCACCTGATGCCGACGCAGTCCTTTCAGTACCTGGTCCTGCGATTTGCGTACATGGCAAATGGCCGGCAAGTCGAACTCATGGGCGAGCTTCAATTGCTCGTGATAGAAAAATTGCTGACGTGCATCGTCGAGCCCGGGCACGAAATAGTCGAGACCGATTTCGCCGATGCCGACAAAGCGCGGATCGTCGAGGCTCGCTTCGATCTCCATCCGCAATGCGTCGAGATCGCTGTCCTGCGCGTGCGGTGTGAAAAGCGGATGAATGCCCAGCGCGTACGCGCCGCCATCGACACGATGCGCAAGCTCGCGCACAGTCGCGAAGCCCGCGCGCGTCACGCCCGGAATCACGATGCGCGACACGCCTGCATCGCGCGCCGCGGCCGCCACCGCATCGCGGTCCGCGTCGAACTCCGAAGCATCGAGATGGCAGTGCGTGTCGATCCACATGCGAAGGTCCTCGCGGGCGTTTCGTTGTGCAGCGTTGCGTGGCAGGTCAGACCGGGACCGGCGGCTCCTCATACAGCACGCCATCGCGCAAGCGCATCACGCGATCGCAGCGCGCGGCGAGATCCTGATCGTGCGTGACGATCACGAAGCTCGTATCGAACGTGCTGGACAGTTCGAGCATCAGGTTGAATACCGTATCGGCGGTGCCGCCGTCGAGGTTGCCGGTCGGCTCGTCCGCGAGCACGCAGGCGGGCTTGGTGACCAGCGCCCGCGCGATCGCGACGCGTTGCCGCTCGCCGCCGGACAGTTCGCCCGGGCGATGCTTCGCGCGATGCGCGAGGCCGACCCGTTCGAGCATCGCGAGCGCTTCGCGGCGCGCGTCCTCCGTGGTCATCCGGCGGATGCGCAACGGCATCGCGACGTTGTCGACCGCGCTGAATTCCGGCAGCAAATGATGGAACTGATAGACAAAGCCGAGCGCGCGGTTGCGCAGATCGTTACGCTCGCGCTCGGAGAGCTTCGTGAACGGCTTGCCGAGCACCGACACCGTGCCCGCGCTTGGGTCGTCGAGGCCGCCCAGCACGTGCAGCAGCGTGCTCTTGCCTGAGCCGGACGCACCGACGATCGCGAGCTTCTCGCCGCGCCGCACCGACAGCTGCGTGTTGTTGAGCACCTGCACATTCAGGCCGCCCTGCACGAACGCCTTCGAGATGCCGGTCGCTTCGAGCACGTACGGGTGGACGCCGGTGGTATCGCTGGAAGCTTGCATGGCTTGCGGATTTGGACGGTCATTCATAGCGCAGCGCCTCCGCCGGACGAACCTTTGCGCCGCGCCAGCTCGGATAGAGCGTGGCGAGCGACGACAGCACGAATGCGATCACACCGATCTTGATCACATCGCCGGGCACGAGCTCGGACGGCAGCTCGCTGATGAAGTACACCGACGGCGGCAAAAACTGGACGCCGAGCAGATGCTCGATCATCGGCACGAGCCACGGAATGCTCCACGCGATCAGACAACCGAGCGCGACGCCGAGCGCGGTGCCGACAAAACCGATCGTGATGCCCTGCACGACGAAGATCTTCATGATCGAGCCGGGCTGCGCGCCGAGCGTGCGCAGGATCGCGATATCGGCCTGCTTGTTGGTGACCGTCATCACGAGCGACGACACCAGATTGAACGCGGCGACCGCGATAATCAGCGTGAGGATGATGAACATCATGCGCTTTTCGATCTGCACCGCGGAGAACCAGGTCTTGTTCTGCTGCGTCCAGTCACGGATATACAGGTCGCCGGACAGCGTGCGCGCGAGCTGATGCGCGACCTCCGGCGCGCGCTGCATGTCCTTGAGCCTCAGGCGCACGCCGGTCGGCGCGGGCAGACGGAACAGCGCCTGCGCATCGCGGATATTGATCAGCGCGAGCGTGCTGTCGAACTCGTAGTGGCCGGATTCGAACACGCCGACGACGGTGAACTGCTTCAGACGCGGCAGCATGCCGGCGGGTGTGATGGTGCCTTCGGGGGCGACCAGCGTGATTTTGTCGCCGGTCGTCACGCCGAGGCTGGCGGCAAGATCTGCGCCGACCACGATGCCGAAGTCGCCGGGGACCAGGTCCGCGAGCCGGCCGGAGCGCATTTCCTTGCCGATATCGGACACTTCCGGTTCCAGCGACGGATCGACGCCGCGCAGCGCGACGCCGCTCACCGCGTCCTGGCGCGTGAGCAGCGCCTGCGCCTCGACGTAAGGCGCCGCGCCGATCACTTCCTTGTTCTGACGCGCTTCCTTCGCGGTCAGTTGCCAGTCCGGCATCGAGCCGGTCGGCGAGAAGATTTCGACGTGCGCGAGCACTGACAGCATGCGGTCGCGCACCTCTTTCTGGAAGCCGTTCATCACCGACAGCACGACGATCAGCGCGGCGACGCCGAGCGCGATGCCGGACATCGACACGAGCGCGATGAACGAAATGAAGCCGTTGCCGGTCGTGCGCTTGCCGGCGCGGGTGTAGCGCCAGCCGATCTGCCATTCGTACGGAAGTTTCAAGCGAATCCTTGTCTGCGGGTTATGCGACTGCGGGGTACTGCGTCGGCGGCTTGTCAGGCGGCCGCGGCTGACTTCGACTGGCGGCCTGGCGGCCGTCTTCAGTGCGACATGCGACGGGCTTGCCGCCAGATGGTGCAAATATCGAAGTTTCCTGGCGGCTTGCAGGCCGCGCCGTAGTGGTTTGGCGCGAATTATGACGGATGGTTCAGCAACGCGACGAATTGCCGTCGCCGCTTTGATGAATCTTCAGTCTTGCCGCGTCCGAATTCGACCGCGAAGTTTGCCATACATTGTCGCCGAATCGGCTGAAGATGCGCTTGGCGGCCTATTGGCGGCCTATTTTGAGACGGTGGCGCGGGTAGTATCCGCGATCGGGGTCGCATCCGGTCCCGTTTCGCTATGGGAGCGCCGGTGGGAACTGAACTCAGAGTGGATTCGTGGTACCGGTACATGCTGTACAAGCGCGAAGCTTACTTGCGGAGCGTGATTGCGTCGGAGGAAGAGCGCAAGGAGATCGATGTGGGGCAAAAGTTCGCGTTAGCGGCCTACCCTGACATCTGGGCCGACGACGCGGAACTTGTCGAACGCGTGAGGCGGTTTCTTGGCGACAACTTCTATTGGCACGAGCGCCTCGCAAAGGCGGGGTCTGCGCTGGAGGTTATCGAAACGCTACTGCATATGGTGAGAGGTGGGTCGGTGGTCGTGATTCCTGAGCACGCGCCGCCGGTTGCCGGTCTCGCATGGCCGCCTCGCAAACCGCAGGCGTCGTCGTTCTGGGGTGTCGATAACTACGACGCAGCGCTCGACGTGCCGGTCATGGACCGCTATCGTGCGCAGCTTGTGCGCCTTGAAGCCGAACGCACCCCGTGGAGCGAAGTGTCGTCGATGATGGATGACATCAACGGACGGTTCATGCATGCGGCGGTGCTTGCTGACCCGATTGGCACGTTGCCGGTGTTCGCGAAGGCTGGGTGGGTTAGCAAGTATGGGTTGCCGGATTTGTCGGGGTATGGCACAGAGATAGTCGACGGTACCAGCGCCTTACTTACCGATGCGATGCCGTTCGAGTATTTCCCGAGTCAACCGGTCGGCGAAGCATTTGATCTTGCCAAGACGCCGAACGACGGTACACCGGGCACGTGGTACACAAACCCCGGAAGCGGACAAATGCGGCTATATGGTGCCGACGGAAAGCCTGCGGTCGATTTGGACTTTGATCACTCTCACAACGGTCTACGGCCGCATGCCCACAATTGGGGGGGCGGCGTTAGGGCTGGCGGCAACGATGTAGTGCCATTCAGCCCGTGGAGACCTTAATCGGATATTGACAATGGACATCCTTGAAAAGTACGAATCGTTTCATGACTGGTATCTGCTTGGCGTCGCGGTGGACATGGACAAACAGGTCGTCGATCTCCAGTTGATTTTCGACAATAAGATCGACCGCGTCCGTCTGCGGTTCAAAGGCGCCACTCGATGCCTCGTCGACGACTTTCTGATTCAGAACATCATCTATTCGATGGAGGTGTTGAGCGTTCACGAATCAGATGCCTACAAGCAAGCGTTATCTCGCCTCGATCGGTCGTATCCGTGGGGAAAAGACCAGCCGCTGAAGAAAATCGCATCCATACAGGCCACGCTCGGCGCTGAATTGCTGGTGGAGTTCGAATCTATGGAAGCCGTACCCGAAACTGAATCATGACCGTATCGAAGACGATGAAGATCAGACTGCCGTTGCCCATCGCAGCCGACATCAATGAAAGACACTGAAATCGCGTTCATCAGCTTTTACGATGAAGACACGCAACAAGTGAAATTTTGCGTCGTTCCGCGCTCGCGGGTCCGACTTGTGATCGACTCGGCGTTAGCGTTGCCCATTCCGCCGGACGCCCCAGGCGACGCAGCAGTGCAGATAACAGATGAGGATGCCCGCAAACTGGGTGCTATGGCCTTGCTGTGCCATACAAAGCGCCATCCCGAGCTTCGCGACCGATTGCGCATCACGACCGAGGCGCCTCTGGAGTGGGCGCCTCTAACACCTCCTTCGACGGAGTAAGGCAACCCACGTCGTCAATCCCGATCCCCCGCCGGTCGATCCCGCAGACAGATTGCCCTACAATGCGCACCATCATGCCTGCCAACCGCCTTCACCTGCTTATCCCATTCGCGCTGCCGTCCGCAGCCGACGCGTCCACCGCCCTGCACGATCTCCAGACTCCCGCGTTCGACAAGCTGATCGCGCGCGCGACACTCGTCGAGCGGGTCATTGGCGAGGACTTCCAGCGCACGCTGCCGCATGAGCGTTGGGTCGCGCGTCAGTTCGGTGCGTTGTCTGCCTCCAACGCGTCGACGCCGACAGGCGCCGCAACCGTCGGCACCTCCGCCGCCGACGAAGCGCCGCTCGCGCCATACATGCTGCTCGCCGACGGCGGCAATCCGGGCACCGCAACGTGGGCCTGCGTCCAACCCGTCCACGTACGGATCGCGCACGACCATCTGGTGCTGATCGACCCCGCGTCGCTCGAGCTGTCCGACGACGACGCCGCAACGCTGCTGGCCGTCGCCCGCCCGCTGATCGAAGACCTCGGCGTGCGCATCGAAGCGCCGCAGCCGTCGCGCTGGTATCTGTCGAGCGATGCGTTCGGAGCACTGGCCGGCGCGTCGCCGCTGCGCGCAAGCGGCCGCAACATCGAGATCTGGCTGCCGCACGAAGCGCACACCGGCGAACGCTCGCGCGCGTGGATGAAGTTGCAGAACGAAGTGCAGATGGCGTGGTTCGAGCATCCGGTCAACGAAGCGCGCGAAGCGCGTGGGCTGCCCGCGGTCAATTCGATCTGGTTCCATGCGCAAGGCGTCGCGCGTCCGGTGACGAGCCCGTTCGCCCGTGTGCTGTCCGATGCCGCCGCTACGCGCGGCCTCACGCTCGCCGCACGTGCTGCGACGGGCGCGCCGCCGTCCACGTTTGCCGACGCGCAAAAAAACGACGCCGCCACCGCACTCGTCGAACTCGACCCGTTCTCGATCCCATATATCTCGCAGGACTGGGCGAACTGGAACAGCGCCTTCGCCGCGCTCGAGCGCGACTGGTTCGCGCCGGCGCTCGCCGCGCTCGAAGCAGCTGAACTCGGCGAACTAGGTCTTACGCTATGCGGCGACACCGGCTCCATCACGCTGGCAATCTCGCGCGGCGACCTGCGCAAATTCTGGCGGCGGCGCCTGTTCGCTTCGCTTTTTATCGAATGACCGGCCACGCCTGAGCGTTTCCATGAACGTCGCCCGTACCCGCAAGATTCGCCGCATCCGCGCCGCCGCCCGCCGTGCGATACGCGTGGCTTGCGTGCCCGTCACTCTCTTTGCCCGAGGCCGCTTCGGCGTCCCTTTCACCGCATGATTCGCATCGTTACCCGCGCGTGCCCACCCGCCGACGCCGAAGCCCTCACCCGTCATGGCCTGCATCCGGTGCTCGCGCGTCTGTACGCGGCGCGCGGCGTCTGCCTGCCCGATGAAATCGAAACCGGCCTCGCGCGCCTCGTGCCGCCGGCCGCGCTGCGCGGCTGCGACACCGCCGCCGCGTTGCTCGCCGACGCGATTCAAACCAACCGCCGCATGCTGGTCGTCGCGGACTACGACTGCGACGGCGCCACCGCCTGCGCGGTCGCCGTGCGCGGACTCCGGATGTTCGGCGCGCAGATCGACTACCTGGTGCCGAATCGCTTCGAATACGGCTACGGCCTGACGCCCGAGATCGTCGCGCTCGCCGCCGCGCGGCCGGATGGCAAACCCGATCTGCTGATCACCGTCGATAACGGCATCGCAAGCGTCGACGGCGTCGCCGCGGCCAACGCGCTCGGCATCGACGTGCTGGTCACCGACCATCACCTGCCCGGCGACGCGCTGCCCGCCGCGCGCGCAATCGTCAATCCGAACCAGCCAGGCTGCACCTTCCCGAGCAAATGCCTCGCCGGGGTCGGCGTGATGTTCTATGTACTGCTCGCGCTGCGCGCCGAGTTACGCCAGCGTCGCGCATTCGGCGACGCGCGTCCCGAGCCGCGTCTCGATGGCCTGCTCGATCTGGTCGCGCTCGGCACGGTCGCCGATGTCGTAAAGCTCGACGGCAATAACCGCGTGCTGGTCGCGCAAGGCTTGCAGCGGATCCGCAACGGCCGCATGCAGCCCGGCATCGCCGCCCTCTTTCGCGCGGCGGGCCGCGATGCGCGCAGCGCGTCCGGCTTCGATCTGGGTTTCGCGCTCGGTCCGCGGCTCAATGCGGCCGGGCGTCTCGCCGATATGTCGCTGGGCATTGAGTGCCTGACGACCGACGATGTCGGCCGCGCGTGGCAACTCGCGCAGCAACTGGATGCGATGAACCGCGAGCGCCGCGAAATCGAAGCCGGCATGCAGCAGCAGGCGCTCGACGACCTTTCCACGGTCAATCCCGACGGCGCCGCGACCATCGCGCTGTTCAACGCCAGCTGGCACCAGGGCGTGATCGGCATCGTCGCGGGCCGGCTGAAGGAAAAATTCAACCGGCCGTCGTTCACGTTCGCGCTCGCCGACGACAGCGGCACGCTGATCAAAGGCTCGGGCCGTTCGATCGCAGGCTTTCACCTGCGCGACGCGCTCGATCTGATCTCGAAGCGCGAACCGGGTCTGATCGTGCGCTTCGGCGGCCACGCGATGGCGGCCGGCATGACGCTTGCCACCGCCGACTTGCCGCGCTTCGCGGCCGCCTTCGAAGCGGTCGGCCGCGAATGGCTGACCGCCGACGCGCTCGCGCGGACCGTCGAAACCGACGGCGATCTTGAAGATGCGTACTTCACGCCTCAATTCGTCGAGATGCTCGACGCGGCCGTTTGGGGTCAGGGCTTTCCCGCGCCGCTCTTTTCCGGCGAGTTCGACGTGATGTCGCAGGCGCTCGTGAAGGACAAGCACCTGAAGCTGCAGCTCGTGCGCGGCCGCCAGCGCTTCAACGCGATCTGGTTCAACCATACCGAGACGCTGCCGGCACGCGCGACGGTCGCGTACCGGCTGTCGCGCGATACGTGGAACGGCGTGTCGCGTGTGCAACTGATCGTCGAACACGCGCTCGGCGACGGCGCCTGACGCGTTTTCGTCCGGCGGCCGGCGCATCGGCGACGCCCGTGCAGACGGCTACGCCAAGGTGCGCGACGCCGATGCGCGACGCCGGGAGCTACGCCCATGCGCGGCACCAAATGCCCCAGCGCGCGGCATTCGCGAAACACGCGCAGCGCATGCACCGCATACCGTGCCGGATTACGCATCGAATCCCGATAAATTCGCCGCCAATCCGCGCGCCATCCTTGGCTTGCAGGCCGGCACCGGCCGTCGATCGGCTATAATTTCACCTTTTTACGAAGCCTCAAAAGATCGACATGGAAGCGGAACGTCTCAACGCGATCGAAGCCTCTCTCGCGGACCTGCGCACGCGCGCGGGCGAGCTACGGGGGTATCTTTGACTACGACGCCAAAGCGGTAAGGCTCGTCGAAGTCAACCGGGAACTCGAAGACCCGAACGTCTGGAACGACTCGCAGCACGCACAAGCACTCGGTAAGGAAAAGAAGCTGCTCGAGGGTGTCGTCGACGTGCTGTCGTCGCTCGATAACGACCTGCGCGATACGCAGGACCTGTTCGACATGGCCCGCGAAGAAGACGACGAAGCGACGCTCGTCGCGTGCGATGAAGACGTCGCGAAACTGCAGGCGCGCATCGAAGACCTCGAATTCCGCCGGATGTTCTCGAACCCGGCCGACCCGAACAACGCGTTTATCGACATTCAGGCCGGCGCCGGCGGCACCGAAGCGTGCGACTGGGCGTCGATGCTGCTGCGCCAGTATCTGCGCTACTGCGAGCGCAAGGGCTTCAAGACCGAAGTGCTCGAGGAATCGGAAGGCGACGTCGCCGGTATCAAGAGCGCGACGATCAAGGTCGAAGGCGAATACGCGTACGGCTATCTGCGCACCGAAACCGGCATCCACCGCCTCGTGCGCAAGTCGCCGTTCGATTCGTCGGGCGGCCGCCATACGTCGTTCTCGTCGGTATTCGTGTACCCGGAAATCGACGATTCGTTCGAGATCGAAGTCAACCCGGCCGATCTGCGCATCGATACGTTCCGTGCGTCCGGCGCGGGCGGTCAGCACATCAACAAGACCGATTCGGCGGTGCGCATCACGCATATGCCGAGCGGCATCGTCGTGCAGTGCCAGAACGATCGCTCGCAGCACCGCAACCGCGCGGAAGCGATGGCCATGCTGAAGTCGCGCCTGTACGAAGCGGAAATGCGCAAGCGTCAGTCCGAACAGGACAAGCTCGAAGCGGGCAAGTCGGATGTGGGCTGGGGCCACCAGATCCGCTCGTACGTGCTCGATAACAGCCGCATTAAAGACCTGCGCACCAACGTCGAAATCAGCAATACGAAGAGCGTGCTCGACGGCGATCTCGACGCGTTTATCAGCGCGAGCCTGAAACAGGGTATTTGAGTTGCAGATTCTTCGGCGCGGCGTGAAGCGCTGCGCCGCGTGTTTTGATCGCGGGTGGCGGCGAACAGCGTTCGCACGGCCCGCAAGCCTCCCGCATACCGACCATCATCATGACCGAACCGACGACCCAGACCACCGCCGCGGCCGACGACGACAACCAGATCATCGCGGAACGCCGCGAAAAGCTGCGCGGGCTGCGCGAGCAAGGCGTCGCGTACCCGAACGATTTCAAGCCGACCCACCACGCCGCCGATCTGCAGACGCAGTACGCGCAAGCCGACAAGGAAACGCTCGAAGCACAAGCACCCGCTGTCGCGCTCGCTGGCCGGATGATGCTCAAGCGCGTGATGGGCAAGGCGAGCTTCGCGACGGTGCAGGACGGCTCGGGTCAGATCCAGTTCTTCGTCACGCCCGCTGACGTCGGTGAAGCGACTTACGAAGCGTTCAAGAAGTGGGACCTCGGCGATATCGTCGCCGCGCGCGGCGTGCTGTTTCGCACGAACAAGGGCGAGTTGTCGGTGCGCTGCACGGAACTGCGTCTGCTGTCGAAGGCGCTGCGGCCGCTGCCGGACAAGTTTCATGGCCTCGCCGATCAGGAAATGCGCTACCGGCAGCGCTACGTCGATCTGATCGTTACGCCGGAAGCGCGCAAGACGTTTGTCGCGCGTACGAAGACGATCGCGTCGATCCGCAAGTTCATGTCGGACGCGAGCTTCATGGAAGTCGAAACACCGATGCTGCACCCGATTCCGGGCGGCGCCGCGGCCAAGCCGTTCGTCACGCACCACAACGCGCTCGATATGCAGATGTTCATGCGCATTGCGCCCGAGCTCTATCTGAAGCGGCTGATTGTCGGCGGCTTCGAGCGCGTGTTCGAGATCAACCGGAATTTCCGTAACGAAGGCGTGTCGCCGCGCCACAATCCGGAATTCACGATGATGGAGTTCTACGCCGCGTACACCGACTACAAGTGGCTGATGGACTTCACCGAGCAATGCATCCGCCAGGCGGCCATCGATACGCTCGGCACCGCGACGATCAGCTATCAAGGTCGCGAGCTCGACCTGTCGAAGCCGTTTCATCGGCTGACCATTACGCAGGCAATTCTCAAGCACGCACCGCAATACGCGGAAGCACAATTGTCGGACGCGGCGTTCCTGCGCACGGAACTGAAGAAGTTCGGCGTCAACACGTCTGAGCCGAAGTTCCTGAATGCGGGGCTTGGCTCGCTGCAACTCGCGCTGTTCGAAGAAACCGCCGAATCCCAGTTGTGGGAGCCGACCTACATCATCGACTATCCGATCGAAGTATCGCCGCTCGCACGCGCGTCGGATTCGGTCGAAGGCATTACCGAGCGCTTCGAACTCTTTATCACCGGGCGTGAAATTGCGAACGGGTTTTCGGAGCTCAACGATCCGGAAGATCAGGCCGCGCGCTTTCGCAAGCAGGTCGATCAGAAAGACGCCGGCGATGAAGAAGCGATGTACTACGACGCGGACTATATTCGCGCGCTCGAATACGGGATGCCGCCGACCGGCGGCTGCGGCATCGGCATCGACCGTCTGGTGATGCTGATCACCGATAGCCCGAGTATTCGCGATGTGATTCTCTTCCCCCACCTGCGTCGCGAAGACTGACACGGCAAGTGAGCGCGCGCACTACGCTCGCGCGTTCGCAGTGCGTTTACCACCGATCGCCCGCATACGGTCGACGCCGTATGCGGGCGTTGTCTTTTGTGCACGCAGGCTGATCGTTTGTAACTATCGGTAAGAACTGCGAGTACGAAGTGCGACGCGCGTGGCCAGGTGCCGCACATCGCGCGACTGGCCAGGCCGCCGTTCGTTCGGCACAGAACACGTTACAAATTGAAACCCCGCATCAGGCCGGTTGTCGGACACTGTATGCATGATCAATGGCCGACTCTGTTCGAGAGACGGAGGCCCAACATGGACAATCCAAACAAAACATCTTCTTCACCCTCCTCGTCACCGCGCCGCCTCCATCCGCTCATCGCAACCGCGGCGGGTGCAGTGATCGTCGCCAGCCTCGCGGCCACCGCCGCGATCACCGGCCTGTTCCCGAAAGCGTCGAGCGATAGCGCGCAATCGAATCAGACGCAAAGCGCGCAGATCGCTTCACAGTCCGCCTCACAGTCCGCCTCACAGTCCGCTTCACAGTCCGCTTCACAACCTGTGGTCGATACCGCGCAGCCGGCTAATCCGGCGCAATACGGGCAGCAACAGCCGCAAGAACCGCAACAGGCCGCGCCGCAAGCTCAGCCGCAGCCGGTGCCCGTGCCGGTTCCGGTTCCCGCGCAACAAGCGCAGCAGCCACAACCGGCACCTGTGCAGCCGCCCCAGCAATACGCACCACCGCAGCAGGCCGCGCGCCCAGCGGTGTGCTCGACTTGCGGCACCGTGGTCGCGATATCGGAAGTCAAGCAGGAAGGCCACGGCACCGGGATCGGTGCGGTCGGCGGTGCCGTGGCCGGTGGCGTGATCGGCAACCAGTTCGGCAGCGGCGGCGGGCGCACCGCGATGACGCTACTTGGCGCGGTTGGTGGCGGCTTCGCCGGCAACTCGGTCGAAAAGCACCTGCGCACGACGACCAGCTATTCGGTCCGCGTGCGAATGGAGAACGGCAAGATGCGCTACTTCACGTATCACCAGCCGCCGCCGTTCCAGCAAGGCGAGCGCGTCCGAGTCGAGAACGGCACGCTGGTCGGCGGTTAACCGGGCGCGGAGCACTCCGCGAAATGCAAAAAGGCGATTCCATCCGGAATCGCCTTTTTGTTTGCCGCTTGCGTACCGCGCGTCGCGTCGTCACATCGTTGCGCAGCGAAATCAATAGTCCGCGTCTTCGATCCACGCCGCCTGGATGGCTTCGAGAATTTTCTCGTTCGACCGGTTCGGGTCGTCGTCAAAGCCGTCCAGCTCCATCACCCAGCGATGCAGATCGGTGAATCGCACCTGTTGCGGATCGATCTCCGGGTGCTTGTCCGTCAACGCCATCGCGATGTCCTGCGTATCGGTCCACTTCATGGCTGCGCACTCCTGTTAGTGATTTTCCTTCGCGTGATTGATCGAGTAGCGCGGAATTTCGACGACCAGGTCGTCGCTTTCCGGCACGATCGCCTGGCAGGACAGCCGTGACTCGCGCTCGAGCCCCCAGGCCTTGTCCAGCAGGTCGTCCTCGTCTTCCTCGGACGGCACGAGCGCATCGAAGCCCTCGCGCACGATCACATGACATGTGGTGCACGCGCATGATTTCTCGCACGCGTGCTCGATTTCGATCCCGTTCTCGAGCAGCGTGTCGCAGATGCTCTTACCCGGCACGGCGTCGATCACCGCGCCTTCCGGGCACAGTTCGACGTGAGGCAGTACAACGATTTGAGGCATAGGGGTTCCGCTTGATACGGTTTGATGCCGCGCTCCGAACCAGAGATACCGACCCAATGCCGACCTCGATATCGACATGAGGGCGACCTGGTGAAGTCCGGCAGCATCCTGTTATTTTACTGACAGCGCGCGCCATTTTGGCACGCGCCCCGTGATACACGCTGGCTCGATCGTCAGAAGCCGGGCGCGATCAGATCTCGTCGAGCTTGCGGCCCGCGAGCGCGCGACGAATGCCTTTATCCATCCGGCGTGCCGCGAATTCGTCCGTCCCCGCCGCGAGCGCTTTCGTCGCCGCGTCGACCGCATCGACGTCGTCGCTCTGCGCGACGTTGCGCAATGCCACGAGCAGCGTATCCAGCGCGCTGCGTTCGTCTGCATCGAGCAATTCGCCATCCGCGGCGAGCGCCGCGTCGGTCGCTTCGATCATCCGCTGCGCGTCGACCTGCGCTTCGCGCAGCGCGCGAGCGCGCATGTCGACTTCCGCCGCGCTAAAGCTGTCTTCGAGCATCCTCGCGATATCGTCGTCGGCAAGACCATACGACGGCTTCACGACCACCGACGCCTCGACGCCCGAATGCTGCTCACGCGCGAACACCGATAGCAGACCGTCCGCGTCGACCTGGTAGGTCACGCGAATCCGCGCCGCACCCGCCGCCATCGGCGGGATGCCGCGCAGTTCGAAGCGCGCGAGCGACCGGCAATCCGACACCAGTTCGCGTTCCCCCTGCACCACGTGGATCGCCATCGCCGTCTGGCCATCCTTGAATGTCGTGAAATCCTGTGCGCGCGCGACCGGAATCGTCGAATTGCGCGGGATGATTTTTTCAGTCAGGCCGCCCATCGTTTCGACGCCGAGCGACAGCGGAATCACGTCGAGCAGTAGCCATTCGTCGCCATCGGCGCCGCGGTTGCCGGCCAGCAGGTCCGCCTGGATCGCCGCGCCAAGCGCGACGACCTGATCCGGATCGAGATTGATCAGCGGCGGCTGGCCGAAGAACGACTCGACGGCGCGGCGAATCACCGGCATGCGCGTCGCGCCGCCCACCAGCACCACACCCTTGATGTCGGCCGGCGTCACCTTCGCATCGCGCAGCGCCTTGCGCGTCGGACCGAGCGTGCGCTGCACCAGCGCTTCGGTGACGGCCGCGAACGTGGGCTCGTCGATCGTCTGATCGAGCCGCACGCCGTTCGATAGCGTGACTTCGAGCCTGGCTTGCGGCGCGCTCGACAGCGCCTCCTTCGTCGTGCGCACGGTGTCGAGCAGCAGACGCACGTCTTCAGGCGTCAGCGTTTGCGGCACGATGCCCGCCCGCGCGAGCACGTGACGATACAGCGCATGGTCGAAGTCGTCGCCGCCGAGCGCCGAATCGCCGCCCGCCGCGAGCACTTCGAACACGCCCTTCGTGAGCTTCAGGATCGACAGGTCGAACGTGCCGCCACCCAGATCGAACACCGCGTAGAGTCCCTCCGCGCCGTTATCGAGCCCGTACGCGATCGCCGCGGCGGTCGGCTCGTTCAGGAGGCGCAGCACGTTCAGACCGGCCAGTCGCGCGGCGTCTTTCGTCGCCTGGCGCTGCGCCTCGTCGAAATACGCGGGCACGGTGATCACCGCCCCGACCAGTTCGTCGCCGAGCGTATCTTCGGCGCGTTGGCGCAGCGTCGCGAGAATCTCCGCCGACACTTCGACCGGACTCTTCACGCCGTCGACGGTCCGGATTTGCACCATGCCGGGCGCGTCGACGAAATCGTACGGCGCGTTCTCGGCGCCTTCCACTTCGCGCTTGCCGCGGCCCATAAAGCGCTTGACCGACACGATCGTGTTGCGCGGGTCGCTCGCCGCTTCGGCCTTTGCGATGCGACCGATGCGGCGGCCGCCCTTCTCCAGATAGCGGACCACCGAAGGCAGCAGCGCGTGTCCGTCCTCGTCGGGCAACACGTCGGGCACGCCGCTGCGCACCGCGGCGACCAGAGAGTTGGTCGTGCCGAGATCGATACCGACTGCGAGACGCCGTTGATGCGGCGCGGGCGCCATGCCGGGTTCAGAGATTTGCAGTAAAGCCATCTGGAGTCTTCTTTGGGGAACGTTGCGCCCCCGTGCTGGATTATTTGCGTTTGCGGGAATGTGACGACGGCGGTTTGCGCGGTGGGCGATCACGCAGTTGCGCGTGATCTCTCGCGCAACAGTCAGTTCTCGAGCTTCTCGATCTGCGCGTTGATTTCCGATGCGACCCGCTCGATAAACATCAGCTGTCGAACCGCTTCGCTGGCCGCCTGATCCGAGCCGCTATCGAGCAGTGCCGCGAGCTTCGAGAAGCGAACGCGTTCTTCGTCACGTAGTTCGGCGAGCAACGCGTCGAGCTCGCCGGCGTTTTTCGCGGCCGCCGCATCTTCGATGCGTTCGCGCCACTCCATCTGCTGCATCAGGAACGCGGGTTCCATCGCCGTGTTGTTTTCGGCGCCGACGTCGATGCCGCGCAGCGACAGCAGATAGGTCGCGCGCTTCAGCGGATCGCGCAGCGTCCGGTACGCCTCGTTTGCGCGCGTCGCCCATTGCATCGCAATTCGCTTTTGCGCGTCGCCGGCGGCGGCGAAACGGTCCGGATGCACCTGTGCCTGCACGGTGCGGTATGCGTCGTCGAGCGCCTGCGTGTCGAGCGCGTATTGCGCCGGAAGTTCAAACAGGTCGAAGTGACTGTCGTTCAGCGTTGCCATCGGGATACTTTGTCTGTCGAAAGCGTGCTTAAGTCGCCGCAAAAAATGGCGGCGGGCAAATCGGCCAACGCAGCGGTTCGGCCTTCACGCAGCCGCGAATTGAAAAAAGGCGGCACAGGCCGCCTTTTCGATCCTTCCCGCTTGCTCACACGCGGAACGACTCGCCGCAGCCGCACTCGTCCTTGGCGTTCGGGTTGTTGAACCTGAAGCCTTCGTTCAAGCCTTCCCGTGCGAAATCGAGCTCGGTGCCGTCGATATACGCGAGGCTCTTCGGATCGACGATGACCTTCACACCGTTGCAATCGAACACCTGATCTTCCGGCGCGAGTTCATCGACGTACTCGAGCTTGTATGCGAGGCCCGAGCAGCCGGTCGTGCGGACACCGACTCGCAGCCCGACGCCCTTACCGCGCCGGGTCAGATACTTCTGCACGTGTTGTGCTGCCTTTTCGGTCAACGTAATTGCCATAGCGTTTCTCATTGCGCGACGCGTTGAGTGTTCATTGCGCCGCGACCCTGCCTGCGTTCAAAGCTTCGCCTTCCGCGATCCCGGGTCGCCTGCGCAACTGCGTTGCGCGCGTCGGCCACCGCCTACCTTCTATTTGCGATCGCACGATCGGCGATTCAACCCAGGGCGAGCATCGCGCGTTCACGCCGCACGCCCCGCTGCGCTGCTGCTGCGCCGCTCAAGCGGCCTGCTTGTCGCCCGCGGGCGCCGTCGCTTCACTGCCGTGACGCTGCTTGTAGTCGGCGACCGCTGCCTTGATCGCGTCTTCCGCGAGAATCGAACAGTGGATCTTCACCGGCGGCAGCGCCAGTTCTTCGGCGATCTGCGTGTTCTTGATCTCGAGCGCCTGATCCAGCGTCTTGCCCTTCACCCACTCGGTGACGAGCGAACTCGATGCGATCGCGGAGCCGCAACCGTAGGTCTTGAACTTTGCGTCTTCGATCACACCGTCCGCGCCGACGCGAATCTGCAGCTTCATCACGTCGCCGCACGCCGGCGCGCCGACCATGCCGGTGCCGACCGTATCATCGTCCTTCGAGAACGAGCCGACATTGCGCGGGTTTTCGTAGTGATCCAGAACCTTGTCGCTATAAGCCATGTTTACACTCCTTGATTCGATTCAACCTGCGTTCTTTTCAACCGGGTCTTCCGACGTTTTCCACGCGGCGCGTCAGTGCGCGGCCCACTGGATCGTCGTCAGATCGATGCCGTCCTTATGCATTTCCCAAAGCGGCGACAAGTCGCGCAGCTTCGCAATTTTCGTGTTCAGCAGGTTGATCACGTAGTCGACTTCCTGCTCCGTCGTAAAGCGGCCGACGGTGAAACGGATCGAGCTGTGCGCGAGTTCGTCGTTGCGGCCAAGTGCGCGCAGCACATACGACGGTTCGAGCGACGCCGACGTGCACGCCGAACCCGACGACACCGCGACATCCTTGACCGCCATGATCAGCGACTCCCCTTCGACGAAGTTGAAGCTGATATTCAGGTTGTGCGGCACGCGCTGTTCCATGTCGCCGTTCACATACACTTCCTCGATCTGCGACAGGCCGCGCAGCAGACGATCGCGCAGCATGCGGATGCGCTCGTTCTCGGTGGCCATTTCCTCGCGTGCGAGCCGGAACGCTTCGCCCATGCCGACGATCTGGTGCGTCGCGAGCGTGCCCGAACGCATGCCGCGCTCATGGCCGCCGCCGTGCATCTGCGCTTCGATGCGCACACGCGGCTTGCGGCGCACGTACAACGCGCCGATGCCCTTCGGGCCATACGTCTTGTGCGCGGAGAACGACATCAGGTCGACCTTCAGCTTCTGCAGGTCGATTTGGACCTTGCCGGTCGCTTGCGCGGCGTCGACGTGGAAAATGATGCCCTTCGAACGGCAGATTTCACCGATCGCCTCGATGTCCTGCACCACGCCGATTTCGTTGTTCACGTGCATCACCGACACGAGAATGGTGTCGGGGCGCAGCGCGGCCTTGAACACCTCGATGTCGATCAGGCCATCGTCCTTCACATCCAGATACGTGACTTCAAAGCCTTCACGCTCGAGCTCGCGGCAGGTGTCGAGCACGGCCTTGTGCTCCGTCTTTACCGTGATGATGTGCTTGCCCTTGCTCTTGTAGAAATGCGCGGCGCCTTTGATCGCCAGGTTGTCCGACTCGGTCGCGCCCGACGTCCAGATGATTTCGCGCGGGTCCGCGTTGACGAGCGCGGCGACGTTTTCGCGCGCTTGCTCGACCGCGCGCTCCGCGTCCCAGCCGTATGCGTGGCTGCGCGACGCGGGGTTGCCGAACTGCTCACGCAGATACGGAATCATCTTGTCCACCACGCGCGGGTCGACCGGCGTCGTCGCGCTGTAGTCCATGTAAATGGGCAGGTGGGGAATGTCGTTATTCATCAATCGCTCCGGGGACATCGTTACTTTTAGCTGCCAGGTTCATGTGCTGCCGAGCCGCCGTACGCTATGCGTGCGTTTTGACGGGACGCTGTTTCACGAACCGGCCATATTGAAAACGGAATTCGGCCCTTTCGGCACGACTCGCGTCGGCTCGGCCGCGGGCGCTTCGGTGCGCCGGTCGCGCAGCACCGCGGACGGCGTCGCTTCGCGAGAACGCTGCTGATCGACCAGGTCTTTCAGCGAAACCGAATCGAGGTACTCGACCATCTTCTGATTCAGCGTCGACCACAATTCGTGGGTCATGCAGTGGCCGTCGCGCTGCTTCGTGCCTTCGCACGTGCCTTTGCCACCGCATTGGGTCGCGTCGAGCGGTTCGTCGACCGCGATGATGATGTCGGCTACCGTCACATCTTCCGCACGGCGCGCGAGGTTGTAGCCGCCGCCCGGACCGCGCACGGATTCGACGATCTCGTGACGGCGCAGCTTCCCGAACAGCTGTTCAAGGTAAGACAGGGAGATATGCTGGCGCTGGCTGATACCCGCAAGCGTCACCGGGCCCTGCTCCTGGCGCAATGCCAGGTCAATCATCGCCGTGACGGCGAAACGGCCTTTCGTGGTGAGTCTCATGATGTGTGGGAACCGCAATTCTCGACAAGTTTGGTCAAGTATAAATACATGACCAATATAGTCAAGTATCCCTATCTCGATTTTGGTTATTTGCTTAAAAATTTCGCGGCCGCACGATGTCGCGTTGCGGCTAGCCAGCGCTTAGCTGATTGCCGAGTGCCGCGATCAGGCCCCGGCATGCGGCCTCGCACTGGTCCAGCACACGGTCGAAACCCGCCGCGCCGCCAAAATAGGGATCGGCGACCTCGCGCGTATCCGCTTGCGGCGCGAATTCCATCAGTAGACGGATCTTGTCGCGGTACATAGGGGGACAGATCTTGCTCAGCGCGTCGACGTTCGCGTCGTCCATCGCGATCAGCAGGTCGAAACGCTCGAAATCGCTCGCGGTCATCTGGCGGCCGCGCAATTGCGACAGATCGTAACCGCGCTCGCGCGCCGCCTGTTGAGCGCGCTCGTCCGGCGCTTCACCGATGTGCCAGTTGCCGGTGCCCGCCGAATCGACGATCACGCGGTCCGCAAGTTTCGCTTCAGCCAACTGATGTCGCATCACTCCTTCGGCGGTCGGCGAGCGGCAGATGTTCCCCAGACACACGAAGCAGACGGCAATGGTTTTCATTCGATAGCTTGTTGGCGAGCCATGATGGTTTGTCGGCTCGCGATGCGTGTCGATGGGCGGGGCGGCGCTCGAACACCAATGGACGCCCGCAAGGCTGGCGCGATTATACAAAGCAGCGCACGACCGCGCGGCGGCTTACAGCGGCTGGGTCTGCAAGGTCACGTTGGTATGCGCGGCTTGTGCCGCCCCCTGGTGTTCGTCGTCGACGAATCCGTATGACACCGTACGGGCCAACTCGGCGGTCACTTCGCTTGCCGCGAGCGGCGCCGCACCAGCGTGCTTCACAGCACTGCTGCACAGATGCAGGAACGCAACCGCAGCAAGCGGCACAACGATCGCCAGAGGCCAGTACATCGATATTGTCTTTTTCATGATGGCGTTCTCTCAATAGGTAAAGGCAAAGCAGGCACGCAGCCCACTTTGCCTTGATGAAATTATAGATAAGGACACAATCCGGAAAAACCCGCCCCAAAGGAATAGACCGTTCTGTTTACGTGAACAATATCGCGCCACAGGTCAACGCACAGAGAACGTCGAACGTTGAGTCGAGCGGCGAAAGGAATCCTTACAAACACATACAAAGGTAACGATGCATTGTGGGAGGATGAACTGACTTACTTGAACCTTGCATCGTTAAGCGAGCTGACTCGATGAACCCGCGCACTTCTGTACTTTTAATCTCCGCCGCCGTTGCGGCCGCGCTGTGTGGCGGTTGCGCGGTTTATCCTAATGCACCGCCCGCGTACGGCTATGGCTTCGAGGATGGCGGCTATGGTGGCTATACCGGCTACGACACGTACGGTTATGGATACCCGCCTGCGCAGTCGAATGTGTACCTGGGGTTCGGCGGGTACTCGGGACCCAATTATCGGGACCCGTACTGGGGACGAGGCTATCGCAACCACGGCGACTGGAATGACGGCAGGCACTCGGGCGGAGGGGGCAATCCGCACAACACGCAACCGGCTCCGCCGCCTCCGCGCGCGGGTGGCGGGGGCGGCGGCGGCGGTGGCGGTCATCCTCCGCCACAGGCAAACCATGGAGGTGGCGGTGGCGGACGGGCTCCAGCCGGGCGGGCCGTCGATGTGTCGCCCAACAATGGATCGCGGATTACCAACCATTAACGGAACGGCGGGCCACCGCGCCTGATCGTTCAGCCGTTCAGCCGTTCAGCCGTTCAGCCGTTCAGCCGTTCAGCCGCGATGACTGCGCTGCGCGGCGTACAGTTCGCGGAAGGTCCTGCCGACCGGCGCGGGCATATCCCGTGTGTTCGTCCATCCGCCGCCGAACGGGAGGCGCCCTATCGAGCGCTTTTCACCGCCGATTTTCTCGAGCAAACGTACCGCCAGCTTCGTAAAGAGTCCGTACGCAGCCGGATGCATCGCGAAGTAACCCCAGAGCGCAAACCCAACGCGCTCGCGCCACGGACGCAGATGCCGGTCGACCTGCCGCTCACGCAGCTTGCGCAGCAGATCCGACAGCGGAATGCCAACGGGGCATACGCTATTGCATTCACCGCACAACGTCGCTGCCTGCGGCAGATCGAGCGCCTTTTCAAGTCCGATATAGCTCGGCGTCAGCACGGACCCCATCGGCCCCGGATAGACCCAGCCGTACGCATGCCCGCCGACCTTCTCATACACCGGGCAATGGTTCATGCACGCACCGCAGCGAATGCAGCGCAGCATCTCCTGGAAGTCACCGCCAATCAGTCCGGTCCGCCCGCCATCGACGAGCACGACATACATATGTTCCGGGCCGTCCTGATCGCCGGCAGTGCGCGGGCCGGTCAGCAGCGACACATAGTTCGTCATGCTCTGGCCCGTTGCGGAGCGCGGCAATAGACGCAGCGCGGTCGCCAGATCCTCGAGCGTCGGCAGCACCTTCTCGATGCCGGTCACCGCGACATGCACGCGCGGCATCACCGTGCACATCCCTTCATTGCCCTCGTTCGTGACGACCGCGACCGAGCCGGTCTGCGCGATCACGAAATTGGCGCCCGTCACGCCCATGTCCGCCGTCATGAAGTGCGGACGCAGCATCTCCCGCGCTTCGCGGGTCATCTCCGGGATTTCGGTGAGACGCGGCCGGTTATGCGTCTTCGCGAAAAGATCCGCGATCTCTTCCTTATCCTTGTGCACCACCGGCGCGATGATGTGGCTCGGCGGCTCGTTGTTATTGATCTGCAGAATGTACTCGCCGAGGTCCGTCTCGATCGATTGCACGCCCATCTTGCCGAGCACTTCGTTCAGGCGCATTTCCTCGGACACCATCGACTTCGACTTGATCACCTTCTTCACGTCATGCTTGCGCGCGATGTCCGCGACCAGCTTCGCCGCGTCCTGCGCGGTCTCCGCGTACAGCACCGTAACGCCGCGCCGCGTCGCTTCGCGCTCGAACGTCTCAAGCCATACGTCGAGGTCTTCGATCGCGCGATTGCGGCGCTCCTTCAGCGCCGCGCGCGTCGCCTGAAAGTCGATCTCGGTCATCACCTGCGCGCGCGCCGACACGAACTTCGTCGACAGCTTCTTCAGGTTCTGCTGCAGGCGCTGGTCGGCGAGCTTCTGGCCCGCACGCGCCTTGAAATGCATCGATTGAACTTGCATGACGGCCTTCTGAATCCGGAGTAAATGAGCACGCATCAGTACCGAACGGTACGGTGAACGTCGCGCCGATCGCAACGCTCGCCGCGCGCGCGGCTATACGTCGCCGGCCAGCACCTGTGCGATGTGCAACACGCGCGTCGTCGTATCGCCGGTGCGGCGCAAACGCCCTTCGATGTTCAGCATGCAGCCGAGGTCGCCCAACACGACCGCCGGCATCCCGCTCGCGTGAATGTTTTCGCATTTCTCGTCGACGATCGCCGTCGAGATGTCGCCGTACTTGATTGCAAACGTGCCGCCGAACCCGCAGCAGTGCTCGCAGCCCTTCATTTCATTGACTTCAACGCCCGCCTGCGCGAGCAGCATGCGCGGCTGGCTCTTCACACCGAGCTCGCGCAGTCCGGAACAGGAATCGTGATAGGTGACGGGTCCGGTAAACTCCCCGGGACTCAACTCGATTTTCGCGACGTTGACGAGAAAGTCGGTCAGTTCGAACACCTTGCCGCGCAAACGGCCGAAACGCCCCGCCAGTTCCGGATCGTCACCGAACAGATCGCCGTAGTGCGCGCGGATCATTCCGCCGCACGAACCGGACGGCACGACCACGTAGTCGAACTGCTCGAACTCGCGCAGCATCTTTTCGGCGAGATCGCGCGCGATGCCGCGCTCGCCCGAGTTGTACGCGGGCTGTCCACAGCAGGTCTGCGCAGGCGGCACGACGACTTCAAAACCGGCACGCTCGATCAGCTTGATCGCAGAGAAACCGATTTCCGGGCGCATCAGGTCGATCAGGCAGGTGACGAAAAATCCGACTCGCATGAGTCCTCCTCCGGGGAAACGTCCCCGATTATGCGACGTTTGCGGTGCAATACCAACGCGTGACGGCCCTAATCCGTTAAAAACGAACCGCAAAACCCGCGGCGCCCGGCGTTCGCTTTTTTCACCATACGAGATACAATCGTCTTTCCGTCGTTTGACGCATCAATGAATTGTCCCCATGAGCGATACGAACCCGGATCCCAAAACCTCGATCCAGGTGATCGAGCGCATGATGCGCCTGCTGGACGCTCTCGCCGCGCACAGCGACCCGGTCAGCCTGAAGGAACTCGCGCAGCGCACGGAACTGCATCCGTCGACCGCGCACCGCATTCTCAACGATATGGTGACCTGCCGGCTGGTCGACCGTTCCGATCCCGGCACTTATCGGCTCGGCATGCGTCTGCTCGAACTCGGCAACCTCGTGAAGGCGCGGCTGTCGGTACGCGATGCCGCGCTGATGCCGATGCGCGAGCTGCATCGGCTTACCGGGCAGACGGTGAATCTGTCGGTACGTCAGGGCGATGAGATCGTGTATATCGAGCGCGCCTATTCGGAGCGCTCCGGCATGCAGGTGGTCCGCGCGATCGGCGGTCGCGCGCCGTTGCATCTGACGTCGGTCGGCAAGCTGTTTCTGGCCGCGGACGAAGCGGCGCGGGTGCGCGCGTACGCGACGCGCACCGGGCTTTCCGGGCATACGCAAAACAGCATCACGGACCTCGGCAAGCTCGAGCGCGAGCTTACGCATGTGCGTCAGCAATCCTGCGCACGCGATAACGAGGAACTGGAACTCGGCGTGCGCTGCATCGCAGCGGGCATTTACGACGATACCGGCAAGCTTGTTGCCGGTCTGTCGCTTTCGGCGCCGGCCGACCGCCTGCAGGATTCGTGGCTCGGCCAGCTCAGCAAAACCGCTCTGGTGATTTCCGAATCGCTTGGCTATCACCCTGAGGCCGCGCAGCCCGATGCGGCTGCACAGTCGGCTTGAACAACCATCGCTGAAGGGCCCGGAACGCGCTGCGCCGTTGAATGGCGCGTTCCGCGCGATCAAACTGCACGCTAGCCCGTGCACATGAAAAAAGCCCCGCGGTTCAGCGGGGCTTCTCACTTCTTGCTGCGTCAACGGGCGGCGACAAAACTCGTCAATCAGGTCCCCGCGCCGTTCGCATCCGCGCTCGTCACGCGCTGTTCGCCGCCGTTGTCGATCCACGTGCGCAGGCGCGTCGCATCCGCGAAGCGCGAATACTTGCCCGCCGAGTCGAGCAACACCATGATCATCGGGCGATTGTCGATCGTGGCCTGCATCACCAGACATTCGCCCGCTTCATTGATAAAGCCCGTCTTCTGCAAGCCGATGTCCCACGTCGGGTTGCGCACCAGCGCGTTCGTGCTGTTGTACGCGAGCGTGCGCTTGCCGGTGTACACCTCATAGCTGCGATCGGTCGAGAACCGGCGGATCATCGGATACTGATACGCGGCGTTCACCATCTTCACGAGATCGCGCGCGGTCGACACGTTCTGGCTCGTCAGACCGGTCGGGTTTTCAAAGTGCGTATCGACCATACCGAGCGCCTTCGCCTTCGCGTTCATGGCCGCCATAAACGCAGGCCGGCCCCCCGGGTAATAGCGCGACAGTGCAGCCGCCGCGCGATTTTCCGACGCCATCAGTGCGATATGCAGCATGTCCTCACGCGACAGAACCGAGCCCACCGACAGGCGTGAGCCGGTGTTTTTCTCGTAGTCGCGGTCTTCATCGGTGACTTCGATCGACTCGGTCATCGGCTCTTTCGAATCCAGCACGACCATTGCGGTCATCAGCTTCGTGATCGACGCGATCGGCACGACGGCACGCGAATTCTTGTCGTAGACCGGCTCTTGCGTGTTTTGATCGACCACATACGCGACGGTCGAACGCAATGCGACCCCTTCGGGCGACTCATGCAGGCCGAACGCCTGGCCCGCCGTCGGCGAGCGCGGCTCGAATGCGACGCGCCGCACGACCGAATGGTGCCGGCCGTTCATCGTGTAGCTCACACGCTTTTTCTTCGAGACGGCGCGCGGCGTGTCTTCATCGCCGTTGCGCTTTGCAGCAGCAGCGACTTTCGCGACTTTCGCGCCTTTTGCCGCGCCGCGACTCGAAACCTTCTCGGCCGGCTCAGCCGCCTTCTTCGCGGATTTCTTCGTGGCCTTTGCTTGTTTCTCGGACTTGGCCGTTGACGCTGTCGACGCCGCAAACGCGTCGACCGGCGTCGCCGATGCGGCTGCGATGACCATCGAGGCGGCCACCGACAACGCGGTACTGAGCGCCGCGCCGTGCATCAGTTTCAGTGACGAAAACATGTCGGTTTTCATTGGTGTTCTGGGGGGTAAAGCGGCAGGGAATTGTCCGCCAGTGTAGTGAATCAACGAAAAATTAGCAAATTTAAGCACTTACCAGCACTCGTTAAACCGAGTTGTAAGGCTCAATTGCCATAACACAATGACCAGCGCAACTCCCATCGAAAAGATCAATCATCGGAGCAAAACGGAACTCCGGTCAGCGATGGAAACGATTTCCATGCATGACGGCACCTTCCACACACGACTTGATCAGGGGAAGTACGGCCGCGACGCCGGCGCACCGGGCGCAACGCTTGAGCCCTGATGTTTTGGAGGCGGCACGTCAGCACCATTCGCAGTCTGTCAGATCGCTGTTAAACGGGTGCTGAAACTGGCGCATCGCGCGTCAGACCGGGATGGAGATTTAACGTTCCGCCACGGTTTCAGTGTACGTCGCGATTTTACCGCGACAGTCGTTGTTTGTTAGGTAACTCACGAAACCCGCCATTGTTGCTTTATTTGTTACAAATGAACGCACCACCTCGGTGCAACGACGCAATATGCATTGCAATTTCACAATTCCATAAACGTTTCATAACGTACTGTTTTCTCAATAGATTACGACCATTGTGCGACGCACAAAAAGTACTTGACAACATTGGGCACTATCCTAAAATGGGAACCATTGTTGCGACGCACAATGCATCATCGCCTCCCAACGTGCGGCGTACCCAATACCCGACCGGCCTGGTTTTCATGTCGGTTTTGATTGATCAAACTGATTAACCCAACTCGGTCCGCGCCAGACGGACCGGTACTTCAGGAGCGTAAACATGACTCTGCTGACCCCTGAGCAATTCGCTGCAGCCCAGAAGGCCAACCTCGAAACCCTCTTCGGTCTCACGAACAAGGCATTCGAAGGTGTCGAGAAGCTGGTCGAACTGAACTTGCAAGTCGTCAAGTCGACGCTCGCGGAAGGCCAGGAAAACGCGCAGCGCGCGCTGTCCGTGAAGGACGCGCAAGAACTCCTCGCGCTGCAGGCTAGCCTCACGCAGCCGGTTGCCGAGAAGGTGCTGTCGTACGGCCGTCACCTGTATGAAATCGCGTCGGCTACGCAGGCTGAATTTACCCGCGTCGCGGAAGCGCAGTACGAAGAGCAGAACCGCAAGGTGCAGGCGCTCGTCGAGAACGTCGCGAAGAACGCGCCGGCTGGTTCGGAAACCGCGGTCGCCGTGATCAAGTCGGCGATCACCGCTGCGAACACCACGTACGAAACGGTCCACAAGGCCACGAAGCAAGCGGTCGAAATCGCTGAAAGCAACTTCAACGCGGCCGCTACCGCTGCGTCGAAGGCCGCTTCGCAAGCCGCCGCGCAAGTGTCGCGTTCGGCTTCGGCAACGAAGAAGGCTGCTGCTGCCTAAGGTTGACACCTGAGGTTTGACCGCCAACACGGTACAAAGAGAATCCGTTTCATCACATCGGGCTTCGAACAGGCGTCGGCCGAACAACGTTCAGCATTCCGAATACGTTCGTGCCGACGCTGCCGCGAGTCACTCAAGCATCACTGACAAGAGGCTATAGCGTCGCGCGGACTTCTGTCTGCCGCGACCAGACGCTCCGATACGTGAAACCGCGTATCGTTACCCCGGCTCCGGCCGGGATTTTTTTGTCCGCGCCCAAACGCAAAAATGGCGCGCCCTGCTTTCGCAGGAGCGCGCCATTTCTTTTGCGCGGCGTTTCACGTAGCAACGTTTGACAACACGTTGCGCGCGCAGGCTTACTTTACTTCCTGCGCTGCGGCGGCAAGTCCGTGCAAACGCCCTCATACAACTCGGCGGCCATACCAATCGATTCGCCCAGCGTCGGGTGCGGGTGAATCGTCTTGCCGATATCGGTTGCGTCCGCACCCATCTCGATCGCCAGACACACTTCGCTGATCAGATCGCCGGCATTCAGCCCGACAATCCCACCGCCGATCACGCGATGCGTTTCTTCGTCGAAGATCAGCTTCGTGAAGCCTTCGTCGCGCCCGTTCGCGATCGCGCGGCCCGACGCAGCCCACGGGAATACGGCCTTGCCGTACTTGATGCCTTCGGCCTTGCACTGGTCTTCGGTCTTGCCGGCCCATGCGACTTCCGGGTCCGTATACGCGACAGAAGGAATTTGCAGTGCGTCGAAGTACGCCTTCTCGCCGTGCGCGGCTTCCGCCGCGACGTGACCTTCATGCACTGCCTTGTGCGCAAGCATCGGCTGGCCGACGATATCGCCGATCGCATAGATATGCGGCACATTCGTACGCATCTGCTTGTCGACATCGATAAAGCCGCGATCCGTGACTGCGACGCCCGCCTTGTCCGCACCGATCTTCTTGCCGTTCGGGCTGCGGCCGACCGCGACCAGCACGAGGTCGTAACGCTGCGGCTCGGCCGGCGCCTTCTCGCCTTCGAACGTGATATAGATGCCGTCCTGCTTCGCTTGCGCGGCGGTGGTTTTGGTCTTCAGCATCACGTTCGCGAAACGCTTGCTGTTGAACTTCTCCCACACCTTCACCAGATCGCGGTCCGCGCCCAGCATCAGCCCGTCGAGCATTTCAACGACGTCGATCTGCGCACCGAGCGTCGAATACACGGTCGCCATTTCCAGGCCGATAATGCCGCCGCCGATCACCAGCATGCGCTGCGGAATCTGACGCAGTTCGAGCGCGCCGGTCGAATCGACGACACGCGGATCTTCCGGAATGAACGGCAGTTTCACCGCCTGCGAACCCGCCGCGATGATCGCGTTCTTGAACTTGATGACCTTCTTGCCGCTTTCGGTCTGCACTTCCATATGATGCGGATCGACGAATGCGCCGACGCCGGTCACCACTTCGACCTTGCGTGCCTTCGCCATCCCGCCGAGACCGCCGGTGAGCTTCTTCACGACGCCCGACTTGAACTCGCGCAGCTTGTCGAGATCGACTTGCGGCTTCGCAAACGTGATGCCGTGCGCGCCGAGCGCGGCGGCTTCGTCGATCACCAGCGCGGTGTGCAACAGCGCCTTCGACGGAATGCAACCGACGTTCAGACAAACGCCGCCGAGCGTTGCGTAACGCTCGACCAGCACAGTCTTCATGCCGAGATCGGCGGCACGGAATGCGGCCGAGTAGCCGCCGGGGCCTGAGCCGAGCACGACCATATCGCATTCGATATCCGCGGCGCCCGAGAAGCTACCGGCTTGCGGTGCGCTGGCCGGCTTTTGCTGCGCAGCGGGCTGTGCCGCCGGTGCAGCGGCCTTCGCCGGTGCGGCGGCCTTGGTCTCTTCCTTCGCCGGCGCGGCTTCGCCCGACGTCTCAACCAGCGCGATGATCGTGCCTTCCGACACCTTGTCGCCGGCCTTCACGCGCACTTCCTTGACGGTGCCGGCGGCATCGCTCGGCACTTCAATCGATGCCTTGTCGGACTCGAGCGTCATCAGCGCCTGTTCTTTTTCGATGACGTCGCCCGGTTTGATATTGACTTCGATGACATCGACGTCCTTGAAGTCGCCGATGTCCGGCACCTTAACTTCGACGAGACTCATGAGTGTCCCCTTCTCTTGTTGCCGTGTTGATGAGGGATTGCTGCGCGGCCGGTGAACCGGAGGCGATCGACGCGCGGCGGGTTCGACAAACAGGCGCCGCCCCGTTGTGGAACGACGCCTGTCAAACACATGCCAAGCTCGGATTCAGCCAGATGGTTCAACAACAAAGGCGTGGACAGCAACAGCCAGCCACGCCCCGCACGCTGCAAAAATCAAAGAATGACCCGCCGGAAGTCGCCGAGGATCGCACTGAGATACGCGTTAAAGCGCGCCGCTTCCGCGCCGTCGATCACCCGGTGGTCATACGACAGCGACAACGGCAGCGTCAGACGCGGCACAAACTGCTTGCCGTCCCAGACCGGTTTCATCGCACTGCGCGACAGGCCGAGAATCGCGACTTCAGGCGCATTGATGATCGGCGTGAACGTCGTGCCGCCGATGCCGCCCAGCGACGAAATCGAGAACGAGCCGCCCTGCATCTGCTCGGGCTTGAGCTTGCCGTCGCGCGCGAGCTTCGACAGCTCGGCCATTTCCTTCGCGATATCGACAAGACCCTTCTTGTCCGCATCGCGGATCACCGGCACGACAAGGCCGTGCGGCGTATCGGCGGCAAAACCGATATGGAAATACTGCTTGTAGACGAGGTTATCGCCGTCGAGGCTCGTATTGAACGTCGGGAATTTCTTCAACGCGGCGACCACGGCCTTGATCACGAATGCGAGCATCGTGAACTTCACGCCGGCCTTCTCGTGCTCCTTGTTCAGTTGCACGCGCAATGCTTCGAGATCCGTAATGTCCGCTTCGTCGTTGTTCGTGACGTGCGGAATCATCACCCAGTTGCGATGCAGGTTCGCGCCCGAGATCTTCTTGATGCGCGACAGCGGTTTCGGGTCGATCGGACCGAACTTCGTAAAGTCGATCTTCGGCCACGGCAGCAGATTCAGCTCGCCGCCGCCCGCCGGTGCGCCCGCGGCCGCGGCCGGCGCCGCGCGCTGGCCAGTCATGACGCCCTTCACGAACGCGGTCACGTCATCCTGCGTGATGCGTCCTTTCGGACCGCTGCCTTGCACGCGCGATACGTCGACGCCCAGCTCACGCGCAAACTTGCGCACCGACGGCGACGCATGGCTTGGCTTGTACGCGCCGCCTTCGCCGGCGGGAATCACCGGCGCCTGCGCGAGCGCGGATGGCGCCGCGGCCGGCGCGGGGGCCGGCTTTTGTGGCGCGTCGGACGGCTCTTCAGCCGCCTGCTTCGGCGCCGCGGCAGCCGCTGCCGGCGCAGCGGCCCCGCCCGCGCCTTCGATCAGCACGATCACGGTGCCTTCGGACACCGTGTCGCCGACCTTCACCTTCAGTTCCTTGACGACGCCCGCGGCCGGGCTCGGCACATCCATCGTCGCCTTGTCGGATTCGAGCGTGATTAGCGACTGCTCTTTCTCGACACGATCGCCAACCTTCACCGCGATCTCGATGACCGGCACGTCCTTGTAGTCGCCGATGTCCGGCACCTTCACTTCCTGCACACCGCCACCGCCAGCGGCAGCCGCCGCCGGGGCCGCCTGTGCCGCGGATGCCGCGGCGGCCGGCTGCGCGGCGCCGTTAGCCGGCGCGGGCTTCGACGCAGCCGGCGCGGGCGCGGCAGCCGCGCCTTCCCCTTCGAGCAGAATGATCAGCGTGCCTTCCGACACCGAATCGCCGACCTTCACCTTCAGTTCCTTAACCTTGCCCGACACCGGGCTCGGCACATCCATCGTCGCCTTATCGGATTCCAGCGTAACTAGCGACTGCTCTTTCTCGACGGTATCACCCGCCTTCACCAGCACCTCGATTACAGGAACGTCCTTGTAATCGCCGATGTCCGGCACCTTGACTTCGATCGCTTGGCTCATTTGTTTTCTGTCTCCAGGGCCGAGCGCACTCCGCCGACATCGAGAACGGAGTGCGCGCGGCGTCGCCCGGGGGGCGACGAGTTAGACGGTCATCGGGTTGGGTTTGGACGGGTCGAGGTTGTACTTCTTCAGCGCGTCGGCCACGACCTTGCGCTCAATCGTACCCTCATCGGCCAGCGCATTCAGCGCAGCCACGGTGACCCAGTAGCGGTCGACTTCGAAGAAGTGACGCAGCTGTTCGCGCGTATCCGAACGGCCGAAGCCGTCGGTGCCCAGCACGACGAAGCGCTGCGGCACGAATGCGCGGATCTGCTCGGTCAGCGCGCGCACGTAGTCGGTCGACGCGATCACCGGACCCTTTGCATCCTTCAGCAGCTTCTCGACGTGCGAGACCTTCTTCTCTTCGGTCGGATGCAGCAGGTTCCAGCGCTGCACTTCGTGACCTTCGCGCGCGAGTTCGGTGAAGCTCGGCACGCTCCAGAGATCGGCGGCGACGCCCCAGTCGTTCTTCAGCAGGTCCGCCGCGGCAATCACTTCGTTGAAGATCGTGCCCGCGCCCATCAGCTGCACGCGCGGCGCCTTGGCATCAGCCTCGGCCTTACGGAACGAGTACATGCCCTTGATGATGTCCTTCGCTACGTGTTCGCCCTGCGGAATCGCCGGGTGTTCGTAGTTTTCGTTCATCACCGTCAGGTAATAGAACACGTCCTCCTGCTCCTGCACCATGCGGCGCAGGCCGTCCTGGATGATCACCGCGAGTTCGTAGCCGAACGTCGGGTCGTAGTTGATGCAGTTCGGAATGGACGATGCCCACAGCAGCGAGTGGCCGTCTTCGTGCTGCAGGCCCTCGCCGTTCAGCGTCGTGCGGCCCGCGGTGCCGCCGAGCAGGAAGCCGCGCGAGCGCATGTCGCCCGCTGCCCATGCGAGGTCGCCGACACGCTGGAACCCGAACATCGAATAGTAGATGTAGAACGGGATCATGATCTCGTTGTGCGTCGAGTACGACGTCGCCGCAGCGATCCAGTCCGACATGCCGCCGGCCTCGTTGATGCCTTCCTGCAGGATCTGGCCGGTTTCCGATTCCTTGTAGAACATCAGCTGGTCGGAGTCTTCCGGCACGTACTTCTGGCCGTCCTGATTCCAGATACCGATCTGGCGGAACAGGCCTTCCATGCCGAACGTGCGCGACTCGTCCGGCACGATCGGCACCACCCGTTTGCCGAGCGCCTTGTCCTTCAGCAGGATGTTCAGAATGCGCACGAACGCCATCGTCGTCGAAATCTCGCGGCCTTCGCCGGTGCCCTTCAGCAGCGGCTCGAACGCAGCGAGTTCCGGCACCGGCAGCGATTGCGCCTTCTGCCGGCGCGCCGGCAGATAGCCGCCCAGCTCCTGACGGCGGGCACGCATGTATTCGAGTTCCTTCGAGCCTTCTTCGAACTTCAGATACGGCACGTGCACGATGTCGTCGTCGGAGATCGGCAGACGGAACTGGTCGCGGAACTTCTTCAGCGCCTCGACCTGCATCTTCTTCTGCTGGTGCGTGATGTTCATCGCCTGACCGGCTTCGCCCATCCCGTAGCCCTTGATCGTCTTCGCGAGGATCACGGTCGGCTGGCCCTTCGTTTCGGTCGCCGCCTTGTAGGCCGCGAAGATCTTGTGCGGATCGTGGCCGCCGCGGTTCAGGTTCCACACTTCGTCATCGGACCAGTCGGCGACCAGCGCCTTCAGTTCCGGCGTATTGAAGAAGTGCTCGCGCACAAACGCGCCCGACTCCGACTTGTACGTCTGATATTCGCCGTCGACGACTTCCATCATCCGGCGCATCAGCGCGCCCGACTTGTCGCGCGCGAACAGCGCGTCCCAGCGGCTACCCCAGATCACCTTGATGACGTTCCAGCCGGCGCCGCGGAATTCGCTTTCGAGTTCCTGGATGATCTTGCCGTTGCCGCGCACCGGGCCGTCCAGACGCTGCAGGTTGCAGTTGATCACGAACACGAGGTTGTCGAGGCGCTCGCGGCCGGCCATGCCGATCGCGCCGAGCGATTCCGGTTCATCGGTTTCGCCGTCGCCGAGGAACGCCCACACCTTGCGGCCCTCGGTCTTCGCGATGCCGCGCGCCTGCAGATACTTCATAAAGCGCGCCTGATAGATCGCCATGATCGGGCCAAGACCCATCGACACCGTCGGGAACTGCCAGAAGTCCGGCATCAGCCACGGGTGCGGATACGACGAGATACCCTGGCCGCCCACTTCCTGGCGGAAGTTGTCGACCTGCTGGTCCGACAACCGGCCTAGCAGGAACGCGCGCGAGTAGACGCCCGGCGACGAGTGGCCTTGCACGAACACAAGGTCGCCGCCATGGTCGGCGGAGGGCGCATGCCAGAAATGGTTGAAGCCGACGTCATACAGCGTCGCCGCCGAAGCGAACGAAGCAATATGGCCGCCGACATTGGTGTCCTTGCCCGCGCGCAGCACCATCGCCATCGCGTTCCAGCGGGTGTACGAGCGGATACGGTGTTCGATGTCCTGGTCGCCGGGAATCTTCGCCTGATTCGCGACCGGGATCGTGTTGATGTACGGGGTGTTCGCGGAAAACGGCAGATGTTCGCCGTGCACACGGGCGAACTCGATCTGCTTTTCGATCAGATAGTGAGCACGGTTCGGGCCCACAGCAGAAATCACGCCATCCAGCGCTTCGAGCCATTCAGCCGTTTCTTGCGGATCGCTATCGTCTTGCGACGCAGCGACGTACTTCAGGACTTCGTCAGGTACAGCGGACATGCTCGTCTCCTGGATATAGAGGAACGCTCGTGAACGGACGACGCGGACGAAGCACGACCGCGGCAGTTTCGGCCGATTTTAATGATGCCCCCGACGTCCGCGCAACAAAATTTTCGAATTGCGAGATGCTTTCTCACAATGCGAAAAATTGTTGCGGCGCACCCTGGTTTGACTGCCTATCTGCTGATACGCCGAGTAGTTTGCTCCTGTTAATGTGAGTTTCGCCGCTTTTCTGCGCGATTTCGTGCGGACCTGCTGCGCTACAATGCGACCCATGTTGACCGATCGGCTTTTCGCACGCTCGGCGCGACCGTCCGGTTCGCCGGCGGATACGTCGCCGTCCCGCTGGCACCATGGACCATGGTGGTCGAATTCCTATTTGCTGACACCGCTGCTGTCCATTCTGGTGTTCCTTGTCGTGATGAGCCTCATTTTGTGGAGTCTCAACCGGCGCGAGCAGCAGCAGCAGGAAGACACGCTGTACCGCAACGTCGCGTGGGCGCAGCAGCAGATCCGCTTGTCCATGACAGGCGCGCAGGAGCAGATCCAGGCGCTCGCCCGCGATCTGGTCACGGGCCGCGCGGACCCGAAATCCTTCCAGGTTTCGACCACCGACATCATGCAGGGGCATCCCGAGATCCTCTACATGAACTGGTACACGTCCGAGCTACAGCCGCGCTGGCCGAATACGCCGCTGCCGGTGCTCGGCCAGCGCCTCGCAAAACCCAATGACCAGCAGATGGACGAGGCGCTGAAGGCCGCGTTCGCCGAAGCCCGCACCACCCGCCGGCAAGTGTATTCGCCGGTCCTCTACGACGATCTCGGCAACGGCTTTATCACGCTGCAAACGCCGGTCTATCGCGATCGCGAGTTCCTCGGCAACATCGCCGCGGTGTTCTCGATCGAAGGGATGCTCAAGCGCGACATCCCGCCGGAGCTTTCCGCGAAGTACAAGATCTCGATCGTCGATATCAACAACCGCGAACTCGCGACCACGTCGACGCGTCCGCGCCTGCCGCGCGACGCGTTCTACGATCTGCCGCTCGATCCGCCTGGCCAGGGCATCTCGGTGCGCGTCTATGCGTATCCGCAGATGACCAACTTCACGAACAACACGCTCGTGTGGCTGGTCGCGGGCCTGTCGTGCTTCGTGCTGTGGAGTCTGTGGAGCTTGTGGAAGCACACGCGGCAGCGCTTCGAGGCGCAGCAGGCGCTGTATGCGGAAGCGTTCTTCCGGCGCGCGATGGAAAACTCGGTGCTGATCGGCATGCGCGTGCTCGATATGCACGGCCGCATTACGCACGTGAACCCGGCGTTCTGCCGGATGACCGGCTGGGACGAAATCGACCTGGTCGGCAAGACCGCGCCGTTCCCGTACTGGCCGCGCGACTCGTATCCGGAAATGCAGCGTCAGCTCGATATGACGCTGCGCGGCAAGGCCCCGTCGTCCGGTTTCGAGCTGCGCGTGCGGCGCAAGGACGGTTCGCTGTTTCATGCACGGCTGTATGTATCGCCGCTGATCGACAGCTCGGGGCGTCAGACCGGCTGGATGTCGTCGATGACCGACATCACCGAACCGAAGCGCGCGCGCGAAGAGCTTGCCGCCGCGCACGAACGCTTCACCACGGTGCTCGAAAGTCTCGATGCGGCCGTGTCGGTGCTCGCGGCCGACGAAGCCGAACTGCTGTTCGCGAACCGCTACTACCGGCACCTGTTCGGCATCCGGCCGGACGGCCACCTCGAACTGGCGGGCAGCGGCGGCTTCGACAGTTCGCAGGCGTCATCCGATTCGATCGACATGGTCGACACCTACGCCGGTCTGCCCGCCGCCGCGCTGACCGAAAGCACGGCGGACGCGCAGGAAGTGTATGTGCAAAGCATACAAAAATGGTTCGAAGTGCGGCGCCAGTATATCCAGTGGGTCGACGGCCACCTTGCGCAGATGCAGATCGCAACCGACATCACGACCCGCAAGCAGGCGCAGGAGCTCGCGCGCCAGCAAGACGAGAAATTGCAGTTCACGAGCCGCCTGATGACGATGGGCGAAATGGCGTCGTCGCTCGCTCACGAACTGAACCAGCCGCTCGCCGCGATCAATAACTATTGCTCTGGCGCGGTTGCGCTGGTTAAATCTGGGCGAACAACGCCCGACAACTTGCTGCCGGTACTCGAAAAGACCGCGCAACAGGCGGTGCGGGCCGGCATGATCATCAAGCGGATCCGTGAATTCGTGAAACGCAGCGAACCGAAACGCCAGGCGACCCGCGTCGCCGATATCGTCGCGGATGCGGTTGGGCTTGCGGAAATCGAAGCCCGCAAACGCCGCATTCGCATCGTTACCGATATCCGCTCGCGGTTGCCCGTCATTTATGTCGATCCGGTGCTGATCGAGCAGGTGCTCGTGAACCTGCTGAAAAACGCGGCCGAGGCGATGCACGACGCACGGCCCGATGCGGTCGACCCGGTGATTCGCGTCGTCGCGCGGCTCGAGGCGGGTAATGTGCGCATCAGCGTGGTCGACCAGGGCCCGGGCGTCGACGAAGCGACCGCCGAGCATCTGTTCGAACCGTTTTACAGCACCAAGTCGGACGGCATGGGCATGGGCCTCAATATTTGCCGGTCGATTATCGAATCTCACCGCGGCCGCCTGTGGGTGCTGAATAACGTCGAAGCGGACGGCCACATTACCGGTGCCACTTTTCACTGCAGTCTGCCCATCGGCGAACCCGACGGCCCGAGCAACGGCGGGCACGAGGCGCCGACACCACAAACCGTTACGGGAGAGCTATGAACACCCCAGTCACCACACAGGAAACCGTGTTTGTCGTCGACGACGACGAGGCGGTGCGAGACTCGCTGCGCTGGCTGCTGGAAGCGAACGGTTATCGCGTGCAATGCTTCTCCAGCGCCGAGCAGTTTATCGAAGCGTGGCAGCCGCACCAGCACCCCGGGCAGATCGCGTGTCTGATTCTCGACGTGCGGATGTCCGGCATGAGCGGGCTCGAATTGCAGGAGCGGCTGATCGCTGACAACGCGTCGCTGCCGATCATCTTCGTCACCGGCCACGGCGACGTGCCGATGGCAGTCTCGACGATGAAAAAAGGCGCGATGGATTTCATCGAGAAGCCGTTCGACGAAGCGGAATTGCGCAAGCTGGTCGAGCGGATGCTCGATAAGGCACGCAGCGAAAGCACCAGCGTGCAGCAACAGCGCGCGGCCGCCGAGCGTCTGGGCAAGCTCACCGCGCGCGAGCATCAGGTGCTCGAGCGGATCATCGCGGGTCGCCTGAACAAGCAGATCGCCGACGACCTCGGCATCAGCATCAAGACAGTCGAAGCGCACCGCGCGAACATCATGGAAAAGCTCAATGTGAATACCGTCGCGGATCTGCTGCGACTGGCGCTGTCGAACAAGCCTCAGCAGGCGCAGTAACGCGTCGGCTGCAGCGCTTCATCCTTTGCTTCATCGAAAGCGGGCCATGGCCCGCTTTTTTCTTTTTCACAGCGCGTTTTCAATTCATTAGCTATCCAAACATAGCGTGCACCCGATTCGTTTTTTAACGAATGCACGATGGATATCGTCGTTGCGATTTCAACACGGCCTTGAATAAAACGGCAGAAGCGTAAAACTTGGTGCCGTTGATTGACAGTCCTGCCTTTGCCCCCTAATTTGAAGTATTCCATTCGTGCTCAGGAATGCATCATGATTGACCGGCGCTACGCCGCAGTCCATTGCAGCTCGACAGAAACATCAACGACAACCGCGCTGACGCGTCGCCTGCCACTTTTTCGCGCCCTGCTTCATCCGCTTTCCGGATTACTTCCTGGGCCGCTTTTTCTTCGTCATTTTTGTCCGGATTTTTGTCTGCTTTTTAGTCGTCTTTCTGATCCGCTAGCCGCTGATCACGCAGCAAGGAGGACATGAACATGAAACGTCCCGGAACACGTCAGCGTGCGCTGCTGATCTGTGTGGCGCTCGCCGGCATGCCGATCGTGGCCGGCATTGCAACGCCCACAGTCGCACACGCGCAAACACCGGCGAAGGTGTCCAGCCAGCAACTCGACTCGCTGACCGCGCCGATCGCACTCTACCCCGACGCGTTGCTCGCGCAGGTACTGATGGCTGCGACCTTCCCGCAGCAGATTCCAGAAGCCGAGCAGTGGTCGAAAGCCAATTCGCAGTTGCATGGCGACGACGCCGTCAAGGCGGTCGCGTCGGAACCGTGGGACCCGAGCGTGCAGTCGCTGGTCGCGTTTCCGCAGGTGCTCGCGACCATGGCTTCGAAACCCGACTGGGTCACACAACTGGGCAACGCATTTCTCGCGCAGCCCAACGATGTAATGGACTCGGTGCAACGCTTGCGCAAGCAGGCGCAACAAGCGGGCAATCTGAAGACGACCGAGCAGCAGAAGGTCATCGTCGAGCAGAGCACGATCCAGATCGTGCCCGCCAATCCGCAGGTCGTTTATGTGCCGACGTATAACCCGACGGTCGTGTATGGCGCGTGGCCCTACCCTGCATATCCGCCGGTGTACGTTCCGCCGCCGCCCGGTTATGCGATCGCAACCGGCTTCGCAACCGGCCTCGCATTCGGCGCCGGCATCGCGGTCGCGAATTCGCTGTGGGGTGGTGTCAACTGGAATACGCATGATGTGAACGTCAATGTCAATCGCTACAACAACATCAACGTCAACAACCGGATCAACTCGAGTACGAACACGGCGAACTGGAATCGCAACGAAAGCATCAATCGGACGAACGCGAATCTGAACCGCAACACCGCGAACCTGAACAATGCGAATCTGGCCGCGCAGCGCGATGCGTATCGCGGCCGGGATGCGTCGCGTGCGCAGGCGGAACAGGCGTTGCAGCAGCGCACCGGACAAAACCTGACCGGCTCGGGCAGCCAGCGGCTGCAAGACATCCGCAGCGGCGGCACGAGCCCAGGTGAAATTCGCAACAGCGCGCAGAACCTGAACCGCGACAACGCGCTGCGCGGCGCCGGCGATCCCGGCACCGCGCGCGCGGACATGCAACGCGGCCAGGCGAGCCGCGAATCGTTTGCGAATAATGGTGGCGGACGCTACGGCGCTGGCCAGCAGGCCAACGCCGGCCGGGCAGGCGGATACGGCGGCGGCGAACGCGGCGGGTTCGAGGGCGGCGGTCAACGTGGCGGATTCGAAGGCGGCGGGTTTGAAGGTGGCGGGTTTCGCGGCGGTGAAAGGTCCGGTGGTTTCGGTGGTGGCGGCGGACGCCATTTTGGCCGCGGCCGCTGAACATTCGACAAGGAGCCCAACATGACCCGCTATCCCGTTTCGCACGCAGCGCGCCTGACCTGTCTCGCGCAGCGCGCGGCACACACCGCGGCTCACCGCGCAGCATCGTACATCGTGCGCGGCGCGGCCGGTACGCTCGTCGCGGCTGCCACCCTGCTGTGCGGCATACCAGGCGCGCATGCACAAGCCGTCTATCCAACTGCCGACGCGGCCGCCAACGCGTTCGTGAACGCACTCGCGACGAACGATCACATGGCGATGAAGCGCGTGCTCGGCAGCCACTACCCGCGTTTCATACCAACCACCGAGATCGGCCAGGACGATATCTACGCGTTTCTCGGCCAATGGGCGAAAGGCCATGCAATCGTCGAAGATGCGACGCCGCGCAACGGCCGCCCGAGCGCGCATCTTGAAGTCGGCGATGACGGCTGGACGCTGCCTATCCCGATCGAGAAGGTCGCCGGCGGTTGGCGCTTCAACACACCGGCCGCGACCGACGAAATGCTCACGCGCCGCATCGGCCGCAACGAGCGCGCGGCGATTCTGACGTCACTGGCGTATGTCGATGCGCAGAATGACTACCGGAACCTGACACAGCACTACGCGCAGAAGTTCATCAGCACGCCCAAGCAGCACGATGGGCTGTACTGGGACACGGCGCCGGGCGAACCGCAAAGCCCGCTCGGCCCGCTGGCCGCAACGATGCAGCGACGTATCGCGCCGGGCGAGGCGTATCACGGGTACCACTTCCGCATTCTGACCGCACAAGGCTCGCATGCGAACGGCGGCCCGCAAAGCTATATGCAGGACGGCGTGCTGAAAAAAGGCTTCGCGCTCGTCGCATGGCCCGCCGAATACGGCAAGACCGGTGTGATGAGCTTTATCGTCAATCAGGACGGTCAGGTGTATCAGAAGGATCTGGGGCCGCGCACGGCGAGCGCAGTCGACGCGATTCGTTCGTTCGATCCGGATTCATCGTGGCAACCGGCACACCCTTAAACGCGATGCGTTGATGCACGGCGCTATCGCGCAGCTTCGGCGCCCAGCGCCCGGCGCCGCTCACAGCGCCGCACGAACACGGCGAGCACGGCAGCGACGGTATAATGATGCGTTGAAATAGCGGCGCAGTTTCTGCGCCGCGTGCGTTTTTCGTGCGGCCGCTCGAACCGCGCCGGCGCGTTGCCGAATCGGCATCATGATGTCGGCAATCGCGCACGATCGCGGTCATCATAGTCCCGGTCACCATGGCGATCACCCACCGCGCAGCAGCCCGATGCGCATGCAATCGCGTTCACACGCCGGCTGCACGCTTCGCGGCGGTGAGTCCGGACGTGACCCCGGACGTGACCCCGCAGTGAGACCGCAGTGATCGCGACCGTGCGCCCGGGGCGAACGCGTCGCGTCCCAGACTACCCATTTTCGACCAACCATGACAGCCAAACTGATTGACGGCACCGCCCTATCGAAGACCCTTCGCGCCGACGTCGCGTCGCGCGCCGCCGCCCTGACCGCTCGCGGCCATCAGCCGGGCCTTGCGGTCGTGCTGGTCGGAGACAACCCCGCCAGCGAGGTGTATGTCCGCAACAAGGTAAAAGCCTGCGAGGACAACGGCCTCCACTCGTCATACGACCGCTATCCGTCGACGCTGTCCGAAGCCGAGCTGCTAGCACGCATCGACGAACTGAACCGCGACCCGAAGATCAACGGCATTCTGGTGCAACTGCCGCTGCCCGCGCATATCGACAGCCACAAGGTGATCGAAGCGATTGCGCCGGAAAAAGACGTCGACGGCTTCCACATCGCGAACGCGGGCGCGCTGATGACCGGCAAGCCGCTGTTCAGACCATGCACGCCGTACGGCATCATGAAAATGTTCGACGCGTACGGCATTGCGCTGAAGGGGGCGAACGCGGTCGTGATCGGCCGTTCGAACATCGTCGGCAAGCCGATGGCGATGCTGCTGCTCGACGCGGGCGCGACCGTGACGATCTGCCACAGCAAGACACGCGACCTGGCCGCGCATACGCGCGCAGCCGATGTGGTGGTCGTCGCGACCGGCATGCGCAACATCCTGACCGCCGACATGGTGAAGCCCGGCGCCGCGGTGATCGACGTCGGCATGAATCGCGACGATGCAGGCAAGCTCTGCGGCGACGTCGACTTCGCCGGCGTGAAGGAAGTCGCGGGTTACCTGACACCGGTGCCGGGAGGCGTCGGGCCGATGACGATCACGATGCTGCTGGTCAACACGATCGAAGCAGCCGAACGCGCGGCCGGCAATCTGTAGGTCGCGCCGAGTAACGTGCGGCGTGCGGCGTGCGGCGTGCGGCGTGCGGCGTGCGGCGTGCGGCGTGCGGCGTGCGGCGTGCGGCGATCAGTATGTCGCCGTTGCATGCCGTGTGACGCTGCGGTGAGCCGTTTCGTGCAGATGCGACCTCGCGCTTAGTTTGCTCATTGCAGACTCCCGGTGCACACCGACGCCGTGCACCGCAATCCGCACCGCATCCGTGCAGCAGCGCACGTAGCGTCGCGGCAGCGTTGTCACGTTGCGGTGCAAATATGCGTATCCTTGGGTTTGGCCGACGGCGGCGCGCGGTGCTTGCGGTGGTTGCGTTCTTTCCGCTTTTTCCCGGCCATCCGCACTGGAAACGGCACGCACCGCCCCCATAGTCGAATAACAGGGCGCGACTGCGCGCCCTGCAAGTGCAGGTTTCAGCCTCTCCAACACGATGCGACAGACAGGAAGTCAATATGTCCACTACCCGACCGACATCAGATAACCCGCTCCTTGACTTCACCGATCTGCCGCGTTTCGGCGAGATCCGCCCCGATCACGTGACGCCCGCGCTCGACGTGCTGCTTGCGAACGCGAGCGCCGCCGTGGAGCGCGCCAGCGCACCCGCGACGCCAGCGTCGTGGGCAGATGTCGTCGAAACAGTCGAGCGCGCAACCGAGCCGCTGTCGCGCGCGTGGGGTGTGGTCGGCCACCTGAACGCAGTCGCCGATACGCCGGAACTGCGCGCCGTCTATGGCGAGAATCTGCCGCGTGTGACCGAGTTCTGGTCGAGTGTCGGACAAAACCTTGCGCTGTACGAAAAGTACAAGGCGATTTCGACAAGCGGCGACTACGCGACGCTGAACGCCGAGCGCAAGAAGATTCTCGACAACGCACTGCGCGACTTCCGCCTGTCGGGCGCCGAGTTGCCGGAAGATCAGAAGCCGCGCTTCGCGGAACTGCAGGAACGCCAGGCCGGGTTGTCAAAAGCCTTTTCGGATCACGTGCTCGACGCGACGAACGCCTATGCGTACATCGTCGCAACCCAGGAAGAACTGGCAGGCTTGCCCGAAGACGTGATTGCCGCCGCGCGTGAGGCCGCCGAACGCGACGGCAAGAGCGGCTGGAAATTCACGCTGCACTTCCCGTCGTACTTCCCGGTGATGCAATACGCGGAGCACCGCCCGATGCGCGAAGCGATGTACCGTGCGTATGTGACGCGCGCTTCGGAGCTTGGGCCGCAATACGGCAACGGCAATCCGGACTGGGACAACACCGCGAACGTCGCCGAGCATCTGAAGATGCGCGCGGAAGAGGCGCAGATGCTCGGCTATCGCAACTTCGCCGAAGTGTCGCTTGCGCCGAAAATGGCGGAATCGCCGGCGCAGGTAATGGCGTTTCTCGAAGACCTCGCAGCGCGTGCGCGCCCGCATGCGGAGCAGGACTGGAAGGAACTGCGCGAGTTTGCCGCGGGCGAACTCGGTCTTGCGGATATCCAGCCGTGGGACATGGCATTCGCGGCGGAGCGGTTGCGCCAGAAGCGCTACTCGTTTTCGGAGAACGAGGTCAAGCAGTACTTCCCTGAAGACGCGGTGCTGAAGGGTCTCTTCAAGGTCACCGAAACGCTGTTCGGCGTGCGCATCCGGCGCGATGAAGCGGCGACCTGGCACCCGGAGGTGCGCTTCTTCCGTGTCGAGAACTCGGATGGTGGTCTCGTCGCGCAGTTCTACCTTGACCCGTATGCACGCGAAGGCAAGCGTGGCGGCGCATGGATGGACGATGCGCGCACCCGCCGCAAACCGGTGCACGGCCCGGTGCAAACGCCGGTCGCGTATCTGACCTGCAATTTTTCGGCGCCGGTCGGCGGCAAGCCCGCCTGTTTCACGCACGACGAAGTGATCACGCTGTTCCATGAGTTCGGCCACGGACTGCACCATATGCTGACGCGCGTCGACGAGCTTGGTGTGTCGGGCATTAACGGCGTCGAATGGGATGCGGTCGAACTGCCGTCGCAGTTCATGGAAAACTTCTGCTGGGAATGGGATGTGCTGAGCGATATGACGTCGCATGTCGATACCGGCGCGCCGCTGCCGCGCGATCTGTTCGACAAGATGCTCGCCGCGAAGAACTTCCAGAGCGGCCTCGGCACGCTGCGGCAAATCGTGTTCTCGATGTTCGACATGAAGCTGCACGTCGACTTCGATCCGTCCGGCTCGAAGAGCGTGAACGATCTCGCGCGCGAGATCAACGAACGGTTCCATGTGATTCCGCAAGCGTCGTTCTCGCGTTGGCCGAATACGTTCAGCCATATCTTCGCAGGTGGTTATGCGGCGGGGTATTACAGCTACAAGTGGGCGGAAGTACTGTCAGCGGACGCGTATGCGGCGTTTGAAGAAGCCGCCAAAGCGTCGGATGGCAGCGTGCTCGACGCGAATACCGGCACGCGCTATCGGCGTGAGATTCTCGAAGTCGGCGGCAGTCGGCCGGCGATGGAATCGTTCAAGGCGTTCCGCGGACGCGAGCCGACCATCGACGCGCTGTTGCGTCATAACGGCATGACGCAGACTGCGGCGCATTGAGTGCTGCGCACGCGTTGCGCGTGATGAGCGGTGAAGTGGGTCTGTGAAGTCAGTCTGTCAAGCCGGGGCATTGCAGTCATTGCAATGCCCCGTTTTTTATGTCCGGCGCAATTTGAAATCGACCTGCTGCGGACGACCTTCAAGTGTCAACGTCGCGTGCGCGGCCGGTGACCGGCTGACCACCTTGCCGCGGCTTACCACCGCAACACGCGCCGCGCGCAGACGAATCGCTTCTACCTCGTCGCGCGCATCGAGCAGCACGCAATTGGCCGCACAACCGGGTTCGATGCCATAGCCTTCGAGGCCAAGGATTCGCGCCGCGTTGAACGTGACCGCGTCGAAGCACGCGCGCATCGCATCGGTGCCGGTCATTTGCGCAACGTGCAGCCCCATATGCGCGACTTCCAGCATATCGCCCGAACCGAGGCTGTACCACGGGTCCATCACGCAGTCGTGGCCGAACGCGACGTTGATGCCCATTGCGAGCATCTCCGGCACACGCGTCATGCCGCGCCGCTTCGGGTACGTATCGGAGCGGCCTTGCAACGTAATGTTGATCAGCGGATTCGCAATCGCGGCAACGCCCGCCTCGTGCATCAACGGCAATAGCTTGCTGACGTAGTAGTGGTCCATCGAATGCATCGACGTCAGATGCGAACCCGCGACACGGCCCTGCAAACCGAGACGATGTGTCTCGCCGGCAAGCGTTTCGATATGGCGCGACAGCGGGTCGTCCGACTCGTCGCAATGCATGTCGACGCGCAGCCCTTTCTGCGCGGCAAACTCGCAGAGCATGCGCACCGACTCGGCGCCGTCCGCCATGGTTCGCTCGAAGTGTGGAATGCCGCCGACGACGTCGACACCGAGATCGATTGCACGCTTCAGGTTGTCAAACGCGCGCGGGCTGCGCAGCAGGCCGTCCTGTGGAAACGCGACCAGTTGCAGGTCCATATAAGGGGCAACGCGGCGCCGCACTTCGAGCAGCGCCTGAACGGCGAGCAAGCGGTCGTCGCACACGTCGACATGCGTGCGGATAGCAAGCAGGCCGCGTGCGACCGCCCAGTCGCAATATTGCAGCGCACGCTCGACCAGTGCTTCGTGCGTCAGATGCGGCTTCAGTTCGCCCCACAACGCGATGCCTTCGAGCAACGTGCCGGACGCGTTGACGCGCGGCAAGCCATACGACAGCGTCGCATCCATATGGAAGTGCGCATCGACGAACGGCGGCGTGACGAGCATCCCGTCCGCGTTGATTTCCTGTTGCGCGTGCGCGGCAAGATGCGGTTCGACGGCGACGATGCGTGCGCCTTCGATGCCGATATCGATGCGCTCATCCGCATGTGCGCCACTTGCCGCACGTGTGACACTTCGCGGCAGCACCGCGCCGCGGATAATCAGGTCCATCCAGGTCCCCTTCTTTTCTGACTGTCACCGATTCTATCGGCGGCAAAAAAGCGTGGTGAATCAGATTCATTCAGTCCGGCTGCGCATGCGCGGATCAGTTGCCGACGACCCGCAGCGAGTCGGAATGCATGTCGGCTTCGAATGTTTCGTCCGGCGGCCCTTCTTCGTCCGCAGCTTCGTTATCGAAAAGATCGAACTGGCCGTGCCTCGCGAGCGCGTCTTCTTCAAGACGCACGCCGACACCGAGCAGGCGCACCGCCTTGCTGCGCCGCGCGAAGCCCTTTTCCAGCAGCGCAAGCAGTGTCGGCAGATGGGTAACCGTGCCAACACACTCGACCGTGGTCCGCTGGAAATCCGCAAAGCGGATTTTCACAAACAGCTTGCGAACCGCAGCCGCCGCTTGCGCGCGCGCGATGCGTGCGTCCAGTTGCTCCGCGAGACTGCGCAATTCGCTCGAGCAGGCGTCGAGCGTGCGTAGATCGGTCACATACGTGGTTTCGACGCTGATCGACTTGCGCTCCTGGTGCGCACGCACCGGCCGCTCGTCGATGCCGCGCGACAACTCGTACAGCCGCTTGCCGAACACGCCGAAATGCCGGTGCAAATCAACCAGCGGCCACTCGCGCAATTGCGCGCAGGTGGACACGCCTAGCTTTTCGAGCTTCGCAGCCGTGACCTTACCGACGCCGAAGATCTTGCGCACCGGCAGCGCGGCGACGAACGCGTCGACTTCCGGCGGTCGCACGACGTACATGCCGTCCGGCTTGTTCCAGTCGGACGCGATCTTCGCGACGAACTTGTTTGGCGCGACGCCCGCCGACACGGTCACGCCAACCGTGTCGCGCACGCGTTCGCGGATCTCTTCAGCCATCAGCGTTGCGCTGCCCTTGCAGCGATCGGTGCGGGTGACATCCAGATACGCTTCGTCGAGCGACAACGGCTCGACCTCCGGCGTGTAGTCGCGGTAGATCGCCATGATCTGACGCGACGCGATGCGGTACTTTTCCATCGCTGTCGGCAGGATCAGCAGTTCGGGACACTTGCGCAAGGCGAGCGCCGACGACATTGCCGAATGCACGCCAAAGCGCCGCGCCTCGTAGTTGCAGGTCGCAATCACACCGCGATGCTCGGGCAGACCACCGACAGCCAGCGGGCGCCCGCGCAACGATGGGTCGTCGCGCATTTCGACCGACGCGTAGAAGCAGTCGCAGTCGCAATGGATAATCTTGCGGACGGGCGACACGGGCGGCTCGGTGGGAGGAGGCTCGATGGGAGGCCTCATGATCTGCGCTTCAACCGGAGGGCGACGAGGCATCGGGCGGATTCAAGATACGAACACTGTACAAAAATACAGTGTCTTGATCAAGCGAATGCGAAGCCGCCCGCCTATCGCGTCGCCCGCGCGCGACCACGCCATTCGAGTCCGCGAGATGCCGCCAATCGAGCCGAAGCGCCTAGCTAGCCGCCGCCGTCACGTGCGTATCGATCCAATGCAGTACCCAGTTCGCCACGTCAAGGCTATTGCGGTCCTGCATCATCATGTGCGTGTTGCCGTGAATACCGACGTCTGGCAACAACACGAGTTGCACGTGCCCGCCCGCACGCACCGCAGCATCGGCAAACGCGCGGCATGCGTTAAGACGCGGTGCCCAGCGCGGCGACTGATCGATATAGTCGCCGAATAGCACGAGAATCGGAATCTTCGTGTATGGCGTGAGATCACCTGTCGCGGACGGGCATTCGGCCGGCTCGAGTGCGACGATCGCGGCGATGCCGTTCGGGCTGAGCGCGGCGGCCTGGAACGGATAGATGCCCGCCTGCGAATGACTGATCAGCACCGTATTGCGCAGCTTCGCGGCGAGCTGCGATAACGCCGGCACCGTCGGATTCGGCGTCGGTAGCGATGCGATCCAGTCGGGCACCATCTGCTGCCAAAGCCCGCTTTGCGAATCGAGCGGGAACTGCTCGCCCGGAAAGCGCTGCGGATACTGAGGCCCGAAACGGAATATTGCCCACGCGGCTTCATGCGACGCGGCGAACAGCGCCGGCAGCGCCGTAACGGGCGCTTTGCCTTCCTTCACCGCATTGATCGTTTCGATATCAGTCGCCGAGCGGCCGCGGTCAGCCTGATCGATCACGTAAGTCGGAAAGCCGTGGCGTACAAAGTATTCGTCCCAGCCCATGCGTCCATCGGGTGTCGTTTCCCATGTTTTGCCGGTCAGGCAACAGCCGTGAATCAAGGTCAGCGACAGCGGCCTTGCATGCGTCGGCACCTGATAGCTCACATACACCTGGCCAACCGTGACGGTACCCGACGTCGCATAGTTCGGCACGGTCGAGAGTGTGTCCGAATGCACGTCATGGCCACCGATAAAGAAACTGCCTTCACTGGCGATCGATAGCGGGCCTGGCGTCGTGCCGGAAACGTCCATGGGTCCCGACGCGCAAGCCGTGAGTCCCGCCAATGCGACGCACAGGCCGAGGTTGCGCATTGCGGCCGCCAGTTTTCCTTTCATTTATTCTGCTCCATCCGTCGTTGTGCCAGTTTGTCCTCTAATCAGACAATCTTATCTGCACCACGCGTGAGAAGAAAGATGCGAACGCAACGAAGTGCAGACATCGAGGACTGAACATGTAATCGAAAATAATGTTGAGGAAAATGTAATCGCACCGACTCCGGCCGTGTAACCGGCATCCGTGTGCAAAACGAAACTGCAACCAGCCGCTTTAGTGCACAGGCGCCGGATAGCCCTTCCATAGCCATTCGAGTGCGGAGGCCATGGTCTGCGCTTCAGTCGCTTCATCGACGTGACCGGCGTTGCGCGAGAAGATGAACTGATAGTGGTAGCCCTTCGCGGCAAGAACACGCGCCATGTCCTCGTTAGCCGCGGTCCAGTCATGCATGCCATCTGCAAGAGGGCCGATCGGATAGAACAGATCGCGGTCACCCGCCTCAAACCAGAAGCGGATCGGCTTGCGGGGTGCATTCGGGATTAGCGGCGCGCCATTCGAACCGTTTGCGGGCGTCACCGCATTTCCCGACACAGTCAGGTTCTGTCTGGCTGGCCCCGGCCACGCATCGTGGTATTGCCACGCGCCACCTGGCAGCGACGAGTCGTGCGGCCATTGCTGATTGACCATCGTCGGCGAATAGCCAAGCACACGGTGATAGAGATCGGGACGGAACCAGGCCATCGTGAACGCTGCGGCGGCACTTGAACTGAAGCCCATCGTCGCACGACGGTCCGGATTCGTCGTCAATCGCACGTGTGCGGCCCGCTCAACTCGTGGCAACACCTCCTGTTCGACCCATTCGGCGTAAGCGCCGGACACGGTGTCGTACTCACGGCCTCGCTCGCTGCCCTGCGCGTCCTGCCCGCCAGCGCCGATGCCGATGGCCACCATCGGCGGCAGCTTATGCGCGTGGATCAGGTTATCCAGCACATTGAACAGCATCTGTTCGTTGAAGAAGCTGTGCTTGCCGCCATCACCGAATACGATAAACGACGCCGCCGTTCCCGCGACATATCCGGCCGGCACATAGACATCGACCTCGCGGCTCCAGCTACCCGCATGGCTTGCGGACACCAGAAGATCGGATAAGTCACCGGGAGCGGTCGAAGCTGAATTCACGGCGGAATTCCTGCATCCGGGCATATCGTCCCGAACCATGCCGGGCCGATAGATGACGCTGTCCGTCGAGGTCATGATCAGGGTATGGACCGTGCCGTGCGGTACGTTCGCTTGCACGACAGTCTCCGGCGACGGCCGATGCGTCGGGCCGATGATGAAGTTGCCGTCGCTATTAATCGGTGGAAGCTGGCCGTCGGGCAGTACCGTTGCGGCCGGATAGTTTGCATTGTGCGGGTCGCGCGTGGGAGGCGTGGTCTTCAGGTCGAGCCCGGCCGTATCGATGAAAAACGGCGCGTTCGGATCAGTTGTATTGGCTCCAGCCGGAATCGACGCATTCGGCAGCACGCAAGTGGCATCGGCCGCGATAGCCGGTACCGCAGCAGACGTTGAGAACAGCAACGCCGTCACGAGAAAAACCTGGGCCCTGATCATCTGTCATTCTCCATCTATTGGCTCGCCGGTTTGCTTTAACCACTTTCCAAACAGCGTTCAAACAATAGTTCAAATCGGAAATCAACGTCAATTCCGGTATTGGCGTGGTTGACGGATCATCTATAACTACACTTTGCCACAATTCTCATTTAATTAATAACAATTAATCACACTCAAAGGCGCGACATGGACCGGCCAAATGCGTATACGCCCGCCTGCGTAAAGGCTTCACGTCGGCCTTCTGGTCAGGATGATTTACCCCGTTCTTTCACGTGCCTTTCGTTAATTGTTGTCGCCGGCATTTCAATTAAATTACCCATTGAAAGGTAATTCAGATTGCATATATTGCATTACAACAATTCATCTATTTAACTACACTTATTTCGCAATACATCATTAACAATCGTTATAGCCAAATAAAGAAAACACAACTATTCGCGGCGACTCCGGTGCCGGGAATGATGGCCGCCCAGCACTCTCGCAGCTGCGGCGCATGACCGCTGGTCGTTGCGGCGTTATCGGGATGCGGGAACAGTGGCAATGCCAGCGGGCCCGCCGCCGTTCGAGCCCGTTCGCGGCAAGTCAGGGCATCTACAAGATCGTGATCGATTCGAGTAGCGATCCTAATGGCCCCAGCGAGAATCCTACGTTTGGCGGCAAATCGTTCGGTAGCGTCGGCGCATACGAAAAGTACGCGGCGTTGCGTTCGGTCGCCTCGATCCTGCCGATCCTCATAACTCAGGCATCGTCGACATTGCTCTGGCGCCGTGCGACTCGAACGGCATGGTCGACTATTCGATGGACTTCTACATACTGCGGCCGGTCGATCTCAGCAAGGGAAACCACAAGGTCTTCTATGAAATTGAAAACCGCGGCAGCAAGCAGTTCGGTGCCGTCGACGAGTCCTCGGGAGGAAATAATCCGACCACGGCCGCGGACGCCGGCGACGCGTTCCTGATGAATCAGGGCTACACGCTGGTCTGGAGTGGCTGGGATCCCGGGGGTCGCGCCCACCGGCCGTTCGCGCCGATGGCGGCGGCGCGTACCAGCATCGGCGATCCGCGCCCGTCGCTGACCGAGCGCTACGGCACGCACGCCGGTTACGTCGCCGCGGTCACCGCTGCCGCACAGGCACTCGAAGCGCAACGGATGCTGTTGCCGGCCGATGTTCAAACGTACATTACGAATGCGCAGGCTCCGGTCACGGTGATCAACAACCCGGTGTATGGCTCGTACGCGTTCTGAGGTAGTCAGGCGCGCCACGCGCTGCACGCGTGGCGCGCCTGATCAGCGATACAGGTGTCATCCAACGATAAAGCCGCTCGGGCCGCATGCTCGATGGGGTCTGGCGAAAACCTGACCACCTTGCAATGACCCACGCACGTTCACCGCACAGGTGGGCACGTTATACTCCGGCGTTCATATCATCGTGCGGCTATTTTGATGCTCGTTGTTTGCCGCTATCCACCACAACGACCAGGGCGCACAGACAGCGATGAAAACAATTGGCGTGATCGGCGGCATGAGCTGGGAGTCGTCGGCCGAGTACTACCGGCTGCTGAATCGCCATGCGAAGGCGCGGCTGGGTGGGCATCACAATGCACGCAGTCTGATGCTGACGGTCGATTTTGCGTCGATTGAAGAAGACCAGCGCGCTGGCGCGTGGGAGCGGCTTGGCGAACGGATGGCCGATGCCGCGCAACGCCTCGAGCGTGGCGGCGCCGATATCGTGCTGCTCGCTACGAACACGATGCATCGCGTGTACGAAACGGTCGAAGCGTCGATTCGCATACCGTTTCTGCATATCGCCGATCCGACCGGCGAAGCATTGCGTACGGCGGGCATCGAGCGGGTCGGCTTGCTCGGCACGCGGTACACGATGGAACAGACGTTTTACGCGGGTCGCTTGCGCGATCGTTTCGGCCTCGACACGCTCGTTCCGGATGACGCAACACGCCACGACGTGCATCGGATCATCTACGATGAGCTGTGCCACGGCGTGATCGACGCGCAATCGCGGCAAATCTATCAGCGAGCGATCGACACGATGGCGGCGCGTGGCGCGCAGGCGGTGATTCTCGGATGCACGGAAATCACGCTGCTGATCAAACAGGAAGACACTTCGTTGCAAGTTTTCGATACCACTGCCCTGCACGCTCAAAGAGCAGTGGATTGGGCCATTCAAAACCGATAAACTGCCCGTCGGCCTGAGCTTCTTTTACCCCAACAATTGATGAGGATCACGTATCGACTGCCTGTCTACCCTGTCTTTTACCGCTCATGTGGCACAACCAGTGAGTGCGTGCCTGTATTTCGTTCAAGGAGATCAGACGATGACGATCAACCAGTCGCCCCAGCCCGCAGCACACTATCAGGAGGACGCACGCGTCGAACTCCTCGAGCGCATCGTGGACAGCGCTCTGATCGCAGGACATCGACACATCAAGCAATTCTCCCGACTTGCCGCATTGGCTCGCGCGATCGCAAATGAGCACATCTCGTCCGAAGACCGCGCAACGCTTATCGGCGTCGTGGAGAACATTGCCCACCACGCCGAACTCGATGCCACACTCGATATGGAATTTTTCGGAGGCGTTCGCGCCGGCCAGGTGATTGGCAGACTGGTTCGGATGGCGGGCAAGCGGAGCACCGCTCAGAATACATGTGTCATTTCTGCTTCGGACCCGAACGTCACAAAACACTAACGCATCGGGTGTGTCGCGCGCGTCATGCCGCGCACAGGTCGTTTGGTGGCGCGGTGTGGAGCTAACGTCGAACCGCGAAGCGTTCAAAGCGGATGCGCAGCCGGCGGAAGTTGGCAATCTTGAGAAAACGTCGCGGCGGAGGTGTCGTGCTCGCGACACGGGTGCACGGATCCCTATTCCCGCGCCCGTTTCATACAACACGGTGAGTATCCGTGATTGAGCGATCCTCGATTTCCTCGTGACATAGCTTTCTCCTGCACTCATGCCAGTATCGCTACAGCGTATTGATCTGGTCTTCGGGTATAAACTGGAGGTCGTCCCCGAGTGCGAACTTTCCGCCGCCGAAGCCGAAGTGAAGGCGATCAGGGAGACCGTCATGTCGCCGCATGGCTGGGGCGCCGTGGCAGCGTTTTTCATATCCGGCGCTACCCCCGAGGAGAAATGATGGATCGTACCCAGCACGTCAACGCCAAGCCCCAGATTCACCCTTCCGCGTACATCGCTCCGAGCGCCGTGGTGAGCGGCAACGTCACCATCGGGCCAGAAACCGTGGTGTCCTACGGCGCGGTACTGGTAGCCGACGGCGGCCGCATCGTCGTGGGCCGCAACACAGTCATCATGGAACATGCGATCGTGCGTAGCTCGGGCTATAGCGATTGCCTCGTCGGCAACAACGTGATGATCGGCCCTCACACGCACCTGAGCGGCTGCGCGGTCGGAGACGAATGCTTTATCGCCACAGGTGCGTCGGTTTTCAACGGGGCAACCCTCGGCAAATGGAGCGAAGTACGGATCAACGGCGTGGTGCATCTGAAGACGGTGCTGCCTGAGGAATCGACTGTACCAATCGGGTGGATCGCCGTGGGAGATCCAGTCAGAATGTTTCCGCCCGACCAGCACGATGAAATCTGGGCCATCCAGAAAGAGCTGAATTTCCCGATGAACGTCTTTGGTGTGGAACGCAACGGCCCATCCCCCGATAGTCCAATCAAACAGATGACCGGGAAGTACGGGCGCTACGTGATCCATGCAAGGACAAGAAGCGACGGCTGAGTCTCGCGCCCGCCAATCGGCATGCGCTGCCTGGCAGGGCCGAAGACGCACGCGGCACGGAGTCTGGCCGTCATCATCGACCTGTTCAGCCGGCAGGTGATCGGCTGGTTCATGCCGCCGCACCTGAAGGCGGAACAGGTGACGGTTTCGCTGCGCATGGCATGCTTCATCTCTGATCGGCAAGCGCACGCAATTGTTCGGCGATGTGAAAGAGCGCGACCTGATCGCGCACCTGACCGATAAACATCCCGATCAGAAGCGCGAGCATCAGCACCGCAAGACCACCCTTGACCGGCTGTGCCAGCGAAACCAGATCGAGCTTCTGCGCGCCCTTGCTCGCGAGGTTGAGTCCGATGTCGATCAGCAACAGAAGCAGCAGCGCAGGCGCCGCGAGCTTCGCCACCGTCTCCATCAGCGCATCGGTCTGGCGCAGCACGAAAACTTCCAGGAACGCGGCGGGCACCGGCATCATTTGGCCGATCGGCCACCAGTGATACGACTGAAACAATGCTCCCAACAGAAACGTCATGCCGCCGAGCGTCCAGAACGCGACGACTGCGCACTGGCTCATCAACGTCGACGTAAGCGATGTCTGCTGCCCTTGGCTGGGATTGCTCATTTGCACATTGTTGTAGCCGGTAAGATCGTCCACGTAAGTGCCGACCGCTTCAGCCACCCAGAACACCGGCGATGCGACGAACGCCATGACGAGTCCGATCACCGCTTCCTTCGCGCCCAGCATAACGAGGTGCCAGCCTTGCAGTTCCGGCATCAACGCCTGCTGGCCAAACGCGATATACGAACCCCACAGCATGACGATTGCGTTGCGCAGCGTGCCTTGCAGGACATGGTCGGCGGTCGGCGGAAAAATGATCATGATCACTAGCAGGCGGACGCCGCACAGCGCCACCAGCGTGAAGAAATGCATCAGGATGCCGCCGAGTTCGGGAATACCGCTCTCAAAGACGTTCATCGGCCTGCTCCCGCGGCCGCGGCCGCGCTGCGTGCGTCCCGCAACGACGCCAGCCGACGCGCGACGGCACCCTCTTCGGACTCTTCGTCCTGCGCATCGTCAGCGCGGTTCTGCGCTTGCGCGCGTAACGCCGTGACGCGCTTTTTGCAAAGATCGATCCGTGCGTCATTGCGCAGAATCGCGCTGCGAGTTTGCGCAATTTGCTCGCCAATCTGCGCAAGCGTATCGCGTAGCTGCGCGAGCGTGAGCAGCAACGCGTCACGTTCCGAAGCGGTGCGGGCACGTTGCTCCTGCCAGCCAAGCAACTCGTCGATGCGCAGTGCCCGCTGGCCGTTCATCATTCCTTCGATGCGCACTTCGTGGCGGGCCAGTTCGTCGTTTGCACGAGCAACGTTATCCTGCTGGTTGCAAACCTGCTGTTGCGCGTCGCCTTCACAAGCGCGCTGCGCGGCCAGCGTTTCGCGCAGCTTCCTGTCCACGCGTTCGAGCCGGCGCATCACCACGCCGTACGACCGCATGAGAGCATCCTTCATTTTCTCAATCCTCCTTTGCAGTTCCTGGCCGTGCCACCCATTAATGCGGCGCGAAGCGCCGCAGTGCGGCCAGCGTGTCGGCGCGCGAGCTGAACTCATCCGTGCGCTGGCACAGGAATTCGCGAATCGCATCGTTCCTGCGCACCGCCTCGTCGGCCAACGGGTCGCCGCCTTCGCGGTATTCCCCCAACTGCAACAGCGTTTCGATTTCGCGGTGCTTCGCCATCAGCCGGCGCACGTGTCCGGCCGCCGCCATGTGCTCGTTGTCGGTGACTTGCGGCATCACGCGCGACAGGCTCGCGCCCACATCGATAGCGGGGTACTGATTGCGTGCTGCGATGTCGCGCGACAGGATCATGTGTCCGTCGAGAATGCCGCGTACCTCCTCCGCAATGGGGTCGCTGGCCGATTCGTCCTCGGCCAGCACCGTGTAGAGAGCGGTAATGGAGCCGTGCTCAGAGAGTCCAGCGCGTTCGAGAAGACGCGGAAGTTCCGCGAAAATTGACGGCGGAAATCCGCGCCGGGCCGGCGGCTCGCCCGCGGCGAGACCGATCTCGCGTTGTGCGCGGGCAAAGCGCGTCAGCGAATCCATCATCAGCAGCACGCGCTTGCCGGCGTCGCGGAAATATTCAGCAATCGCGGTAGCCGCGTACGCCGCCTTCACGCGCTCGATCGACGACCGGTCCGACGTCGCGCATACGACGATCGAGCGCGCCATGCCTTCAGGGCCAAGAATCTGTTCGACGAACTCCCGCACTTCGCGACCGCGTTCGCCGATCAGCGCGATGACGTTCACATCGCAGGCCGTGCCGCGGGCGAACATGCCCATCAGCGTGCTCTTGCCCACCCCAGCCGGTGCAAAGATGCCCATGCGCTGACCTTCGCCTAGCGTCAGCATGCCGTCCACGGCGCGCACGCCCGTGTCAAGCGGACGGTCAAGCAACGGCCGGCTCATCGCGTTGGGCGGATCCGCGTAAATCGGCCGGAACTCCCCAGTGTCGATCAGTCCGCGGCCGTCGAGTGGCGCACCGACGCTGTCTATCACCCGTCCATACAGCGGCGCGCCCACCGGAACCATCAGCGGCCGGCGCAATGCGACAACCTGCGTTTCGCGCGACAGGTCCGCAAGCCGGCCGAACGGCGACAGCAATGCGGTGTCGCGCGAGAATCCGACCACTTCGGCGAGCTGCATCGTGATGCCCTGCGCGGTGCGCAATTCGCACAGTTCGCCGAGCCGCACATCGATACCGCCGACGCGTATGAGCGTACCGATCGCTTCAAGTACCTTGCCGCGCACCGATAGCGCCGGACTGTCGTCAAGTTCCGCCTCAATGGAATCGGCGAGGATGTTCAGGCGCTCGAGTTCGTCATTGGCCTGTGCGTCGGGCGCGATGTGATGCGTCATGCCGGCTCCTGCTCGATCATGGGAGCGATGAAAGGAGCGGCACTCTCGGCACTCTCGGCACTCTCGGCACTCTCGGCACTTTCGGCACTTTCGGCACTTTCGGCACTTTCGGCACTTTCGGCACTTTCGGCACTTTCGCCGATGCCGCCGCGGGCTTCGCATCGCACTTCGTTCATGGGTTCCGCCTGGTCGGCTTCGGCTCCGGCGGCGGGCACGGTGCCCAATCGGGTAGCACCGTCTGAAGCGTCGCCAGTGTGCTCGTCGCTATTCATGCGGCGCAACGCGCGCGCCACTGCCGCACGCACCGCATCGATCTGCACATCCATGCTCGCGTCGATCGATCCGATATCCGTCTCGCAGATGCACGCGCCCACTTCAAGCGAACGGTCGCCGATCACTGTGACCGGCACAGGCCGGCCGCGCTCGCGCCAGCCTGCCGCGGCCCGTTCGAATTCCTGAACGGCCGCGTCGCGCTGAGCCGGATTGACGCGGATGCGCAAATGGCTGCCGTCGTCGATGATGCGGTCGACCGCATCCGAAGCGCGGGCGAACAGTACCGCCGGTCGCTCGTTGATCACGATCTTTTCGACGGCCGCAACGACCAGCCCGGCGATCCGCTGACGTAGCGACATCTGGAGTTCGCGACGTTGCGCGAGCAGTTGTGCGGTCTGTTCGTACCACTGCGAAAGCGCTTCGCGGCGGCCGGCCTCATAACCGCGCTGGTGGCCCGTATCGAATTCGCGTTGTGCCTCGACGCGCATCCCCGCAGCGTCGGTAGCGGCCGCGGCGACGATGGACGCTGCCTCGTCGTGCGCTGCGGCGAGTACGTCGCGATGCTGATGTTGCAGCAGGACGTAACCCTCATCGAGTTCGACGAGTCGCGCTAGTGTCTCGCGCCTGACAATGTCGCCGCCCACGCCGACGCCCACGCAGTGCAATGCGTCACTACCGGTCGGTTCGGCTTGCGGCTCTCTTAACCAGATGACCATGTGTGCTCCTGAAAAAAGTCTGGAAGTCGGCTCATAAACTGCACGCTAACGTCCTTATGACCGAATGTTCCGTACGCGGACAGCCACGATGGAAGCGCCACATCGGCGCCCCATGCGAACCGCAACAGCGCAAGCGGGGCGGACGGCTTGCACAGCCCGGCGTGGGCAAAATGACAATAGCCTTCCCACGCGAGGCCGGCTCCGTCGAGTTCGTCGAGCGACGCCATCCCGTAGTCCCGCATCAGCCGGTCCACGGCCGGCGCGTTCGGCATCTCGATCAGCCAGCGCAGCGCAGCGGACGCATTGCGGCCAAGCCATAGGGACACCCGTTCCCGGCTTTCGCGGTCTACCCAGTAGCGCAATTCCGCCCGACGGAAATGCAGTGCCCGCAAACGCAATGCGCACATCGCCTCGTGCACCGGTAGCGCCGCAAGCGGTGCCGTAGCGCCACGGAACGCCGCGAGCGGCGGCGGCGCGCAACCCGCGGCGCGCAGCCACGTTTCCGCCGCTCGTATGAGCAGCAAGCGAGTGCCGGGAGAGTCTCCGTCGGGCAGTCGGGCCAGAGCGCTGCCACGCCAGTCCGGATGCATCCAGTCGAACAGGGTGGTCCGGTTCGACTGGTATCGCATCAGCATGTCCGCAAGGCGGGCCGCAACGCTGCCGTGCCGTTCGATATCGGTCATGTGCGGGTAACCTGAAAAAAATAGGCGCGGAAAGCATCATCAACGCGGCGTCTCGACCGGTTCGCTGCGCTTGAACAGACTGCTGCCCGGCATCGTTTGCGATGGTGCCGGCGGCGCCTTCGATCCTGCGCCGTCCCGAGCCGGGCCCGAATCGCGCCGTTCGTCCGCCGCAGAAGGAGCACGGCGCTTGCGGATGGCAAGCAGCAAGATGCCGCTCACGGCGGCTACGCCTGCTGCGAGCGCCGTCAGCGAAACACCGCCCGAAGGTTGCACCGCGACCGCGGCCTCCATTGGATCGGCCGGCACGGACGTGACGCTGACCTGGTCGTACGACAATCCTTCGACGCTATGCACGACGAGGTTCTTGATCTGCGGCGTAAGCGTCGCGAGGTTCGCGTTCGGCCGGTACTTGATGAATACCGACGCCGACGACGGCTTGACTCTGCTCGCCAGCGGATCGTTCTCCGGCAGCACTATGTGCACGCGCGCAATGACCACGCCGTCGATCTTCGAAAGCGTGTCGGACAATTCCTGCGACACGCCGTAGATGAAGCGCACGCGCTCTTCGATCGGTGTCGAAACGAGCCCATCCTTCTTGAACAGCGCGCCCAGATCATCATAGCGCCGCGCCGGCAGGCCGCGTTCGCGCAACACATCCATCGCCCGCACGATCTGGTTCTCGTCGACCTTCGCACTCCATGTCTTGCCGCCGTCTACGCTCACCTTGTGCGCGTCGAGGCCCGCCTGGAGCAGCGCCGCGACGATCTCGTTGCAATCGCGCTCGGTCAGATTGCCGTACAGTTCCTTGTCGCATCCGGCAAGCATCAGCACAAGCGACAGCAGCATCGCCTGGACGGCGCCGCGCGCACCCCACCTTTTCAAATCGATAGGCTTGCTCATGTCACTGGTTCTTCATCAAGGTTTCGATTGCGTCCTTTGACGACGTGACAACGCTCATCTTCGTTTGCATATCGACCTGCAGGCTGGCCGCCTCGATCTGCAACTGTATGGAAGCTGCGGTCAGTTCGCCCATCGACATCGAATCCACGTTGTTGATCATGTACAGCATATCGTTCGATACGTACTGAAGCGCGAGATCCTCGCCACGCACCATCTCCGAGATCATCGTGCCCGACGTATCCTCTGACGGCGTACCCGGACCCATCACACCACGCTGCATCATCGCCTCGAAGCTGCCGGCAACGTGCGCCGGCACAGGTGCCGCGGCCGCCGCATGAGTGACGGCGGCGCCCGTCTGAGACAGCGCTGCCTGGAAGGCCAGAATCGACAAAGAGTCGTTCATCGAATTCTCCGTTTCTGCGCTGCGATCAAAGACGCAAGTACTGACCGTCGAACGGCATCAGCCCGCCCGGCGCCGCGCTCGACGCTTCAGCGGGCGTGCCGGCGGTATCCGTGCGCAAGCGCTTCAGCGATTCAGGTTCGACGAATTGGCCGGACGACAACGCGTCCTCCCCCGCCTGCTCGACGTCGTTGCGTGCAATCACCGCGTGCACCAGCATGCGGGCCTCGGGCGTGATCGCACCGTCATCAAGTAACTGACTGGCAAGAACCTGCCAATCCGCGTTACCGCTCGAACTAAGGCAGTAAATCATCATCGCCTTGCTGCCCGGCATGCATAGGGACTGTCCGGCGAGCGCACCGAACACGTCGGTCGCTTCACGCCAGTTGCCTCGCACCACGTGCAGGAAGCCGTCGAACAGGCTCAGTTCCACCAGATTCGGGCGCATCGTATGCATGGCTTCGAGCAGATGTTCGACGTCCTCGACATCAACTCGCGTCGTCGGAAACTGATCGACGACCGACATCCGTACAAGTTCGATTAGCGCACCGAAAAGCTCCGGGCTGCAGTCCATATAGTCGCGTTTCTGGTTCATTTGACGATCCTGACGTTTAGGGTTTTCGCTGTGGAAAAACACGGCGTTAGCCGATGACTGCACGGTAGCAAACTGCCTCTCGCACAGCAGTGCATCGAGGCGAAGCCAACGGAAATCGTGCGAAGTTGATGCGCCGTGCGCAGACGGGCGCGAGCGCTCGTCATGCGTCGCGCCGCACGCTCGCCCACGCTTCGCCCCAACCGGCAGTCCTTCGTGCGGCGCGCATGTCCGCGCCGCGCACCCGACTATCGTGCAGCCCATCCCCAACGATCCTGACAGCGCAGACAAAGGCGACGATGAGCGAGAAAACAGAGAAACCCACTGCGAAAAAGCTGAAGGACGCTCGTAAAAAAGGTTCGGTATCCAAAAGTACCGATCTGATATCGTCGGCGACGCTGCTGGCGATGGTGCTCGCCTTTCACGCGGGCAGTTCGTGGCTGCTCGACTCGATGCGTGAAATGATCACGATTGCGCTCGACTTCACCGTATCCGATCGTACGACCCAGGCTCTCACGTCGTCACTGTTTCATCTGTTGGGTATGGGGGTGCTCGTCTGTGTGCCGCTCGCTGCGCTAGGCATGCTGGCCGCCGTGCTCGCATCTGCCGCGCAGGTCGGATTCAAGGTATCGCTCGAGCCGGTCATGCCGAAACTCAGCTCGATCAACCCCGCCACAGGCATCAAGCGGGTCTTTTCGAAGCGCTCGCTGGTGGATCTGGTGAAAATGACGATCAAAGCCATCGTACTGATCGTCGTGCTATGGAAGACCATCATGGGACTCTTCCCGCTTGTCACGCAGGCGCTCTACGAACCGCTGCCGCGACTCAGCGCCGTGCTGTGGAGCGGGCTGCTGAGGGTGCTGTCAGTTGGGTTCGTGCTGTATCTCGTAATCGGCGCGCTCGACTGGAAGCTGCAGCACATGATGTTCATCATTTCGCAGCGTATGTCGAAGGACGAGATTAAACGCGAGCGAAAGAATCAGGATGGCGACCCGAAGATGAAGCACGAACGCAAGCAGCGCGCGAAAGAACTGCTTCGCGGTGATCCGCGGCCCGCAGCGGTCGCCCGGGCGAACGTGATGGTTGTGAACCCGACGCACTACGCCGTCGCGCTGCGCTATGCGCCCAACGAACATCCGCTGCCCGTCGTGGTAGCAAGCGGCGTGGACGCGGACGCCGCTACGCTGCGCCGCCTCGCGAACGAATTCGACGTGCCGATCGTCGCCAATCCGCCGGTCGCGCGCGCGCTGTATCGGGTCGACGTGAGCAGCGCGATTCCGGAAGACCTCTTCGAAGTTGTCGCCGCAATTCTGCGGTGGGTCGAATCCGTCGGCGCGGGACGCAAAACCGGCGATGCGGCTTTACCCGCCTCCCCGCCTCTGCACAATCCTTTATGACCTTGCCACGGAGCCATGCCATGCTGAAATCGCTCAAACTGCCGGCCGGCGGCGAAATAGGCATTGCGGCGCTGATCGTCGCGATCATTTCGCTGATGATCCTGCCGCTGCCGCCTGACGTCATCGACGTGCTGCTGTCCATCAACATCTGCCTGAGCGTCACGCTGCTGATGGTGACGATGTACGTGCCGTCCATTACGGCACTTTCGTCCTTCCCGTCCGCGCTGCTTTTCACGACGCTGTACCGGCTGTCGCTGAACATCGCGTCGACCAAATCGATCCTGCTGCATGCCGACGCCGGGCACATCATCGACAGCTTCGGTGAACTGGTGGTGGGCGGCAATCTCGTTGTCGGCCTCGTGGTCTTCGTCATCATCACCACGGTTCAGTTCATCGTGATTGCAAAAGGCTCCGAGCGGGTAGCCGAGGTCGGCGCACGGTTCACGCTGGATGCCTTGCCCGGGAAACAGATGAGCATCGACGCCGATCTGCGCGCTAACATCCTGACTCCTGACGAAGCCCGCCGCAAACGCGCGCGGCTCGCGGTGGAGAGTCAGCTTTACGGCGGCATGGACGGCGCGATGAAGTTTGTAAAGGGCGATGCGATCGCCGGCCTGATCATCACGCTCGTCAACATGGTTGCCGGCATCGCGGTCGGCATGGCCTACCACTCGATGACGGCGGGCGATGCCGCCAACCGCTTCTCGATCTTGTCGGTCGGCGATGCGATGGTGTCGCAGATTCCGTCACTGCTGATCTCGGTTGCCGCCGGCGTCATGATCACGCGCGTCTCCGACGAAACCGCCGAATCAAGCGGCCGCTCTCTCGGCGAAGATCTGCTGCGCCAGATGGGCGGCAATGCGCACGCGCTTTGGTTTGCAAGCCTGCTGCTGCTCGGCTTTGCCGCGGTGCCCGGTTTCCCGTGGCCGCTTTTCGTGCTGCTGTCGGCCATCCTCGCGTTCGCTGGCTACCGGCTGCATCGCAAAACCGCACGCACGGAGGACAGCGGAGAGAAGGTCGTATCGCTGCAGCGTGCAGGCGCGAAAGGAGAAGTGCCGGCCATCCTCAAGCGCGCGCCGCAATTCACGAGCGCGCTCGGCGTGCGGCTTGCGCCGAACCTCGTCGCTCAATTGTCGCCGGCCGCGCTCGACAACGCGTTCGAAGCGCAACGCGCCCGCCTGCAGGAAGAAGTCGGGCTGCCGTTTCCCGGCATCACGCTCTGGGCGAGCGACGAGCTGCCCGCCGATACGTATGAAATCCTTTTGCAGGACGTCCCTAGCGCCCGTGTGCAGGTTCCTGCCGGCAAGGTCATGTTGCCGCAGGCCACCAACGATGCGGAGCTGGCCGCACGGTGCGAGGTCGGCGGCGCAGCGGGCGGGTTGCCGCATAGCCACTGGATCGGCGAGCGCCAGGCACCGGCCGGCGCGACGGTCTGGCGCATCGAACAGGTGATCGCCAACGAAACCGTCGGTCTGCTGCGTTCGCGCGCGCATCTGTTCGTCGGCATTCAGGAAACCCAATGGGTGCTCGACCAGCTCGGCGCGGACTATCCGGGCCTCGTCGCCGAAGTGCAGAAGGCATTGCCGCTGCAGCGCATCGCCGATGTGCTGCGCCGTCTTCTCGAAGAACAGCTGTCGATCCGCAATGCGCGCAGCATCATGGAAAGCCTCGTTGTGTGGGGGCCAAAGGAGAAAGACATGCTGATGCTCACGGAATATGTGCGCGGCGACCTGTCGCGTTATATCGCATACCGCGCGGCCAGCGGCGCGCGCACGCTCGACGCCGTCCTGTTCGGCAACGACGTCGAACAGCATATCCGGCAGTCGATCAAGCAGACGCCGACCGGCAACTTTCTCGCGCTGCCGCCGGACCACATCCGTCAGTTATGCGAGAGCATTCAGTCCTATCTGGGCGAGGGTCCGCGCGAAGGCGTCGCACTCGTCACGTCGATGGACATTCGCCGATATGTGCGACGCATGATTGAAGCGCGCATCGGATGGCTGCCGGTGTATTCCTACCAGGAGTTGACCGAACACCTCGAACTGCGTCCGCTGGGACGTGTCACGTTATAAGGGGACTTTCATGGGCGGCTCGACGGTCAATCCGCGCGTCATCCCCGCCTTGTCCGTCGACACGGACGATGCAGGCCATGAACGGCCCAGGACGACAGCGCGGCGCTCCCGCATCGACTATGCGGCGCTCGTGCGGCGCGCGCAGCTGCGCGGCGAACGCCGCACTGGCCTTGCCCTGCGCAACTTTCCAGTTGTACCAACAGACCCTGAACCGGCCGAATCCGAGGCCGTCTCATCGGTCGCATCCGAAGCTGGGTCCGATGCCGATGCGCAGACCTCTGACACCGGATCCGAGCCGCCTCTTCACGCCGATGAACGTCGGCTGCTGCGCGAGCGTCAGCTCAACGAACTGGCCGCGCCATTCATCGCGTCGCTCGCACAGCAGGAGGCGCGCGTCGCACAGCTCATGCACTTTCTGGCGGCACGGGTCGCCGATTTCTGCACGGACGCGGCTGTAGTCGCGAGTGGCGCCTGGACGATCCGCATCCGTCTCGATGAGGCGCGGTTGCCCGACTGCACCTTGCATCTGACGCTTTCGCGTTTCGACCTCACGCTTCGCTTTGAAACGTCGTCCGACAGAACCCGGCAGCTAGTCTGCCGCCATGCAGACATCTTAAGAAAATCACTCACTTCGCTACTGTATGAGTTGGAAACACCACGCGACGTATCGATCGGGACAGCGTGACTGGCTACCGATCTCGTGTGGCGAGCAGCGCGGCAGCACCTGCCGCACCAACGAACAACCGACCCGAAAATAATATGGACCAGCCACACTCATCTCCACACGCGGGCCTGTCAGTCAGGCGCCTGATCGACTCAGCCGGAGCACTGCCTGAAGTCGACCCGCACACGGCACGGCTACTGCGCCTCTTGTGCGACGCGCGGGTCGCCGCACGAATTGCGCAGGAATTCCACGTAACGGACTGGCGCGTCACACACGAAGCGCCTGTCAGATGGCAAATGCCGGGGTGGATCGATTTACAGCGCGGCCGGTCGACCGCTAGCTTCGGCGTCGATCTCGCGCTGTATCCAGGCCTCGCTAGCACCGTGACCGAATCCGACGCGTCGAGCGATGCGGCGCTCGCCGCATCGCTGCGCCACGCTGTAGCCGCCATCCTGCTCGCGCCGCTTCTGGAAGTGTTGAGCGCGCTCGGCGCGACCGATGCGTACGTCACGGGACTGCGCTGCGGTTCGCCTCCGCCGACGACCCTCATGGTGCAATTCGAGCGCGGTCCGCAGCGCTTCGAATGCGCACTCGGCGCGATCGACCGCGGCTGGATCGAACCACTCGAGCAACAGATCGCGACGCAGCGCGTACCGTTCGCTGCATGCGTCAGCCAGATCGGCGTACCCGCATGGTTGTGCATCGGCGAGAAAGCGCTCAACGTGAAAACGCTCAATGGACTGCGCGCTGGCGACGTGATCCTGCGCGCGGCGCCGGCGTCACTGCGCGCGCTCTTCGCAACACCGCAACACGCGGACCACGCGGATATGTACTGGGGTGTGCCCGGCGCACGCCAGCTTTATACGAGCGTCATGCTCAACGACAGACGACTTCTCATCAACACGGATCCTCAAATGACCCAGGACACCTCGCGCAACGACTCGGCGCTCACCGGCACCGACACCCCGAACACGGCGTCGATCGATGAACTCGATCTCCCCGTGCGTTTCGAAATTGAGACTGTCACGCTGCCTCTCGTGCAAGTATCGGCGCTGCGCGCCGGCTATGTCATCGAATTGCCGAGCAACGTGCGCGACGCGCGCGTACGGCTCGTCTCATACGGGCAGACGATCGGCACGGGCGAACTCGTGACTGTCGGCGAACACCTCGGCGTGCGCATCGTACAGATGTCGAACGGCAATGATTCAATTTAGCGACTTCACCGGCCTGCTGATTGCGGTTCTCGCGATCAGCCTCGTGCCCTTCGTGGCGATGGTCGTGACGTCCTACGCCAAGATCGTCGTCGTGCTGGGTTTGCTGCGCAACGCGCTCGGCGTTCAGCAGGTGCCGCCGAACATGGTGCTCAACGGCATTGCTATCCTCGTTTCGCTATACGTAATGGCGCCAATCGGCATGGGCGCCATGCAGACGCTGAGCCGGGAGCAGGTCGCGCCCGAGGCGTCGCAAGCGATGATTCAGGCGTTCGGCGCCGCGCGCGAGCCGTTTCGCACGTTCCTGAAAAAGCATGCCCGCGAACGCGAGAAACTGTTTTTCCTGCGCTCCGCGCACGTGATCTGGCCGCAGGAGATGGCTAACCAGTTGCATGAAGACGATTTGATCGTGCTGGCGCCCGCCTTCACGCTGTCGGAGCTGAGCGACGCGTTCAAAATCGGCTTTTTGCTGTACATCGCGTTCATCGTGGTCGACCTGGTCATCGCGAACGTGCTGCTTGCGATGGGAATGAACCAGTTGCAGCCGACCAACGTCGCCATTCCATTCAAGCTACTGCTCTTCGTAGCGATGAGCGGATGGTCGACGCTGATTCACGGCCTGATCCTCACCTACCGATGAGTCCCTCCCATGAACACTGAAGACCTGATCGGGTTCACCACGCAAGGCATGCTGCTATGCCTGTATGTAACATTGCCCGTCATCGCCGTATCCGCACTGTCCGGACTGTTGATCTCATTCGTGCAGGCCGTCACGTCGCTGCAGGACCAGTCGATTTCGCATTGCGTGAAGCTGATCGCCGTACTCGCGACGCTTGCGCTGACAGGCGCATGGGGCGGATCGGCGATCCTGCGCTTCGCGATGCGGTTAATGACCACCGCGGTGCCGTCGTGAGTGTCGATCGTACGCAGTCGCGAACGGCTTCCGCCGAAGAGAGCGTGGAAGCGCAATCCGCGCAACAGACGCATCGGCACAAAACATACGGCCGGCAAAAAGCGCGGTTGTACCGGGGGCGCACCACGTTCCGGCACAGCGCGCAACCAGCGGCCACGCCTGCGCGCGAGGCAAAGGCCAGTCACTTGCTACATCGAATGGCCGAGGCCGGCGTCCCGCACCGGCGCGCGCTTGCCCTGCATGGCGATGGCGGGCGGGAAGGCGGCCGTCATGGCCAGCAGCACTCTCATCAGCAGGGCGGCGGCCAGCAGCAACAGCACCAAAGGGACCAGCAGCAGCAACAGCAGCAAAAGCAAGGACAAGGGGGCGGGCAACAAGGCGGACATCAACAGAATCCCCACGGCCGCCCCCCTCAACCGCGCAATCCGGATTCTGGCCAGGCGCGCGTGTCCGGCTTGGGCACAGCAAGACTCCAGGGCGACAGCCCTATGCCGCTGCCGCGCGTCAGGCCGGCGTCGCCCACGGTCTCGGCCCCGGTCGAACCGAGCGCCGAATTGCAGGCGATTGCCGACGCGTTGCGCGAACAGCCGCTGCTGCTTGAATTATCGCTGCGAATCGCAGGAGCGGAGTCGTGCTATTTGCTCGGCGACCGCTTGCGCAGGGAAGCCGTCATGCGCAAAGCCCTGTCCGTCATGCTGGACATGCTGCGCGCACGGCGCCGCGCTGGAATTCTGGGTGATGCGCTCAGCGACGACCTGGCGAGTGTGCGGCAAGACCTGATCGACGCGCAGACGAAGTTGCGCCGCACGCCGGCGGACGCGCCATGCATTGGCAACGTAGTCAGCATCGGCCCGCTGATCCCGCTCATTTTGATGATCCAGCGTCGCGCACGTTGCAAGACGCACGGCGACCATGCTGAGCGTGTTATCGAATTATTGCTGTGCCCGGCCGGCCACGACGCGGGCCCCACCGCGCAACGCGACAACGACGCCAGCGCTTCGGGCGGGACATGATTGCTTCGCGCAGGGGCCGCATGGACTTTCATGGCAAGCCCTAGACTGATCGCATGATCGCCTTCGATAACGCCATTTATTTTGCACTCTTTATAAACTGGGATAAAGCCGTATGAAAATCCTGCGTATTCTGACAGGCACCCATGCGGGCATCCAGGCTCACCTGACGCCGGGTCGATATCGAATCGGCAAGGCAGATGACACCGATATCTGCATCACCGACTGGGACGACGACGAAGTCGCGGTCGAACTCGATGAAGCCGGTGTCATCCGGGCAATGCGGGTCGCTAGCCAGGACGAGCGTGCGGGCGACGCACAGGACAGCGACGAGCCGGTCACGCTGATTCCGGACTTCGTACCGTTCCTGTTCGGCACTACCGCGCTGTGTTTCGGCACCGAAGACGCGCAGTGGCCGCCCGACATCCAGTTACTCGCCAGCATGTACAACGGCGACACCGGCGCACGCACGGCGGACGCAGGCAGCGACCGTCCACCGTCCGGCGCCTCCGACAAACACGTTAGGCGTACCCATCGCGTACTGCGTGCGGTCTGCGCGAGCACGATGATAGTGGCGCTGCTGACCGCTGCCGGCACGTTTGTATACGTGCGCTGGCAGCGCGCCGATTCGCCCGCGCCCGGCACACTGGGCACGACGGAACGCGTGCAGCAGCTCAGCGACGCGCTGCGGGACGCCCGGCTCGTCGATCTGCGGCCGCAGCGGCATGGCGACACGATCGTGGTCGACGGCATGGTGTCGAATTCCGCCGAGGACGTTGCCGCGCGCGCGATCTTCGCGCGCACCGGTGCCAACGTGGCACGCCAGTACGACGTCGCGCAGACGGACGTGGCAAACATCGAAGATTCGCTCGGCATCGATGGGCTGAGGGTCGCGTATGCCGGCAGCGGTGTGTTCAACATAAGCGGCACCGTCCCGTCGCTCACGCAGTTCCGCGAGGGGCTGAACCGCCTGCAAGCCGATCTCGACAGCAACGTCAAACGCATCGACGTCGACGTCAGCGAAGCGCCTACGGAGATCGCAACGACGGTCTACACCGCAATGCTGGCGGTGGGCGATACCCGATACGTTCAGACCCAGGACGGAGTCAAACATCTGTTTCCAGCCGCTTCGCACGAGCCCGACGCTACCCCGCGCAGCATGCGCGAATCGGTCACGCCGCCACACGCGCGCGCGCTTGACCATCCCACTGATGAAACGCTTCTTCAACCCGTAACAGGAGATCAACATGTACCAAAGCCTTGAAAAAGTTCGTGACGACCTGAAGCAACTGCAGCAAGTTCTCGATTCGCCTGCCGCCTCTGCGCGCGTCGCTCGCATCACGGCTGCTTTTGACGAATGCGCGCAACGCGTCAGCGACGCGACCTGCGAAACGGAAGATGTGGTGGACCGCGCCGCGCTGCAGAAGCTGTATCGCGGCCTCGTTGCTGCGCGCAGCATTGTGCAGCGCCTGCATGAGCTGCCCGGAGTCGGAGAAGTCGCGGTGCATTGAAGTCAAAGAACCTGAAGCGAGCAGTAGAGGGTACGCCCGCATATGCAGGCGATGGCGCGGTCGGCACCACAACGCTGAACCGCAATGAGTTGTCTACTTTTTTCAACAGGAAGGAGTTCAAGCATGTCTTTTGGACCTATGGCAGGTGCCGCAACAGCCGCTGGGACGAGCGCCGCCACTGCAATGATTCCGGCGATGATCCAGATGGCGATGTTGCAGGTGATGATGTCGCTCGTCATGTCTGTGCTCAACGTCGCGAAAACGGGCGCTGACGATGTGGAACAGGCAGCAAAGAAAGGCTGACGGCCGTCGGGCTGGCGCCTGCGCCAACGCATGGCGCAGGCGAGTTGGTTCAGCTGGTCTGGCAGGAACCGGGGCGTACGCCCCGGTTTTCCATTTTCCGTTGCATCTGGACTGGCGATGAGTATCGAGCGATACGCCGAAATCGTGCGCGACGTGTGTGCCGTGGTCGGCCTGCCCGACCCGGATCATGTGCTGAAGATACGAACCATCGAAGTGGAAGGCTTCGATGTGCGCCTTGACCACTTCGAAAACGACCAGCAGGCGATGTATGTGAACTTTCACTACGGCACGGTGACGGCCGGCCGCACGCTGGTAGTGTTCCGGCTCATGCTGGAAGCGAACCTGCTGATCTATGCGCAGGACCAGGCTCAACTCGGCCTGGACAGCGACACGGGCGGCATCGTGTTAATCCTGCGGCTGCCGCTTACGCCCGACGTCGACGGTCAGGTGGTCGCCGATCTTCTCGCGCACTACGCCGAGCACGGGCGCTACTGGCGCAGCAACATCATTGAGTCAAGCGACGAAATGTTCGCCGGCATCATCGCGGGCGATTATCTCTGGCTGCGCGCATAGCCGGTTTGCGCTCATGGGCCGTCGAGCACGCGCGGCACGAGCATCACCAGCCGGATCTGGGCGGCGCCTTCCGCGTCCCCGGGTTCGACCATTACGACACCCTGTGACGGCGCAAGCGCAATCCGCACGATGTGCACATCGGAGCGCGCGCGCCATTCGGCTGCAAGCGCAACCGTGCGTGCCGCGCCGCCATCTGCGATTGACGGCAAGACGCGCAGCGCAAAGCCGGGGGCGGCCCCGCCAGCCAGCGGAGTGTCCAGCTCGTCTTGCGCAGCGTGGCCCGTGCGCTGGAGCGAGCGGCCCGCGCGTTCTTCAAGCGCGGCGGCCACGCCGTCGGACGTCAGCAACGGCCGGTCAAGCACCACTCGCGCACGCCGTTGCACACACAACTGTTCGACGCGCCTGCGCAGCGCCGCGCCAGCATCATCGACGCGCACGTGCGCGCTACCCGCGGCGGCGTCGGGATCCGCCTGCGGCACACCGAACGGCAGCGACGGCACCGCCGCGGCGTCGACGTCGGCGATCAGCGTGTCAACCGCCACAGCATCGGCGCTCACATCGAGTGCGGCGATCACGCGGGCGTCCGCGTCGAGCCGTTCGGCGCGGTCGCGAATCAGGACTGAGTTCGTGCGCGCGTCAGCGACGATCACCGGCAACGGCGTTTCATATTCGATGACGCCCGCTATCGCCGCGTCGGGCGGTGCGAGTTGCCGCCGCGCGCGCGTGGCGACGCCGTCGGCCACATTGTGCCGGTCGTTCGCCAAGGCAACGCGATCAGCCGCCACGCCGTGCCGGAGCGCGACGACCCGCACGGCAGTCGGCACATCCGCGCGCGCGCTTCTGTCGATGCGCGCGGCGGCACTCGCGACCAGCTCGACATACGCAGGCGGACCCGTCACCGTGACAGCATCCTCGCCGGGCCGCACCGCGAGCGGAAAGCGCACATCCGCGGCGCCGCTGCGCACGAGCAGCGCGCGCAACGCCGCAGGCTTTGCGTAATTGAGGCGCAGCGTCAGCGTGCGTCGGGCGCTTGTCGGGCCGACATGCAACACGCTGCCGTCGTAGTACCAATCGAGGTCATAGTTCCGCGCCAGCATCTCGAGAAAGCGCTGCGGCGGCAGATCGAAGCGGCCTTCGATGCGCGCGCCCAGCGGCGCGTCAGTGGCGACCGTCACATGCGACATAGCGGACAGTTCGGCAAGCGCTTCGTCCACGGTAGCGCCGTCGGTCGAATATGGAAAATGGGAGAGAATCCACGCCGGCCTGGCTGACGCCGCGTGCGGGGCGCCCGATTCGGCGGTCTTCGCGGGTTGCGCGCGCGCGTGCGCGCGCGCCGGCCTCGCCTGCGAGGCCGGCATCATCGGCAACAGCCCGGCAAACAGTGCAGCCAATAGCGCGAGCGCCCGCACGGTAAGCCTGCGCTGTCGCGCGCAGCATGTCATTGGCCGGCTATAGCAAAGCGGCAGCGGAATTGCTGTTCCTGTGCGGCACGGCGTCGACGACAGCCGGGCCGTCATCGCTCATATTCAGCCGATAGCCCTTCGCATACACCGACTGAATCGTCCATTCGATGCCGATCGCTTTCAGATTCGCGCGCAGCCTGCTCACATACATGTCGACTGAACGGCTCGTCGCGCCACCGTCCCAGCCCCAGACAACCGAATGCAGATCCTGCCGCTGCACGACGGTGCCGCAATGCGACGCGAGGTGCCACAACAAATCGAACTCTTTCGTGCCAAGCCTCTGCACGACGTCGTCGCCAGCAATGCTGAGATTGGCACGATCAAGCACATAACGTCCGACGATCATCTGGCGGCTGTCGCTCGCGGCATTGTGGAAGCGCCGCAGCAATGCGCGAATGCGCGCGAGCAACACCATTTTGTCGAACGGCTTGATGAGAAAATCATCGGCACCTGTGTCGAGGATCCGGACAATGTCCTCTTCGTTTGAATGCACCGTCTGGAAAATGACGGGCACCGTCGAACGCGACCGGCCGCGCACCCAGGTGAGCAGCCGGTCGCCGGATATTCCGGGCACGTCCCAATCCAGGATCATAAGGTCTGCCCAGTGATCGGACAGATAGTTGCGCGCATCGAGGCCGTTGTCGAACGCATCGACGTGATAACCCTCGGCCTTTAGCCATGAAACCAGCAGCGATTGCTGGATCGCATCATCTTCAACCAGAACAACTCTTGTTTGCTTGCGCATCATGATTGTTTGCCGTTTGCTTACCGCCAGATCGATTCCGTTGCGCGGCTTTAACGCATTGGTGAATTGGCATCCGGGCGCTCAAGCGTCGCGAACCGGCCCTGGCCGGACCTTGCGCCAGGTGTCGCAACGAAATTGGGCCGGGGTCCGAGGCAGGGCAAACGCATCACGAAGTCCGTGCCGGCGTTGGCGTTGGATTCGGCATGGAGCTTGCCGCCATGAAGCCGCACGATACGCTCCGTCAATTTCAGGCCCAGACCGAAGGCACCCGACGACTGTTCAGTCAGCGTGTCGAAATTGGTCATGACGCGATGCGCGGCAAGCCCTGGCAATCCACCCGCCGCATCTCCAACCGTGATAACGGCGTAACACTCCGCTACCTTTAGCGAAACTGTGACGGGGTCGCCCGCTGCGGAGACGCGAATCGCATTGTCGACCAGGTTCTGAAGCGCACGCGCAACGAAGACGCGCACGCCGGTCATCCACACGGCCGCGCCTTCCGCGAGCCACAGCCGCAATGGGACGCCGCGGTAGACAGCCGATACATCGAGTTGCGCGATCACCGTGCGCACGGTTGCGCACAGATCGAAACGCGTCAGGTCGCGGCCTTGTAAGCCATTGTCGACCGACGTCAAAACGAACTGGTCGCCGAGCGACAGTGCGTAACGCGCGAGTTCCGCGATGCGCTGGATGCCGCCGCATTCCTCGAACGCGCGCGGATCGTGCTCGTGCAACTGTGTCAGCGCAACAATCGAGTTTTGCGGCGAGCGCAAATCATGCGACATGAAACGCAGCGATTCCATTCGCTCATCGAGCGCGCGGCGCATATCGGTAATATCGACAAACGCGAACACCGCGGCAATTTGCCCGCCGCGTACCGCTTCGTCTTGCCTTAGCCAGATCCACCTTGCACCCACCTGAAATTCGATGCCCTGTCCGCTCGCTTGCAGCATGCACGATGCGCGGTTTTCGACGGGGGCGGTCCATGAGGCGTCTCCGCCAAAATGAAGCGCGCCGCAGTCACATAGCAGTTGTTCGAAAGAAGTGCCAACGCGAATCTCACGTTGTAATAGACGCATCGCGCCGGCGGTGGCGAACAGTACCTTCTGCTCGCTATCAACCGCGACGGTGCCCCATGGCTGAGTCTCCAGAAGTGCATCGAACTCGTCGCGCAATGCGTGTGTGTCGACGTCGCGCTGGCGTTCCGGACCTTCGGCGCAGGAATCAGACACGGCAACCTCGCGTTTGGTTGAACAATCGTAACGGTAAAAAGCCTACACAAAAACAAAAGCATGATGTGCCGAACTTCAAAAAACCGACGGTGCACAGGCGCGGGCAAGGGTTCGTCAAGCCGCTCGGCTGCGCGGCGCGGATCAGCGTCAACGGCACGCGCGTCCTGGCACACTGATGCGCTTTCCGTAGCGACCGGCAGTGCGCCGGTCTTGCACCGCGCCGGTGCGCGGGATTTTCAAGAGCAGATCCACGTCGCATCGCTGCGTCACAGATCGATGATGCGCGGCGTCAACAGGAACAGGCGCTCCATGTGGCTCTCCTCCTTGTCGGTGTACTTGAACAGATTACCGATGACCGGGATCTTCGACAGGAACGGCACACCAGTCCCATTGCGTGTCCAGTTGTCTGCCTTGTAGCCCGCTATCAGCAGGGCTTCACCTTCGTTGACGAAGGCGGACGTATTGATGTTGCTGCTCGAAATCACCGGGATGTTATCGACGGACTGCCCGCTCAGTGCGCCATCCTGGATCGCGACGTCAAGCTTGATCTGCGTGCGGCCATCCTCTTCGACCACCATCGGCAGCACGCGTAAGGAAAGTCCCGTCGATACGCTGAAAAGATCCGCCGACGTGTAGCCCGACACGCGCACAAAGAACTGCGTCTGGTTCGTCATGTCGGCTTCGATGTTGTCGAGCGTCGCGACTCTCGGATTCGCGTCTATCTTCGCCTGATTGCGCTGTTCGAGCGCCATTACGTTCGCCAGCAAATACCGGCCTGCATTGCCGATCACCGTTGTCAGCGCGGCGCCGGCGGGCGCGGCGGCGGCTGTCACGCCGCCAGGCAACGTCGTATTGCCGAAGGTGGGCGCGAGCGTGCCGTTGAAGACGTTCTGCGTGCCGAGGCCGTTGCCTGTCTGGAAGTCGACATGGCTACTGTGCGCGGTCCAGTTCACGCCAAGCTGCGCGAGCGCCGAATCATCCACCTCGAAGATGTGCGCTTCAATCTCGATCAGACGCGGCTTCACGTCGAGACGCTCGATCAGTTCGGGATATTGGTACATCCGGTCGGGGGTGTCGCGGATCAGCACCGAATTGGTACGCTGGTCCGCCTGGATCACCGGCAACGCGTCGTCGTCCCGCGATGCGCCAGCCGTCGTGCCGGGCAGGCCGCTCTTGCCCATCACACTGGAAAGTTGCGGCGACGGACGGCCGCTCAGGCCGCCAAAAAGACCTGGCGTCTGCGCGTTACCCAATTGCCCGCCGCCATACTGGCTGGACTGACCGCCCTGAAGGCCCTGCGGAAGCGGCGGTATCTGCCCCGTGCTGCCGCCCGCGACGTCGTTCATCGGCTGCGGACGCTGGACGTTCGAAATGCTGGTTGCCGTCTGTGTGGCTCCATACTGCGATACCGATCCCTGGTCCGGGTGATACATGCTGTTGAGCACAGTGGCGACGCCGGGCAGCGTAAACGACGTTCCGCCCGTGCTCACCGTGCGGTCCATCGACCACGCGTGATGCAAGGCAAAGACGCGCACCACGGTGCCCGAGCGATGCGACGTATTCGCGTCGAGGCGCGACGCCACCTCGGACACCAGTTGCACGTAGTTCGGCGGACCATTGACGATCGCCGCGCCTTGCGCGTCGTCGTAAGTGATGCGAAAGCGCGGATCGGCGATGCGCATCGCGGCGAGGGTTTCGCGCAATTCACCGGTGCTCGCATGATCGAGTTTCACGAGCGAGCTTTTCATTTGTTCGGGCAACACGATATCGAGCACCTGCCCGTCGTAATACCAGACGAAGCCGAACGAAGACGCCAGCGTGTCGAGGAAGCGCTGCGGCGCCATATGAAATTTGCCGGTCACGCTGCCCGCCACGTCTTTCGATATCGTCGCTGGGATGTTCTGGCTCGCCGCGAAATCGCGCAGCACATCTTTCACGTCCTTCGCATCGGCGGAGTAGTCGATCTGTGCGGATTTCCAGCGCACCGGCGCGGCGAGCGCGGCAATGGAGCTTAACGCCAGCGCGGCGCACAGAACAGCTTTGGCGAATCGTTTCATAGTCGGCTTCGTGTAGAGGTTTCAATGGGCGTCCGTCTGCATGACTGGTTCTGCTCCAGCACCGGTCAACGCCAGGCGCGGATAGAGCGTGCGCGTCTTCCGGTGCGTGCACGGCGATGCGGACAACCTGCGCGGTACGCGATGACACGCAGTGTCCGCGTTGCCCGGCGCCGGTCTCTTTCGCTAGTAATAGGTGTTCACTGTCCAGCCCGCCGCGACAGGGGTATTCGCAATCTCCTGGAACTGTTCACCGCAAAAGGAACTGTTCCACGGCGTAGTCACCCCGTCGTACGTCGCCCAGTTCGTCAAAAGCGAAACCCGATAGCTGCCTGGCGGCAATGCCTGCGCGAGGCTGTTGTTGATGCCGCCGGAATCGTTGGCGAGCGTCGGCCCCTGTGCTTCGGTGTGCGCGAGCGAGTTGCCCGCCCCATCGAGGATGTCGACATCCTGCGACAACTGGGCGCGCGCAGCGCGCGCCGAGTTGCAGAGGCCGTCATTCAAATGGGCCCACGACGAGACGGAGACAATGCCGGGCTTCGTCAACTGCACCGGTATGATGCGCGTGTAGGTAAACGTGCCGTTCCCCGTGTTGAACGAAAACGGCGGCGCGAAATAGTTGTTCGACGGCGGCCCGGAACAGCCGGGATAGTCATTGGCGTTGGTACTCGCCATCAGGATCTGGCACTCGGTTGTGTTCGAACCCGGGGTAATTTCGGCCTGGGTCTGCCAGATTCCGTTTTGACACGACAGCACGCGGCCGGAAGCGTCGGTCGTGACCGGCGTCGTACTTGCTGCGGTCGGCGCACAGGCATTCCCCTGCGCCTGTTCATTACCCAGGTTGAGGACACCCATTTCGTCCACCGCGATGGCTTGCCATGCTGTGCCGTTGAACGTATACGCGCGCCCGGTATTGGTCGTCATCGCTACGTCGCCGCGCGCAGGGTTAGGCACCTTCGCAGTGTCGCCCAGGTCCGCAGCGGCCTCGACTGGATCACGCCAGTGCAGCGATGCAACCGGCTGCCACTGGCCGCCGCGACAGGTGACCACATTGCTCGCCGAATCCGCGGCGACCGACCCCGCCGGCGCCGTGCACGGCGTGAAGTCGATCTGCTGCGCGAGCACGATCGGCACCTGCATCGTGTTCGCGGTCGGATTGCCCGGCACGCTCACGCGGTACAGAAAGTCCGCATTGCGCCCCTGGCTGTTGTCAGGAAATATTTCGCTTACCAGATGGCCCACACCGGTTTTCGTCGACGAGCACGACACGTTCGCCGGATTCGGGGTGGCGATGCTCCACGCGCCGTACGCGCCCAGCGCCGCACCGCCCGGGTTGTGCGTGAGCGGAATCGAGCCGCCGCCTGGCCCCGCGTTCGCCGCAATGTAGCCCAGTTGGGCATCGGGAATCGTCATGCCGCCTTCGGTCACGAGCAGACCTTGCAGAGCGCCGTTGCTGGTCGCATACACCAGCAGGCAAGGCGTCTGTCCGTATGCGTTCTGGCCTTGCACGCCGTCGGGTAGATACGTCGACAGCTTGAACGGCGTGCCCTGCAGCTTCACGACCACCGGTGTGGTGGCCGTAGCCGCTGCGCTCAGTGCGGTGGCGTTCTGCTGGATCAGTTGCGCCGACGCTTGCGCCAGCTGCGACTGGTAAAGCGCCGCCTGCTGGCCGCGCGCATCTTCCAGCGACGTGTTGATCATCATCGCAATGCCGGCCATCACCATCGACCCGATCGCAAGCGCGGCCAGCAATTCAATTACGGTAAAGCCGCGTTGCCGCGTAGTGGGCTTCTTCATGAATCACCGAGCTTGAGGTTGATAGGCCTGCGCGATCCAGACCGGCATGCCGTCGGGCACGCCGCCGGCAAGTGCCGCCGGAAGCGGCACCGGCTGATTGCCCGGCGATACGACCGAGCCGTTGAACGACACGCCGGCGAATGCCGAGCCGTTCGAGATCCGTTCAATGCCGGCAATCGCGGGCGTGGCGCTCGTCGACGTCGCGTACACGACCACCAGACTGCCCGGCGCGGTGGTGTTTGGCGTCACAAAGTTCCGCCACAGCGGATCGACTGTCCGCGGTGCGAGGAGCGGCTGCAACGACGCCGCCGGCACGCTGCCCTCAAAATCCGGATGGCCGAGTGCGTAACCGATGAGTGCCGCGCGGTAGTCGCTCATGCTCTGCGCAAGCGTAAAACTGGCCGCGACAGGCGTCGCACGCTGATAGCCGGCGTCGATCAGCACATACACACCGCCGAGCACGCCGCACGCCAGTGCGATCCATATCGCGATCACCGCGTCGCTCCCATGCGTTCGGCGAGCGCGTTTGAATGAATCATCGACATCATCTGCTGACGGATCTCGGTTGCGAGTTCGTCGTAACGTCCGTGGCGCACATGATTGCGCGCGCTTTGCGCGTCGCGCAGCATGAAGAGCTGCGTCTCCAGCTTGCGCGGCCCCGCCCCGGCGCCCGGCACGAGCCGCTGATGCAGCACGCCCGCCAGTCCGTCCGCGATCAACCCCTGCATGCTCGCCGCGTCCAGCACTCGCGTGCCGAGTGCGTGCAGCCGTGTCACGGCACGGCCGATATCGTCAGCCCGCATCGTCGTGATCAACAGATGTCCGTCCAGCGCCGCCTGTAGCATTTCGAGCGCGAGCGGCGCATCGTCGAGCGCGCCGACGTAGACCATTCGCGCGCCGAGACACAGCGTCGCGCGCAACGCCGCCACGCGGTCCGTACCCGGCACGGTCTGATAGCAGACGCCGTCGCCATGCCGGCCTTCGAGCGGCAGTTCGATCGGATCCTCCGCGGTCAATGCGATTCCGCCGTGCGCAACCAGCCGCTCGCGCACGAACGCGCTGGCGGTGGCCGTCTTGCCGGCCTTCGGCGCTCCGCAGACGATTACGAGGCCGGACAGATCGCGGCGCATCAGTTGCCTGATGTAGGCCGGCGGCACGCCTAGCTCGGCGAGCGACGCGACCTTGTTGTGCAATCTTCGCAGCACGAAGACCTCGCCATCAACAGTATCCATTGTCGAAACCCGGTAGGAGGCACCCTCGCAATCGACCTTGAAATCCGTCGCCCCTCGCCACGCCCGACGGCACGCATCCTTGAGCCGGTGCAATTCGCCTTGCAGTTGCGGATGACCCGGCAGCGGATGCACCGCCGTGCCGGGCGCATTGATGAAGCGGTCGCCAATGCGCGCATGACCCAGGTAGAGATACGAAAAGTCGAGCTGGTGCAGCATGTTGGTTTCGTCAGTCATTGCGCCGGTTCCGGCAGATCAGGTCGAAGTCCAGACGATGGAGTTGGTCGTGTCCGAAGCGCAATCGGTCGCAGCCACGTCTGGAGGAACCGGCAGCGCGGTCTCGAGCTTGCCGTTGACGCCGATCGACACCCAGCTGCCGCCCGCCGTGATTGTGTTCACGCACACGCTGCGCGGCACGTTTTCATACTCGATCGTGAACGTCGCACCCGCGCCTGTTACCGTTACCGCGCCGTTCCATGTGTTGGTGACGGCGTTCGTTCCGGTTGACGGCGTCAGCGTCGACGGAAACACGCCCGCGCTCGCTAGCACGGCGTTGCCCAGGTTGCCGTAGCCGCCCGGCTGCCCCATGTAAAGCTTCTTCACACCGCTCTGGATCGCACTCACCTGCTCGTTCACCGCGTTCGTGCTCGCGCTGCTGAATGCGCCGTTGAGCAGCGCGATTGCGCCGATCACCACGATGGCCGCAATGCCCAGATAGGAAATTGCTTCCAGCAGGGAAGCGCCGCGCTGCTTCTTCAATGGCCCGCGAATGCGGTTCATTGTTTTGATATAGACCACCGATTGAACCGAACAGTTATTCATTTCATCCTCGCATCGTCAGTTGAGAACTCTCGCTTAGTGCAGCGATCTGCTCATCGCCGCGATTTCCTGCTGGATACCGAAGAAACCGGTAATCAGCAGCCCCATCAATAGCGCGAGCGAAACAATCGCCGCGCCATTCAACACACGCATCTGCGCCGTCACCCGCTCGACGCCGGCGTCCATCCATTCATCCGCCAGCGTCTTCAGCGCCTCCGCGAATCCCTTGTATTCGGCATAGACGCACAGGTCGTCCACGATTTCGCGCGACGGGAAACGGTGGCCAGTGTTCTTCATCGCTTCGCCAACGTTCAGACCGGACTTCACGCCGAACAGCATGTCCTCGATGCGCTCGCGTAGCCAGGGCCTGGCCTGCCCGGAGAGTCGTGTCAGCGACTTTTCGACCGTGAAGCCCGCGGCCTGCAACGATGCGAACGCCGTCAGAAAACTGACGCCGACGATCAGCCGATAGGTCGAATACGGCGGATAGCCGTCGAGCGCATTACGCAGCCTTCCCGACCAGCGCGGCATCGAATACACGATCAGCGCGCAGCACAGCAAGCCGAACGCCACGCCATACACCATCCCGCCCTGCACAAAGAGGGACAGCAGATACAGCAGGTGTGCTGCGCCGTGCCAGCGTTCGGGACTGACAATCACGGCGAATTGCGGAATCACGTGCACGCCGAACAGATACAGATAGGCGAGCGTCATCGCGAACAGCGCAAACGGATACGCGAGCCCCCCCACAATCGCATTGCGGATGCGCCGGCCCGACACGACGATGGTATTCAACGAGAGCAGCGCCGCTTCAAGGCGGCCGGACTGCTCCCCTGCCATCACGATCATCTGTTCGGCGTGCGGCACCCAGCCTTCCATGCCTTCGGCGAGCGACCCGCCGTTCTGCACGACCTGCCGCCACTCGCCGAGCATGATTGCGCCGGGCTCGTTCGGCCTGCGCCCTTCGTGCGACGCGCGCAGTTCGAGTTCTTCCAGCACCTTCAGTAACGGCAGACCGTTGGTCAGCATTTTCTCGATCTTGCGATAGAGTCGCAGGCGGGCATCGGGACCCGCCTGCAACCGCGCCCAAAGGCGGTTCAGATCAATGCGCATAGCCGCTCCCGACCGGCGCGGCACGCAGACGCGCCGACTGGGTGCATGTGGCGAGCGGGCCGACCACGCGTTCCGCCATGCGCGGATCGACAAGTCCCGCCGCCACCTTCGATTGCGTGTGTTCGACGATCGTCTGGCCGCCTAACCGGTCTAGCCAGTACTCGATCGCGGCTGCCTTGTCCCCGTTGCGCACGCACTCGAAGTAATGCGCGTCGGTGCGCACTACCTCGGCGACTACCGTGCGGCCGATCGTGCCGCGTCCCGCGCAGTGCGGACAGCCGTCGCCCTGCGCGCGGACCTGCTCAAACGCTGGCCCGACCGCGAGCCGCACACGCGCGGCGAGCGCCGTATCGCGCGCGGCGGCCGAGTCGGCGAAACGCGGGCTGCACTGCGGACACAGCAGCTTCACGAGACGCTGGCTGATGAGGCCGGTGACCACTGACTCGTCGGTCACCATGCGCAACGGCAGGCCGAGATCGATCAACCGGTCGACGATCGCAAGCGCGCCGTTCGCGTGCACCGTCGTCCACACCTGGTGTCCGGTCATCGACGCACGCAACGCACTTTGCGCGGACGCGCTGTCGCGCACTTCGCCGATCATGATCGTGTCCGGATCGAGGCGCATCGCATTCGCGATCGCCGCCGCGAATGCGAGCGAACGCGCTTCTTCGGTGGACGCGTTGATCACAGGCGTCTGGACCGCGCCGGCGATCGGGTATTCCACCGGATCTTCGACAGTGATGACGTGCGTGCTGCCATTGCATTCATTGATCTGGCCGAGCAGCACGCGCTGCAGCGTCGTCGACTTGCCGGAGCCGGTTGGTCCGCTGATGATGTTCATGCCGTGCGGCAGCCGCTTCAGTTCGTCGATCTGGTGCGTCTGCAGCGTCGAGAAACCAAGGCGCTCGAGCTCGGTCGTTTCGCCGGCATCGTTGTACAGCAAGCGCAGCACCATCACGTTGCCGATGCTGGTCGGCGCGGTGGCGATGCGCACGCCGAACAGCTGCTCGGGTAGCTTGTCGCGCTCGCCGATGCTCGCGTCTTGCCGCTCGCTCGGCTTGTACGTGTTGTCCGACACACTTGCCATCGCCGAATACAGCGTGGCGAGCAGACGTGCGCCGTGTTCGCGCGTCTGCTCGCTCACGCGCACCAGTTCGTTGTGAATGCGAAACAGGATCTCGGTGCTAAAGCGCTTCACGCGAATGTGAATGTCCGACGCGCGTTCACGGCAGGCCTGCGCAATCAGCTCTTTAGCCAGCACCTGCATCGCGGTGTGATCGAGCCGCTCGGCGGTGCCGTCGCGCCGCATGCCCTCATAGGCTCGGCGCACCTCGTCGAAACCGACCGCATAAGCGCGGTACGTGAACTTCAGCCGCTCGAGTCGTGCGCGATACGACAGCACGTAGGGACTCATCTCGTGCCCTTCGGCAATCAGAAGGCGGCCGTCGTCGAGCAGGCACAGCAGCTTGCGTTCTTCAGCGCTTGCGGCCCACGCGCCGACGTCGGACAGCGGATACGCGCCACGCGTATTGCGCGCCTGCGGCGGTTCGCCGGAGCCGGCGCTTGCCGCAAATTCGGTCAGCACAGATATGCTCATGACCTCACTCCTTCGAAGAGGCCGGATAGCCTGACGGCAATCCGGGCACGCCGGCGCCGGAACCCGCGGCGGCCTGCGCCGAGGAATTGAAGACCGCGCCACCGCGCGCGACGGTCGGCATCAAACGAATCGAGCGGCCGTTTTCCCAGCGGCCGAGCACTTCATTCGCGCCAACCGATACGATGCGCAAGCCATTAGGCAAGGTGTCTCCGGCGGCCACCTCGAACTGCTGGCCGTCGGCGGTCACGAGCGTCGCGGAAAAGCTGCGCCCGATCCCTTCGACCGCGGTCACACGTAGCCCGCCGTCACCGCTGCGGCCCAGATGCGCCGCGTCCGCTGCGCCGCTCAGCCGCGACAGCGCGGCGGTACGTTCGGCGACCTGCGCCTGCGCATCTAGCTTCCTGAGTTCCGCTTTCAGCAGAACCGTTTGCTCCTGCAGGCGCGTGAGTTCGTCGGCCGCGCTGAATTCGACCGGGCCTGTCGATGCCGCCGCATGCTGCGCAGCGGGCGGCCGTTGCTGCGGTACATCCGGCGCCGCAACGGCACGACTGCCTGCGGCGAACACCAGACAGCACAGGAACGCCACCACATGCAGGCGTCGAAAGGTACTACTTTGCATAGACGACTCCTTGCGCGGACCATGTGCCCGCCTGATAGGTCAACTTGTCGAGCCGGACACCTGGCTCATCGAGATAGCGCTTCAGCATGCCCGGCGGCATGGCGCCCAGGTTCAGCTGCAGCCGCCATGCATGCCACGACCGCGGCGGCGGGCTCCGCTGGCCCAGTTGCGCGAGTCCACCTGGCGGCTGATTCTCCGGCAACGGCGCGAGCGACAGCGGAATCTCGAGCAGTTGAAACCGCGTGAGCAGGCGTGAAATAACGCTCGCTCGCATCAGCAAGGGTTCGTCGTCGCCGGCGGTCATGTGCAACGGTTGCGACAGCGACGCGCGCTCGCCTGTGTTATCGAGCTGCGCGAGCGGTTCGCGCGCCAGCAACAGCGCCGCCGTGGAGCCGTTGCGCGACCATAGGTAATCGATGCTGCGTGGCTGGCAGACGAAACGTTCGAGCTCCCAACCGCCAGGTGCGAGCTTCGTGAAATGATCGAGGCATACGCGCGCCAGTTGCGACGGTGCCGGCATCACCGCCCAGGGGCGTGCATCGTCGTCGCTACGTGTCGCAGCCGTGTGTGCGAGCCGCTCACGCGCGGCGTCGAGGAGGCGTGCGCGTTCGGCTTCGAGCGTATGACGCCGATGCACGAGCACGCCGGAAACCGCAAGCGCCGCGCACGCGAGCACGCCGGCCGCGAGCCCGATGGCGCGCCACGACAGGCGGCGCGCAACTGGCCGCAACCGCGCCCAGTTCGGCACATGCATACGGCCGGCGCGCCGCTTGCCGAGCAACTCCTCGATCCGCCGGGGATAGAAGTTATGGAACCCCATCCCTTCGATTTCGCTGTCGCCGATCACCACGTTCCAACCGCCGAGGCCGTAGTCGGAATTGAGCCGCTCGAACACCTCGTCGCTGCTGCCCACCCAGTCGCCATTGGGCAGAAACGAACCGTCGCGCACCGCGAAATAAGCCCAGCGTCCGTCTGGCAACTTGAACGCGCCGAGCCAGTTGGGCGCGCTCTGCTGGCGGCCGTCATAGAACGCGCCTTCCAGCGCGATGGTCTTCGAGACGATCACGCCGAGCGATGGCACGCCTGCCTGCGCCCCTTCACGCGTATTGGCAAAGCCGGCCGCAGCGACGCCGCGGTCGATGCGCAACACCATCAGTTCGAAGTTCAACTTCTTCGCGAGCTCGACGCCTTCCTTGCGCAGTTCGTGCCGGCGCGACAGCGACTGCCAGAACAGTCCGCACACAAAGCGCTGCCGTTCGATCTGGACGATGTGAGTAGCCATTGCGCGTTCCTGTTTGCGAAGCTCGATGCTCATGCGCCGTTCATCATGATCGGTGTGATCAGAATGACGATCACCTCACGTTGCCGCGTGCCGTCGTAGCCGCCGCCGAGCAGATAGTTCGTGGGTTTGCCCACGCCTTGCTGCGCAAGATTGTCATCGGTGCCTTCGTAACCGCTCAGCACCAGCGTTTCACCGGATTTCATCGACACGCGCTGCAGGAAGTTACGCGTGTCCACGTTGGGCGTCTGAATCTGCTGGCCGCCGCTTTGCACCGTCTGCAGCTGGAGCAGCGACGAAATGTTCGTATAGAACTGCAGCAGCACCGTGCCGTTGTCGAGCAGGTGCGGCAGCAGCGTCATATTGAAGCCGGTGGTGACAGTGCCCGGCACCAGCGAGGTCTGCGAGCCGACGTTGGCCGTATTGGTCGTGGATACCGAAGCGAGATAGCCCTGCTGCGTTGCGACCTGCACCGGCACTGGCTGGTTGTTTAGTGTCGTGATCGACGCGGACGTCTTGCGCCGCACCTTGCCCTGGCTGGAAAGTGCGCTGATCATCGCTTGCGTGCCGGCCGCGCGGCTCGACGGCGAGATCACCTGGGCCGCGAACGAGACCGGATTGGTCGCCGTGGTGGGGAAGGTATTCGTCACCTTAAACGCGGTGCCGAGTGCCTGGTACACGACGTTCCAGTTGATTCCGTAGCTATCCTGCGCAGACTGCGTGACCGACAGCACGGTGACGTTGATCAGCACCTGCCGCGACATCGTCGCATTCTGTTCGTCCATGAACGACGCAACGCGGTCCAGCACGTCGGGCGTATCCGTGACGGTCATCGAGCCCGTGGCCGGCGAAGACACCACGCTGCCGTATTGCGACAGCATCGCCTGAATCGACGCACGCAAGCTGTTGAATACCGACAGTTGCGAGTTGACGACGGTGTTCGCGGTGTTGTTTGCCGTCACGCTCGCGGTGCCTCCGCTACCGCTACCGGTACCGCTGCCGCTGCTGCCGCCGCTTGTGCCTTGCGATCCGAAGCCTCCGCCCGCGACAGCCGAACCGTCGCTGGACGCGCCGCTCATCACATTGGCATTGGTCGTCGTGTCGCCGGGAATGGCGCTGACCTGGAACGTGCGGGTGTCGGTAAAGAAGAACACAATCGCGCCGTCGGCGAATTTCCACGACACGCCAAAGCGTGTCGCCGCAGCATCGAGCAAACCGCGCAGAGTGCCGTTGCGGTACGCGATGTGCGTCGGCGCGCCGCCCGCGAAAGCGGCGGCGGCGGCGCCACCGCGGGCGCCCGAATCGGCCCCGAGCCCCGGCAGCGTCGGCAGCGGCGGCGCCGCGCCGAGCACCGGCACTTGCGGCGCAGCCGCGACGGAAGCACGTGAACCGGCGAGCGCGTTCGGCGCGACACGTGTTGGAATGTGCGCAAGGCGCGAGATGTGTTCAGCGAATTCCTGCAACGACGCGACATCGCGATCGAACGTGGCCGGCTGCGAAAACACGGCCGGCAGCGTACGTTCATGCGCGAGGCGGATCGGATTGCCGGACAGCCACATGCCATTGTTGACGATCACGCCGTCGGACGACTCGGCCAGACGCGCGTTGCCGCCGCGCGTTTCGTCAAGCGCGTGCTGCGTCTCCCGGTGATCGTCGTCGACAGCGTTCGACAGATGTTGGGCGAGACCTGTGCAGCCGGCGAACAGGCTCACGGCGAGCGAGCAGATCAGAGTGGTATTGCGCATTAGCCTGCCCCTTTGGCGACGATCCGAAGAACCTTGTTGCCTTGATAAAGAATTGCCTGCACGGGCGCGTTCGAATGTGCGAGCGCGGCGACTACCGATTGCAGCGCATCGTCGAACGTGCCATTCACGCTCGCGTTTGCGTCAACGCTAAAATCCATCGGCGCCTCCCAGATCAGTTGCCAGCCCGCTTCTTGCGCCCAGCGCGTAAGCGCGGCACGCACCGTGCGATCCGACAGTGCGATGCGCCATGTCTGCTGCGCGGGGACGGCTGCAGGCGCTGAAGTCTGCACTGTGGTTTGAACTCCGGGTGTCGCCGTCGTTTGCGCTGTCGTTTGCGCTGTCGTTTGCGCCGTCGTTTGCGCCGTCGTTTGCGGTTCGACTCGCGCTGCAGAGTTGCGGTCCGCCTGCGTGGCAGGGTGGACTGGCGCGAGATCCGCGGCAAGCGGCTGTCGGGCAAGCGGCGCACCGCTGCCGCCGGCATCGCCGGCCTGCTGCTGCGCGACTGGTTGCGCATCAGGGGTGGTCGCTTTAGCCACGATGTGTCCAGCAGCTGTTTGCGGCGGTGCCGTCGGAACCGCGACGGCATTCACGACGGGTGCCGGCCGCGGCGCGGCCGTCGTCGGCGCGATCGCCGCGGCGGGTACGGCAGCGGTGGGCGCCTCGACACCCACGGGCGCCGACGGAGCCGGCGGGCGCGCGTCGAATGGGCGGCGGTAACGCACCGTCACCAGTTGAAAATCACCATCCACCTGCGCGGTGAGTTCGGGGTGTCCCGCGAGCGCTTCGCGCAGCGTCTGCACGAGCGGCTGCCCTTGTTGCCAGGTCACCGGCGTCGCCGCCCATGCCCCGGCATTCGGAAGCAGGATGCTGTAGTCCGCCGGCAGAATCAGCCGCAATGCGGTCCGCAACGGCACATTCGCGCCGCTCGTCGCGACGCGCGCGCCATCGCGTATATCGCCCGCGACGATGACCTGTCCACTGCCGTCCGACGCCGGCACGCCGTCCGCGAAAGCGCGGCCAGACCACCCGCCTCCCAGCGTCAACAGCATCGCCATCCATGCCATGACCGTGCGCATCTGTTTCTTAGCCTCGTGATCGTAGATGGCGCGAATTCACGCCCATAGTTACTTTCATTACTTGCAGTTGCCATCGGACTGGACATTCAGCCCGCGGACTGACACGATTACTGAACTTCCCACCTCGGCCGCCGCGATGACCCACCCCAGCGAACTGCGCGATCTGACGCGCGAAATTCTCGATCTCGTCGATGCAAGCCGTGTCTTCACGGACATCCATATCGAGCAGGACCGCCCGATCATGATCAAGACGCCGCGCGGCTGGATCGAGGCCGAGGGCGGTCCCGTCCTGATCGACGAGATGGCGCCGCTGCTCGCGGCGATCGACGAGAACTGGGACACGCGTCTCGCGCAAGGCGCGCTCGACCGGCCGTTCGTACTAACCCGCTGCCGTCTGCGCTGCCATGTGTTCCGCACTTCAGGGGGCCGCAAGACGGTCATTTCGATCCGCCGCCTGCCGCTGCATCCGCTGCCGCTCGATAAGCTCGGCTTGCCCGCGTACATCCGCACGATGCTCGAAAGCTCCAAGGGCATCGTGTTCGTTACCGGACCCACGGGATCCGGCAAGACCACCACCATCGCGTCGCTGCTCGATCACATCAACCGCACACGCAGTTGCCATATCGTGACGATCGAACAGCCGATCGAGTACGGCCTCGAAAGGCACCAGTCGATCATCTCGCAGCGCGAAGTGCCGACCGACACACCCAGCTTCTCAAACGGCATGCGCGAAGTATTAAGGCAGCGACCCGACGTGATAATGGTCGGCGAGATCCGCGACCTTGAAACCGCCGAAGCCGTGCTGCAAGCCGGCGAGTCCGGCCACCTTGTATTCGCGACGATGCACACCAGCAGCGCGCTTAACACACTGACCCGGCTGTTATCGTTTTTCCCAGCGGAACAGCGCGAACGGCACGCCGCCTCGCTCGCCAATTCACTGATCGGCGTGATCTGCCAGAGCCTCGTGCCGAGCGAGGACGGCAACCAACTCGTGCTCGCAGCCGAACTGCTGTTCAACCACAATCAGCAGATCAGCACGCTGCTCGTCGACCCGGCGAAAATCGCGTTCCTCGCGGACTTCATTCGCCGTAAGGAAGACAATATGTCGCGCTCGCTCAACGAACATCTGGCCCAACTCGTCGCGAAGGACGTCATCTCCACTCGCGACGCATTGCGCTCGACTTACCACCGGATGGAACTGCACGAGATGCTTCAGTCGTCTGTGAATCGTTGACTCAATTCTTACCGCTAACGCCTGCAACGCTCGCAATCTTTGACAATCTGTTACGGTTGAACACGCTATGCGCGTTTGCTACGGACGCGACAAAGCGCAGGGTCCGAATTCCTTCGAAACCCTGTCCAGATTTAAAGCTTGAAAGCAGGCGCGCGTTGGTATCGATTGCCTCGCGCATCGATTTCAACGCACGAGTCATCCTCGCGTATCTGAAATAGGAGCCAGCGATCGGATTGAAGTGTTTCTCGGGTTCCGAATTCACTGCTGCGCTGCTTTGATCTGCAGACCCGCACTGACCCTGACGCCGCGCTAATGCATAAATAGTCCCCCAGCAGTTACCGACACCTTTCTGAAGGCTGCTGGATCCTCGATAGGCTTCTCCTGTATCAGTTGAATTTCCACAAGCCGCGCATCACACCCGCGAGCCAATACCGCGCAAACCGTAAAATCGTTGCGCGAACGTCGGCTTCAGACCCGCTCGTGGGTGGTGGGTGGGATTTTTCGCGGACACGTCTTTCACGTGTCTGATGGGCTCGTCCGGTTTTCCGGCGCCTGTTGCACGGTCGCCATCGTGCAGGCACCTCCGGCAACTTCCGAGCGTCGCACTTTCACTTACTCCCCCAGATACGCGGCGCGCACCTTCGGATCGTCGAGCATCTGCTTCGCGTCGCCGGACATCGTCACCATTCCCGAGTCCATCACGTAGCCGCGATTCGCGGCCTGCAACGC
>NZ_SORE01000016.1 GCF_004366595.1 Paraburkholderia rhizosphaerae
CATCGCGACGCCTTCGGCCGGCCCTTCGAGCGGCTTGCCCATATACGTGACTTCGCCGTCAGTCGGCTCGATCAGCCCCGCGATGATGCGCAATAACGTCGACTTGCCCGAGCCCGAACGGCCCAGCAGCCCGACGATTTCGCCTTCGCGCAGCGACAGGTTCGCATCTTCCAGAACCAGCAGTTCGCCCTGCGTCTTGTTGAAACCGCGGCAGACATCCTTGACGCGCAGGATCTCGTCGCCGAGGCGCGGCGGCATCGGCGGCGTCTGGATCGGCGCGGAAGTGGCGGCTTTAGGGTTTTGCATCGCGTTTTGCCTTCAGTTGCAATCAATCGAGCCGCAGTCGCGATTCGGCATGCGCGTACAGCGGACGCCACAATAGCCGATTGAACAGGGTCACGAACAGGGACATCACCGCGATGCCCAGGATGATCTTCGGATAGTCGCCGGCTTCGGTGTTCTGCGCGATATACGCGCCCAGCCCATGCGCGGCGAGCCGGGTGTGCCCCCACTGCACGAACTCCGCGACGATGCTCGCGTTCCACGCGCCGCCCGACGCGGTAATCGCGCCCGTGATGTAGTACGGGAACACGCCCGGCAGCATCGCCTGACGCCACCATTGCCAGCCGCGAATGCGGAAGTTTTTGGCCGCTTCGCGATAGTCGTTCGGATAGGCGCTCGCGCCCGCAATCACGTTGAACAGGATATACCACTGCGTGCCGAGCACGATCAGCGGCGACAGCCAGATATCCGGGTTCAGGTTGAAGCGCACGATCACGATCACGAACACCGGAAACAGCAGGTTCGCCGGGAACGCGGCGAGGAACTGCGCGACCGGCTGGATCTTTTCCGCGAGCGCCGGGCGCAGCCCGATCAGCACGCCAAGCGGCACCCAGATCACCGACGCAATCGCAATCAGCACGATCACGCGCAGCAGCGTGATCAACCCCATCGCAAGCACATGCCCGATTTCATCGAGCGTCACGCCGGTGCGGACATAGGCAATCACGCGATAGAGCACATAGACGGTGACCACCAGCACGAGCAACGCCCAGATCGCGTCGCCGATGCGGCGCGTGGTGGCGCCAGGCGCGACCGGGAAACGCACCGGCCCGACCGACGACGACAGCCGGATCGGCACCCGCGCCGCGCGCGCGAAGAACCAGCCGAGCGGCACCAGCAACTGGTGAATCAGGCGCGTGCGGCGAATCAGGTCGAGCAGCCACGACTCGGGCGCATCGCCCGAGCTGGTGTTTTCCATGCGGAACTTGTCGGCCCATGCGACGAGCGGCCGGAACAAAAGCTGGTCGTAAAGCAGGATCACGATGGTCATCGTCAGGATGACCCAGCCGATCGCGCGCAGGTTCTGCATCGCGATGGCCTGCGCGAGATACGCGCCGACGCCGGGCAGCGTGATCGTATGGTTGCCGACCGTGATCGCCTCCGATGCGACGACGAAGAACCAGCCGCCGGACATCGACATCATCATGTTCCAGATCAGGCCGGGCATCGAGAACGGCACTTCGAGCTTCCAGAAGCGCTGCCAGGACGTCAAATGAAAGCCGCGCGACACTTCGTCCAGATCGCGCGGCACCGTGCGCAGCGACTGATAGAAGCTGAACGTCATGTTCCAGGCCTGGCTCGTGAAAATTGCGAAGATCGCCGCGAGCTCCGCGCCGAGCACGCGCGACGGCACGAGCGCCAGAAAGAACGTCACCGTAAACGAAATGTAGCCGAGCACCGGTACGGACTGCAGGATATCGAGAATCGGCACCAGCACCTGCCCGGCTCGCCGGCTCTTCGCGGCGAGCGTGCCGTACACCAGTGTGAACAGCAGCGATGCGGCCATCGCCGCGAGCATGCGCAGCGTCGTGCGCATCGCATACTCGGGGAGGTTCGCCGGATCGAGCGAGATCGCCTGGGTTTGCAGCGTCGAGATCGGCGCCAGCGTCTCGTGAAAACCGATCGCCGCCATCGCGATCGCGCAGATGATCAGCGGGAACGCGACGAAATCCCAGCGATTGGGTAGTACCCGCCACGCCGATGCGTTCGCAGTGCGATTCAGATTGAAGCTGAAGAGATCCATCAGGCCCCCTTGCGATTCGCGACGGCCTGGGTCGCGTCGGCGCTCGAGCGGCGATGCGTGGCGCGAAATGACGGGAAGCGGTCCGGAAAGCTGGAATCGAGCATGGCAAAACGCATGTGCGCGGTGATCGTTGGCGTTTGGTGACGCGTCGTGCCCGAGTGCAGACCGCGTCGGCCGCCGCGCTCGTCGCGCGTGCCTCGCCGATGACTGCAGGGTGCCTCGGGGACGCGCCGCCGCTGGCGCCGGCCACCGGAATCCGAAGGCTGGCGAGCTTTCCCTATTTTGGACCGCACGACAGTACACCAACCAGCATGACGGGCACAACCATCCGCACGTGAAACCCGCCGGTGCGGCGCGTGATCAGTCGCCAAATCGTCGCGCGCAAGCCACAGCGGCGCGCGATCCACCCTATTCAGAAACGCGCTGCCAGGCCGATAAGAATTCAGTCAAGGTCCGTGTATGCAAATTACAGGCTGGCACACAGCCGCGCGGCGGTTAAAATCTGAAAGCGCTCCGGCGGCATACTGCCCCGTGGACCTGGGACTGGCCGGGCCGCACGGCACATCACGAGGAAAGCGGCCCGGTGCCGGCGCGTTGCAACGAATGACCTTGCCGCATGTAACACATAGACGGATCTGAGGGTCGATGAAACGGACAACTTTGCGCCACGCGGTCGGGCCGGCCAGTTTCGTACTGGTCGCGCTCGTTTGCTGGTTCGTGTCCGGCCTCGTCGCTGACCGCATGGTTCAGCAGGAGCTGGACGGGGCGCTGCGCCAGCAACGCCAGATGTCGTCATCGATCGTCTACAACATGGCCGAGGTGATTGCGAGCGATCTCGCGATGTCGCGCGCCATTCCCGCGACCATGGCCGAACTGGGCGTGATACAGCAGGCGCTGTCGCATGCGGGCAATTTCGCCGCGCTCGGCCCCGACGCGGAACCGTCGCATCGCAACGAACTGCTGACGATGCCCGAACTTGCCGCCGTCAACAATTTCCTGCATGACGCGCAAGGCTTCTCCGGACTCGACATCATCTGGCTCGTCAATGCGAACGGGCTATGCGTCGCCGCGAGCAACGCACATAGTCCGCAATCGTTTATCGGTCTCGATATGCGTTCGCGCAGCTATCTGACCAACGCGCTACTTGGCGCATTCGGCGAGGCGTATGGCGTCGGTCGCATGAGCGGCGAGCCGGGCATTTTCATCTCGGCGCCGGTCTATGACGACGGGCTGCTGGTCGGCGCGATCGTCGCCAAGGTGGGTATCGCCCGCTTGCGCCACTGGGTCGCGCACGCCGGCACGTTCGTCACCGACGACAACGGCGTGATCATCATGGCGCATAACGCGGCGCTCGAAGGCGAGGCGATGCCGAATTCGCGCGTGACGCAGATGAGCGCGGCCGAACGCATGGCGACTTACCACCGCGAGGTATTTCCGGCGGTGCAGATCCAGCCCGTTACGCGCCGAGGGCTGCGCGACGCGCGATGGGTGCCCGACAATATCGCCGCCCAACTGTTCGAGATGCCGGGGCAAACGGTGCCGACGCTGTATCAGTCGCGCAGCGGACTGAACTCGGGGCTCTCCGCGCATCTGGTGGATCCGCTCGCCGCATGGAGCGAACTGCTGCGCAATCACCGGCGCGATCACATGCTGGTGTTTCTGACGCTCGCGGGCACGGTGTCGCTCGCATGGGTGATTACCGTGTCGTATCTGCGCGAGCGCCGCCATCATCGCGCGACACGCGATCTGGCCGAACAGCTGCAGGCGGCCAATACGCTGCTGTCCGCTGAAGCACGCCACGACGCGTTGACTGGCGCGCTATCGCGCCGCTACTTCCTCGATCTGCTGCGGCATGAGATCGATCGCGCCCACGCAACCGGCGAACCGTTGTGCATGGCGATCGCCGACCTCGATCACTTCAAGCAGATCAACGACCGCTTCGGCCACGCGGCAGGCGACCGCGCGCTCGAACATTTCGTCGACACCTGCCGCACCGAGCTGCGCGGCAGCGATGCGATCGGTCGTCTGGGCGGCGAAGAGTTCGGCATTCTGTTGCCGGGGACCGCGCTCGGCGCGGGGCTTGAAGTCGTCGAACGGCTGCGCGTCGGTCTGAAGGCGATGCCGTGCGCGAAACTGCCGGCTACCGCGGGCTTGAGCGTGAGCATCGGCATCACCGAGCTATCGCCGGACGACTTGCCCGAGCGTATCGTCAGCCGTGCCGATCTCGCACTTTATGCGGCAAAATCCGGCGGGCGCGATCGCAGCGCGGCGGTTCCACCGGACGATACCGCGCCGCCGGCGCGCACTCCGGCTACTGCGCTTTGAAGCCAGGCGCTTCGATGTACCGCCTGCAAGCCGGCGCTTCGATCCCGGCGCTTTGATGCACGCGCTTCGATTCCAACCCATCGAACCCTTCGCTCGCCCTGCCGCGGCAAACCTGACGCGGCAAGCGCGACGCATTCTCACCGCCCGATGTACGCTAACCGCTGTCGTCACTGGAACGAAGCGGTATCATCGACTGGAAACTTACATCCGAAGATAGTTACCGCCGTTCTACCGGGAGGTTCGCATGAAGGGAAATCTGGTGATCGTCTGCCGCGATCAGGATGCTGACGCGTTCGACCATCTGCTCGCCGAATACGGCTCGTTTCAGACGCGGTTGTCGTCGACCACGTGGTATCTGAAGCTCGACGCGTCGCCGGAGACCCTGCAGGAGGAAATCCTCGCGCGCCTCGGCAAATACACGACGCACTATATTTTCGAAGCGGAAACCGTAACGTGGAATACCGTCGATAGCGAGGCGGCCGCCGCACTCAACACGTTGTTCACCGAATAGCAGGCAGCCCGTTAGCGGCCAGTGGGCGTTCGTTCCATCGCTGATGCGGCACGCACCGCATGCCACTGCCACGCGAGTAGCGTGCGTGCCGCCACGCGCTCAACTCAACCACACGCTTTCCGACGCGGCCGTCGTGCGCGCTACCGACTCGAACGGAAAGGTCATCAACACACGCAAGCCGCGTCCATCGTGATTGCCGATTTCCCACGTGCCGCCCGCGCGGCGCACGAGCCGCTCGACGATCGCGAGGCCCAGCCCGCTATGGCCATTGCCACCACGCGCCGGATCGAGCCGGACGAACGGCCGCGCCGCATTGATCAGGTCCTGTGCGGCAATCCCTCTACCGTTGTCGCTAATCGATAGCGAATAGCCGGCGACCGTGCGCGCCGTCGCGACAATCACCGGCGGCGCGCCATACGCATGCGCGTTATCGAGCAGGTTCGACAGGATGCGATCCAGCGTCGCGGCCGGCAGCCTGAAGCCGGGGCCTGCGGTCAGATCGGTCTGCACGCCGCACGAGTCAGGGGAAACCGCCCGGTAGCTGCGCACGACACGCTCGCATTGCGCGTCGACTTCGACCGGTTCGCTGCGATCCGCACCGTCATGCGCGAACACGAGAAACTGGTCGACGATATGGGTCATCGAGTCGACATCGCGCACGACGCCATCGCGCATTTTCGGCTCTTCCATCATCTCGGCGCGCAGACGCAATCTCGCGAGCGGCGTCTTCAGATCATGCGCGACACCCGCGAGCATTACCGCGCGGTCGTTCTCCGTGCGCGCGACTTCCTGCACCATCTGGTTGAAACCGTGCGTGAGTTGCCGCAATTCGCGCGGCCCACGTTCGCGCACCGGCGGCACTGGCAAGCCGCGGCCGAAACGCGCGACCGCCTGCGCAAGCGAGCGCAGCGGTTGCTGCAGCTGCCAGGCGGCAAATAGCGCGGCCATCACGCCGGCGGAAAAAATGATGGTCAGCCACAGCACCATCCGGTCGAGCGACCTTGGCGGGCGCAGCGGCTGCACCGGCACGACGATCCAGTTGCGGTCAGTCGCGGCCTTCACCCATAGCGTGGGCGGCTTGCCCGGCATACCGACGCGCACCTGCGTCGAATCGGGCATCCGGTCGCGCACATCTTCGACAAAGCGGTCCAACGGCACCGGCAGATTGGCCGTCTCGCGCGGCACGTCCGGACTCGCCGGGTCGACGAGGCGTACGCGCGACGGCAGCGGCTGATCGGGAGAACGTGCGACGTGCTGACGCACCGCGTCGACGAGAAACGCGGCTTCTTCGACTGCATAACGGGTTTGCAGATTGCTGCGCTCGAGGCGGATCAGCGCATACCACGCGAAATGCGACAGCAGCAGCACTCCGACGACGAGCAATGCGAGCCGGCCGAACAGTGAATCAATGGGACGACGCATGTTGTTCGCCGTCCGGCACAAAAACGTAGCCTCGCCCGCGCACGGTCTGGATGAAACGGGGCACCGACGGGTCCGTCTCGAGGATACGGCGCAGGCGCCACACCTGTACGTCGATGCCGCGGTCGGTGCCGTCATATTCAGGCCCGTGCAGCAATTCGAGCAGGCGCTCACGCGTCAGCGTGCGCATCGGATGGTTCACGAAGATTTTCAACAGCGCGAACTCGCTGCCGGACAACGTCAGCGGCTTGCCTTCGAGACTCAGCGTGCGCGACTGGAAGTCCAGCGTAAAGCGCCCGAATGAAAACGGCTCGCGCTGCTCGGGCGCGGCGGCCGACGGCATCGTGCGCCGCCGGCGCAGCACCGCCTGCACGCGCGCGAGCAATTCACGCGGGTTGAAAGGCTTGCCGAGATAGTCGTCCGCGCCCAGTTCAAGACCGACGATACGGTCGACATCGTCCGCGCGGGCGGTCAGCATGATTACCGGAATATCGTCGCCCGATGCACGCAGCTTGCGCAGCGCGGTCAGCCCGTCCACACCCGGCATCATCAGGTCGAGCACGATCAGGTCCGGACGCTCGCGTTCGAGCCGGCGTTCGAGAGAGCCGGCATCGTGCAGCACCGACACCTCGATGCCCTGGCGCGCCAGATAGTCACGCAGCAGATCGCGCAGTTCGACGTCGTCGTCGACGACAAGGATTTGAGTAGCCATGGATCGAAGTTTAACGCGCAGCCGGGGCCTGTCCGTTGCAACTGGCCCCGAAAAGGGTTACCGGGTGTTACGGCGAAAGGCGCAAGTAATGTCGCGTAACAGCACGAACCATCCGCGTAACACGGCGCACATCGCTCGCCTCTACGCTGTGCATTACCGAATGCGGACCCGTACACGTCGTGACGGCCGCTCGTCGGATGTCACCTGGGAGCACTTTAATGTCCAACATGTCCAAAAAAACTTCTCGCCTTCTCGCTATTGCCGCTGCGTCGCTGTCGATCGGCGTCGGCGTCGCTTATGCCGCACAACCCTCGGGCCCGGGGGAAATGGGCCACGGCGGTGCTGGCGGCTGGCACAACCACTTCAAGCAGGAACTCAACAAGCTGCATGGTCAACTGAATCTGAACGCAGATCAGGAAAAACTGTGGCAAACCGCACTCGACACGATGAAGCAGAACCGTGAAGCGATGCGCGCGAACCGCAAGCAGATGCACGACCAGTTCAGGTCGATGGAGCAACAACCGATCCTCGACCTGAACGCGATGCATACCGCGCATCAGAAGATCGAGCAGCAGGATGCGCAACTGCGCGAGCAAACCTCCACCGCATGGCTGAATTTTTATAACAGCCTGAACGATCAGCAGAAGACCACGGTTAGCACCTCGCTCAAGCAGCACTTCGCGAAAATGGAACAGCGCCACGAGAAGATGCGCGAGCGTTGGCAGCATCGGCACGGCGACGCTGCCGCGTCGGCCGCGAAGCCGTCGTAACGCTATCTGACTGTCTGTCGGGCCGCCGCTGCTGCGGCGCCGGAACCCGCCACGGCATTGCCTTGCCGTGGCGTGCGCTCTTTTTGCATGCGGATCGCGACGATGCGCCGCTCCGCACGCGTTCACACGCGCAGCCCTGCTGCCGTCCCCGCTGCCTCTGCTGCCTCTGCTATTTACGCCGTGGTTCGCTGCGCCGTTTGCTCGTTCGTGCTGCGCCGCTTACCACCGCTCGCGGATCGCGTCTACCGCCTTATGCGCTTGACCGTCTGGCGCGTTGCGCCGCTTCGGGTAAAATACCGCCCTTTTGCGAGACCGGCCCCGGACAAGTCTTAATCGAAGTCTGGGCAAATCAGACGAAGCACGCCTTTTTTGACCGCCTAGAATAGCGTCGGCCGGACGCCGGGCCTTCGAGCCGTTGGCGTTCGCGCCTGAAGAACGCCGCAGCGGACGGCACCGGCAATCACCCAAGGCCGATCCTCGACGATCGGTGACAGGAGAAACATGAATAAGCTCGCACTGGGGCTGGCGCTCGCCGCCCTCGCCACGAGCGCGATGGCGAACGAACACAGCACGCTCGGCGAAAGCATCGCCGCCAGCCCGCAGAAGAACGACGCCACGCTGAAAACGATGGTCGACCATGCGCTGTCGACGCCCCGCAAGGAAGACCCGTCAGCGCAGCCTGCGAAGCACTATTTCGACGTCGATTGGCAGCCGGCCCGGTAAAGGACAAAAGCAAGCGCGTGTCGGCTAGCGCACATTCGCTCGGGGCACGCCCGGATGGGCCATTCGACGGGCTTGGTAATACAGTCGGAAAAGGCGCTGCCGGCCCGCAACGGCCAGGCAGTCATATTTCGCACAGCGGTGCGCGACGCGCGGCGCGGTGTGCACGGGGTGCGCTCCGGCAACCGTTCTGCCTAAGCGGACCGCGTCTTTTGCGGCACGCACGACGCGCCGTCAAGGACCCACTATGTTTCTGCAAGGTTACGGCCCGCTGATCCTGTCGGGCACGTTCCAGACGGTCAAGCTCGCGATCCTGTCGCTCGCGCTCGCATTCGTGCTCGGGCTGCTCGGCGCGGCGGCAAAACTGTCGAAGAACCGGCTTTCGCACGGAATCGGCACCGTCTATACGACGCTGATACGCGGCGTTCCCGACCTCGTGCTGATGCTGCTGCTCTTCTATAGCATCCAGATCTGGCTGAACAACCTGACCGACGCGCTCGGCTGGGATCAGATCGACATTGATCCGTTCGTCGCCGGCGTCGCCGTGCTCGGCTTTATCTACGGCGCGTATTTCACCGAGACCTTCCGCGGCGCGTTTCTCGCGGTGCCGCGCGGCCAGCTCGAAGCCGGCGCCGCATACGGGATGAACGGCTGGCAGGTGTTCTCGCGCATCATGTTTCCGCAAATGATGCGCTTCGCGTTACCCGGCATCGGCAACAACTGGCAGGTGATGGTGAAGGCGACCGCGCTCGTCTCGATCATTGGTCTCGCCGACGTCGTGAAGGCGTCGCAGGACGCCGGCAAGGGCACGCTGCGGTTCTTCTTTTTCACGCTGCTCGCGGGCGCGATCTATCTCGCGATCACCACCGTCTCGAACTTCGTGCTGCTGTACCTCGAAAAACGCTACTCGACCGGCGTGCGAAAGGCTGAACTATGATCGAGCTGATTCAGGAGTACTGGCGCAACTATCTCTATACCGACGGCTACCGCTTTACCGGTGTCGCAATCACGCTGTGGTTGCTGGTCGTATCGATCGGACTCGGTTTCTGCCTGTCGGTGCCGCTCGCGGTCGCGCGAGTCTCGAAGCGAAGATGGCTATCCACGCTGGTGTGGCTGTATACGTACGTGTTCCGCGGCACACCGTTGTATGTGCAACTGCTGCTCTGCTACACCGGGCTCTACAGCCTCGAAATCATCCGCTCGCACGAGCTGACCAACGCATTCTTCCGCGAGGGCATGAACTGCACGCTGCTCGCCTTCACGCTAAACACCTGCGCGTACACCACCGAAATCTTCGCCGGCGCGATCAAGGCGACGCCGTACGGTGAAATCGAGGCGGCGCGTGCATACGGGATGTCGCAATTCACGCTGTATCGGCGCGTGATTCTGCCGTCGGCGCTGCGCCGCGCGCTGCCGTACTACAGCAACGAAGTGATCCTGATGCTGCACGCAACCACCGTCGCATTCACCGCGACCGTGCCGGACATCCTGAAGATCGCGCGCGACGTGAACTCGGCGACCTACCGCTCGTTCGACGCCTTCGGCATTGCCGCACTGCTCTATCTGATCATTTCTTTCGGCCTCGTGTGGCTGTTCCGCCGCGCCGAGCGCCGCTGGCTCGCCTATTTACGTCCGCAGGGCAAATAAAGGCCCATCCCGGAGCCCGCATTAGAGCAAACACGGCCGGACACACAATGCTCCGGCCTTCAAGGATTCCGATGAACACCCTGTCTCCCATGCTTTTCGTCGACAACCTGCATAAGCAGTACGGCGATAACGAAGTCCTCAAAGGCGTCACGCTCAAGGCGAAACGCGGCGACGTGATCAGCGTGATCGGCTCGTCCGGTTCGGGCAAAAGCACGATGCTCCGCTGCATTAACTTTCTCGAACAGCCGAATGCGGGCCGCATCTTCGTCGACGGCGAAGAGGTCCGCACCGCGAAGGACAAAGCCGGCGCGCTGCGCGTGGCCGATCACAAGCAACTGCAGCGAATGCGCACGCGCCTGTCGATGGTGTTCCAGCATTTCAACCTTTGGACCCACATGACGGTGCTCGAGAACATCATCGAAGCGCCGCTGCATGTGCTCGGTCTGTCGCGCAAGGAAGCGGAGGAACGTGCGCGTACCTATCTGGAGAAGGTCGGGCTTGCGCCACGCGTCGAGAAGCAATACCCGTCGCACCTGTCAGGCGGGCAGCAGCAGCGCGTCGCGATCGCCCGCGCACTGACGATGCACCCGGATGTAATGCTGTTCGACGAACCCACGTCCGCGCTCGACCCGGAACTGGTCGGCGAAGTGCTGAAGGTGATGCAAACGCTCGCCGAGGAAGGCCGCACGATGATCGTCGTCACTCATGAAATGGCATTTGCGCGTAATGTGTCGAATCACGTGATGTTTTTGCATCAAGGACGCGTCGAGGAAGAAGGCCACCCTTCCGAGGTATTCGGGAATACGAAAAGCGAGCGACTCAGGCAATTCCTCGCGGGCAGCCTTAAATAATCCGAATTGCATGTAGTTTGTGTAGTATTACAAGGCGCTTACGCGCCTTTTTTATTGCCGCAAAGCCCCGCCGGAAAAGCCTCTAAAAGCTTCGTCATCCCAACATATGCACGCTTTCTTGCGTTGCGGCTGCTTACTCCCGACGATTTCCAACGTCAATAGTGGCAATCCTTGACCGACCCTGTCTTTAACCGCCAATCCCTTGCGGCATAAGGATTTACGTGCGTCTACACAAGCGATTCGCGGTCCTTCTGTCATACGTGTATTGCAATTTGGAGACATCTCTACCGCCGACGGCGATTTTGTTCGCCACCCTCGGGTATTTTTGCTAAATTAGTAACGAAAGTAGCAAAACAAAGTTCATTAAAAGTAGTTTCACTTCAAAACGCACAGGACATAACACAGAGGGAGATACCGGTCGGCGAGGATCGCGAAAGACGATTAGACAGCCGCAACGGCTGCGCGTCAGGAGACACCGATCATCCTGTATCTCTCTGCAAAAAAGTTTCCTGTCCGGCGCTGCTGGCGTCCGGATACCACTCGCAGTACTGGTTTCACTTTTTGACAGGGTATGGAGGAGAAGATGAAGAAAGCTTTGCTCGCCGCATCGCTGCTGACCATTGGCGTTGCTGCGCACGCACAGAGCAGCGTGACGCTGTACGGGCGTCTGGACGCTGGTCTCGAAGCCATGTGGGGTGTACCGCAGGGCCCTGCAACTGGCGCTGCAAACAACAGCACGCACCGCTTCCGCGCGGAGAGCGGCGACTGGGGTACCAGCCTGTGGGGTATGAAGGGCGCTGAGGACCTCGGTGGCGGCTACAAGGCCGTGTTCCAGTTGGAAGGCTCCTTCAACACGATGACGGGTCAAGGCCCGGGCGGCGGCGGTCTCTTCAATCGCTGGGCAACCGTGGGTGTTGCAACCGACCAGTACGGTACCCTGCTCCTCGGTCGCGAACTCTTCATCTCGAACGGCGTGTGGGACTTCGACCCGTTCGGTCAGTCGAACTGGTCGTCGGCATCGCTGGTGCGTGGCCGCAACTGGCCGCAATCGAGCAACAACATTTCGTACCAGTCGCCGAAGATCGCCGGCTTTGACTTCTACGGTCAATACGCGCTGTCGAACGCGACGAACTGGAACGGTAACGGCACGACGCCGCAAGGCCGCGAAGCCGGTGCGCAGGTCACCTACACGTCGTCGCTGTTCCAGGTGCGCGGTATCTATGACGAAATCCGCAACCCGGCCAACGGTATGCTCGGCGGCAACCTGACCGATCCGATCAACAACGGCAATGCGTCGGGCGGTGTGTTCGCGTTCTCGCGTGAATACACGGCTGCGGTGAACGTGTTCCTCGGCCAGTTCAAGATCCAGGGCGCTTACCAGGCAATCCGCACGTCGGGCATCACCGCGACGGCGCCGGGCCTGCCGACGACGCTCGATCACGAGTGGGGCGGTGTGACGTGGCAAGCCACGCCGGCTGCTGCACTGATTGCGGCCGTGTACCACGTGAACGCGAACAACGGCGGCGGCAACGCAACGATCTACACGATCGGTGGCTCGTACAACCTGTCGAAGCGCACGCTGCTCGACATCCAGGTCGCGACCACGCAAAACAGCAAGACGGCTAACTTCGGTCTGAACGCGAACAACCCGGGCACCGGCTTCCAGACGGACAACCCGCTGCCGGGTCACGCTCAGACGGGCGTGTACGCTGGTATCCAGCACTCGTTCTAATCGAAGGTTGCCAATACAACAGGTTTAGCTAGAGAACAGTTTTCACGCTGCTGCGAGAGGCGCGTATCGGTGCGATGTCCGAAAGGGTATCGCACCGTTTTTTCATGGTGCGCGCGATGTGCTGCGCGATAGGGCGCATGATGCGACGCCGAGCCCATGCACCGGGCCCACGCGCCGGGGTGTGTGCTTACACCGCTGCTTCGTTTTCTTCGCCGGTGCGAATGCGGATCACGCGCTCGACATCCGCGACAAAGATCTTCCCATCGCCAATCTTTCCGGTGCGCGCGGCGCCGATGATCGCATCGATCACCTGATCGGTCTGATCGTTCGCGACAACGACTTCGATCTTCACCTTCGGCAGAAAATCGACGACATACTCGGCACCGCGATACAGTTCCGTATGCCCTTTCTGACGTCCGAATCCTTTGACTTCGGTGACGGTCAGTCCCGTCAGACCGACCTCCGCGAGCGCCTCGCGCACTTCGTCGAGTTTGAACGGTTTGATGACAGCGGTGATGCGTTTCATAGCGAGCCTCGTGGTGGGTTCGAAAATGACAAAATCCGGTGTTGTTGTTTTTGATTCTACGCCGCGCCGGTCACATTACCAGCGCAGCGCCGCACAGTCGCCGTATTCAACGGGTTTGTGTCGCGACGCGTAGTCCGGAACGCGCACGCGCAATCTTCACTCGAGCGGTTCTGTATACCGGGACGTGATCGGATACCGCCAGTCGCGGCCAAACGCGCGATGCGTGACGCGAATGCCGATCGGCGCCTGACGGCGCTTGTATTCGTTGATCTTGATCAGCCGCGTCACACGCTTGACGTCTTCCGGTGCGAACCCGGCGGCAACGATTTCCGCCAGCGAGCGATCTTCTTCCATATACATCCGCATGATCGCATCGAGCGTGTCATACGGCGGCAGGCTGTCCTGATCGGTCTGGTTCTCGCGCAGTTCCGCGGAAGGCGCGCGCGTCAGGATACGCTCCGGAATGACGTCCTGCTTCGCGAACGACGTAGCCGCGTTGCGATAGTGGCACAACCGGTACACCAGGGTCTTCGCAATGTCCTTGATCACCGCGAAGCCGCCCGCCATATCGCCATAGAGCGTGCAATAGCCGACCGCCATTTCGCTCTTGTTGCCGGTCGTCAGCACGAGCGAACCGAACTTGTTCGATAGCGCCATCAGCAGCGTGCCGCGCACGCGCGCCTGAATGTTCTCCTCGGTCGCGTCTTCCGCGCGACCCGCGAACTCATCGGCAAGCGACGCGCGAAACGCGTCGAACATCGGCGCAATCGCGATCTCGTCGTAACGCACGCCGACGCGCCGCGCCATGTCGGCCGCATCGGTAGTGGAAATATCGGCGGTGTAGCGTGACGGCATCATGACTGCGCGCACGCGTTCGGCGCCGAGCGCATCACATGCGACGGCCAGCACGAGCGCCGAGTCGACGCCGCCCGACAAGCCGATGATCGCGCCCGGGAAGCCGTTCTTGTTGATGTAATCGCGCACGCCGAGCACGAGCGCCGCATAGACCTGCGCTTCAACCGATGTGTCAGGCGCGATCGCGGCCGCGACGGGCCGCGCGCCGTCGAATTCGACGATCGCATGACCTTCGTCGAACTGCGGCATCTTCGCGACGACCTCGCCCTGCGCGTCGAGCACGAACGAACCGCCGTCGAACACCAGTTCGTCCTGCCCGCCGACCATGTTCACGTAGACCATCGGCAGCCCGGTCTCGCGAATCCGCGCGCGCAAAATTTCGATGCGCATCGCTTCCTTGTTCATGTGATAAGGCGAGCCGTTCGGCACCAGCAATACCTGCGCACCGGCCGCCTTCGCGAGCTGCGCGGCGGATGCATGCCAGACGTCCTCGCAGATCACGATGCCATACGTTACGCCGTCCAGTTCGAACACGAACGGCTGCGGGTCGGACGCAAAGTACCGCTTCTCGTCGAACACCTCAGTGTTGGGCAGGTCCTGCTTCAGATAGGTGCCGACCACCGCGCCATTGACGATTAATGACGCCGCGTTGTAAGTGTCGAGCGGCGGCAAGCCGCGCTCGATCGGCGCGTTTGCATTACCATGGCCGTTCGCGACGTCACGGTGCGGATGGCCGACCACCACGTGCAGCCCTTCGAACGGCTTAAGCTGCACGGCAAGATCGGCAAGCGCCGCGGCGCTTGCCGCATAGAACGCGGGACGCAGCAGCAGGTCTTCCGGCGGATATCCGGACAACGCGAGTTCGGGCGCGACGAGCAGCTTCGCACCATTGCTGTGCGCGGCGCGCGCAGCGTCGACGAGCTTCGCGACGTTGCCGGCGAAATCGCCGACGGTGACATTCAGTTGGGCAAGAGCGATGCGGGTCTTCATGACTCGAATTAGACACTCGGCACGCCGCTTCGCGCGGCGCAACCGATCGGATCGGGAACGGTCAGCAGATTGAACCAGGAACGTTTTGATTATCTCACGGGCATTCTGACGTCGCCGCTTGAAGTGGACGCCGCCGAATGGAACGCGCTGCTCGCGCGCCAGGCTCAGCCGACGCCGTTCTTGCGGCACGAGTTCCTGAGCGCGCTGCATGCGTCGCGCTGCGCGGTGCCCGACACCGGCTGGGCGCCGCAATTCGTCACGCTGACCGACCCGAAGAGCGGCCGGCTCGCGGCCGCGGCGCCGGTGTACCTGAAGGGTCACTCGTACGGCGAATACGTGTTCGACTGGGCATGGGCCGATGCGTACAAACGCAATGGCCTCGCGTACTATCCGAAGCTCCTGTGCGCGGTGCCGTTCACGCCGGTGCAAGGCTCGCGTCTGCTGGCGGCGGACGATCGCGCGCTGCGCCATCTGGCGGCCACACTCGTCGCGTTTGCCGAGCAAGCCGATGTGTCGTCGCTGCATGTGCTGTTTCCGACCGATACCGAAGCGCAGGCACTGACCAGTCTGGGCATGATGCAGCGTGAAGGTGTGCAGTTTCACTGGCTCAACGACGGCTATCGCACGTTCGACGACTTCCTTTCGACGCTCGAACAGAAGAAGCGCAAGAACATCCGCGCGGAGCGCCGCAAGGTGCACGATGCGGGTGTGACGTTCCGGCGCCGCGTCGGCCAGGACATCTCCGACGCCGACTGGCGCTTCTTCAGCAAGTGCTATCGGCAGACCTACCGCGAACACTTTTCGAGCCCTTATCTGAATCTCGACTTCTTCCGGACCATCGGCGAATCAATGCCGGAAAACCTGATGATGGTGATCGCCGAGGCGGACGGTAAGCCGATCGCGAGCTCGCTCGTCGTGTTCCAGCGCGACCAGGTAACCGGCGGCACGCTCTACGGCCGGTACTGGGGCGCGCTCGAACACGTGCCGTGCCTGCACTTCGAGACCGCGTACTATCAGCCGCTCGAGTTCTGCATTGAGGAAAAGCTCGCGGTATTCGAAGGCGGCGCACAAGGCGAGCACAAGATGGCGCGCGGCTTTATGCCGACCGTCACGCGCTCGACCCATTGGCTCGCGCATCCGGCTTTTGCCGACGCGGTGTCGCAGTTTCTCGACAACGAGACCAATCACATCCACGCGTATGTCGATGAACTTCGCGAACACAATCCGTTCAGGAGCTAAAACAAAACCGTGACGCGCACGACGCCGTGGTTTCTCTATCTGATCGAATGTGACGACGGCAGTGTCTATACCGGCATCGCAATCGATGTCGCCGCGCGGTTCGCCAAGCACGTGAACGGCACGGGTGCGCGCTACACGCGTTCGCGCAAGCCGCTGCGTGTGCTCGCGTCATTCGAACTCAGCGACCGCGCGAGCGCGTTGCGCGCCGAGTATTGGGTGAAGCGGCTGACGCCTGCGGGCAAGCGCGCGCTCGCGGCCGGTGCGCGCACGCTCGATTCGGTGTTGCCGGCGCCCGCCGCGATACCACCAGACGATCCCCACGCCGTATGAAAAAACCGCGCAATACTACTCCGCGAGCACCGCGGCAGTCAGACCGGCGGCATGCCTTCGAGCGCTCGCGCGGCACTCAGTAGCCCGCCTAGCACCTTGTCGGCCACCTTCTGCGAAAAGCCTTCCGGTAGATCCGCCTGCACCGCCGCCACCACTTCTGGCGTACGCGCGACCAGTTCCTGAAGCAACGGCTCGACGTTTTCTCCATAGCCGACCTGTTTGGCCGTGCTGTTGAAGTGCCGGCGCTGAACGTTGTGCATCAGGTAGTGCCGGTTCTTGCCCAGCAGCGCCATCGCGAGTTTGAGGTCCTGCGCCGCCCACTGGTTCGGTCCGCGACCCATAACCGGATACGCGGACATCACGTCGTACATCGGCGTGAGCCTGAACCGTCCGCCTGTCCCCGGCTGCAAATGAATGCTGAAGTTCTTCGCGTGAGCGTCGGGCGCGCGCAGCATCCAGAACAGGATTTGTGAAGCCATCAGGGTGCGTAGATCCCGCTGCGGATCGAGCGACTGCTGCACAAGAGTGAACAGTTGCTTGAGGCCGGGCCCGCCCTCTTTCTCGTACTTGACGAGCGGCGATGTTCCGGTGGCCTGGCAGAAGTCTTCCTGGATGAGCCGGAACAGCTGGGTGCCATCGGATGACACGCGCCGGTCGAATCGCTCGACGACCAGTACCCGTTGTTTGCCGAACGTGGCGATATGCGCTTGCGCCGCGGAAACGCCGTACGCATTGAACAGGCGCAGGCACAGCCATTCGTTGTCCACGGAGGTCCTGAAGTCCGCCGGTCTGCCGCCGACCAGACCAAGTGGCAGCTTGAAGATGTGCGTGGTGGGCGTCGCACCCCGTGGCTTCATCCACTTGCCGTCCCACCACAGGAACGCATCTTTCTCCTGAACGCCGGCTAACGAAATCCGGAAGTCGTCATCAGGGTCGCTGACACCGGCGAAGCGGTCCGGAGTGACGACTTCAAGCAGATGGCGTTCGATGGCTTCGTCGTCCACAACGACGCCGTCGATGCCGTCGACAGTTGCAGGTGCCTCGCCCTCCGGCATCAGTTGCAGTGCGCCCACGCAATCGCGGCCGATCGCGGCCAGCAGATCGAAGGCATCGGTGGACCCGGTCCTGAAGCGGGCTGCAACGCGCTTGCGGATCGCGTCGCTGTCAGGCAGCAGACCTTCGAAGTAGTGAGCAACGTGGTCGCCTCTCAACGGTTCGTTGTTGAGATTGAAAGGCAGCGACAAAGATATGGGCCTTCCATGGGGAGAGGCAAGCCAGTCCGCATCGTAGTGCAGTTCCATCTCGCCGCGAGCCGTGACGGTCCAACGACCCACGTGTTCCCCGTTGGCCCAGAGAGTCAGGGTCTGGCTATGTGACCGGCGCCCCATTTCACCACTCCGTCCTGTTGACGGGTCCGACGCTTGCGCGCTCACCCAGCCGCAATTCCAGCCCGACGACCGCACACCAGCTTAACAACTGCCTGAAACTGAGTTCGTCGGGATGCTGTTCGAGGTAAGAGACACGGTTCTGGCTCAGGCCCAAGCGAGCCGCCACCTCGGTCTGCGTAAACTTGCGGCGCTTGCGAGCAGACTTCAGCAATTGACCGAGCTGCAACGCAGTCATGAGCGGTTGGAACGGCAGGCTGTCGGGCATAGAAAATATCCGAGATTCGGCTATTTTCATTTTATCTGAAATACAGATATTTCGCAAATATCCGTATTTCAGATATACCGGAAATATCCGAAATACGGATAAACGGCGCACCGTCGGCCTCGTTGCGCACCGGATCCTTCGGACCAATCGCCACAAAAGTACAGTACGCTACCCGCTGCTCGTAACAAATCCGCCCACACGCGACGAACACTATCCGGTATGCCCTACGCGAACTTCTCGCAGCGCGCCCGCGCGCTTTTCATCGATTCGATCTGGTGGACGGTCATCTTGCTGTTCATTCCGCTCGGCCCTTCGACCGGCGATCTGCTGAGCCGTCCTGACTCATTGGGCCTGACTGTCGCGTTCTGGTTGCTGGTTGGGCAGTGCGTCCCGATCTTGATCACGGGCGTGATGTGGGCGCTGTGGGGCACCTCGCCCGGCAAACGCGCGGTGCGCATACAAATCGTGGACGCCGACAGCGGCAAGCCCATCACACCGCGACAGGCTCTGCTACGGACTTTCGGCTATCTGCTCACCTTCGCGATGTGCGGTGCGGGCTTTCTGTGGATACCGTTCAACCGGCGGGCCCAGGCGCTGCATGATCGAATCGCCAACACGGTGGTCGTGAATGCTGCCACCGTCACCGACGTCCCGGCCAAGACGGTCAGGACAACCCCTGTCGCGCGATCGGAGCTGTAAATCGGAGGCGTAAAAAAAGCGCCTCACGTGAGGCGCCTCTTCAGGAATACCTTCGTTTGCCGATTACGCCGGCCTACTTCTTGTAGTTCGCAGCGCCGTCCGTGATTTCCTTGTGCGCGGCATCGATGCCGGCCCACCCTTCGATCTTCACCCACTTGCCCTTCTCGAGCGCCTTGTATTGTTCGAAGAAGTGCTTGATCTGGTCTTTCAGATAGCCCGGCACGTCGTCGACCGATTTCATATGCGCGGTCATCGGGCAGATCTTGTCGTGCGGCACCGCGATCAGCTTCGCGTCGACGCCGGATTCATCGGTCATCTGCAGCATGCCAAGCGCGCGGGCGCGCACCACCGAGCCCGCGAGCAGCGGGAACGGCGTGATCACCAGCACGTCGACCGGGTCGCCATCGCCGGACAGCGTCTGCGGAATGAAACCGTAATTCGCCGGATAGCGCATGCCGGTGCCAATAAAGCGGTCGACGACGAGCAAGCCCAGTTCCTTGTCGGCTTCGTACTTCACCGGATCGCTTTGCGCGGGAATTTCGATGATGACATTGAAGTCTTGCGGCAGATCTTTGCCGGGCGGGACGGTATTGAAACTCATGGCTGCTCTCTGGTGACGATGGAAATCGGGGACGCGGACATGATGCGCGGGTCGCGATCCTTGCATGACGATCCGCGACGGACCGCGGTAGTCTGCAACGGATTGCATCGATCCGCATTCGACGTGCTTGCCGATCTGATCAGGCAAGGGCCGGGCGCGCCGCAGGAAAGCGCCATTATAGCGAATCAGCCGATATCACCCGCGTGCGATCGGCGCGATAATCGGCGTATTGTCTGGCTATTTCGCTTTCGCTCATACCGTTGCGCCGCGATGCATCCTGCGTAGCCGTTCGCGCATCAACGTGTGTGGCTGTATATGCCGCAGTGAAGGCCCGCGGCCGGCGCGCGCCACCCGACCTTTCAATTGAGCGCGTAGTCAGCACCCGTGCAAGGCCAGTTGCTTCGATCGCCCGCGCGCATCCGATCCGGAATCCGTCGCAGGGCTGCCAATCATCCCTTTCGACAAGGAGCATGCATGGAAGAAGCGAAACACTTCATTGGCAACGAATGGACCGCGTCCGCGGGCGGCGACACGCTCGCCGTGATCGATCCATCGGATGGCCAACCATTCACGCGTCTTGCGCGCGGCAACGCAGCCGATATCGACACCGCCGTCAACGCCGCAAGGCGCGCATTCGACGGCGCGTGGGGCGCGCTGAGCGCCGCCGAGCGCGGCCGTCTGCTGTATCGGCTCGCGATGCTGGTCGGCGCGTGTCACGAGGAACTCGCGCAGACCGAAGCGCGCGATACCGGCAAACCGCTGCGCCAGGCGCGCGCCGACGCCGCAGCGCTGGCCCGCTACTTCGAGTTCTACGCGGGCGCGGCCGACAAGCTGCACGGCGAAACCCTGCCCTACCAGTCCGGCTACACGGTGTTCACGATTCGCGAGCCGCATGGCGTGACCGGTCATATCGTGCCGTGGAACTATCCGATGCAAATTTTCGGTCGCAGCGCCGGCGCCGCGCTCGCGACCGGCAACGCGTGCGTCGTGAAGCCTGCCGAGGACGCGTGCCTGTCGGTACTGCGCGTCGCGGAGCTGGCCGCGGAGGCCGGCTTGCCGGCCGGCGCACTGAACATCGTCACCGGGTATGGACATGAGGCGGGCGCGGCGCTCGCGCGTCATCCGGGCATCGATCACATTTCGTTCACCGGTTCGCCGGAAACCGGCAAGCTCGTCACGCAGATGGCCGCGGAAAACCACGTACCGGTCACGCTCGAGCTGGGCGGCAAGTCGCCGCAAATCGTGTTCGCCGATGCGGACCTCGAAGCGGCGCTGCCGGTGCTCGTGTCGGCCATCGTGCAGAATGCCGGCCAAACGTGTTCCGCCGGCAGCCGCGTACTGATCGAGCGAGGCGCGTATGAGCCGCTGCTCGACCGGCTGGCGACCGCGTTCAATGCACTACGCGTCGGGCCGTCGCAGGCGGACCTCGACTGCGGGCCATTGATCAGCGCGAAGCAGCAGCAGCGCGTGTGGGATTTTCTGTCCGATGCGCAGCACGACAACATCGCGATGGCCGCGCAAGGACACGTGATCGCCGAAGCACCGGAAAGCGGCTTCTATCAGGCGCCGACGCTGTTGCGCGATGTGCCGCCGCAACACCGTCTCGCGCGCGAGGAAGTGTTCGGTCCAGTGCTCGCCGCGTTGCCGTTCGCCGACGAGGACGAAGCGCTGGCGCTCGCGAATGGCACCGCATACGGACTCGTCGCCGGCATCTGGACGCGCGATGGCGCGCGGCAATTGCGCGTCGCGCGGCGCGTGCGGTCCGGTCAGGTGTTTATCAACAACTACGGTGCGGGTGGCGGCGTCGAGTTGCCGTTCGGCGGCGTCAAGCATTCGGGGCATGGGCGGGAGAAAGGCTTCGAGGCGCTGTATGGATTCACGGTACTGAAGACGGTGGCGATCCGGCACGGTTGATGGCGTGCCAGGCCAACCTGACGAGCGGGTCGAGCGCGACGCCGGTCGAGCGCGACGCCGATCGCAAGCACAGCAACACAAGAACTCAAACTCGCCGCACGCGCGCCAGTCAGGCGCCGAGACGCAACCTGGCGAACCGCGGCATCGGACATTGGAGACATCATGCGGCTGAAAAATAAAACCGCCGTCGTCACGGGTGCAGGCTCAGGCTTCGGCGAAGGCATTGCCAAAACCTACGCGCGCGAAGGCGCCAACGTCGTCGTCAACGACCTGAACGGCGCGGCGGCCGAGCGCGTCGCCAGCGAAATCGCGCTCGCCGGCGGCAAGGCAATCGCGCTCGCCGGCGACGTCACGCGCAGCGGCGACTGGAACCAGTTGCTGCAAGCGGCGCTCGAAGACTTCGGCAGCGTGCAGATCGTCGTCAATAACGCGGGCACCACGCATCGCAACAAGCCGGTACTCGACGTCACCGAAGCCGAGTTCGATCGCGTCTATGCGGTGAACGTCAAAAGCATCTACTGGAGCGCGCGGGCGTTCGTTCCATATTTCCGCAAGTGCGGTGGCGGCGTGTTTATCAATATCGCGTCGACCGCCGGCATCCGTCCGAGGCCTGGCCTCGTCTGGTACAACGGCAGCAAAGGCGCGGTGATCGTCGCGAGCAAGTCGCTCGCAGTCGAGCTCGGCCCGGACCACATTCGCGTGAACTGCGTGAACCCGGTGATCGGCGAGACCGGGCTGCTGTCCGCGTTCATGGGCGTCGAAGACACGCCGGCCAACCGTCAGCGCTTCCTCGCGACCATTCCGCTTGGGCGCTTTTCGACACCGCAGGATGTCGCGAACGCCTGTCTGTATCTCGCATCGGATGACGCGGAGTTCATCACCGGCGCGTGTCTGGAAGTGGACGGCGGGCGCTGCGTTTAGACCTGCGATGTAATCGCATACGGCGTCTGCGCGCGCAACACACCGGGCGCGCCGCGTGAGCAGGCGCGCGCGCCTGCTCAGTGTTTTCCCCACGCTTTCAAATAACTTCTATTGCGTGAAGCGGGACTAGAATCGCGATCGGCGGTACCTACCTTTCCAGAATAATGAGGAGACACGATGGCCAGTCCAGCGAATCCGCTTCATCCATCCGGCGCGGGCGCGCCGCCATCCAGTTTCGAAGAAGCGACCTACCGGAAAGTTGCGTGGCGTCTCACACCGCTGCTGATGCTCTGCTATGTGGTCGCGTATCTCGACCGCGTGAATGTCGGCTTCGCGAAACTGCAGATGCAGACTGACCTCAGCCTGAGCGACACCGTGTACGGCTTCGGCGCCGGCATCTTCTTTATCGGCTATTTCATCTTCGAGATTCCGAGCAACGTAATCCTCCATCGCGTCGGCGCACGTGTGTGGATCGCGCGGATCATGGTGTCGTGGGGCATCATCTCCGCGCTGACGATGTTCGTCACCACGCCGACAATGTTCTACGTGATGCGCTTTCTGCTCGGCGTCGCCGAAGCGGGCTTTTTCCCCGGCATCATTTTGTACCTGACGTATTGGTATCCCGCGCACCGGCGCGGCCGGATGACGACCTGGTTCATGACCGCAATCGCGCTATCGGGCGTGATTGGCGGTCCGATCTCCGGCTTTATCCTGAAAGCGTTCGACGGCGTGAACGGCTGGCACGGCTGGCAGTGGCTGTTCCTGCTCGAAGGCATACCGTCCATCATCGTCGGCATCGTGGTGTTTCTCGTGCTTGACGACCGGATCGGCAAAGCCGCATGGCTGACCGACGAAGAGCGCCAGTTGCTCCAGCGCAATATCGATGCCGAAGACGCGACCAAAGAAGACCCGCCGATCCGCCAGGTGCTCGCGAGCCCGCGCGTATGGCTGATGAGCCTGATCTACTTCTCGTTCGTGATCGGCCTGTACGGCGTGAGCTTCTGGCTGCCGACGATCATCAAGGCGACCGGCGTCGCCGACGCGTTCGCGATCGGCCTGTTGTCCGCGATTCCGTTCGCGGCCGCGGTGGTCGCGATGGTGCTGGTGTCGCGCAGCGCGGACCGCGCCCGCGAGCGACGCTGGCACGTCGCGATACCGGCCTTCGCGGGCGCACTCGGACTCGTGTTGTCGGTAGTGTGGGCGCATAGCACGCTGCTCGCGATGGCATCGCTGACGCTCGCGACGATGGGCATCCTGACCACGCTGCCGCTGTTCTGGAGTTTGCCGACCGCGTTTCTCGCCGGCACCGGCGCGGCGGCCGGCATCGCGATGATTAATTCGATCGGCAATCTCGCGGGGTTTCTTGGCCCGTATGCGGTCGGCTGGCTGAAGCAGGCGACCGCGGCCAACGATGCGGGGATGTATCTGCTCGCCGCGTTTATGGTACTCGGCGGACTGCTGGCAGTCAGCGTGCCGGCGCGGCTGGTGAACAGGTAGATAGAGCAAGCGATTCGCCGAAGCGGAGTGGCAACGCATCGCGCCCGCCGCCCCGCTTCGCCAAACCCGTTACGTCACGCTCAAACGATATTCATCGCGAGCGCGCTCTCGCGATAGTGCTCGCTGGCCTTCGCGGTGTCGCCCAGTTGCTCGTGCAGGCGCGCGAGCGCGCGATGCGAACGGATTTTCAATGTCTCGTTATCGGCAAGCTTCAGCGCCGCTTCGAGGAACGACTGCGCTTTGCCCCACAGCTGCTGATGCAAGCACAACCGGCCAAGCGCGAACATCAGATCAGCGTCGTCCGGCCGTTCCTTCTGCCATCCTTCGGCCTTCTGAATGAGCGGCAGCGCATCGCCGCCCGCCGTATCCGGATAGCGGCGCAGCAGCCGCGCGTCCCAGTTCTGCGCGAGCGCCTCTTCGACAATCTTCCGCGCATCCTGCGGCCGGTTCAGCGCGATCAGGAGTTCCGCGGCGAGATCGGCGAGACGCGGCGAATGCCGCTCGGCCGGCGACAGCGAATTCCACAGTTCGAGCAGTGCGTCCGCGTTGTGGCGCCGGTCGCGCAACAGGTTCTCGGCGGCTAGCTGCCGCAGCCGCACCGCGACCGCCGGATGAATCGCTTCGCGCTTCTCCAGCGATTTCACGAGCTTTAGCACTTCGCCCCAGTTCTTCAGTTGCTGCTGCGCGCGCAACGCGATCTGCTGCGCGTGAATGCGCCGTCCGCCCTGCGATTGCATCTCGAGCAGCGCGGCGAGCGCACCGTCCGCGTCGCGGCCGTCCGCGCGCATATCGGCGGTCGCCATCAGTCGTGCGTCCTGCCAGTCGGTTGCATCGATCTTCGCGAGCCATTCGTCGCGGCGCGCATATTCATGCATGCGGTGCGCGGCATTCGCCGCGATCAACCCGGCCGCGCCCTGGTTCGCGTCATGCGCGAGCGAGTCGCGCGCCGCCTTTTCCGCGCGCGAGAAGCGCCCCGCATACAGATTGCCGATTGCATCGCGCAGCGCCGCATGCGCTTTGGCGACGCGCGTGCGTGCGCGATACGCGGCGACACGCTGCGGCATGCGCCAGATATTGCGGACGAGGCGCGCGAGCGCATACAGCACGATAAATACGACAACCAGCGCGATGATGAACAGGTTCAGCGAAATATCGACGCGATACGGCGGATACACGAGCAGCACCTGCCCGGTATCGAAGCGCCCCGCCAGCGCGAACACCACCGCGATCACAAACAGGAACGCAAGCCACAGGAGTCCTCGAAGCGCCATCGTCAACTCCGGCTACGGTATTGATGAACCGCTTGCAGGCTGGTGTCGAGATTCGGCACCTGGACTGCGCCCGACGCGTCGTTGACCTCCTTCACGAGCGCCCGAACCGTCTGCGTATTCTTCGACGACGCGTCGAAGTAATGCGCGAGCGCCGCGTCGGCCGCCTGCAAATCCGAACGCAGCGTCGCCTCGTTGCGCGAGAGCAGCGCAAGACGGGCGGACAACAGCCGCAGCTTCAGGTTCTCGCGCAGGAAGTAGCCCTGGTCGGGCGCGACCATCATCGCATCCGCATTGTCGATGCGGCGCACACTGACGAGGCTCGCCAGTTGCTCACCGATGCCGGACACGAAGCCATGCCACCACACTTTCCAGCGCGGCTCGCCGGTTGCTGCCGCGACCTTGTCGGTGTTGGCGGGCGGCGTCGCATGCGGCGTGGCATGAGCGATCGGCGCCTCGCCGGCGAGCGGCAGCACGTCGACCATTTCGATCGCGTTATCTAGCTTGATCGCGAGGCCGGTCAGATCGGTCGACGGCGCAGCCTTCAGTTTTTCGATGTCCGCGCCGATCGCCTTGCGCACCGCGAGCGCCTGCGGGCTGTCCGACGCGGCAAGGCGCGCATCGGCGCTTTGCAGCGCAAACAGCGCGAGCTGCGTGTTGCCGGTCAGTTGCAACTGCTCGCTCGCGCTCGACAGCGTCTGGCCGACTTCGGCCATCGTCCAGTCGTCGCGGTTGCGCGCGAGATCCGCATATTGCTGTTGCAGCGCCTGTTGCGCGTTCTGCGCGTCGGCGAGCTTGCCTTCGAGCTGCGCCATCTGCGTATCGACGCCGCGCACGGTCGCGAGCGCCTGCTCGGTCTTGACCCGCAATTCGCCGGTTGTCGCGTCGTTGATCTGCTGGCGTTTGGTCAATTCCTGATCGAGCCGGATCAGCTTGCGATTCAGCGCGAGGCCGCCCGCCACCGCCGCACACAGCACGATGACGATGACCAACCACAGCAGCCCCGTTCCGCCGCGGCGACGCGGCTGCTGCGCCTCGAACGGCGTAAACGGCTGGTTCGGCGGCAGCGGTCGGGCACCGGCCGGCGTGGAAGGGTTCGTGGATGCGGTCGAATCAGTCATGCGTGCTTGAGCCGGGTTGGTCTGAACCGGTTGAACTTCGGAAGGCGTGACGGCGGACAGCAGCGCGCGGACGATACGTTCGTCGCCCGCGCCGGACACCGTAATGCTATCAAAACCCAATGCCCGCGCGGTTTCCGCGATGCGTGGGTGGGGCGCGACGAACGGCGCGTGCTTCAGTTGAGCCTGTTCGCTCACGGTCAGATGATCGCGGGCGAGCTCGCTCAGATTGCGCACACCTTCGGAGCTGGTGACGACCCACACGTGCGGCTCGCCGGCGAGCAGCGCGTGAATCCGCTCCCAGCTGCGCACCGACGGCTCCGGCACGATGCGCCGGTAGGCGGCAACTGCATCGACTTGCGCGCCGGCTTCGCGCAACCGGTCGGCGAGCCACTCGCGGCCGCCGTCGCCGCGCACGATCAACACACGCTTGCGATCGAATGCGTTCGCGCCGAGCGTCGTTTCGAGCGCCGCGTACAGCCCTTCGGAATCGAAGCGCGCGCCATCGTTGCCATTCTTATCGTCGTCCGCATGCGACGGCGGGCTGATCACCTGATACGCGGGCGAAGCGACGCCATGCCGCGCCAGCGCCGCAACGCTACCCGGACCGACGACGCCGATCGGCAGCGCATGCGGCCAGATCGCGTTGAAGCGGGCGAACGCGGCGTCGATTGCGTTCGGCGACACGAATACGACGAGCGCATAGTTCGCGAGCGCGGCGAACGCGGCGTCGAGCGGTGCCGCGTCCGTCGCCGGAGCGATGTCGATCAGCGGAAATTCGACGCTCGCCACGCCCGCTTCGGCGAGTTGCGCGGCCAATGCGCCGGACTGGCCCGCCGGCCGCGTGAGCACCGCGGTCAGACGGTCGTGCCGGTTCGCGCGCGTGCCATCAGCGTTGTTCTGTGCGCTGTGTTGCGTACCGCCGCTGGCCGCGCCGCCTGCGTCGCGAGGTGCGCCGCTCGCGCCGTCCGTCGACGACCCGCTGTGATGGTTATCTTGCGCCCCGGCCGTCATTACGCGCCGGCCGCGGAACCATCCGCGCTGCTCAAGGCTCGCACGATGTCGAGCGCGCCCTGGCTTTCGAGCTCGCTCGCCACTTCGCGGCCGAGGCCCATCGCGAGCTCGACGGTCGCCGCGGGCGATGAGCCCTGCGCGTGCAGCACGCGCTGACCGTCCGGTGTCGCGACGAGCGCACGCAGATGCAGTGCGCCGTCATGCCAGACCGCGTGCGCGGCAAGCGGCACCTGACAGCTGCCGCCCAATGCGCGCGACACCGCGCGCTCCGCTTCGACGGCCGCCGCCGTATGTTCGTGATGCAGCGGCGCGAGCCACGCGGCAAGCTCGGCGCGATCCGCGCGGATCTCGATGCCGAGCGCGCCCTGCCCAGCCGACGGCAAACTGTCGATCGGATCGAGCAGTGCACGGATGCGGTCGACGAGACCCAGCCGCTTCAGCCCCGCCGCCGCGAGAATAATCGCCGCGTAGTCGCCGCGATCGAGCTTCGCGAGGCGCGTATCGAGATTGCCGCGCAGCGGCTTCACGATCAGCTCCGGATAGCGCGAGCGCAAACAGGCTTCACGCCGCAGGCTCGACGTGCCGACCACGCTGCCCGGCGGCAACGCCGATAACGTGTCGTAGCTGTTCGATACGAACGCATCGCGCGCGTCCTCGCGTTCGAGGATCGTGCTCAACGCAAAACCGGGCGGCAATTCCATCGGCACATCTTTCAGCGAATGCACCGCGAGGTCCGCGCGGCCATCGGCCAGCGCCGTTTCGAGCTCCTTGACGAAGAGACCCTTGCCGCCGACTTTCGATAGCGTGCGATCGAGAATCTGATCGCCGCGTGTCGTCATGCCGAGGATTCTGACGTCACAGGATGGATATAATTTGTGCAACGCACATCGCACATGTTCGGCCTGCCACATTGCCAGCCTGCTTTCACGCGAGGCGATCACAAGCGTGCTGGGTGGTGTCGCTGAGGGCGTCTCGGAGTTCATCGCTTCAGGCAAAAATTGAATAACGGGATCGACAACAAACAATGTTAGCACGCGCTTCAAGGTCCGCCGCCCGGGCCACGCAGCCTGACCGGCTAGCGCAGATACCCAGGCAGACAGCGCACCCGGCTCGCGCCGGCGAGCGCATCGGCCACCATGATCCAGTTCAATTACGCAATACTCGTGCACGGTCGTTCGCGCGTCGCGACGCGGCCTGCGCGATGATGCGATGCAGTGCGCAGCCGCATCACGGCAAACAGCCGAGCCATCGCACACGAGCGGCTCTGCTCGCGCCCGAGGCCACGCAACACACGAAATCGCAATTCTTCTCTTTATCGACCCTGGCTTTCCGAGGAAACCCATCGTGACGTCTTCCGGATCGGCGCGCAACGCGCGCCGCAATACTGCATCGCCTGAACGCGGCATGGATGCCGCCGCCCGCGCAGAGGCGCCGTCCACCGCCGCTGGAGCACCGGCCGCTGGAGCACCGGCCGCCGGCTCGTTATCCGCCAAACGCGTGGCCGGCAACGGTGCAAGCGCAGCCTTAGCGCAACGGATCACTCAGGCCGCCCGCGTCGAGAAAGCGGACAAGGCCACCAAACCGGTCAAGTCCGCAAAGGCGGATAGACCGGGCAAAACCCCCGCCCGTAAAGCCGCTGGCGAACAGGAAACGGTCCACAAAGCGAAGCGCAGCAAGGTCGTCGCGAACGGCGACGCCGGCCCGGCAGCGGCGCTCGCCGACGCCAACCTCGCGAAGCCGCGGCAGGCCGCGCGCGCCAGCGTGCTCGGCGCCGATTCGGCGGCGGTCGCGAGAACCGCGTCGAAAGACGGTCGCACGCGCGAAGACAAGGACCAGCCGCTTTTCGAAGACATCCGTTATCTGGGCCGCCTGCTCGGCGATGTGCTGCGCGAGCAGGAAGGCGATGAAGTGTTCGAAGTCGTCGAGACGATCCGGCAGACGGCCGTGCGCTTTCGCCGTGAGGACGATAGCGCGGACGCGCAAGCGCTCGACAAGAAGCTGCGCGCGCTGAACCCCGCGCAAACGGTCGCCGTCGTGCGCGCGTTCAGCTATTTCTCACATCTCGCGAATATCGCGGAAGACCGCCATCACAACCGCCGACGCCGGATTCACGAGCTCGCCGGCTCGTCGTCGCAACCGGGCACCGTCGCGCATGCGCTCGAGCGGCTCGACAGCGCGGGCGCCGCGCCGACGCCGGTGCTGCAGCAGTTCTTCGACGACGCGCTGATCGTGCCCGTGCTCACCGCGCACCCAACCGAGGTGCAGCGCAAGAGCATTCTCGATGCGCAGCGCGACATCGCGCGGCTGCTCGCCGAACGCGATCAGCCGCTCACCGCGCGCGAACACGCGACCAACGACGCGCTGCTGCGCGCCCGCGTCACGTCGCTGTGGCAGACGCGGATGCTGCGCGACTCGCGGCTGACGGTCGCCGACGAAATCGAAAACGCGCTGTCGTACTACCGCTCGACGTTCCTGGCCGAAATCCCCGCGCTCTATTCGGATATCGAAGCGGCGCTCGCCGAGCACGGTCTTGCGTCGCGCCTGCCGGCGTTTTTCCAGATGGGCAGCTGGATCGGCGGCGACCGCGACGGCAATCCGAACGTGACCGCGGAAACGCTCGAGTTCGCGATCGCGCGCCAGGCGTCCGTGATCTTCGAGCACTATCTGAACGAAATTCACGAACTCGGCGCGGAACTGGCAGTGTCGTATCTGCTCGCCGGCAGCAGCGATACGCTGAAGGCGCTTGCCGACGCGTCGCCGGACCGCTCGCCGCATCGCGTCGACGAGCCGTACCGGCGCGCGCTGATCGGCGTGTACGCGCGCATGGCGGCCACCGCGCGCGAACGGCTGGGCGAAGGCGTCGTCGCGACGCGCCCGGCGAGCCGCGACGCGCGACCTTACGCGGACGCCGACGAATTCGTACGCGACCTCGACGTGCTGATCGAGTCGCTCGCGCAACACCACGGCGAGTCGCTCGCGACGCCGCGGCTGTCGCCGCTCGTGCGCGCGGCCGAGGTATTCGGCTTTCATCTCGCGTCGATCGACCTGCGCCAGAGCTCCGACGTGCATGAAGCGGTGATCGCCGAACTGCTGCAACGCGCGGGCGTCGCCGACGACTACGCGGCGCTGCCCGAAGCGGACAAGCTGCAGGTGCTGCTCGCGGAGCTCGCGCAGCCGCGGCTGTTGCGCTCGCCGTACATCGGGTATTCGGATCTCGTCAAAAGCGAGCTCGGCGTGCTTGAAGCCGCGCGTGTGACCCGCGAGAAATTCGGCGCGCGCGCGGTGCGCAACTACATCATTTCTCATACCGAGACGGTCAGCGACCTGATTGAAGTGATGCTGCTGCAGAAGGAAACCGGGCTGCTGCAGGGGCTGCTCGGCGCCGCGCACGATCCGGCGCGCGCGGGCCTGATGGTCATCCCGCTGTTCGAGACCATTCCCGATTTACGCAACGCGTCGCACATCATGCGCGACCTGATGGCGTTGCCGGGCATCGAGGCGATCATCGAGCATCAGGGCAATGAACAGGAAGTGATGCTCGGCTACTCGGACAGCAACAAGGACGGCGGCTTCCTCACGTCGAACTGGGAGCTGTATCGCGCGGAACTTGCGCTCGTGTCGCTGTTCAACGATCGCGGCGTGACGCTGCGGCTGTTCCACGGCCGCGGCGGCACGGTCGGCCGCGGTGGCGGCCCGACCTACCAGGCGATCCTGTCGCAGCCGCCGGGCACCGTCGACGGGCAAATCCGGCTGACCGAGCAAGGCGAAGTGATCGCCAGCAAGTTCGGCAATCCGGAGATCGGCCGGCGCAATCTGGAGACGGTGATCGCCGCGACGCTCGAAGCGTCGCTGGCGCCGCACGGTGACGCGCGCGCGCAGTTGCCGGGCCCGTTGCCCGCGCAACTGCCGGTATTCGAAGAAACGATGCAGAACCTGTCGGATGCGGCGATGCAGGCGTACCGCGCGCTGGTCTATGAAACACCCAGTTTTGTCGACTACTTCTTCGCGTCGACACCGATCACCGAGATCGCCGAACTCAATATCGGCAGCCGGCCCGCGTCGCGCAAGCTGCAGGATCCGAAGAACCGCAAGATCGAAGATCTGCGCGCGATTCCCTGGGGCTTTTCGTGGGGTCAATGCCGGCTGCTGCTGACCGGCTGGTATGGCTTCGGCAGCGCGGTCGGCGGCTGGCTCGACGCGTCGGCGAACGACACCGAGCGCGCGCGACGCTTGCAACTGCTGCGCCAGATGCACAAGACCTGGCCGTTCTTTTCGAATCTGCTGTCGAACATGGACATGGTGCTCGCGAAGACCGACCTGGCGGTCGCGTCGCGCTACGCGCAACTGGTCGAAGACAAGAAGGTGCGCAAGCACGTGTTCGAGCGGATCGTCGCGGAATGGGAGCGCACCTCGAACGTGCTGTCGGAGATCACCGGCAAGAAAGAACGGCTCGCGGACAACCCGCTGCTTGCGCGTTCGATCAAGAACCGCTTCCCGTATCTCGATCCGCTGAACCACCTGCAGGTCGAATTGCTGAAGCGGCATCGCTCCGGCGACAAGAACACGCGCTTGCGCCGCGGCATCCATTTGACGATCAACGGGATTGCGGCGGGATTGCGTAATACGGGCTAAGCACTCGTTTGCTGCCGCGCTTCGTCGCGGCGTTCGATGTGCCGCGAGGGCACGGGGTGGCTGGATCGCACCCCGTGCCCTTTCTTTTTCTGGCGATGCGCACTCAATGCGCTTCGATCATCAACACATCGAGTTCGAATGAGCCATCCGCCTGCACCGCGAAATATTGACGGACTTCGTCCGGCGCGTTTTCCCACAGCGAGCGGATCGCCGTCACCCGCGGCGCCGGCGTGCGCATCCGCGTGACCCATGCGTCGAATTCGATCGGCATTCGCCAGCGCTCGCTCAGATTCGCGGTAAAGCCCGCGTGCGCAAAGAACGCGAGCCATTCGTCGGCGCGGTAGTCGCGGATATGCGAACCGTCGCGCAACACTTCCACCGCCTGCAGATACGTATCGAGCAGCGGATGATCGGTGCCCGCGATGTCGATAAAGAGTGCGCGGCCACCCGGCTTCAGTACGCGGCGCGCTTCGGCGAGCGCCTGCCGCACATCGTGCCAATGGTGCGCGGAGAACCGGCTGATCACCCAGTCAAATGAGCCATCGTCAAACGGCAGGCTTTCCGCGGCGCCCTGCTGCGTCACGATATTGCCGAGGCCGCGATCGATCGCCGCGGTGGCGACCGTCGCGAGCATCGGGCGCGCGAGATCGTACGCGACCACCGTCGCCGCGTGCGGCGCGACCGCGAAGCTCGCGTGGCCCGCGCCGCAGCCCATATCGAGCACAACCGCCTGCGGTGTATTCGCGACCCGCTTTGCCAGCGTCTGCAGGTCCTTGCCGGTTGCATGCACGTGGCTCGTCAAATAGTTCGCGGCGGTCTGGCCGAATACGTCGGTCACCTGATCCTGATGTCTCATGGTTCACTCCCTGGCCCGTGCGAGGTCGTTGTCCGGTGGTCTGAACGGATGCGTTTGTGACGGGCGACATCGCGTGGCATTCGCATACGTGGCCCGAATCGTTAAAATAGAGCGCCGTCTGTACCAGTACAAGGCAAGCAACTATTCTGGTATCAACAACACCCGCCTACCGACCATGACCCTGCCGTCCGACGACGCCACGCCCGACGCTCCACCGCCACTCGATACGACACCCGCCCGCGCGCTCGGCGAATTTATCCGCGCGCACCGCGAACGGCTGTCGCCGCTCGCGGTCGGCTTGCCGCCCGGCCCGCGGCGGCGCACACCCGGGCTGCGCCGCGAGGAAGTCGCGCAGCTGTGCGGCGTGAGCCCGACCTGGTACACATGGATCGAGCAAGGCCGCCCGGTGTCCGCGTCGCCCGATGCGCTTGCGCGGATCGCGGTTGCACTGCAACTGTCGCGCGCCGAGCGCGCGTATCTGTTCGAACTCGCCGCGCAACGCGACCCGGCCGAGCCCGACACAGGCGGCGCCGACACGCCCGCGATGCTGCTGAAAACCGTGCAGCTCGTGCAATCGCCCGCCTACGTGCTCGACCGCCAATGGAACGCGATCGCGTGGAACGCGCCCGCGGCCGACCTGTTCGTCGGCTGGCTCGACGGCGACAACGACCGCAACCTGCTGCGCTACACGTTTCTGTCACCGGTCGGGCGCGCGCTGATCGTCGACTGGGAATCGCGCGCGCGGCGTCTGGCGGCCGAGTTTCGCGCGGATTCGATCCGGCATCTGAACGACGCGCCGACGCGTGCGCTGATCGATGTGCTGATCGGCGCAAGCGATGCATTCGCGCACTTCTGGGCGTCGCAAGACGTTGGCGAACGCGAAGGCGGACGGCGTGATTTCGAGCATCCGCGCGACGGGCGGATTGCTTACGACCAGATCACGTTCAAACCTGCGCATCGCGAGGACCTGAAGCTCATCGTGCTGGTGCGTGAGCGCTAAGCCGACGTGCGTCGCGGCAGGCGCTTGCGCACGCGCCGGGTGTTAAAATCGGCGTCTTCGCTTGCGAGCCCCGGCCCGCGGCCGCGGCACCGGCGTTGTCCGTGTCTTACCCGGTGCATCGCCGGTCCGGCCCCCGCCGTCCGCTTCCCGTTCACCCGCTTTGATCACCATTCGCGTCCTTACACCATGACGTCCCAACTGCACAAAAAAGGCGAAGCCTGGTCGGCTCGCTTCTCGGAACCGATGTCGGAGCTCGTCAAGCGCTATACGTCATCGGTTTTCTTCGACAAGCGTCTCGCACTCGTCGACATCCAGGGGTCGCTCGCGCACGCGTCGATGCTCGCCGCGCAGAAGATCATCTGCGCGGACGATCTCGCGGCGATCGAGCGTGGCATGGCGCAAATCACCGGTGAAATCGAGCGCGGCGAGTTCGAATGGCAACTCGATCTTGAAGACGTGCACCTGAACATCGAAGCGCGCCTGACCGCGCTGATCGGCGACGCGGGCAAGCGTCTGCATACGGGCCGTTCCCGCAACGACCAGGTCGCGACCGACATTCGCTTGTGGCTGCGCGGCGAAATCGACCGGATCGGCGGCTTGCTGAAAGATTTGCGCGGCGCGCTGATCGACCTGGCAGAGCAGCATGCGCAAACGATCATGCCGGGCTTCACGCATCTGCAGGTCGCACAGCCGGTCACGTTCGGGCATCACCTGCTCGCGTATGTCGAGATGTTTTCGCGCGACGCCGAACGCATGCGCGACTGCCGCACGCGCGTGAACCGCCTGCCGCTCGGCGCGGCGGCGCTCGCCGGCACCAGCTATCCGATCGACCGGCATGCAGTTGCAAAGACGCTCGGCTTCGACGGCATCTGCGCGAATTCGCTCGACGCGGTGTCCGATCGCGATTTCGCGATCGAATTCACCGCGGCGGCCGCACTGGTGATGACGCACGTGTCGCGCTTTTCCGAAGAGCTCGTGCTGTGGATGAGCCCGCGCATCGGCTTTATCGATCTGGCGGACCGCTTCTGCACCGGCTCATCGATCATGCCGCAGAAGAAGAACCCCGATGTGCCGGAACTCGCACGCGGCAAGACCGGCCGTGTGAACGGGCATCTGATCGCGCTGCTCACGCTGATGAAAGGCCAGCCGCTCGCGTACAACAAGGATAATCAGGAAGACAAGGAGCCACTGTTCGACACCGTCGATACGGTCGCCGACACGCTGCGGATCTTCGCGGAAATGGTCGCGGGCATCACGGTGAAGCCGCAGGCGATGCGCGCCGCGGCGCTGCAGGGCTTTTCGACCGCGACCGACCTTGCCGACTATCTGGTGAAGCGCGGCCTGCCGTTTCGCGATGCGCACGAAGCGGTCGCGCATGCGGTGCGTATCTGCGTCGATCGCAACTGCGATCTCGCGGACCTGTCACTCGACGAAATGCGCGCCGAGTTGCCGAACGTCGCGCATCTGATCGGCGACGATGTGTTCGGTTATCTGACGCTGGAAGGTTCGGTCGCGAGCCGCAATCATCCGGGCGGCACCGCGCCGGACCAGGTGCGTGCCGCCGCGCAGGCCGCACGCGCGGCGTTGAAGTAATGCCGCACGCGGCGCGCGCAACCATCGCGTAAAGGCGACAAGCGGCTGCAAGCGCGGCGTTCCACCACCGCGCTTGCGGCGCGACTCATGCGCGTGCCGCGGCTAGTAGTTCCCCGCCATCTCCGACAGTTTCTTCAGCGTCGCGACGCGCGCGCCGATCAGATCGACGCGCGCATCTTCATCGCCCAGCAGCGCGGTTGCGTCGAGATATGCTTGCCACGTTTGCTGCGCGCGCCACAACACCGGCCACGAACGCCGCGGCATCTTGTTCACGAGTTGCCGGTAGTAGTGGTTCACATCCCCGCTCGCGTGCACGCATTGCGGGTCGGCGAGGCAAGTGCGAAGTCGTGCCGGCGTTGCGGGTCCGCCCGGCGCCGCGGCGACATCGCGTAACGCAAGCGCGCGAGCACGCACCGGCTGCAGACGCAAATCCCCTTCCGACAGCTGATAACGCGTACCGCGTGTCGTCGCGGTCACCGCATCCAGCATCTGCATCTCCGCCGTGCGCCACGCCTTCCAGCGCTTCTCGCTCAGTTCCCAGCGCCGGCGCTGACCGGCCGGCACCTTCGCAAGCACCTTCTCGAACGACTGGTCGATCGAGGCTTCCCACGCGAGCCGCGCGGTGTCCATGCACTGCAGTTGCCCTGCCGTCGATGACATATCGGCGCGCGCAAGACACGTGCGCATTGCCGTATCGATCGGATCCGCGGCCGCGACTTCCGCGCGCGCGTCCGTCGACGCGCCCGCCAGTAACGCGACACCCGTCACCACTGCCGCGGCCATCGATGCCGCTGCGAGCGCGCGAAGGGCAGCCGCTGTTTTTAACGCCTTCACCATCCCATCACCATCCACTCACCATCCACTCACCATCCACTCACCAACGTCAGTCGCGCACGCAGTCGACGAAGTACTCGATACGGCCATTGATCACTTCGCCGACGAGCCCGTGGATATCCGTATGGAAGCCCGGGAAGCGCTCGTTGAATTCGCGCGCGAATTGCAGGTAGCGCACGATCGTCCGGTTGAAGCGCTCGCCAGGGATCAGCAACGGAATGCCCGGCGGATACGGGGTCAGCAGAATCGACGTGACGCGGCCTTCGAGTTCGTCGATCGGCACCCGGTCGACCTCGCGGTGCGCGAGCTTCGCGAACGCGTCGGACGGCTTCATCGCCGGCTCCATGTTCGACAGATACATCTCGGTGGTGAGCCGCGCGATATCGTTCGCGCGATACACGCTATGAATCTGCTCGCACAGGTCGCGCAAGCCGATTCGCTCATACGCCGGGTGCTGCGCGACGAATTCCGGCAGCACGCGCCATAGCGGCTGGTTGTTGTCGTAGTCGTCCTTGAACTGCTGCAGTTCGGTGACCATCGAGTTCCAGCGACCCTTCGTGATGCCGATCGTGAACATGATGAAGAACGAGTACAACCCGGTCTTCTCGACGATGATGCCGTGCTCCGCGAGATACTTTGTGACGATCGCGGCCGGAATGCCGGTTTCGCCGAATTCGCCGTCGACAGTCAACCCCGGCGTAATGATCGTCGCCTTGATCGGGTCGAGCATGTTGAAGCCCTCGGCCAGCGCGCCGAAGCCATGCCAATGGTCATTTGGCCGCAGCATCCAGTCTTCGCGCGAGCCGATGCCCTCTTCCGCGAGTTCGTCGGGACCCCACACCTTGAAGAACCAGTCGACGCCGAATTCGTCATCGACCTTGCGCATCGCGCGGCGGAAATCGAGCGCCTCCGCGATCGACTCCTCGACGAGCGCGGTGCCGCCCGGCGGCTCCATCATCGCGGCGGCGACGTCGCACGACGCGATGATCGCGTACTGCGGACTGGTCGACGTATGCATCAGATACGCCTCATTGAAGCGATGGCGATCGAACGTGCTGTTCTCCGAGTCCTGCACCAGAATTTGCGATGCCTGCGAGATGCCCGCGAGCAGCTTGTGCGTCGAGTGCGTCGCGAACACCAGCGCGCCGGTGCGCGGCCGGCCCGCGCCGATCGCGTGCATATCCTGGTAGAACTCGTGGAACTCCGCATGCGGCAGCCACGCTTCGTCGAAATGCAGTGTGTCGAGCAGATCGCCGAGCAGATCCTTGATCATTTCGACGTTGTAGACCACGCCGTCGTACGTGCTTTGCGTGATGGTCAGAATGCGCGGCTTCAGATTCGGGTTCTTCGCGAGCGCCTCGCGCGCGAACGGATTCGCCTCGATCTTCTTGCGGATGTTCTCCGGCTTGAACTCGTCGCGCGGAATCGGCCCGATGATGCCGAAGTGATTGCGCGTCGGCGTGAGGAACACCGGAATCGCGTGCGTCATTGTGATCGCGTGCAGGATCGACTTGTGACAGTTGCGATCGACCAGCACGATATCGCCCGGTGCGACCGTCGCGTGCCAGACGATCTTGTTCGACGTCGACGTGCCGTTGGTCACGAAGAACAGATGATCCGCGCTGAAAATGCGCGCCGCGTTGCGCTCCGACGCGGCGACCGGCCCGGTGTGGTCGAGCAGCTGGCCGAGCTCGTCGACAGCGTTGCAGACGTCCGCGCGCAGCATGTTCTCGCCGAAGAACTGGTGGAACATCTGACCCAGCGGGTTCTTCAGGAACGCGACGCCGCCCGAATGCCCGGGGCAGTGCCACGAATACGAACCTTCCTCCGCGTACTGCACGAGCTCCTTGAAGAACGGCGGCGCGAGCGAATCGAGATAGACCTTCGCCTCGCGGATGATGTGCCGCGCGACGAACTCCGGCGTGTCCTCGAACATATGGATGAAGCCGTGCAGCTCGCGCAGGATATCGTTCGGCAAATGCCGCGACGTGCGCGTCTCGCCGTACAGGAAGATCGGGATGTCCGCATTGCGCTTGCGCACCGCGGCGACGAACGCGCGCAGATCGACAATCGCGGGCGCGAGCTCCGGCGTGGCGCCGTCAGTCGTGTTTTCGACATACGGCAGCAGTTCGTCGTCGTCGATCGACAGGATAAAGCACGACGCGCGGCTCGACTGCTGCGCGAACGAGGTCAGATCGCCGTAGCTCGTCAGCCCGAGCACTTCCGCGCCTTCTTTCTCGATCGCTTCGGCGAGCGCCCGGATGCCGGAACCCGAAATGTTCTCGGAGCGGAAATCTTCGTCGATGATGACGACGGGAAAGCGAAACTTCATGGGGCGATTCTCCAAAAAGAACGACCGCTATCCGATGTTCTGTTCAGTGGATAGCGGTCCCCGTATTGCGGTGAGTCAAGCGCCTCGGTGGGCGGGCGGCGTCACGTTTTCGGCAACGTCACGCCGTGCTGACCCTGGTATTTGCCGCCGCGATCCGCGTACGACACGTCACAAATTTCGTCGCTTTCGAAGAACAGCACCTGCGCGACACCTTCGTTCGCATAGATTTTCGCAGGCAAAGGTGTCGTATTTGAGAATTCGAGCGTCACGTGCCCTTCCCATTCGGGCTCGAACGGCGTCACGTTGACGATGATCCCGCAGCGCGCATAAGTCGACTTGCCCAGGCACACGGTCAGCACGCTGCGCGGAATCCGGAAGTACTCGACGGTGCGCGCCAGCGCGAACGAGTTCGGCGGGATGATGCAGACATCGCCCTTGAAATCGACAAACGACTTCTCGTCGAAATTCTTCGGATCGACGATCGTCGAATTAATGTTCGTGAAAATCTTGAATTCGTCTGCGCAGCGAATATCGTAGCCGTAGCTCGACGTCCCGTAACTGACGATCTTGCGGCCGTCCTCGGTCGCGCGGACCTGCGACGGCTCGAACGGCTCGATCATCTGATGCTCGGCGGCCATGCGCCGGATCCACTTGTCGGACTTGATGCTCATAGGTAAACGCTGCTGACGTGACGGTGTGATCGGGTGAAATACGGTGCAACTCGAGGTGAGCGCCGCGCCCGGCGCGACAGCCTGTTGCGGCGGGCGCGGGCTGACGAAAGGCGCTCATTTTACGCGAAGGTCGCGGCGGCGCTCCAACATCGGCTCAAGCGCCGGGCAGTCGGCTTGGGAGAGCCGGCTCCCGATGAATGTTCCGCACCTTCGTCGCGAGCTCGAACAGCCGCCCCTATGCGCCGCTACTGCGCCTTGATCAGCCCGCACGCGATGGCCGAACCCGGACCATGCTGCGGATACGCGTAAGGATCGGTCGCGTCGCGATGCAGTAATACCGAGCGCTGCAGCACCGAGCGCACGCCGTCGAGCGATACGTCGGGCGCAACGATAAAGCCAGTCGCGACGCCGGTGCTGTCCGCATGGATATTGCCGAGGTCGCCCTCGACGCGCGCGCCGGTTTTCAGGCGATCGGCGGCGGGCGCGAATACCGCGCCGGCGCTCGAGCCATCCGCGGCGTTGCAGTCGCCGCGCTCGTGCACCTGCAATGCATGGTCGCTGCTCGGTGGCAGGCCGGTGAGGTTGTACGTGACCTGAACGCCGTCCGAGCGCTCGATGAACGTGACCGTGCCGCGTGCCTGGTGACCGAGCGTAGGCAGCATCTGCGCGACGGCGCGCTTTTCCTGCGGCTTCAGGAACGACGTGCAGCCGGCGATGGGCACGCCAATGGCAGCCGTGACGATAAGCGTTATGAAGGCTTGCATCGCACGGCCGTCGTTTCGTTTTCTCATGCGATCCTCTTGTCGAGCGCCGGCCGCCCCTGCGGCCGCGTTGCCAGACCTGATGAAGTCGACATGATACCGCGAGCGGCCCGCCGGAACGCCGTGGCAGGCCTCTACCACCGGCGGCCCGACAACGGATGCGCAAAGCCTGGACGAAGCGGCGCACGCGCGGCGCATCACAGGCCGCTGATGTGGCCGCGCGCGCATCTGGCCGCTCAGGTGTTCTGCACGACGATCGTCGGAAACTTCGACGACATATCGCGCGCGCGCTCGGCGATATGAATCGCGACCTTGCGCGCGATGGCCCGATAGATCTCCGCGATGCGGCCGTCGGGCTCCGCCACCACGGTCGGCTTGCCGGAATCGGTTTGCTCGCGGATCGCGATATCGAGAGGCAAGCTGCCCAGCACGTCGACGCCATACTCCTTCGCCATCCGCTCGCCGCCGCCGGAGCCGAAGATAGGCTCTTCATGACCGCAGTTCGAGCAGATATGGATCGCCATGTTCTCGACGATGCCGAGAATCGGAATGCCGACTTTCTCGAACATCTTGAGGCCCTTCTTCGCATCGAGCAGCGCGATGTCCTGCGGTGTCGTGACGATCACCGCGCCGGTCACCGGCACGCGTTGCGACAGCGTCAGCTGGATGTCGCCGGTGCCCGGCGGCATATCGACGATCAGGTAGTCGAGCTCGCGCCAGGTGGTCTGACGCAGCAATTGCTCGAGGGCCGACGTCGCCATTGGGCCGCGCCACACCATCGGGTTGTCCTGCTCGATCAGAAAGCCGATCGAATTCGCCTGCATGCCATAGCCGGTCATCGGATGCATCGACTGGCCGTCCGGCGACTCCGGACGGCCGGTGATGCCGAGCATCATCGGCAGCGACGGACCGTAAATATCCGCATCGAGAATGCCGACCGAAGCGCCTTCGCTTGCAAGCGCCAGCGCGAGATTGACCGCGGTCGTGCTCTTGCCGACGCCGCCTTTGCCCGATGCAACCGCAACGATGTTTTTCACGTTTGGCAGCAGCTTCACACCGCGCTGCACGGTATGCGCGGCGATGTCCTGCGACACCTGCACCTTCGCACCGGCAACGCCGGGCACCGCGGCAAGCGCACCCGCGACAAGCGCCCGGATCGCGTCGAACTGGCGTTTGGCCGGATAGCCGAGCACCACGTCGACGCTGACCGTCGCACCATCGACGTTGACGTTCCTGAAGTTTTTCGCGGCGGCGAACGGCCGGCCGGTGTTGGGATCCGTGATGGCCGCGAGGGCGGCATCTATCTGGGCCCGATCGATACTCATTGAGACTCCGTGGGAACGCAAGGCGCGAGGCGTAATCGAAATTTCGCCAGCGGCCGGAATTTGAAATAAATTGTTATCCAGGATTGCATAAAACCGGTCCCGCAGGCACGCTTGCCGCGCGACCAGCAATAGGGCCGAATCGCTGGTGCTTCAATCGTCATTGTAGTGGCTGGTGTCGGCCGATGCCGGAAGACCCTTTTTGAGTGTCGGTCCGGCTTCCGGTGGCGCGATAAGCACGCCACCGCGCTCGCATGCCAGCCGTCTCCCGTTGCCCGCTTTTTGACTCAAACATAGGACATGAAAATGAACGTGAAACTCATGACTCGCCTCTCGGTATTCGCCATCGCTGGCGCACTCGTCACCGGCTGCGCGACGCAGCAAGGTACCAACACCGCGGTCGGCACCGGCGTCGGCGCGGGCGCGGGCGCCGCGCTCGGCGCGATCTTCGGCGGCGGCAAGGGTGCGGCGATCGGCGCGGGCGTCGGCGCGGCGGTCGGCGGCATCACCGGCTATAACTGGCAAAAAATCCACAACAAGCTGTCCGGCGCGACCAAAGGCACCGGCACGCAGATCACCGAACAGCCGGATGGCTCGCTCAAGCTGAACATCCCGAGCTCGGTGACGTTTGACACGAACAGCTACGCGATCAAGCCGTCGTTCCAGCCGGTGCTTGCGCAGGTCGCGCAAACGCTGAACGAGAACCCGGAAGTGATCGCGCAAGTGGTGGGCCATACCGACAGCACGGGCCAGCCAGCGTATAACCAGACGCTATCGGTGAACCGCGCGGAAAGCGTCACCAGCTACCTGGCGTCGCAAGGCGTCGCGGCGCAGCGTCTGTCGGCAAGCGGCATGGGCGCGAACCAGCCGATCGCGGATAACAACACGGAAGCGGGCCGCGCGGCGAATCGACGCGTCGAAATTTATTTGCGCGCGATCGCGCAGCCTGGCCAGGTGCATTGAGCGGCGCGGCCGCGACAACTCGCGCAAACGCCGCACGCCGGCCTTGCGTGCGTGTCGCGCGGATCTCGCGCGGATCTCGACATAGGGACTGAAGGCTTCGTCCAAGGCGAACGAAAAAAATTTCGAACTCTTTGGCACACGCGTTGTCTTTATTTACGGTACGTGTGCGGTTTGTCCGCCGCGTCACCATTCTCCTCTTGTCGTTGTTGCTCCGGGGCCTATAGCCCCGGTTTTTTTTCGTCCGTTCGCCTGCCGACGGGCTTGCCGCGCCGCGCGTCGTTGCGCAAGCGCATCCAACTGTCGGGACAGCATCCCGGCGCCGAAATTCAACCGAAAGAGGGTCGGGGCCGCCCGCCCGACGGCCACTCGTCCGTAGTTGGCTGGCGAGGGTCGCCGCAGTCAGTCGCCAGCCAGTCGCCGATCACCCCAATCAGCCCGAATCGGCCGCCCAACCGAGCGACAAAACCAGCACGCCAGCCGCAAACCTGAGGTCGCGCGATTACTTCGCCAGCCGTCTGAGGCTCGCGCGCGCCCGCGCCTGGCTAAGCTGCTTGAGCACGCTGTTCTCGTGCGGGTCGCCATAGTGAAAGAGCGCGGTGCTGCGAATGCTGGTCGGCAAACACGCCTCGTTGGCGTGCAGCGAACGCATGCCCCAGAAGAAATAGATATTGCCCGGCTCGAGCGGAACCGGCTTCGCCCCCAGCCAGCGCTGCACAGTCGGTGAACGCCAGAGCCGGCAGGCGGTGCCGCTTTCGACCATCGCTTTCTCGAGAATATTCAGCACGATCGGCCCGCGCACGTTGCGCATGTTCGGGTACATCACGAGATTCCCGCGCGGTTCATTCGGCTGGTTCGGAATCAGGATCGGAACCAGCGCGGTGACCACGTACGAGTCGTAGTGGAACCGGTTCGCGTGACGCAGCCCATGCGTGCCGGCCAGCACGCGCAATACCGGCAGAATCCGCTCGCTAGGCGGCTCGCCTTGCATCGCGCGCCGATAGAGGCCATCGAGTACCATCCGGAAGCCGTGCGCACTGAAGATCGCGTTGAGCGGGCTGTGTCCGATCCATTCCTGTCCGCCGAGGCCAAAGTACTGACCGCCGCGTTTGTCGAGTTCGGTGGCGATGTACTCGCGCATTGGCGTCAGTACCGAGTCCGGCACCACGTTGTGCAGGACACCGAACCCCTGCTGATTAATTGCCGTGTACAGGTTGTCCACGTCCGTCATATCGACGGATGCCAGCATTTCGTGGTCAAGCGCCTCGTAGGCCATGTTTCTTCACTCCTTCATTGGAACAACGCGACGCACGCGCGGCACGCGGTACGCGCGGTGTCCGGCTGACTGCGGCTTCCGGGGGCTGATAGCGAAGCGCTGCGATTGACAACTGACGGATTCGTCTGACTGAGTAAGGACTGTAAGGTCGCGCGTCCCGGCCGCTCTGTGCGCTGGCCAACGAACTGGCCGGCACAGCCAGACGCCGCACGGAATAACGCGGTCTTGCGCACGTTACGCGCCGTGCTTGTCCGATCGCGACAGGCAAGCAGTCCTCCGTTCGGGGACACGCTGGTAAAATCGGCTGAATCCAAAGCCGGTTCTGTCTTCGACAGGACCTTGTTCATAGACGCGAGCCGCACGCTGGCCACCCGCCGCGGGTCACTCCAGCACAACGCTCCCGGGCTTAACTGGCGCGCGACACCCTCCGCACGACAGCCGCCCTCTCCCCGCAGGCCAGAAAAATCCGTATGTCAGCATCCGCTCCCGACTTCAATGCCACCGGCACGCCGCCGGGCCGCCGCCAGATTCTCGTCACGTCCGCGCTGCCGTATGCGAACGGCCAGATCCATATCGGCCACCTCGTCGAATACATCCAGACGGACATCTGGGTCCGCGCGCTGCGCATGCATGGGCACGAGGTCTACTACGTCGGCGCCGACGACACGCACGGCACGCCGATCATGCTGAAAGCGGAGCAGGAAGGGATCACGCCGAAACAGCTGATCGACCGCGTATGGCTCGAGCACACGCGCGATTTCAAAAACTTCGGCATTTCGTTCGACAACTACTACACGACCGATTCCGAAGAAAACCGTGTGCTGTCTGAAGCGATCTATCTCGCGCTGCGCGACGCGGGGCTGATCGACGCGCGCGAAATCGAGCAGGCGTACGACCCCGTCAAGGAAATGTTCCTGCCGGACCGCTTTATCAAGGGCGAATGCCCGAAGTGCGGCGCGAAGGACCAGTACGGCGACAGTTGCGAAGTGTGCGGGTCGACCTACGCGCCGACCGATCTGATCAATCCGTACTCGGTCGTGTCGGGCGCGACGCCGGTGCGCCGCAAGTCGACGCATTACTTCTTTCGCCTGTCCGATCCGCGCTGCGAAACGTTCCTGCGCGGCTGGGTCGGCGGCCTCGCGCAGCCGGAAGCGACCAACAAGATGCGCGAATGGCTCGGCGAGAACGGCGACGCGAAGCTGGCCGACTGGGATATCTCGCGCGACGCGCCGTACTTCGGCTTCGAAATTCCGGACGCGCCGGGCAAATACTTCTACGTGTGGCTCGACGCGCCGGTCGGCTATTACGCGAGCTTCAGGAACCTGTGCGCAGAGCGCGGCATCGACTTCGACGCATGGATCCGCAAGGGGTCGACCGCCGAGCAGTATCACTTTATCGGCAAGGACATCCTGTACTTCCACACGCTGTTCTGGCCCGCGATGCTCGAATTTTCCGGCCATCGCACGCCGACCAACGTGTTCGCGCACGGTTTTCTGACCGTCGACGGCGCGAAGATGTCGAAGTCGCGCGGCACGTTCATTACCGCGAACAGTTATATCGAAGCGGGCATGAACCCCGAGTGGCTGCGCTACTACTTCGCGGCGAAGCTGAACGGCACGATGGAAGACATCGACCTGAATCTCGACGACTTCCAGGCGCGCGTGAACAGCGATCTGGTCGGCAAGTATGTGAATATCGCGAGCCGCGCCGCGGGCTTTCTGATCAAACGCTTCGATGGCCGCGTGCAGGACAGCGCGATGCAACACCCGCTGCTCGGCACGCTGCGCGCGGCGATCCCGCAGATTGCCGCGCACTATGAAGCGCGCGATTACGGCCGCGCACTGCGCCACACGATGGAACTCGCCGACGCGGTGAACGGCTACGTCGATACCGCGAAGCCGTGGGATCAGGCGAAAGACCCAGCCAACGCGGTCGCGCTTCACGAGACCTGCAGCGTCAGCCTCGAGGCGTTCCGGCTGCTGTCGCTGGCGCTCAAGCCGGTGATGCCGAAGGTAGCGGAAGCGGCCGAAGCGTTCCTCGGCATCGAGCCGCTGGTTTGGGCCAATGCGCAGCATCCGCTCGCATCCGGTCGCCCGATCAATGCATACAAGCATCTGATGACACGCGTCGATCCGAAGCAGATCGAAGCGCTGCTCGAAGCGAACCGCTCATCGCTGCAGGCAACGGCTCCGGCCGAAGCCGGCGCGGCGTCGCAAGCGGCGCAGACCAAAGGCAAGGCGGCCGTTGCCGATGACAAGAACGGCAAGAACAGCGCGAATACCAATGGCAAACAAGAAGAATCGCCGATCATCTCGATCGACGACTTCGCAAAGATCGATCTGCGCATCGCGAAGATCGTCGACTGCAAGGCGGTCGAGGGCTCGGACAAGCTGCTGCAGCTCACGCTCGATGTCGGCGAAGAGAAGACGCGCAATGTGTTCTCCGGCATCAAGTCCGCGTATCAGCCGGAGCAGCTGGTCGGCAAGCTGACGGTGATGGTCGCGAATCTCGCGCCGCGCAAGATGAAGTTCGGGCTGTCCGAAGGGATGGTGCTGGCGGCATCGGCGGCCGATGAAAAGGCGGAGCCGGGCATTTACGTGCTCGAGCCGGACAGCGGCGCGAAACCGGGCATGCGCGTGAAGTAACGCGCGCTCCCGCGCAGCATAAGAACGAAAAAGCACGCCGTGGCGTGCTTTTTCTTTTATGTGCGATCAGCGCGATTCGCGCGAGGATGATGACGAAAACCACGGCCAGCGATCGAAACGCCGCGTATATTGCAGATCCATCCCCTGGAACGTGCCGCCGTACGCCGTTACCGACCAGAACCGCGTCAGGTTCAGCGTCGCCTTGACCGCATTGCTCGCGGACTGCAGCCCCTGCTCGTAGCCGATCACCAGCCGCTCGTTGATCGCTTTCGACACCATCACCACCTGCGGGTCGGTCAGACCCACCTCGCTGCGGCCGATCGAAAACTCATCGAAGCCGAACGTCTGCGCGATCCGCTTGCCGCTTGCGCTGCCAAGCAGCGCGAGCGCGGCCGTCATCGTGCTCTGCTGCCCAAGATTGTTGCCCTGATCGGTGCCGTGACCGAACAGCAGCCACGACAGCTTCTCGTTGTCCGGCACGGCCGGTTCGGACACGAGCCGCGCGACCGGCGCCTGGATCGTGCCGGTCACCTGCACGCCCGCCTCGACTTCCTGATTGCGACGCATCGCAAGGATATTGATGCCCGGATTCGACACCGGCCCGTTGAACGTGAAGAAACCGTTTTCGATCGCGAGCTTGCGGCCGAACGCGGTATAGCTCGATCCTTCGGTCACGCGCACGTTGCCGACCGCGCGCAGCGGCGTGTTCGGCGTGGACAGCGCGGTGATCGTGCCGCGCAGTCCGACGTCGGCGCCCTGGCCGCGGAAGCGGAAATCGTTGCCGAGGTCGATTTCGATATTCGCACGCGGCACGAACGGATTGACGGGCCGGTTCGCGCCTTCGGCGCCAGGTGGCGGCCTGCCCCCCAGCAAAGTGCCGTCCGGCTGCACGATCACGACGTCGTCGCCCAGAGTCGGCGCGGACTGCGCGGGCATGTCGAACAGCGCGTGCTCGACCTTGAACCTGCCGTTAATCTCAAGCCCGGCCGGCTGGCCGGCGTTCGCGACGCTGGCGCTGCCCGACAGTGTCAATTGCCGGTCTGGCGACGCGAACAGTTCGAGCCGATCCGCGACGATATTCGCGGTCAGATCCGGCTCCGCATTATCGAGGCGCACACGGCCGCTCGCGCGCAGCGTACCCGAACCGCCGTGGAACTCGACCTGCTGGAAGTCGACCAGATTCTCGGATAGCGCGATCCGCACGACGCCGTCTTTCAATTGCACGCCGAGGTCGACCGCGGTCACCGACAGTCCGTCGCCTTGCAGCGAACCCGATAGCTTCGGCTTCGCCACCGTGCCGGTCAGCGCGAGACGCAGCGCCATGTGTCCGTCGAGCACATAGCTCGGGCCGAGCAGGCCACCGGTCGTGCGCAGTGAGGGCAGGTCAGCGGCGATCGTGCCGGTGAGCGGCGCGTCTTCGTCGAGCGTCAGCATGCCGTCGCGCACGGCGAGTGCGGTATGCGCATCGGCATTGATTGAACCGACGCGGCTTGCCTGCGCGCGCACAGTCGCATTCACGCGGTTGCCGGCCGCGAAGTCGACGCGCGCCGCAATATCGGTGACGCCGAGCGACGCAAAGCCGCGCCCGACCGAGACCGTCACGTCGCCGCTGCGGCGCTTCAACTGAATGTGGCCACTCGATGTGTCGCCCAGCGCGAAGTCCCAGTCGCCGTCGAATACGAGGTCGGTTCTCGTCACCGGCGCGGCACCGGTGAACTCCTGCCGCAACTGCTGTAGACGCGTTACCGAGACGCCGGTCAGCGTGCCGGCCGAACGGACGCGCCCGTGGTCGTACGACAGCGACTTCAGATCGAGCAGCGCGCCTTCGAGCGTGATGCGCGTCGCGCCGAGCGTCAGGCGCTGCGGACCCGCGCTGACGGTGAGCGGGCTTTCCATATTCAGCGCGGGCGTGCCGCGGTTTTGCAAGCGCGTGACCCTGCCGTCCCAATGTGTGCCGTCGCGTGCGTCGGTCAGATGCCCGTTCGCGGCAAGCGTCAGATCGAGCGGCCGGTCACGCAGCGAACCGGCCGCGGCCGCCTCGAGCGTGTGGTTCGCGCGCGTGCCGTTCAGCCGCGCGGTCAATGTCTTCAGTTCGACGCCCGCGGTGCTCAGGTTGCGCGCGTCGGTGGTGAAGACCATTGCACCGTTCGCGCCGTCGCGCAGTTCCGCATGGCCTGCCGCATGACCGACACGGTTCGAGCCGAACACGACATCGTCGGCCTTGTAGTCGAGCGTCACGTTCGGATGCGCGAACGTGCCGGTCAGATCCCCTTCTGCACTCACGTTGCCCGCGACGCCGAAGCCGAGCCGGTCGAGTTGCGGCGCATCGATACGAAAACGCAGCCGGTCGCCGCGGCCGCCGAAGCTGCCTTGCAGATCCACCTGATTGCCGGCCACCGACAGATTCGCGCGGCTCGGCAACAGGCGCGAGCCAGCCAGCTGGATCGTGCCGCTGCCGGTCATCGGCAGGTTGTCATAGACGCTGTCGCCGAGCCTGAATTCCGCCTTCGTCGTGAAAGTCGGTGCGAGCAGGCCAGACGCGCTCAGCGTGCCGTTCACGCGCGCTTCGATCTTGCGCGCGGGCTGGGCGGGCGCAGCGGGCGAGCGTCGGGCGGCGGTCGCGGACGCGCGGGCAGGCGCGGCAGCCGGACGCCTGCCGCCGCTCGCCGACGCGCGCGCGGGCGTGGCCGGTGCGGGCGCGGGGGTCATCATCGACGTCAGCGTCAGCGGATCGAAGTCGGTCAGCGTTGCCTTCAGGTTGTACGTGGAACTCGCGTCATTCTTGACCGCGCCCGATAGATCGATGCGGCCCCTGCCGGACGTCAGCCGCACGTCGTTGAAGCTCGTGCGCGCCGGGTCGAGCGTGACCTTGCCCTGCACGCGCAGCGCCGCTTGCGGGTCGGCGAGATCGAGCGTGACGGTGCGAATATCGTCGTTCAGGCGAATCGCGATCGGGCCGGCGAATTGCGTGGGCCGGATGCTGGCCTGCAGCGCGTTCAGGTCGAGCCGCGCCACTCTCAGATCGAAGCGGCCGCGCTTGCCGGCGAGTTCGCCGTCGCCGGTCACGGTCGCGTTCCTGACGACGCGCACGTTCAGATTCGAAATATGCTGCGCTTGCGCGTCGAGGCGCACGTCCGCGTAGGCGTCGATCAGCGGCAACAGATGCTGGTCGATCGCGCCGGGTATCGCGTTGACGATCGATACCGAACCGGCCACCGCGAAGCCGCGCGGACGCGTCGCGGGGTTCACGGGAGCGCCCGGCGCACTGGCTGCGGTTGGCGCACTCGCCGCATTGCCGTGGTCCGCGAGGCTGATTGCACCGGTGGCGGTGGATGCTGCCGCTGGCTGCTGCGCGCCGGTCTCGCTTGACGGTTTGGATACGTCCGCCGCCTTTGACGCTCCGGCTGCACGCGAGCCATTCGCGGTTGCCGTGCTTTCCGGTTTCGCCGCGCCTCGAGCCTTTGCCGCATCGGCAGAATCCGACTTACCCGTACCCGCGCCGCCGCTGGCAGGCATCGCGCCCGCCGCGGCCGCGCTCGCACCTTGCGCCGCTTCAGCCGCACGCTCTTGCGCCGGCCGCAAGTCCGCGCGCACCGAGAGATCCGCCGCCGGCGCACCCGGCGCAAATGCCTGCGGGTTCACGTGATCGAAAGTCAGCATCGCGCGCTGCAGCGGTACATCGGCAAACGGCGTCGCCTCGACGAGCGCATGACCGTCGAGCTTCATCCCGCTCGCATCGAGTTCGGCGACCAGTGTCTCGAGCGTGCCGGACACATGCCCGCGCACCTGCACCGCTTCATCGTGGACCTTGCCCGAGTAACCGGCCTCGCCCGTCAACGGAAACGGCCGCACGCCGTCCAGCTTCGCCTGCGCGGTGACCACGCCGAACGGTGTATCGAGCCGGTCGACCGACGCTTCGTGATGCCGCCCGTCGCTGCGGCCATGGAACAGCAGCCGCCCATATTCGCTAGTCGAGCCAGCCTGATGCAGCACCAGTTTGTCGACCTGCAAGTCACGCACGTCGAGTTGCATCGGCAGTTGTAAATCCTGCGGCAGCACGAGCGGGCTCGACGGCTCGGTCGACGGCGCGAGCCGCGCGTCGATCGTGCCGACATGCAGATAACTGACGACGAACTTCCACGGTCGGCCGGATAGCGCCCATTTGCCCGACGCGCGGTCGACGCGGATCTCCGTGCCGCTGCCATCGAGACTGCGCCACTGCACATGAGCCAGACGCACGCCGGTCGCGAGCGTGCCGCCTTCGAACGTGCCGGCGAGCCGGCCGCCGAGCAATTTCACGGCTGCCTGCCACGCGTACCCGGTGCCCCGCTCGGTCGCGACCACACCGTACAGCGCGCCCGCCAGCAGCGCGACGATCAGTACGGGAATGAAGGTCGCCCATACCAACGCGCGCCACAAGCGCCCCCGGCGACGCTTCGGCGGCGGCGGTATATCGGCTCCGCCCGGCCCGCGACCGCCTCCATCCGCGCCACCGGCGCCTGCGCGATCGGCGGCACCGGACGGCAGATCGCCCGGGCGTTCCGATGATGACAGGCTGGCGAGTCGGTCCGTGCTCATGCTTCGCGTGAAGTTGCGGTTGGATACAAGGTTGATCAGAACGCAATGCCGAGCGTCAGATACGGACGCACGCTGCGATCGCGAATGCCATATGCGAGATCGACGTTCACCGGCCCGACCGGACTGCGCCAGCGCGCACCGAAGCCGACTCCGGGGAAGAACTCCTTCTCGTGCCAGTTATCGGTCGCGGTGCCGATATCGAAGAACACTGCCGCGCCCCAATCGTGACTGAACCAGTGCTGGTACTCGGTGGACCCGGTCACGAGGTACTTGGTCGGCAGCACCGAGCCGCCGACGTTGTTGCCAAGACTGTCGAAGCCATAACCGCGCACCGAGTTCGAGCCGCCGGCGCGGAACAGCAGCGACGCCGGCACTCCGCTCGACGGCCCGCTCGTAAACACTGCGCCGAGCTCCGCGCGGAACAGCACGAGATCGCGCTGCGCGACCGGCAGGTATTGGACGCCGCGCGCATAGCCGCGAATAAACGTCTGATCGGCCGCGCCTTTCACCGCGAAGCTGGCTTCCGCGCGAACCAGGTTGCCCGAGCGCGGGAACAGCGGGTCGTCGGTATTGCGGCGCGTCCACGCCCAGCCGGGCACCAGCGCGCGGGCCGTGGACGGCGGCGCGGTGTTCTGGTCCAACCGGTCCTGGTAGTACAGCAGCGAATACGAGTAATCGAGAAACTGCGACGTGCGTGTGCGCTGCACGCCGCCGCGCAGGCTGTAAATGCGCGTATCGGACACGTCGGTGGTGGTGTACGACGCGAGCGCGCTGTTGGTCCAGCCGCGTTTGCCCGGCTGCATCGACAGCTGGACCTGCCCGAACTGCTGGATCTGGTCGAGCCGGCCGGACACCGTGAACGGCCATGCGGCGCCGAACGTGTTCAGGTACGTGTACGAGCCCTGCACGTGCGCGCCCGTGTCGGTCGCGTAACCGACGCCGCCGCGCACGCTGTTGTATGGAAACTCGCTCACTTTCACGTGCATCGGCGTTTCGAGCGGCTTCGCGGGGTCGTTATCGACATCGATTGCGACGCTCGCGAAGTATGGCGTGTTCTGCAGCTGACGTTGCAGTTCGGTGACGCGCTGCACGTCGTACACATCGCCCGGCGAAATCGGATTCACGTTATGGATGATGCGTTCCGGGTAACGCCGCGTGCCGGAGATATCGAGGTTGCCGAGCGTGAAGGTCGGGCCGCTGTCGTAAGTGACCGTGAGCCTCGCATCGTGTGTTTGCGGATCGATGCGCGCCTCGGAGTGGTAAATCTTCGCGGCCAGATAGCGGCGCGACTGCAACGCTCTAAGCGATGCGTTTTTCGCGTCATCCCAGCCGGATTGCGTAAACGGGTCGCCCTCGTGCAGCGAAAATGCAAAGCGGGTCGCGTTTTCCTGCGACGGGTCTTCGGTCTCGACCGGGCCCTGGAACGACAGCTTGACCGACGAGATGATGGTCTGCGGACCCGGGTCCACATGGATGGTGACTTGACGCCGGTCGTCGACCGTGCGCGCGTCGGTGCGCACGATCGGCGTAAAGTAACCCTGGGTCGCCGCCAGATCGCGGACCTGTTGCGGTGTCACAGTGACGAGAAAATCGAATTGCTCGCTGCTGATATCGTCGCGCCGCGCGAAGCGGGCGATGTCGAGGTGGTCCTGAAGCAGCTTGCGCAGCGAACGCGGCGTTGCATCGATATTCACGTCGTATGCCGCGCGCTTCCTTGCCGCGTACGCCGGCGGGCTGCCCGCCACTGCCACAAACAGCACGGCGATGATCGTCAATACGAGCCAGGCGTGCGCAAGCCGCGCGGCGGATCGCCGCCCCGGGGCGCGCTGCGGCGTCGGGCCGGCATGACGCCGTCCGTGCCGCGATTGCGACGGTTCGATTGACCATCCGGCCAAATACGACCTCCGGCGATTGTTGACTGTTTCTTAGGGTAGGCCAGTCCGCGGCGGGACTGAAGCCTGTTATTTGACCACATCGGAGCGACGGTGCATCCCGAATTAAATCGCGGCGGCCCTCGCCGACCGGCCTTTGCCGCCCATCTGCTGGCCTTGCGCCGGCGTTCTTTCAGCGGCCTTTCTCCGCCGATTCGCTGACAGCGGCCGCGCATGCGCTAAAATTACGTCCGACCCGAACGGCCGCCCTCGCGGCGCCCTCTCCCTTCACGGACATCGAGCCATGTATCAGTCGGACATTACGCAGTTCCTGAATCAGCTGAAAGCGCAGAAGCCGCAACTCGAAGAAGAACAGCGCCGCGGCCGCTCGCTGCTGTGGGACAAGCAGCCTATCGATCTTGAAGAACGCGCGGACCAGCAATCGTCGCGCGTCAAGCAAACGTCGTACGTCTACTACCAGAACTTCTGAACGTGTCTTCTGCCGACGAGGCCCGCGCCGCGCAGGTTCCGGCCATGCATGGCCCCGTTCAGGGCCCCGCGCATGTGACGGAATCAGCGCCCGCGAACGCCGCGCTCACTGCGCCCGCGACAGATTCGACGCCCGACACCGTGGACGGCATCGCTTTCGCACGCCTGTACGGCGAACCGCTTTTCAAGCTTCCGCAGGATCTGTATATCCCGCCGGACGCGCTTGAAGTTTTTCTCGAGACCTTCGAAGGTCCGCTGGATCTGCTGTTGTATCTGATCCGCAAGCAGAACTTCAACGTGCTCGACATTCCGATGGCCGACGTGACCGCGCAGTACCTGGGCTACGTCGAGCAGCTGCGCAAAACGAACCTCGAACTTGCGTCCGAATATCTGCTGATGGCGGCGATGCTAATCGAGATCAAATCGCGGATGCTGCTACCGGTGAAAAAGGCCGACACCGGCGAAGAAGCGGAAGACCCGCGCGCGGAACTGGTCCGGCGCCTGCTCGAGTACGAGCAGATGAAACTCGCGGCGCAGCGGCTCGACCATCTGCCGCAACTGGGCCGCGACTTCCTGCGCGCCGAGGTATACATCGAGCAGAGCATCACGCCGCGCTTTCCGGACGTCAATACCGACGATCTGCGCGCCGCATGGGCCGATGTGATCAAGCGTGCGAAACTGGTGCAGCATCACCGCATTTCCCGCGAGGAACTGTCGGTACGCGAACATATGAGCGTGATCCTGCGCAGGCTGCAGAATGCGCGCTTCATGGAGTTTTCGGAATTGTTCGATGTGTCGCGCGGCGTGCCGGTGGTCGTCGTGAACTTTATCGCGATGCTCGAGCTGTCGCGCGAGTCGCTGATCGAAATCACGCAGGCCGAACCGTTCGCACCCATTTACGTGCGGCTTGCCTACCTGCCCGCCTGATCGTACGGCGCGGCCGTGCCTCCGGATGGTGCGCGGCGCGTCCAAATCCTCTACAATCCGCCGCTTTGGACCCCGCTTTACGGCCTCGCTTTGCAAGCTTGCATCGCAGACCGTCAGGCGCCGATTCCGGGCAACAACCGTACCACGCACCACGCATCGGGCCGGCGCTTATGTTTCGTCGGTTTTTCGTCGCTCATTTTTGTCGCGTACGCGTCGCCGCACCGCCCCGCGTGAGGACAACCATCCAACCATGAAAGTCATCAGCTCGATCCAGGAATTGCGCGACCAGTTGCGCGGCCAGAACCGCACCGCGTTCGTGCCGACCATGGGCAACCTGCACGAAGGCCATCTGTCGCTGATGCGCCTCGCGCGCCAGCACGGCGATCCGGTGGTCGCGAGCATCTTCGTCAACCGTCTGCAGTTCGGACCGAACGAAGACTTCGACAAATACCCGCGCACGCTCGAAGCCGATATCGAAAAGCTGCAAAAGGAAAACGTCTACGTGCTGTTCGCGCCGACCGAGCGCGACATGTACCCGCAGCCTCAGGAATACCGCGTGCATCCGCCGCATGATCTCGGCGATATTCTCGAAGGCGAGTTCCGGCCCGGCTTTTTTACCGGCGTCTGCACGGTCGTGATGAAGCTGATGTCGTGTGTGCAGCCGCGCGTCGCGGTGTTCGGCAAAAAGGATTACCAGCAGTTAATGATCGTGCGCGCGATGACCGAACAGTTCGCGCTGCCAACCGACATCATCGCCGCGGAAACCGTGCGCGACACCGACGGGCTCGCGCTCAGTTCGCGCAACCGCTATCTGCAAGCGGCCGAGCGCGCCGAGGCGCCGCGCCTTGCGGCGACACTCAATGGCATTCGCGATGCGGTACACGCGGGCCGGCGCGATTTCGCGGCGCTCGAGCGCGACGCGATGGCGGAGCTCGCCGCGCGCGGCTGGAAGCCGGACTACATCGCGATCCGCAAGCGCGCAAATCTGCTGCCGCCAACCGCAAACGACACAGATACGCCGCTCGTCGTGCTCGCCGCCGCGAAGATCGGCGCGACGCGCCTGATCGACAATCTGGAAATCTGAGGCGCGCCGGCTGCAACGGCCGCGCGCAAGGGAATTGCCATGCAACGCCATATGCTGAAATCGAAGATCCATCGCGCGGCGGTGACGCACTGCGAATTGCACTACGAAGGATCGTGCGCGATCGATGAGAACCTGCTCGAAGCGGCAAATATTGTCGAAAACGAGCGGATCGACATCTGGAACATCAATAACGGCGAGCGCTTTTCGACCTATGCGATCAAGGGCGAGCGCGGCAGCGGGATGATTTCGCTGAACGGTTCGGCCGCGCGGCGCGCGCAGCTCGGCGACCTGGTGATTATCGCGGCCTTCGCGATGATCGACGAAGCGGAGTTGCAGGCGGGCTGGAAGCCTGATCTGGTGTTCGTCGACGAGCAGAACCGGATCAAGGGCAACCGCGATCACGTGCCGACGCAAACCTGGACCTGACCGGCGGCACGCGTTGCCACGGTGACGGTGGGACGCTCAGCGCGTCGAGTGATCACGCGCGGCATGGCGGCGCGGCACCGCGCAGGCCTTCTCCGACACCTTACGCGCCGCTGCCGTTGGTCCACTTGAGGATCGGCTCCCACTGGTCCAGATCCTTCTCCACGCGGCTTTTCGCAACGTCCCACAGCGTGAGGCCGTGCGCGGCGAGCTGCACGTAGTTCTGCGTATCGCGCAGGAAGCCGAGCACCGGCAGGTTCAAGCCCTCGACAAAACGATGCAGCTGGTCCGCGGATCGGGTCCGCGCGTCGACCCGCATCCCGACCACGCCGATTTCGATCGCGCCTTTCCTGACAGCCTTTTCCTTCGCAAGGCGCTCGAGAAATTCCTGCGTCGCGAGAATATCGAAGATCGACGGCTGTAGAGGCACGATCACCTTATCGGCAAGTCCCAGCGCAACGTTCAGCCGGTTGCCGTGTAGCCCGGCCGGCGTGTCGATGACCGCGCGCTCGAGGCCTTTCGGTGGCTTGAGGGGCGTATCCGGGTCGACCTCCCATGTCTCGATCGCCGGCAGGCCGCTCGGACGCAGATCGAGCCACGCGTGCGCGGACTGCTGCCGGTCGAGGTCGGCGAGCGCGACCCACTCGCCCTCGGCCGCGAAATAGCCCGCCAGGTTGGTGGAGAGCGTGCTTTTGCCCACGCCACCCTTAGGATTCGCCACCACGATGACCGTCATGAATTCTCCCGGGAAGAACGCCTGCTAGTTGTCAAATTATCTCAAATGGCCCCGCCGATGGGACGCGATAGCCCTACTGGGCGCCTCCCCGGCCGCACAGGCGTTGATAATATCGGCAAATCCGGCCGTCTCAAAAGCCCCGGCAGGCGATTTGGACAGACCCTTTCCCTTTTTCGGGAGCCGTACGATGGGCAAACTGCGTACTGAGCGCGATCTCGAATGGCTGCGCGCGCTGCAACCCGGCACGCTGCCGGACCTGATCGGCTTCCGCGCGACCGCGCTCGACGAAGGCATGCTGAGCGGCGAATTGACGGTGCGGCCCGAGTTGCTCGCGCCGAACGGGTTTCTGCACGCGGCGACGGTCATCGGCCTGGCCGATACCGCGTGCGGCTATGCGTGCCTCGCTCACTTGCCGCCGACCGCGCAAAGCTTTACGACTATCGAACTGAAGAGCAATTTTCTCGGCACCGCGACCGACGGGACGATCCGCGCGGTCGCGCAAAGCGCGCATCTGGGCCGCACCACGCAGGTGTGGGATGCAACCGTTTACGCGCCGGGTGGCAAGGTCATCGCGCTATTCCGGTGTACGCAGATGGTGCTGTATTGACAACTCACCGCTGGTGGCGGCCGACGGCTGCACGAACGAAGCCGCGGCTCGCCCCACGGCAGGCGGAGCCCGCGCCTCCCCCCTGCAGCGCGTCTGCAAGTCCGCGACTTCACGAACCGCGGCTGCGGGCGCAGGCACCAAGCCGGGCCTTTCCGCGGGCGCCGGACGATCAGATCAGACCGCGACCTCAGGCGCCGGTACTCCTTGCCATCTGCGACACCGGTGCGCGGCCGACGGCGAATGCGCCGTTGCCCAGCAGCGACTGCACGACCAGCGCGACCGCCCAGAACGCCGGATACTCCCACCCGCCGTTCGGCGACGCGAATCCCCAGCCATTGTGGACATGCACCGACAGCGCGCCGAGCATGAACGGCAGCAGCACAAGCGCGACCCAGCGCACCTGAATTCCGAGCAGCAGCGCGACACCGCCGAACAGTTCGACGAATGTCGTCAGATACGCGAGCCAGCCAGGGAAGCCGACCGACACGAAGAATTGCGCGGCGCCCGGCAACGTGAACACGAAGATCTTCTGCAGGCTATGCGCGAGATACAGCACGCCTAGCGTGACGCGCAGCAGCAATGCGGCGAAGTCCGCGTTCGCGGTCTGAGCGGCGACGGATTGACGGTTCATGGCGGTTTCCCTCTTTGAAGTTGAAAGATGGACGACGCCCCGTGCGTCATCGCTGGAAACCGACTGTATTCGAACTGAATCGCACGAAAAATTGCGTCCAACGCTTAGATTATTTCCAACCAGGAATGAATCGGCGACTGATCACCGGCTGGCTGGAGTGGGTTTTGGCGTCGGATCCGCATCGCTCGCGGTGCTCAGCGCAACTCCGCTCAGCCCATCGCCCCGAACAGCTTGGACAAATCGAGATGCGCGGCGAGCGTGTCCGCGAGCCGATCGAGCGACGCTTCGCGCAGCGCGGGGTAATCGAGCGGCGGCGCGTCGGCAAGCCCCGCCCATTTCAGCAGCGCCGCACACGCGGCCGGCGTGTCGAACAAGCCATGCACGTAGGTCGCGAGAATCTGCCCGTCCGCTGACATTGCGCCGTCGGGGCGCGTGTCGCCGTCCGGCGTGTCAAGCCGCACCGCCGGCGACGCCAGCGCCGCACCGTCGGTCTCGCCCATATGAATTTCGTAGCCGGCCAATGCCGGCGCGCCCGACAGCGCGAGCCGGCCGGTCACGTTCTTCAGCGTTTTCTCGCGCGTGAGGGTCGTCGACAAATCGAGCCAGCCAAGGCCCGCCATGCTGCCGGGCGCGCCTTCGACGCCATGCGGGTCCGCGACCTCGCGGCCGAGCATCTGCATCCCGCCGCACACGCCGATCACGCGGCCGCCGTAGCGCAGATGCCGCTGCAGCACCGCATCCCACCCCTGCGCGCGCAGGAACGCGAGGTCGCCGCGTACGTTCTTCGAGCCCGGCAGGATGATCAGATCCGCGACAGGCGGCCGCGCGCCGGCTTTGACATAGTGGAAGTCGACTTGCGGATGCGCGCGCAGCGCGTCGAAATCGGTGTGATTGCTGATGTGCGGCAGCGCCGGCACGACCACGCGCAGGACCTGATCCGACGATGCATCGGCGCCGCGCGCATCGCCCGCGTCAGCCGCCGCGGCGCGCAATTCGCGCGGCAACATGTCTTCCGCGTCGAGCGTCAAGCCGTGCAGATACGGCACGACGCCGAGCACCGGTTTGCCGGTGCGCGCTTCGAGCCAGTCGAGTCCCGGTTTCAGCAACCCCGGATCGCCGCGAAACCGGTTGATGATGAAGCCGCGCACCCGCGCCTGCTCGCTCGCGGAAAGACACGCGAGCGTGCCGGTCAGATGCGCGAACACGCCGCCGCGATCGATATCGGCGACCAGCACGACCGGGCAGTCGACGGCTTCCGCGAAGCCCATGTTCGCGATGTCGCGTTCACGCAGGTTCACTTCGGCCGGGCTGCCCGCGCCTTCGACGAAAATCGTGTCGTACGACGCCTTCAGCCGCGCATACGACTCGAGCACCGCTTCGAACGCGACCGGCTTGTAGTCGTGATATGCGCGTGCGTCGAGGTTCATCCGCGCCTTGCCGTGGATGATCACCTGCGCGCCGCGGTCGCTGGTCGGCTTGAGCAGCACCGGGTTCAGATCCGTATGCGCGTCGATGCCGGCCGCGATCGCCTGCAATGCCTGCGCGCGGCCGATCTCGCCGCCATCGACCGTCACCGCGCTATTGAGCGCCATATTCTGCGGTTTAAAAGGCGCAACCCGCACGCCGGCGCGGCGCGCGAGCCGGCACAGGCCCGCGACGAGCGTGCTCTTGCCCGCATCCGATGTGGTGCCCTGGATCATCAGCGTGCCGCGCGGCACGGCAAGCGCGCCGGATTGGACCGGGGGCTGAGACTCGGACTGAGCCACCGACTGAACCTCGGGCCGAACGGATGAAGAAGAAGTGATTGCAGTCACGAAGCGACGGGCGCAACGTCAAGCGTCGCGCGCTAAAGGCGAAGCGAAGGCCGCATTATCCCATCGCGCCGGTACAATCACGCGATGATTTCACCCGACGTCACCTTTATCGTCGGCGGTGCGCGCTCCGGCAAAAGCGCGCACGCCGAACGGCTGGCGAGCGACAGCGCCCGCCCCGTCACCTACATCGCGACCGCGCGCGTCGCCGATCACGAATTCGCCGCGCGGGTCGCGCTTCACCGCGCACGGCGGCCCGCGCACTGGCGCGTGATCGAAGCGCCGGTCGATCTGGCCGGCACACTCGCGGCCGCGGATGCACCCGGCCACTGCATATTGATCGACTGCCTGACGCTGTGGCTCGCGAATCTGCTGTGCCCGCCCGACGATACCGCACCCACCGAAAGCTACCGACAGCATTTCGACGCATTCGATACGGCGCTGTCCGCCGCGGAAGCAAAAGTGATCGTCGTCAGCAATGAGATCGGCCTGGGCGTCGTGCCGCTCGGCGCCGCGACGCGCCTGTATGTCGATGAACTCGGCCGGCTCAACCAGCGCATCGCCGCGCGCGCGAATGCCGTGACGATGATGGTCGCGGGCCTGCCGCTCGTGCTGAAACCCGCCGCGCCAAACGCAGCGGCAACCAACGCGAGCGGCCGCTGATCATGCTGTCGATGCCCCTGATCGCTGCCTGCGCGACCGCCGGCATGGTTGTCGACCGCTGGTTCGGCGAGCCGCGCCGCCATCACCCGCTCGAAGCGTTCGGCCGCATCGCGATGCGGCTCGAGGCGCACTACAACACCGGCCGCCGCGGCCGGCCTGTCGGCCTGTTCGCATGGCTGCTCGCCGTCGTTCCGCCGGTCGCTGTGTCGTGGGTGCTGGTCGAGATTCTGCCGGTCACCCTCGCCTGCGTGCTGCACGTTGCGCTGTTGTGGTTCGCGCTCGGCGCGCGCAGCCTGCGCGAACATATCGCGCCGATTGCGCACGCGCTCGCGCGGCGCGATATCGATGAAGCGCGCGCGCTGACCGCGCGAATCGTCTCGCGCGAAACCGCGCATGCGGACGAAGCGGCGCTGTCACGCGCGGCGGTCGAATCGGCGCTCGAAAACGGTAACGACGCGGTGTTCGGCGCGCTCTTCTGGTTCGTGCTGCTTGGCGGCCCGGGTGCGCTCGCGTTCCGGCTTGCGAACACGCTCGATGCGATGTGGGGCTACCGGACGCCGCGCTACCTACGCTTCGGCTGGGCCGCCGCGCGTATCGACGACGTGCTTAACTGGGTGCCGGCGCGCCTGACCGCGACGAGCTACGCGCTGCTTGGCGACACGCGCACCGCGTGGCGCTGCTGGCGCGAGCAGGCGGCGCGTTGGGACAGTCCTAACGCCGGGCCGGTGATGGCCGCGGGCGCGGGTAGCCTGAATGTGCTGATCGGCGGGCCCGCGGTCTACAACGGCGAGATCGAGCGACGGCCGACGCTGGGCGCGGGTCAGCCAGCCACCGCCGCGCATGTGAATGCGGCGCTCGCGCTGGTCGAACGCACCGGCATTCTGTGGCTCGCAGTGCTGATCGTGCTCGCGCTGTTGAGCGTACCGCTCCAGGTATGAGATCCACGCATAAGCGCCGGAAAGCAACCCGGCCATCGACTACCTTGCATTCGCCCATGACCGACACCCCTGCTCACCCGATCACGCACGGCGGCAATCTGCACGAAGCCGCGCGTCTGTATCGCATTGCGCATGACCAGTGGCTCGATCTGTCGACGGGCATCAATCCGCACGGCTATCCGGTACCGCCAGTCCCGGCCGACGCATGGCGCTGCCTGCCCGACGACGGCGATGGTTTTGCCGCGCGGGCCGCGCGCTACTACGGCGCGCCGGATGAGTCGCACGTGCTGCCGGTCGCGGGCAGTCAGGCGGCGATTCGCGCGCTGCCCGCGTTGCTGCCGCGCGCGACAGTTGGAATCGCACCGCTCACGTACAGCGAATACGCGCCGGCGTTCGCGCGCGCCCGACACGAGGTCGTGCCGCTCGATGCGGCGCATGCGACGTTGCCCGAAACGATTACTCATGCGGTGATCGTCAACCCGAACAATCCGACCGCTGACTACGCGAGTGCTGACACGCTGCTCGATTGGCATGCGCAGTTGTCGGCGCGCGGCGGTACGTTGATCGTCGATGAAGCGTTTGCAGATGCCATGTCGGCGTCTACGTCTACGTCTGCGTCGCTTGCATCATTTGTCGCGCGGCCGGGGCTGGTCGTGCTGCGTTCGCCAGGAAAATTCTTTGGTCTTGCTGGAGTGCGAGCGGGCTTCGTGCTCGCGCAACCTGCGCTGCTCAGCCCGCTGCGCGACACGCTCGGCGCATGGACGGTCAGCGGTCCCGCGCGACACGCGGTGTCGGCGGCGTTTGCCGATACACAATGGCAACAGCAGATGCGCGCACGGCTTGCCAAAGAAGGCGAACGGCTTGCGACGTTGTTGCGCACGCAACGGTTCACCGCGCATGCCACGCCGCTGTTCGCGTGGACCGCCGATCCACGCGCACACGAGTTGCATCGCGCGCTCGCGGAGCGCGGCATCTGGACACGACTATTCGCGCAGCCGCAGCCCGCGAGCGTACGCTTCGGTCTGCCCGCATCGGAAGACGAATGGACGCGGCTGGAACTCGCGGTCGAAGAAAGTGTGGGCGCAATCGATGCGCATCGCGCACGTTAAGACCATGCGCGCGCATTACATGTTTTCCCTCGCCTACACCCACATCGCACGCATCTCACGCATCTCACGCATCTCACGCATCTCACGCATCTCACCCATCACGCGGCTCGCCTGCATCGCGTGTACCGCTGTCGCGAGCGCACACGCGTCGCTCGTCGCAGCGGCACCGATCACCGTCACCGACGACACCGGCGCCGCGGTCACACTCAACGCTCCCGCGCAACGCGTGATCAGCCTCGCGCCGCACACGACCGAACTGCTGTACGCGGCAGGCGGCGGCAAGAAGATCGTCGGCGCGGTCAGCTATAGCGACTATCCGCCGGCAGCGAAGCAACTGCCACGCGTCGGCGACAACAAGGCGCTCGATCTCGAGCGTATCGTCGCGTTGCGGCCGGATCTGATCGTCGTCTGGCGACATGGCAACGCAGCGCGGCAGATCGAACAGTTGCGCGATCTGCACGTGCCGCTGTTTTTCAGCGAGCCGCGTGATCTCGACGATATCGCGAGCACGCTGACGAAGCTAGGCAAACTCCTGGACACCACCGCCATCGCCGACAAAGCCGCAAGCGACTATCGGCAGCGCATCGCACAGTTGCGTGCGCGCTATGCGGGCAAGCCGCCAGTGAGTGTGTTCTACGAAGTATGGGACCGCCCGCTGATGACATTGAACGGCACGCATCTGATCAGCGATGTGATCGCACTATGCGGCGGACACAATGTGTTCGCACACCTGGAACCGCTGGTGCCCACCGTGTCGACCGAGGCGGTGCTGGCAGCGAACCCCGAAGCGATCGTCACCGCAGCGCCGGGCGCCACCGCGCCGAATACCGCATTGCCTCAGCTCGACAGTTGGCGCGAGTGGCCGGCCATCACCGCGGTCGCGCGCAACAACCTGTTTGCGATCGATGGCGACCTGATCAACCGGCCGACACCGCGACTCGCGCAAGGTGCCGCACGATTGTGCGAGGACTTCGACGTCGCGCGTTCACGCAGGCCAACTCCGCAGCGGCCGTAGACCGATCGGCGACGTGAGTCGAGGCGCGGGTAGAGGCGCAGGTCAAGCGCACATCAATGCGCAGCAATCACGCATTCCACCGCACGATCGCCCACTTCATCGTCGCGTCGTTGCGCCTGAGCCAGACGAGCGCACCCGAATCGAGCACCCACGGCAGACACGCATCGATGCCAAGCCCCAGCGTCAGCGCCGCGATCACCCGCATTACGCCCGCATGCGTGACGACATACGCGGGGCTCAACTCGCGCGTCTGCTCGAACACATCGAACCACGTACGCACACGCGACACAAACTGCGCAACGCTCTCGCCACCGTGCACCCGCGCGCCTTCGAAATCCTCGGCCCATGCATCGAGCAGCGCACGATCGATATCGTCCCAGCGCTGCAGTTCCCATGTGCCGAAGTGCATCTCTTTCAGGCTGTCGTCGCTGCTCACGCTACAACCGAAGTTGGCGGCCAGCGACGCGGCGACGGTCGCGCAGCGCGTCAGCGGACTCGTCAGCACGACACGCGGCGCGGGCACCTGCAAGGTCGCCAAACGTACCGCGAGCGCTTCGGCCGACACATCAGGCCCGGCTGCCAGTGGCACGTCACTGTCGCCGTAGCACACACCCGCATCGACGTTCACCGCCGGATGACGGATCAGGACCACATCCATGCGACCCCCGTCAGGTAGATAGCCAGTTCGAAGATCTGCTGCGCAAAGCCGAGGCAATCGCCGGTATAGCCGCCGATGCGGCGCAGAAAATAGCGACCCAGCGCGATACGCAGTACGAACAGTACGCCTGCGATCAAGCAACCTTCGCGCCAGTCAGGCCAGAACAGCCACGGCACGCCCAGCATCAGCGCGCACGCGAACGCGCTGTGCGTCATCCGCTGCGCGACCGGTTTGGCCTTGCCTTCCGCACGCACGTAATCGAACGTAACCAGGTAGCTGATCGCGCATGCACGGCTTGCCGCGTGTGCGGCCACCATCAGCCATGCCGCGCGCAGCGGCGGCAACACCGCGAGCGTTTGCCATTTGAGCGCGAGCGCGATCATCAGAGCGATCGCGCCGAAAGCGCCGATCCGCGAGTCTTGCATGATGCGCAATACATCATCGCGCGAATAGGCACCACCGAACGCATCGGCGCAATCCGCAAGGCCGTCCTCATGAAATGCGCCGGTGACGAGAAGCGTCGCCGCCATCGACAGCAGCACCGCAATGCCAGCAGGAAAGAAACGCAGCGCCGCGAGATAGACGAGCGCACCAAGCGCGCCGACCAGCACACCGACCAGCGGAAAGTAGCGCGCCGCGCCGTTCAGATAGTGCGGCTCGTAGCCGACCCAGCGCGGCACCGGCACACGCGTGAAATAACCGAGCGCAGTCAGGAAGTAACGCAATTCAGCGAGTGGGTTCATCGTCGCGCACCTTCGCATCCGTTCCAGCCGGTGCGAATGCGCACGCTGCGCGAACGTTCACTCGACTGCGCGTGCGCCCGTTGATGCAAGCACGCAACGTATGACGGTTCACGCATCGCGATTCGCCACGCCGGCCGCTTCGAAACTCGCCATCTCGTTGACGAACGCGACGGCTGCGCGCAGCAGCGGCATCGCGAGCGCCGCACCGGTGCCCTCGCCGAGCCGCAGATCGAGCGCCAGCAGCGGTTCGGCGCGCAGATGCTCGAGCATCCGGCGATGTCCGGTTTCGTTCGACGCATGCGCGAACACACAGTACTCACGCACGGCCGGCGCCAAAGCCAATGCGACCAGCAGCGCGGCAGTCGCGATAAAACCGTCGACCACGATCGTCATGCGCGCTTGCGCGGCAGCCAGATAAGCGCCCGCCATCATCGCGATCTCGAAGCCGCCAAAAGTGGCGAGCACGTCGAGCGGCTCGATCGCGTTCGTATGACGTTCGAGCGCGGCCGCGAGCACGTCGCGTTTCTTCGCGAGCCCGGCATTGTCGAGACCGGTGCCGCGCCCGACGCACGCATCGATCGGCAGCGCACAGAGCCGGCTCATCAGGCATGCGGCGGCCGATGTGTTCGCAATACCCATCTCGCCGAAGCCGATCACGTTCGTGCCGAGCGCCGCGTGATGCCGAACCCGCGCCGCGCCTGACTGCAATGCGCTTAGCGCTTGCTCGCGCGTCATCGCCGGCTCTTGCGCGAAGTTGCGCGTGCCGTTAGCGACCGGAATATCGACGAGTTGACCAGAGGCCGGCAGCGGCATTGCGACGCCCGCATTCACCACTTCGAGCGTCACGCCCGCGACGCCGGAGAACGCGTTGATCGCCGCGCCGCCCGCGAGAAAATTCACCACCATCTGCGCGGTGACCGCCTGCGGATATGGGCTCACGCCGGCCGCCGCGATGCCGTGATCGGCAGCGAACACGATGATTACCGGACGTTCGATGCGCGGGCGCGTCGTGCGCTGGATCAGGCCCATCTGCAGCGCGAGCGCCTCGAGTTGGCCGAGGCTGCCCGGCGGCTTCGTCTTCGTATCGATGAGGTGCTGCAGTTGGGCACGCATCGTCTGGTCGAGCGGTTCGATGGCGGGCAAGATGGTCGCGAGAGTCATTGGGTCAATTCGAGTCAGGATCGTCAACAGGATGAAGCCGGTGAGTCGCCATCGCGAGCCGGTGGTGGGTTCGAGCGGGTTACCGCATCAGGCCGTAGCGTGGGAATCAGCGCTTCGTGGTCGCCGTCGCGAATCAGCGCGAGCGGATAGCCGAACGCGCGGCTCGCCAGTTCCGGGGTCAGCACGTCGCGCGCCGGCCCCGTCCAGGTCGCGCCGCGGCCATCCAGCAGCAGCGCATGCGTCGCAAACCGCCGTGCGAGATTCAGATCGTGGCATGAAAACAGGACTGTGCGCGCGGCGTCGTTCGTCCGCTCGTGCATCCATGCGTCCAGCGCTTCGAGGCAACCGATCTGATGATGCAGATCGAGATGCGCGAGCGGCTCATCGAGCAATAGCAGCGGCGCGTGCTGGCACAGTACCGCGGCCAGCGCGACACGCTGGCGTTCACCACCCGATAGCGACAGCACGTCGCGCCGCGCGAAGTCCGCGAGACCGAGCCGCGCAAGCGCGGCCTGCGCGGCCGCGCGATCGGCCGCGCGCTCCCAGCCCCAACCGGTCAGATGCGCAAAGCGGTTCAGCAGCACGACATCGAGCACGCTGGCGCTGAACGCATCGTGCACGCTCTGCGGCATCAGCGCGCGCCGTTGCGCGAGCCGCGCGGGCGGCCAGTCGGAAGCGCGCACGCCGTCAAGCTCGACATGTCCGGCAGCCGGACGCAACAGCCCCGCGAGCGTCGCGATCAAGGTGGTCTTGCCGGCGCCGTTGGGCCCGGCGATGCACCAGCTCTCGCCGGGATAGAACGTGTGCGTGAAATCTTCGACAAGCGTGCGCGCGCCGGCGCGCAAGGTCAGATGATGTGCGCGCAGCGTGGCAGCCGCGCCGGATGCATGCGCGTTCACCCGCGCCGCCTGTGCAACAGCATCCACAGGAACACCGGCACGCCGGCGAGCGCGGTGATCACGCCGACCGGCAATTGCGCGGGCGCGATCACCGTGCGCGCGACGAGGTCCGCGCCCATTACCGCCGCGCCGCCGCCGAGCGCGGCCGCGGGCAGCAGCATCCGTTGGTCGTTGCCGAACGCGAGGCGCAGCATATGCGGCACAACCAGACCGACAAAGCCGATCGTGCCGCCGGTGGTCACCGCGGCAGCGGTCGCCAGCGATGCGACGAGGTACACGCGCAGACGCAAGCGCACGACCGGCACACCAAGCGCACGCGCCGCGGCGTCGCCACGCAGCAGCACGTTTAATTGCGGTGCGACGGGCACGATCATCGCCAGCGCGAACACGGCTGCCGCGAGCGCGGCCCATGGCAGCGTGCCGCCGTTCAGGTCGCCGGTCAGCCAGAACAGCATCCCGCGCAGACGGCTTTCCGGTGCGACGGTCAACAGCAGCGTGATGACCGCGCCCCAGCCGGCGGCAATCACCGCGCCCGTCAGCAATAGACGCGGCGACGTGTCCTGCGGCTCGCCCCGCCACAACTCGCCACGTGCGAGTCCGAGCACGACGAGGATCGACGCAAACGCGCCCGCGCATGCGCTCGCGTCGACGACCCACCATGCGCAGCCGGCGATCATCGCGAACAACGCGAATGTGGCGGCGCCGCCCGATACACCGAGCACATACGGTTCCGCAAGCGGATTGCGCAACAGCACCTGCAATAGCGCGCCGGCAAGCGAGAGCAACGCGCCGCACGCAAAGCCCGCGAGCGCGCGCGGCAGCCGCAGCGAGCGGACGATTTCGCCGGCGAGATCGTCCGGTCCGCCATGCGACGACGACACGAGCGCGGCGAGCACGCGCGCGGGCGCCACCGGCACGCTGCCGAGTGCAAGCGACGCGACGAAGACCGCGAGCACAAGCACGCCGAGCGCCGACCAGATCGTGGCCGCACGACGCGCGGTCATTGCATGCGCAACTTTCGTTGCGGGCCGGTTTATCTGCGCGAGTTCAGTCACCGCGGTTGCACGCATTGGGCGCGCGCCGTCTGGATTGTGGAGTCGGCTGGATCCGCAAGCCGGGCCCATGGTCGCTGCCGGTCCGCAAGCCAACGCGCGCGGCGCGTGCAAGTGCGGTATGTGAAGGCAGGTTCATCGTCATTGTCGAAGAGGTTTCATGATGTTGTGCCACGACAGATCGGACCAGCTTGCAGTCGCCTTCCAGGTGCGGCTGAAGATGCCCATAGCCGAGATAGTAACTGTTTGCCCCGCGGCCATTGGAATACCCACGAGTCGCTAATCTGGCTGCGCGAGAGGCTTGCTACGCATCTCGCCTGCCGTGTGCGAACGGGCAAACCATCGGTATATGACCGTGCCGATGGCGCGCGATGGCGGGTGATGAATGGAGGGGGTCCACCGTCCGGATAGATCGGCAGGCCGAACGGATCCGTACGATAGCCACGTCGCGCGGCCCGCGCTTTGCTGGTTCATCGTGCGTCGCCAAACGCAATCCTCTGTTCGATGTCACAGCGATCACACATTGCCCCCTGCAAAAAACACGTATACGTTGAGTGTTTTGCGCATCGCGCGTACTGCACCCGCGACGCCTGATACGCAATCACCCCCGTACAAAGCGCTGCTGTTACGTCTCGAAACGAGACAAATGCCCGTACGCCGGGCATTCCGCGCTAAAATGCCCGGGTCTTTAGAGGACGCAGCCCATGCTCACCGAACTCGAAACCCTGTCAAAGAACATCGGCCGCCTGATCCAGATCAGTCATCGCCATCAGGAAGCGCGCGCCACACTCGAGGCGCAGCTCGCGCAGTCGCGTGCCGAATGCGACGCCACGCGCGCGGAACTCGAGCAGCTTCGCGAAGAGCGCAATGCGTTGCAAGCCGAACGCGATACGCTGTCGGCCAAGATCGACGACGCGCAGGTGCGCCTTAACGCGATCCTCGAAAAGCTGCCGCGTGCTCGTGCGCAAGGCGAGCCGGACAACCAGCTCGACCTGCTCGCCCCTGAGCATCACGAAGAAGCGCACGAAAGCGCGCACGACGTGACCCGTCACGGAGAAAACGCATGACCACAAAGCAGATCGAAGTGTCGATTCTCGGCCAGTCATATCGCCTTGCCTGCTCGCCGGAAACCGAAGCCGACCTGCTCGAAGCGGTCGCACGCGTCGACGCCGAAATGACGAAAATCCGCTCGAACAGCAACGTGCGCGGCCAGGACCGGATCGCGGTCATGGCGGCCCTTTCGCTGGCATCGGAACTGCTTCAACTGCAAACGAGTGTTCGCCATGGGGAATCATTTCCCGCCGAAGAAATCCGGCGTACAATGGCGCAAATGAACGAGCAACTCGATGCAGTGATCGAGCAATACAGTGCCCACTAACGTATCTGCGAGCACCGTTCAAGTGGTTTGAGCTTCACCTGGTTTTAGCTTCCCTGCCTGGTTCGCCAAGGTCATATATTCCTTGAACCAATGCCATGTGCACGGTTGCGGAAATTTGTAGCACGGGCGTGCGCGTCACTCTGTCTGATGTACCCGAAGTGCTGCTAACTGCGACCAATTCTGAACCTCCGGTTCAGGATGCCGGCCTAGCGGCTATGGCGGGGACCTATATCAAACGGCATCGGACAATCGTCCGATGCCGTTTTTCATTTGGGTGTTGCAATCAGGGGGGTGCGATCACGGTGTTGTGATCGGTGCCGCCCCACGAGGCCCTTAACGTCACGTTCCCTTCGACTTATGCGCTACTGGCTAATGAAGTCCGAACCGGACGAAGCAAGCATCGACGATCTCGAGTCCGCGCCTCGGCGCACGCTACCGTGGACCGGCGTGCGCAACTATCAGGCGCGCAACTTCATGCGTGACGTGATGACGGTTGGCGACGGCGTGCTGTTCTATCACTCGAGCTGCCCTGAACCGGGTATCGCGGGGCTCGCCGAGGTGTCGTCGACGCCCTATCCCGACCCCACGCAGTTCGATCCGAAGAGCCCGTACTTCGACCCGAAGTCGTCGCAGGAAACACCGCGCTGGATGCTCGTCGATGTCGTGTTCAAAAAGAAGGTGCAGCTGATTCCGCTGGCCGCGCTGCGCGAGCACGGCGAACTCGCGGACATGCGTGTGCTCGCAAGAGGCAACCGCTTGTCGATCACGCCGGTGACCGACGCCGAGTGGAAATTCATTACGAAGCGGCTCGCGAAGCCTGCTGCATAACGGCGCGGTGCTCGCACACCGCTGTCCGGCATCGTCTGGCGCGTTATCGAGGACCAGCTCGAGCATCATTCGGGAACCAGATCGTCAAGGTTACCGCCTAACGGGATCGCAAGGGACCTGCAAGCTCGCATTAGCATGCATCACATCGCATCGCCGCGTCTGCGAGCGCCCTCGCCTAACCTAGGAGTCGAAGCCATGATCAAAAAAACCAGCCTCGCATGGACGCTCGCCGGAACCTGCGTCGTACCGCTGCTGTTTTCACTCGCGCCGATCGCTGCACACGCGCAAACCATCGTGCCGCCGCAGCCGTCCGGCGTGCTGTCGCTCAATGCACAAGCGAGCGCTGAAGTGCCGCAGGACGTCGTCAATATCACACTGTTCTTCGAACAGGAAGCAAGCGACCCATCGTCGCTGACGAACACGCTGAACCAGCGCGCGGACGCCGCGTTGCAAAAGGCCAAAGGCGTCGCCGGCGTGACCGCCCGCACAGGTTCGTTCTCAATCTTCCCATCGACCGATCGCGACGGCCGCATCTCCGCATGGCGCGGGCGCACCGAGGTCGTACTCGAGTCGCGCGATTTCGCGGCCGCGTCGAAGCTCGCGGGGCAGATGGCGCCGGGCATGCAGGTCGGCAACGTGCAATTCTCGTTGTCGCCGGAAGCGCAACGCACGGCAGAGCAGAAGCTGACCGGCCAGGCGATTGCGTCGTTCCGGCAGCAGGCCGCGTCGTCCGCACAAGCGTTTGGCTACAACAGCTATTCGATTCGCGAAGTCAACGTCGGCCAAAGTGGCCTGATCCAGCCGCGCCCGATGATGATGATGAACGCGCGCGCGATGTCCGCCGACGCGAAAGCCGCGCCGCTACCGCTCGAAGGCGGCATGTCGACGGTCACCGTGAACGTATCGGGCTCGGTGCAGATGAAGTAGTGAAGTGACGCGCGCTGTATGACACGTGGGCTCCGTTGCTACACGTGCATCGTGACAACGCCGCAACGGCAGCGGAAACAAGCGAAAACGCCACGGCATGCCGTGGCGTTTGTTCATCATGGCCATGCACGGCTATCGCCGCAAGCCGCACGCCAACCGACCCGTCGGGTCTGCGTCACGAACTTCCGCTCGCATTCACCGGCTGCTGCGCCTGCCGTCCCGCGCGCCGATACGACCATACGAGCATCACGATGCCCGCAACGATCATCGGCAGCGACAGCCACTGGCCCATCGAGAACCCAAGCGCCAGCAAGCCGAGAAAATCATCAGGCTCGCGTGCGAACTCGACAATAAAGCGCGCAAGACCATAGCCGATCAGGAACACCCCCGACACGGCGCCGACCGGCCGCGGTTTGCGCGAGAACAGGATCAGCACGAAAAACAGCGCGACGCCTTCGAGCGCGATTTCATAAAGCTCGGACGGATGACGCGGCAGCAGATGATATTGCGCGAACACTTCGTTCAGGTGCCATTGCGCGGCCTGCTGCGGATGCGCCGCGAGCCATGCGGCGTCGTCATTCGCGGCGCCCGGAAACAGCATCGCCCATGGCGCGGACGGATCGGTCACACGGCCCCACAACTCGCCGTTGATAAAGTTGCCGAGACGCCCAGCCGCAAGACCGGTCGGCACCATCGGCGCGACGAAGTCGGTCACCTGCATCCATGTGCGGTTGCGCTGCCGCGCGAAGATCGTCATTGCGATCACGACGCCGAGAAAGCCGCCATGGAACGACATGCCGCCTTCCCACACCTTGAAGATCTCGAGCGGATGCGCGAAGTAGAAGCTCGCCTTATAGAACAGCACATAACCGAGCCGGCCGCCGAGTATCGTGCCGAGCACGCCGTAGAACAGCATGTCGTCGATATCCTTGGCGGTCCAGCCCTGCGCGGCCACATGCGGCAGGCGCAGCCGCAGCCGCGCAACGACGATCGCCGCGATAAAGGCGACGAGATACATCAGGCCGTACCAGCGCACGGCGAGCGGCCCCAGGTGGATGGCGACGGGATCGAAATTCGGGTGAATAAGCATCGTGTGGATTATCGAAGTTCGGTTCTGGAAGATAGAGTCGGATGAAGGGACCGAGTTGTTGGACCTGAAGTTGGAGCCGGCCAGTTGCGCGGGCGTTCAATCGCGCCCCGAACCCGCCGCATGCGCACGCGCGATCTCGATGAAACCGGCCAGCACCGGACTGACCGCCTGGGTACGCCATACGAGCCCCGTTTCGATCGCCGGCACCGCCTCGGTCAACGGCCGGTACACCACACCGGTGCGCCGCAGATTACGCAGCGATTGCGGCACCAGTGCGACGCCCATGCCGGCCGACACGAGGCTTACGATGGTTTGCATCTGGATCGCTTCCTGCCCGATGCGCGGTGTGACGCCGGCGACGCCGTAGCAATCCATAATGATGTCATAAAAGCCTGGCGCCAAACGCCGCGGGAAGATGACGAGCGGTGCATCGGCCGCATCACGCAAACTGATCGGCGTGTCGCGCCATTCGGCGGGAACCGGCAACGGATGCTCGCCTCCGTTTTCCTCAGGCGCTCTACGGGCCGCCTGCACGCGGGCCTGCTGAGTGGCCTTCTGGATGGTCTTCTGGGTAGCCTTCGCGTCGAGTCGCCCAGTGGTCCGCGCACTGCGATCCTTTGTGCTCTTCGCGTTGCGTTCGTCAGCGACGTGCGCGCTGCGATCCTCTGTCTGTTTCGCGTTGCGCTCCTTAACCGCATCAATTTGGGCCTCGATCTGCGCCGCCATCTGCGCGGACATCGCGATCACCAGCGGCTCGCGCGCAATCGGCAGCCACGACAGCTGCGCGGCATACCGCGGCGGCAGCGGACCGATCACCAGCCCCGCGTCGATATGGCCCGCGACCAGTTCTTCGAACTGCACGTCGCTGGTCGCTTCGGCGAGTTGCAGCCGCACGCGCGGATGGCGCACGCCAAAATCGCGCAACAGCGGGGGCAGCAACCCGTAGTCGGCGGTCGACACAAACGACAGCGACAGCCCGCCCGATTCCCCGCGCGCGAGACTCTGCGCGAGCGGCCGCAACGCCTCCGCGCTCGCCAGCAGACGCCGCACTTCGGGCAGCAGATCGACACCGACCGGTGTCAGTTCGACCGAGCGCTTCGTACGGGCGAACAGTTCGACGCCAAGCGTTTCTTCGAGCGCGCGGATCGCCTGCGACAGCGGCGGCTGCGTCATCGACAGACGCGCCGCCGCGCGGCCGAAGTGCTTCTCTTCGGCGACCGCGACGAAATAGCGCAACTGCCGCAGATCCGGCATGACCGGGGTTGTCATCGATGGATCCTTTGATACGTTTTTCGACCTAATAAGCCATCAATAATATATTGGACATTCTTTCGTGAAAACTGCATTCTTGCGCGACGCGCGCGGCCTACACTGCATCTGACCTGTGCACGCAGCCGCCGGCGCACCGATCACAACAAACCGGATGGAGCTCCTCATGTCGTACAACCGTCGTTCGAAGAACATCACGCAAGGCGTCGCCCGCTCGCCGAACCGTTCGATGTATTACGCCATCGGCTACAAGAAGGATGACTTCGACAAGCCGATGATCGGCGTCGCCAACGGCCATTCGACGATCACCCCGTGCAACGCCGGCCTGCAGCGGCTGGCCGACGCGGCCGTTGCCGCGGTCAAGGGCGCCGACGCGAACCCGCAGATTTTCGGCACGCCGACCATTTCGGATGGCATGTCGATGGGCACCGAAGGGATGAAGTACTCGCTCGTGTCGCGCGAAGTGATCGCCGACTGTATCGAGACCTGCGTGCAAGGCCAGTGGATGGACGGCGTGGTCGTGATCGGCGGCTGCGACAAGAACATGCCGGGCGGCATGATCGGTCTCGCGCGCTCGAACGTGCCGGGCATTTACGTGTACGGCGGCACGATCAAGCCGGGCAACTGGAAGGGTCAGGCGCTGACGATCGTTTCGTCGTTCGAGGCGGTCGGCGAATTCACCGCGGGCCGTATGTCCGAAGCCGACTTCGAGGGCATCGAACAGAACTCGTGCCCGACCACCGGTTCGTGCGGCGGCATGTACACGGCGAACACGATGAGCTCGTCGTTCGAAGCGCTCGGCATGTCGCTAATGTACTCGTCGACGATGGCGAACCCGGACCAGGAAAAGGTCGACTCGGCCGCCGAATCGGCGCGCGTGCTGGTCGAAGCAGTGAAGAAGGACCTGAAACCGCGCGACATCATCACGAAGCAGTCGATCGAGAACGCGGTCACGCTGATCATGGCAACCGGCGGTTCGACCAACGCGGTGCTGCACTATCTTGCGATCGCGCACGCGGCGGAAGTGGACTGGAAAATCGAAGATTTCGAGCGCATCCGCCAGCGCGTGCCGGTTATCTGCGACCTGAAGCCGTCGGGCAAGTATGTCGCGACCGACCTGCATCAGGCCGGCGGCATCCCGCAGGTGCTGAAGATTCTGCTCGACGCAGGGCTGCTGCACGGCGACTGCATCACGATCACCGGACGCACGCTCGCAGAAGAACTGAAGGATGTGCCGTCGCAGCCGCGTAAGGATCAGCACGTGATCTTCCCGGTCGACAAGGCGCTGTACAAACAAGGTCACCTTGCGATCCTGAAGGGCAACCTCGCGGAAGACGGCGCAGTTGCGAAGATCACCGGCCTGAAAAACCCGGTGATCACCGGCCCGGCGCGCGTATTCGACGACGAGCAAAGCGCGATGGACGCGATTCTCGCGGACAAGATCAAGGCCGGCGACGTGCTGGTGCTTCGCTATCTCGGCCCGCAAGGCGGCCCGGGCATGCCGGAGATGCTGGCGCCGACCTCGGCGATCATCGGCAAGGGTCTGGGTGAATCGGTCGGCCTGATCACCGACGGCCGGTTCTCCGGCGGCACGTGGGGCATGGTGGTCGGTCACGTCGCGCCGGAAGCGTTCGTCGGCGGCACGATCGCGCTGGTGCAGGAAGGCGATTCGATTACGATCGACGCACACAAGCTGCTGCTGCAACTGAACGTCGACGACGCGGAACTGCAACGCCGCCGCGCCGCGTGGAAGCAGCCGAAGCCGCGTTATACGCGCGGCGTGCTCGCGAAGTTCGCGGCGCTCGCACAGCCGGCGCACAAGGGCGCGGTAACCGGCTAAGCGGCATTTCGGCGGGCGCCGCCGCGTGCGGCGCCGTTCGAATTCCGCGGTTTCACTGCCGGTACGCGCGGGTACTGCGTTACCCGAAAGCAAAGGGGCACACGACAAAAAAGTCGTGTGCCCCTTTGCTTTTATAATGCCGGCACCCGGTACGAGCAAAACGAACAGAACCGCGGGCACCCTAAGCCACGCGCCGTTGCCGGTGGAGACCACGATGAAATCGAAGGCGTATGCGGCAATGGGGTGGGCAGGCGCGTTGGCGTTGGCCGTGGCGTGGTTCGGACCGGCCGCGCGCGCTGAAGCGTCGCCGGGCCTCGCGCTCGCTCGGCAGGAAAACTGCCTGAGCTGCCATTCAGTCAACCGGCACGTGATGGGGCCGTCGCTGCACGATATCGCCGCGCGCTACGCGGCGCGCAGCGATGCGTCGCAATACCTGGCGCATAAGATTGTCGAAGGCAGCACGGGCGTGTGGGGCAAGGTGCCGATGCCCGCCAATACGCAGGTCACGCCGGACGAAGCCGCGCAGCTCGCAAGCTGGATTCTGTCGCTCAAGTAAGCTTAAGCAAGCTCGAGTAGGCGCAAATGAGCGCAAATAAGCGTCGTCGCAGCAGCCACGACAGCTTCGGCGCGCGGCGCTTGCCCGGTCGCTAGCTTGCGCCGCGCAGCTTCAGCTCTTCGCGAATGGCCTCGCGAATCCAGACCGCCATCTCCGTTTCCAGTGCAAACGCCACTTCGCGCGTGATCTGGTTGATGAGCCACGTCGTGTGGTCCTCGATCGCATCGCGGCAGCGTGCTTCGATCAACGTGCGCCCTTCTCCGGTCAGATAGCTTGCGAAACGGCCACGCAGCCGCTCGGCGATCAGATCGGCGTCGTAGTCCGGTGTGGAAGGCGCGGTGGGCGCAGTGGACGCGGCAGTTGCAGGCGCGCCAGAGGCTGGCGCGGCAGCGGATGCGGCAGGCGCAGTCTGCGCCTGCGCCGAGGCCGGCGGCGTCACGAATGCGGGCTCCTCCGACAAAACGTCGGAGAGTTCGGGCAAGTCACGCGCCTGCGCCGGATCGCCCTGTACGATCACCTCGCTCAGAACGGGAATCGCGGTCTCGGGAGAAGAAGGATCGTTGGGATGGGACATAGGTGCACTCCGTCGATAAGTCGGACGAACCGATGAGCCAGAACCAGGCCCGGCGGGAGAAGCCCGTGATGTGCTGCAGGTCGGGCGTGTCGTTGGTGCTTGCCTTCGTGCCCGCAATTCGCGGGCCTGCGGGCTAGCCGCCCTGCTTGTAGTTATTCAGAGCATAGCCGCGATCGCGGTAAAAGCGATACCGATCGCGACCGGCCGCCAGTTCGTCCGGCGCATTGCCGACCACTTCGAGCAACCGCTCGAAGCGCGCAAACTGCGCGGGAACCGTCGCGCCCAGGTTCAGCAGGATCTGATGATGCGGCGCTTCGTCGAGATTCGCGGCGAGCACGACCGGCGTATCGGCGGCCAGCGCGCTACCGGCGATGCAATGCGGCACGAAGTCGAGCGGCGAGAACGTCCACAACTGCTCGTCGAATGCGCGCAGCCGCGGCGGCTCGGCCAGCACCACGAGCGGCTGGCCGGCCTGATACGCCTTGCGCACAAGGCGGCACGCGTACAACAGCGAATCGCCGACGTTCGAATGGAAGTCGATGCGCGTCATGCTCGCCCTCGCCGTTCGCCCGCGCCGTCCAGGCTGCCCGACTGCGCCCGGACATGCGAAGCAACTGCGCGCTGCGTCATTGTGCGGCGCGGTCGATCAGGAACTGCGACAGCAGCGGCACCGGACGGCCAGTCGCACCCTTTGCCGCACCGCTTTTCCATGCGGTACCGGCGATATCGAGGTGCGCCCACGGATACGCTTCAGTAAAGCGCGCGAGGAAGCATGCGGCGGTCACACTGCCGGCCGGACGCCCGCCGATGTTCGCGACATCCGCGAAATTCGACTTCAGCAGGTCCTGGTATTCGTCGTCGAGCGGCATCCGCCATGCGGGGTCCGAGGCTTCCTTCGCCGCGTCGAGCAACTCACCGGCCAGTGCGTCGTCCTTCGCGAAGAGGCCGGTGTTGTGATGGCCGAGCGCGATGATGCAGGCGCCCGTCAGCGTCGCGATATCGATCACCGCGGCCGGCTTGAAGCGCTCGGCATACGTCAGCGCGTCGCACAGGATCAGCCGCCCTTCCGCATCCGTATTCAGCACTTCGATCGTCGTGCCCGACATGCTCGTGACGATGTCGCCCGGCTTCGTCGCATTGCCCGACGGCATGTTCTCGCAGGTCGGAATGATGCCGACCACATTGAGCTTCAGACCCATCTCGGCGACCGCGCGCAGCGTGCCGAGCACCGAGCCCGCGCCGCACATGTCGTACTTCATTTCATCCATCGAGTCGCCCGGCTTCAGCGAAATGCCGCCGGTATCGAACGTGATGCCCTTGCCGACCAGCACGACCGGCGCCGCCTTCGCCGCGCCGCCCTGGTACTGCAGCACGATGAACTGCGGCGGCTCGATCGAGCCTTTCGCGACCGACAGGAACGAGCCCATCTTCAGCGCTTCCATCTGCTTCTGGCCGAGCACTTCGACCTTCAGTTTCCAGTCCTTCGCGAGCTTTTTCGCGGCGCTGGCCAGATAGGTCGGCGTGCAGACGTTGCCCGGCAGGTTGCCCAGATCGCGCGTGAGGTCCATGCCGTTCGCGAGCGCCGCACCCTGCTTCGCGGCGACCTTCGCGAGCTTCTCATCGACCGGGTCGACCGTAAACACGATGCGCTTCAGCGCGCGCGCGGTCGTGTCCGGCTTGCTCTTCATCTGCGTGAACTTGTACGTGAGCTCACGCAATGCAAGGATCGCCGCGCGTACTGCCCAATCCGACGTGCGCTCCTTGATCGGCGCCTGTGCGAGCGTGAACGTGACTTGCACGATCTTCGTGCCGAGAATCGCGCGCCACGCGGCGCGCACTGCGTCGCCGTAGGCCTTTTGCGTGAACCCATCCTGTTTGCCAAGACCCACCAGCAGCACGCGCGACGCGCCAATGCCGGACACTTCGTGGAGGAACAGCGTGCTGCCATTCTTGCCGTCCATGTCGCCCGCCTTGATGATGCGGGTCAGCAGACCTTTGGTCGCCGTGTCGATTTCCAGTGCGGCGCCGGACAGCGTTTGCGACTCGAAAACACCGATCACGATGCAATCGGATTTTCCGGTCAGGAACCCTTGGGTCGAGCCTTTGCTCCAATCACAGGCTTTTATGCTAAAGTCCATCGCGCTTGTCCTCGGATAAAATCTGGGCTTAGGATGAAAGCCGCAATTATCCGCTATTTTTCCCGTGGCCGTCGCTTCGGAGGCACGTACTACGCATACGGCGCCCTGTCGAGCGCGCCCTCCCATCATCGACAATGATCTTTGAACGCTCCCTCCAGCGCGAACTGGCATACACGGCCGGCGCCGTGTTCATGGTCCTGCTGACGCTCGTGCTGACAACGATGATGATCCGCATCGTCGGTTTCGCCGCGTCCGGCGAGATCGATCCGCGCGACGTGCTGGTGCTGATCGGCCTGACCGTGATCGGTTACCTCGCGATCATGCTGGTCGCGACACTGTTCGTGTCGATCCTGTTCGTGCTCACGCGCTGGTACCGCGACTCGGAAATGGTCGTGTGGCTGTCGTCGGGCGTGAGCCTCACGCAGTTCATCAAGCCGATCGCCGTCTTCTCGACGCCGATCATCATCCTGATCATGTTCTTTGTGTTCGTCGGCTGGCCGTGGTCGAACGCGCAGAACAAGCTGATCCGCGCGCGCTTCCAGCAGCGCGACGAGGTGTCGCTGCTCGCGCCCGGCCAGTTCCGCGAATCGGCGGTCAGCCATCGGGTGTTCTTCATCGAGAAGATGACGCCGGACCAGTCGAAGGTCGAGAACGTGTTCGTGACAAGCACCGAGGGCGGCAAGGTGAATGTGGTCGTCTCGAGGTTCGGTCACACCGAAACGCACGCGAACGGCGACCGCTTCGTCGTGCTCGAAAACGGCCGGCGTTACGACGGCGAACCGGGCCACCCGGATTTCCGCATCATGGAATTCGAGCGCTACGGCATCAAGATCCAGAGTCAGCCGGTGGTCAGCACACCGACCACTACCGGCACGCCGACGCTCGAACTGTTGCGCAACCCGACGCGTGAGAATCTCGCCGAGTTCGCGTGGCGCGCCGGGCTGCCACTGATCGCGATCAACCTGATGCTGCTCGCGATTCCGCTCGCCTATCAGAACCCGCGCCGCGGCCGCACGATCAACCTCGTGATGGCGGTGCTGATCTATCTGACCTATTCGAACGTGCTGAATGTAGTTCAGTCATGGATCCAGCAAGGGAAAATGTCGTTCCCGGTCGGGCTGGTCGGATTGCATATCGTGGTCGCGCTGATCATCGCGTTTATTTTCTGGCTGCGCGTGCGCAACCGGCCGCTGGTGTCGCGTGCGATGTTTAGCCGCGGCGCCGGCGGTTCGCCGTCACAGTCGCAAGGAGCCTGACCGATGCGGATCTATGAGCGGTATTTCGCGCGTCAGGTCTATCTGTCGTTTATCTTCATTCTGTTCGCGTTTTCGGGCCTGTTTTTCTTCTTCGACCTGATCAACGAGCTCAATTCGGTTGGCCGCGGCAACTATAACTTCAGCTACGCGGTGCTGCGCGTCGCGCTGCAAACGCCGTCGCGCTTCTATGAAATCATTCCGGTCGCCGCGCTGATCAGTGCGATCTACGTGTTCGCGCAGATGGCCGCGAACTCCGAGTACACAATTTTCCGCGTATCCGGTCTCGCGACCAATCAGGCGCTGCGTTCGTTGCTGAAGATCGGCATCCCGCTCGTGCTGTTGACCTATCTGATCGGCGAAGTGATCGGACCTTATACGGACCAGTTGTCCGAGCGTGTACGGCTCGAGGCGCTCGGTTCAGCGGTGTCGAGCAACTTCGAATCGGGCGTGTGGGTGAAAGACACGCTGACCGCGCGCGCGGACGGCGAGCAGGTCACGCGCTTTGTGAACGTCGGCGAGTTGCGTCCCGACGCGACCATCAGCAATGTACGCATTTATGAATTCGACTCGCAGTTCCGGCTGACGAATGTGCGAATCGCGAAGTCCGGCGTGTATCAGCCGCCCGGACACTGGAAGCTGACCGACGTCACCGATACTCAACTGATCGATGTCGTGCCGGTTGGCGCCACGCCAACCGATGCGCTGAACCCGGTCTATCGCGCGAAGCAGATCACGCTGCCCGAGTATTCGCTGCGCTCGGAACTGACGCCGCAGATTCTGTCGGTGCTGCTGGTGTCGCCGGACCGGATGTCGATGTTCAACCTGTTCCGCTATATCCAGCATCTGACTGAAAACCATCAGGACACGCAACGCTACGAAATCGCGCTGTGGCGTAAGCTGCTGTATCCGTTTGCGGTATTCGTGATGCTGGTGCTGTCGTTGCCGTTCGCGTATCTGCATACGCGCGCGGGCGTGGTCGGCATGAAGGTGTTCGGCGGGATCATGCTCGGCATGAGCTTCCAGCTGTTCAATACGCTGTTCTCGCACATCGGCAACCTGAACACGTGGCCGGCGCCGCTCACCGCCGCGACGCCGGGGCTTGTGTACCTGGTGCTGGGGCTGGTCGGTCTGAAGTGGGTTGACCGGCACTAGCCGCCGCGCAACGGTCCGTTCGAGGATGTAATGGCAACTGATCCGGCGAAATCCACAGATACCGCAGCAGGCATCGTGCTATTTGCACATGGCGCGCGCGACGCGCGCTGGGCGGAGCCGTTCGAACGGCTCGCCGATACGCTGCGCAGTCTACGTAGTGCGCCGCGCGGTGGTCCGGTCAGTGGCCCCGTCACGCTAGCGTTTCTGGAACTGATGGAACCGGACCTGCCGACCGCCGTCACGCACCAGGTGGCAGCGGGTTGCACGACGGTGACCATCGTGCCGGTGTTCTTCGGCCAGGGCGGACACGTCCGGCAGGACCTGCCGGTTATCGTCGATCAGTGCCGGGCTGCCCATCCCGGCATCGAGATTCGTTGCGCGACGCCTGTCGGCGAAGACAGCGCGGTTATTGATGCGATCGCGCAATATTGTCTGCGGCAGGTTTAGCTTCATTCCGCCCAGGCTCGTAAATGGGCTGACCGCGCAAAAGCAATAAATAAACAGCAAACACCGGAATACCCGTCAGGCCCGACCGTCGGTTAGCGAAGAAATAGCGCCGGCGAAAACGCGCCGTCCCGCGACGAGAATACCGCCGTCGTCCCGGTATTGTTACGCATACATATGGCGATCGTCGGCTCACCAGCCGCGATTGCATTCTTGACATAGCTGGTCACGTCATTCAGGCGAGTCTGATTGGTACTGTCCAGATAGATGCCGCCAATATGCTGCGTCGTGCAGTTTGCTGTCGTCGGTGGTGTGCTGCCGTCATCCCAGTTGGTCGACGCGCCATACAGATCGAGCATCACCGCGTTCGCATCCGTCACGTTTTGTCCAAGCGTTTGAAGGTCCGCTACGTCCCACGGGTAATCGCCGGTGTGCGGCGGCGTCGGAAATTTCATCAGGATCAAGTCGCCGGGACCGACCTGCAAAGAGGGGCCGGTCGTCGTCGTGGCGCCCGCTCCATTAATCCATACGTCGGCGGTCGCCGGCGAATAGTAAAGCGGAATGTTGTTGCTGCAAGCGACGTCGGCATTGCTGCATTTGTCGATCGCGTATTGCATGCTTTCGATTTTCCACGCATCGATGAAGTCTCCATGCGCGGTATAGAGCGAGCCCCACTGCGGCACCAGAACGCCATCGACGAGCATCGGATCCATCGACAACTGCGCCGTCGACAAATCGGGATCCTGCCCTAGCGAATACTGAACGTTAAGCTGAAGTTCCGGAATTTTCACGGGGAAACCGGATGGGCACGTGCCATCGGCATTACGATACGCCATGTAGTCCATCATGCTCGAATAGCGCATCGCGGCCGCCGGGTGAGCATCGCCGCCCGAAGTGTCGGGCTTGATTTTTTTGCCGTTCCAGCAATCCGGGAAGTGCACTGAGATATCGAGCTGCGCATACGTGCCGCTGTCGTCCGTCACAACCGGGCAGTTGGTTGGCGCGGTAGTCGTATATCCGCCGCCGCGGCACAGGTAGTTAATCTGCGGTTTCGGGCCGGTCCCATTATGGTCGCCGGCTAGCAATTGGAGGCCGGCTGGAATCGGACTGAGCGGCACGACAGGCTGATCGTTCTTGTAGTAGATCTTCGCGAAGTCGGGCACGATGACGCCGGATGCGCGCTTCAGTTGCGGCACCCAGTAGGCGGACACGTCCGCTTTCGAGTCGCAGGTCGTAAGCTTGTTGCCACTCAAGGTCTGGTAGTCACTATAAGCGTCGGTGCCGGTGTTGCCGAAGAAGTCATGCACCATTGCCTGCCCGGGCTGATTCGGCCACACGATCGAGTCGTCGGGCTTCGTGTGCGAGTACGTGCAATTGACAGCAAACTGACCGCCGGCGAGGCACGATGTCGCATAACTTTGCAATCCAAAGCAAATCAGACAAGCAAAGACGGCGAATTTATTGTTTCTCATCATCGGCTCCTTCAACAGCACTCATGCACAGGCGCGTCAGATATATGAATAATTCAAGTTTTCCGTCTTTTCAATGTAATCAGTCGACTCACACAATAGCAATACGCGCCGCGTTGATCCTCAGTTAACGTGTGCCGCCAGGCTTGCCAAGGTAGTCATCCACGATCGGCAGAATCTGCGGCAGATTCTTGCGGCCGAATCCAATGCGGAAGTTCGCATCGCCGTAGTCGAGCAGCGTGCTCGGCAGTAACAGTACGCCGGTTTGTTCAAGCAGTGTTTCGCAGAACTCATACGCCGACAGATTCCTCAAACGCGGAAATGCGATCGTGCCGGCGAGCGGCTTACGCCATTCGAACATCGCCTCGTGCCGCGCGAAAAACGTGTCCAGCACCTGCAGGTTTGCGCGGGTAATGTCAGTGGCCCTGCGGGTCAATGCATCGGTTTGGCGGACCGCGATTGTCGCAAGGTATTCGCTCGGCGCGCTATTGCTGATCGTCAGATAGTCTTTGAAAAGACTCATGCGTCGCAACACCTCGCGATCGCGCGTTGCGACCCAACCGATGCGCAAACCCGCGAGTCCGTGCGACTTCGCGAGTGCGCCCAGCGATACCGCGCGTTCGTATACGTCACATGCGGCAGGCAACCGATGCGCGGGATCGAGTTCGAGACCCCGATAGACCTCATCGCTGAAAAGCATCAAGCCATGGCGCCGCGCGAATTCGATGATCGCGTCGAATTCGTCAGTACTCGGCAGATAGCCGGTCGGGTTGTGCGGAAAACAGACCACCAGCGCCTTCGTCTCCGGGCGAATCAGCGTCGCAAGTTCGTCGATATCGAGCGCCCATCCCGACGACTCGCGCGCCATCCACGGCGTCACAGCGAGACCGCGATCCTGCGCGGTCGAATAGTGCGATTGATAACCGGGCATATGCACGATCAGATGGTCGCCCGGTTCGAGTACCGCGTTCATGAACGAATAAATCGCTTCCTGCGCGCCGGTGTGGACGATGATCTGGTCGCTTTGCGTCGCGGTGTAGAGTTCCTTCGCAAGTTGCACACGCAACGCGGGTGCACCTGGGTATTCGGTGTACCCGAGCCATGTTCGCGCCAGGCCTTCAGACGAACCCGGCTCATACGCAAGCAGGTCGCTTACTGACATCGACTCGGGATCCGAACTGCACAGCAGATAGCGAGCCGTGAACTCGTGTTGAGCGAAGTAGCGTTCGAGTTTGAAGGGGGTAAACGTCATGGTGGCCTCGCTCGAAAGGGGGCGGCTGGACAAGGGGAATCGTGCAGTCTGATCGGGTCGACTCGATAAGAAAAGCTAATTTTCCTAATACCGTTTTAGAAAAATTAATGCCGGCCGCTGCGATCAACGTGTGCCCCATCGCGACCCGCTACGGCTGAAATACGCTCACCGCCAGCCCCTCAAACCGCGCCTTCAACTGCAGCGCAAGAAACTTCGAATGAAATCGCGCCATCTGGAAATTGCCGCCGTGGAACCACAACCCCGGTTGCCGCGTCGGTTTCCACATATTGCGCAACTCGCCTTCCCAGGGCCCCGGGTCGCCATCGAGCCCGGAGCCATAGCCGTACACGCGTCCGATCGCTGCCGCGACCTGCGGCGAAATGAGCTTCGCGATGACCTCGTTCATTGGCCGGAAACCGGTTGCATACACAATGTCGTCGGCGTCGACGCGCGAGCCGTCGCTCAGCACGACGCACGAACGCTCGATACGTAGCGCCTGAACGCCGGACTTCAGCTTGATCCTGCCATTGGCGATCAGCTCCGACGCGCCCGTGTCGATGTAGTAACCGCCCCCCTTGCGCAAGTACTTCCCGACAATGCCGGCCCCGTCCTCGCCAAAGTCGAGCCTGAAACCCGCCGCCGCGAGGCGCTGATAAAACGCGTCATCCTCGCGCGCGATCTTTTCCATCGTCGGGCGGAACACCACGGGCAGCATACGCATCGGCAATGCCGCGCGCTGCAGGTCCGCCCGCTCGGCGTCGAGGCCGCGGGCCACGGCCTCTTCCGAGTAAAGCGAGCGCATGATCTCGAGCACGCGCGGCTGGCGAATCACGTGCGTCGACGAGCGCTGGATCATCGTCACATCCGCGCCGTGCGCGAGCAGCTCTTCGCAGATATCGTGTGCGGAGTTGTTCGAACCGAATACGACCACCTTGCGGCCACTGAACCGCTCGCCGCCCGCATACGCGCTCGAGTGGCACTGCATCCCTGCGAACGACGCCGCACCGGGAATCGAAGGGATAAAAGGGTCGCCGCTCAAGCCGGTCGCGAAGACAAGATGGGTCGGCTGCAGCAGCGTTTCATGACCGCCTCGCACAATACGCGCGCGCCATTGACCGCTTGCCGGATCGTATTGCGCGCCGACGCATGACGCGCGATGCCAGATATCGAGTTCCATGATCCGCGCATAGGACTCCAGCCAGTCGCCGACTTTATCCTTGGCGGCGAATACCGGCCAATGATCCGGAAAGCTCAGATACGGCAGATGATTCGACCACACCGGATCATGCAACTGCAGCGACGGGTAACGCGACCGCCAGCTGTCTCCCGTGCGCGCATGGCGATCGACGATCAGCGCCGGCACGCCGAGCAGTTTGAGCCGCGCCGCGATACTCAATCCGCCGTGTCCGCCGCCGACGATCAGCACATAAGGCTGTTTCGCCGCATCAAAATTGCCGACATTTGCCAACGGTTGTTCGTGACCGGACACGCGCCGGCGTCGAGTCGGTTCTTCGAACCCCTTCAGTTCTCGCAGCGCGGTGAGCAGCGTCAAACAACGGCCCTGCGCGTCAAGGCGCACATAGCCATCGCAGCGGCCAAGCGCAGTGTCGAATGAAATAAAGCCGTCGGTCGCGCCAGCGCGCACGGGTTCGGCAACGGCCCATTCGTGCGGCCTGATCGACGCGAGCGTCGCATCGAGCATCGCGCGAATCGCATCACGCCCTTCCAGCGTGCGAATGTCCCATGTGAACGCGACCAGATCGCGCCAGAAACAGGTACCGCCGAATAGCGCGACGATATCGTCCACGTTGCCCGCGGCTATCGCGCGCGAGAATGCATCGAGCCAGGAAGCGAGTGTCGTGTGCTCCGGGGTTGGCTGGGTCATCCGATCGAATCTCCGTCAGGCTGGTTTACGGCCGCGCGGCCGCAGGCAGGCAGCGCAAACAGCGACACGCTACCCGATAAAACGGTTCGTCGATCGCGACTGATGCCTGAACCGAGTCGGATCCACTTTATAAAGGCGCTGGAACGCAACGGAAAAATTGCTACGACTCGACAGCCCGACCGCCCTTGCCACTTCCGACACCGGCATGGTTGTGGTCGCAAGCAATTCGGCCGCCTTGCGAAGCCGTACGACTTTGAGCATCGCCATCGGCGACTGATCGAACGCTTTCGCAAACTGCGCGGCAAATGCCGAACGGCTCATGCTCGCTTCTTCAGCGAGCCGCTCGACCGACAGCGGGCTCGCATAGCGCTCGAACATCGCTTCGAGCGCCGCCGCGAGGCGCGCATCGGCCAGACCGGCGGCCCACGGAAAATCCACCCCGCCGTCGTCGATATGACGCCTGAGCGCCATCACGAAACACTGCTTGAGCAGTGCTTCAACCAGCACGCGCGAGCCCGGCCCCGGACGCGCCGATTCCGCAAGCAGCATCACGAACTGGTTCCGCAAGCCTCCGGCCGCGTCGAAGCGGGTAATGAGAGGACGGCTCAATGCCCTGAACGGATCAACGGTAAAACTCCGATCGATGCTCAACTCACCGCAAGCCGTGACGACGCCCTGCGCTCCTTCGCCGACCTTCACGGTCGGCGCCGTCTCGCGGACGAGTCCATTGCCGACCCGCGCGCGCTTCACCGTGCGCGCGGCCGTCGGGCTCGCCACATCGATCCGGTAAGCGACACCCGGCGGCAACAGCACGAAGCTATGCGCATCGAGCATCATGCGCCCGGCGTCGCCCAGCACCAGCGTGCCGCTTCCCGCGAGACAGTAGTGCAGGCTTGCGGTGCTGCAGGCTTCGAAGCTCACACCCCAACCGTTGCGCACATCGCATACCGAGAAGTTCGCGACGCCGAGATCGAGTGCCGCAAGGAGATGGTCGAGCACATGCTCGCCGGATCGGGACAAGGTGATCATTGGACGATTTGGAACCAGAACGAGACCACTTCGAACATGACCCTGACTACCATGGCATACGAAATCCCCTTCCTGATGGAGACATCCATGTTCGACATGAAGCATCTTACCCGACTGAAGCACCTGGACGAAAAAGCACCAGATGTGATGAAAGCCTTCTGGGCCTTCGACACTGCTGCATTTACCGCGGGCGCGCTCAGCGAGCAGACCAAGCAGATCATCGCGGTCGCGGTCGCGCTGACGACTCAGTGTCCGTACTGCATCGAGTTGCACACGAAGGCGGCGCGCAAGGCCGGCGCCACCGACGAGCAGCTGACGGAAGCGGCACTGGTGGCTGCGGCGATGCGCGCGGGCGCATCGGTGACGCACGCGACGCATCTGTTCAAGGACTGAATCACACGAACGAGCACGCAACAAAAAAGGCGCGATTGCTCGCGCCTTCCTTTGTTTCTGACTGACTCGCTGCGCCGATCAGCCGGACTCACGCCACGCGGCGAATGCCTTTCTCGTCGCGGCTCGCGTCGCCTTCATCTTCTGTGCGCGCGGTGCGCTGCCGCTGCGCAAACGCGTCGCCGATCATCAGCAGACTCGGCTGCGACGCGTCCAGCCACGGTTGCGCGTCGCCAGAGGCCAGCCCTTCGAGCGTCAGCGTCAGCGTCCGCTCGCGCGGCGTGCTGCACGCTTCGACGATCGCGACCGGCGTGGACGCTGGACGCCCCGCGTCGATCAGCTGCTGCGCGATTTCAGGCGCGCTGTCGCGGCCCATGTAGAACACCAGCGAATCCGCATTCACCTGCTCGCGAATCGCGTCGGTGTCCGCCGCGCGGCTGTGCGTCGCAAGCGCGACGCTGCGCGACACGCCACGCAGCGTCAACGATCGCTGCAGCGCGGACGCACCCGCAAGCGCGGCTGTGATACCCGGCACGATTTCATATTCAATGCCGGCTGCCTCGAGCGCACGCATCTCTTCATCGGCGCGGCCGAACAACATCGGATCGCCGCCCTTCAGTCGCACGACGACATCATGCTCGCGCGCCGCGTCGACAATCTGCTTGTTGATAAAGTGCTGCGCGGTCGAGCGCTGCCCGCAACGCTTGCCGACCGCGATCTTGCGCGCACGCGGCGCGTGCTCGAGCATCTCCGGCTCGATTAGCGCATCGTGCAGCACGACATCGGCGATGCCCAGCAAACGTGCGCCGCGCACCGTAATGAGGTCCGCCGCACCAGGCCCTGCACCGATCAGATACACCTTACCCATTTGCTCCCACTCCGTTCGTCCGATCCGATGAAAACCGCGCTATACAACGACCGAGGCTCACGCTGCGTTCATTATCGTCGGCGCGAGCCCCACAGGCCTGTCACGCAGAAAACGCACGAATCATGCCCGCGGCGACCGTGTGATGCGTTGCTTCGTCGATCAGCACGAATGCACCGGTCCCCGGATGCGTATCATACTCGTCGCAAACGAGCGGCTTTTGCAGCGTCAGCGAAACCCGGCCGATGTCGTTCATCGACAGCTCCTGACGGTCGGTCGCGTGCGACAGCGTATGCACGTCGAGCACCTGTTTGATTGCGCCGACGCGCGCAAATACCGTGTTGGTGGTCTGCTTCAGCAAATACTTGCGCTGCGTCGACAACGGCGCGTCGTCGAACCAGCACAGGTCCGCTTCGAGCTTCTTCGCCGGCTGCGGCGTGTCGCCCGCGCGCACGAACGTGTCGCCGCGCGACACATCGACATCCTGGTCGAGGCGGACGGTCACCGTCTGGCCAGCGAATGCGCGGTCCACCTGCGCGGTGCCGCCCGGCACCGGTGCGATGATTTCCGCGACGGTCGCTTCGCGATTGGCCGGCAGCACCACGATCGTGTCGCCCACTTTCACTTCGCCGGACTCGACACGGCCCATATAGCCGCGGAAGTCGTCCGCCTGACTGCCGTCCTGACGCGCAACCCACTGCACCGGAAAGCGCAGCGTGTCATTGCCCTCAGTTTCGACCGGCAGCGCTTCGAGCACATCGAGCAGCGGCTCGCCTGCGTACCACGGCATCCGCTCGCTCGCGCTCACGATGTTATCGCCCTTTAACGCCGACACCGGCACAAAGCGCACATTGCTTAAACCGAGCTGGCGCGCCAGTTCGACATACGCATCGCGAATCTCGTTGAAGCGCGTTTCGCTGAAGTCGATCAGGTCCATCTTGTTGATCGCGACGATCACATGCTGCAGGCCGAGCAGCTTCACGATCGCGCTATGGCGCTTGGTTTGCGGCAGCAATTGCGCAACGCCGTTTTCGAGCGTCACGCGCGTCGCATCGACGAGAATGATCGCCGCATGCGCGGTCGACGCGCCGGTCACCATATTGCGCGTGTACTGCTCGTGCCCCGGCGTATCGGCGATGATGAACTTGCGCTTGGCGGTCGCGAAGTAGCGATATGCGACGTCGATCGTGATGCCCTGCTCGCGTTCAGCTTCGAGGCCGTCGGTCAGCAGCGACAGGTCGATCTCATCGCCGACCGTGCGCTTGTTCTTCGCGCGCGACAGTGCGGACAGTTGGTCCGACAACACGGCCTTGCTGTCGTACAGCAGGCGGCCGATCAGCGTGCTCTTGCCATCGTCGACGCTGCCGGCGGTGATGAAACGCAGCACGCCGAGGTCTTCCGGTTGATGAATGCTCATGACTGTCTTACCTCGTGTGCTTCAGAAATAACCTTGCTTCTTGCGCTGTTCCATCGCGGCCTCGGACGTCTGGTCGTCCATCCGTGTTGCGCCGCGCTCGGTAATCTCGGTCACCGCCGTTTCGGCAATGATCTTCTCGACGGTATCCGCGTCGCTTGCGACCGGGCACGTGCAGCTGATGTCGCCGACCGTACGGAAGCGCACCAGCGCCTGTTCGCTGGTCTCGCCTTCGCGCATCGGCGTAAGCGGCGTAACCGGCACCAGCAGACCGTTGCGGCGCACGATTTCGCGGTGATGCGCGTAATAGATCGACGGCAGTTCGAGCTGTTCGCGGGCGATGTATTGCCATACATCAAGCTCGGTCCAGTTCGAGATCGGGAACACGCGCAGGTGCTCGCCCTGATGCAGGCGCGCGTTATACAGGCTCCACAGTTCCGGGCGTTGCGCCTTCGGGTCCCACTGACCGAATTCGTCGCGGAACGAGAAGATGCGTTCTTTCGCACGCGCCTTTTCTTCATCGCGCCGCGCGCCGCCGATCATCGCGGTATAGCCGTATTGCTCGATCGTCTCGAGCAGCGTGACCGCCTGCGCCGCGTTGCGCGAATCGGTCTCGCGGCGCAGGCGCACGGTGCCGCGCTTGATCGAATCTTCGACATGGCCGACCACCAGTTGCGCACCGATTTCGTTCGCGCGGCGATCTCGGAAGTCGATCACTTCTTCGTAGTTATGGCCGGTGTCGATATGCACGAGCGGAAACGGCAGCACGGTACGACGGTTCGCGCCCAGGCCGAACGCCTTCAGCGCGAGATGCAGCACCACCACCGAGTCCTTGCCGCCCGAGAACAGCAGCGCAGGCTTGCTGCATTCGGCGACCAGCTCGCGCAGGATATGGATCGACTCGGCTTCGAGCCAGTCGAGATGGTCCATCCGGTTGCCCGTGTTGGCGAGCGGGGCGGTGACAGTCGATTCGAGCGTCGTGCTCATAGTTCGGGTCCTTCGTTGATTCGTCTGGCGAGCGGCGCAGCCGGCTCGCGGTATCGATAAGACTTGGCGCTGCGGCTTACTGGGGCGGTCTGCCTGCGACGCTTAAGCAGACGCGCTTTCCGTACTCACCGCAATCGGAATGGTGGTGATGTGCAGTCCGCATTCCTTCGTATCGCGCGATTCCCACCACCAGCGTCCGGCCCGGCTGTCTTCGCCCGGCCGGATCGCCCGCGTACAGGGCTCGCAGCCGATGCTCGGATAGCCGCGCGCGTGCAGCGGGTTGACCGGCACATCGAACGCAGCGAGGTACGCCCACACGTCCGCTTCTGTCCAGTCGGCGAGCGGGTTGAACTTCGCGATATGGCGTGCGGCGTCGTGTTCTTCCTCGTGCAGTTCCGCGCGCGTCACCGACTGCTCGCGGCGCTGTCCCGTCACCCATGCGCTGACGCCCGAGAGTGCGCGGTTCAGCGGCTCGACCTTGCGGATCTCGCAGCAGCGCTTGCGCAGATCGATGCTTTCGTAGAACGCGTTCAGACCATGCGCGGCCACGTATTCGTCGACCGCGGCCGTCTGCGGGTGGAACTGCTCGATGTCGTAGCCATAGCGTGCGCGCACGCGATCGAGCATGCCAAGCGTTTCCGCATGCAGGCGGCCCGTATTCAGCGTGAAGATGCCGATCTTCACGCCACGCGACAGGATCGCGTGCGTGAGCAGCATGTCTTCCGCGGCGAGGCTGCTCGCAAACTTGACGTCGATGTGCCGCGCGGCGATCGAATCGAGCAGTGCATCGAGCCGCTCGATCTTCGCAGCCAGCTCGGGCGCCAGGTTTTGCACGTCGCTCATGCCGGGGCCTTTTGTGCGGCGGCCGCTTCACGGCGGCGGAACAGCGGACGCGGTTCGTCGAACGCGCCCTGGTACTGCACCGTAAACTCGGTGAATGCCTTCAGCGCGTCGTGAATGTCCTTGTCGGCGCGCAGCGCGTAAGCGTTGAACCCGCAGCGCTCGTAGAAGCGCAACTGGTCACGCAGCACGTCGCCGATCGCGCGAATCTCGCCTTGGTAGCCATAGCGCTCGCGCAACAGACGCGCAATGCTGTAGCCGCGGCCGTCACGGAACACCGGGAAATCGACCGCGATCAGCGCGATCTTGTCGAAATCGCTAACGATGTCGGCCGGTTCGCTGTCGCCAGCCAGCCACACGCCGATTTCAGCAGCGCCGCGCGCCGCCGTCAGCGCATCGCGCGCGCTTTGCCACAGCGCGAGCGGCACCAGCACCTTGCCGGCCGGCAACGCGTCCACTGCGGGCAGCGTGCCGTCTTCAGCGGCGCGCACCACCGTCCAGTCATCGTTGACGATCGCGCGGTCCTTGATAATCGAAGCCATCTGCAAATTCCTTGATTTGGCAACTGGGCCGGTTACGCGTGAGCGGGTTGGCGCGATGCGTACACGCGCTCCTTGAACGGCGTGATGCCGATGCGGTTGTACGTGTCGATAAAGCGCTCGCCATCGGCGCGGTGCTCGACAAACGTATCGATCACCTTCGCGACCACGTCCGGCATTTCTTCAGCCGAGAACGACGGGCCGATCACGCGGCCCAGATGCGCGCCGGTCGCACCGGTGCCCTGCTCGCCGCCCAGCGACACCTGGTACCATTCGGCGCCATCCTTGTCGACGCCCAGCACGCCGATATTGCCGACGTGATGGTGACCGCACGAGTTCATGCAGCCGGAGATATTCAGCGACACTTCGCCGAGGTCGTAGACGAAGTCCATATCGTCGAAACGCTGCTGGATCGCCTTTGCAATCGGAATCGACTTCGCATTCGCGAGCGAGCAGAAATCGCCGCCCGGGCACGCAATGATGTCGGTCAGCAGGCCGATGTTCGGCGTCGCGAAACCGAGCGCCTTCGCCTTTTCCCACAGCGCGTGCAGATCGCGCTTCTTCACGTTCGCGAGAATCAGGTTCTGCTCGTGCGACACGCGGATTTCACCGAGCGAATATTCGTCGGCGAGATCGGCGACCGCGTCCATCTGCGCGTCGGTGGCATCGCCCGGCGCGACGCCGTGCGGCTTGAGCGACAGCGTGACGGCCGCGTAGCCGGACACGCGGTGCTGACGCACGCTGCGTTCGACCCAGCGAGCAAACGCACGGCTTTCGAGCAGATGCTTTTCGAACGTCGGTTCGTTATCCGGCAGCTTGTCGTACTGCGGCGGCTGGAAGTACTGGGACACGCGGTCCAGTTCGGCTTGGGTGAGCGTCGACGGGCCGTCCTTCAGGTGCTGCCACTCTTCCTCGACCTGCTGCGCGAACTTCGCCGGCGACAGCGCCTTCACGAGAATCTTGATACGCGCCTTGTACAGATTGTCGCGGCGGCCATAGCGGTTGTACACGCGCAGCACCGCTTCGCAGTAGGTCAGCAGATGCTGCCACGGCAGGTTTTCGCGAATGATCGCGCCGATGATCGGCGTGCGGCCCAAGCCGCCGCCCGCGAGGATGCTCGCGACCACTTCGCCGTCGGCATTCTTCGACAGATAGACGCCGAGGTCGTGAATCTGCACGGCCGCGCGGTCTTCCTTCGAGCCCGACACCGCAATCTTGAACTTGCGCGGCAGCCATGCGAATTCCGGGTGGAACGTCGACCACTGACGCAGAATTTCGGCCCAGGGACGCGGGTCGACCGTCTCGTCGGGCGCGATGCCCGCGAACTGGTCGGCGGTGATATTACGGATACAGTTGCCCGACGTCTGGATGCCATGCATCTGCACCGACGCGAGCTTGCGCAGAATTTCCGGCGTTTCCTCGAGTTCGACCCAGTTGAACTGGATGTTGGTACGCGTCGAGAAGTGGCCATAGCCGCGATCGTGTTCGCGCGCGATCGTCGCGAGCATACGCATCTGGTCGCTGCGCAGGTTGCCGTACGGAATCGCGATCCGATGCATATAAGCATGGCGTTGCATGTACAGGCCGTTCTGCAGACGCAGCGGGCGGAACTCTTCTTCGCTCAATTCGCCCGACAGCCGGCGGCGAACCTGGTCGGCATACTGCGCGACGCGTTCGTCAACGATGGTCTGGTCGTACTGATCGTATTGATACATTCGGGGACCCCAGTTTGTTTGTCTCAACCCACCCGGCGTTCCGGTTACGCCGCGCGATGGAGATCGCTGTCCGTTTCATTAGTAAGGCAAGTCAGATGAATGAACAAAGACCCGCTCGTGATTTGCTAATGACGAAAAGAGATATCCATATTGGAAAAGTTGGAGAAATCGTAATAAACTCGCCTTATATTTCAAACGACTAAAAAATTCTGTTGATATGCGGCGAGGTTATATATGAACCTGCATCAGTTCCGCTTCGTCCGGGAAGCGGTGCGCCAGAACTTCAACCTCACCGAAGCGGCCAAGGCGCTGTATACGAGCCAGCCGGGGGTGTCGAAGGCGATCATCGAGCTCGAGGACGAACTGGGCGTTGAGATCTTCACGCGGCACGGCAAGCGCGTGCGCTCGCTGACCGAGCCGGGGCGGATCATTCTGGCGTCGGTCGAGCGGATTCTGCAGGAGGTGGAGAGCCTGAAGCGGATCGGTAAGGATTACGCGGCGCAGGACCAGGGCAACCTGGTGATTGCCGCGACCCATACCCAGGCGCGCTATTCGCTGCCTGCCGCGATCGCGGAATTCAAGCGGCGCTACCCGAAGGTTCACCTTTCAATTCTGCAAGGCAGTCCAAGCCAGGTCGCGGAGATGGTGATCCACGATCAGGCGGACGTCGCAATCGCAACCGAAGGGCTGTCGAACTATAAGGAACTGGTGTCGCTGCCCTGCTTCACCTGGCACCACGTCGCGATCATGCCAGACGACCATCCGCTGCTCGAGCGCAAACAGTTGTCGCTCGACGATCTGTCGCAATACCCGCTGATCACCTACGAAAACGCGTTCGCGGGCCGCGCGAAGATCAACGATGCGTTCCGGCTGCGCGGCTTGCAGCCGGACATCGTGCTGGAAGCGATCGATGCGGACGTGATCAAGACTTACGTCGAGCTCGGACTTGGGGTCGGGATCATGGCGGATATCGCGTTCAACGGTGACCGCGACCGGCACTTGCGCGCGATGCCGGTGGGTCATCTGTTCGGTAGCAATATCACGCGCGTCGGGCTCAAACAGGGCGCGTACCTGCGCAGCTATGTCTACACGCTGGTGGAACTGCTGTCGCCGAGCATGAACCGCAAGCTGATCGAACAGGCACTCAAAGGCGAGAGCGAGTCATACGAGCTTTGATGTGCCGCCACGTGCACTTTCGTTGTTTTCCAACACTTTCCGTCAGCCTCGACACCATCGATTGCGCGTGTTGACGAGACGGCATGTTGCGCGCGGTCGAAGTATGCCCGGCGTCGCTGCCGACTTCCAGCGCCCCAGTCACGGAGTTTTTTGCATGACGTCCTATAAGAACAACCTGCGCCGCTTCACGTCGGTCACGGCCGCAGCCGGTGCATTCCTGCTCGCGAGCGCCGCGCACGCGGACCTGAAGGTCGGCATCGACCTGTCGACCACCGGACCGGCCGCCGCGATCGGCATTACCAGCAAGAACGCGATCCTGATGTGGCCGAAAACGATCGCCGGCCAGAACGCACAATACATCGTGCTCGACGACGGCTCCGACCCCGGCGTCGCGGTGCGCAACATCCATAAGTTGATCAACGAGGACCATGTCGACGTGATCGTCGGCCCGAACGTGACGCCGGCCGCGCTGGCGGCGCTCGATCCGGTCGCGCAAAGCCAGACGCCGATGATCACGCTGATCGGCAGCGCAGCCGTTGTCGAACCGCAGGAAGGCAAACGCGTATGGGCATTCAAGATGGCACAGACCGATCGCGCGATGGCCGACGTGATGACGCGCTATATGGCGAACCACGACGTGAAGACGGTCGGTTTTATCGGTTTTGCCGACAGCTACGGCGACAGCTGGCTCAACGAATTCACGAAGTTCGCGGCGCTGCGGCACATTCGGATTGTCGCGACCGAGCGCTTCAACCGGACCGACGCCAGCGTGACCGGCCAGGTGCTGAAGCTGATTGCGGCGAAACCGGATGCGGTGCTGATCGCTGGCGCCGGCACGCCGAGCGTGCTGCCGCAGCGCACGCTGGTCGAGCGCGGCTACAAGGGCGCGATCTATCAGACGCACGGCATTGCGACGCCGGAGTTCGTCAAGCTCGGCGGCAAGGACGTCGAAGGCACGCTGTTTCCGACGCAGCCGGTCGTGGTTGCGCGCACGCTGCCGGCCGATCATCCGGCCAGGCAGGCGGCGCTCGCGTTCGTGAGCGCTTATGAAGCGAAGTACGGGCCGGGCACGGTCACGCAGTTCGCAGGCGATGCGGCGGGCGTGTATCCGCGGCTGCAGGATGCGGTCGCGCGCGCGTTGAAAGCCGCGCAGCCGGGCACCGACGCGTTTCGCGTCGCGTTGCGCGACGAGCTCGAGCATGCGCATGAACTGGTCGTGCCGAACGGCGTGGTCAATACGAGCGCACAGGACCACGTCGGGCTCGATCAGCGCGCGAGCGTGATGGGGATCGTGAAGGATGGGAAGTTCGTGTACCTGAGCCAGTGATGCGGTTGTTAAAGTTAAAGTAGAAGCCTTTCGTTGCTCTATCGCGTTCCGCGTTCCTGACCATGCGCACTACCCGAGCCACCCACGCCGTCGAACGGCTGAAGACCCGCAGCGGCAACCCGCGTTATGCGGCGATCGCACTGTCCGGCGGCCTGTTCTATCTGGTCGACCGTTCGAGCGGCGCCGATCAGAAAGTGTCCGAGCCGTTGCCGCTCGACGAATTCGTGAAGTTCGTCGACGATTTCGGGCCGAAAAAGCCGCGCAAGGTCAGCAAGCTCGACCTCGCGTTCGAAGAGCAGATCAGGAAGAGCAAAGGTTAAGCGCGGCGCGGCAGCGACGATGGGTGTCACGCGCCGCCGTCGCGCCGTCAGCGCATCGCGCGGGTCAGATCTCGCGCGGGTCAGATCTCGCGCGGGTCAGATCTCGCGCGGGTCAGATCTCGCGCGGGTCAGATCTCACGCCACTGCCCGCCGGCCGCGCTGCTCGCGAGCATCGCATCGATAAAGCGCAAACCGGCGACCCCGTCGTCGACCGTCGTCAGAAAGCGGCTTTCCGGCGGCAGCGGTCGACCCGCGTCGAGCGCTTCAATCTGCAGCGCGGCGTCCTTATACAGCTGCGCGAACGCCTCGAGATACCCTTCCGGATGTCCCGGCGGCACGCGCGTCGCATGCGCGGCGGCCGCCCCCTGTACGCGCCCGCGCGTCAACCGCTGCGCCGCGCCGCCCAATGGCGTGAACCACAGTTCATTCGGTTCTTCCTGATCGAACGCGATACCCGCCTTCGTCCCATACACGCGCAGCCGCAGCGCGTTCTCCGCGCCGCTCGCGACCTGGCTTGCCCACAGCATCCCGCGCGCGCCGTTCGCATAGCGCAGCATCGCCTGCACATGATCGTCGAGCCGGCGTCCGGGGACGAACGTATGCACGTCCGCCGCGAGCGCCGCCGGTAGCATGCCGGTGATAAAACCCGCGAGGTGGTACGCGTGCGTGCCGATATCGCCAAGGCACCCAGCCGGGCCGGACAGCTTCGGGTCGGTGCGCCACACCGCCTGTTTGTTCGTGCCGCTCTGCTCGATCGGCTCGGCCAGCCAGTCCTGTGCATATTCGACCTGCACGACGCGCAGGTCGCCGAGTTCGCCCGCTTCGATCAGTTCGCGCGCGTGCCGCACCATCGGATAGCCTGAATACGTATGCGTGAGCGCAAAGAGCCGCCGCTTTTCGCGCGCGAGCCGCGCCAGCGCGTCGCCTTCGGCGAGCGACACCGCGAGCGGCTTGTCGCAGATCACATGGATACCCGCTTCGAGAAACGCGGTCGCGACCGGCGCATGCAGATGGTTCGGCGTAACGATCGCCACTGCGTCGATGCCGTCGTCGCGCGCGCTTTCCGCACGCGCCATCTCGCGCCAGTCCGCGTAACTGCGCGCAAGATTCGCTTCGGCGGCACTCGCCTGCGCGCGCTGCGGGTCGGACGACAACGCACCCGCGACCACTTCGAAGCAATCGTCCAGGCGCGCGGCAATCCGGTGCACCGCGCCGATAAACGCGCCCTGGCCGCCGCCGACCATGCCCAGCTTCAGTCTTCCTGCCATCGTGTGCTGCTCCTTACGATGCGGCCGCGCAATCGTTGCGTGCGCAACCGGATAATCGATCAGATGCCGAGCACGCGCTGCAATTGCGCGCGATCGACGCCGCTTTCCGCAAAGTCATCGAACGCGCGGTCCGCGACGCGGATGATGTGCCGCCTGATAAACTCCGCGCCTTCGCGCGCGCCGTCCTGCGGGTGCTTCAACGCGCATTCCCATTCGAGCACCGCCCAGCCCGGGTAGTCGTACTGCGCCATCTTCGAAAAGATCGCGCTGAAGTCGACCTGCCCATCGCCCAGCGAACGGAAACGCCCCGCCCGCTCGACCCAACCGCTATAGCCGCCGTACACGCCCTGACGCCCGGTCGGACGAAACTCCGCGTCCTTCACATGGAACGCCTTGATGCGCTCGTGATAGATATCGATAAATTCGAGGTAATCGAGTTGCTGCAGCACATAGTGGCTCGGGTCGAACAGAATATTCGCCCGCGGATGATCGTTCAGCGTCGCGAGAAATCGTTCGAATGTGACACCGTCGTGCAAGTCCTCGCCCGGGTGCAGTTCGTAGCAGACGTCGACGCCGGCTTCGTCGAATGCATCGAGAATCGGCTTCCAGCGGCGTGCGAGTTCGTCGAAGGCTGCTTCGACCAGGCCTGCCGGCCGCTGCGGCCACGGGTAGATATACGGCCACGCCAGCGCGCCCGAAAACGTCACGTGCGTGTTCAGGCCGAGGCGCTGCGACGCCTTGGCGGCAAGCTTCAACTGCGCAATTGCCCATTCGGTGCGCGCCTGCGGATTGCCGCGCACCTGCGGCGCGGCAAAGCTGTCGAACAGTACGTCGTACGCGGGGTGCACAGCAACCAGCTGACCCTGCAAATGCGTCGCCAGTTCGGTCACCGTCACGCCCGCATCGGTCGCGATGCCGAGCCATTCGTCGCAGTACGTCTGACTCGCCGCCGCCTGCTCCAGATCGATCAGTTGCGACGCAACCGGCACCTGAATGCCTTTGAAGCCGAGCCCCGCGGCCCAGTTGGCCATATGGGCGAAATTGTCGAATGGCGGATCGTCGCCGAGAAACTGCGCGAGGTAAATTGCCGGCCCTTTGATGGTCTTCATCGTGCGTCTCCGTCAGTGGTCGAGCCTACACGGCGCAGCATCCTGCATGCCGCGCCGCGCGACTTCACCTCGCCTAGAACGGCGAGTCCGGGAAGTAGAACTGCTGCGCGTTTTCCTTCGTGATCAGCACTGACGGGATGATCGTCGTCGGCGGCAGCGACTGGCCCTTGAGCCTCGCTTCGGCGGTCAGCTTGATCGCGTCGTAGATAAACTTCGGCGAGTACGACACATCCGCCGTGATCATCGGCGCGCCGTCCATCACGTTCTTGATCATCCCTTTCGAGCCCGCGCCGCCGAATACGATCTTGATGTCGCTGCGTTTGGCCTGATCGATTGCCTTCAGCACGCCGACCGCCATGTCGTCATCCGACGCCCACACTGCGTCGATATGCTTGAAGCGTGTCAGATAGTCCTGCATCACCTTGAACGCGTCGTCGCGGTTCCAGTTCGCGTATTTCGCATCGAGAATCCTGATGTTCGGATACTGCTTCATCACCGACGTAAACGCGGTCCACCGTTCGTTGTCGAGCGTGGTCGGAATGCCGCGCAGCGCGACGATATCGCCCTTGCCGTCGAGCGCCTTCGCCAGATACTCGGCCGGGATCTTGCCGAATGCGGTGTTGTCGCCGGCCACATACGCGTCCTGCGCGCTGGTATCCGTCAGGCCGCGGTCCACCACGGTCACGTACACGCCTTTCTTCTTCACCTGCGCAACGGGCTGCGTCAGCGACGCGGACTCCTGCGGGAAAATCACGAGCGCGTTGATCTTGTTGACCGTCACGAGGTCCTGCAACTGGTTCGCCTGCTCAGGCGCATTCGCCGCGGTCTTCACGATGATCTTCAGCCCCGGATGCTCTTTCTCGAGGTCGGTTTTCGCCTTGTTCGCCCACCAGACGATGCCGCCCGTAAAGCCGTGGTCCGCCGTCGGAATCGCGACGCCCAGCGTGACCTTGTCGTCGGCGCGCGCGGCGCCCGCGGTGATCCCCAGCATCGAAAGCGCCAGCATGCCGGCACCGACCGTTCGTATGACGTGTTTCATGGTGTTGTCTCCAGAACTGTATGGGCGCTATGCGTGCGCCGGATTTCGTTGTAGAACCACTGAAACGCCTGCTGCCTGTTGCCTGCCTTCCGCGTTGCTGCCTTCCCTGCGCTAATCCCCCCTTTGAAGCCGCGCGACTCCGCGGACACGCGCTAACGCCGCCCCCGCTGCAAGAACGCGACGACGATAATCACCACGCCCTGCACCGCCGCGTTCAGATACACACTGATGATGCTGGTCAGATTCAGGATGTTCGCGATCACCGACAGCAGCACCGCGCCGATCACGGTGCCGATCACGCGGCCCTCGCCGCCCTTGAGCGCGGTGCCGCCGACCACCACCGCGGCGATCGCTTCGAGTTCCCACAGCAAGCCGGTGGTCGGCGTCGCCGATCCGAGCCGCGGCACGTACAGCACGGTCGCGACACCGACGCATACGCCGAGCAGCACGTATGTGACGATCTTCACCGTATCGACGCGAATCGCCGCATAGCGCGCAACCTGCTCGTTCGAACCGATTGCCTGCACGTGCCGGCCGAATGCGGTGCGATTGAGGATCAGCGCGCCCCCCGCCGCGACGACGAGGAACACCCAGATCGGCACCGGCACGCCGAGCAGACTCGCGTAATAGACCGGGCCATACAGATCGGACAGATTGTTATCGAGCGTCAGCGCGCCGCCGTCGGCGAGCCACGTGAGCACCGCGCGAAAAATACCGAGCGTGCCGAGCGTGACGATAAACGGCTCGATGCGTCCTTTGGTGATCAGCAAGCCATGCGCGCAGCCGAATACCGCGCCGAGCACCAGCGCGCAAACGATGCCGATCGCCACGATCGCGAGCGGCGCGAACGTGTGGCCACCCAGACCGGCCGCGAGCCCGTTCATCAGCCAGATCATGATCCCTGCGATCAGCGCGGCCATCGAGCCGACCGACAGGTCGATGCCGCCCGAGATGATCACAAAGGTCATGCCGACCGCGATGATGCCGATAAACGACGTGCGCGTCAGCACGTTCATCATGTTGTCGACGGTGGCGAAGTCGCCGTTCAGCAGCGTGCCCGCGATGCACAGCACGATCAGGCCCGCGAGCGGACCGAAACCGTACAGCACGTGTGCGACTCGCAATGCGCGCGGCGTCGGCGCGGAGGTATCAGTGGGTGCCGGTCGCATGAGCGATCAACTCCTCTTCGGTCAGGTGTTCGAGGCCGAGCGTCGCCTGTAGCTTGCCGGCGCGCATCACCGCGACGCGATGACACAGGCCGATCAGTTCGATCAGCTCGGACGAGATCACGATCACCGCCCGCCCTTCCGATGCGAGCCGGTGAATCAGGAAGTAGATATCGCGTTTCGCGCCGATATCGACGCCGCGCGTCGGTTCGTCGAGCACGATCACGTTGGGGTTCGGCTGCAGGAATTTCGCGAGCGCGAGCTTTTGCTGGTTGCCGCCCGACAGCATCCGCGCGCGGCTGCTCAAATCTCCCGTGCGGATGCCGAACTCGCGCACCGCTTCGCTCAGCGCCGCACGCCCCGCCTTCAGATCAAGCAGCGGATGCGTGTAGCGATCGAGCGTCATTAACGTCAGGTTGTCCTGCAAGCTCAGGTTCACATGCAGGCCCTTGCCTTTGCGGTCCTCGCTCAGATACGTGAGGCCATGCCGCATTGCGTCGCGCGGGTTCTTCAGGTCCACGCGGCGGCCGGCAATCTCGATGTGTCCCGCGCTGCGCCGGCGCAGACCGATGATCGCTTCGAACGCTTCGGTGCGCCCCGCGCCGACCAGGCCCGCGAAGCCGAACACTTCGCCGGCGCGCACCTCGAAGCTCAAACCGTCGACCCAGTCGGGCACGCTCAGGCCTTCGACGCGCAGCGCGAGCGGCGCGTCGGCCGCAATCAGTGTCTTGTCCGGAAACATGTCGGACAGTTCGCGGCCGACCATCAGGTTCGCCATCTGCTGCCGCCCGAGCGCCGCAGTCTCGCTACGCGCGACGAAGCGACCGTCGCGCATCACGATCACCTCGTCGGTGATGCGTTCGACCTCGTCGAGCTTGTGCGAGATATAGACGATCGTCGCGCCATCCGCCTTCAGTTTCGCCATCAGCGCGAACAGGCGTTCCGTTTCGGACGGCGTGAGCGTCGCGGTGGGCTCATCCATGATCAGCAAACGCGCCCGGCGCGATAGCGCCTTCGCGATCTCGACCATCTGCTTTTCCGCGACGATCAGGTCGCGCACCTTCGTATCCGGATGCTTCGTGAGGCCGACTTGCGCGAGATAACGCTTCGCTTCGGTGCGCATCGCCGCGTCATCGAGCAGCAGGCCGCGGCGTTTTTCGTGACCGAGATACATATTCTGCGCGATCGTCAGATGCTCGGCCAGATTGAATTCCTGGTGAATCAGCACGATGCCCGCGGCCTCCGCCGCGCGCGAGCCGTCGAAATGCTGTGCCGCGCCGTCGATCAGTATCTCGCCTGATGTCGCGTGCTCGTAGCCGGCGAGAATTTTCATCAGCGTCGACTTGCCCGCGCCGTTTTCGCCGAGCAATCCGTAGATGCGGCCGGGCGCGAGTTCGAAGCTCACGCCGTGCAGCACGCGCACCGGGCCGAAGTCTTTGCGGATATCGTCGAAGCGGACAGCGAGGCTCATCGGGTTCGCGCTCCTCGGACGCTCATCACGCGCTTGCGCGCACCATCAGCCGATGCGGCAGCAGCACGCCCGGCACGTTCGCAGTACGGTTTGCGAGCCGCTTTAGCAGCAAGCGCGCAGCGGTCTCGCCTAGCTCGCGCATCGGCTGCGCGATCGTCGTCAGCGGCGGATCGATTTGCGCGGCCAGCGAAATGTCGTCGAAGCCGACCACCGCGACATCGTCGGGCACGCGCCTGCCGATGCTGCGCAAGCCTTTGACCACGCCGATCGCGAGCGTATCCGATACCGTGAAGATTGCGGTAGGCGGTTCGCTTTGCGCCATCAGGATCGCGGCCGCGGATGCGCCCGCTTCGTAATCGAGGCTGTCCAGATGGACTTGCCAGCGCGGGTCCGGGTCGATGCCGGCGTTATGCAGCGCATCCAGATAGCCGCGCTCGCGTTGCTGCGCGAACAGATAGCCGTCGCCCGAATTGATCAGCGCGATGCGCTTATGGCCACGCGACAGCAGATGCATGACCGCGTCGCCAGCCGCGCGGTAGTTGTCGATGCCGACATACGGCACACCAACGTCCGCATCGAACTCGCAGCATGCAACCCACGGCAAGGTGTTCAGTTCGTCGGACAGCGCCTGCTGCGCGGCGGCCGGATCGAGACAGATCGCGCCGTCCGCGCGGCGCCGGCGCAGCATCTCGAAGTAGCTGCGCTCGCGGCCGGGATCGGCGCCGGTATCGCACAACAGCATGAAATAGCCGTGCTGACGCGCGACGCTGTCTATACCACGCACGATTTCCGCGTAGAACGGGTTGCCGAAGTTCGGCACCATCGTCAGCAGCAGACGGCTCTCCGCGGTGCGCAGGTTGCGCGCCAGCTCGTTGACGCGGTAGCCGCTCTGTTCGACTGCGGCGAGCACTTTTTCGCGGGTCTCCGCGCGCACATTCGAATGGCCGTTCAGCACGCGCGATACGGTCGCGACCGACACACCGGCCTGCTCGGCGACATCGTCGATCGACATTTCTTTCGACGGACGCGGCGATGGACGCGCACGCTCCGGTTGCAAGGTCGTGGAATCGTGTTGAGACGATCGGGCCATCGCCGGCTTCCCCGTGTAATCGATTACATGTCCAGCTGAATTCTCGCGGACGAACACGGAAATCTCAAGGCGAATGCGCTAGGGATTTGTACTGAGGTCATCACACGTCGCCAGCGGTTGACCTGTTCATTCCACGCCAGCTTCGACCGCCACGCCCGGCACAGCCCGGATCACGCAGCCCGCATCACGCAGCCCCGAACGTCATTGCCTTCGGGAACCAGCGCCAACCGTAAGTCGTGACGTTCGACTGTGCGGGTGCGTTCGGCACCGTGCCCCAGTGCGCGCGTACCGTACTGCTCGGGAATGCCGTAACCGTCCGGTTCGAAAACGCCGCGACCGCCCGCGCGTTGTTGATCGCACCCGCACGCGTTCCGCCGCACGCGATCAGAAGGATCGGCCCGTCGGTATCCCTGAACTCGCGGGCAAGCAGCCGGTTCAGCTGGAAACCAAACGCGCGCGACGTGAGGTTAGACGCTTCAAATCGCGTTACGCCATTGGCATTCGCAGCAACCGGAAACTGGAGCCATCCCGGCTTGCCATGCGTCGACACGATGCGGACATTACCCTCGATGCCCGGCACTTGAACGCGTGCCGAGCTGACCTGGAAGTCAGTCCCGGGGTACCTTTTGAATTGAGCTTGGGCGCTCAAGGTCCGCGCTGTGGAGACGCGGTCCACGAACCGCCACGCAAGCATGCCCTTCCCCAGCACGAACCCCAACGACAGAAGTTGCACCACGCCGCTCAAACCCGATAAGACGCTACTGGCCAAAGTCAACTGGCCGGCGGTTTTCTCGTCTTCGACCAGTGCGGCGCCCAGCCCCGTCGCCCCGCCAGCCAGCCCGACCACACCGCCGGTGAAGGCCAACCCGCTCGTCAACGCAAGCGCGCCGCCGGCCACCGCCCACGCGCCGATCCCAAAGCTCGCAAGACCTAGCAGAAAGCCGATGGCGGCGACTACCGGCGCGATGACCCACGTTTTGTTGTTGCCGGACGCATCGAGGAACGTGACCGGATCGCACTCGCAATAGACGTAGGGGTTCAGGCCGCCTGCGCCGAACGGACTCTGCGCGTCGTACTGCAGAAAGCGCATCAGCAGCGCGCTGTCATAGGCGCGCATGCCGTCGCCCAGGTGATACAGATAAGTCAGCGGGTCGTAGCGCTGGCCCTTGAAGCGCACCGGATCGTACGACCAGTCAAAAGCGCCGCCGACATAGCCGTATGGGCTATAAATGGCCGGCTCGATGTTGGTGCCCGCGACCGGGTCGACCGAACCATACACGCTCCCCGACGGATCGCTGAACAGCATCTGCGACGACTTCGTGTAGCTGCCTGCGCTGCCGCGTGCGCACTGGATCGCATCGACGCTGCTCGCGCCGCTCAGGTACGACGCGAACTGCACGTCCGCGTCGCCAGCCGCCTGCTTGCGCAGCGACGCGATGAAATGGCCGTCGCAGTAACCAAAGGCGGTCGGGCGCAAGGTGCTGAGCGTGTCACCTTCCTTGATCGTCATCTTTTCACTGCGCAGCTTGCCCTGGCTGTTGTAGGCGAAATACACCTTCGGCTCGCGCCAATTGGGATCCGACGGCTTCGACCTTGTATGCGCGCGCAGCTTTTCGTAGCAGTCGTAAGTGCAAGTGGCGACTACTCCGTCCGCTCCGGTCACTCTCGCGACATTGCCCGATAAGTCGTATGTGATCTCGACCTGCTTCGGTGCCGCGGAACCGCGCGTGATCGTCTGCTTCGTCAACTCGAAGACGTTCTTGCCGTCGTAACTGCATGCGCCGCTGGTCACCTCCCCCGTCTCCTTTACTGTCGTGCTCCACGAGGTCATGTTGTTGTACTTGTCATAGCCGAACGTGAACGCGCTGACGTTGTTGCCGCCCGGATCCTTCGGATACACGGTCGTCGCATCGGTCGCTTTGGAATCGGTCAGGCGGCCAGCGTAGTCATACTGGTTCTGCAACACCGTCGTGACTACCGCCGCACCGACGCGTTGCTCGTTCACCTGATTCAGGCCGTTGTACAGGATTTCACCGCTTGCGCACTCGGCGAAAGCGCCATCGGCGCCCATACGCAGATACGTCTTCTTTGTCAGACGCATCTTCGTATCGTACGAAACGTCCATCCGGAATGTCGCGGTGGGCGCACCGGCCGGCCCGAATTCATAAGTCGCCGACTTCAGCAACTCGCCGCCGACGTAGTCCATCGTAATTTTGAGTGCCTGCGCGCCGCCGTTCAGAAACGTGATCGCCGCCACCCGGCCCGCGCTGTCGTAACGGTACGACGCTTCATCATTCGGGTAGCTACTTGCCGATGCGGTGATCGACGTCACCATGCCCAGCGCGCACCGCGTAAAAGTGTTTGCGCAGGTAACCGAAATGCCGTCGCTGCGGTTCAGGCTCGACGTCTCGCTGCCAGGTAGCGCATTGCTATCGTATGTGAGCGTCCTTGTCTCAGTCACTCCCGCCAGCGTGTAGGTCTGCGTGACCAGCTTGACGGTGTCCTTGTCGTACTCATACGCGAGCGAAGCCCCTTTGTCCGACGGTGGGGTGGTTTTCGTCGGCACGCCGCCGAGTTCCGCGCAGTACTCGTGAGCGATCGCTACGCCACGCGGCGTGGTCTCGGTAGCTGGCGTCACGTAACCGGACGAGTACGTATAGACCGTCACACTCTCGCCAGCGTTGTCCGGGTTCCGGTCGACCTGCGTCAGGCGTCCGACTCCATCGAAACTTCGCGTCGCGACGGTCCTGTTGTCCACTGACACGCTGGCGATTTGCGGTTCGAGACCGTATTCCCAGTACTTCAAGCCCGTCACGCGCGCGGGCTGGCTGTTGTCGTCGTAATCGGTCACCGATGCGATGCGATCGAAGAAGTCATAGCCGAGTTCGACGTGCGTCTGCTTTTGCGTGGCCGCATCGACAACTGTCGTCTCTCGCAGACGGAAAAATTCGTCGTAGCTGTAGGTCGTCGTGCTGATCCGCGTTTTATCGCTGATGCCATATTCCGTCACCGTCGTGGGCAGCAACGTGCCTGGGTCGTGGCTGGTTCGCGTGAAGTTGTACCGCTTCACGACGTCCGCTGGCTCACGCTTGACCGGAACATTCGTGTACTCGGTCAGCACCGCGCTGCCGATATTGAAGTGGCGGCGGTTTTCCCGGTTGTCGTGATAAATAGCCTGTGTCAGCTCGCCGAAGCCGTCATAGCCATAGGTATTCGCAAGGTCCAGCGTCGCCGTCGTCGTACCGTCCGCGGCGGGCACTTCGTAGTCGTACCGGTGTTCGGCGACCAGCCACCCTTGCGTGTTGTATTCAGCGGTGTGCGCGATCTTGTCACCGACCTCTTTCTTCACGACGTTGCCCAACGCATCGGTCGTGACCTTGACGCTGTTCACAGACGGTTCCGCAGTGGTATTCGAGTGCAGCTTGCTGGTGGCATCGAACGCGTAGCCATACGTAACGGTGCGCTCGAACGCGGTTCCCGGCGCGCGCTTGTGCGATATCACCCGTCCGAACTTGTCGTATGCGAGCGTGGTAGACACGCCAAGATTGTCGATCAACTCGGCGGGCAGCCCCGTCAGGCGCGAAATCGCCGTCCGTTCAGTCAGCGTGCTCCCGTCGACACCGGTCTCCGTTGTCGCGATATCAAGTCGCGTGTCACCAGCGGATAGCGCGTACACGTAACTTGTCGTCACACCGGTGCCGTTGCTGAGCATCAATAGGCGGGACTTTAGGCGGCCACGCTCGATGCCGGTGTCGCTTTCCGCGTTGAAATAGTCGAATTGCGTCTTCTTGAAGTCGCTGCTTTCGGCCGACGCGATGATTCTTTTTTCCTCTTCGATCGCGAGTACGGTGTAGCTGGAGCCCTCCTTCATCGAGGTCGGCGTGTAGGTGCGCGTCGTTGTGATGCAATCGGCGGTCTCGCTTGTCTTGTACTTTTTCGACGTTTTCAGAAACCGCACGAATCCGTTCGGCTCGGCCGGACAACTGCCGGATTCGCCGGCAGCCGGATAATACGTATAGTCGACTGTCAATCCGCCACTCTGAATCTCCTGCAGCTGGTTGCCGTATTCGTCATAGCTGAAATACTGATCTGTGGTGCGCTCATCCGTCTTCGACTTCCCCGACGACACCGTCGTGGTTTCGCTAAATTTCGTATAGATACGGTTTGGCAGTTTGTATTGCGGCGGTAAGCTGAAATATTCGGTTGAGGTTAGCCCGGGATAGTAATAATCCACCTTTATCTTGCGGCCGGTTATTCTTGCCGTATCCGGAACCGATGTTTCTTCCGAATACAACCGGTGGTATCTGTCATAAACCCGTACTGTCGTAGAAGCCGTCGTGCCGTCGATATCGAGTGTCTCGGTGGTCCGGTATTGATAGGTTGTCTCGCGGCGGTACAGATTATCGAGCGCCACCGGGTCCCACCGCGCATCCTTCTGGTAGCCGAGGAAGTTGTTGAAATCCTTATCCTCCTCTTTCTCCGGTGTATCGTCGCCATATTTATAGGTATGCACTTCGTATTTGCTCTGCCCTGTACCCGCTGACGTCATTGACAGCGTGTACGAGTTGACCACCGGGAATGTCGTCCATGGAAAACCGTCCGGCAATTTCAGGCTATCCTGGTAAAATATCTGTTCGAGTGCTGGACCGGCGAAATTGCTCGCGACCGCCGAAATGACGCGAAAACCGATCGTTGCATCCGGACTCAAGTAACTGAAACTCAGGGTCTCTATAGTGTCCGACTCGGTGAGCGCGACATTGCATGTTCTCAGGCATAAACCTGTCGAAGCGTCATCGCTTATAGCCAACGTCATTTGGCTCGCAAAGTCTGCATTATCCTTGTATAACTCGATCACGCATGTGCGCGATGCCCGGCCGGTCGCTTCGTCGGTGGTGTTTGTCCGCGTTATGTCGATGAGGTTCGTCCCCGATTCATCGTAGACTCGCGTGAGCGCGGCGCGATCGTATGAATCGCCATATTCGAGAAAGAGCTTGTACCCGTTTTCATGCAGTATCTGTGTCACGTAATAACCGACACCGATTTTTGTCAGAGTCTCGGTAATGCCATTTTTGTATTTGATCAGGTATCCGTCAGGGTCGCTCGATTTCTGCAGAATCAGGTCCTTGATATAAACCGTGTCGGGGACGATTGCGAGCGTAGTCGGATCCTGTCTCAGATTGATCATCCGGCCATCGGTCAATACGAGCTGCAACCGCGAATTATCGAATGTCACCTTGCTCAGTTGCGGTGACCAGCCCAAGCCGAACCCCTCGTCGACGCCGCTGAAATGATCATAGCCAAGCGTAAGTTCCAGCGTTGGTCCTGACCGGGAATTTCCGGTTACCCTGGCAATCGGAATCTGATAATTGAAAGTGCCCGTACGCGGGTCGACTTCACCGCGCTGAAAAGACCAGAATGAAACCGCGTCAGACTGATTGAAAACGGCACCTTCATCGCTGCCGCGCGATGCCGGTGCCGGTTGCGTCGGACGCTGCAGAGCCGTTCCATGATTTTCTTCCGCATTCGCGACTTCCTGGATAGTTTTCATTTGATCTCTATATCGGCAACGCGCTTTTCATAAATTGCAATGCACCGGCATTCGCTCGGCCTGAATCCCGACGGTGGCACGTCCTACGAATATATAAAGCACAGATGCAAAATCAATGTTTGAGATCGAAAAACCAGATGCACTGCAATCCGGCTTATTTACAAGCGAGCACACGCTAAAAAAACGACATTTAACGTGGCAATACGGTATTGATTGCGGACAAACAGGAGTGGTCAGAAATGACCGGCACGCGGGGTGGGTCTGCTCGATTATCGAGCCACCCGGCTGGTCCGAGGCCTTGCCCTGTGCGAGCGGCGTTCGCGTTTTGGTACAATTTCGGTCGATTCACCGGCGGTGTCAGCCGTGCTTGCGCCGCTCACCGTTTCCACCTCTATCACCGCAGAACGATCCCATGAACATCGAGCAAGCGCGCTTCAACATGATCGAACAGCAGATTCGCCCCTGGGAAGTGCTCGACCAGGACGTCCTGAACCTGCTGTCCATCGTCAAGCGCGAGAACTTCGTCCCTTCCGCGTACCGCGAACTCGCTTTTGCCGATCTGGAAATTCCCCTGCCAGCTGGCCAGCACATGCTGGCGCCGCGCGTCGAAGCGCGCGTGCTGCAGGAGTTGGCCGTGAAAAAGCACGAAAGCGTGCTCGAAATCGGCGCCGGTTCGGGTTACATGGCGGCGCTGCTCGCGCATCGCGCACAGCACGTGCTGACGGTCGACATCGAGCCGGAGCTGGCCGAACTGGCCAAATCGAACCTCGCGACAAACGGCGTGCTCAACGCCGAAGTGGTGACCGGCGACGCCGCGCGCGGCTGGGCTGCTGCCGCACCGTACGACGTGATCTGCGTGTCGGGTGGCCTGCCGGTGCTGCCGCAAGAAATGCTCGAACATCTGAAAGTCGGCGGGCGCCTTGCGGCGTTCGTCGGTACGCTGCCGGTGATGAAGGCGCAGATCATCACGCGCGTCGACGAAAAGCAGTTCCGTGTTGCCGATGTGTTCGAAACCTACGTCGAGCCGCTGACGAATGCGGTGCAGCCGCCGCGCTTCAAGTTCTGACGCGAGCGCCGAAGTATCGCTCGCTCGCCGTTGGCTTTTTGAATTCAACCGGAAACGTATCGCTGATGCAAAACCTGTCTGCTCCCGCGCTGGCCGAATGGCTCGCCGATCAATCCCGCGCCGCGCCGGTCGTGCTCGACGTGCGCGAGCCATGGGAAATCGAAACGGCGAAAATCGCCGGCAGCGTGTCGATTCCGATGCGCGAGATTCCGGCGCGTAGCGAAGAACTCGACGATGAAGCACCGATCGTCTGCGTGTGCCATCACGGCGCACGTAGCGCGCAGGTCGCGATGTTCCTCGAATCGCGCGGCCATGCGAATGTGTTCAACCTGCAAGGCGGCATCGACGCATGGTCGCGACAGGTCGATCCGTCGGTACCGACTTATTGAGTTTCACGCACTGATCGATCAAGAAGAAGACGCCGGCATTGTCCGGCGTTTTTTTTCATCCCTCCTCTTCCGTTTGCACATTTCCGCGCGACGCATCACGGAAGCGCTTTCCTCGCATCGAATCCGAATTTTCGTAAGCCATCCTGACTGCATCGTCTGGCACCATGCTTCGATCTTTTTCCGGAGCCTGAGTGATGACCCGATGCTCGTCGATTGCAGCCTGCGCAATGGCCGCGCTGCTGCTTTGTTGCGGCGTATCTCACGCGACACTGGGCGGCAAACCGTCAACGCCTGCTTCAGGCACACCGGATCGACCTGTGCTGCGGGGTGCCGCTCAGGCGAGCGTTGCCGCAGCACCGTACATCGTGCATCGCACGCGGACTGACGATGGCGTCACCGTGTGTGAATACACGTCTTCGTCGAATGGCGTCGTGTTCGCGGTCACGTGGAGCGGCCCGGTGCGCCCCGATATGACCGCGCTACTCGGCAGCTACTTCCCGAACTTTGTGTCGGCCGCGCGCCAGGGCGCGCGCGGCACAGGTCCGCTCATCGAACGACGCGGCGATCTGCAGATCGAGTCGATCGGTCATCAAGGCTGGTTTGTCGGTAAGGCCTGGGTGCCACGGCTCCTGCCCGCGCAGGTCGATCCTGGCGAACTGGAATGAATGAGGACGCAACGATGTTCAAGATGAGGAAGCACGTGAAGACGATCCGGTTTGACCACTCGCTGTGCGCGGCGACGTTTGCGGCTGTTGCGCTTTCGGCGTGTGGCGGCAGCGGAAACGACGATTCGTCCGGTTCGCAATCGTGGCTCGGCAAACCGGTCGAGCAAGTGGCTAACACGACCGTCAACAATGCGGTCAATGGTGGAAGGCCAGGTAGTGCATCGAACGGTGCAAGGCAGAACGGTTCGGCGGGAAGCGGCACGGCGGGGAATAACACGTCGAGCGGCGGCACTGCCAGTAGCGGCACTTCCGGTAATGGCCCATCCACCGTTACTCCGCCCAGTGGCGGTACCACCGATACGTCCGGCACCGGCTCGTCAGGCGGCTCATCGTCCGGCGGTGACACGCCAGCGGGCGGCGGCACCCCCGACACGCCCCCCGCTGTCGCCGTGAACACCGCGCCCATCGTCGTCGACAACGCGCTCGGCGTGACCGTGAATCAGCCTTATGTCACGGTCACGCTCTGTCCGCCCAATGCGCGAAGCGGCGACGCATCGTGTGTGACGCTCGACCATATGCTGCTCGATACGGGCTCGATCGGCGTACGCGTGTTGTCGAGTTCGCTCGGCGCATCGCTCACCGCACGCCTGCCGCGACAAACCGGCGCGTCGAACGACTCGACCGGCTCGGCGCCGCTTGCCCAATGCACGCTGTTCGGTTCCGGATATCTGTGGGGATCGGTGCGCCGCGCGGATGTCACGATTGGCGGCATGACGGCGCGCGATCTACCGGTGCAGATTGCCGGCGACGCCGCATTGCCGACGACACCCGACGACTGCATCGCACGCGGTGGAGCGGACCTCGGGTCCATCGACGCGCTCGGCGCGAAAGGCATCGTTGGCATCGGCGCTCGCGCACGCGACTTTCCGCTGGCCGCGCAGACGCCGCTCGCGGCGAACTACTACTTCTGCGCGAGTGGCGCGTCGTGCAGCGCGGCGTCCGTGCCGCTCGAGCGTCAGGCGACGAACCCGGTCGCCGGCTTCGCGACCGATAACAACGGCACGCTGATTCGCCTTCCCGCGCTGCCGCCGAACGGGCAGCGCAGCGTGACCGGCGAACTGGTCTTCGGAGTCGGCACGCGGTCGAACAACGCACTGCCGGCAACCGCGAAGATTCTCGCGGTCACCGGGCAAGGCACGCTGACCACGCTCTATGGAAACCGCTCGGTACCTGGCATCGTCGACACCGGCACGAATGGCTTCGTGTTCCGCGACACGTCGATCGCAGTTGGCGTGAATGACTGGTACGCGCCGCAGAACACACTGAGCCTCGCGGCCACGCTGATGTCGACGACCGGGCTGCAAGCGGCGGTGCCGTTTTCAATTGCGAATGCCGAGCGGCTGCTTGAGATGGACTACGCGGCGCACGACAACCTCGGTGCATTGTCGCTATCGTCGAATATGTTTATCTGGGGGCTGCCGTTCTATTACGGGCGCAGTGTTTATACGGTGCTGAGCGGCGCGCAGGCTGGTGGGAAGACCGGGCCGTTTATCGCTTTTTGAAGTCGCGGGCCGGCGCACCGAACGCGTCGGAACCGCCACGCTTTACCGCGCCGCGCCGGCGGCACGACAACACACACGTCCGTCCGGCGCGTTCTTCAGAATGTTCGATATCAATCCACTTCGTTCAACACCTCACCCACCGTCTTGAACAACTCGGCAATCTGCTCCGCTTCAATAATGAGCGGCGGCGAAAACGCGAGAATATCCCCCGCCATCCGCACCAGCACGCCCTTCTGGAAGCAACGCACGAACGCATCATAAGCACGCGCGCCGGGCGCGCCATCGCGCGACGCGAGTTCGATGCCGCCAATCAACCCGATATTGCGAATATCGATCACATGCCGCGTGCCGCGCAGCGCATGAATCGCTTCCTCGAACACCGGCGCCATCTTCGCGGCCCGCGCGAAGATCTGCTCGCGTTCATATAGATCGATCGTTGCGCACGCAGCGGCAGCCGCAATCGGATGCCCCGAATACGTGTACCCATGAAACAGCTCGATTCCCGCGGGCGCCCCATTGATGACCGTATCGTGGATACGCTTGCTCGCGGCCACCGCGCCCATCGGCGCAGCCGCGTTGTTGGTGCCCTTCGCCATCGTCAACAGGTCGGGCGTCACGTTGAAGAACTGCGCGGCGAACGGTGTGCCCAGACGCCCCCAACCGGTGATCACTTCATCGAAGATCAGCAGGATGCCGTGCTTGTCGCAGATCTCGCGCAGCCGCTGTAAATAGCCTTGCGGCGGAACCAGCACACCGGTCGAACCGGCAACCGGCTCGACGATCACGGCCGCGATCGTCGACGCATCGTGCAGTGTGACGAGCCGCTCGAGTTCATCGGCCAGATGCGCGCCCCACGCGGGCTGCCCTTTCGAATACGCGGCTTCCTTGATGTTCAGCGTATGCGGCAGATGATCGACAGCCGGTAGCATCGCGCCTGAATACGCTTTACGGTTCGCCGGAATGCCGCCCACCGACGTGCCGCCAAAGCCGACACCGTGATACGCGCGCTCGCGGCCAATAAAGCGTGTGCGCTGCCCTTCACCGCGCGCGCGGTGATACGCGAGCGCGATCTTCAGCGCGGTATCGACCGCTTCCGACCCCGAGTTCACAAAGAAGATGTGCTTCAGGTCCCCCGGCGTGTGCTTCGCAATTTTCGTCGCGGCTTCAAATGCTTTCGGATGGCCCATCTGGAACGTCGGCGCGAAGTCCATTTCGGCCGCCTGTGCCTGCACCGCCGCGACGATCTCGTCGCGGCAATGTCCGGCATTCACGCACCACAGGCCTGCGGTGCCGTCGAGAATGCGCCGCCCGTCGTCCGACGTGTAGTACATCCCTTTCGCTTTCGCAAGCAACCGCGGCGCGCTCTTGAACTGGCGGTTCGCGGTGAAGGGCATCCAGAACGCGGACAGGTCCTGCATGCTGGCAGCGCGGTCATTCATCTTGTGTCTCCTCGTCTCTACAAGTGGGTTGATGGTCGAATGGGTTGCTCAGTTGGGTCAGTTGCGTCAACCCAATGGCTCCAGCCGATGTCCCGGCCAGAACCGTTTCAGCGAGACCTTCCAGTGTATGCACGCGCACGCCTGTGCACAACCTGGCGGCGGCGCTGCACCGATCGCGCGCAGCGGGCTCGTGCTCTGCCGCGACCATGCTTCGTTGCGGCGCGGCACGCACCGCAACGAAGCGCACCGTGCGCCGATGCACCGCTTTCGCCCTTATCGCGCATATCGCGTGATCGGGCGCGCGTCGCCCGCACCCGTATCGCAGCGCCCACGACGCCCATTCGGTGCTGCTTTGCAACGTTGGCATATGCCTTGCAGTAACACGCGCGGCCCGTGATGCACTACGCAAGCGCAAGCCGGTCGGCAGCCTCGATCCATCGCCGCGCGCACCACACGGCCGCGACACCCAATAACACGCATCATCCAGGACAAGGGGTAGCACATGAAACGTCGCAGTCTTCTGAAGCTCGGCTCGATGTCGGGCGCGCTCGCGCTGGCGGGCAAGGTGCCGTTCGCACACGCACAATCCAGCAGCGGACCGATCAAGGTCGGCATCCTGCATTCGCTGTCCGGCACGATGGCGATTTCGGAGACTTCACTGAAAGACACCGCGTTGATGACGATCTCGGACATCAACAAGAATGGCGGCGTGATGGGCCGGCAGATCCAGCCGGTCGTCGTCGACCCGGCGTCGAACTGGCCGCTGTTCGCCGAAAAGGCGCGTGGCCTGCTGACCCAGGACAAGGTTGCATGCGTGTTCGGTTGCTGGACGTCGGTGTCGCGCAAGTCGGTGCTGCCGGTGTTCGAGGAACTGAATGGGCTGCTCTACTACCCGGTGCAGTATGAAGGCGAGGAAATGTCGCGCAACGTGTTCTACACGGGCGCCGCGCCGAACCAGCAGGCGATTCCCGCGGTCGAGTACCTGATGAGCAGCGAGGGCGGCGGCGCGAAACGCTTCTTCCTGCTTGGCACGGACTACGTTTACCCGCGCACGACGAACAAGATCCTGCGCGCGTTCCTGCATTCGAAGGGCGTGCAGGACAGCGACATCCAGGAGGTCTACACGCCGTTTGGCCACAGCGACTATCAAACGATCGTCGCGAACATCAAGACGTTCTCGCAAGGCGGCAAGACCACTGTCGTGTCGACCATCAACGGCGATTCGAACGTGCCGTTCTACAAGGAACTCGGCAACCAGGGGCTGAAGGCGACCGACGTGCCGGTGGTCGCGTTCTCGGTCGGCGAGGAAGAACTGCGCGGTATCGACACGAAACCGCTGGTCGGTCACCTCGCGGCATGGAACTACTTCATGTCGGTAAAAGGCCAGAACAACACCGCGTTCAAGGGTGAATTCGCATCCTACGTGAAAGCGCAGAGCCTGCCGGGCGGTGCGAAGCGTGTGACGAACGATCCGATGGAAGCGACCTTCGTCGGCATTCATATGTGGAAGCAGGCGGTCGAAAAAGCGAAGAGCACCGACGTCGACAAGGTACGCGTCGCGATGATCGGTCAGACCTTCGCCGCGCCGTCGGGCTTCACGTTGACGATGGATGGCAATCACCATCTGCACAAGCCGGTGATGATCGGCGAAATTCGCGGCGACGGGCAATTCAACGTCGTATGGAAGACCAAGACCGCGATTCGCGCGCAGCCGTGGAGTCCGTTTATCGCGGGCAACGAGAACAAGCCGGACGTGGTCAGCTCGATTCCGTCGGTACTGCGCCGCTCGCGCGTGGCCTGATCGCGTCCGCGCGTACCGCATGGCTTCACGCGTGTTGTACGACGCCGTAGTGGCTGGACCATCCCTGTAGCAAGCGGCATCGGACTGACCCGCCTCGTGGTCGCCGATGCCGCCGACATGCATGCCGCTTTCCTCTTCAAAGGCCATCATGGCGCTCTCCTTCTTCACACTGGCGCGGCGCGGTTTGGGCGCGGTGCGCGTTGTTTCCGTCAGCGCCGCGTTCACCCTGCTGACGACGCTGCTGATACCGCAGCACGCATTCGCGTTGACCGCGACCGACGTCGCACCGCTTGCGGGCGACGACTTCGATGCGAAGTCCGCGGCCATCGACAAACTGATTGCGATGCATGACGCGCAAGCGCTCGCGCTATTGAAGGCGCTCTCCGAAGACAACGCGCTCGCGACCGATGCCGGCGCAGTGCTGATTCAGGACAACGACACCGCGCGCGACGCGGTAACCGGAAAAACCGTCGCACCCGGCGACGCGCAACCGGTGACGCTGAACAATCTGCTGCGCTCGAAGGTCGCGGGCGCGTTGTCGGGCTTGCAGCTCGCGTCGCCGGATCTCGACACGCGGCGCGCCGCGATCGCCGAATTGCTGAAAAACCCCGACATCGCGATGAAACCGATGATCGACGCGGCGCGCGCGAAAGAAACCGACCCGGCGTTGAAACGGCGACTCGATGTGCTGTGGGCAATGACCGCCCTGCACGACCCCGACGCCGCAAAACGGCTCGAGGCCGTGCAACTGGTCGCCGCGCGGCACGATCTGGAGATGAATGAACTGCTGCGCCCGATCGTCGCGAAGAAAGCCGACGGCGGCTTCGCCGAACCCGACGATCGCGTGCGCGCGGCCGCGCAGCAAGGGATCAACGCACTCGACGCGATCCAGCGACGCAGCGAGATCGCCGGCACGATCTTCGCCGGGCTATCGCTTGGCAGCGTGCTGTTGCTCGCCGCGCTGGGACTCGCGATCACCTATGGCCTGATTGGCGTGATCAATATGGCGCACGGCGAATTCCTGATGATCGGTGCGTACGCAACCTATGTCGTGCAGAACCTGATCCAGCATTACGCGCCGCGCGCGTTCGACTGGTATCCGCTGCTTGCGATTCCTGCATCGTTTATCGCCGCAGCGGTGGTCGGCATCGTGCTCGAACGGCTTGTGCTGAAGCATCTGTATGGCCGCCCGCTCGAAACGCTGCTGACCACATTCGGCATCAGCCTGATCCTGATCCAGGCGACGCGAATGATTTTCGGTGCGCAGAACGTACAGGTCGTGAACCCGTCATGGATGAGCGGTGGCGTCACTGTGATGCAGAACCTGATCCTGCCGTACAACCGGCTCGCGATTCTCGCGTTCTCGCTGATCGTGGTCGGCATCGCGTGGGCGGTGCTGACAAAGACGCGCCTCGGCCTGTTCGTGCGCGCGGTCACGCAGAACCGGCGGATGGCCGCATGCGTCGGCGTCAGAACCGCGCTGGTCGATTCGTATGCATTCGCGTTCGGCGCCGGCATCGCCGGACTCGGCGGCTGCGCGCTATCGCAGATCGGCAATGTCGGCCCGGACCTCGGCCAGAGCTACATCATCGATTCGTTTATGGCGGTCGTGCTAGGCGGTGTCGGACAGATCGCGGGCACCGTACTCGGCGGCTTTGGCCTTGGTCTCGTCAGCAAGGCGATCGAGCCGTTCTGGGGCGCGGTGCTCGCGAAGATCGCGGTGCTCGTGCTGATCGTGCTGTTTATCCAGAAGCGTCCGCAGGGCATGTTCGCCCTGAAGGGCCGCAGCGCGGAGGCCTAACATGACGTCCGCTACTTCTTCACCCGCCGCGGTCGACGCACGCGCCACCGCGCTTGACGATGCGCAGCGCGCCGCGCTTCCGGGCTTCGCGCTCGGCCTGCCGGCGCGTCCCGCGTTGCTGTCGCGCCGCGCATGGCAGGCGTTGATCGCGTTGATTATCGTGATCGGACTGGGCGTGCCGTTCTCCACGCTCGTGCTGCCCGACACCAGCGCATTCCATCTGTCCGCGTATGCGATCACGATCGCCGGCAAGTTCATGTGTTATGCGATCGCTGCGCTCGCGCTCGATCTGGTATGGGGCTACTGCGGCATTCTGAGCCTCGGGCATGGGCTTTTCTTCGCGCTCGGCGGCTACGCGATCGGCATGTACCTGATGCGTGCAATCGGCCACGACGGCAAGTACGGCAGCGATTTACCCGACTTCATGGTGTTTCTCGACTGGCACCGGTTGCCGTGGTACTGGCAAGGCACGCAGCATCTCGCGTACGCGTTGCTGCTCGTCGTGCTGGCACCCGCCATCGTCGCGTGGGTGTTCGGCTTTTTCACGTTCCGCTCGCGCGTGAAAGGCGTCTATCTGTCGATCATCACGCAGGCGATGACGTTTGCCGCGATGCTGCTGTTCTATCGGAACGAAACCGGCTTCGGCGGCAACAACGGCTTTACCGACTTCAAGCGCATCGCGGGCTTTCCGATCACGCACACCGGCACGCGCACCGTGCTGTTTCTGATTACGTTCGCGGTGCTCGTAATCGCGTTTGTCGGTGCACGCGCGATCGTCACATCGAAGCTCGGCCGTGTCGTCACCGCGGTGCGCGATGGCGAGACGCGGCTGATGTTCCTCGGCTATAACCCGCTTGCGTACAAGCTGTTCGTGTGGACCGTGTCGGCGGTGCTGTGCGGCATCGCGGGCGCGCTCTACGTGCCGCAGGTCGGGATCATCAATCCGGGCGAGATGTCGCCGGGCAATTCGATCGAAATGGCGATCTGGGTCGCGGTCGGCGGGCGCGGCACGCTGATCGGACCGATTATCGGCGCATTCGCGGTGAACGGCGCGAAGAGCTTTTTCACCGCCTACTTCGCCGAATACTGGCTGTTTTTCCTCGGCGCGATTTTCGTGCTGGTGCCGCTGTTCCTGCCGAACGGGATGATGGGGCTGATCGAAATGCTCACGACGCGCAGAAAAAACCGCGAATAAGGACCGCCAATGAGCCACTACGTCTACCAGCCGGACGCGATCGACGAACGCGCATACGGCGGCGTTGCCGGGATGGGCCACGTCGCGAAGCCAGGCGAGATCGACGTCTCGCACGGCACGATTTTGTATCTCGAAGACGTCACCGTCAGCTTCGACGGCTTTCGCGCGCTGAACAAACTGACGTTGTCGATCGACGCGGGCGAACTGCGTTGCATCATCGGCCCGAACGGCGCCGGCAAAACCACGATGATGGATGTGATCACCGGCAAGACCGCGCCTGATTCCGGCACCGTGTTTCTGGGCCAGACGATCGACCTCACGCGGATGAACGAGCCGGCGATCGCGCGAGCCGGCATCGGCCGCAAGTTCCAGAAGCCGACCGTGTTCGAGCAGCACCCGGTGTGGGAAAACCTCGAACTCGCGATGAAGACCGACAAGGGCTGGCTCGCGTCGCTGCGTGCGCGGCTCGATCGCGCCGCGCAGGCGCGCATCGAGGAAACGCTCGCGCTGATCCGCCTCGAGGGCGAAGCACGGCGACTGGCCGGCGAACTTTCGCATGGGCAGAAGCAGCGGCTCGAGATCGGCATGTTGCTGATGCAACAACCGGCGCTACTGCTGCTCGACGAACCGGCGGCCGGCATGACCGACGACGAGACGATGCAACTGGCGGAGCTGCTGAACCACCTGCGCGGCACGTGTTCGATGATGGTTGTCGAGCACGACATGGAGTTCGTCGCGGCACTCGCCGGCGATACGGGCATGGTCACTGTGATGGCTGAAGGCAGCGTGCTCGCACACGGCACGCTCGACACCGTAAAAAACGATCCGAATGTGATCGAGTCGTACCTTGGACGCTGACCCATGCTTGAAGTGACGAACCTGAACCAGTACTACGGCGGCAGCCATATCCTGCGCAATGTGAAGCTCGATGTGCCGGACGGCAAACTGACCGTGCTGCTCGGCCGCAACGGCGTCGGCAAGACGACGCTATTGCGCTGCCTGATGGGTGTCGTGCCGGCGAAGAGCGGCACGATCGCGTGGCGCGGCACGCCGCTCACCAAACTGCCGCCGCATGCGCGCGTCGCACAGGGGCTCGCGTATGTGCCACAAGGCCGCGATATCTTTCCGCGCTTGAGCGTCGAAGAAAATCTGCTGGTCGGAGCCGCGAGCCGCAAGGCGCCGAAGGGCGTTCCGGATCGGATCTATGAGCTTTTTCCGGTGCTGAAGGACATGCGCGCGCGCCGCGGCGGCGATCTATCGGGCGGCCAGCAGCAACAGCTCGCGATCGGCCGCGCGTTGATGAGCGAACCGCAATTGCTGATTCTCGACGAACCGACTGAGGGCATCCAGCCGTCGATCATTCAGGACATCGGCCGCACGTTGCGGCAGCTGGTCGAAGAGATGGGATTGACGGTGTTGCTGGTCGAGCAGTACTACGACTTCGCGAAAGCGATTGCGGACCGTTACTGGGTGATGAGCCGCGGTGAAATTGTTGCGGGCGGCGAAGGCGCAAATATGGACGATGACGGCGTGCGTGCGCTGATTGCGGTTTAGATTCACGCGGCGTTCTTGCGCGCTTCGAACCGCCAGCTGAAACTGCAAAGACCTCAGGCAACCCAGCGGCAGCAAACGGCGGCTATAAAGCTGCCGGGGACCCCGATTCGTCGGACAAAGCGCATCGCGCGACGTCACCGTTTCACTGTTTCACCGTCTCGCTCACCGTCAGCTCCGCTGAATCGTCAGGCGTCATCCCGCCCAACGCCTGAAACAGCGCCGCTGTATCCGCAAGACGATCGGCCTGTGCGTGCGTCCGGTCGATAGCGGTCTGCAACGCCTGTCGCTGCGCGTCGATCAGCCCAAATTGACTGACGCCGCCTGCCGCGTATTGCCCCTGAGCGATCTGCACGCTCGCTTGCGCTTGCGACGCCGCTTCGTCGCGCGCCTGCAATTCGCGCGCGTCGCCGTTCAATGCGTGCAGCGTATCAGCGACCTGCTGCAGCGCCTGCAGTACGGTCTGACGATACGACGCGAACGCGGCGTCGTATGCGGCCTGCGCGGCGCGTTTCCTTGCATGCAACTCACCGCCATGAAAAAGCGGCTGCGTCAGATTCAGACCGATGTTCCAGATGTTCAAGCCATTGATGACATCTTCGATGCGCGTGCGCTCCGAGCCGATCCCCGCCGATACGACGAACCGCGGATACAGGTTTGCCGTCGCGACGCCGACATTCGCGCTCGCCTGATGCAGCAGCGCTTCGGATGCGCGGATGTCGGGGCGTTCACGCGCGAGCGTCGAAGGCAGCGTGAGCGGCATCGTGTCGGGCAAATGCAGCGCGTCGAGCGTCACGTCGCCGAAGTCCGCTTTAGACGGCTCGATACCGAGCAGAATGGCAAGCTGATGATCGGCCGCCGCGAGTTGCGTCGTCAGCGGAGGCAATTGCGCCTGAGTCTGCGCGAGCAGCGTGCGCTGGGTGCGCACGTCGAGCAGCGCGACGCCGCCCGCCGCATGGCGGCCTTCGATGATCGTCAGTTGCCGCGCCTGGGCGTCGGCCAGTTGTTGCGTCAGTGCGAGTTGCTGTTGCAGCGACGCGCGCCGGATCGAAGTCGAAACGACATTGCCCGCCAACGTCAGTCGCGCGGCGTCGAGTTCATAAGTCTGGTAGTCGACTTGCGCAAGCAGCGCTTCGAGCGCGCGGCGGTTGCCGCCAAAAACATCGAGCACATACGAAACACTCACCGACGCATTGAGCAGCGTGAACGGCCCAGGGTTCGGCACGTTCGGAACGCCGAACGCGGCGGGATTGACCTTCTGCCGCGTGCCCGAAAGCGTCGCGTCGAGCGCGGGGAACTCAGTCGCACCGGCTTGCGCGACATAGTTTTCGCGTGCTTCGATGAGCTTCGCACGGGCTTCGTCCAGTGTCGGGCTGTGTTGCAGCGCCATATCGACCAGACGGTTCAGCGCGTCGGAGCGAAACTGCGTCCACCACGCAGGCAGCGCATGGTTCGCGGCGACCAGCGTTTGCGTCGCGCCCGCTGCCTGCGTGATGGCCGGCAACGTGTCGCGCGTGTAAGACGTTGCATCGGGCGCGGCGGGCGAGCGAAAGTCGGGGCCGACGGTGCAGCCGCATAGAGCGAATGTGCATAGCAGCACGTAGCGTTTCATCGCCGCCCCCTTCTAATCCAGCGTGCGCCGATAGAAGCGCACGGCAACCGCCATCACAACAACCGTGAAGATCGCAACGGGCCACACCGATGGCCACAGATCAGCCCAGCCGTTGCCCTTCAGAAGAATGCCGCGCACCAGCCGGTTGAAGTACGTGAGCGGCAGCAGGTTACCGATCCACTGCGCCCAGACCGGCATGCCCGCGAACGGAAACATGAAGCCCGACAGCAACAGGCTCGGCAAAAAATAGAAGATGGTCAGCTGCATCGCCTGCAGCTGGTTCTGCGCGATCGACGACAACGTGATCCCGACCGTCAGGTTTGCCGCGATAAACAGCAGCGCGGCGATATACAGCGCGATCAGACTGCCGACGAACGGCACCTGGAACACGTAGCGCGCCGCGGTCAGAATGATCGACGATTGCACGAGGCCGATCGCGATATACGGCACCAGCTTTCCCGCGATTACCTCGAGCGGTAACACGGGCGTGGCGAGCAGATTCTCCATCGTGCCGCGCTCGCGTTCCCGCGTCATCGCGAGGCCGGTCATCATCACCATCGTCAGCGTCAGGATCGTGCCCATCAGACCCGGCACGACGTTGTATTGCGTAATGCCTTCGGGGTTGTACAGCCTGTGGATCTGCACATCGAACGCGGCAGGCGTACCGTTCAGATGCGCGAGCGGCCCCGTGATGTCCTTGTCCGCAACCGCTTGCGCGATGCCTGGCAGCGCGGCAAGCGGCGCCTGCGTAGCGGTCGGATCGGTCGCATCGGCTTCGACGAGCAGCGCGGGCCGTTCGCCACGCAACAGCCGCCGCGAAAAATCGATCGGAATCGACACAACGAACGTCACGTCGCCTCGCGCAAGCGCGCGGCGTGCCGCTTCGTCGTCGGGTACCGTGTCGACGATCTGAAAGTAATCGGAATTCTTCATTGCCGCGATGAAGCTGCGCGAAAACGGGCTTTGATCGCTGATCACCACGGCCGTGCGCAAGTGCTTCGGATCGGTGTTGATCGCGAAGCCGAACAGCGCGAGCTGAAGGATCGGCAGGCCGACGATCATGCCGAAGGTGATGCGGTCCCGGCGCAACTGGACGAACTCCTTGAGCACGATGCCCCACCACCGCGTGACAGAAAAAAAGCGGTTCACGATGGTTTCCCGTAGTTGTCGCTCGCGCGGCTCATCATGTAGATGAACACGTCTTCGAGCCCGGTTTCGATCGGCGCGATCCGCACCGACAGGCCGGAGGTCACCTGTCTGATCGCTTTTTCGAGCGCCGCGTGATCGTGTCCGCTCGCGTGCAGTGCGGAGCCGAACACGACAGTCTGATCGACGCCGGGCGTGTTGCGCAGCCGTTCGGACAGATCGGTCAAACGCTCGCCGCCGTGTATGGACCATGTGGCAAGCGCCTGCGAATCGATGACCTGCTGCGCGGTGCCCTGCGCGAGCAGCTTGCCGTATGCGATATATGCGAGCTTGTGGCAGCGCTCCGCTTCGTCCATATAGTGCGTGCTGACCAGCACCGAAATGCCTTGCGCCGCGAGCCGGTGCAGCTCTTCCCAGAAGTCGCGGCGCGCGGTCGGGTCGACACCCGCGGTCGGCTCGTCGAGCAGCAGCAGCCTCGGCTCGTGCAGCATGCACGCGGCCAGCGCGAGCCGCTGTTTCCAGCCGCCCGACAACGCCCCGGTCATCTGGCCGGCGCGCGTCTGCAGTCCGAGATTTTCGAGCGCGCGGTCCACCTTCTCCTTGCGGTCGCGCATCTGATAGATACGCGCGACAAAATCGAGGTTCTCGCGGATCGTCATGTCTTCCCAGTATGAGAAGCGCTGCGTCATATAGCCGACGTTACGCTTGATCTGCGCGCTGTCTCGCACGATGTCGTAGCCGAGGCAGGTGCCGCTGCCGGAATCCGGCGTGAGCAGGCCGCACATCAGGCGGATCGACGTCGTCTTGCCACTGCCGTTTGGCCCGAGAAAGCCGAAGATCTCGCCATGCGCGACCTGCAGCGTGACGTCGTTGACTACATGCTTGTCGCCGAAATGCTTGTTGAGGTGGTGTACGTCGATGGCGAGCGAGCTTGCCGGCGAACCGCTGACGGGCGAACCGTCAGGCGTGCGTTCCGGCCCGTCGCCGCGTGAGCCGTTTTGCGCGTCGTGCGTCGTCATTGCAGCGTCACCGACACAGGTTGACCAGGATGCAGGCGCGGCGCGTCGTCGACCGACGGATGCGCTTCGATCATGAACACGAGCTTCGCGCGGCTCTCGTTGCTATAGATGACGGGCGGCGTGTATTCCGCCGCGGTCGATATGAACGTGATCCTCGCTTTTATGTCCGATGCGCAACCGTCGCAATGGATCGTCAGCGCTCGGCCGGGCGCGAGCGAGCCGACCACCGCTTGCGGCACGAAAAAGCGCACCTTCACGTTTTGCGGCGGCAGCAGTTGCACGATCGGACTTCCCGCCTGCACCCATTCGCCGACGCGAAACAGCGTGTCGTAGACACGCCCTTTGGCAGGCGCATTCATGCGCATCTGATCGAGCTTCCATTGCGCCTGTGCGACGGCGGCCTGCGCCGCGTCCACTTGCGCGGCCTGCGCGAGCCGTTGCTGCGAGCGCCCCGGCAAGCGGGCCACCTCGACTTCACGCGTGAGCTCACGCACCTGCGCGTTCGCGGCATCGGCGGCGGCGCGCGAATCGTCGAGTTGTCCCTTCGGAATGCCGCCTACGCGATACTGCGCGTCGTCGCGCGTCAGTTGCTGGGCGGCCTTGCGCGCATTCGCGACGGCTTGCGCGAGCTGCGCCCTCGTCACGTCGACTTCCGGCGCGCGCTTGCCCGTCTGGATGTCCGCGAGTTGCGCGCGGGCGGCGGCAAGCTGTTGCTGAGCCTGTTGCAGCGCCGCCGTCTCATAGACCGATTCGAGCGCGAACACGGGCGCGTTCGCGGCCACGTCCTGGCCGCGTGCGACGTCAAGTTGCATCAGCCGGCCCGACTGCGACGAGCCGAGATACACGAATTCGCCTTCGACATAGCCTTGCCACGTGTTGTCGGCCCGATGCGAGCATGCGCCGAGCGCACCGCATACGACGAGTGCGGTACAGAGCCACGTGGTGCGCGCGGAGAAACAGGAACGCTTCATGAACTGTGCCCTTTGCGTAAGCGGCGCGTAGTCTTGCGCGCGGCGCGCGCTGCCGGCGGATGCATACCGCCCAGTAACAGCGCGGTGACGTGCCGATGCAATGTGTCGCGTTCGATTGGCGCAAAACCTCGAACGCTCTTCCACAACGTGGCGGCCGCTAGCGGCAGCATCACGAGCGCGATGATCGAGTTGAACATCAGAAGCGGATCGAGTTCGGGATTCACCGCGCCCGCGAGCTGCGCGTCCTTGATGCGGGCGCCAAAACGCCGGATGTTGTCGAACGGAATGCGCGTGATCATCCGGTCGCGCAGCATGCCGCCTTCGTTGACGACTTCGCGCAACCACAGCGACGGCAGCCATGGCATGCGGCCGGTCACGTCGAACAGCCGCGTGACGAACTCGTCGACCATAGAGAACGGGTCGTCGTTCGACTCACCGCCGGCGGCACTCCATACAAATGCGACCGACGGAGCAAGCCGTTCGTCGACAAGCGCATCGAGCAGCGTCTCGCGATTCGTGAAGTAATAGTGCACCAGCGCGGACGTGACGCCCGCGCCCGCGGCAATCTGCGCGACGGTAGTCGCCGCGATGCCGCGCTCGGCGAAGAGTCGCGTCGCGGTGTCGAGCAGATGCTCGCGCACGTCGAAATTCTCGACGACCGGGCGGCGGCCGCGAGGCTTCGCGGACGGACGTTTGGTGTTCAGTTTGGTGTTCACGAACTGAGCCTAATTGATGAGTTAGTTAAATTCAAAGCGGGTTTACCTCATGTTCGGCCTCACCGCCCCACTCATTAAAGCGGCTGCGCCCCTGTCACGGCTCCGATTCGTCGCCCGGGACCCCGTCGATAAACTGCGCGAGCCGTTCGGTGTCGGCGTTTGTCCAGCCGTCGGGACGCGTCACGCTGGCCCACCCGTTGGTGTAGTCCCGCGACGAGTAGTTGTGCCCGAAACCCGGCGGCACGCCCGCCAGCATATTGAGCAGGTCGCCGACCGCCTGCACGCCCGAGACGATCGGAAACCAACGCATCGCGCGAGGCATGTCGAAGCCGCGGGGCTGGGCCATCCATTCCGGCGGCCACCCAAGCGCCCGGGCATTCCAGAAGACCGCCGGATCGGCCGGATGCTGCAGATAAACGATTCGCGGAGCCGGCCAGTCGGCGTCCAATACCGGTTGATGCGGGTCCCGGTTCAGGAATCGTACGGAGCGCCCGCCATCGAAGATCGGCTGCCAGAAAGGTGACCTGCGCTCACGCTCGCGCGTGAGCTGTGAATGGATGGGATTGCTCTGTTTGCCGCCGACGATGAGCGCGCCATCCGTGCGAGCCACCATGTTGGCCACCGACGAAGCGGCGTCCGCCCCCACGAACGATGCTTCCACGCCTGCGGCGCCGAGGCTTTTGCCGAACAGCACAAGCTTCGGCCGGCGATCCGGCGGCAGCTTTGACCAGCGGGCATGAACGGCATCGAAGAGCGCGACACCTGCCTCGTTCGCAAGCCCGGTGTCGATGAAGTTGGCAAGCAGACTTGGCAAAAATGAGTACTGGATTGCCACGATCGCTGTGTCGCCGCGGTGCAGTTGCTCGAGCGCAGCCGCGGCTTTAGGGACGATCCAGCCCGTGCCGGTGGGCACCCATACGACCAGCACTTTCCGGTCGAACCCGCCCGCGCGCTCAAGTTCGCGGACGGCGAGTTGCGCGCGCTGCTCGGCGGAGTCCGCGGAATGCAGTCCTACGTACACCCGCACCGGTTCAACGAGCCCGGCATTCGTCCCGTGGAACTTCGCAAGATCCTGTTTGCTGGTAGCGGTGGCGACGAAGGTGCGCCCCATGCGTCCCAACGTGTCCCACGCGACAAACGAGGCGCGGCTGCCGGACACCGCTGACGATTCGGGCGCCACGATTCCCTCGACTGTTTTCTCGTTCACCGACGCGTGCATGGAGTGGACGGCAGCGATGAGGGCAGGAAGCACCGCGGCGCGACCGAGTGCGATGCCGACCACGACAACGATCAGCAATGCGATTGCCGGCACCGATACGATCGACGGCACGTGGCGCTGGATGACGCGCTTTAGCCCGGCGGCAACACAAGCCACCCCCCTTCCGACGACCACGAGGAGCGCTCCGGCGACGGTTGATAGCGCGCTCGCCAGCACGCCGTCCGGCCAGACGATGAACGGCATTCCCATCAAACTGCGTTGTTCGTTCTGCCAGCCAGGCCATAGCTTCGCGCCGACGACTATCGCGACGAGCCAGACCGCTATCAGAACGATCCGGCCGCGTCTGCTGAACACGCTATTGGGCAAGCGCCTCGATCGCTGCAGCAGCCGATATGCGCCACAGCCGGCCAATGTGCCTATTGCATAACCGGTCGCGAGACAGATCGCGCCGATTATGGTTTGCGTTACCCATGATCGTGGAATCAGCGTTGGACTGAGTGACTGCCACCAGAACAGAAGCGCGAGCAACGAACCGCTGAAGGTCGGCGTCCGCCGTGCGCGTCGGAGCGGGTTGGAATCGTGCATGCGTGCTCGCCCGGTTTGATACGGCTCGCATCCCGCTCACGCGGTTTTGACTGCTACGAGGTTAAGGACGCGAGCAGGCTTCGGAGAAACGTCCGGCGACAGTCGGCCCAAATTGGCCAGATGTCCAGCATTTTCGAGCGGCCGATGCACATCCCGAAGCGCGCAGGCTCGTCTCGAGACCAACCGGAGCTTTCACTGATTATATGGAAATGGACGAGCTCAGCCAGGAACGCTGCGCACTTCGGAGTCCCGTTCCCGAACACGTCGACAATCGTCCTTTATCGCGGCGCCATCACACGCAGCACCGGGTGCCCGTCGATACTCTTCAACGGAAAGTAGGATCGGTGCGTTTCCGGATCGACAGTGACGACGTGCGCATTCGGCGCCAGTTGACCGTCGCCGATCTTCGAGACGTTTGCACCTGCAATGCGGAACATCGACACGACACCCTTCTCGCCCGCCACATACACCGTGCGGTCGCCCGGATCGAACGCGAGCACGTCCGGATCGCCGCCGACGTCATAGGACGCCGTTACCTTCATCGTGTGCATATCGAGTACCAGCAGCCGGTCGTTGTCTTCACATGCGATAAATGCGAGGCGTTGCTCCGGGGCAATGAGCAAGCCATGATTGCCTCGCGCTCCCGGCAGATCGATGCGCGAGACGATGCCGTCGGTGCCCGGATCGATTTCGACGAGTTGCCGTTGCGACTGCACATTGACGAAAATATGCCGTGTGACTGGGTCATATTGCGTATTGCCAACTTCACCGCCAAGCGTAATGGTCGCAACACGCGTGTTCGCCGCGACATCGATCACCGTCTCCGTTTCACCGGTCTCATCCGAGACATAAAGCTTGTGGGCTTCCGGCGCGTAGGCCATGCCGTCCGGATAGACGCCGCCAGGTATGCGCGCAACCTCCTTCAGGGTTTGTTCGTCAATAGCAACCACCTGGTTCGCTCCTGTCGCCGATGCAAACACGCGCGACAGACCAGGCACCACCAGCACGCCATGAACGGCCTCAATACCAGGTATCCGCGCAACGACGCGCGACGCGAGCGTATCGAACACCACGACTTCGCTGTCACCGAGATGCGCAATAAACAGCAGATGCCGACCCGGATCGTAGCTCTCATAGTCGAATCGGGATGCGCGCCCCGGCAGCGGTATGTCGGCGATGTGCGTAAGCGGCAAACTGCTCGCTGTCGGTACGGCCGAACCCTTTGCGAGACACCCGGCGGTCAGTCCCAAAGCGGTGGCGATCAGACCGGCAGCGGCCATCCGGCGTCCCGCGCAAGCGCGATTGGCGCGCGTGTGATTCATGACGATCCTCCGTCCGGCCTGATGCGGCGGAACGAGACAAGCAGCGCAAGATCGTAGACGATCTTCAGCGCGCCGCACGCGATCAACGGTGCACCGAGCCAGCCGGCGCCGAGCAGAGCGCCGGCAATCGTCGGCGCTACCGCGGCTGCGAGGCTGCGAGGCACTGCGGTAAAGCTCGCGGCGGCCGGCCGCTCGGGCGGCGTAACAACAGCCATCACGTAGGCACTGCGGGTTGGCACGTCGAGTTGCGACAATGCGCTGCGCAGAAGCAGGAGCGCCAGTGTTAGCGGTAGTGAATGCGTGAAGGCTGCGGCGATCAGGCACACGCTCGACGGAATGTGCGTGAAGACCATGGTATTGAGTAGCCCGATCCGGCGGGCAAGGGGTGCCGCGGCGAGCTGCGACGCGGCGCTCAGCAATCCGGCCCAGAAGAAGAACCGTCCGGCCGCGCCAAGCGAGAGACCGAATCGCTGGATGAGCCACAAGGTCAGCAGCGAGTTGACGAGCAGGCCACCGGCGAAGGCGTCGACGCTGAACAGCAGCGCAAGGCGCGTCACGATTCCGCGCGAGGGTCCGAGCGGTGCACGCGCCGTTGCTGCATGCGACTCGCGCTTCGGCAGACGCAGATACAGCATGCAGATCACACAGCCCGTCAACGCGTATAGGACGAACATTGCGCGCACGGCCGCGAGTGCGGGAATGCCGGAATGAACCGCCATCCAGTCCGGCACCCCGGCCAGCAGCGCGCCGCATGCGGCGGATAGCGCGCCCGCGAGGCTGTAGCGCGCGAACAGCGCGGTACGGCTATCGGAATTCGCCGCCTCGGCAAGGCGGGTGTGTTCGAGCGGCAGAAACAGGCTGACATCGCCCGAGCTCGGGTTCAGCGTGCCGGCAAAGGCGACCACGAGCAACGGCCATAGCGACGACAGGCTGGCAAATCCAAGACCTGTGGCTGCCATCAGGCTCGCCGCAACGAGCAGCAGCGCGCGCTGCGGATAGCGGTTGCCTAAAAGGCCGACCGCGATCGTTGCGAGCGCCGATCCGACGAGCGTCGCCGTGCTGATCAGGCCGACCGTCAACTGCCCGAAGCCGAGCGACAACAGATAGGCAGGCAGCAACACTGCGATAAACCCGTCGCACAAGCCGCGCAGGCTACGTGCGGCCAGCAATATCGACGCGCTCCGGTCGATGCCCGGCGGCAACAGCAACGTCGATAGCGGCATGCGAGCGGGAATCATCGCTGGATACTCATGAACGCACGCCAGATTCGCACCACGCGTACAGCGCGTCGTAAAGCACCAGGCCGTGGCGCAACTGTTCATGGTCATCCGCGAAGGTGCGCGACATGCCGACGGAGACGGCGTACAGTCCGGCCGACTCCGGCGCGAGATGAAGACAGCCGGTGTCGGCGCCGCGCACGATTTGCGCGAGCCGGTGTACCGCCGGATCGGCAAGCCGATACTTGCGCACGAACGCATCAAAGCTGCACAGCTCGCCATGATGGCCCAGTTCGACACCGGGCACGTCGTACGGCGTCGCCCGCTGCTGCGCGGCGATACGCATCACATCGTCGCCTGGTACGTACAGGAACTCGGCGTCGCAATCGATGAAACGGAGGATCAGCCAGGGACAGGCGATCCGGTCGACCTTCGGTCTTTCGCGTGTGATCCATTTCATTGCGACCTCCGTTGTGCAACGGGCAGCGTGCCGAATGTCAGACGCGTAGGGACCACCCATTGAGCTCCGCTGCTACTGCCATCAGCGAGCGGCCCGAATCGTGCCGGCTACCTCACGGCGTGCTCCTCGTTTCGGTTTCCCTACTGCGATCGATTGGTTCCGGCGCAATTCACGCGGCCCTTCGGGACGGCATTGCCGCCTGCAGCCTGAGCGACGCGTTGTCCCAGTTGACGATACTGAACAGCTGGTTGACGTACTCGTTGCGACGGTTCTGATACTTCAGGTAATACGCATGCTCAAAAACGTCGAGCACGAGGATCGGCTGAATGCCCCAGGCCGTGAGTTTCTGATGGTTCTCACACTGCAGGATCATCAGCTTGCCGGTGACCGGGTGATAGCCGACGACGCCCCAGCCCGAGGCTTCGGTGGCGATAGTCGCCGCGGCGAGTTGAGCCTTGAATTTCGCGTACGAGCCAAAGTTGCTGTCGATCATCTTTGCAAGCTCGCCCTTCGGCTCACCGCCCTTGCCCGATATGCTCGTCCAGTACACCGTATGCAGGATGTGGCTGGAAAGCTGGAACGCGAGTTCCTTCTCGTAAAACTTCACGAGCGCGAAATCGCTGGTGTCCCGTGCTTTGGCCAGCGCTTCTTCAGCCTTGTTGGCTGCAACCACTGCCGGCTTATGGTGAAAGTTGTAGTGCAGTTCAACCGTACGCGCATCGATGACCGGTTCGAGTGCGTCATAGGCGAATGGCAGCGGTGCCGCCGCGTATTTGCCGTCCGCGTCGACCAGCCTGTCGGTGTAGACCGCGCCGTCTGCGGCGAAAGCCGTTTGCGCCTGGGCCAGCAACATCCCGGCGCCGACTGCTGCGGAGTTATGCAAAAAGGTACGACGTGTTGCCATGTGTTCCTCACAGTTTCGCGCACGCGTCCGGTCACAGCGTGTGCAGGTGGACAAGTGGATAGACGACAAGACCGACGACCGCGGCCGCCACGACGATCACAGGCTCCTGGAGCTTCCTGAAGCGCCACAGCAGCACCACGGTTGCGAGCGCGAGCAGCGCGGTCGGCCAGTCGAAAACCGAGCGCTTCGCGATGACGATCACCGAGCCGGTGATTGCGCCGACCGCCGCAGCCGTAATGCCGTCGACGAACGCCTTGACGGCGGGCAGCCGGCCATATTTCTTGAAGTACGGTGCCGGCAGCACCGTGAACAGGTAGCAGGGCAGGAAGGTGCCGAGTGCCGCCACGCAGGCGCCGGAGAATCCCGCGACGAGGTAGCCGATGAATCCGACCGTGATGACGACAGGGCCCGGCGTGATCATCGCGACGGCCACCGCGTCGACGAACTGCCGGTCATTGAGCCAGTGGTGTTCGGTGACGACACCGCCGTAAAGGAACGGCACGATCGCGAGGCCCGAGCCAAACACGAATGCACCTGCCTTCGCGAAGAACACGCCAAGCTGGCTGAGCAATGACAGATCGACGCCGCTGAGCATGCCGCTTAACGTTGGCGCCTGCGCGATTGCGACCGCATTGAGTCCGCCCCGGCCCAACCATCGCGGCGGTGCGCTCCGAAACCAGTTCGCCAGACCGCCCGCGATGAACAGCCAGGCAATCTCGGACTCGGTGACGACGGTCACGACGGCGAGCGTCAGGTAAATAGCCCACAGTAGCCTGTCTGCACCGAGGGTCCTGGTCGTAAGCTTGTACGCGCTCATTGCGATGATGCCGACCACCGCCGCGCCTACGCCGTAAAAGACCGCCTGCATCCACGACAGTCCGCCGAAGTGCGCATACGCCCAGCCGAGCGCGACGACCATCAGGAACGACGGCAGCACGAAAGCGAGGCCGGCAACCGTCGCGCCGACGATCCGGTAATGCACGTAGCCGAGATAGATGCCGAGCTGCGCAGCAAGCGGGCCGGGCATCATCTGGGCCAGCGCGAGACCTTCGCGATAGTCTGCTTCGGTGATCCAGCCGCGCTCCTCGACCAGATCGCGACGCATGTAGCCCACGAGCGCGACCGGACCACCAAACCCGAACGTGCCGAGCTTCAGCATATAGAGCACCATCTGGCCGAGCGTATAGCCAGGCGCCGTTGCCGTCGTTGTCGTGCTCATGAACGCTTGCCCTTGTCGCTGGATTTTTCGCTCGCAACGAAGTGCGTGTACATCGAGTCGAGCACGCGACTCATTTCGTCGAGCAGATGGTCATCGTCGGCCGCGCGCTCGCGGGCGCCGGCCATGATCGCTTCAAAGCCGATCGCCTCGGGCACCGGCGCGCCGCCCACGTCCAGCGCATGAACCATCGCGCCGAGCCGAAGCAGTGCCGGGTCCTTGTCGAGACCGAAGCTCGCGACCAGCACTTCGAATGTCACGCGTTCGCCCACATGGGTAAAAGCCGCGCCATCGAAATCGAAGCCAAGCGCGTCGGCCGGACAGACGTCCGGTGAAGTCAGCCAGATGAAGCGGGCATCACGGTCGATGAAGCGGCGGATAAGCCACGCGCTTGCAACGCGGTCGACCCACATGCGCCGACGGGTGGCCCACGTGCGGCCCTGATAGTCGTCAACGGAAAGCGAGCGAATCGCGCGGTCGGCCGCATGCGGTTCACCTGGCGAAAGCACCGTGTCGACGTGCGCGACGAAGTCCTCCCAGGCGACTGCGGCGCGCGTGGCCGCTTCACCAGGGAAATAGTCGATGGCAACGATCGCCTCGTAATCCTTGCGCAACCGTCGCAGCAGTTTCGTCAGGTCCGCTGCCGACTGGCCGGCGACCGTCTTGCGCGCATCGGAAAGCACGCGAATAAACCCGTCGTACTCGTCGACGCGGTCGAAAAGCGCACGGAATTCGGCTTCCTGCGCCGCGTCGAGACTCGGTGCTCGCAACAGATGGGCGGTGCCGCCGCTGTCGGCGATCGCCACGGCCAACTCGCGCAGCACGGCTTCCCGTTCTTCGGTGTAAGGCAACAGATAGATACCGTCCCGCAAGACGGCGCAGCCCTTCGCTTTCAGCGCCCGCCAGAAGCGCATGCGCGCTGTCGCATTCTCGGTGGGAAGCGTCAGCACCAGCAGTGACCAGGTCAGTTGGGTGTCCATGTAGAGAATGCTACTCATACGTAGCAATCTCTACAAGTTAACAATACTCGCTCGACGGAGCCGCATCCGCTCGCGATGAGTCCGCGTGTCGTGCACGCTCGATTCGCGGCAGCCGCCCAACGTCAGATCTGCCGAAGCCAAGCGTGTTAGCAGCACGTGCACAATGCTATTCTCGCGGCATGTCGCTGCACGAAAACCACTCCGCCCTCGCCGCCCCCGATTCGACCTCACACGCGCATTGGCATGCGCGTCTCGAACTCGGCTTCACGAAGCACGGCAATCGAACCACGCTCGCGCACCGGCTGCATGAAGGTCCGTTGCGCGTGCAACGGCCGCTCTATCCGGAAGGCGATGCGATCTGCCACGCGGTGATCGTCCATCCGCCCGGCGGCATCGCGGGTGGGGACGCGCTCGATATCGACATCGCGCTCGCCGACGGCACGCACGCCGTGCTGACGACGCCCGGCGCGACCAAGTGGTACAAGTCGAACGGCCGCGCCGCGCGACAGCGAATCGCGATTCGCGTCGGCGCACACGCGAAGCTCGACTGGCTTCCGCAAAACAATATTGTTTTCGACAACGCGCATGCGTCGCTCGATTTCACGCTGACGCTCGCCGAAGGCGCGAGCGCGCTTGGCTGGGACGCGACACAGTTGGGCCGCCAGGCAGCCGGCGAACGCTGGAGCGCGGGTCACTTGAAAGCGTTGTCGCGCATCATCGGAGCCGATGGACAGCCGCTCTGGTTCGAACGCGCGCAACTGGCCGCCGACACCGCCCTGCGCGATGCCCCGCAAGGCCTCGCGGGTTTTCCGGCGTTCGGCACGTTGTGGGCGGTCAGCCCGGCCTGCGACGACACGCTTGCCGAAACGCTGACCGCAAAGCTGCCATTCGACGCAGACCTGCGCGCCGCGGCCTCATGCGTGTGTCCGGGCGTGCTACTGGTGCGGGCGGTCGCGCGCGCGATGGAGCCGCTACAGCGGGTGCTCACGCAATGCTGGATGGATTTGCGGCCACGCGTGCATCGCGCCGACGCAGTGCCGCTGCGTTTGTGGTCGACCTGATTGCGCCGATGCACCAACCGCACGTGCGTGCCGGATCGCACCATAACAGAACACGCCAGGCGCGATGATGGTGCATAGCCTGTGGCCCTTGTTCGCAGCAACCCCGCGCATCGACATGGCATAACGCTTGCTCGCCAATCGCCCGCTAGAATGACGTCGCTACCGCCTGCCTACCACTCACGCGCATTAGAACAACGCATCCGATGAAGCTGACTCCACGCGAGCGAGACAAACTCCTGATCTTCACCGCCGCGCTGCTCGCCGAACGCCGCCGCGCACGCGGCCTGAAACTGAACTACCCGGAAGCGGTCGCGTTCATTACCGCGGCGCTGATGGAAGCCGCGCGTGACGGCCGCACAGTCGCGGAAGTGATGCACTACGGCACCACGCTGCTCAGCCGCGACGATGTGATGGAAGGCGTGCCCGAGATGATTCCGGACATTCAGGTCGAAGCGACCTTTCCCGACGGCACGAAACTCGTGACCGTCCATCACCCGATTCCCTGACGTTTCCACCTGACGTTGCCCATTAAGGAGCGCACGCGATGATCCCCGGCGAACTGATCACCGACGATGGCGAACTCGAACTGAACGCGGGCCGCACGACGATCACGTTGACCGTCTCGAATACCGGCGACCGTCCAGTGCAGGTCGGCTCGCACTACCACTTCGCCGAAGTGAATGCGGCACTGGCGTTCGATCGAACGGCCGCGCGCGGCTTCCGGCTCAATATCGCGGCGAGCACCGCGGTGCGTTTCGAGCCGGGCCAGGAGCGCACGGTCGAGCTCGTCGAACTGGTTGGCGATCGTGTCGTGTACGGCTTCAACGGCAAGGTGATGGGCAAGCTCGACCAGCCGGTCAACACGCCGGTGCCGGACACTTCGCTCGTCAAAGCCTGACCTCTTGTCTGATCCCGCTTGATCGAAATCGGACGCCCTATCCTTTCGGATTTCACACATGACACTACGCATTGGCCGCCGCGCGTACGCCGAGATGTTCGGCCCGACGACCGGAGACCGTCTTCGGCTTGCCGACACCGACCTTGTGATCGAAGTCGAGCGCGACTTCACCGTCTATGGCGAAGAAGTGAAGTTCGGCGGCGGCAAGGTGATTCGCGACGGCATGGGCCAGTCGCAGCGTCTCGCGGCTGACGTCGTCGATACGGTGATCACGAACGCGGTGATTCTCGACCACTGGGGCATCGTCAAGGCCGACATCGGCCTGAAGGATGGCCGCATTGCCGCGATCGGCAAAGCGGGCAATCCGGATATCCAGCCGGGCGTGACGATTGCGCTCGGCGCCGCGACCGAAGTGATTGCCGGCGAAGGGATGATCGTCACCGCGGGCGGTATCGATACGCATATTCACTTCATCAGCCCGCAGCAGATCGACGAAGCGCTGGCGAGCGGCGTAACGACGATGCTCGGCGGCGGCACCGGCCCCGCGACCGGCACGAACGCGACGACCGTCACGCCAGGACCGTGGCATCTCGAGCGGATGCTGCAGGCGGCGGATGGCTACCCGATGAATCTAGGCTTTCTCGGCAAGGGCAATGTCAGCGTGCCGGCGCCCGCGCTCGAGCAGATTGCCGCCGGTGCAATCGGGCTGAAGCTGCATGAAGACTGGGGCACGACGCCGGCGGCGATCGACAATGCGCTGTCAGTCGCCGATGACACCGACACGCAGGTCGCGATCCATACCGATACGCTGAACGAAGCGGGGTTTGTCGAAGCGACCGTCGCTGCGTTCAAGGGCCGCACGATTCACACGTATCACACCGAAGGCGCCGGCGGCGGCCATGCGCCGGACATCATCAAGGTGTGCGGCGAGGCGAACGTGCTGCCGTCGTCGACGAATCCGACACGTCCGTACACGGTCAATACGCTCGATGAACATCTCGACATGCTGATGGTGTGCCACCACCTCGACCCGTCGATTGCGGAAGATATCGCGTTTGCCGAATCGCGGATTCGCCGCGAGACGATTGCCGCCGAAGACATCCTGCACGATCTGGGCGCGCTGTCGATGCTGTCGTCCGATTCGCAGGCGATGGGACGCGTCGGCGAAGTGATCATCCGCACCTGGCAGACCGCGCACAAGATGAAGGCGCAGCGCGGCGCGCTGCCTGAAGACAACGCGCGCAACGACAACTTCCGCGCGAAACGGTATGTCGCGAAGTACACGATCAATCCGGCATTGACGCATGGTATTGCGCATGAGGTCGGGTCGGTCGAGCCTGGCAAGTGGGCGGACCTCGTGCTGTGGGAGCCAGCGTTTTTCGGCATCAAGCCTTCTTTGATTCTCAAGGGTGGGATGATCGCGCTGGCGCAGATGGGCGACCCGAATGCGTCGATTCCGACGCCACAGCCGGTTCACTATCGCGAGATGTTCGCGACGCGCGGCGGTGCGTTGGGCCGCACGTCGTTGACATTCGTGTCGCAATTGGCGGCTGAGCGCGGCGTCGCGGAACGTTACGGGCTGACCAAGCGCATCGTTGCCGTGCACGGCTGTCGCAGCGTGACGAAAGCCGACATGATCCACAACGCGTGGCAGCCGACGATTAGCGTGGATCCTGAGACGTATCAGGTGATCGCGAACGGCGAACTGTTGACCTGCGAGCCCGCGAAGGTGTTGCCGATGGCGCAGCGGTATTTTCTGTTCTGATTGCCTGGATTCTTTGGATTGCTTTGACAGGTTTGATTGATATGAGAACGATCGACAAACGACTCGATGCGCGGATCAAGATCGCCCGCGTACTGGTTGCGCGCGCACCGGGTCTGACGTTGCCGTTTGATGCGCGTTGCAAGAGTCGGCTCGCGGCGACGCTCGATACTGGAGAGGAAGTCGCACTGGTGCTGCCGCGCGGGACGGTGCTACGCGACGGCGACGTGCTGGTTGCGGACGATGGCGGACTGGTTCGCGTTGTCGCCGCGCCGGAAGCGGTGCTGCAGGTGCGTGCGCCGGATGCGCTGACGTTGACGCGTGCGGCTTATCACCTCGGTAACCGGCATACGCCGGTTGAAGTCGGCGTCGATTATCTGAAGCTCGAATACGATCCCGTGCTGGCGGATATGCTGAAGCGGCTCGGTGCGTCGGTTGAACAGGTGTCGTTGCCGTTCCAGCCGGAGACCGGCGCGTATGGCGGCGGTCATCGGCATGGGCACGATGAGACGTTTGCCGAAGACTATGCGGTCGCGCAGAAGGTGTTCGATGAGCATCATGGGCATGCGCATTCGCATGAGCATGGGCATGGGCATGGGCATGCGCATTCGCATGGGCACGGTCACGATCATTCGCACGGCCACCCGCACGACCACGACCACGACCACGACCATGACCACGATCATTGCGACGAGTCGTGCTCGCACGGTCACCACCATCATGCGCATCGCTGAACTGACTGCGCTATTGCATCTCGCGTCGCCGGCGCTGCCGATTGGCGCGTTCAGCTATTCGCAGGGACTCGAAGCGGCAATCGAAGCGCAACTGATCACAAATGCGGACAGTGCGCGCGACTGGATCGCGAGCGGGCTGACCAATGTGCTCGCCGTCGGTGAACTGCCGTTTCTCGCGCATCAGATTGAACGCTGGCGGGTGCATGACGCCACGGGCCTCGCGCAAGCGAACAGTGAATTTCTCGCGAGCCGCGAATCGATGGAGTTACGTCGCGAAACCGAGCAGATGGGCTGGTCGTTGCGGCAGCTATGCGCATCACTCGAATGGGGCGACGCGTCTCGCCGCGCGACACTCGATACGCTGACGCCGGTCGCGCAACCAACTGCGTTTGCGTTTGCCGCTTTCGCACACGATGTGACCACCGATTCCGCGCTCGCCGCGTATGCGTTTAGCTGGGTTGAAAACCAGGCTGCCGCTGCGCTGAAGGCGGTGCCGCTTGGGCAATTCGCTGGACAACGGATTATCGTGGCGCTGCGTGGAGCGATCGACGCCGCGGTCGCGCATGCGCTTGCGACATCACCGGATGACATCAATACTTTCGCGCCGCAACTCGGCATTCTGTCGGCGCGGCATGAGTCGCAGTATTCGCGGCTCTTTCGCTCTTAGGGTTGGACATCATGAACGCACGCTCTCAACGCACGAAGAAACTGCCGCCGCTACGCGTCGGCGTCGGTGGACCGGTCGGATCCGGCAAGACGACGCTGCTTGAAATGCTATGCAAGGCCATGCGCGATCGCTATGACCTCGTTGCAATTACCAACGATATCTATACGAAGGAAGATCAGCGGTTGTTGACGGTCGCAGGTGCGTTGCCTGCGGAGCGGATTATGGGCGTCGAGACGGGTGGTTGCCCGCATACGGCGATTCGCGAAGATGCGTCGATTAATCTCGAAGCGGTCGACCGGATGCTGACGCGCTTTCCGGATGCGGACATCGTGTTTATCGAATCGGGTGGCGATAATCTTGCGGCGACGTTTAGCCCGGAGTTGTCCGATCTGACGATTTACGTAATCGATGTGGCGGGTGGGGAGAAGATTCCGCGTAAGGGCGGGCCCGGCATTACGAAGTCGGATTTGCTGGTGATCAACAAGACCGATCTCGCGCCGTTTGTCGGCGCGAATCTCGATGTGATGGCGTCGGATGCGAAGAAGATGCGCGGCGACAGGCCGTTTGTGATGTGCAATCTGAAGGCGCTGGATGGGTTGGATCAGGTGGTGGGGTTTATTGAGAAGAAGGGGCTGCTGGTCGTCTAGCTCGCCGGGTGACATGCGGGCGCGCGCCGATGGGGACCGGCGGTCCTTCAGGCCTCATGTCATACCGCTCATACGCGATGTCCTCACTACGCAGGACGATTGGATCGCAGCCTCGTCTTGCAAATTCGCCAACTCTTCACGATTGCCATGTATGCGAGGGTCGTCAATACAAGGTCTACAAGCAATGCCACAGGCGTTTCAAGGGCCTTCGGATCGCGGACACCCAGTTTTCCGGCGATGTTCGACCACCAGCGCGTGTACTCGGGCTGCATAGGGTCAAAGACGAAATCCCCGATTAGCCCGAACAGGCTGACGAATAACATCGTTTTGACGATGCGTCGTGCCAGTACGGGTGGCGTAATCGATATCTCGCTAGCGAGGGGTGCTACACGCTTCGCTATCAGCAGATAAACAAGAATAGTGACGACAAGGTCTAGAGCTAATGTCACGGATACCCAGGAACCTGCGGGATCGCGAATGCCCCATTTCGCTGAAAAAGCGGTCCACCATCGCATATGTTCGACTGTCATTGGAAATGGACCGGTGCTTACGAACAGCACCGCGAGCAGATACAAGCCCACAAACAGCAAAATCTTTATGAGCCTGCTCGCGAACCGCGACGGTTGGTTCGACGTTTCGTCTGTAGAGTCTTCCAAAGCTTGATAACTCCGATGTATAGAAAAAAAGCGATGATAAGGTCCGCGAGACATGTCACGGGTACCCAGATATTTTCCAGATCGCTAATATCGAGTTTTTCCGACAAACACAACCACCACTCCACTTGCTCACCTGTCATTGGAATAGGGTACGTGCGCACAACTTTCAGCGATAGTATGAACAGGCCGACAAACAACGACCCTTTAAGCATTCTCAGGAAAAAAATCACCATGCGGAGTCACCTGAATCGAGCCCTATACAAGTGTGCCTGAATATCGAAGGTCGCCGATCTTGAATCACGATCAAGGAATACACACGATCAATATGAACGATAATTTTCCAATCTCAGCATTAGATTCATCTCGTCGCACGCAAAAGCGCCCAGAGTTTGAGCAATGCCAGATATAAGAAAAAACCAAAAATAATATTCGCAATGAAAGTCAGGGAGATCTCCAGATTTTCAGGGTCCTGGATATCGAATTTTTCCGAAATCGCAAACCACCACCGTAGCTGCTCATCAGTCATTGGAAAGGGGTAAACATGGATTAATCTAAACGACAGAAGGAACAGACCAATGAACAAAGAGAACTTCAGGAAGCTATGGACAAGTATCACCATGTGTAATTACCTCGATCCAACCATATGCCTGTAACCCGGAATTGCCGGCAGGAACGGTGGCGGTTTGCATCAACGCCTGGCGAACAACCCGAAAGTGGGTGTAACTTTGCAGCGTAATACAACCCAATGAAGTACCTAGACCAGCCTTAGGATGCAATCTGAAATTGCCGCGCCTTACTCCATCGATCCATGTATAGTCGTCAATTTGGCCATCGTCACAAAATAGAGCGAACCACTCTTCGCGATGGGAAGGTGCACCGTGAAATTGGTTCCTTACATCCTTGATGAAAGCCTCCGCCTGTGAGCGAAAACCGCCCGTAGGCCTATCGACAATCCAATATCTTCCCGCTGGAATTGGCCCTTTGTTAACGATTTTCGTACATCCCCCGCGATTAAGGTAAATTCCATCGCCGGAAAATGCAGGAAACGAGCCTACCCCAAACATCACGAGTGGTGAAAGCGTCGTATTGTCGATCACAAATTTCCCATTTATAGCCATAATTTCGCCTCTTCGGCTATCGCTCACTCCACGAATCCGTAAACCTGATATTCCCATCCACATAGTGCCACGTGATACGGTCATACAATATCGAGACGGACTCCGTATGATTAAGCTGAGACACAGTAGCGATCTTTGTATTTGCCATACCCATAGGTGAATGCGAGCGAGTACCGGTGACCTTCCCCGTACTGTTGTCGACGGGGAGGTTAAGGCCATGCCCGAATCCGATCACCTCGATACTCCCTTCGCGATCTTGCACAGTGACGGAACCCTTGATGTCCGCACCACCATCGTCTTTAAGCCACATATAGGCAGGAATTGGCATGCTGGCTTTTGCTCCACTTTTGAGTATTTTTAACAACCAGGCACGCATACTGCCACAAGAAGGATTAAAAGAATTATCCTGCACAAGCGATTTGACAAATCTTTCCACATTTTCAGACGCCAATCTTATTTGGCGCAAAATCAAATCAGAAACACCCCAATATCACCAAGACAAACACAAGAAAAATCAAACCAGACGCGACACTGCATCGGAAAGCGAAAATCCTCCTCTCGAGCATCGACAGGTGCCGCCCCAAGCAAGGTCCCCACCTACGCCCGATGCTAAAATGTCAAAAACGATTACAAACCGCCCGCACCCAAGCGCCACCGCACCGCACACACACTCTCCCGCTGACCCATGCGCCAAACGGCTCCCCGCACCTCCGTCCTGTTCCACGTCGTCGATTTCAACGACGGCGGCATCGAGTCCTCGCTGATTCAATGGCTGCGCATCCTCGACCGCAGCCGCTTCGAGATCACGTTGTCGGTGATGTTTGCGTCGCCGCCGTTCATCAGCCGCTTCCGTGCGTTGATTCCGCAGGACGTGAAGGTCGAGATCCTGGTCGATCGGCCATGGCTCAACCACTTCCAGTCGCGCCGTTACGCGCGCAAGCTCAGCAAGCTCGGACGCGTCGGGCGCGACGTCTTCAACACACTCGCGGTGCGGCCCTATGTGCGAAAGCGCATCGCCTCGCTAGCGAAGCACCACGACGTGATCGTCGACTTCGATATGTCGCTGCGGCGTTGGGCATCGCAATTCAATGTAGCGTGGCTTGGCGTCAATCACTTCAGTTTCGACGCGCGTCTTGGGAATCGCCCGCGCAAGGCGCGGCGGCTCGCGCAGCAATACGCACGCTATGACGCGGTCGTCGCGCTGAATCAGCACATGGCCGACGAGGCCAACGCGATGTTCGGCGACGGCCTGCGCCGTCTCGTCGTGCTGCCCAACGCAATCGACATCGACGCGATCAACGCGTCAGCCAGCGCGCCGGACGCGAGCACCGCGCCGGTCGCGGCGCCGTACATCGTGTCGGTCGCACGGCTCGACGAAATCCAGAAGGACCACCGCACGCTATTGCATGCGTACGCGAAGATGGTGAGCAGCAACGCTGTCGCGGAACATCTGGTGATCGTTGGAAACGGCGCGTTCCGTCAGGAACTGGAAGGCGTCGCCGCGCAACTCGGTATCGCGCAGCGTGTGCATTTCGTCGGCCATCAGGACAACCCACATGCGCTAATCGCACACGCACGCGCGCTGGTGCTGAGTTCGCGCTACGAAGGGATGCCGATGGTTTTGCTCGAAGCGCTTGCGCACGGCAAGCCGATCGTTGCGACCGACTGTCCGACCGGCCCGCGCGAGATTCTCGATGATGGCCGCGCCGGCATCCTTGTGCCGATCGGCGAACCCGACGTGATGGCGGATGCGCTGATGCGTGTCGTCGCCGATGCAGGGTTGCGCGACGCGATGACCGCGAACGCATTGGCGCGCGCGCAGCACTATGGAATCGAACAGAGTAACCGGCGCTTCGCCGAGTGTGTCGCGGATATTCTCGCGGCGCGGCACGCTCATCGATCGGTGAAGGCGCCCGCGTAGCGCATCGCGCGCAAACCAAACCCCAGGCACACCCGTTATTGCGACTCCGCCGCCAACGCGGGAGCCGGATTCTCGGGCAATAGTGTCGTCAGCACATCGACCGTGCGCGCGGTCGCGCCGCGATGCCGCGCGGCAAACGCGGAAGCCGCGGCGCCCATTGCGGTACGACGCGGCCGGTCGGTGAACAACTCGCACAACACGCGCGCAAGGTCCGCCGGATCTTTCACCTGAATCGTTGCGCCGGCCGCGACCGCGTCCGCCGTTGCCTGCGTGAAATTGAACACGTGAGGACCGATCAGCACCGGCACGCCGACCGCACACGCTTCGATCAGATTCTGTCCGCCAAGCGGCAGCAGGCTGCCGCCGATAAACGCGATATCCGATGCCGCGTAATACGCGCCCAACTCGCCCATCGAATCGCCCAGCAACACCTTGACGTCGCGCGACAGTGCCGGCACCGGCCCGAGCGCGGCCGCCGCGGTGCCCGCCGGCGCCCACGCGGAACGCCGCTCGACGCGCAAGCCTTGTCGCTCGACGAGTGCCGCGACTTCATCGAATCGCTGCGGATGACGCGGCACCATCACAAGCAGCGCATCATCGCGTGCAAGCGCCGCAAACGCCTGCAGCACCAGTTCCTCTTCACCTTCGCGCGTGCTCGCGGCAACCCACACCGGTCGCTCGCCAATCGCCGCACGCCACGCGTGACCGCGCGCAATGAGCTCCGGCGGCGTATGCATATCGAACTTCAGATTGCCGAGCACCGCGATATTGCGCGCGCCGAGCGCGGTCAGCCGCTGCGCGTCCGCGGGGCTTTGCGCGAGCACGCGCGCAAAGCCGCCGAATACATCGCGCGTCGCGTGACCGAAGCGCGCCGCGCGCCGGTACGAGCGCTCCGACATCCGCGCATTAGTCAGCACGAGCGGCACGTCGGCGCGACGGCATTCGTCGATCAGCGTTGGCCACACTTCGGTCTCCATCACGAGACCTAGCGACGGGCGCCATGCGCGCAAAAAGCGTCGCACCGCATGAGGCAAGTCATAAGGGAGATAGCTGCGCAACACCCGGTCGCCGAAAATCTGCTCGCCGGTCGCGCGGCCGCTCGGTGTCATATGAGTCAGCAGGATGCGCGCGTCGGGGCGCGCTTTCATCAGCGCGTCTATCAGCGGTTGCGCCGCGCGCGTCTCGCCGACCGACACCGCGTGCACCCAGATCAACGGCGCATCGTCTTCAGGCAGACGGCCACGCCCGCGGCCGAATCGCTCGCCGATATAGCGGCGGTAGCCAGGTTCCTTGCGCGAACGCCATAGCAGACGCAGCACCGCGATCGGCGCGGCGATCCACCAGAGCGCGTTGTAGACCGCTCTTAGCATCGCGCCTCCACGACGGTGTTCCAACCTGCTGCGAGCGCGCGAGCACAAACGCAAGCGCCACCATCGGCACGCACGCCCAAACCACCGTCGCGCTTCGATCGGCTGCCGCTCAAACCAGCGCCCTGCCCTGCAAGCGTTCGAGAATGCCAAGCGGTGCGCACTCCGGCTGCACCATCGCCTTTACCGGCAGGAAGAATGTCTGTTCGAGCATGAACTGGCCGGACATCACCGCATGCGATGTCTGGTCCGAAAAACACACCCAGACGCTGCCGGGCGGAAACGGCATGGTTTGCTGCGGCGACGTCTTCTGATAGTCGAGGTCCGCTTTCATTCCGTCGTGCAGATGCAGCATCAGATGGTCGTAGTCGCTGCGCGGCGTCTTCGTCACATGCAGCAGATTCAACAGCCATGCGGCGCCGGGCATCTGCGGCTTGATACGCGGCAAGAAGCGTTTGGCCATTGCCTCGAATGGCTCGCCAACGCGCCATACGCGCGGCACACCCTGCTGATTGACATTAGTGAACACGCGCAGAATCCGCTCGCCGTAATTTGGCCGCGACGGAAACGCGTCGACATGCAGCCGGCTATCGTCCTTGCGCCACGACGTTTGGCGCGTCTCCACCTGATGCAACCGCAGGCTCGTCGGCGCGACGCGCAGCTTGTTGCGGTACTCGGGGAACAGTCCATCCACCAGCGTGCGCGCATTCGTCTGGTAACGCGCGATCAGCGCGCGCACCGCCGATTGCATCACCGTATCGCCGAGCACACCGTGCAACGCGCCGCCGTTGGGTTCGAGGCTGATGTTCTTGCGGTTCGGATCCGCGATCGCCGGATCGAGCAACGCGGTCTCGCCGCCTTCGATCGCAAAGCGCAGGTTTGGGAAATACAGCACCTTGCCGCGCTCGACGCCCGCGAGCAGCGTTTCGCGCGGCATCGACAGGTTTTGTCCGTGCCAGTCGGCGCTTGTCACTTCGATGATCTGGGATTCGTTCATGGTCGCCCTTTATTTGCAGCGGATGAAGCGTGTGTGCGTGTGCCGTTACAGCAGACCAAACGCGGCCAGCGCGTCCTTCACGGCCTGCAGCGTCGGCGGTCGGCCGGCCGTGCCGAGATTGACCACATTCGACGACCAGTAGCCGCCGGTACGCCACGCGGTGGCGAAATTGTACAACTCGACCGTCGGCCGCTTGAGCGCCGCGGCAATATGCACAAGGCCGGTATCGACGCCGACCGTTGCCGCCGCGCCTTCGATCAGTCCGACTACCGCCGGCAGCGACAGCTTCGGCGGCACGACCGCGGCCGCGCCGAACTCCTTCGCGAGGCGCTCACTGGTCGCGCGTTCCGCGTCGCTCCCCCAAGGCAATACCAGCGACGCGCCGCGCCGCACCAGCGACTGGCCAAGCTCGATCCACGCGGTATCGGGCCACTGCTTGTCCACCCGCGACGTCGCATGCACGAACACGACATACGGCACCGGCAGGTTTAGCTGCGTCTGCGAAAGGGCGAGCGCGGCGCGGTTCGAATCGAGGCCGAAGTCGATTTCGTCAGTGGGTTGCGGCGGCGGGTTGCCGAGCGCGGCCGCAACCAGCTGGCGCGTGCGTTCGACCACATGGGTGCGCGGCTCGATCGGCACGCGCCGGTCGTAAAAGAAGCGCACCGGCCACTCGTAGCCGGCGCCGTCTGTGCGGTTGCCGAGGCCCACCAGCGGCCCGCGCGCCATCCGCGCGAGCCATGCGGTCTTGATCAGCCCCTGACAGTCAATCACAAGATCGTAATGCTCGGCCGCGAGCGCTCGGCGAAACGCGCGAATCTCGCGCCAGTTGGCCGGCGATAGCAGCCCCCTGCGCCAGCGCCGCAGCGACACCGGAATCGCGCGGCGCACGCCCTGCACGAGTTCAACCAGCCCAACGAAGCTTTCTTCGACCAGCCAATCGATTTGCGCGTCCGGATGGCGGCGGCGGATATCGGCGATCGCCGGCATGTTGTGCACGACGTCGCCCAGCGACGACACCCGTACGATCAGTATCTTTTGCGCGCTCAAGGATGGGAGGCCGGTCATTCCGGCACGACGATGCGTTGAAAGGACGCAATTCTAGCGCGCCGCACGGAAAAACCATGAAAAAACGCGGCGCGGCCCTTGTCTGGCTCACGCCGCGTTGGTATGCGGCTGTTTGTTCACGCTGGTTCGTTCGCGGTCGCGCGCTCGCCGCGGTTCGTTCACGGCGGTTCTTTCACGGCGGGTCGCTCGCCGGAGAGCATTCGCCGCGAGGTGCGGCCAGCTGCCACAGTAACTGCCGTGCCGCGCGATCAGCGCATCGCAGGCCGCCGCCTGTGCGGCCCTTCACGCGCCGCAAGCGTCAAACCCGTCAGAACGGCAACTTCGCGTCGGACTTCTCCGCGAGAATCACGCGGCGGAAGTCCTCCTGGATGCGCTTGAGCGCCGCATCGTTATCGGCTTCGAAGCGCATCACGACAACCGGGGTGGTGTTCGACGAACGCGCGAGACCGAAACCGTCCGGATACTCGACGCGCAGTCCGTCGATGGTGATGACCTGGTCCGCCTGCGGGAACTTCGCGCTCTTCTGCAGACGCGCGATCAGTTCGAAGTTCTCGCCTTCCTGCAGCTTCAGTTGCAGTTCCGGCGTCGAATGCGAGTTCGGCAGACCGTTGAGCAACTGGCTCGGGTCCTTCACACGCGACAGAATTTCCAGCAGACGCGCACCGGTATAAAGACCATCGTCGAAGCCATACCAACGATCCTTGAAGAACACGTGCCCGCTCATCTCGCCGGCTAGCGGCGCGCCGGTTTCGCGCAGCTTCGCTTTCACGAGCGAGTGGCCGGTCTTCCACATCAGCGGTTCGCCGCCCTTGTCCTTGACCCACTTCGCGAGATTGCGCGTGCACTTCACGTCGTAGATGATCTGCGCGCCCTTGTTGCGCGACAGCACTTCTTCGGCGAACAGCATCAATTGACGGTCCGGATAGATGATCTGCCCATCCTTCGTGACGACGCCAAGGCGATCGCCGTCGCCATCGAACGCGAAGCCGATTTCCGCATCGGTTTCCTTCAGCTTGCGGATCACGTCCTGCAGGTTTTCCGGGTGCGCCGGGTCCGGATGGTGATTCGGGAAGTTGCCGTCGATCTCGGTGAACAGTTCGACCAGCTCACAGCCGAGCGCCTTGAAAAGGCGCGGCGCGAGCCCGCCCGCGACGCCATTGCCGGTATCGACGACGAGCTTCAGCGGCCGCGTGAGTTTGATATCGCTGACGATACGCTCGACGTATGCATCGGCGATGTCGTAATCGGCATAGCTGCCGCTGCCGGATTCGAACCTGTTGTCGACGATGCGCTTGTACAGCGCCTGGATCTGGTCGCCATAGATTGCCGCGCCGCGCAACACCATCTTGAAGCCGTTGTAGTCCGGCGGATTGTGGCTGCCGGTCACGACGATGCACGAATCGACGCGCCGCTCGCCGCCCGCGAGCTTCAGCGGCACGCTCGCCGCGAAGTAGCCGACCGGCGTCGGCACCATGCCGACATTGACCACGTCGACGCCAGCGGAACGCAAACCTTCGGACAGCGCCGCGATCAGTTCCGGGCCTGACAGACGGCCGTCGCGGGCGACCACGACCGCATCGCCACCTTGTGCACGCACTTCGCTGCCGAATGCGCGGCCGATCGAACGCGCGGCATCGGCGTCGAGCGTCTTGCCGATCACACCGCGGATGTCATACGCCTTGAAAATCGATTGGGAGATCATGGATAGGCTCACTTACGTGCAATGGGAAATTTTGTCCGGCGCATCACGTGGTCGTCGCCTGCGCCCTTGCCGGAAGCGGTCCGGTTCCAACTTATAATTGCGTTTTTCAGCAGATGCCTGTCACTCTATTCTAATGCCTAGACGCGCCCCGATTGTGAAGTTGCGCCAGTTGTGCGAGGAAATGGCGGGCCCGGGTGCGCCGCTGCCCACACGCATCGCGGGTCCGGCAGCGTGCCGCGCACGGGCGGGCGCCGGATGCTGACGTGGAAACGCTACGCGAATCCGGACGTCACGCGCGCGTTCGCCAATATCGTCTGGCTCGGGCTTGAGCGGCTCACGCAGATCGCTGTGGCGATCGCGATCAGCGGCCTGCTCGCCCGCTACTTCGGCCCCGACGTGTTCGGCAAGTGGCAGTACGCGAATACGCTGCTGCTCGTGCTCGCGCCGCTTACGTGGGTATGCGGCGCCGAAATACTGGTGCCGACTATCGTGCGCCGCCCGGCCACCGAACTCGGCACGGTGCTCGGCAGCGCGTTCGCATTACGGCTAACGGTGTCCGTGGCCGCGTTAGGGCTCACGTGGGCGGCGATTGCAGCGAACCACACCGTGCACTTCACCGATCCGCTGGTCGGCACGATGCTCGCCGGCCTCGCAGTGACGATGCTGTTTCGCGAGCCGGTCGTCGGCGTGATCAACGCGTGGCTGCAAAGCATGACCTACAGCAAGCCGCAGTTGCTGACCAGCATGACGACCGCGATTGTCAAAGCGGTGCTGGTCTGGCTGCTGGTGCGCGCGGCGGCGCCCGCGGGCAGCTTCGGCTGGCTGTGGGCGCTCGAAGCGGCCGCCATCGGCGCGGTGCTGGTCGTCTATTACGTGAAGCGCCACGGCGGCACGCTCGGCTGGCATGTCGAGCGGCCGCTGGTACGCCACTTCGCGAATGCCGGCACGGTGTTCTGGATCGGGCTGATCTGCATGTATCTGTTTCTGAAGCTGGACCGCCTGATGCTCGAGCGGGCGATTTCGTTCGCGGACCTTGGCCGCTATTCGGCCGCGCAACAGCTGAACGAAAACTGGATCACGCTCGCGCTGATGCTCGCGCAAACCATCGCGCCCGCGTTTGTCTACCGCGTCGACGATGCGTCGCGGCTGCGCCGCAATATCTGGCGGCTCGCCGCGTTGACTTTCGCGGTGATGGTGAGCGGCGCGCTCGTGCTCGATCTGCTCGCGGGCTTCATCATCCATCATGTGTTCGGACCGGCTTATGAAGGCGCGATCGGTATTTTTCGCTGGGCGGTGTGGTTATCGGTACCGGCCGGCATCGAGGCAATCGGTAATCTCGTCGTGCTGAAATATCAGGCGAAGTTCGTGTTGCTGTCGAAATGGCTGCTCGCGCTGGCCGTCGCGTTCGCGGTGAACTGGCTCGCGATTCCGCGTCTCGGTGCGTACGGCGCGCTGGTGGGGCTTGCCGCCGGGTATCTGGCGGCCGCATCGGTCAATCTTTATTACATCCGCTTGAAACTGGGCTCATGACGTCTTCGTCCGCACCGGCACGCTCGCCGCATCACGCACAGCCGCATGCCCCCGAGCATGGGGACGTGCACACACCGGACGCCGCTGCGCCGGACGGTTCGGCTGTGCCGCACCGTCCTTCGCTCGCCGACGTCGCGGTGTTGATGCCGGCCTACAACGGCCAGGCCGATGTCGAGCGCACGCTCGCGTCGTTCAGCGAGAGCGAGCCGGTGCACGTTCTGATCGTCGATGACGGCAGTACCCCGCCGCTCCTCGCGCCGTCGCTGCCGAACCTGTCGGTCGAGATTTTGCGGATGCCGCAAAACGGCGGCATCGAGCGCGCGCTGCAAACGGGCGTCGAAGCGCTCGCCGCGCGCGGGTTCCGTTATGCGGCCCGAATCGACGCGGGTGACCTGACCGTGCCGCAACGGCTCGCGAAGCAGCGCGCATGGCTCGAAGCGCATCCGCGGGTGGCCGCGCTCGGCATGTGGGCGCAAGTCGTTGCGCTCGACGGCACGCCGCTCTTTATGCTCGCGCCGCCGGCCGAACCGCATGCGATCCGCCGCATTCGCTTTCTGCGCGCCTGCTTCGTGCACCCTTCGATGATGCTGCGCATCGACGCGGTGCTGGCGGTGGGCAACTATCGCGTCGCTTACCGTTCCGCCGAAGATCTCGATCTGTTCCTGCGCCTGATGGAACGCTATGACTGCGCGAATCTGCCCGAACTCGGTCTTTACTACGAGCTCAACGAAAGCGGCATTAGCGCGACGAAGCGCCACCGCCAGATCGCGTCGACACTGCGGCTGCAACTGCATTACTTCAACATCGCGAATCCGTACGACTGGCTGGGCCTCGCGAAAAACCTGCTGCACTTCATCACGCCATACGGCGCGTTGCGGCGGATCAAACGTCTTGTCTATGCGCGCGACCCGCAACCTCGCGCCGGCGGTTGAGTGAAAGCCGCTGCCGCCATCTGGTTGCTCACTCAACATTGCCACTTCTGCCGACCCGCGACTTCATGAAGCCACGCCTCGAGCGCCCTGCCGACCTTCGCGTCATCCTTGTCTGCAATACGTCGTTTGCTATCTACACGTACCGGCAGGGGTTGATCCGCACGCTGGTCGAGCGTGGCGTACAGGTCACGGTGATCGCGCCGCGCGACCGCACGACCGACCTGCTCGCGCAGATGGGCTGCCGTCACATCGAGCTGGCAGTCGCGTCGAAAGGCACGAACCCGCTCGCCGATCTGCGCACGATGTGGCAGCTGTTCCGGCTGTATCGGTCGCTTCGCCCGCATATCGTGTTTCACTACACGATCAAGCCGAATATCTACGGATCGGTTGCGGCACGGCTCGCCGGTGTCGCGTCGGTGGCCGTGACGACCGGCCTCGGTTATGTTTTCATTCAGAAAAGCCGCGCGGCGGAAGTCGCAAAGCGCCTGTACCGCTTTGCGTTCCGCTTCCCACGCGAAATCTGGTTTTTGAATCGCGATGACGAAGCCGCGTTCATCGATCAGAAGCTGCTGGTCTATCCGGAACGCGCGCGCCTGCTGCATGGCGAAGGCGTCGATCTCGTGCAGTTCGCGCCGGCACCGCTGCCCGAGCGTTCATCGCGCGCAGCGTTCGTCTTCGTACTGATCGGCCGGCTGTTGTGGGATAAAGGTATCGGAGAGTACGTCGAAGCAGCGCGGCAGCTGCGCAAGCGCTATCCATCCGCGCGCTTCCAGTTGCTCGGCCCGCTCGGCGTCGATAATCCAAGCGCGCTTTCGCGCGCCGACGTCGACGCGTGGCAACAGGAAGGCATCGTCGAGTATCTCGGCGAAGCGCATGATGTGCGGCCCATCATCGCCGCGGCCGATTGCGTCGTGCTGCCGTCGTATCGCGAAGGCGTGCCGCGCACGCTGATGGAAGCGGCCGCGATGAGCCGGCCGATCGTTGCAACCGACGTGCCCGGCTGCCGTGAAGTGGTCGAGCACAATGTCAACGGCCTGTTATGTGAAGTGCGTAGTGTGGAAAGTCTTGCCGCGCAGCTCGCGCGAATGCTCGATATGAGCGACGCGCAACGGCGTGCAATGGGAGAACGCGGCCGGCAGAAAGTCGCATCCGAGTTCGATGAGCGGCTTGTCATCGAACGCTATAAAGACCTGCTCAAGAACCTGACGGGTGTCTCACTTTAACGGAGTAAAGCATGGCGATGAAGGGCACGATTCTGGTAACGGGCGGCGCGGGCTTTATCGGCTCGCACACCTGTGTGGCGTTGCTCGACGACGGCTACGACGTCGTGGTGATCGACAACCTCGTGAACAGCAATCGCAAATCGCTCGAACGTGTCGAGCAGATTACCGGGAAGAAGGTCGCGTTCTACGACAACGACGTGCGCGATGCCGCGGCCCTCGAGCGCATTTTCGAGCGTCATCCGGTGACCGGCGCGATTCACTTCGCGGCGTTGAAAGCAGTCGGCGAATCGGTTGCGAAGCCGGTCGAGTATTACCAGAACAACATCGGCAGCCTGCTGACGCTGCTCGATGTGATGCGCAAGCGCAATGTGAAGCAGTTCGTGTTCAGCTCGTCGGCAACTGTATACGGCGTGCCGGAAAGCTCGCCGATCGACGAGTCGTTCCCGCTTTCCGCGACGAACCCGTATGGCCAGTCGAAGCTGATTGCCGAGCAGATCCTGCGCGATATCGAAGTGTCGGACCCGTCGTGGCGCATCGCGACGCTGCGCTACTTCAACCCGGTCGGCGCGCATGAAAGCGGCTTGATCGGCGAAGCGCCCGGCGGCATTCCGAACAACCTGATGCCATATGTCGCGCAAGTGGCAGTCGGCAAGCGCGACAAGCTAAGCGTATTCGGCGGCGATTACGACACGCCGGACGGCACCGGTGTGCGCGACTACATTCACGTCGTCGACCTGGCCCTAGGGCATATCAAGGCACTCGACGCGCTCGCGAAGCACGATAAAAGCTTTGTGGTGAATCTGGGCACGGGCCAGGGCTACAGCGTCCTTGAAGTGGTGCGCTCGTTCGAGAAGGCGTCGGGTCAGAAAGTGCCGTATCAAATCGTTGCGCGGCGGCCTGGCGATATCGCGCAGTGCTTTGCGAACCCGGCAGCGGCCGAACGCCTGCTCGGCTGGCGCGCGCAGCACGGCATCGAGCGGATGTGTGTCGACCACTGGCGCTGGCAGCAGCGCAACCCGAACGGGTTCGAATAACGCGCGTGTTGCGTTGCTCGCGATGTGCGTGGCATCGGATGATGCGACGCACATCGTGCACGCAGTGTGTCGGCCAGCTGGTGTTACTCCAGTGGTGTTACTCCAGTTCAGGCAGCAGGAACGTAATCGGTGTCTTGCCCGCCGCCGCGCGGCCGTAAATCTCGTAGCACGTGTCGTGGTAGATCGCGCCGTGCATATACGCGACGCGCACGTCGCGCCAGACCCGGTTCATCGGCGCATCCCGGTTGATAAACGCCGTGCCCGACGCGCCCGCGATCTGATCCACCCCTTCCCAGATCAGCCGGCTCGCAAAGCCGGCATCCCGCCAGATGCGCGCACGCTGCTGCACGCTCATCTTCTCGCCGCGTTCGGTACTCGTTTCCAGCAAGCGGATCGCTTGCCGCAGGATCGATTCGGCCGCATCGATTTTCGCGGTCGCCTCGCCGATCTGCAGATGCGTGACGGTCGCGTCGTCCTGTTTTCCGTAGGTCGTAAACGCAATGCCGCGCGTGCCGATCTTCTCCATGAAGAGTTCGACCGCAGCTCTCGCCATGCCGACCATCGAGCACACAAGCCGTATTGCCAAGGTCGGCACCATCGGCATCCGGTAAGGCAGCCCATCGCGCAGATGCGTGGCCGCGTAGTCGTCCTGCAGCGTGCGGCTCGTCGATACGATCCGCTCGTCGGGCACGAACACGTCCTTGACGGTCACGCTCGTGCTGCCACTGCCGCGCAGACCGATCGTGTCCCAATCGTTGAGCAACGTGATTTCGGATACCGGCAATAGCGCGGCGCCGCGGCCGATCACCTGCCCCGCGTCGTCGACCAGCGGAATGCCGAGCTGATCCCATTGCGCGTGGTAAACGCCGGTGTTGTACATCCACAGGCCGTCTTCGATCACATAGCCGCCGGCCACACGCCGGGTCTTGGCCTTGCGTGGCGCGAGCGTGCCGCAGATGCGGACATTCGCGTTTTGCCCGAACACCTGGTCGGCCACCTGCTTCGGGTACGACACGGCGACGAGCCAGATGCCCGTCGAAATAAGCCCTAGCGTCCACGCGGTCGCAGCATCGCCGCGCGCCACTTCGATGATCGCGTCGAGGTAAGTTTCGTAAGAGACCTGCAGGCCGCCGTACATCTTCGGACGCACCATATCGAAGAGGCGTGCGTTCTGCAGATCGGCGACCGTCGCATCGGGCAGCTTGGACAGCGCATCGGTTTGCGCCGCACGCGCGCGCAATGCGGGCACAAGCGCCGCAGCCGCGGCGACTACGTCATGGCCGCTGTTACCGGTGGATACGGCTGGTTGGACGGTTTGCGCGGCCGCTGCCGGCTCCGCCCTGTCGATCGTACTCATGCACTGACTCCTGATGGGCGCCGCTGCGCCGACGAAGATTTTGGCGAAGCTGGCAAATTAGGTCATAAACAAGGCTGGAAACACGCAATCGGCGCGGCAGGCGACGCAACGATTTGCCGTCGACCGCTTTCAGTGAACGCCCGAGCGGCCGCCAATATTCCGACTATTTCATCTCTCCAACGTGCGTTTGCACCGACCGATAGCGACATGTAAGCAGGCAACACAACGCGTCATAGTGCTGTGCGCCGACTGTTCCCGAGTGACAGACAATCCATGCGCAAGACCAATAATGGACGTCCCGTTTGCGCACAACACGCTGCTCTTCTTCGTCAATCAACGCGACAATGATCTCTTTTCGCGTTGATCGACGCTCCGTTCGGAATCCCAACTCATCGCGATGCTTTACGACCCCGCGCTCCGCTATTCATCGTACGTAACGCGCTCGCCGACCTGGTAAATCAGTTCGCCGGACAGACAGCGCTGAAACTTGACTGCGCCGCGCAATGGCTATGCTGCGGATGGCAACGCGCGCCGCACGTTGATCCGCCACGACATCCACGCGGAATAAAGCGAAATCGCGACGTGTTTTTCGTTTAACTGCGGCACGCATGGATCATGCATGCGCGCCATGCGACGACAGGCACTCAATCACATCCGGGCATGCAGACAATCAGCTATACGAGCGCGGGGGGCAACCAGTCCAGCCGCCGTCGATGGGCCGAGGAGATGGCAAGCCGCTTCGGCCTGAATTGCACGCTCGATACCGCGCGTGCGAGTCATTCGATCGTCACGCAATGGCGAGCCGGTCCACTGAAGCTCACCGATGCCGAACTTGCGTGGCTGTGGCTGTCGCCGGTCATGCAGCGCACACCCGCGTGGCTTGGTGAATACATGCTGCTCAAGCAGGTCGAGAGCGGGTCGATGACGATCGAACAGAACCGCACTACGCATCGGATCGACGCGGGCGGCATGGTGCTGGTCGACCCCGCGCGAGCTTTCCACGATCACTACAGCGAGACGACACGCATCATCTCGCTTCGCATCCCCAAACAATCGTTGCGCGACCGCGGTATCCGCTATGCGTTGGACGATCTGTATTTTCCGGACCTGAAGTCGCCCGACGTAGCCGCGGTACGCGACTACGTGTCGTTCACCGCGCAGCACGCGTCCGCGATCAGCACAAAGCTGCTCGATCGCCTCGGCGATCAATGCCTCACCTGCTTCGACATTGTGATTGGCGATGCGCCGAGTCAATCACTGGCTCGGTCCGCCGCGGCGCTCGCGTTGCGTGCCAGGCAGGTCATCGCGCGATCGATCGGCGACCCTGACTTGACCGTCTCGAAGATCGCCGCGGAACTGAACGTGTCGGCGAATTATTTAAGCCGCGTGTTTCGCGCCGAAGGACTGTCGCCGATGCGCTATGTGTGGTCGATGCGGCTCACGCATGCGGCGCGGCTGCTTGCTGAAACACCGGTGGAGCGCGTGATGTCGAAGGAAATCGCGTTTCGATGCGGCTTCTCGAACGCATCGAACTTCAGCCGGGCATTCAAGGACGAATACGGCGTCGCACCGCTGGCTTACGCACGCCGTGCACAGGAAGCCGCAGGCGAACGCGGTAGCGATTCCGACATGCCGATTTCGAACACATAACGAACGCTCAAGCCATCGCGACCGTGCGGCGCTTCGTGCCGCGTGCGCGATGGCCGTAGCCGCCCCTCTATGGAAACCACCGATGCCCTTATCGCGCTCGATGCGCTTGCGCATGAGTCGCGGCTCACGGTGTTCCGGACACTCGTCCAGTTCGGGCCCGCGGGACTGTCCGCCGACAAGCTTGCGGCATTCACCGACACGCCCAGTGCCTCCCTGACACTGCATCTGCAGCGCCTGCTCGACGCAAAGCTGGTGTCGCGGCATCGGCGCGGCGGCTCGGTCATCTATAGAGCGCGCTACGATGAAATCAACGGGCTGCTTGCGTACCTGATGGGGCGCTGTTGCGCCGGCTACGCGTGCCGCCCCGTTGCATTGAAGTTCGGAAAATTTCTATAAACGCACGCTTTGCCTATCCGTCGATCGCGTATCACGTAAACCTGTTAACGCTGCCTGCTCGCAGCGGCAAGCGTTTATCGGCGGTCATCATTCACGGCTGCGTGATCGCATAAACGGATGTACCCTAAACCTTCGTTTAGCCTTGTGCTACGCCGGTAGACTTCCGCCGTCCGCGCTGCGCATATATCTTGCGGGAATCCGGGGGGAAACGCGCCTGCCGACGATGCCCTGATGCGGGCGTCGCCGCGTATCCCGTGTTGATGGTGTAACAGACAAAAGCAAGGTAAGACAATGGATCCGAGCGCACTTGAACTATCCCGCATTCAGTTTGGGTTCACCGTGTCGATGCACATCATTTTCCCAGCGATGAGCATCGGCCTCGCAAGCTTTCTCGCCGTGCTCGAATTTGCGTGGCTGAAAACGGGCAAGCCGCATTACAAGGAACTGTGCCACTACTGGGCGAAGATCTTTGCAATCGGCTTCGGCATGGGCGTGGTGTCGGGCGTCGTGATGGCCTATCAGTTCGGCACGAACTGGTCCGGTTTTGCGCGCTTCGCCGGGCCCATTTCAGGACCGCTGCTGACGTATGAAGTGATGACCGCGTTCTTCCTCGAAGCGGGCTTTCTCGGCGTCATGCTATTTGGCTGGGAAAAGGTCGGACCGAAGATGCACTTCGGCGCGACGCTGCTGGTCGCGATCGGCACGCTGATCTCGACGTTCTGGATTCTCGCGTCGAACAGCTGGATGCAGACGCCGCAGGGTTTCATCATCGAGAACGGGCACGTCGTGCCGGTCGACTGGTTCAAGGTGATCTTCAATCCGTCGTTCCCGTACCGGCTCGCGCATATGACGATGGCCGCGTTTATCGTCGCCGCGCTGGTGGTGGCCGCGACCGGCGGCTGGCACCTGCTGAAGGGCCGGCGCGACCCGGCGATCAAGACCACCTATTCGATGGCGCTGTGGCTGCTGCTGATTCTCGCGCCGATCCAGGCGTTCGTCGGCGACCAGCACGGGCTGAACACGCGCAAGTACCAGCCGGCGAAGATCGCCGCGATCGAAGGACTGTGGGAAACCGAGCACGGCGGCACCGCGTTGAACCTGATCGGCTTTCCAGACATGAACGCGGAAGTGACGCGCTATGCGATCAGAATTCCGCATCTCGGCAGCCTGATCCTGACTCACTCGTGGGACGGCGAAATCCAGGGCCTCAAGGACTTTCCGAAGGAAGACCGGCCTAACTCGTCGATCATCTTCTGGACCTTCCGCATCATGGTCGGCCTCGGTCTGCTGATGATTCTCACCGCGTTGATCGGCGTGTTTCTGCGGCGCGACGGGCGATTGTTCGAAACCCGCTGGTTCAACTGGCTGACTGTGCTGATGGGACCGACCGGCTTTATCTCGTTGCTTGCCGGCTGGATCACGACCGAGGTCGGGCGTCAGCCATGGGTCGTGTACGGACATATGCGCACGTCCGAAGCCGTGTCGCCGATTACGGCCGACGCTGCCGGCATCTCGCTGCTGATCTTTGTGCTCGTCTATTTCGTCGTGTTCGGCATGGGCGTTTTCTACATCGTGAAGCTGATTCGCATTGGGCCTCAGTCCGGCGATGAACACACGCCGACATCCGCCGCACAGTCGCGCGACGATCCGGCAACCGGCAGGCGCCCGCTTGCGGTAGCCGAATAATCAACGCCACGTACGGAGGAACGCATGATCATCACCACGATATGGGCCGCAATCATTGCGCTCGGCATTTTCATGTACGTCGCGCTCGACGGCTTCGATCTCGGCATCGGCATCATCTTTCCGTTCTTCCCGGACGAAGGCGAGCGCGACATGATGATGCACACGATCGCGCCCGTGTGGGACGGCAACGAGACCTGGCTCGTGCTGGGCGGCGCCGCGCTGCTCGCGGTGTTTCCCGCGGTCTACTCGATCGTGCTGTCCGCGCTTTATCTGCCGATCATCTTCATGCTGATCTGCCTGATCTTTCGCGGCGTGTCGTTCGAGATTCGCGGCAAGGCGGCGCGCACGAAAAACCTGTGGAACGTATCGTTTATCTGCGGCTCGGCGGGCGCAGCCTTCTTTCAGGGCATGATCCTTGGCGCGTATCTGCACGGCATTCCGACTACCAATGGCGTGTTCTCCGGTGATCCGTTCTTCTGGGTTACGCCATTCGGCTTCCTCGCCGGCCTGGGACTGATGTCGACCTATGCGCTGCTTGGCTGTGGGTACCTCGTGCTGAAAACGAGCGGCGATCTGCAAAGCCGGATGCATGGTCTGATCGGCCCGCTCACGCTGGTGCTGCTCGGCTTTATCGCGGCCGTGTCGGTGTGGACGCCGCTTTCCGACCCGCATATCGCCGCGCGCTGGTTCGAGTCGCCGTTCCGTTACCGCCTCTATGCAGTGCCGGCCCTCGTGGTAATCGTCGCTGCGTGGATGTATCGCGCGGTGAAACGCCGCAGCGACGCGATGCCGTTCGTGCTCGCACTCGCGCTGGTGCTGCTTGGCTATATCGGCTTGCTCGTCAGCATCTGGCCGTATGCGATACCGAACACGATCACGCTCGCCGACGCCGCTGCGCCGCACGCGAGCCAGGTGTTCACGCTGGTGGGCGCAGTCATCATTATTCCGATCATCACCGTGTACACCACTGCCGGCTACTGGGTGTTTCGCGGCAAGGTCGAACCCGGCGCACGTTACGAGTAGCCGACGTACCGGTTTCGCACCGCAAGGTGAGAATGCAACACGCGCCAAAGGAAAATCGATCATGCCGGAATCCATTGTTGACCCATCTGTCAAACACACCACTGAGCGGTCTGTGCAGCGTCCCGTCGGGAAAGCGGTGATTCGGCCTTCGGTTCAATCCGCGCTTGCGCCTGTCACGCAGTCGGCAAAACAACCCGCCGGTCAGCCACGCACGCTGGCAAACCGCATCATGTGGCTGGTTATTTTGTGGTGCGCGGGTTTTGGCGCCACTTTTCTGTTCGTGTTGCCGTTCCACTTACTCGTGCAATGGGCGGTGCGCCGATAACGGGCACCGCCATCAGTCACATCGTCACGTCCGCATGTCGTGCGGGCGGGCGTGCGTGTGTTTCGATAATCCATCAGCAATCTTGAAAGAGACGCCGTGCGTCTCTGCATAACATTGCTTTACTCAATCCCGCTATGCCGGAAGGGGGCACTATGGCAGAAAGGAAATCGATTCGCGTCTATCGCGAGCCCGCGGGAGGCTGGGGCGCACTCAAGGCGACCGGCAAAGCGCTCGCGGAACAGGGCATTCCCGTATTTGGCGCACGCACGCTGCTGCGGATGAACCAGCCCGAAGGCTTCGACTGCCCAGGTTGCGCATGGCCTGATCCGAAACATACGTCGTCGTTCGAATTCTGCGAGAACGGTGCCAAAGCGGTCGCGTGGGAAGCGACGTCCGAACGCTGCACGCCGCAGTTCTTCGCGAACCATACCGTGACCGAACTCAGCGCGTGGGACGATTTCGACCTCGAGATGGCTGGCCGCCTCACTCACCCGATGGTCTATGACGCGTCGTCCGACCGTTATGTGCCGATCTCGTGGGACAACGCGTTCGCGCTGATCGCCGAACATCTGAACGCACTCGATTCACCTAACCAGGCGGACTTCTATACGTCGGGCCGCGCGTCGAACGAAGCGGCGTTTCTGTATCAGCTGTTCGCACGCGAGTACGGCAGCGGCAACTTTCCCGATTGCTCGAACATGTGTCATGAGGCGACGAGTGTCGGCCTGCCGGAGTCGATCGGTGTCGGCAAAGGCACGGTGCTGCTCGAGGACTTCGATCACGCGGATGCCATCTTTATCTTCGGGCAGAACCCGGGCACGAACAGTCCGAGAATGATGACGAGCCTGCACGATGCCGCGCGGCGCGGCGCTCGAATCATTTCGTTCAATCCGTTTCGCGAACGCGCGCTCGAGCGTTTCCAGGCCCCGCAAAATCCGGTCGAAATGGTCACGCTGACGTGGACCGCGATCAGCAACCCGCTGTATCAGGTGCGCGTCGGCGGCGATGTCGCCGCGTTAAAAGGCATCATGAAAGCGATCGTCGAAGCCGACGACGACGCGATTGCGAACGGGCAGCCGCGAAAGATCGACGTCGATTTCATTCAAACCCATACGCTGGGCTTTGAAGCGCTGGTCGACGATCTGCGCAAGACGAGCTGGAGTGCGATCGAGCACACATCCGGCTTGCGGCGTTCCGACCTCACGGCAGTCGCGAATGTCTATATGGAAGCGAAAAACGTGATCCTCGTCTATGGGATGGGGGTCACGCAGCACCATCGCGGCACCGAGAATGTGCAGCAGATGGCCAACCTCGCCATGATGCGCGGCAATATCGGCCGACCCGGCGCGGGCGTGTGCCCGGTGCGCGGCCATTCGAATGTGCAGGGCAACCGCACGGTCGGTATCACTGAAAAACCCGCGCAGGAATGGCTCGACCGCATCGAGCAGACGTTCGGCTTCAAACCGTCGCCGCAGCATGGGCGCGATGTGGTCGCGACGCTCGAGGCGATGTTGTCCGGCGACTGCAAGGTGTTTGTCGCGCTCGGCGGCAACTTCGCCACGGCGATTCCCGACTGGCCGCGGATGCAAAAGGCGATGCGCAATCTCGCGCTGACCGTCCATGTCGCGACGAAGCTGAACCGCAGCCATCTCGTGCATGCGAAGGAAGCGCTGATTCTGCCGTGCCTCGGACGCACCGAAGTCGACATCCAGCAGACCGGGCCGCAGTCGGTGACCGTCGAAGATTCGATGTCGATGGTGCATGCGTCGGCGGGCATCAACGATCCGGCGTCGGAGCATTTGATGAGCGAACCTGCGATTGTCGCCGGCATTGCGCGTGCGACGCTCGGTGACGGGTCGACGGTGCCGTGGGAAGAACTGGTCGCCGACTATGACCGGATTCGCGACGCAATTGAAAAGGTGTTCCCGCAGTTCGAGTCGTATAACGCGCGGATTCGCGTGCCGGGCGGCTTTCACCTGCGGTCGACCGCACGCGAGCGGATCTGGGCGACAAAGACCGGCAAGGCGAACTTCGCGGTGTTCGAAGGTCTGGACGAAGACCCGTGGCATGGCGAAGACGACGGGCTGTGGCTCACGACGATGCGCAGCCACGACCAGTACAACACGACGCTCTATTCGCTATCGGACCGCTATCGCGGTGTGTTCGGCCAGCGCGATGTGGTGTTCGTCAACTCGCAGGAAATCGCAAAGCGCAATCTGCATCCGGGCGACCTGGTCGATGTCGTGTCGCTGTCGAGCGATGGGATCGAGCGGGTCGTGCGCAATCTGAAGGTGGTCGAGTATCAACTGCCCGACGGTTGCTGCGGTGCGTACTATCCGGAGGCTAATCCGCTGGTGCCGCTGTATGCGTACGATAAGCGTAGCCGCACGCCATCGTATAAGTCGGTGCCGGTGAGGATCGTGAAGTCGGCGCGCAATATCGTGTCGGGTGCGTGGGCGCCGCAGTCGTGATGTGCAACGGGCGACATGAAACCGCGCGCGCATCGTCAGCCGGTAACGGCTGCGGTGCCCCCGCGGCGTGGGTGCATCACCGTCATTTCATTGCGGGGGCCGCTTGCGCCGGACGATGCGGATCGTCGACGTAGCCCGGTTCCGTCATAAAACGCATCTCCGCCGCTGCGCGTAGCAGATGGGTCCGCTTTCCGACCAGCGGCTCCGCATGCAGGATCGCGTGCTCAGGCTCGATCATCGCGAGCGCGGTTTCGGCCGCATTGATCGCGAGAGACAGCTTGTTCGGCAGCACGCATACGACACCATCGGCAATCTGCTCGACGTACGGCCCGCTCGGGCGCCCGCCCGCGCCCGTCACCGCGCTTTCCGTCTTTTGCGCGAGATACAGCGTGCGTTCGTTCGCCGCTGCGTGCAAACCAGGCAACAACGACCTCAGCGCATTCAGTTGCGCATGCAACCGGGTTGGATCGACGGCAGCGCGCTTGCCGTTTTCCAGCAGTGGGTCCGTGCCGTGCGTATAGAGCAGCACGGGTGAACCGTCCGCTTCATACTGCGGCGCGATAAACAATTGCGCGTCGGGTATCACAATGCTCGCGTCCGGCACGCGTCCGCGCATCGCCAGCACCTGGCTCGCGCGCGTTTGCACCGCTGCGGTCTTGCGCACATGCGGCAGCATGCCGATCAGCTCCGGTGTGCCCGCGCCGGCACACAGCACGATCTTTTGCGTTTCAATCGCGCTGTCGCCGATATGCAGCCGGTAGCCGTCGTGACACGCTTCGATCGCGTCGATCGTGCCGAACTTCAGGCAGTTCCGGTTGCGTTGCACGAGCTTCGCGAGCAATTCGCGCCCATCGAACATCACGTGCGAAAAGCGGAAGATGTGCGCGAGGCGATGGCCTTCGAGGGCCGGCGGACAGCCTTTCACCGGCACATAGTGGAGATCGCAGAGCGTCCACATCGCAGTCCACGCGCTCGGGTCGCCGACGAAGCCGACATACGAATCGGTCGAACGCACATTCACACGCAGGCGCCGCATCAGGTCGCGCCACTTCGGATACGCGTCGTTCAACTGGTCGACTAATTCGCGATCGTTATAGAAGTGACCACGATGGATATAGAACTGCGAACGCAGTGTCTGGCCTTCGCCGACGCGCGGCATCCTGTCGATGCAGCATGCGTTTAATCCTCGCGCTAGCGCCTGATCGAGCAGCAACAGTCCCTGAATTCCTGCTCCGACAATTACGCAATCGTATTTCACGTCAATTCCCCTTTCGAATGGCGTCGTTGGCTCGATGCAACCGATCGTACGAGCCAACAATGATGTGAAAATGAGGAGCGGGAAGCCGCCGCAGCCTCTCAGACAGTGGGCTCCGACGGCTCACGAGCCTGTTCACTGAGCGCCTGTTCGTCCCGCGCAAGTCCGCTGTTCCTTCTGAACGCGGCGGTATCGATACGCCGTTTGAGCCGCTTGAGTGTGTTGCCCGCCGCGCAAGCGGACACACGGTTGACGAGCGCGAACAGATTACGGTCGCGCCCTTGCGCGAGCGCGGCCGTCGCACCGCCAATGCCCACTTTCATCAGGCAGTGCATCGCGTGTCCGCCACGCGGACCGTCGACATCCTCGAGATGCACGGTGACATGCGAAATGCGCCGCGCAATACGCGCGAAGGTTTCCTTGATCCGCTTATGTACGTGCTCGCGAAGCGCGTCCGATTCAGTACGCGACAAGTGAAGCCCTGAAGTATGAATGCTGATCTCCATCACAACCTCCCGTTCCGTTTCAGACAGTGACAGGTACCAATCTACGGGGCAACGCACTGCAGTAATAGTCGTTTTTTTCTGATGGTCGGTTCGTTCCATTCGAAGTAGCGCGCGCTCGCGGTGCTCACTTTCGCCTCATTCCCGGCTTCTACGATCAGTGGCATCGACGAGCCACGCCGGTTCCAGCCTTATCGAAGCCTGCGCAATAACCGGTGCCGGCGCACGTCGACCGCATCGCGGCCCGTTTTTGCGCTGCGCCGCGAGTCTCACTGAGTGATAGGAGAACATCATGTTTGCGTACTTACTCGAAAAGCTGGGCGAATGGATCGAACGTGCCGAAAATCGGCGCCGTCATGACTACCTTGCACAGGCATCGGACCTCGTTGACCTCGAACGGCGGATGCGTTCGCTTGAACGCAACGGCTACCCTGGGTGATCGACGCGCGGGCCGCAAGCGCATCGGCCTTGCGCCCGCCCTGGTCGACTCGTGAAGCTTTGCCTTACTAAGGATCGCCATGAAACACGAACCGCTATCACATTGCCCTGATCGCACCAACGCAGCGATATTGCGTGCCGGCTTCAATGCCGGTTCGCGCGCGGCACACGAGAGAAAACCAAATGACCGCACGCATCCGCAAGATGCTCCGGTACCGCGTTTCTTCGTACGCTTGCGCATCACACTCAGGCGTCTTTTCACACGTGGCACGCCGGATCACACCTGTGTGTGCGATATCGATGCGCGCCTGCTTGAACTCGAATTGCACAAGTTGAATATGCAACATTTAGGTAACCTGCACCATTAGTCACATCGTCGCAGCGATAATCCGTGCGTCGATCATGAACTTCAAACAAGGCATTCGCGCGGCGCATGCGTGTTTAATGCCGGCTTCGTGAAAGCGTTGCTTGACGCGGCCTTACCTGCCAGCACTGCGTAACACCTGGGTGCTCATGCGCGATACGCGCGCTACACTGATGCGCATTGGGTTGCCGCGCCCCGTTAGGGGGCGGTCAATCCGCCGCCGTTCATCTTGCCCCCGCTTTTAGCAGACGATTCCGTTATGGAATCGCACGATTTTTCGTTTTCGACGGGTTACTTTACGTGGCGACATAAACGGCGGCGCGCGGACGCGTAAGATCGACAAGACCGCCAGTCTCACACTGACACCGTCGCCATCGCGCGGCACGGCCGGCTCCGGCCTGACGATATAGACGGCAATCGGCGGCAATCACATCCTGCATCGATCGAGTGACCTTGTGACCTGACCGGGAGACCATGATCTCGCTCTTTCAAGCGGCACGTCGCGACGGCTGGTGGGACACATGGGTGCGCTGGATGCGCGCCGATCTGGACCACCCGTCTGATTTTCTACGCCAGCTTGCGCTCGGATGGGTGGTTGGATTCATCGCGTTCGGCGCGATCGGTTGGGTATGCTACAGACTTGGCCTCAACGCGCTCGCAGGGGAATCGATTTTCCTGATCATGATCGTGCTGCTCTCGCTGGTGGGCAGCTTTACGATGTCGATTGTGCTGTGCCTCGTCGCAGTGCTGTTTATCGACTTCTTCTTTATCGCACCGACCCTGTCGTTCGGTACCAGTAACAAACAGGACATCCCTGCGTTACTCACGTTCGCCATCGCATCGTTCGCGATTACCGGGCTTGTACGGCACGTGCGCATGCTTGGTGAAACACAGAGCGAGCAGGCACGTCTGCTCGACCTCACGCACGACACGGTCATCGTGCGCGATATGGACGGTGTGATCCTGTTCTGGAATGTCGGCGCCGAAGAAATGTACGGCTGGAAAAAGCGCGAAGCGATGGGCCAAATCATCCATGGGTTCCTGAAAACGCGCTTCCCCGTTTCGGTCGACGACGCGACGAACACGCTGCTGCATACCGGTCGCTGGGAAGGCGAACTGATCCATACACGCCGCGACGGCACCGAGCTGGCAATAGCGAGCCGCTGGTCGTTGCAGCGCAATGGTGGCGGGCGCGCACTCGCGATACTGGAAACCGGTAACGACGTCACCGCACGCAAGCAGGCCGAACAGGCACTGCGGCGCAGTCAGGCGACCTACCTCGCCGAGGCTCAGCGATTGAGCCGCACGGGTAGCTTCGGCTGGAACGTATGGAGCGGCGAAGTCGTCTGGTCGGAACAGACGTTCCGGATCTTCGAGTTCGAGACTGGCGTCGTACCGACACTCGAACTGGCGCTGCAGCGCGTTCACCCCGACGACGTCGAGCGGTTCCGCGACACGATTGGCCATGCGTCGACCCATAAGCAGGATTTCGACTTCGAGTTCCGTCTGCTGTTTCCCGACGGCGCGATCAAGCATCTGCACGTGGTCGCGCACGTGATGAAAGACGAGCCGGAACGGCTGCACTACGCTGGTGCAGTGATGGATGTGACGAATACGCGACAGGCGGAGCAGCAGCTCCACCATGCGCAATCCGAACTGGCGCGGGTGACGCGCGTGACCACGCTCGGCGAGTTGTCCGCGTCGATCGCTCACGAAGTCGGCCAGCCTCTCGCGGCGATCGTGACCAATGGCGAGGCCTGCCTGCGCTGGCTCGAGCATCAGCCGCCGCAGCCCGATGAGGTGCGCACGGGCGTCATCAGAATGATCGGTGAAGGCCGGCGTGCGACCGAAATCGTGCGGCGCATTCGTACGCTCGCGCGAAAGGATACCGGGCAGAAAGCGCCGCTCGAGCTGAACGATGTGGTCAACGATGTTGTGTCGCTGACGCAACGCGAAGTGCTGAGCCACCAGGTGCCGCTGCGCGTGCGGCTCGCGCCGCTGTTGCCGCCCGTGCTTGGCGACCGCGTGCAGTTGCAGCAGGTGTTGATCAATCTCGTGATGAATGGGATTCAGTCGATGGATGGCATTACCGGCTGGCCGCGCGAGCTGTCGATTGAAACCGGTGTGACGCCCGACGGCGAGGTGCAGCTAGCGGTGCGCGACCGCGGCACCGGCATCGATCCGCGGCACGCCGAACGGCTGTTTGATGCCTTTTTCAGCACGAAACCGCACGGCATGGGCATGGGCCTGTCGATCTGCCGATCGATCATCGACTCACATGGTGGGAAAATCAGGGTATTCAACAATGACACTCACGGTGCAACATTTGAGTGCGTTTTGCCGCCACTAGCAAAAGAGATCGCATGAGTCGCGCCGAACGGAATATTTTTTCCACCTGGGATTCTTTCGCCGCGAAAGCGAAACATCTACTATCTATACTGCATGCAACGATAATCATTTATTGAACGGGCAACGGCTCGCGTACAGTTCGCGATTGGCCGCTGCAGTTGGAGGGACACATGAATTCGCAGCAGTTGAATTCGGCTTCGACTGGCTTGGCGGCGCAGGCGGCGCCGTCAGTGGTCTATGTGGTCGACGACGACGAAGCAATGCGCACCGCGCTTGGCGCGTTGTTGCGCTCAGTTGGCTTGCGCGTCGAAACCTTCGCGTCTTCGCGCGCGTTTCTCGACTATCCGAAGTCCACTGTGCCGAGCTGCCTCGTGCTCGATGTCAGGCTGCGTGGCGAGAGCGGCCTCGCGTTCCAGGAAGAAGTCGCAAAGACCGACATGCGCATTCCGATTGTGTTCATGACGGGGCACGGCGACATTGCGATGTCCGTGAAAGCGATGAAGGCCGGCGCACTCGATTTCTTTACGAAACCCTTTCGCGATCAGGACATGCTCGATGCGGTCGCGCATGCGCTCGCGCAGGACGCGAAGCGCATCGAAGCCGAACATGCGGTCGCCTCGGTGCGCTCGTGCTACAACACGTTGACGCCGCGCGAACAGCAGGTGATGGAGTATGTGGTGGTCGGGCTGATGAACAAGCAGATCGCCGCGGAGATGAAGCTGAGCGAGATCACCGTGAAGATTCACCGCGGGCAGGTGATGAAGAAGATGGAAGCGCGCTCGGTGGCGGATCTGGTGAGAAAGGCCGAAGCGATCGGCATCGGCACGCACGGCGAACGCACGTCGTAGTGATTGCGCTACGACGCTACGTTAGGGTGAACCCAGCGCCGTGGTTAGCCAATGCGCGATGACGTTTGCGTCGACCGGTTTTTCAAGTAGCGCCAACGCGCCTTGCGCCTGAGTTTGCGCATGCAGGAACGCGGTCGGAAACGCGGTAATGAAAATGGTGGGCGGTGCGTGGCCTTGCTTGAGCAGACAGTCGTGCAATTCAATGCCGGACATGCCCGGCATGCGAATATCGGAAATCAGAAACGACGTTTCGTCGATACGACCGGAACTGAGATACGCCTCGGCGGACGCAAAGTCGTTGACATCCCAACCGAACGAGCGCACGAGACTCGCGGTTGCAAGACGCACCGCGTCGTCGTCATCGACAATGCTAACAAGGTGGGACGTATCCACGCGGCGGACCCTGAGTTTGAAAAATAACTCCGCAAGTTTACGGATCCAGGCCGTGCCATTTTCTCTTTTGCTTTCAAGAGAATAGATCGCGGGATGCGGCCCGCAAATCATACAAACGTATAGCGCGGTCGCCTATTAGCGGTGCTACGTAGATGAGTACGGCGCCGTGCAAGTGGACCTCCGGCGCGAAGCAGTCGTTAAACTATTCCAATTACATAAAATCGCAAAGCCGATCCTCACGCGCCTCATGCGAAAACCGATAAACGGCTCGATTAATGCGCGAACCGCAAGCACGTCGTAAATGAGAATCGCGGCGATTTCGAGCCATTGATTCAATGGCTCGACGCGGCGAAACGACACGATGCGTAACCAGCCGACGGCTTGACATCGTTGCGAAAAACGACGACGGCTGCCGCCGGCCGGATCGCATCAAAATCAGTTGCCTGCCTCGTGCATGGTGAGGTTGTTCTTCACCGACTTCACGCCTGCGACGCCTTGCGCGGCGCTCGTCGCAACCGGGATCAGCGAAGCATCTTCGACGGTGCCGTCAAGCGTGACGACGCCATGGCGGGCGACGATGCGGATATCGGACGACTCGACCTTGTGGGTCGTCAGCGCGTGACGGACTTGCGCTTCCAGTTTGTGATCGGCGTGCCATTTCTGCTTGTGGGTTTCCTTTGCCATAGGCGCGGAAGCCGCGGTGTCGTCCTGAGCCTGAGCGGCTCCGTAACCGACGGATAACATCAGCGCAATACTGGTACCGACCAACATCTTCAACGGCTTGTTCACATGGACCTCCATCGTTGCCAAGGGTGATTTATCGGACGTCGAAACGCCCGTTTCTTTGCTACTAATCTTCGATTGCTTCTTGTCGCTTTGTTTTTTCGAAAACGCTAGCCTGTACCCGCTTCGTTTGCGCAAATTGCGCATTTTTTGCCATGCTTATTGCCACGTCCCGCTTTGCTCTAATTTCAATGAATGCCGGTGTTTGATCTCGTACCGCTTTAACACTCGATCGGCGCGATCAGCACACACGCCGCGAGCATCATCGAGCCGGCGTTAGCCGGCGCGAGTCGATAGTGCGAAGGGCGATAGACGACATCGCCACGGTGAATCTGCTGTCCGCTCAATGCGCAAAAACCGTCGCTCGATGCTCGCGCGACGCGCCATACCTGGTCGCCGTAATGGCACGACGTCGCGTCGCCCCATGTGACGATCGCCGTTCTGCTCGTTGGACGATCGAGCACCCTGATGTTTGCGTCGCGCTCGCCGTCCGCGCATCCTGTCGACGTCACGCGACGTTGTGCGTGACGGCTGGCGGGAATCGCATCGCATCGTGTTCTATCCGTTCGCGACAGCGAGTGAAGCAGACCCAACGTCTGCGACCACGGATCAGTCCGGCTGTGTTTCGCATGCATCGAGCAGTCCCCCCATCGTTGCTCGTGGAGGTCCTCGCGCGCTGCGTTTTCGCGAAGGCCACGTCTTTCAGGCGGTGCCGTAACGTTAACGCGATGTCCGCCTGACGGCCATTCCACCAACGTGTGTTGGGGTGATACGAAGGTTTAGGCGGGGTGTGGGGTTGGGTTAGCGAGGGGCGTTAAATGGGCTGTTTGTTGTCGGGTGGGGCGCACTGATGGCGGGTGCGGTGGGTAATTCGGGTTGGAATGGAGGGATGGGGTCGTGAAGGCGGGTGTCGGCGCGGCGCGGGAACCCGTCCGCACCGCACGGGCACACTCGACACTCTCTTCAACAAGACCGTTCGCCCGAGTTGACGGATACGGGAAAGCGCGCAACTGGGAGGTATCAGGAATTTTGTGTGTCGAGGTCGGTTTAAAAAATCTCAGCTCATGGCGTTCGTGAACCGCTCGCCGAACAGAATGGCGAACTGATT
>NZ_SORE01000017.1 GCF_004366595.1 Paraburkholderia rhizosphaerae
AATCAGTTCGCTATTCTGTTCGGCGAGCGATTCACCAGCGCCATGACCTGAGATCTTTTAACCGGCCTCAGCACACAAGATTTCTGACACCTCCGTGCCCGGTACGACCGACAAAGCGTATGGCACAGTGGTGGTCCAATGAAAAGAGCAATCCGCGTCGTTATCCTTTTCACAGCAACGCTTTTCATTGGAAGGCACATTGCAAACATCTACCTTGAATGGCCTACCCCGATGCCCGGGTGGCTTCGCTACCTGACGAAGTTGTGCTTACGCACTGCGGGGCTTAGCGACGTCGGCAACAACGACGACGCCGAAGTGGTGGCAACACTGATCGTCGCCTGCATCTCATGGACGTTAACCGGCCTTCTGCTTTGGCTGCTTATGGCGGCGTTTCGACGTCTGAAGAACGGTCGCAAGACCTAACGCCCACGATGCGCTCATGGAGGGGGAAGATTTTGCAGTCGCCCTCCACTCCCGTTTGTCAATCTCGCTTTCAAGCGCTAGAGTAATGAACCAAGCACTTCGTGTTGGAGCTTTCGTTACATTGACCTTCTATATCGGAAGATCAATCTCGAACAAATTTTGCTGTGGCCTGCCGGGATGCCTGATTGGCTTTTCCACACGACGATATTTGCGTTACGCGTCACAGGACCTGGCGACGTTGACAGTACTGACGACGCCGAAGTCATGGCTACGCTATTTGTTGCCATGACTTCATGGACCCTCACCGGTCTAAGCCTATGGCACCTCGCGCGCGCAGTATGACGCCGGAGAACCCGGACAAACCGCTAACACAGCGTCGCCCCCAACCCGGAATCCCTACCACCCCCCCCCCCCCCCCGCAATCCAAAAAAACACCCTCCGCATTACGTCGCATTACATCCTTTCTGCATCGCCGTCACCCGACCAGTTAAAGTGAGAGGTCACTGCCGCTGCCGAGCCAACCGATAGCAATTCGTAAGGTGTGCGTGCGGTACATAACGTCATCCTATGCACTTTGAGCACGGGCTGACACATCATTCGAAAGCCTGTTTTAATCACGATCCTGGTTGGACGGGGTGCTCCTTCTGACGGAGAACCAATCATGAGAATGCGACTGCAGTCCAGTTATGCGCCCGGCATCGGCCGGCGTACCCGCGCACGCGCGCCACGGTGTCGTCACCGTTCACCCTTACCAGCTACGAGGCACCCGTGAACGCCGTGTCGACGCCAGAAAAGAAACCGAGCCGTCGCGGTCTGCTCGCGATCGTCATCATCGCCGTTGTGCTAGTCGCGATCGTCGTCGTGCATCTGCTGCACAGCAAAAAGCCGCAGCGCGTCGCCGCCGCGCAGGTCGTCACCGTCGCCACCGCGACGCTCGGCCCGATGCCCGTCACGCTGAGTTCGCTCGGCACGATCACGCCGATCGCAACCGTCACCGTACTGCCGCAATTGAGCGGCTACCTGACCGCCGTCGGTTACCACGAAGGTCAGGACGTCGAGAAAGGCCAGTTCCTCGCGCAAATCGACCCGCGTCAGTTCGAAATCAGCAAGCAGCAGGCCGAGGCGCAACTCGCCAAAGACAAGGCGTCGCTCGCGCAGTCCAAAGCCGATCTCGCACGCTTCACGCAGCTCAACGAGCACAAATCGATCGCCGAACAGACCTTCGTCGACCAGCAGTTCCTCGTGCAGCAAAACGAAGCAGCGGTGAAGGCGGACCAGGCGAACATCGCGCAATTCGACCTCGATCTGATCTATTGCCACATCACCGCGCCGATCTCCGGCCGCATTGGCCTGCGCCTGATCGATCCGGGCAACTACGTGACCGCGTCGAGCCAGCCGGGCATCGCCGTCATTACGCAGATGAAACCGACCACCGTCGAATTCACGGTGCCGCAAAACTCGCTGGATCAGGTGCTGCGGCGCTTCAATACAGGCGCGAAGCTGCCGGTCACCGTCTATAGCAGCGACAACACCCGCAAGCTCGCGACCGGCGAGCTCTACACCGTCAACAACCAGATGGCGACCGCAACCGGCACCGTCACGCTGCGCGCGAGCCTGCCCAACGACGACGAAGCGCTGTTCCCGAATGAATTCGTAAACGTCACGCTGCTCGTCGACACCTTGCAGAATGCGGTGCTCGTGCCGACCTCGGCGGTGCAATCCGGTGCGCCCGGCGATTACGTTTATCTGGTGAACGACAACAATACGGCTTCGGTCCACAAGGTCACGATCGGGCCGACCAGCGGCCAGTACACGGCGATCATCTCGGGCCTCGCGGCCGGCCAGCGCGTCGTCACCGACGGGCTCGACCGCCTGTCGGACGGCGCGCATATCCGACCGGCTGCGGCGTCGGCTGCACCGGCGAGCGGCGCAAGCGGTGCGCAAGGTGCACACGGAGCAAGCGCCGCATCGGTACCAGCAGGTGCTTCGGCCGCGCGAACCGCGCACAGAGCGCACTCCGCACACGCAGCCGCCTCTTCAGTTGCCTCTTCAGCTGCCTCCTGAGTCGCCCGCCCCGCACCGATGAATTTCTCCCGTCTGTTTATCCTGAGACCGGTCGCCACGTCGCTACTGATGATCGCGCTGGTGCTGGTCGGCCTCGTCGCCATGAAGTTCCTGCCGGTCTCGTCGCTGCCGTCGGTCGACTACCCGACCATTCAGGTGCAGACCTTCTACCCCGGCGCAAGCCCGCACGTGATGGCAACCACCGTCACCGCGCCGCTCGAAGTGCAACTGGGCGAGATACCCGGTCTGCAGCAGATGATCTCGTACAGCTCGGAAGGCGCATCGATCATCACGCTGCAGTTCGACCTCGCGTTGAACCTCGACGTCGCGCAGCAAAACGTGCAGCAGGCGATCAACGCGGCAAACAGTTTTCTGCCCGCCGGCCTGCCCGCGCCGCCGACCTACGCGAAGGTCAATCCGGCCGACCAGCCGATCCTCACGCTCGCGGTCACATCGAAGTCGATGTCGCTGACGCAGTTGCAGGACGCGGCCAACAATCGCCTTGCGACGAAGATCTCCGAAGTGCCGGGCGTCGGCCTCGTCGCCGCGGCGGGCGGCAACGTGCCGGCCGTACGCGTCGAAGCCGATCCGCAAAAACTCGCGGGCTACGGCCTGAATATCGACGACCTGCGCACGCTGCTTGCGAACATCAACGTCAGCCAGCCGAAGGGTAATTTCGACGGCCCCGATCTCGACTACACGATCAACGGCAACGATCAGATCACCGACCCGAGCGACTACATGAACTCGGTGATCGCCTATCAGAACGGCGCACCGGTGTATCTGCGCGATGTCGCGCACGCCAGTCAGGCGCCACAGGATGTCGAACGCGGCGCGTGGTTCAACAAGGAACCGGCGATCATCCTCAACGTGCAGCGCCAGCCCGGCGCGAACGTGATCCGCACCGTGAACCAGATCATGCAGCAGCTGCCGAAGCTCGAATCGACGCTGCCGGCAGGCATGAAAGTCACGGTCGTCGCGGACAGCACCGGCGTGATCCGCTCGTCGGTACGCGACGCGGCGTTCGAACTGATCCTCGCGATCGTGCTGGTCGTCGCGGTGATCTTCGTGTTCCTGCGCAATGTGCCCGCGACGATCATCCCGAGCATTTCCGTGCCTGTGTCGCTGATCGGCACACTCGCGGTGATGTACCAGCTCAACTATTCGATCGACAACCTGTCGCTGATGGCGCTGATCATCGCGACCGGCTTCGTCGTCGACGACTCGATTGTGATGATCGAGAATATCGTGCGGTACCTCGAAGAAGGCATGGGGCCGCTCGAGGCCGCGCTCAAAGGCGCGGGCCAGATCGGCTTCACCATCCTTTCGCTGACCGTCTCGCTGATCGCGGTGCTGATTCCGCTGCTGTTCATGGGCGGTGTGATCGGCCGGCTCTTCAGCGAGTTCGCGATCACGCTCGCGGTGACCATCGTGCTGTCGGCTGTCGTATCGTTGACAGTCGTGCCGATGATGTGCGCGCGCATTCTGCGTGCGCAAGCCGAACGGCATCCGAGCCGCTTCGAACGGATCAGCGAAGGGCTTTTCAACAAGACGCTTGCCGCGTACGAGCGCGGCCTGCGCTGGGTGCTCGACCACCAGACGCTGACGCTGTTCGTCGCGCTCGGCACCGTCGCGCTCACGCTGATTCTCTACATCGTGATACCGAAGGGCCTGTTCCCGGTGCAGGACGTCGGCGTTCTGCAAGGCATCAGCGTGGCCGACAACTCAGTGTCGTATCAGACGATGGTCAAACGTCAGGCCGCGCTCGCGCATGCGATCCTGCAAGACCCCGATGTGACGTCACTGACGTCCTATGTCGGCATCGATGGCACCAACACGACGCTCAATAACGGCCGCTTCCTGATTAACCTGCGCCCGCGCGACGACCGCTCGCTCAGCGCCGAGGAAATCGGCCGCCGCATCCAGCAGGAAACTGAAAACGTGCCGGGCATCCGGCTGTACCTGCAGCCCGAACAGGACCTGACGCTCGACACGACAGTCACGAAGAACCAGTACAACTTCGTGTTGCGCGGCCCGAGCCAGGAAGCGTTCCAGCAATACGTGCCCGCGTTGATCGCGCGCATGAAGCAGATTGCGTCGATCACCGACGTTGCAAGCGACCTCAACGTGGATGGCCTCGGCGTCTATGTCGATGTGAACCGGCAACTTGCCGCGCGCTACGGCATTACCGCGGCGACAATCGACAACGCACTGTACGACGCACTCGGCCAGCGCATCGTCTCGACGATCTTCCAGCAGTCCAACCAGTATCGCGTGATTCTCGTCGCGAAGCCGGATGCGCTGCCGGACATCCGCTCGCTCGGTAACCTGTATCTGCCGAGCCAGACCAGTAGCAGCGGCCAGGTGCAGCTATCGGGCATCGCGACCATCCGCGTCGTGCATACGCCGCTCGTGGTCAGCCATCTCGCGCAGTTCCCGTCGGTGACGATCTCGTTCAATCTTGCGAAAGATGCGTCGCTGAGCGCCGCCGTGCGTTCGATCCGCGACGCGGAAAGCGCGGTGAACCTGCCGCCGTCGATTACCTCGACCTTTCAGGGCGCCGCGCAGGCGTTCGAAGACTCGCTGTCGAGCGAGGTGTATCTGCTGATCGCCGCGCTCGCGGCCGTCTATATCGTGCTGGGCGTGCTGTATGAAAGCTACATCCACCCGGTGACGATCCTGTCGACGCTGCCGTCGGCCGGCATCGGCGCGCTGCTCGCGCTGATGATTGCAGGCAGCGATCTCGACGTGATCGGTATTATCGGCATCGTGCTGCTGATCGGCATTGTGAAGAAAAACGCGATCATGATGGTCGACTTCGCGCTCGAGGCTGAGCGCGTGCACGGCAAATCGCCGCGCGACGCGATCTTCGAGGCCTCGCTGCTACGTTTCCGGCCAATCCTGATGACCACGCTCGCGGCGATGCTCGGCGCGCTGCCGATGCTGCTCGGCAGTGGCACGGGCTCCGAACTGCGCCGGCCGCTCGGCCTCGCGATTATCGGCGGCCTGACGTTGAGCCAGATACTGACGCTGTTTACGACGCCCGTCATCTATCTGTTCTTCGACCGGCTCGCGCAGCGCTTCTCACGCAAGCGCCGTGAGCGCGATAGTGATGCAGACGGTGCGCCGCGGAGCACGCCGTGAACATCCCGGCGCTGTTTATCCGGCGACCTGTCGCGACCAGTCTTCTCGCGGTTGCGATTCTGCTGTCGGGGTTGCTCGCGTATTTCCAGCTGCCGGTCGCGCCGCTGCCGAATATCGCGTATCCAGTGATCGTCGTGCAGGCGAACATGGCCGGCGCGAGCCCCGAGACGATGGCGGCCACCGTCGCCGAACCGCTCGAACGGCGCCTGGGCACGATTGCCGACGTTGCCGAACTGACGTCCACCAGCTATGTCGGTTCATCGATGATCGTTGTCGTGTTCGGTTTGAACCGCGATATCAACGGCGCCGCGCGCGACGTCGAGGCCGCGATCCAGGCGGCCCGCGCGGATCTGCCGACCACGCTTCGCGCCAATCCGACTTACCGGCAGTACAACCCGGCCAGCGCGCCGATCATGGTGCTCGCGCTGACGTCGGACACGCTGACGAAGGCACAGCTCTACGACTCCGCGGATTCGGTCATCCAGCAGCAGTTGTCCCAGGTGGACGGCGTCGGCCAGATCACACTGGGCGGCGGCGCATTGCCGTCAGTGCGCGTCGAATTGCAGCCGGGCAAACTGAACAGCTACGGCATCGGCCTCGAAGACGTACGCGCGGCGATCGGCGCGGCCAACGCGGACAGCGCAAAAGGACATATTGACCAGAACGGCCAGCGCTACGAGGTGCTGTCGAACGACCAGATCAGCAAAGCGGCGCCGTACCGCGACATCGTGATCGCGTACCGGTCGGGCGCGCCGGTGTTTCTGCGCGACGTCGCGAGCGTGATCGATTCAAACGAAAACATCCGCAACGCGGGCCTGTACAACGGCAAATCCGCGGTGCTGGTGATCGTCTATCCGCTGCCGGGCAGTAACGTCGTGAAGACGGTCGCGCAAATCCAGGCGCGTTTGCCCGCGATCGAAGCGGCGCTGCCGAATTCGATCCATGTGAACGTCGCGATCGACCGCTCGGAGTCCGTGCGCGCATCGACCGCGGATACCGGGCGCACGCTGTTTATCGCGGTGCTGCTGGTGGTTGGCGTGGTGTTCGTGTTCCTGCTGTCGCCGCGCGCCACGCTGATCCCGGCGGTCGCGCTGCCGCTGTCGATTGTCGGCACGTTCGGACCGATGTACCTGATGGGTTACAGCATCGATAACCTGTCTCTGATGGCGCTGACGATCGGCACCGGCTTTGTCGTCGACGACGCGGTCGTGGTGCTCGAAAATATCGTGCGACATCTCGAAGCCGGGCTCGACCCGAAGGAAGCGGCGATACGCGGCGCCGGCGAGGTCGGCTTCACGGTCATTTCGATGAGCCTGTCGCTGATCGCGGTGTTCCTGCCGATCCTGCTGATGCCGGGCATCGTCGGCCTGCTGTTCCATGAATTCGCGGTGACGCTGTCGATTGCGATCCTGCTGTCGCTGGTGATCTCGCTGACGATTACGCCGACCATGTGCGCGTACGTGCTGCGCCGCGAGCGCGCCGGCCATTCGAAGGCGCGCATCGCGGTGTGGATCGACGCGCAATTTGCGCGGTTTCGCGACGCGTATAGCCGCTCGCTGGATCTCGTACTCGATCATGCGGGGCTGATCATCATTTCACTGCTCGCACTGCTCGTCGCGAATGTGTTCCTGTTCCGTCTGCTGTCCGCGACGTTCTTTCCCGAACAGGACACCGGCATTCTGATCGGCCAGATCATCGCGGACCAGAGCATCTCGTTCAACGGCATGCAGAAAAAGCTCGCGCAATTGCAGGCGATCGTGCAGAAAGATCCGGCCGTCGCTTCGGTCGCCGGCTTCACTGGTGGACGCGCGCTGAATACCGCGAACGTGTTTATCGAGTTGAAACCGCTTGCACAGCGGCATCTGTCGGCCACTCAGGTCGTGAACCGGCTGCGGCCTAAACTCAGCGCGGTATCCGGTGCGCAACTGTTCCTGCAGGCGCAGCAGGACTTGCGCATCGGCGGCCGGCAGTCGGCCGCCGAATACCAGTACACGCTGACGAGCGACGACCCCGACGCGCTATTCAAGTGGGTGCCGAAGCTCGTCGCGGAACTCGGCAAATACCGTGGCCAGATTCTCGACGTGAATTCAGATCTGCAGCAACACGGGCTGCAAGCGTATGTGAATATCAGCCGTAGTACCGCGATGCGGTACGGGTTCGCGGCGAACCAGATCGACAATGTACTTTACGACGCGTTCGGACAGCGCACGGTATCGACTATCTTCAATCCGCTGAACCAGTACTTTGTCGTGATGGAAGTCGCGCCCGAGTACTGGCAATATCCGCAGTCGATCGACGGCCTTTATCTGAGCACCGCCGCCGGCAACCCGAGCGGATCGCAGCAGACGCAGATGCAGGGAGCAACCGTTTCCGGCGTCACGCAGCCGGTCGCGATCGCCGCGCCCGCCAGCGCGGCCGCCACCACCAACGCGCTCAATTCGAATGCGCAAGCCAATGCGGTGACCAACAGCATTGCGAACAGCAAAGGCGGCAGCTCGAGCGGTAGTGCCGACAGCACCGCCGCGGAAACTATGGTGCCGCTGTCCGCGATGATGACCTGGAGCAGCAGCCATACCGCGACCCAGGTCAACCACCAGGGCGGCCTCGTGGCCGGCACGATCTCGTTCAATCTGCCGGCCGGCGGCTCGCTAAGCGCAGTGGAAACGACCATCCAGAAAGCGTCGCGCGATATCGGCATGCCCGCTTCGGTGCATGGCGCGTTCGCGGGCGCGGCGCAAGCGTACGCGCAATCGATGGGCACGGTGCCGTTGCTGATTCTCGCAGCGCTGCTGGTCGTCTATATCGTGCTTGGCGTGCTGTACGAAAACACGATTCACCCGCTGACCATTCTGTCGACGCTGCCGTCCGCCGGCATCGGCGCGACTCTCGCGCTGCTGATTTTCGGCACGCCGTTCTCGGTGATCGCAATGATCGGCATCATCCTGCTGATCGGTATCGTGAAGAAGAACGGCATCATGATGGTCGACGTCGCGATCCAGTTGCAGCGCAATGAAGGCCGGGACGCGCGCAGCGCGATTCACGAAGCCGCGGTCGTGCGGCTGCGCCCGATCATGATGACGACCGCGGCCGCGGTGCTCGGTGCACTGCCGCTCGCGATCGGTATCGGCCAGGGCGCGTCGCTGCGCCAGCCGCTTGGCGTCACCGTGATGGGCGGGCTGCTGTTAAGCCAGGTGTTCACGCTTTACACGACACCCGTCATTTATCTTTATCTGGACCGCCTGCGTTCGAAGGTGGCGCGCTGGTCCGCGCGACTGCCGTGGAACCGCCGGCCCGACACTCCCGATGCAACGGATACGAGCGCATCATGAACACGACCCGCACCCTCCTCGCAATCTCGCTTGCCGCGTTGACGAGCGGCTGCATGGTCGGCCCCGACTATCACCGTCCGGCTGTGCCGGTGCCGGCGACCTGGCAGGAATTGCCCGGCTGGGAGCAGGCGCAGCCGCACGCGGCCGAGGGGCCGAAAGGCGACTGGTGGACCGCTTTCAACGATCCGTTGCTCAACGAACTCGAGCCACAGGTCGAGGTATCGAACCAGACCGTGCGCCAGAGTTATGCGAACTACCAGCAGGCGCTCGCTGAAGTGCGGCTCGCGCGCGCGGGTCTGTTCCCGATCGTCGGCGTAACCGGGTCGGCGACGCGCGAGCGCAGCCCGACCAGCGCGTCCGGCAGTTCGTCGTTCCTTCCACAAGGCGGCGGCGCGCGCATCAACAACGGCGGCTCGCTGGAGGGCAGCGCGAGCTGGACGCTCGACGTATGGGGCGAGGTGCGTCGCACGATCGAGGAAAACTCCGCAACCGCACAAGCGAGCGAAGCGACGCTCGTGAATGCGACCCTCTCCGAGCAGATCGCGCTCGCGAACGCGGTGATCGACTTGCGTATCACGGATGCGAATATCGACCTGCTGACGCAGACCGTCGAAGCGTTTCGCGAATTCCTGCGCATCGTGACCGAGCAGGACCGTGCGGGCACGGTGCCGCCGTCGAATCTGGTCCAGGCGCGCACACAGCTCGAGAGTGCGCAGGCTAGCCTGATTGCGCTTGGCGTATCGCGCGCGCAGTTTCAGCACGCAATCGCGGTGCTGGTCGGCAAGAACCCGGAAGAACTGAGCATTGCCCATAGCACCACGATGCCGACGCTGCCCGACATTCCGGCTGGCGTGCCGTCCACGCTGCTGCAGAGGCGTCCGGACATTGCCGTCGCCGAACGGCAAATGCAGGCCGCGAACGCGACGATCGGCATCGCGATAGCCGCGTACTATCCGGCCATCTCGCTGTCCGGGCTCGCAGGGTTTACGCAGTCGCCGCTCAACGGCCTGCTTCATGTCAGCAACTATGTGTGGTCGCTCGGCGCCAGCGCGAGCCAGACGATATTCGATGGCGGCCAGCGCGGCGCCCAGGTCGACGCCGCACGCGCAAGCTATGACGCGACCGTCGCGAACTATCGCGGTACGGTGCTGGCCGCCTTCCAGAACGTTGAAAACGATCTGTCCGGTTTGCGCATTCTCGCCGAGCAGGCGCAGGTGCTCGATGCCGCGGTACAGGACGCGATACATGGCACGCAGATCGCGTTGAACGAGTATCAGGCCGGCACCGTCGATTACACGACCGTCGCAACGGCCCAGGCAACGCAATTGACCGACCAGCAGAATGCATTGAACGTGCAGCAGCAAAGATTGCTGAATGCCGCCGCGCTGATTGGAGACCTTGGGGGCGGATGGTCCGGCGCATTGCATGAGCCGCTGCACCCGAACCTTGAGTCGCCGCGCGCGGCGGCCAACCCGTAGGCTTCCATCAAGCGTCCGCCTTTGCGGCTTCGATTCGCACGCCGCCGTTAATACAAGGTTTATACACGCCGCGTGTCTCTTTTCGGCAAATTAACGTCCTTCGTACTGTAATAACTTTCTTCGTCATCCCGCCGACAAATCCGTTAGCGACTGGTCACTCGCCAGTCCGCTGCGGCTTCTTGTATTTTCTGAATAGACATGAAAGACGACGCTTACCGCGATATCAACGACCTGTATCTGTCGATGGTTTCGCCGGAGGAAGTTTTAGCCAATGACATTCACGACCCGGTGATGTCCGAATGGATCGCCCGCACCTTGCCCGATCAGGCTTCCATTCTGGACGCGGGGTGTGGGATGGGTTATCACATGGTGGCGTTGCATCGCGGACTGCCTGCGAAGCAAACCGGCAAGCGCTATCAGGTGTTCGGCGCGGACTACAGCGAAAGCATGCTGAAAAGCGCTCGAGCCAATGGCCTGAAGGCCGGCATTCCTGCCGATGCATACCGGCAAAGCGCGTTTGCCGACCTGAAGCATATCGGCCCGTGGTCGGCCAAATTCGATTGCGTGCTGATCAATTACGCGATCTATAGCTTTCCGGATTCCGTGCACGATTACGACGCGTATTTCGGCGAATGCCTGACCGGGGTCAATCATGTGCTGCGTCCCGGCGGACATTTGCTATTCAATGTGCGCGACTGGGCGAGCGTCGTCAGCGGCCCGAAGGATCACGATTACATCAATACGCACGACGGTATTACCTACCACTGCCGGTATAGCTGGGAGTTCGGCCCGAACCGTCACCACAAGGCACACGTGACGATGCGCAACCGCGACTCAGATCTGAAGCGGGAAACGATGCTCAATTTCGCCGAACGCACGCCTGACGAATTGATGTCGTTGATGGAACAACACGGCTATGACTTTGTGTCGGCGCAGCCGCATGGCGCGGGCATACTGAAGTTCGACACGCTGATCGCAAGGCGGCGCGTTTAAACGCCTTCACTTCGCCGGCGGAGCCCTTGTTTTAAGGCCTTCGGCCTCCGCCCGCCGCGCTTATTACGCGACCTCGCCGGCTGCACGTGCGGCGGCAGCGGACTGTTGCGAAAGATGCCGCAACAGCTTGCTCACCATCGCAACCACCGTCAACGCGAGCAGCACGAAGAACACCGCGAGCGGCGTCAGCGCCTTCACCGACACGAAACCGGCAAGCCCCATCATCGCGGCCGACACAAGCAGCAGCGCACAGCCGAGAATCGCGCTCGTCAGGCCCGCGATGTGCGGGAACAGCGAATTACCCTTGGCCATCAGCGTCGGATACATCGCGCCTGCGCAGAATCCCATCACCAGCACCGGAACAGCGAGCGTCCACACGCGCAAGCCGACCGTCAGCGCAAGCACCAGCATCGCGATCGACGTGACGGCCATCACGCGCGCGCCCATTTTCAGCCGCTGCTCGACACTCGGTAGACGCGGGCCATGGATGCGATTCGACAGGCCACCGAGAAAGTACGTCATGCCGATACCGAGCGCAAGGTAGCCGAAATACGTCGGCGGGTAATGCAATGTGTTTTGCACCATGAACGGCCCGACGATATTGAAGACGAGCAGGATGCTGTAGCACAGGCCCTGCGCGAGAAAACAGCTCTGGAACACCGGGCTCGACAGCACCTTGCGCGTGTTGGTCATCAGTGTGCGCGGCGCGAGATGCACGCGCTGCGGCAAGGTCTCGCGATAGCGCCACAGCAACGTCCACAGCACCAGCGAATAGATGAGCAGGAACACCAGGCAGGACTTCCAGCCGAACATCGTTTGCAGATGAGCGCCGATCACCGGCGCGATAATCGGCGCAAGCCCCCACGCTATCGCCATGTAGGTGAACGCATGCATCAGCGCCTGGCCGGTGAAAGAATCGGTGATGATCGCCTTCGTCAGCAGATTGGTCGCGGCGATGCCGAAGCCCTGCAGACAGCGGGCAAGCAGGAATATTTCAAGGTTCGGCGCGGCGAGCGACAACAGACAGCCGATGGTGAACACGATCAGCCCGAACACTAGCACCGGCTTGCGCCCGTGCGCGTCGGCGATCGGCCCGAAGATCAGCTGGCCGAGCGCGTACGCGGCCATATAGCCTGACACGCTCGACTGGATCGCCTGCGGCGATGTCGCGAAGTAACGGGCCATCTCGGGCAGCGCGGGCACGTAGATGTCGATCGCGAACTGCCCGGCGGACGCGAACATACAGATCAGAACTAGCAGAAAGCGCGGCGAGTTGGGTAAATGTAAGCGCGCCGTGGCGGAGGAAGATTTGGGAATAGCCTGATTCATGAAAGCATCGTCGAAGTGGATCGCAATGACGCGGCAATTTGCGGTGCGCACTTGCGTACATCGGTCATTCGGCAGTTCGAATGTCGAACGCAACATCGTTACGGCGTCAGAACGCGTATTGTGCCCGTCTTCTTGCGTTCGATGTGACGTCCCCATCAAGCGTGTGGATTGTTTAATTGGGGCACGGCGGCGCGGAAACTTTTTTGCCCGATTGGCTCATCCTGTTCGCGCGCCACGCTCCGCGTGCACTTTCGACAAGTCCATTTCACCTACCGCAAGTTCAAAACCCTCATCAATCCAGCCCGTCACACCACCGATCATCACTTTCACCGGACGCCCTAACTCAGCCAGCCGGATTGCGCCGCGAGTCGCGCCATTGCAATGCGGTCCTGCGCAGTAAGTGACAAAGCGCGTGTCCGGCGGATAGTGCGCGAGTTTCGAAGCGATGATCTTCCGATGCGGCAGATTGATCGCGCCCGGCACGTGCCCTTGTGCAAACAGTGCAGGACTGCGCACATCCAGCAGCACGAAATCGACACCGCCCGAAGCCGCTTCCGAAAATGCCGCGTGAACATCGCTGCAATCGGTTTCGTATCGGAGCGATGCTGCAAAGTGATCCAGCGCCGCGGCACTATCAGCGGCGGGTGTGTCAAATACGGACGACATCGAAAGCTCCTGTCGTTGTTGTGGGAGGGTCGATGTCATTGTCCCGCCCCGCTCCGTTCATTGGCAGTGGCGCAATCGCCAATCTACGGTAACATCGCGCCATGTCCCCGCCTCGTCCTCATCAGGTCGTTGCCATCGCGTACGACCGCCTCTGCACGTTCGAATTCGGCTGCGTCACCGAATTGTTCGCGCTCGAACGTCCGGAACTCGGCGTCGACTGGTACCGCTTTGCCGTTTGCGCAATCGAACCCGGGCCGCTGCGCGCCGCCGGTGGCATCACCGTTTCGGCGCCGCACAAGCTCGCGATGCTCGATCGCGCCGACACGATCATCATTCCCGGCTGGCGCGACCCCGACGAGCTGCCCCCTGCCGCGCTGCTGAAGAAACTACGTGCGGCGTATGCGCGAGGCGCGCGGCTATGCTCGATCTGTTAGGGCGTATTCGTGCTTGCCGCGGCGGGCGTAGTCGACGACAAAACCGTAACCACCCACTGGCGCTATGCGAACCGGCTCCAGCAACGCTATCCGGCACTGCGTGTGCAGCCCGATGCGCTTTACGTCGACGAAGGGCAAGTGCTGACGTCAGCCGGATCGGCAGCAGGACTCGATATGCTGCTGCATCTCGTGCGTCGCGATTACGGAAGCGCGGTCGCGAACCGGGTCGCGCAACGCCTCGTCGTACCGCCGCATCGCGACGGCGGGCAGGCGCAATTTGTGCCTCGTCCGATGCCCCGCGACGAAAGCAGCCGGCTCGCAAAGCTGATGGACTGGGTGCGCAAGCATCCGGCTTTGCCGCATAGCGTCGAATCGCTTGCGGCGAAGGCGTCGATGAGCACACGCACGCTGCAGCGTCAGTTTCGCGATGCGACCGGAATGGGTCCGTACGAATGGGTGGTGCGCGAGCGGGTGGCGATCGCGCGTGATCTGCTGGAATCGAAGCCTGATGTGCCGATCGCGCGGATTGTCGAACTCGCGGGTTTCGGCTCCGAAGAATCGCTGCGCCGCCATTTCAGGTTGGTCGCGCGCACGAGTCCGGCGGCGTACCGGAAGAGATTTGGTGCACGCGACAGCGCAAGCAATGTCGATTGCGCGAATGCTGTTCTAATGGAAAAGAACTAGACGGGCCGATATATCCATTTTGGATGGCGACGTAACTTCAAAAAAAGTTGTGTGCGAAACGTTTTCCTTTCCGTCGACATCTTGCCGGGACGAAATGTTGTTTGTATGATCATCCGCGGCAATGGCAAACACACCCGAACACGACAACGCCATTCCGATAAGAATAGCTAATTATCTGAGAGCCGTGGCGGCCGCATCCAGCCGTCACCGGTACACCGAAAAATGCGATTCACATGGCAAAAGCGACAGCAGTCGCACGGGGGCCATCATGAAATCGAACGACGCATTGCTGCGTGGCATCTATACGAAGGCAGACCGGTTGATGCTCGCGGTCGTCTGGTGTCTTGTCGGCGTTTCCTGTCTGCTCGCGAGCAGCAACTTCACATGGTTCGCTGTATGGACGGTCGCGCTGCCCACTGCGGTTGTCGCATCCGCGCTGGTGTTCTGGTGCGCGGGCGCGCTCGCCACCCGGCTCGTTCTGGCGGCCAGTCTGATGACCCTGGCCGCACTCCAGATACATCAGGCACGTGGCCTCGCCGAACTGCATTTCGGCGTATTCGTGCTGATGTCCTTTCTGCTGGCCTATCGCGACTGGCGGCCGATCATCTGTGCGGCGGCCGTGATCGCGGTACACCATTTCACGTTCAACTATCTGCAACTTGCGGGCTTCGACGTGTATTGCTTCACGCAGCCTGCGTTGTCGACGGTGCTCATTCACGCCAGCTATGTCATCGCGCAGACAGGCTTGCTGATCTTTATCGCGCTGCACATGAAAACCGATGCGCAAGCGGGAAAGGAACTCGCCGTCCTCGGAGAGAACCTGTCGCGCGAGCAAGGCCGATTCGATTTGCGCTTTCCGCCAATCGCGCTCAAGGGTGACAGCAGCCGCGCACTCAAGGCGACCCTCGATGCGATTCACCGCGTCTTACAGGAAATCACGACGACAATCGACCGGATGGCCGTATCGTCGGAGAACATTGCCGCTGAAAATCAGACCCTGCTGCATGAAATCGCGACGCAGGCCGATGGGCTCAAGGCGACTAACGTCGCGATGGCGCAGATGGCGCAACGTGTCAGGGCAAGCGCCGAGCATGCGGCAACCGCGGATCGTCTCGCGAAGCAGACATCGAGTGCTGCTCAGCAAAGCGGCACTGTGGTCGGCGAGGTCGTAGGCACAATGAGCGAGATCGACGAGACAGTGAGCCGTATGGGCGACATGATCGCGACCATCGAAGGCATCGCATTTCAAACCAATATTCTCGCGCTTAACGCGTCCGTCGAAGCCGCCCGCGCCGGCGAGCATGGGCGCGGATTCGCGGTGGTCGCCGACGAAGTGCGCAAACTCGCGCAAAGGAGCGCGAGCGCGGCACACGAAATCAAGGCGCTGATCACGGAATCGCTGCAACGGGTCGAGCGCGGCTCGACACTCGCGACCGAGGCAGGCGACGCGATGCGACGTGTCGTGGGACACGTCGAAAACGTCGCGCAATTGATCCAGCATATCAGCGCTTCCAGTGACGCCCAGAGCCACGATGTCGACCAGTTCAGCCAGGGCATCGGCGACATGGACGTGGCGCTGGGCGGCAATGTCGAACACGTCAAGAGCGTCGCGTCCGCATCGGGCAGCTTGCGCGAGCAAGCCCAACAGTTACGCGGCGCGATGTCGGTGTTTCTCGTCGCGTAGCGCTAGCGCTGCGATTGCGTCAGCGCAGATCGGCGCTGATTTGCGAAACAACCCGCTGTCGCGCGGCAAATTCCTGTGCCGATCGCTGCCTGATCAGCGCGACCGCCGCAGGCGGCGCGATATCCGGGTCACCAGCACTGAACGGCGGCGCGGGCGCATATTCGAGTTCGAGCTGAATTGCTTGGGCTTCGTCGGGCCCCGCCAGTTCCGCGGCCACCGTCAAGCCGAAATCGATGCCCGCGGTCACCCCTCCTCCGGTGATCAGGTTGCCGTCACGCACCACGCGGCCGCGCGTCGGAATCGCGCCCAGCGGTTCGAGCAACGAGTGGAACGCCCAGTGTGTGGTCGCGCGCCGCCCTTTGAGCAACCCTGCCGCGCCGAGTAATAACGCGCCGGTGCACACCGACGTCACATAGCGCGCGCCAGCGGCCTGTTTCCGCACGAATTCGATGGTTCGAGCATCCTGCAGCAGATCGGTCACGCCGCTTCCGCCCGGCACGCAAATCACATCGAGCGGCGGACAGTCGTCGTAGGTGGTGCTCGGTGTCAGCACGAGCCCATTGCTCGACACCACCGGTTCGCGCGATTTCCCGATCAGTTGCGCGCTCGCGTCGGGCAGCGACGCAAGTACATCGTACGGGCCCGTCAGATCGAGTTGCTGGACCCGCGGAAACACCAGAAAGCCGATTTGCAGCGTCATGGGAATACCTCATCGAATAGTGGGAAAATGCGCACCCGCAGCAGAAGTCACGAAGTGGACAGTTCGATTCTATGCAGGTAGGCTTTGGCAAAATTGCCATTTGCCCCTCGCTTTCCGCCAGATCATGTCGAACGCTCCCCGATCCATTCTGCTGCTCGCGTTTCCAGACGTGCAACTGCTCGACGTCTGTGGCCCACTGCAAGTGTTTGCGTCCGCCAATGAAATTGCGGAGCAACGCGGGCTCGACACACCTTATGTGTGTCGCGTCGTCTCAGCCGACGGTGGCCTCGTCACCTCCGCGTCCGGCCTCGCGTTACAGGCCGATCCGATTCGCGCGGTAAAAAGACCCGTTCATACGTTGATCATTCCGGGCGGGCGCGGTGTGATTGCGGCGACGGCAGATCAGCGCTTGACGCGGTGGACGCAACGGCAAGCGACGCGTGCCACGCGGGTCGCGTCGGTGTGCTCCGGCGCATTCCTGCTCGCGGAGGCTGGGCTACTGGACGGACGCCGGGTGGTCACGCACTGGGCCCGTTGCGACGAACTCGCGAGCCGGTACCCGCGGCTTCGCGTCGAAACCGATCCGATCTTCGTTCGCGACGGCACGGTATGGACATCCGCGGGCGTCACAGCGGGAATCGATCTCGCACTCGCGCTCATCGAAGAAGACCTCGGACGTTCGCTAGCGCTCGAAGTCGCTCGCGAACTCGTTGTCTTTGTGAAGCGGCCGGGTGGTCAGTCGCAGTTCAGTGCGATGCTGTCGCTGCAAAAGGCGGATGACCGGTTTGGCGAACTGCACGCGTGGATGTCCGCGCATCTGGCTTCCGATCTGTCAGTACCGATGCTTGCGAAACGCCTGCATATGAGCGAGCGCAGCTTTATGCGTCATTACAAGGCGGAAACCGGCCGAACGCCCGCGCGCGCGGTCGAGCAACTTCGCGTCGAGGCGGCGCAGCGGTTACTCGGCGAAACGGCGTGGTCGGTCAAGCGGATCGCAACCCGATGCGGATTTGGCAGTGAAGAGACGATGCGGCGCAGTTTTGTGCGTCAATTGCGCGTGGCGCCACAAACGTATCGGGAGCGTTTTTCATTTTCATGACGCCGCCGAATTCGCAAAAACAATTGAGAAACGTGGGGTTCGATTGTCATGCGGCTTTGACCGGAGTAGTTTCTCCCCGAACAAAATCCCCCTTAACGATGTTGTGCGGGCCACGCTAGTCGCCGAATGCCTTCATGACTCGCGGAGTACCCATGAGCCAGTACCGTTCCCGTTTGCCGATGCTGGATCGCGACCAGGTGTTTCTCACCCCGGGCGGGCTGGGAACATCGTTATTGTTTCGCGAAGGGCTCGATTTACCGCATTTCGCGTCCTTCGACTTGCTCAAGGATGAGAGAAGCGCCTCATTGATCGAAGACTTTTTCGACCGCTTCGCGATGCTCGCCCGGGAACGCGGCGTCGGCATGATGCTGACCACGCCGACGTGGCGCGCGAATCGCGACTGGGGACGCAAACTCGGCTATTCCGACGATGCGCTTGCCGCCGTGAACCGGCGCGCGGTCGATCTGATGCTGAAGGTTCGCTCAAAGTGGCAGACGCCCGGCATGCCTGACATCATCGCGGGCACGATCGGGCCGCGCGGCGACGGCTATCAGGCCGATGCCCGCATGAGCGCCACCGAAGCGCGTGACTATCATCATGCGCAGATCGCAACCTTTGCGGCCACTGAGGCCGATATGGTCGGGGCCAACACGCTGACCTATGTCGACGAGGCGATCGGCATTGCATATGCAGCGCGAGCGTGCGCGATGCCGCTCTTCGTTTCGTTCACCGTCGAAACCGATGGACGCCTGCCTTCGGGTGACACGTTACAGGAAGCGATCGAACGCACCGATGCGCAGACCGACGGCTATGCAGCGTTCTTCATGATCAATTGCGCGCACCCGTCGCATTTTCAATCGGCACTGCAAGCAGGCGGCGACTGGGTGCAGCGCATTCGCGGCGTGCGGGCAAACGCGTCGCGGCGCAGTCACGCCGAATTGAACGACGCATCCGAACTCGACGATGGCGACCCCGCGGACCTCGGCGAGCACTATGCGGTACTACGCAGGTTGCTGCCGAGGCTCACGATGGTCGGCGGATGTTGCGGCACCGACCTGCGCCACGCAGATCAGATATGTCGGGCCATGCAACGCGTCAGCGGGATTGAATCGCCATCCTGATCGCCCGGCCTGCAGGTGCGCGAGTACGGTATCCTACGCCGATGCATAAATATGAAATCAATCGCGCACTCGGCCTGACCCAGATTCATTTGGCGGTATTGCTCGCAGGCTGCGCCGGCCTGTTTGCGAAATTGCTGACGGTCAATGCAGCGCAATTGACGGCCGGCCGGACGGTCTTCGGAAGCCTCGCGTTACTGCTATTCGCGTTAGCTTCCAGGAAAAGCCTGCGTCTCGCGACGAAACAGGACGCGGCTGCACTTGCACTGTCCGGCGTCATACTGGCGCTGCACTGGTACAGCTTTTTTCACTCCATTCAGGTCTCGACGGTCGCAATCGGCTTGCTCGCGTTCTCGACGTTTCCGTTATTCACAACCTTTCTCGAACCGCTCGCCTTTAGCGAACGGATCCATCGCGACGACGTGATCACCGCGCTGATCGTCACGGTAGGCCTGGTGCTCGTTACGCCGAGCCTCGATTTACGGAACGAGCTGACTCAAGGTGTGCTGTGGGGAATCCTGTCGGCATTCGCGTATGCCGTGCTCGCACTGTTGAACCGTCTTTATACGGCTCGATATCCGTCGGTTAGCATTTCGTTTTATCAACAGGCGGTTGCCGCGCTATGCATTCTTCCGTTTGCATTGCAGGCGCAAACCCATATATCGCCGACCGACTGGGTTTATCTGATCGTCCTTGGTGTGGTGTTCACCGCACTGGGGCAAGGCCTCGTGGTCGCGAGCCTGAAGCATCTCAGCGCTCAAACCACCAGCGTCGTGTTCGGTCTTGAACCCGTATACGGCATTGCGTTGGCGTGGCTGCTGATCGGCGAAACACCTGCGATCCGAACCGCGGTCGGTGGCGGCCTGATCTGCAGCGCCGTGTTCGTCGCATCGTTCAGGCGACGCTAGCATCCGCAGCGCCGACCCATGCGGCATAGAAGGACCCGCGCGTCCATTCAGACGTCACCACGCCGCATGTTTACCACTACACTTGACACTTCAGGCTCGCCCGCGCGCCGTTCAGCAACGACAGCGCGCCCCACTCTCGTCGCGTCTTCGATATGGCCTCGCCTGCTGCAGACCGTCGTACAGTGCTTGCCCGTCTCGCACGACTCGCGCCGGGCCTGGCCTCCTTCGTCCACTACCGCCGCGATGACCTGCGCCATGACATCGTGGCGGGCGTGTGCGTCGCATCGGTCGCGTTGCCGGTCGGTGTTGCGTACGCGGAGCTGGCTGGCTTCAATCCCGCTATTGGCCTCTACTCGTGCTTATGGCCGCTCGTCGCCTATGCGCTGTTCGGCACGTCGCGACAGCTGATCGTCGGCCCCGATGCGGCAACCTGCGCGTTGATCGCCGCGGCGTTGACGCCGTTCGCGGCGCCAGGCTCCGATGCGTACCTGGCGCTGTCGGCAACGCTCACATTCGTCGCAGGATTGATTTGCATCGCGGCGGGTTGGGTCGGCCTCGGCGCGTGTGCGGACTTTCTGTCCCGGCCGATTCTCACCGGCTTTATGAACGGCATTGCGATTTCAATCGCGCTGGGGCAGGTCGGCAAACTGCTCGGCTTCAAGATTGCATCGACCGGCATCATTCGCCCGTTTATCGAAATCGTCGAGAAGATCGGGCAAACTCATTGGCCGACGCTAGCGGTCGGGTCAGGCGCGTTTGCGCTGCTCATTGCGCTGCCCAAGCTAGCGCCTCGGGTGCCGACCGCGCTGGCGACGCTCGCGATTGCCGCGGGCGTCGTCGGCCTCTTTTCGCTTGATTCATACGGGGTGCGCACGATAGGCGCGGTACCGCCCGGCTTGCCATGGCTCACGCTGCCGACCCTGTCGTTCACGAAGCTCGACACACTTGTCGTCGATGCCGCCGGTATCGCGCTCATTTCGTTTTGCAGCGCGATGCTGACCGCACGAAGTTTCGCCGCGAGAAACCACTACGAAATCGACGATGACCGCGAATTCGCCGCGATTGGCGCGGCCAATATCGTGTCGTCGCTGACGCAGGGGTTTGCGATCAGCGGCGCGGACTCACGCACCGCGATGAACGATATGGCGGGCGGCCGCACGCAAATGGCTTCGCTGGTTGCGGCCGCATCGATTGGCCTGGTGCTCGTGTTTCTCACGAAGCCGCTGCAATACGTGCCGACGCCGGCGCTCGGTGCGGTGCTGGTAATGGCGGCCGTGTCGCTCGTCGATCTCGCGACACTGAGGACGTTATGGCGCGAGTCGCGCAGCGAGTTCTTCATCTGCATATCGGCAACTCTTGGCGTCGTGCTGTTCGGCTCGCTAAGAGGCATCCTGCTAGCGGTCGTACTTGCGTTGTTCCGCTTTATTCGCCTCGTCGCGCGGCCATCGTGCGAGGTGCTCGGCACAGTGGAAGGCATGAAAGGTTTTCACAGCATTGCCCGTCATGCAGACGCGCGTCAAACGCCGGGCCTTTGCCTGTTCCGTTTCAATGCGCCGATCGTCTTTTTCAACGCACGGCATTTCCGACTGTCCGTGCTCAATGCGATTGATGCGAGCGTTCCAACGCCGACATGGTTCGTGCTAGATGCGATTACCGTGACCTCCGTCGATGTGACGGGGCGACGCGTCGTCGAAGAATTGCGCGAAGAACTCGGCCGTCGCGGTGTGACCTTCGTGTTGGCCGGACGGCGAACGCAGCGGCTGGAGTGGCGCGAGAAACACGGACTGCGCCACGCCGCGGATAATCAGCTTCACTATCCGACGCTCAGAGCCGCGGTCCAGGCTTTTCACGCGATGCGCAAGCCAAAGAAGCCGTCGCAGTCGCCGACGTAGTTCGGCGTATCGACAGTCAAAGCGGGGGTACCGCGACGCCCCGGTATCACCCGACAGTGCCGGTCCCCGACGCCCGCGCCTTCCGAAACGTATCGAGCACCGTCGCCGCTTCAAACGGACCGCTCGCACTCTTCGTGCTCTTCATCAATGCATCGATGCGCTGCGCGGTATCGGTCGACGGCGCGGGCGTGTAAACCATGATGCGCATCCCCGGCGCGTCGGGCACCTCCAGCGACAACGCATCCAGTTCAAGCACCCCTGCGACCGGATGCTCGATCACCTTGCGCCAGTCGCTGCGCTTGAGCACCTCATGCTCGGCCCACCAGCGGCAGAAATCCGCATCGGTATCGTTCAGTTCTTCGACGAGGTCACGCAAAAAGACTTCGCCCGATGGCCGCAGGATGTAATCGCCGCGGAACTGCGCGAGCACGCATTTCGCGTACGCATCCCAGCCTCGAAACAGCGTGCGCGCGCCATCGTGCTGGAAGGTGAACCACAGCAGATTGCAGCGCCCGGCCGGCATCTTCCGGAAGTCGGTGAACACGCGTGTGGCCGCGTCGTTCCACGTCACATAGTTCCAGTTGCCGTCGACCACGTACGCGGGCATGTTGCCGAGTTGATCGAGCATGCGACGCACGGTATCGGTAACGTTCTGCGCAATCGGATAAGGGCCGGGCGGCGTGTAGTGATTGGCCAGTTCGAACAGATGCGTGCGTTCATGCGGTGAAAGCTTCAGCGCATTCGCGAGGCTTTCAATTGTCTTGAACGATACGTTGACTTCCCTGCCCTGCTCGAGCCACGCGTACCAGGTCACGCTAATACCCGCGCGCTCCGCGACTTCTTCGCGGCGCAGCCCGGGCGTCTTGCGCCGGCTGCCGCACGGGAAATCGACGTCTTCCGGCCGCAGACGCGCGCGCCGCGTCTTGAGGAAATCAGCCAGTTCGTTCAAACGCTGCTGCTTCTCCATCTGTCGTCTCCTCGCTATCCCTGTTACTGCCATTACTAGTAATAGCAATTGCTAGATGCACCCCGTCAACCATGCCACATTGGCGCCGTCGGGATGCACATCGAGTCCAGCACGGTAGCGCCAGATTATAGATCGCGTCAGCGCATGCGCGATGGTCGAAAAGTGCGAATTCCCCGGCAAAAACCAGAACATTTACGGAGACAATCATGCGTCGTTCGACCCGCTTTCAACGTGCGAGCGTGCTCGCCGCCGCGGCTTTCATGCTCGCCGCTCCTTTGTCCGCGCACGCGGACTACACCGGCGCGCCGCGTACGTTCCTGTTCAATCCGGCCGTGCAGATCCCGTTCTCCGATACCGCAAAGTTCAAGAAAAAGCCCCCGTATGTGATCGGCTTTTCAAACGCGGGGCTCGGCGACAGCTGGCGTGTTGTGATGCAGCAATCGTTGATGAAGGAAGCCTCGGAGCACCCCGACCTCATCAAGCAGTTGCTGATCACGAACGGCAACATGGACGATGCGAAGCAGGCCGCGGATATCCAGGATCTGATCTCGCGCGGTGTCGACCTGCTGATCGTGAGCGCGAATACGCAGAAGGCGCTCGACCCGGTCGTCACGCGCGCGATGAAACAGGGCATTCCGGTCGTGATGGTCGACCGTCGAATTTCGTCGGATAACTTTGTTTCGTTCGTCACCGGCTCCGACGCGATGATGGGCCGGTTGTGGGCGCAATGGATTGTCGAGAAGCTGCACGGCAAGGGCAATGTGATCATGCTCGCGGGCCAGGCGGGTTCGAGCGTCAGCGCGGACCGCGAAGCGGCCGCGCATCAGGTGTTCTCGCAGTACCCGGGCATCAAGGTGCTCGACACCGTGTATTCGGACTGGAGTCCCGTTAAAGCCAAGCAGCAGATGCAGGCGATGATCGCGAAATACGGACACAGCATCAACGCGGTGTGGTGCGCGCATGGCCTGCCGGTCGCGGGTTCGATCGACGCGTTCGTCGCAGCCGGTTTCAAGCCCGGTGAAATTCCGCCGCATACGACCGCCGACCTCAACGGGCCGCTGCAACTTGCGCTGAAGTACAAGATCCCGATGCTCGAAATCGGCTATCCTCCATCGATGGGCAGCACGTCGCTCGATGTCGCGCTCAAGGTGCTGCAAGGGCAGTCGCTGCCGAAAATCTACGAAATCAGCCCTCAGATCGCGCTGACGCGCGGCGATGAAACAGCGTCGGTCCCGCATCCGGATCAGTACATCGACCAGGTCGTCGATGCGAAAGGGCCGCCCGACGAGATTATCGATAGCGGCATGGGGCCGGGCTACAACCCGTCGACATTCAAGGTCAAGCTGCCGGGTGAGAAATGAACGAACGCGCACCCAGCGCCGCGGGTGAGCATCGCGGTGCCTCATCGCAGCCCGATGTGATCGAAGCGGTCGGCATCACCAAGCAGTTCCCCGGCGTCAAGAGTCTCGACGCGGTGAGCTTCGGCGTGCGCGGCGGCGAGATTCATGCGCTGGTCGGTGAAAACGGCGCAGGCAAATCGACGCTGATGAAAGTGCTCGCGGGCGCTTACACGCCGGACGACGGCGAACTACGCTTCGATGGGCAACCTGTGCAGTGGAAATCGCCTGCGGACGCGAAAGCGCGCGGCATTCACATCATCTATCAGGAACTCGTGTTGTTCCCGCAGTCGAGCGTCGCGCAGAACATCCTCGCGGGAATCGAACCGCGTACGCGGCTGGGTTCCATCGATCATCGCGCGATGAACGAACGCGCCGCGGCATTGCTTCGCGAACTCGGCGTGCAACTCGATCCGCGTGAGCGCGTCGGTGCGCTGTCCGTGGCCAACCAGCAGATGGTCGAGATCGCGAAGGCGATGGCAAGCGAAATTCGCGTGCTGATTCTCGACGAGCCGACGGCCGTTATCGCCGGCAAGGAAGTGCAGCTGCTGTTTCAGCGCTTACGCGTGCTGCGCGAACGCGGTGTCGCGATCATCTACATCTCGCACCGCCTCGATGAAATTTTCGAGCTTTGCGACCGCGTGACCGTGATGAAAGACGGCTGCAAGATCGGCACGCAGCCGGTGGCGGACACGTCGCACGACGCGCTCGTCCGGATGATGGTCGGCCGCGAAATGAAAGACATCTACCCGCCGAAGGCTCATCAGGATAGCAACGGTACGGTACTGATGAAAGTCGCAGGCCTGCATGTCGGCAGCCGCGTCGTCGATGCGTCGCTGTCGGTGCGCGCCGGCGAAATCGTCGGTCTCGCCGGCATGGTCGGCTCCGGGCGCACCGAGCTCGCATCGGGCATCTTCGGCGCGCTGCCCGCACGCGGCAGCATCGAGGTACGCGGCACGCACCACACACGCATGACGCCTGCCACGGCAATCCGGCTCGGCCTCGGCTTCGTCACCGAAGACCGCAAGTCAGAAGGCCTGCTGATGTACCTGAATGTCGCGCAAAACGTCACCGCAGCGACGTTGCGGCGCGTGTCGCGTTTCGGGCTGCTGCGCGCGAACCATGAACGCGCCGCGGGCGCGCACGCAATTCGTGAATACAGCGTTGCCGGCGCCCGGCCGACCGGCAGCGTCGCGACGCTATCGGGAGGCAACCAGCAGAAAGTGCTGATCAGCCGCTGGGTTCGCGTATGCACCAGCGTGCTGATTCTCGACGAACCGACGCGCGGCGTCGATATCGGCGCGAAGGCGGAAATCTACCGGCTGATGCGGCAACTGACGGAGCGCGGCCTCGGCATCCTGATGATCAGTTCCGAGCTGCAGGAAGTGATCGGCATGTCCGACCGCGTACTGGTGATGCGCGAAGGGCGTATCGCCGGCGAGCTCAGCGGCGAGCGGATGACCGAACAGCAGATCATGGCGCTCGCGACGGGCTCGCGGTCCACACCCACCGGAGGGGCTCATGCGTCTGCTCACTGACAACCCGCCCGCGTTTTTCCGGCGCCACGTCGCACCGAACGGCGCCGGCTATATCGTCGCGGGTCTGATCGTCGTGTTGCTGGTTGCGGGCGCAAGCGTCAGCGACCGCTTTTCGACGCTTTCGAATCTGCTCAATATCCATCAGCAGTCGACCGGGCTCGCGCTCGTCGCGCTCGGCCAGACGCTTGCCGTGCTCACCGGCGGCATCGATCTGTCCGTCGGCTCGCTGATCAGCGTAACCGCGACGCTCACATCCGGCCTGTCGGACAGCACGCAAGGCGCATGGCAAATAGCGATTGCCGCCGCGCTTGGTTTGTCGATTGTCGTTGGCCTGCTGAACGGCCTGCTCGTGCTTTGGCTTCGCGTGCATCCGCTGATCGTCACGCTCGGCATGGGTGCGGTGCTGCAAGGCGGCATCCTGTACTACGCGAACGGCCCGGCCGGCGCCGTGCCGGACGGCTTCGACGCATTGGCCTACGGCCGATACGCAAACCTGCCCGTGACCGCCACCATCGTACTGCTGCTGTACGTCGCCATGTCGTACTTCATGCGCAACACGCGGCTCGGACGCTACGTGTACCTCGTCGGCGATGACGACAACGCAGCGACGCTAGCGGGCATTCCCCGCAAGCGCGTGATTCTGTTCGTCTACACATTCTCAGCGTTCTGCGCGGGTTTGACGGGCGTCTACCTCGCGGCCCAGTTCGGCTCCGGCCAGCCATATCTCGGCGCGAACTACACGCTCGCGTCCATCACCCCCGTGGTGGTTGGCGGCACGATTCTGAGCGGCGGACGCGGTGGCGTGATCGGCACGCTACTCGGCGTGTATCTGCTCAGCATGCTGAACAACCTGATCAACTTTGCCGGCGTGCCTTCGCAATACCAGTTGATCGTGCAAGGCATCGCGATCATCGCCGCTGTATGCGTGAACGTTCAGCAGAAACGGAGGATCGCATGAACCCGGTGGCTCCGCGTCGTGATACCGCGCCCGCGCGCGCCCTTCCGCTGGCGCTCGTGCAACGCTACGGTATCTATCTGTTTCTGGTGCTGCTTATCGCGTTGTCGGGCGCATGGTCGCCGACCTTCCTGCGCATCGACAACGTGCTCAATATGCTCGTGCAGTTCGCTCCGCTCGGCATCGTGGTTATCGGGCAGACGTTCGTCATTCTGGTCGGCGGACTCGACCTCTCCGTTGCGTCCGTAATGGCGACGGCTGCCGTCATCGCGACAGCATTCGACAGCACCAACCACTCCGCGCCCGCCATTTTCGGCATCACGTTCGTTCTATCTGTGGGCGCTGGGCTGCTCAACGGCCTGCTCGTGACGAAGCGCCAGGTATCGCCGTTCCTCGCGACGTTCGCGACAGCCGTCGTGCTTGACGGCTTGCGCTTTGCGTACACCCAGGGCGCACCGTCAGGCAACGTGCCGCCGCTCTTTCACGTGATGGGCACGGGCTCGATTGCCGGTATCCCGGTCAACGTGCTGATGCTGGCGGTATGCGCTGCGCTATTCGGCACGCTGCTGCATCTGTCGACATTCGGGCGCCGCGTGTACATGGTCGGGGGCAACCCGATCGCCGCGAAGCTGGTCGGCGTCAGCCCGGATACCGTGCGTATCGCCTGCTATGTGATCAGTGCGCTGCTTGCCGGGCTCGCCGGCCTCACGTTATCCGGCTACGTCGGCATCGTCGATAACTGGGTGGGGCGCGGCTTCGAGCTCGACTCGATCGTCGCCGCGGTGATGGGCGGACTCGCACTCTCCGGCGGCCGCGGCTCGTTGCCTGGCGCGCTGGCGGGCGCCGCGATCCTTGTCATCGTGTTCAACATCGTGCTGCTGCTCGGCATGCCGGTGCAGGCACAGATCATCGTGAAGGGCGCCATCATCATCGCCGCATCCGCGTGCTACGTGAGCCGCCAGCGCCGCTGACATTTTCCAGTTGCATAAGGCCATCTGAAATGGCCCGTTCATCATAGGAGTCGAGACATGAGAGCTGTACGTTTCCATTGTGCCCATGATATCCGCGTCGAAAACGTGCCGGACCCGACCGGCATGGGCGCGAATCAGATGATTGTGAAGCCGCTATGGTGCGGCATCTGCGGCACCGATCTGCATGAATACCAGGCAGGCCCGATTGTCGTGCCGACCGAGCCGCACGCGTTGACCGGCGCAAAAGCGCCGCAGGTGCTGGGCCACGAATTCAGCGCCGAAGTGGTCGAAGTCGGCAAGGACGTGAAAAACGTCCAGCGCGGCGACCGGATCTCGGTGATGCCGCTCGCGTCATGCGGCCAGTGCTACTACTGCGTGCGCGGCATGCGCCATCTGTGTACGAAGATGGGTTGCGTCGGCTTGAGCTGGGATGGCGGCGGCATGGCCGAATACACCGTGCTCAACGACTATCACGCGAATCGCCTGCCCGATAACGTGAACGACAAACAGGGCGCGCTGATCGAACCGGCGGCCGTCGCGCTGTACGCGGTGGACCGCGGCGACGTGACCGTCGGCTCGACTGTGCTGATTACCGGCGCGGGACCGATCGGCGTGCTGGCCGCGCTCGCGTGCCATGCGGCGGGCGCGACGAAGATATTCGTTAGCGAACCGAATGCGGCACGCGCTGCGAAGATGGCCAGTTTCGGCGTGACGACCGAGATATTCGATCCGTCGGACGGTGAACTGCCGCAAAAGATTCGCGACCTGACCGACGGCGTCGGCGTCGATGTCGCGATCGAATGCGCGGGTAACCAGCATGCGCTCAATGCCTGCGTCGATGCGGTGCGCTCGGCCGGCGCGGTCGTGCAGGCAGGCCTGCATGTCGGCAAGGCGAGCGTCGACCCGATGAAATGGTCACTCAAGGACATCCGCATCGAAGGGACGTGGTGCTATCCGGTGACGATCTGGCCGCGCATCATCGGCATGATCGCGAACGGCAAATTCCCGGTGGAAAAACTGATCCACGATCTGATCGATGCGGACGACGTCGTTGAAAAAGGCTTCGATGTGTTGAGCGACAAAGGCAGCGACAAGATGAAGATTCTCATCAATCCTCAGACACGGTGACGACATGGCGCAACATCAACAGCAGGACAACGCACGCATCGGCTGGCTTGGCCTCGGCAAAATGGGCACGCCGATCGTGCGCAATCTGCTCAATGCCGGATTCGATGTAACCGTCTACGACGTCGATCAACAGCGCGTGGACGAAGCCGTGCAACTCGGCGCACATCGCGCCGCCGACATTCCAGGCGTCGCGCGCGCCGCGCAACGCGTGTTCTCGATCATTCCCGATGACGCGGTGCTACGAAAGGTCGCACTCGGCAAGGATGGCGTCATCGCAAACGCAAACGGCGGCGCGGTTTATATCGACATGAGCACCGTTTCGCCGGCCGTGTCCGGCGAAGTCCGCGATGCCGCGCGCGGCCGTGGAGTCAGCTACATCTGCGCGCCGGTGTCGGGCAGCACGGTGCTCGCGGAGAAAGCGCAGCTGACCGTTTTCGCATCCGGTCCCGAGCAGGCGTATGCGCATACGTTGCCGGTCTTCCAGGCCATTTCGGCACGCCAGTACTACGTTGGCGCTGACCAGCAGGCGCGCTATCTGAAACTCGCGATCAATCATCTGGTCGGCTCGACCGCGGTGCTGCTCGCCGAAGCACTCACACTCGGCACGAAGGGCGGCGTAGACTGGACCGACATGCTGACGGTCATCGGCGATAGCGTGGCCGCATCGCCGCTCGTCAAATACAAGCTGGGGCCGCTGAAGGAACGCGACTTCTCCGCAGCGTTTTCGGCAAAGCAGATGCTGAAAGACATGTCGCTCGTCGTCGATGCCGGCAACGAGGCCGGTGTACCGATGGCGGCCGCGGCGCTCGTGCGCGAGCAGTTCGCGCAGTACGCGCAAGGCGATGGCGCGGAACTGGACTTCTTCTCGATCGTCCGCGCGGTCGAAGCGCACGCGGGTATTGCCCGCTAATTGCCCCCTGGGCCCACCAAACTCTCTGATTCCTTTCTGGAGCCACCATGCACTACACCGTCTACTGCCTCGATCACGACAACATGGTCGAGCGCCGGCTAGCGCACTACGAAGCGCACAAGGCCTATCTCGCGACCGCGCCGGTCAAAATGGTGATGTCGGGTCCACTGCTCGCCGGCGACGAAAAGACTATGATCGGAAGCTTCTTTCTGTATGAAGCCGACGACATTGGCGACGTGACGCGCTTTAACAGCAACGACCCTTTCAACAAGGTGGGAATCTGGCGCACGGTCGATATCCGACCGTTTCTGAAGCGCGTCGACAACCGCTAACCGTACATCGGATTCGACCATGCGAAATCTCGACGAGAACACGATCACTGAAGCCGTTCTGGCTCGTCATGCGCAAGCCACCGACGAACGGCTCAAACACATCGTGACGAGTCTGGTAAAACACCTGCATGCGTTCGCGCGCGAAGTGAACCTGACCGAGAGCGAGTGGGAAGCGGGTATCCGCTTTCTGACCGAAGTCGGCCATATCACTGACGAGCATCGCCAGGAGTTCATTCTGCTATCGGACACGCTCGGCCTGTCGATGCTGGTCACCGCGCTCGCGCATCGCAAGCCTGCAGGCTGCACCGAAGCGACCGTATTCGGCCCGTTCTTTGTCGACAACGCGCCGCCCTATAACAATGGCGACGATGTCGCGAACGGTGCGCCCGGCGAGCCCTGTTTCGTGTCGGGCGCCGTGCGCGGGCCCAACGGCGAGGCGGTAAGCGGCGCGCGCATCGAGGTATGGCAAGCAGACGCCAAGGGCCTCTACGACGTCCAATACAACGACACCGGCACGCACCGCGCGCGCGGCGTGTTGCACAGCTTGCCGGACGGCCGTTATCACTTCCGCTCGATCGTCGCCGAACCGTATCCGATTCCACATGACGGCCCGGTCGGACGCATGCTTGATGCGCTCGGGCGGCATCCATGGCGGCCCGCGCATCTGCATTTCATGATCACCGCGCCCGGTTACGAGCGGCTCGTCACGCATGTGTTCCGCGAAGGCGACCGCTACCTCGACTCCGATGCGGTGTTCGGCGTGCGTTCGTCGCTGATCGCGCAATGGCACCGGCATCCGGCCGGCACCGCGCCTGACGGCACCGCGATGGCCACACCATACAGCACGCTCGAGTTCGACTTCGTCCTGAACCGCTCGACATGATCTCATTCACTTACACCAGCCGGCCCGGCCGAATCGTGTTCGGCACAGGTTCGCTCGACCAGCTTGCGGCCGAACTCGATGAACTGTGCATCCGCCGCGCGCTCGTTCTATGCACGCCGGAGCAGCGCTTTCTCGCTGACCGCGTGCGTAAGCTTGCGGGCGAGCGCTGCGTCGATATCTTCGATCAGGCAGTGATGCACGTGCCGGTCGAAACCGCCCAGGCCGCCGTGGGCGCCGCACACGCCGCGGGCGCGGACGGACTCGTCGCAGCGGGCGGCGGCTCCACGCTCGGTCTCGCGAAAGCGATCGCGCTCGAAACCTCGTTGCCGATCCTCGCGATTCCTACGACTTATGCCGGATCTGAAGTCACGCCGATCTACGGCTTGACCTCCGCCACCGAGAAGAAAACCGGCAAGAGCTATCGCGTGCTGCCGCGCACCGTGATTTACGATGCGTCGCTGACGCTCACGCTACCGGCAGCGCTCTCGGCAACCAGCGGCCTGAATGCGATTGCGCATGCCGCCGAAGGGCTGTACGCACAGGATGCGAACCCGGTGATGTCGCTGTTTGCCGAAGAAGGGATACGCAGCCTCGCGCGCGCGTTGCCGAAAATCGTCGCGCGGCCCGACGACATCGAAGCGCGCGAACTCGCGCAATATGGCGCATGGCTGTGCGGAACGGTGCTCGGCAATGTCGGCATGGCGCTGCATCACAAGCTCTGTCATACGCTTGGCGGAAAATTCAATCTGCCGCATGCGGAAACTCATGCGGTGATGCTGCCGTACTCGATGGCGTTCAATCTGCCGGTCGCACCCGACGCGCAGCAGCGCCTCGCGCGAGCACTCGATGCGCAAGATCCGGCCGCCGCGTTGCACGCGCTCGGACGCGCGCTCGGCGCGCCGCCTTCGCTGAGCGCGCTCGGTTTGCGCGCAGCGGACCTCGACACCGCCGCGAGCGCCGCGATGCAGGCGCCCTACTACAATCCGCGACCGCTCTCTTACGACGCGGTCCACCGTTTGCTGCAATTCGCACTCGAAGGCATCCAGCCGGACTGCCGGATATTCGAACGCGAATAGCGCACTTTCCCCCGCGTAACAGGCATTTTTTTGATCTCACTGACCATGGAAAAAAAGGCACTCATCATCGGTGCGACGGGTATTGTCGGCGGCAATCTCGCGCAACATCTGCTCACGCGAGGCGACTGGCGCGTGACCGGGCTTTCTCGCGGGCGCACCGCGCTTCACGCCGGCGTCGAATCGGTCGCGGCCGATCTGACTTCGCCGGAATCGGTGGCCCACGCATTGAGCGGCCGCGACTTCAGTCACGTGTTTTTTACCGCGTGGTCGCGGCAGGCGAACGAACGCGAGAACATCCGCGTCAACGGCGCCATGGTGCAACACGTGCTGGACGCCGTCGGGCCGACCGGCAAACTGCAACACGCGGCGCTCGTCACCGGGCTCAAGCACTACCTCGGCCCGTTCGAAGCGTACGCGCAAGGCAATGTGCCGCTGACGCCGTTTCGTGAAGAGCAAGGCAGGCAGCCCGTCGATAACTTCTACTATGAGCAGGAAGATCGTGTGTTCGACGCGGCCCGCAAATACGGCTTCGGCTGGAGCGTGCATCGTCCGCATACGATTATCGGCTTCGCGTTAGGCAACGCGATGAACATGGGCGTGACGCTCGCCGCTTATGCGACGTTGTGCAAGGAGACGCAGCAGCCGTTCGTGTTCCCCGGCTCTCCCGCGCAATGGAACTGCCTTACCGATATGACCGATGCGCGACTGCTCGCACGCCATCTGGAATGGGCGGCCACCTCGCCGAACGCGCGCAATGAAGATTTCAACGTCGTAAATGGCGACGTGTTCCGCTGGAAATGGATGTGGTCTCGTATCGCGAACTACTTCGGTATCGACGCGGCGCCATTCGACGGACAAACGCGGCCGCTCGAAACACGCATGCAGCATGCGGGCAAGCAATGGGCGGAGATCGCCGCGCGCCATCAGTTGAAAGAGCCCGCCATCGACCGGCTGGTATCGTGGTGGCACACGGATGCGGACCTTGGTCGCCCAATGGAAGTGCTGACCGATATGACGAAGAGCCGCAAAGCCGGCTTTCTCGACTACCAGAGCACGCCGGATGCGTTCTTCGAACTGTTCGACCGCCTGAAGGCCGAGCGGATTATTCCGGCGTAAACGCAGTCACGCGCGTCACGCGGGTTACGCGCATCCGGCTCGCGGGGGCGCGTGCATCACGAGCACGCGCCCCCGTGCGCCGACCTGCAAGAATCGCTGCGTCAGATCACATTAATCGCTACATCGATGTTGCCACGCGTCGCCTTCGAATACGGGCAGATCTGATCGGCCGCATGCACGATGGCCTGCGCTACATCGCGTGCAATGCCCGGCATGCTCACTTCGATGCGCGCGGCGAGCAGATACGCATCACCGCTCTTGCCGAGATCGACCGCGATATCCAGCGCGAGGTCGTGCGGCAGTTCGACCTTCTGTTCTTTCGCCGCGAGCCCGATCGCGGAAATCAGACACGCCGACCATGCGCCCGCGAACATTTGCTCCGCGGTCGGATGCGCTTGAATGGCCGGGAATGCGTATTCCGGCAGTGCGCGATTGCGCGGCGCCGACAGCTTGATGTCGAGACGCTCTTCGCGTCCGCGCGAATGGGCGTCGTGGTTGACGGTCGTGTGCGTCTTGCCAGTGGTCAGGACAGTGTCGATTCGGGTCATTGTGAACTCCTTGGTTCGGTGGGTAGACAGGTATGCCGCCATTTAAATCGCATGCGATCTAATCGCATGGACCGAATAATGGTCGATCAACCTGAAAAAGTCAATCGCATGCGATTTAATCGTTCGATATAACCGATAGCGGCAGCCAAACGGCCCGTGGCGCCGGGACGCCTCGCGCCCCGCGCGTAGGGGCGCCGCAAGAATGCCTGGCCGCGTTGCGGCAACTCGACTACCCTCTCCATTGGATTGTTGGCCGAACGATTTCAAGCGCGGCGTTGCTGCGCCGCTGGAGGACTATCCGCGATGAGCAACGAGCGAGAGTCAGACCCGGACAACGCGACGCCCGCCCGGCAGTCAACCGACGACACGAGCGGTTTCGACGACACCCCGATCGTCGAGGACCCGAGCGTGCGCGATCATCCGCGTCACGCGCAGATGTTTCCGGTGCTCACCGACGCGGAAGTCGAGCGAGTGAGCCGCTTCGGCAGCCTGCGCCGCTTCGCGGCGGGCGAACTGCTGTATCGCGCGGGCAACCCGTGTCCGGGCATGTTTCTGCTGCTCTCCGGCAAGGTGCGAATTGTCGGCCGCGACGGTCTCGGTCACGAGCGGATTATTTACACCTATACGCATCGCGGCGATTTCACCTCCGATGTCACGCAGCTGTCGAACAAGCCCGCCGTGGTGGACGCGCATGTGATCGAAGACGTCGAAGCCGTGTTGCTGCGAGCCGACGAGATCAGCAACATGATGATCAGCGAGGCCGACATCGGCGAGAAGATCATGCGCGCGCTGATTCTGCGGCGCGTGCTGGTGATCGAGCGCGGCCACGGCGTCGTGCTGGTCGGTTCGTCAAGCGACGCGCGGCTGCTCGCCTTGCAGAATTTTTTGCGCCGTAACGTATTTCCGAACATGACGCTCGATGCGAACGTGGATGCGGAGGCCATTGCACTGCTCGAACGCCTGATGCCGCAGCCTGACGATTTGCCGCTGGTCGTCTGTCCGGATGGCACCGTGTTGCGCAATCCCGATGAAGGACAACTCGCGTCCTGTCTGGGGCTCGTGCCCGACTTCGATCCGAACCATGTGTACGACGTCGCGATCGTCGGCGCGGGACCGGCCGGACTCGCCGCAGCCGTCTATGCGGCATCCGAAGGCCTGTCGGTCGCGGCGCTCGACTGTCGCGCTCCGGGTGGCCAGGCGGGCACCAGCTCGCGCATCGAGAATTACCTCGGTTTTCCGACCGGCATTACCGGCCATGCGCTTGCGGGCCGCGCGTTCGTTCAGGCGCAGAAGTTCGGTGCGCATATCGGCATTCCGTGCGAAGTTACCGCGCTGTATTGCGACAAACAGCCGCCGGTCATCGAGCTTGCGGATGGGCGCCGCATCACCGCGCGGGCGGTCGTGATCGCGAGCGGCGCCGAATACCGGCGTCCCGCGGTCGACGGGCTCGAGCGCTTCGAGCGCAGCAGCCTCTACTACTGGGCCACACCGATCGAGGCGAGGCTATGCCGCAAGGAACCGGTGCTGCTGGTCGGCGGCGGCAATTCGGCGGGACAGGCGATCGTCTTTCTCGCCTCGCACGCCGAACACGTTCACGTGCTGCTGCGCGGCGCGAGCCTGTCGAACAGCATGTCGCACTACCTGACCGAACGCGTGACGTCACTGCCGAACGTAACCGTTCATACGCGCATCGAATTGACCGCGCTCGAGGGCGATGCGCGTCTTGAACGGGTGCACTACCGCGGGGCCGGCGGCATTGAAGGCAGCATGACCACGCATCACCTGTTTGTATTTATCGGTGCGGAGCCGAATACCCGTTGGCTGAAGCCATGCGGTGTGCAGCTCGATAGCAAAGGGTTCGTGCTGACCGGCACCGACCTCGCGGAAGCAGGCGTCCCGACGATGCCGTTGCAAACGAGTGTCGAAGGCGTGTTTGCGATCGGCGATGTGCGCGCGGGGTCCACCAAACGGGTCGCATCGGCAGTCGGTGAAGGGGCGGCGGTGGTCGCGCAGATTCACAGTTTGCTTGCGGCGCAGCGGGTGCCGCAGCATGCGCGCCGCTGAAGCCGCGCTTTATTTGCGAAGTGCGTCCATTGCATCGCGAGCGCTCGCGCGGCGCGCCGCTTCCTGCACGCCGCGAACGGCCGCGGCAACGATCAGCCCGGTAAACAGCACACCGATCAAACCGAGCACCACTGCATCGATCTGGCCGAATGCCGTAGTGGGCACCACGTCGCCGTAACCGATCGTCAGCGCGGTGATCGCGCAAAAATAGACCGTTTGTCCGATCGGCGCCTGGGCTTCGATTCACCGTTTCGACCGGCCCTCCGAAGTGATACATGCCGATCGTCAGCAACACGAATAGCACCAGTATCGCGGCGAGAAATGGGCGCAGGTACCAGAGTGTCGTGCTGAATTCATGCACGATCTCGCGAGGCCGCAACCGCGTGGTTCTCTCTGTTGTCTGATGCTCCATCGAAGCACCTCTCAGGAATACGTCAGGCATTTCCTGTCGCTCGCGGCGCGCGTTCAACCGCGAACCGGGTCATGACGACCACCGAAATACTCGAAAAGCTGAAGCACGCCGCACGCGTAGACCGTCACCGCGATAAACAGCGCCATCCGCACCACGAACGCGGTGTAGACATCCTTGCCGGCCACACTGTCCTGCACCGATTGGCCGAGCAGGATGATCAGCGTGACCAGTCCGTTCAGCCAGAATCCGGGCGAATAACGCGTCGGGCTGATCCGATAAAGCTTGCGGCCGATCAGCAAGCCGAACAGCAGCATCCACAGTGAGAACATCCACAGATCGACGAAGAGCTTCAGCGCAAACCAGAACACGATCGCAAGCAGTCCGCCGAGCAAGGTCGAGCCGAGCAGTTCGCGCGCGGCGCCGCGCGCTGAAATCACGCAGCTCTGCCGGCCGAGACTGACCGATTTCATGATGATCGGCATGTAACTGGCCGGATCGTTCATCGCAAGCAGCCACGCAGGCATCACGATCAATGCGGCGCGCAGCGCGATACGCCGTGCCGCTTCGTCAGTTATCGCTTTCGCCTCGCCTGGTGGACGCACGCTCTGTTGCTCGGGAAACAAAGCGTGACTCACCGCCGACATCAGTACCGCAAGCAGCAGCCCCTTCACCAGTGCCCCCGTGACGGTTAAGCCCAACTGGAAATCCTTGGTGCCGGCCGCCGTGATCATCGTCAGACCTGCCGCCAGAAACGTGGCGACGAGATTATTCCCGCCGCGCAGACCGTAGTAAAAAGCGAGGAAAAGGCCCAGGCCGACCAGCAGCACGCCGGCCACCGCGTAATACCGCAGCAACGGCACCATCAACAAGCCGCTGCCGGTCGTCGCGCCAACGATCAGCGCGAGCGCCAGCCCAGCCTTCAAGTTGAGCGGCCGGTTCTGCGTCGCCAGCAGAAAGACCGCGAACACGGGTGCAATCACCGGAATCGGCAAATCCAGCCCGAAACTGATCGCGACGCACAGCGCGGTGCCAGCGGCCATGCGCAGTGCGCGTTGACCGGACGGAAGGAGCTGGCGCGACATAGGTGGCATCAGTAGAGATACGAGACCCAGCTCATCGCCCGGATCAACACCCGGCCGAGCGGATTGAGCGGGTTGCCTTGCGTCGGAAACGCCATTACCTCCGCTTGCCCGCCCACACGAATGTCACGCAACCGCGAGCGCTCATCCTTCGTGAACTCGACGATCACCGGAAAGCGTTGCGCCGGGCGCAGCCAGTCGCGGCTGTTCTGCACGGTCGGCAAGCTGCCGGGCGGCGTGCTTTGCCCGACACTGACGCCATATCCGATGCTGCGCACGCGACCGTCGAACAGTTCGCCGGGCCGCGAGTCCAGCGCAATGGCCACCGGCGTGCCCGGCTTCAGGTGCCCCAGATTGTTCTCGGTCATATCGGCGCTGATCCATACATCGCGAATCGCGATCAGCGTCATCACCGGGTTGCCGGCCGCCGCAAACTGGCCAACTTCAGTACGCAGATCCGTGATGACGCCCGCTGAGCGCGCGCGTATTTTCGTATTCGCGAGATCGAGTTCGGCCTTTTCCAATGCCGCGGCGGCGCTGCGCAACTGCGCATTCCCGGCTTCGCTGCCGCCTTGCTGTTCGCGCGCGCGTTCCACTTCCGCGCGGGCCGCGTCCACCTGGCTGCGCGCCTGGTCGTACGTCGCGCGCGCCACTTCCAGGCGCCGCAGTGACACCGTGCCTTCATCCTCGCGGTATAGCCTTTCGAGCCGCTCGCTGTCCTGGCGCGCCTTCACTTCATTGGCCATCGCTGCCTGTAACGACGCGAGCGCCGACTGGATGCCCGCCGTGCTCGCGCCGATCTGTCTGCGCGTCGACTCGAGATCGGCCCGCGCGCGATCGACGGCAATGCGGTATTGCTCGGTGTCGACCTCGAACAACACGTCACCCGCGTTCACCTGATCGTTGTTATGCGCGAGCACGCGGGTGACGCGCCCCGACACCTCTGCCGCGACCGGCACGACATTGGCTTCGATGCGCGCCTGTTGCGTATAAGGCGTGAAGCGGTCCGCGAGCAGATACCAGATCAGACTCACCGCGATCACGCCCATGACCCACCTCACCGCCTTTTTCGACGGATCGGCGGCAGGCGCGGGCTGATCCGGCTGCTTCGCGGTGGTGGGCTCGGGCGTGTCGCTCATCGGGACGTCGTTCCGGACGAAGGAGAAGTGGCCGCCGGCGCGTTCGTCTCGTCCAGCAGATCGCCCCAGTCGGTGCGTTGCTGCATCTGCTTGCGAGTCGCCGGATCGATCAGCGGCTGATCCGAATACCAGCCGCCGCCGACTGCCTTGTAAAGCGCGATCAGACTGCCCACCGCATTGCCACGGTTGACGATATACGCGTCCTGCTGCGCAAACAGCGCGCGCTGCGCATCGAGCACCCGCTGGAAGTCCGAGTACCCTTCGCGATAGATCGTACTGGCGAGCGACAGCGAACGCCGCGCGGCCGCTTCCGCGTCGTACAGGATCGTATCGCGCTGCAACGCGGCGATCATCGCGGTGGCGGCATCGTCGGCTTCGCGCGCCGCCTCGCGTACGGTGTTCTGATAAACGACGATCAACTGCTGCAGACGGGCATCCTGCACGCGCACGTTGTTGGTGATCTTGCCGTGGTCGAATAGATTCCACGTGACGCTCGGGCCGGCGATCACGGCGAGCGTGTTCGGCGACCCCGTCAGCGAGCTGGCGCTCCACACCAGCGAGCCGAGCAACGACACCGACGGGTACAGGTCCGCTTCCGCGACGCCGATCTGCGCGGACTGCGCGGCCATCTGCAACTCGGCCGCGCGGACATCCGGCCGGCGCAGCAGCAGATCGGCCGGCACGTCCTGCAATACCGCGCGGCCGACGAGCGGAACCACGCCCGCCTTGTCCGGCTGCAAGTCGATTTCCGGCAACGGGCCAGGTGGCCTGCCAATCAGCACGCATAGCGCATGACGCGCGAGCACGATCTGGCTTTCGAGGTCCGGCACGCTGCTCAGCGTGCCCAGATACTGCGTCTTGGCCTGCTGCAGGTCCAGTTCGTCGCTCTCGCCGCTTTTGAACAGCTTCTGTGTGATTTCATAGCTGCGCTTTTGCAGCCTCGCGTTTTCACGCGCAATCCGCAGCCGCGCTTGCGCGGTGCGCAGCGTGAAATAGGTATCGGCGACCTGCGCGTGCATCAGCACCAGCACGTCGTCGCGGTTCGCCTGCGAGGCAAAGAACGAAGCATCGGCCGACTCGATAGCGCGCGCGAAACGCCCCCAGAAATCCAGCTCCCAACCAATACTGAAGCCGGCCGCATACTGCCAGTAACCGCCCGAGCGCGGGTTGAAGCCGTCGGAGCGTTTGCGTGCCGAGTAAAGCACGTCGGCATTGGCCTGCTGCACTTGCGGATATCGACCCGCGACCGCGATGCCGAGTTGTGCGCGCGCCTCGATCACGCGCAGGCCGGCAATTTTCAGATCGCCATTATTCGCATCGGCTTGCGCAATCAGTGCTTCGAGATTCCGGTCATGGAAAATGGTCCACCATTGCCGCGCGTCGGGTTCCAGCTTCTGCTCGGTGACCTGCCTGATCGACTCGCTGGTCCAGTGTTCGCTCCAGCTCTCGCGCTGCGGCTGAAAATCCGGTCCTACACGGGCACACCCGCTCAGACACGCTGCACTGAGGAGCGCTAGCCAACAGGAACGCAAGATCGCGGACACGGCTCGGCCCCGACCGGGTCACATGTGTTCTTCTTCCTTTGGCACCGGTTGCGGTTGTGGCTGGTCCCGGACCCAACGCCAGAACAGCTTATAGCCGACCGCGAGCAACACCGGGCCGATAAACAGCCCGATCACGCCGCCTGAAACCATGCCGCCCAGCGCGCCGATCAGCACGACGGGCATCGGCACCGCGACGCCGCGGCCCAGCAGCAGCGGCTTGAGCACGTTGTCAGCGAGCCCCGCGACAAACACGTAGACCGAGAAAACGATGGTCGCCACACTGACGCCCTCGGTCACGATCACAAAGATAATCACCGGAACCGTGATCAGCGTTGCAGGTAACTGCATGATGCCGATCAGCAATACGGCGAGCGCTAGCAGGCCCGCGCCGGGAATGCCCATCACGACGAAACCGATGCCGATCAGCAGCATCTGGATAAACGCGATGCCGACCACGCCTTGCGCGACCGCACGAACGGTGGCCGTGCAAAGGTCGGCGATCTGCTCGCCGTTTTCCGGTCCAGATATGCGCGATGCAATCTGAACCGCACTCTGATGGCCCTTCTCGCCATAAGCCATCAGAATGCCGGCGACGATCAACGCGACAAAAAACACCAGCAGCCCAGCGCCCAGCCCGGTGACCATCCCGAGCAACGCGAGGCCGGCTTTCTTGAACTCCGGCGCGAACTTATGCACCAGACCGGTGAGATCGGTCGCAGCCTGCTGCCAGAAGTCGAACACGCGCTGGCCGATCAGCGGCCAGCTAGCCACCGATTCGTCCGGTGGCGGAATGCGGAAGCTGCCGCTTTTCACAATCATCATCGCATGCTGGATCGAATCGGCAACCGCAACACCGAGCAGATACGTCGGCAACAGAATAATCGCAAGCGCGACCAGTATGATCAAGGTGGCAATCCCGCCATCCTTGTTGCCGAACGTGCGTCTGAGTCTGACCTGAAGCGGATAGAGCGTGATGGCGAGAATGACCGCCCAGGCCATCAGGTCGAGAAAAGGAACGAAGACCCGAAAGCAGAATATGGCCAGCACAGCGATAAGGCCGGCGCGGATCAGCACATCGAGCAACTCTTTGGACAATACCCGTTGGGTAGTCGGCGTGGGCAGCATCGATCGTCTCCTCGCGGGCGCCGCGGGATACCCGACGGCAACCAGGCTTCGCAAGGACCCGGGCGTTCGGCATGGGACCGCCCGTAGCGCCTTGCGCCAATCCGGCGGGAACATTGCCGGAACCGGTACTACGAGAAACTTATTTTGCCAACGATGCGTGGTTCTTTTCGAGGCCGGACAGCGCACTGCCGCCCGATCGAACAGGTGGAATGAACTCGCCTGTCTGAGTCTAGGACACTGGTGAAAAAGGGACAACAGCCGCGGGGCTGGCTTTTGATCTGCACAAAATCGCGTTAACCGTCCGCTGAAAAATCAACGACAGCGGTTCGATCACCGCCCGCCCGCGTTCGGCTATTTAGTACGGATGGCCAACTAAATTCGATAATCGGTTCGCTTCGCGACATCGCTCGCCAATCTGAACACCCGCACGGCCTCTTCGAGCACACGCGCCTGTTCATCCATGCTCGCGGCTGCGGCCGCCGCCTGCTCGACCACCGCGACGTTTTGCTGGGTCATCTCATCCATTTGTCCGATGGCTCGATTGACCTCGCTGATGCCGGTGCTCTGCTCATTGCTCGCACGCGTAATCTCACCCATCAGCGAAACCACATTGCCGACCGCCGTGACGATTTCAGCCATATTCCGGCCCGCCGCGTCGACCAGGTCGCCGCCCGCGTCGACGTTGCCGACCGAGTCGGAAATCAGCGTCTCGATCTCTTTCGCGGCAGTCGCGCTGCGTTGCGCGAGACTGCGCACCTCGGCGGCGACAACCGCGAAGCCACGCCCCTGCTCACCGGCGCGCGCGGCTTCGACTGCCGCATTCAACGCGAGAATATTGGTCTGAAATGCGATCGCGTCGATCACGCTGATGATGTCGACAATCTTGTGCGAGCTGCCCCGAATCAACGACATCGTGTTGACCACATCGCCGACCACGGTGCCGCCTTTCACCGCCAGATCCGAAACCGACGCGACATGTTCGTGCGCGTTGGTCGCATGATCGGCGTTGGCGCGGACCATCGTCGTCAATTGAGCCATCGCCGATGCCGTCTGCTCGAGCGAGCCCGCCTGCGCCTCGGTGCGCGACGACAGATCCGCATTGCCGGCCGCGATCTCGCGAGCGGCGATCGCAATCGTGTCGGACGCACGCCGCACGTTATCAACCACGCCCGCCAGGCCAACGCTGATGCCGTTGATCGCCTGCATCAACTGGCCGAGATCGTCGCGCCGGTTCACGTGCACTTGCGCGGTCAGGTCGCCGGCCGCCAGTCTTTCCGCGGCGGCCTTCGCTTCGCGCAGTTGCGTGCCGAGACCGCGCCGGGTCGTCACGAAGATTAGCGCGCTGACGAGCAGCGCGCCAAGCAACCCGCCGCCGACAATCCACGTCTGCTGCAGCGGCGTTAGCGCGCGTACGGCGTTGGCGCTGGCGTCATCGGCCAGCACCACCGTGTGCAGCAGCCATGCATAGGCAAGCAGAATAACGGCCGTGACGGCAAATGCCTCCAGCGCCAGCTTGCCGCCGATCGACAAAGTCCACGCTTCACTGACATCGAGGCCGACATATAGCGCGCCGATCACTCGCCCGGCGCTATCGCGGATCGGCTCGTACTGCGTCATATATTGCTTGCCGAACAGCGTCGCGTAGCCGGTATAGGTCTGTCCGTCGCGCAGCAGCCGCCACGCGGGATGCGAACGGTCGAGTTGCGTGCCCACCGCTCGCTCGCCGTTCTGCTTTTTGACCGACGTCGTAACCCGCACGAAGTCTTCGCCTTTAATGACGAACAGCGTCGCGGTCGACCGCGTTGCGTGCGTAAAACGATCGACCTCGGCGTAATTGAGGTTCAACAGCGCATTGCCGCATAGCAGCCGTGGCGTCACGGCGCCGTGAATAGCGATACCGTTTGATTCATCCCGTATGAAAGGAGCGGGAAAATACCCGGCAAGCGTTTTCGCGTGGCGGCCCACCTGGACTCGTAGCGGCAACAGAGGGTTCATGGCTTTTGTTATGGAGGACTGTTGACTGGGTTAGCAAACCAATATGAATCAGACTCCTTTGCGCCCGCTATTAGAGAGAAAAAAGAATCAGATGGCAATCGTGGTTTAAATCTAGATTTCAATCGCCAACGATCGTTTTAAGAAACGCGCACTGCCTTCGTGCATGGCCGGATTGATCAACGCGCCGGCATCGACGCCAATGCCGATTGCGCCTTTTGCAGCCATTCACGGTTATGGTCCCGTGCGTGGCGCGGCCAGTATTTGGCGTCGTGCACGATGTCCGCATACAGACTGCGCGCCCGCTCGCGGTCTGCCTGGTCGCCCTGTTTAACCAGCCAGTCGGCGAACAGACAGCGCGGCGCGGCGTCGCCCGCGCACCTGAGCGCCGCTTCGAAAGCCGCGCGTGCATCCGCCGACCCAAGCGCCGCGAGCGTGCGCGCGTAAAGCAGCGCCGGTTCGCCCTGCTTGCGTGCCTGCGGGTTCGCGTTGAACAGACGCGTCAAGGTTGCGCTCGCGGCTGCATGCTGGCCCACCGCGAACTGGGCCTGCGCGAGACCGATCAACAGGCCTGGATCGTCGGCAAACGGGCCGTTGGCAGCCGCCTGATACTGTTCGAGCGCTTCGCCGGCCCGGCCAGCGGCCAGCAATGCGGCGCCGAAGCGCATTCTGTGCTGAACCGTCGGCGCGCGATCGAATTCGGCGCGCGCCTCGCGCAGCGCACGATCGGGGTCGACAAACTGCGAAATAGCCCGTGACGCCGCGTAGCCGCCACGCGACTGGCGCAAGCCCGGCAGCAGCACCGCAAAGAAATACACGACACTGCCAAGCAGCGGAAAAATGAAAAGTATAAAAAGCCAGTAAATATTCTGCCTCGTATGGACCGCATGCACGGCGAGGCAGATTGCGATGATGACGTGTAGACCGATTCCAAAATAGGACATGTGAATTAAGCGTTCGAGCGCGCCGGCAAACGGCTGGCCACTCATTGTTATGGGACGAGCGCCATTTTACTGCGTCGGCTGTGCCGTCACTATTTGATTGCCACGACGCTTTTCCGGTCCGCGGTGTAAGTATGCGGTCCGAATTAATCTGTTTTGCGCCGACCCGCCGAGCACCCGGTCTACACAATGACCTTGAGACTCGTATAGATCAGGCGCACGCCGATTACCAGCAGAATCGCGCACGACAGTTGATGGAACAGCGTCGCGTTCAGGCGGCGGTTGAGCCGGATGCCCGCATAGGTGCCCAGCACCGCAATCGGCGTGAGGAGAAGGCTTGTCAGCAACGTCGTGCGGGTAAACAGGCCCAGCATCGAAAAACTCATCAGCTTGGTGAGGTTGACCACCGCGAAGAATGCCGCGGTGGTCCCCGCAAAGCGGCTGTTGCTCAGCCTGAACGGCAACAGGTACATCGTCAGCGCCGGTTCGCCGGCGTTCGCCATAAAGCTGGTAAAGCCGGACGTCGCGCCCCAGAACAGACACGAAACCGGCCGCACCCGCGGGGCGGCCTCGTTATGCGGCGCCGTATCCAGCGCGATACGACGCGGGCTCCACCAGCGCCGCCGGACAAAGTCGACCGAGATCAGACCGACCGCGAGTCTCAGCCACGCTTCGTCAAGATGATGGATGGCCAACGTGCCGATACCGATGCCAACCAACGCGGCGGGAATCGCGAGGCGCAGCAACGGCCAACTCCATTTGCCGCGGTATTGCCACAGTGCGATCAGGTCGGTGATGCATAGCATCGGCAGCAGAATCGTCACCACTTGCGGCACCGGCAGGACCAGCGCCATCAACGGCACGGCCACCACACCCAGACCCAACCCGAACCCGCCCTTTGAAAGACTGGTAAGCAGGAGTGCTGGAATACCTAGCGCGTAAAACCACACATTGTTCACTACGTACGCATTCAACATCGGATGACACTGCAGTCAATTCGGCAAATACCGCGAGTTGCCATACTACGACAGTCGAATCCCAAATGCGAACGATTATTATTGACGTATGTACATATGACCGGAGAGGGCGGCGCCTGTCCCCGAATAGCGCCGATGTGCAGCACTCGAACTTCGCGATGCAAGCCACCCATTCGCGTGCGCTCCATTCCCGGAAATCTTGTGACTATTCGCTAAAGGCCGCCACACGGGGCGCAAGCATGCTCGCTTGCAGGCCGGTTACACAGCCCATACCATAAGCGCCGGTTTGACAACTTCAGGCCAGCTACCGTGCGTACTGTTCAAATCCTGCTGCAAACGACGATCCCGACTGCCGACAACGACTGGTCAATTGCGCGATTCAGCCGTTTGACCGAATTGCTGCGGGCCTATCACGACAATGACGAGCGCGTGACATTCAACGTCGTCGCTCGCGACCGCGATCCGCTCGGGCAACCCGATCCGGTGCTGTCACGCCTCGATGAATCCGAATTCGACGAGTTGTGGCTCTTTGCGGTCGATGTCGGAAACGGCCTGACCGCTGAAGACTGCGCGGGCATCACGCGCTTTCGCCAGTCAGGCCGCGGCCTGCTCGTGACCCGCGACCATATGGATCTCGGCTGTTCGCTGTGCACGCTCGGCGGCGTGGGTAAGGCGCACCATTTTCATACGCGCAATCTGCATCCCGACGAATCGGCACGCGTGGTCGATGACCCGTACACCACGGACATCTCGTGGCCCAATTTTCACTCGGGCGCGAACGGAGACTTTCAGGAAGTCGCGATCGTCGGCCCGACGCACCCTGTGCTCGCGAACCCCGGCGCGCCCGACGGCGTGATTCGCTTCCTGCCGGCCCATCCGCACGAAGGCGCCGTCAGCGCGCCGGAAGACGAGCCCGCTCGCGTGATCGCGCGCGGCATCAGCAAGGCGACCGGCAAGGCCTTCAATCTCGCGGTCGCGTTCGAACCGTCGCCGCGCGGAGGTCCCGCGGTCGCGCAAAGCACCTTCCACCACTTTGCCGACTACAACTGGGACCCGCGGCTGGGTTGCCCGAGTTTTGTCAGCGAGCCGCCGGGCAACGGCATGCAGACCGAGCAGCAGGCGCTAAGGGACACCGAACGCTATGCGGTCAACGTCGCGCTCTGGCTTGCCGGAGAGCTCTGAAGCCCGCCGTCGCAGGCACTGCAAGGCAACGCGTCCCGCGCGCAGATAGCCGCCGCGCCTGGCGGCGGCAGCGCATCTGATACGCGGGGGACGCGCGGCATCCCGCTTGACCGCGAGTATCGGCTATAAAAGGGACGTGACGACGTATTCAGCGCTCGGCGTCTTCGTCGTCGCTGTGTATCACATGCAGGCTCGTGGTCGCCATCGCCCTCGGCGAAACGCCGCCGGAATGCTCGGCTAAAGTGAGCCGCGTTCACAAAACCGCATCGGAATGCCAATTCCTTGATATGCATCCGGCGTCCGCCGGGTCTTGTCAGCAGCTCAGCCGCCATTTCGAGTCGATGACATAGCACATAGCGCATCAACGAATGGCCATCGGCGCGAAATAGCCGATGCAAGTGGGCCTGGGATGCGCCGATCGCCGACGCGATCAGTGCGACGCTCAGCTCGATATTGCCTATGTGTCAGGCGTCAACGACACATTGCCCACTTCAGGTCGCATCAGGCCGAGCGGCCCGAGACTCCAGTCAAGAACGACCGCATCTTCGGACCCGCCAAGGCCGAATTCGACCTGCATGCCGTCGACTCGAAACGCGCGTTGATGGCGACGATCAACGGGTTCACCGTCATGACGGATAGCGCCGCCTTCGAATGGCTCCAGGTCCATGCGCTGCCGGGAACATGGCGGGATGCCGGGATCGGGCATTCGGTGGGCCAAAAGATACAGCACGCCTGAATATGACACGCACAGGCAAATGCGCTGCGACGATCAGGCAACTCGAACCTCGCCTGGCGCAACGAACGTTATCCGCCCGCGTTCGTCACGCGCCACACCGCATTGCCGACATCGTCCGCAATGATCAGCGCGCCGTCCTGGGCCTGAGCCAGACCGACCGGCGCACCATGCAGCTGCTTCTGGTCGTCCGATGCGAAGCCCGTCACGATCGGTTTTGGGTCGCCGACCGGTTTGCCGTTATCGAACGCGACATACGCGACCTCGTAGCCGCTTAGCGGCGAACGATCCCAACTGCCGTGCTCGCCGATAAACGCGCCGCCGCGATACTGCGCGGGCAGGCTGCTACCGGTGTAAAACAGCAACCCGAGCGGCGCGACGTGAGAGCCGATCGCATAGTCGGGCTTGACGGCCTTCGCAACCAGGTCCGGACGCTGCGGCTTCACGCGTGAGTCCACATGCTGGCCGTAGTAGCTGTACGGCCAACCGTAGAACGCGTTTTCCCGCACCGACGTCAGATAGTCGGGAACGAGATCCGCGCCGATCTCATCGCGTTCGTTCGCAATCGCCCAGAGCTGCCCGGTTTTCGGTTCCCATTGCAGTCCGGTCGGGTTGCGTATTCCCGCGGCATAGATGCGGCTGCCACCGGTTGCGATATCGACTTCCAGCACGTCTGCGCGCCGGTACTCGACGTCGAGCCCGTTTTCGCCGACGTTGCTGTTCGAACCGACGCCGACAAACAGCTTCTTGCCGTCCGGGCTCGCCAGCAGTGCCTTTGTCCAGTGGTGGTTAACCGTGTCCGGCAAGTCGGTGAGTTCGACGCCGCGCTCCGCAATGCTTGTCTCGCCGGTTTTGTACGGAAACTTCAGGATCGCATCCGTATCGGCAACATAGAGCGTATTACCGACCAGCTGCATGCCGAACGGCGAATGCAGATGGTCGATAAACACGTACTTGTCCCATTGCCCGCTGCCGTCCTGACGCTCGCGCAGTAACGTAATGCGATTCGCGCCTTTGGCCTTTTTTCCCGAGCGCGCCTCGATCAGCCCGGCAATCAATTGCTTCGGCGTGGTCACCGCCTCTTCGTTCGGGCTATTCGATTCCGCCACCAGAATGTCGCCGTTCGGCAGCGCATAGACCTGCCGCGGATGGACCAGCCCGGACGCGATCTTCTCGATCTTCAGGCCCGCGGGTACTTTCGGCGTTTCGCCGCTCTGCCAGCCGACAAACTTCGGCACCTGCATCGGCGGCGCGAAGAAATTACGCGCGGCCGGCAGCGGCGGATTGGCGCCGGCCTGATGATCGGCGTCGAACCGTGCGTGCTCGTTGCATCCGCTCACCAGCGCCGCGACGGCGATGACCATGACGCTACCCGATGTGATCTTATTCATGAGCGACAACCTCCCTGAATACGAATTTGTCGAGGGCGACCACGATATGCGTGATGCTCAGCAACAGTACCGTAGCCACCGACAGAATCAGGTTTTGCGGAACCATTGCGTATGCATCGCGGCTATGCACGAATGCATTGGCGATGGCCGCGGCAATCGCAAGCAGGTTCAGCCAGAAGTCGAGTCGCTCGATAGCGGTAATCGGGTATCTCGACGGTAGCCATACGTGACAAAGATTGATCACACGCGGAATGATCGCGAACACCAATCCGACTGTGACTAGCCACGCGGCGCCCTTTCCCCAGAAAACATTGCCGGTGATCGCGAAAATAATGTCGAAAATCAGCGTGCCGACGAACAGGCCAAATGGAATCGGATTGAGGAGATCGAAGATAGCCGTGGCTATTCTCGACCGATATGTCGGGCTAGTGGGGGTCATGGAAGAGTCCTTCGTAGAAGACACGGGATGCGTTAAATCACGCGTCGCACACGACATGCCCGAACCATTCAGCATGCGATCAAGCGCCACGGGCACGGCATCACTGCCGGGCATGGCGTCTGCTGTCACGCTAATAGAGGCATGGATGCCCGAAGGAAGAGAAGATGAAGCGATTCTTTTACGTTGCCCTTGCAGCCGTTGCGCTGGTATTTAGCGCAGCCGGATGCAAGAAGGTACACGACGCAGGCAATGACAGCATGAATTCGGGCAATAGCCACATCACGTCGTCGGCTGGAGCGGCCGGTTCGCTGCAGGACTCGGCGCTTGCGAGTTCTCCGGCCGCCGCCATCGCGAGCGATGTCACCGCGTCGGGTGCGCGGCCCTAGCGCCTGTAGCATCTATTGCGTCTATAGCGCGACGACGCATCGCTTTCATGTTTAGACGCCAAAGCGCGCGGCCAGATCGACAAGATCCTCCGCAATCCAATCCCACTGTCCTTCCGCGCGCAAATCGCTGGTCTGTGCCGGCCCATGCTCGCGGGGCCGCGCAATAAAGGCCGTGCGGAACCCGCACTTCTGCGCGGCCGCGAGGTCGCTATTGTGGGCCGCGACCATGCAGACACTTTGCGGCGGCAAGGCAAGCACGTCTGCAGTTCGCAAATAAGCATCAGGTGAAGGCTTATAAGCCTGCGCGACTTCCGCGCCGAGAATCGCGTCCCATGGCAAGCTGCCATGTTTGGCCATATCGATCATCAACCTGATATTGCCGTTCGACAGCGGTGCGATGATGTGCCGCGATTTGAGCCGGCTCAGCCCCTGAACCGTATCCGGCCACGGATCGAGCCGGTGCCATGCGAGATTGAGTTCGTCCAGTTCCAGCGCCGGCACACGCTGACGATCGATACCGAACACCGGCAGCACCTGCTCGAGATTTTCGCGGTGCAGCACATCGAGCCTTACAAACGGCCGCTCGCCTTTTCGGATTTTCTCCATCGCGGGCTGGTAGAGCCCACGCCATGCGTCCGCGAATGCGTCAGCTTCATCCGCGCCGCGTCCATGCCGTTGAAGAAATTGCGCCGCTTCACGCGCAACCCCGCTGCGCCAATCGACCAGTGTGCCGAAAACGTCGAATACGAAAGCCTTCACGTCTTTCATCCCGTTTACCCCCGTAGATCCTGCATTGCCGACGATCGTCGCCCCTTTACACGCCGCCGGGCGACAACCGCGTAAACCCTTCCCGATCCCACTCTTCCGAGCCAACACCCTGGTGAACAAAGAACAGACCATCCGGGTCGTATTTGCGCTTTACCTCGCGAAGCCTCGAATAATGCTCGCCCCAGTAAGCGCGCGGCCAGTCTTGCTGAAAGAAGCTGCTTTCCGACACATAGGCACCCGCTTGCGGCGCGACCACGCGCAACGATCTTGCGGCTTCGCGAATACGTATGGCCGCTTCGCGCGCAGCCATTTCATCGATCGTTGTGCCCGGCATGCCGGCAAACGCGGGTGGCCCTTCGCCAGCGATGATCGCCAGGGCGAACGCATTCAACACATCCGGATTCATCGCGGTATCGCGTGCCGCCTGACGTGCTTCTTCCGGCGCACCGGCTAAGCCCTTGTTAAAGTGCAGCGACACGTTCCACTGCTGGCTCGCTTCAAATAACGCGTCCGACAACGACGCGCGCGCCGACCCATCCAATAGCGATGCCGGCAGCCACATCGATTCATATCCGTGAAGAAACTGACCGGCCTCGCGTTGGTTCGAAGCCCAAAACACATCACCTGGCGCCGCACCGCGCCGGCTATCGCCGATCATCACGCCCGGCGCATTCTTCATGACGAACGCCGGGTCCCAAAGATGACGCGCGGGAATGGCGATAACCTGTATCGGCTCGATCACCGTGAAATCGGCTTTCGAATTGGCGAGCGAATCCAGAAACGGTTTCCAGACACGCGTGGCCTCCTCGCGATCGAGGCCTTGAAACAGCATTGAAATGCGTAGTGTCGAATTGGGCCGCATCGACACGGTCTCGCCCCAATGTTCGTTTAACAGGTTGGCCGCATAGAACGACAGAAAGCGGTCAATCAGGCGCCGGAATGCGGCCGGCGACGATGCATTGATTGCCGCGGAAACGACACCGACATAGTCCGGCAACGGGTGCGTCTTTAGCGTCACGCTCGTCACGACGCCAAAGCTGCCGCCGCCGCCGCCCTTGAGCGCCCAGAACAGATCCGGATCAGTGCGCGCATTGACGATGCGTTCGACGCCATCGGCGCTCACCACCTGCGCTTCCAGCAGCGACCCGGCCGCAGTGCCGAATTTCTTTGAAAAACTGCCGAATCCGCCGCTCTGCACCAGACCCGCGACGCCGACCGTCGCGCATCCGCCGCCTTGCACGTAGCGGCCGCCCTGTGTCGTCACTGCGTCGTACACGTGCATCCAGATTTCACCGGCGGCCACGGTAACCGCGGGCTGAGGTGGCATATCGCCGACACAGTCCAATGGAACGAATGCGTCGTACAGGCGAATGCCACGCATCCGGCGAGTCCAGATCAGCAGCGAATCCGCTGCGTTCGATGTGCCCTGATAGCTATGACCACCGCCCTTGATGACCAGCCGGAGCCGATGGTCGCGCGCAAACCGGACCGCCTCCGCGACATCGTTCGATTGCTCGGCGGCGACCGCATACGGGCCAGGCGTTGAACTCCACGCGTCGATCCAGCCCGACGTTTGCGTCAAAGCCGGTTCGTCACCGAGAAAATAAGGGTTGTTCAGTTGCTTGATGATGTTGCGACAGGCTGCATCGCGCGGGGCGTGCCGGCATACGTCGAGTGGCGACGTCACGTCGAGCAGGCGACCGCCGACGCGTTGGTTGAGCGCCGCCCATTCGGTTCGCGATGGCCAGTCGGAATCCGCGACGCGTACACGTTGCGTGGTTCTGCTAGCGGGCAGTGTCGACTCCTGCCCCGCGGCCAGCGATCCGAACCGGCCGACATACCCGGTTGCCGCGAGGCCGAGCGTCGCGTTGATCAGTGCTCTGCGCGTCAATGAAGCCATACGTGAATGCCTCCATGATGTTGTTCTGCTGACAGGGCGACAACGTAACGACACTAACCCGACAGCAAAAACAATATCTGAAAGCCGGCCGGCTTTCCACTGCGCGAGCGCGCATGTTCAGCGTGGAATGCTCGCACGGCGATGCGTTACCCGAAGTGCATCACGAGGTTGCACACTCAACCAGTTTCGATCACGACGCGCAGCACCGCTTTCCAGCTGAACTGATTAACTGGTCGCGGCCTGCGCGACGAATGGCTCGATGTTTCGCATCGCACGTTCGACATACTCGTCTTTCTCTCCGACCGGCGCGACGTAGTGAATCGCGCTGCGAGCGGCTTCGATCCCTTCCAGACGCGCGATGACCCACACGGCCAGATACTGCGACGCGAGACAGCCGCCTGCGGTCGCGACGTTTCCATTCGCGACGAACGGCTGATTGACGACCTGAACCCCAGCCTCTTCGACCCAAGGCCTGGTGGTCAGATCCGTGCATGCGGGCACGTCCTGAAGAAGCCCGAGCTTCGCGAGCACCAGCGTCCCCGAACACTGCGCGCCGAGCAACTGCCGCGTCGGGTCGAGTTTGAGACGCGCCATCAGCGCTGGATCCGCCACCACTTCCCGGGTCAACCTGCCGCTTCCGATGATCACCGCATCGGCACGCGATGCATCTTCCAGCGTCGCTTGCGCTTTCAGCACAACGCCATTCATCGAGCGAGCTTCGTGCGTCGGGCAGGCGATCGACACGCTCCAGCCGGGCTTTGTCACACGATTCAGTATGCCGGATGCAATCAGCGAATCGAGTTCGTTGAAGCCGTCGAACGTCAGAATGGCAATACGCATGGTGTTCTCCCGGTGGGGCGATCAAGGGTGACGTGCAGTGCATGCTACGGGCAAAAACAAATACAATCAAAAAATTGTCATGGATACATTCCTGATGCCCACGCCCCGTTACAAGCAACTGGTCGACAAGCTCGCGGCCGACATCCGCAGCGGCCGTCTCGCGCCCGGCACGCGCCTGCCCACTCACCGGCAGCTGGCCGCGACAGAGGGACTGGCGCTCGTGACCGCCACGCGCGTCTACGCGGAACTGGACGCGATGGGGCTCGTCAGCGGTGAAACGGGACGCGGCACGTTTGTCAAGGAAGCGTTGCTTCCGCGGGGTCAGGGCATCGATCAGGTGGCGATCGCCGCAGATACCGTGGACCTGAATTTCAACTATCCGGCGCTGCCCGGCCAGGCCGATCTGCTGCGGACTGCGCTGCGGCAACTGTCATCAGCGGGCGATCTCGAAGCGTTGCTGCGCTATCAGCCGCATGGCGGACGAAAACACGAGCGAGCGCTGGTTGCCCGACACCTGGCACGCAGTGGTCTGTCCGTCACCGAAGATCAGGTGCTGCTGGTGGACGGCGCGCAGCATGGCCTCGCGACCACCGCGCTGGCGCTGCTGGAACCGGGCGACGTAGTGGCAGTCGACGCGCTGACGTACCCGGGCTTCAAGCTGCTCGCGCAAGCACACCGGCTGGAACTTGCGCCTTTGCCCGGCACCGCCGATGGTCCCGAGCTGGACGCACTCGACGCGCTGTGCAAGCGCCGTCGCGTGCGCGCGATCTACACGATGCCGACGCTTCACAACCCGCTCGGCTGGGTGATGAAAATGCGCAAACGGCGCGCATTGGCAGCGCTCGCCCGCCACTACGGATTGCTGATCATCGAAGACGGCGCCTATGCGTTTCTCGCCGAAGACGCTCCGCCGCCGCTCGCGACGCTTGCGCCGGATCTGACCGTATACGTTTCGGGGTTTTCAAAGAGTGTCGCGACCGGTCTGCGGGTTGGCTACGTCGCCGCGCCGCGCGAATTCGTGCCGAAAATCGAGCGTGCGATCCGGGCAACAACATGGAACACGCCGGGCGTGATGACCGCCATTGCGTGCGGTTGGCTCGAAGACGGAACCGTCGAGCGCCTCGAAGCCGAGAAGCGCAACGACGCCGCTGTTCGACAAGCGATAGCGGCCGATGCACTGGGCCGGCTGAAACGGACCTGCCATCCGGCGTCGTACTTCGTTTGGCTGCCGCTGCCCGCCGACGCGCGCGCGGATCAAATCGCAGTGGCGCTAATGCGCGAACGGATCTGGGTATCGACGGCCGAGCCGTTTTCCACCACGAAGCAAGCACCCCACGCGGTACGCCTGGCTCTCGGATCGGTTGACCCGGATACGCTAAAAGCCGCGCTACTTCGCGTCAAAGCGGTCATTGCCGATCACACGTACTAGAACGCACCCCGCTGCTGCTTTGCACAAAAATTGACTTCCTCCCGCCTGGGGCTTACCCGAATGCAAAAAAGTATCGGTCGGCGGCTTTAATTTCAGTGGTGAGATAGCTTCGATGACGCTAATTTCCAATCATGGCAATCACGGCAAACATGCGAGCCACCCAACAAGCAAAAGCCGGCGCAGGAGGCAGACAGATGCAGGCCATTCGCGATACCACGACCAGTCAGAACCCTCGTCGCGCCAATCGCGCCGAGCCGGATCTCGAACTGGTCGCCGTGCCTCGCGACGAATCGTTCAAGGTGTGGTCGCACGGCTATCCGTATCGCACCGTGCGCTGGCACTTCCATCCCGAGTACGAAATTCACCTGATCACGGCAACCACCGGCAAATACTTCGTCGGCGATTACATCGGCAACTTCGAACCCGGCAATCTGGTGATGATGGGATCGAATCTGCCGCACAACTGGGTCAGCCATGTGCCGCACGGCGAACGCGTCGACGAACGCTGTCTGGTGCTGCAATTCGACGCCGACTTCGTCGCGCGCGCGATTGCCGCGTTTCCGGAGTTCAAACGGGTCGAGTCGCTGCTCGATGCATCTCGTTGGGGCCTGCTGTTTTCCGCTGAAACCGGTGCGGCCGCCGCACCGATGATGCGTGAGATGCTCGGCGCACAGGGACTGCGGCGCGTCGCGCTATTTATCGAACTGTTCGACCTGCTTGCGCAACGCGGCGAACCGGTCAAGCTCGCGAGCGCCGCGTACCGGGCGGACCCCGCTCGCTACGCGGAGACGCGAATCAATCACGTGCTGTCGTATATCGACAAGAACCTGTCGCAGGAATTGCGCGAATCGGAACTGGCCGGACTGTCGGGGCAAAGTGTCAGCGCGTTCTCGCGCTATTTCCGCCGGCATACCGGCGTGCCGTTCGTTCAGTACGTGAACCGTCTGCGCATTAACTTCGCGTGCCAGTTGCTGATGTCGGGCGAACTCAGTATTACGGACATCTGCTATCGCGTCGGCTTTAATAATTTGTCGAATTTCAATCGCCAGTTCCTGTTGCTCAAGGAGATGTCGCCGTCGCGGTGGCGCGCGTGGCAGCAGCTCAATGCGGCGAGCGCGACGGAATCGTCCAGCACCGCTCAAGAAGCGGAAGCGATCAGCTAGCGTGTGTTTCCCCCGGCATACCTTGAAACGCAGTGCGCCTGGTCGTGTGCTCCAGACCGGCGCTCACCCGTAGCCCTAGTCCCTCCGATAGCCGTCACGCAGCACCCTGCTTCATGCAGACATTTTTCTAACAATGAAATGGAGACACACGATGACCCGACCATCCACCCATCTGATCCGCGCCGGCGCGCTAAGCGTCGCGCTGCTGGGCGCCACCGCGGCATTCGCCGCGCCGAGCGGCACGGTCGCGTTTTTGATGCCCGACCACGCATCGACGCGCTACGAACAGCATGACTTCCCCGGCTTCAAGGCGGAAATGGCCAAGCTGTGTCCCGATTGCAAGGTGCTCTATCAGAACGCGAACGCCGACGTCGCGCAGCAGCAGCAACAGTTCAATTCGGTGATTGCCCAAGGCGCGAAGGTGATCGTGCTGGATCCGGTCGATTCGACCGCGGCGGCGTCGCTGGTGCATATGGCGCAGGGTCAGGGCATCAAGGTCATCGCGTATGACCGGCCCGTGCCGTCCACCCCTGCCGACTACTACGTGTCTTTCGACAACGAGGAGATCGGCAAATCGATCTCGCAGTCGCTCGTGCAGCATCTGAAGGACACCGGCGTGTCGGCCAGCAAGGGCGGCGTGCTGGAAGTGAACGGCTCGCCGACCGATGCGGCCGCGGGACTGATCAAGAAGGGCATTCACGAGGGCCTGCAGGGCAGCGGCTACAAGACGCTGTCCGAGTACGACACGCCCGAGTGGGCGCCGCCGAAGGCACAGCAATGGGTAAGCGGACAGATCACCCGCTTCGGCCCGCAGATCGTCGGCGTCGTCGCGGCCAACGACGGCACGGCCGGCGGCACGATCGCGGCGTTCAAGGCGGCCGGCGTCAATCCGGTGCCGCCGGTAACCGGCAACGACGCAACGCTGGCCGGCTTGCAACTGATCATTGCCGGCGACCAGTACAACACGATCCTGAAGCCCAGCGAAATCGTCGCGGCGGCCGCCGCGAAGGTAGCTGTCGGCTTCCTGTCCGGCCAGGCGCCGAAGGGCGAAATCACGCTGTTCAAGACGCCGACCCAGCTGTTCAAGCCGGCGGTGATCACGCAGAAGAACCTGAAGACGGAAGTCGTCGACAAGGGCATCGCGAGCGCGAAGGAGCTGTGCACCGATCGCTATGCCGAAGGCTGCAAGAAGCTGGGCATCACGAACTGATCCTGCTTCAGCGCGGTATTGACGCGTGTTGACGCGGTATCGGCGCGACGCAGCCGGGCACCCCGCCCCGCTGCGTCACGCCGGAGAAAAAGAGGGACCTCTCCCATGACTGAGAACTCGACCACCACCGTAGAACCCGGCGCACGATCCAGCGCGACACGCGGCGAGCTGGTGCTGAGTCTGCGCGGCGTCTCGAAGCATTTCGGCGCGGTCTCCGCGCTGACCGATATCGAGCTCGACGTGCACGCCGGCGAAGTGGTCGCGCTGGTCGGCGACAACGGCGCCGGCAAATCGACCCTCGTGAAGATTCTCGCGGGCGTGCATCAACCGAGCGCCGGCACGATTACATTTGGCGGGCGCGAAGTGACGCTGTCCGACCCGGGCACCGCGCTCGACCTCGGCATCGCAACGGTCTTCCAGGACCTCGCGCTGTGCGAAAACCTCGATGTCGTCGCGAATATCTTTCTTGGCCGCGAGCTCAGTCCGTTGCGCCTCGATGAAGTATCGATGGAAGTGCGTGCGTGGACGCTACTCAACGAGCTGTCCGCGCGCATTCCGAACGTACGCGATGTGGTCGCGTCGCTGTCCGGCGGACAACGGCAGACCGTCGCGATCGCGCGCTCGCTGTTGCTCGACCCGAAGCTGATCATGCTCGACGAACCGACCGCCGCGCTCGGCGTCGCGCAGACCGCGGAAGTGCTGAACCTGATCGAGCGCGTGCGCGATCGTGGTCACGCGGTGATCATGATCAGCCACAACATGGAAGACGTGCGCGCCGTTGCCGATCGCATCGTCGTGCTGCGCCTTGGCCGCAACAACGGCGTCTTCTACCCCGACTCGTCGAACGCGGAGCTGGTGGCCGCGATCACCGGCGCGACCGAGAACGCGGTGTCGCGTCGCGCGGGCCGCCGCCAGGCGCAACAGGACGTCTAAAGTCCGCTTTCAATGGGAACGATCATGAGCAAGGAAACACGACACGCTCCGGAACCGTCGCCGTTGCTGGACCGCAGCGATGTCCGCGTGAAGCATGCGGCCGGCATGCGCGACACGCTCGGCGCGTTTGTCGACCGCGTGCGCTCCGGCGATCTCGGCTCGCTGCCGGTTATCGTCGGGCTGGTCATTATCTGGACCGTGTTCACCAGCCTGAATCCGGTCTTTCTGTCCGCCAACAACCTGGTGAACCTGCTGTTCGACTGCTCGACGGTCGGCGTGATTTCGCTGGGCATCGTCTGCGTGCTGCTGGTCGGCGAAATCGACCTGTCGGTCGGCTCGATGAGCGGCTTCGCATCGGCGCTGGTCGGCACGCTATGGGTGAATGAAGGCTGGCCGGTGCTGCCGGCCATCGTGGTCGCGATCGCGGTGGGCGCGGTCATCGGCGCGATCTACGCGCTGCTGCTCAACCGCCTCGGCATGCCGAGCTTCGTATCGACGCTCGCTGGACTGCTCGCGATTCTCGGCATGCAACTGTATGTGCTGGGCACCAGCGGTTCGATCAACCTGCCATACGGGTCGACGATGGTGAACTTCGGGCAGCTGATGATCATCCCCGCGCTGGTCTCGCACATCCTCGCGCTGTTGCCCGGTGCGGCGATTCTGCTGATCGGCCTGCGCACACGCGAACGCCGCCGCGCCGCGCGTCTGTCCGCGCCTTCGGTGACCAGCCTGCTGATGCGCAGCGCGGCAATCACCGTGTTTCTCGAGATCGTGGTCGCCTATCTGAACCAGGGCCGCGGCGTGCCGCTGATGTTCGGTGTGTTCCTCGGTCTCGCGGTCGCGATGGACTATGCGCTGACGCGCACCCGCTGGGGCCGCTCGATGAACGCGGTCGGCGGCAACCGGGAAGCGGCGCGACGCGCCGGCATCAAGGTCGGCGCGATCTATACGAGCGCATTCGTGCTGTGCGCGAGTCTTGCCGCGCTGGGCGGCGTGCTGACCGCCGCGCGGCTCGCATCGGCCAGCCAGCAGGCCGGCTCCGGCGACGTGAACCTGAATGCGATCGCGGCGGCGGTGATCGGCGGCACGAGCCTGTTCGGCGGCCGCGGCAGCGCATATTCCGCGGTGCTCGGCATTATCGTGATCCAGTCGATCGCAAGCGGCCTGACGCTGCTGAATCTGTCGTCGTCGCTGCGCTTCATGATCACCGGCGCGGTGCTCGCGATCGCGGTCATCGTCGACTCGCTGGCGCGGCAGTCCCGGGTCTCGCATGGTCGCGCGTAATTCAAGCCAACAACGGAGTCGTCAATGTCAGAATCGATCAAAGGAAAAGTGGCCGCCATTACGGGGGCGGCGTCGGGCATCGGCTTCGCGTGTGCGCGCGCGCTGGTCGCACAGGGCGCGAAGGTCGTGCTGGTCGACCGTGCGCAAGACCGGCTCGAGAAATGCTGCGCGGAACTCGGGCCGAACGCACTGCCGTTGCAGCTTGATCTGCTAAAGCCATCGGACATTTCCACATTGATGCTGCCAAAAATTCTCGCGCTCGCCGGCCGCCTCGATATCTTTCATGCGAACGCCGGTGCATATATTGGCGGCGACGTGGTGAACGGCAATCCGGACGACTGGGACCGTATGCTGAATCTGAACATCAACGCCGCGTTCCGTTCGGTGCAGGCGGTGCTGCCGCATATGGTCGCGCAGAAGACCGGCGACATCGTGTTCACCAGTTCGATCGCGGGTATCGTGCCGGTGGTATGGGAGCCGATCTACACCGCGTCGAAATTCGCAGTGCAGGCGTTCGTTCACACGACGCGGCGCCAGGTGGCAAAACACGGCGTGCGGGTCGGCGCAGTGGCGCCCGGCCCGGTTGTCACCGCATTGCTCGACGACTGGCCAAAGGCAAAGATGGACGAAGCGCTCGCGTCGGGCAGCCTGATGCAGCCCGAGGAAGTCGCCGACGCCGTGCTGTTCATGTTGACGCGGTCGCGCAATGTGACGATCCGCGACATTGTGATTCTGCCCAATAGCGTCGATCTCTAATCGCTCAAGTGCAGCCGGCGCGGAGGTCCTGTTCAGATCGCTCGCGAACCGCTTGCAAACACCCTCTATCTTTTTCGACCCGTAGCGAGCTATGACTTCAGCCAACGAGACTATCCGCGCGACGCCCGGCGCGCGCTATGTGATCGGCGTCGACGTGGGCACCGGCAGTGCGCGCGCCGGCCTCTTCGATGCGGCCGGCGTGATGGTCGCGTCGGCGAAGCACGACATCACGGTTTTCCATGAAAGCGGCGCGATCGTTGAGCAGTCGAGCGGCGAAATCTGGAGCGCGATCTGTCATTCGGTGAAGGAAGCGCTGGCGCTGGCCGCGATACCGCCTGAACAGATCGCAGGCATCGGGTTCGACGCGACCTGCTCGCTCGTCGTGCTGGGCGCTGGCGGACAACCGCTACCGGTCGGTCCGTCCGAAAAGGCCGAACGCGACATCATCGTGTGGATGGATCACCGCGCGGTCGAACAGGCGCAACGGATCAACGATACCGGTCACGATGTGCTGAAGTTCGTCGGCGGCAAGATCTCGCCCGAAATGGAGACGCCGAAACTGCTCTGGCTGCTGGAGAATCGCCCTGAAGTGTTCGCGGCAGCGTGGCAGTTTTTCGATCTGGCCGACTTTTTGACCTGGCGCGCGTCCGGCGATCTGGCGCGGTCGACCTGCACAGTCACCTGCAAATGGACCTATCTCGCGCACGAGCGGCGCTGGGACGAAAGCTACTTCCGCACCGTCGGCCTGTCCGTGCTCGCCGATGAAAGCTTTGCGCGCATTGGCCGGCGGATCGTCGAGCCGGGCACGCCGCTGGGCAACGGGCTGACCGCGAACGCGGCCGCCGAACTCGGTTTGCGCGCGGGAACACCGGTCGCTTCCGGCGTAATCGATGCGCACGCCGGCGGGATCGGCACGGTCGGCGCCGAAGGCAACCCGGAATCGTGTCTCGCTTACGTGTTTGGTACGTCGTCGTGCACGATGACGACCACGCGCGAGCCGGTGTTCGTACCCGGCGTATGGGGACCGTATTACTCGGCGATGGTGCCCGAAGCGTGGCTCAATGAAGGCGGACAATCGGTGGCCGGCGCGGCCATCGAACGACTGCTTACGATGCACCCGGAGACCCCACGTGCGGAAATCAACGCGGAGCGCTCCGGCGAGTCGTTACCGGCGATGCTTGCCAGGCTCGCCGCACAGCGATCAAGTAGCCTGTCAGACGCGGTAAAGCTCGCTGAAGGCTTGCATGTAGTTCCGGAGTTCCTCGGCAATCGCGCGCCGTTTGCCGATCCGCATGCGCGAGCGGTGATCGCGGGCGTCGGGATGGAAACCGGCCTGGAGAGTCTGATCGCGCTGTACATTGCCGGTGTTTGTAGCATCGGTTATGGGCTGCGGCAGATCATCGAGACGCAGGCTCAAGCCGGCGCGCCGATCGAGCAGGTGGTGATTAGCGGCGGCGCTGGACGGCTCGATCTGGTTCGTCAACTGCTTGCCGACGCCACCGGTAAGCCGGTGCTCGCGACTCAGGCGCAAGAGCCGGTGCTGCTGGGTGCGGCGATGCTGGGCAGTGTCGCGGGCGGGCTGTTCGGCGATGTGCGCTCGGCGATGACCGGGATGTCGCGCATCAGCAAGACGTATGCACCGGCCACGGGCGACATCGCGGCGTTGCATGATGCGCGGTATCGCGCGTTTACGAAGCTACAGCGTGTCGCGAAAGAAATCCGTTAGTTTGTCGCGACGATAAGGCTTCCCGCTTATTGCCCCGTCACATGCGAGTTCAAGAACGCGACGTAGCCGTTCTGCGTCTTGATGATCTTCTCCGCGCATTCGTCATAGTCCGAACCTTTCTCATCGTTGGCGCCGTACATCGCGCGGCATTGCGCGAACAGCGTCAAGGTTGCGCCGCCGCTCGTTCCTTTGGCGACACGCGTTGCCGAGAAAGCCACGTCGCCTGAACTGGACGGCACGTCGGTGTCGATCGCGAATGCGTCGGCGCGCGTGATGGATGTGTTCGAATGCAGTTCGATATACCGCTTGGTTTGCACCCACGCGGCATCGCACTGCGCAGTGCCGCTGCAATCGACCGCGGCGTTGCGCTGCGCGGTGACGAGGTCGGCTTCGTGACGCGCGTAGCGCGCGGCCTGCGCTTCCTTGTCGGTGGAGCAGGCGGTGAGTGCAAGCGAAACGACAGCGACAAGCGCCAGGGCAGCATTCTTTTTCACGGGTCGGGTCTCGGGCTCGGGTTGAGCGGGATTATAGCTGTGCGCTTCGAGTGGTCGACGATTGCGGCGGCGAAGGGATCCAAGTGCAATGGTGGATACGGCGAGGTGAAGCGTAGGCAACGTAAAAATGCCGCTGGATTATCCAAAGGGATTTTGCGTTGGACATCGTAGCCGTCGTACGACGAACCTAGCTTGCACGGTTGATCCTGGCTCAGATGGGTCGCCCTATACTTCGGATACCGTCATGATTTTGACGGTTCGGGCTTGGCAGCCTGATAGCGTCGAGACCAGCACGCCTGTATATGCGGGCCGTGCATTGCCTCTGTACGTTCATTGACAATGGGCGGGCCGTGGCAGGGAGACCTTCGGGGTCTGCCGGTTTGGTCTCGGCGCCGGTCTGCCAACCCTGTCATCGTGCCCGCTCACCGACTTCTTCGGTTAGTCGCGGGCTTACTCTGACAGAGGAGGACGCACAGTGACCAACACACCTCAAGCAGTCTTGTTTTCGAAACAGCACAGAAAGCGCTATGCGCATCTTGAGCGGTTTAGCCTCACCGCCGTTACCCATGCCGTTCGAACCAGCAATCAACTGAAGCAAATTAGCGCGATGTTGAGTGCCATTGCGCGCGACGCCGCGTCGCCGGACGAACGGAAAGCATTGCTCCAGGGAGTGACGACGCTAGCGCAAAGCTACGCGTCCGACGCGCGTATGGACATGGAGCACATGTCGATTGCCCAGATGAGGTACACGCCGCGCTGGAAAGCGTTCAAGAAGCGCGGGCGGTAAGGTTGAAATGGCTTGTCGGTGAAGTGAAGGGAGAAGGAACGAATCATGAGCACAAAAGCAAGCATCAAATGGCGCGACAAAACGGCGGATCAGCCCGGATTTCATCGTTATCACGATGTACTCGAAGAGCTTTTCGGTGGTGAGGACGAAACGGCGATTTATCTGCAGCTCGATGGCGTGCAGCTGCAACTTGAGACTATATGCGACGGCCATGTTTCCGTGACCATGGAGCTGCCACGGGAGACCGCACGCGTGCTCGGACTTCTTTCCGATGCAGCCGTCGAGAGTGGAAATATAGGTAGTCTGCGGCGGTCGAAGTAGCTTCAACCTGGAGTTACCGCAGCGTGTGAGACCTGAGGTCGCACAACGCAGACTCGCTATCGAGGCGGATCGCGAATTCCGTTTTCCGCCTCGGTCGTCGTGAGACGGCAAAAGTCTCAGATAACGCGTCCCGGGATATTGAAGGCAAGTAGACAACCTGAAGGTACATAGCGGTGAGCAAAATCGACGCCCCCACCAAACCCAGCTTAATGTCTGGGTTTGGCGTTATTAGAAACGATCTCCTAACCTGATGTAATGTACAACAGCGAATGCGGAGAAGACTAAACCCATAAACAATCCACTAATCACAACAAACGTTACGTCCTTTATTCCCCAAGGATCGCTACCACCATAGACTGCAATCGCCATTAAAACGGAAGTCGCCTTAATTGCGGCGAAACACAGCAATGACAGCGTAAACGCCAGAATTACTACAAGCAACAGCCTGATCATTTATTTTGCCCAAACTGATTCTTAACTCCATTACTGGCTCGATGCGCCTCGTACCGTCGTACTCGGTGGGAAATTCGGCTTCTTCGGCGATCCGTGCACATGCGCTGGCCAGTGCCTCAATGCTGTAAGCGCTCATATTCACTTCGGCTTTGCTGGTGGCGGATTGTCCTGACGGTAAGTCCGCTTGGGATTGATGACCATGCGCTTGGTAAGCACGTCCAATTCCTTGCTGTGGTACATGTCCAGGCACTTCAGGAAGTCGAATCGGACCCCCTTCATTTCGGATTCGACCAGTGGATTGTGATAGTCGCGTGCCAAATAAACGTCCACTAGAGACTTGATCGCGTCCGGGCTCTTTTCCAAGTCGTAGTAAGTCCAGTCCCGCAACGCGCTGACACTGCTGCCGGCATCAATGGCCGCATTCTTGTCGTTCGTATAAGCGTTCGCTATGCAGGTTGCCAGAACCATGTCCTTGTAATTCTGAGCATAGGTACGTGTTCCGGCCTGAGGAGACGAATGCCGATCGTCTGCTGCACTGCCAACTAGAGGCAAGAGCGTGAGGGCCAAAGCAGCCAGAATACGGAGCCCAATCTTCTTCACGGCAAACTCCAGAAGTTGGCACGGTCGGTTCGGTAGTTCACGCCGGGCTCGTTGAAATAGCAGTGGTCATAGCAGTCGCTGCCGTTGAACAACGTTGCATGGCCGCGCGCGTCAGACCAACCCGAAATTTCAAACAGGATCAAGCCTTTCTTTCCGATGAGAGATCCACCACCCGACGGTGGATACTCCACGATTTCGGGTTGCCCCCATCGCAGTTTCAGGAAGGCTATGAGGTTATCGACGCGGAAGAAATACTGCCGCTTGTCGGCGCCGGATACGGTCTGACCAGGAATGCCTGGAATAAGCAGGCCAGACTGATTCAGGATATAGCTCATGCGGACTGCGCAAGTATTGCCCCACTTCTGTTTTGGATCGGGATTGTTGATGTTTTTCTCAACGTAGCCACCAATTACCTTCGCCACCTTGGCCGCTGAGTTCGCAGGGTCATAGATTCGCATGGAAGCCACCCAGGCGGCAGTAAAAGACGGTCGAGTCATTTGTCATCCTTGTTCTTGGAGCTCAGAAAAATGGTCGTGGTGCAGTTGCCGATGATCGTTTCGGCCACGGTCGTTTTGCCTGCCAGTTCGGTCATCATCTGGTTCATCAGCGCTGACTTGCCAGAACGCGGCTCATGGTTCGCTGGGTTGATCACGAAGGAAGCGCCGATCATTGGCGGCTCGTTGTCGTCAGTCATGGTTCCATCCCATAGTCGTTGCGGTCTTCGTCGTCGGCATCCTGACGTACTGCGGGCAGTTGCTTGAGCAATTCCGGTTGCGCCGTCTGCACGGTGTCCCACACCATATCGAGGTTAATGTCGAAGTAGCCGTGGGCGATGCGGCTGCGCCTCCGCGAGCACCTTGGCCCGGAACTTCGGCGGCAGGTCGCCGGGTGTCAGCAGATCGACGTGGAGGCCGAGAAACGATTCCAGCTCGACTTGCAGACCACCCAGGTCGAGCAGCGTCGCACCAGGCAGCGCCCGACAGGTCGAGGTCGCCGCGGCTCGCCGTGAGCGCTAGCGCGTCGTTCGCCGTGGTATGGCTACCGGCAAGGTTCAGCGCGGTGCCGGCAATCGCGATCTCGCCGCCGCCTGAATTGCGCCCGGTTGCCGTGACTGCGCCGCTCGCGGATACGGAAAGGTTGCCGCGATCGGCAATCGTGCCATCGCCGTTCACACCCGCGCCGAGCGTGCCCGACGAAGCGACGCTCCCCGCGCTGATGCTCGCGTCGTGCTGTGCCGCGAGCACGCCGCTGTGGATCAGCGCACCTGACGTGCGCGCACTGACATTCTGCTGCGCGTAAATCGTCCCGCTGCTATCGATGCCCTCGCGTGCATTCAGCGCAACGTTGCCGCTGGCCACGCTCTGACCTGCCAGCAGCAGCTTGCCTTCGGAGGTCGGCACGAGGTCACCGGCCTGCGCGGCCAGCACACCGCGGCTCGACACGCCCACACCGTTCTCATTGCCGACCAGCACGATGCGGCTCGCGTACATGCTGCCCAGATTGCTGACGTCGATTGAGACGCCAGGCACCGCGCCAACGCCCGCGATTGGCGTCGCATCGAGCGTGTCATGGCCGATCGCGTTCGCACCCGCCACGACGTTCAGGTTCTTTGCGTAGATCGCTGCATTGACCTGCGTCGGGATCACTGTCGGAGCGTTCGGACCTGCCGGAACAATCGCTTCAGGCGTCTGCGCGAAGGCCGATGACGGCGCGCCGCCGAACAGCACAAGCGTGGCGAAGGTGATCTCTTCTCTCAGCCGGCTGTCCAGCAGCCGGTATTTGTTCTTGTTCATCGATTTCGTTCTGGAATGCTAATTTGTGACGCCACGTAAACTAGCTTCAGAAGACAGGTCGCGTCGCGCCCGCCTGACCTGTGGTGAACCAGATACAACGGTTTCTGTTAAATCGGAGTTTTCCTATCGAGCGCGCGCATCAGACGCAGTAGCTCGTTCGCGCGAAGATTTTTCGCCGTCGCGATCTGCGACAGCGAGACGTGCCAGAACCGCTCCGATATCCAGATCACGCACGCGGCGACGATCGACAGCGCACCCGCGGCGCAAAGGTCTGAACGACCTGAAAAAGCTGCAAAAGCGCTTTGGGGCGCTGAATGATGTGGTCGCCAGTCGCGAACTGCTGTGCAGCCACCGGAACTCGCTTCCGCAGCCGGCATCGCGACGCTTCGCGATTGAGCTCGAGAAAGAACAGAAGCGTCGCCTCAAGTCAGCCGCAAAACTGCTGTGATCAGCAAACCTTGGTTGCCGCGATCAATCTGAATTTGCGCCGCCGGACCGCGTCTTAGTTCGCGCTGAAGGAGAGTCGCCATCCGGATACGCGACTGTGCCGTCCGGCTGCGGACATGCACCGGGCGTGAGCGTCGCGGCGCCGATCTCGTCGGCATCGATGATATGCACCACCGTCTCGCCACGCGCGATCAGGTAATCGGTAATGATCCTGCGGTGACAGCGCCACCATAGCGTCTCGGCGCACATGATCGCGCAATGGCCGTCGCGGCCCAGTTCGAGCAGCTGCGAAAAGCCCGCGGCAAACTCGCTACCCATCGCGTAGTCCGCGTAGTTATGGAACGACTGGTTTTTCCAGAACGCGTTTGTTGCGGGAGAAACATCTTTGCGCCGGCTGCGCCGCCCGCCGAGTTCGGCAATATGCAGGTATCCGATTGACGGGGCGATCGCGTCCGGTAGCGTGTCGATATTGAACTGCGGGTTCGTACCGGAACGGGGAATTCGACGGACGTCCGCGAGCCTGACGATCTGCGCGCTGTGCAGCAGCGACAGAAATCCGTCCAGGGTCCGGTTCGAATGGCCGATCGTAAAGAACATGCGAACATGCGCGCGAATGCGCCTACCGCGCGTCCGCCAGTTGCGCTCCGTCGGTCGGCCGAAGCGACGCCATCGCGCGCAACAACGAAAGGCCTACCGGTGTAAGCGCCGGCATTGCAATGCCATTTACCGTCTGTTCAAGCGCAATCAGTTGCTGCTCCAGCAGCGTCTGAAGTTCGCCGCGGTCGAGATCGGTCAGTTCGGGCGCATTCCTGATGAGCAACAAAGTTGCGAACTCGTGAGCACTTAACATTTGCGCCTCCCGTTGTTGCATCACCTGGCTAAACGTTTCGAATTTAAATGCGGCGCCTATGAATGTTAAGCGCATCGCGATGTCCGTAACGCCCTCTTTGCGTACGATCCTGAAAATCGGGGCTTTCCGAAGGTTTCCGCTACCTGTCAAGGCGATCGCCAATGGGCAAGGCGCTGCCGCCGTGCGAGCGACCGGGGTGGGGAACAAGCCATGCTCAGGTCCGATGGCCAACTTCGGCATCGTCCCGGGAGCACACCATGTCATCGAACCCATCGAACCCATCGAACCCATCGAACACGAAGAACCCGCAAATCCGCAAGTTCATCGATGTGCAAAAGGCACTGAAGGGCGCGTCCTACCCCGCGCGCAAGCAGTCGTTACTGGAAACGGCAAAACGCAATGATGCCGATGAAGAGGTGATGGAGGCGCTGGCCGCGCTTGACGACAGCGAGTTCGAAAGTCCCGCTGCGATTTCGAAGGCGGTCGGCAACGAAGAGTAGACACAGGCGCCGCTGTCCGCGCAGCTGTCGCGGCGTTTACGAGCGGCGCGCGACAACCTGCGTGGCCGCGTACGTGGTTGCCTTAGCGGTTTGCGTCGCGCATTGAAGTGCAATGGACGACGCATCCATCAGGAGGAAATGTTTAATGGAATTCGATTACCGGCACTATCACATCGACGCGTCGCCGCTCGCGGAAGGCGGGCGGTACTTCGCACGTGCGCGCATTTTCACCGCCGCGGGGAACGGCGCGCGCGACGAGGTCAAGTGGAGCGGCGACGTCGGTCAGTTCAGTTCTCAAGAGGACGCCGCCGAATGCGGCCGGAACTGGGCAATCGATTGGTGCGATAGCCAATCGTGACACGGTCCGGCCGCCTCGCGGCAGCGACTACAGCATCGGCGCGCCACCCGTGACCGCGACCGTCGCACCGGAGATATAGCTGGCTTCATCCGAGGCAAGCATCACATACGGAGGCGCGACTTCGGCCGGCTGACCCGGCCGCTTCATCGGCACTTGTTTGCCGAATTCGGCCACCTTGCCGGGAGGCATCGTCGACGGAATCAACGGCGTCCAGATGGGCCCAGGCGCGACGCAGTTGACCCGGATTCCACGCTCCGCGAGCGACTGTGCGAGCCCGGCGGTGAAGTTCTGGATCGCGCCCTTCGTCGTCGCGTACGGAAGTAAAGCTGGGTTCGGCTTGTCCGCGTTGATCGACGCCGTATTGACGATCGACGCACCGGCCTTCATATGCTTCACCGCGGCACGCGCCAGCCTGAACATCGCACCGATATTCGTATCGAATGTGCGGTCCCACTCTTCGTCGCTGATCTGATCGAGCGACGGGTAAGTCATCTGGTATGCCGCGTTGTTCACCAGCACATCCAGCCGGCCGAATTCGCGCATTGCACGCTCGACGATCTCGTCGCAATGACTGCTCTGCGCGATATCGCCGCTTACGAGCACCGCCTTGCGGCCGGCCTGTTCGACCCAGCGCGCGGTTTCCTGGGCATCGTCGTGTTCGTTCAGGTAGGCGATCAGCACGTCCGCGCCTTCGCGCGCGAAAGCGATGGCTACTGCGCGCCCAATACCGCTGTCACCGCCGGTAATGATCGCGGCTTTGCCCGTGAGGCGACCCGCGCCGCGGTAACTTTGCTCCCCATGGTCCGGTTTCGGCTGCATTGGCGCGGTGCGGCCGGGCGTCTGTTGCTGCTGTTGTGCGGGAATGGACGGTTGCGTGTCAGTCATCGGTAGCTCCCTGTTGCCGACCCTGTCCGGGGCCGTGATCCGCCATGACGCAGCAAACCGCGAACCCGCGTGCCGACCGGGCGACGGTGATGCACGCCGCCCGCCCGACGCGAAACGACACGCGGACTACCCCGGATTTCCAAAGAAACGGAAGCAGCCCGCGATGCACGCGACGCATGTCAGGCCGCTTTTGCCTGCGGATTGCCGACCTTCTCTGCAAACTCGGTCAGCTTCTTGTCGGTGGCCTTTTCTTCTTCGAGCGTCTGCTTGAGCAGCGTGACGCCGTCGTCGAAGCCGAGCGCCTTGCCCAGTGCGCACAGCGTGCCGTATGCGGCGATCTCGTAGTGCTCCACCTTTTGCGCGGCGCCGATCAGACCCGCGTCGAGCACGGCTCCTTTCTCGATCTCTTCAATCAGTTCGTCGCCCTCTTCAATCAGCCCTTCCATCGCGACGCATTTGATCCGCTTCAGCTTCAGGCCGGATTTTTCGACTACCTGATCGATTCGCTCGATCTGGCCGTGCGTTTCCTGCAGGTGACGCTGGAACGCCTGCGACAGCTGCTCGTTGGTGGCCGCGCGCGACAGTTTCGCGAGCGCCCGCGTCAGCTGCTTTTCAGCGCTGTAAATGTCGGATAGCGAATGAACAAAAAGATCGTTGAGTGTTTTGCGGCTCATGGGACTCTCCTTTGACAAGTGTCGATCAACCACGTCGAGTGGCCAGTGTCCATGCGCAATGCACATGCCAAAAGCGGTTCGTGGTCCCAATGTGCGTACACGATTGCGCGCGCAACGACATATGCAGCGCCAGATCGGCGGCGCTCATACTGCACGCGTTACGCATGACACCCGCCGACCCGCCCGCCATCCGGAACGGAAGATGCTCGGACAAACGTGAGCGCGTCCGCTCGCGGCTCCGATCATCATGTTCCCGCGTTGACCAACCCCGCACCCTGGAGGCAAATATGAAGGCTCTCAGATGGCACGGCAAAAAAGACATCCGGTGCGATACCGCGCCGGACCCGATCATCGAGCACCCGCGGGACGCGATCATCAAGGTCACGACCTGCGCGATCTGCGGCTCCGATCTGCATCTGTTCGACGGCTTCATGCCCGGCATGAAGCATGGCGACATCATGGGCCACGAATTCATGGGCGAAGTGGTCGAGGTCGGCAAAGACAATGCCGCGCTAAAAGTCGGCGACCGGGTCGTCGTGCCGTTCACGATCATTTGCGGCGAGTGCGATCAGTGCAAGCGCGGAAATTTCTCCGTGTGTGAGCGCTCCAATCGCAGCAGCGAGGCGGCCAATAAACTATTCGGACACACGACAGCCGGCCTGTTCGGCTATACGCACCTGACGGGCGGCTATCCGGGCGGGCAGGCCGAGTACGTCCGGGTGCCGTATGCCGATAAAACCCACATCAGGATTCCGGATGGACTGACCGATGAACAGGTGCTGTTTCTCGGCGATATTTTTCCAACCGGATGGCAGGCAGCCGCGCAATGCGACATTGAACCGACCGACACCGTCGCGATATGGGGAGCCGGCCCGGTCGGACAGATGACGATTCGCAGCGCGGTATTACTAGGGGCGCGTCAGGTCGTCGCGATCGACTGCGTGCCCGAGCGTCTCGAGATGGCGCGCGCGGGCGGCGCGACGACCATCGACTTTAAAAACGAAAGCGTGCTCGAGCGGCTGCGCGATCTGACCGCCGGCAAAGGACCTGAAAAGTGCATCGACGCAGTCGGCATGGAATCGCATGCAACCCGCTCGCTAGACTCGATGTACGACCGCGCGAAACAGGCAGTCATGCTCGAAACCGACCGGCCGCATGTCTTGCGCGAGATGATTTACGTGTGCCGTCCGGCCGGCACACTATCGGTGCCGGGCGTTTATGGAGGCGTGATCGACAAACTGCCGATGGGCGCATCGATGAACAAGGGTTTGACCTGGCGCATGGGACAAACCCATGTGAACCGCTGGACCGATGACCTGCTGCGCCGCATTCAGGAAGGGCAGATCGATCCGTCGTTCGTTATTACGCATTCGGTGGCGCTCGCCAATGGACCGGAAATGTACAAGACGTTTCGCGACAAGGAGGACGGTTGCATCAAGGTCATATTGAAACCGTGAATGCCCGTCCGCGCCCGGCCGCGATCAATGCGCGATCCGGCTAACCGGCATGCGCAGCCATCGTTCTGATCACCCGTACCGGAATCGACTTCGCACCGGGCACCTTGCTCTCTTTTGCGTGATGCCAAAGCGGCAATAACGGATTGCATTCCGGGTAATACCCGCCAATACAGCCTTGCGGCACATCGAACGGCACCACGGTCAGCCCAGCGACGCAACGCTCGACGTCGTCGCCCGCAATGGTCTGCAACGTGATGCGGTCGCCGTGTTCGAGCCCGTGCTTCGCCATATCGGACGGATTCATCAGAATGACCATCCGGTTGCCCTTGATGCCGCGAAACCGGTCGTCATGGTTATAAATGGTCGTGTTGAACTGGCTGTCGCTGCGTAACGTCATCAGCCGCAGCGAGTCGGGCTCGCGCTCCGGCATGTCGGGGTCTTCGCCAATCGAGTCCGGCACCATGAATTCGGCCTTGCCGCTCTTCGTTTTCCACTGGCGCTCGCGCGCAGGCAGTGGCCGCGGAAATCCGCCGGGCGTCCACATACGCCGCTCGATATCGTGAAACATCTCGGGCCACGTCGTTGCCATTTCGCTGCGCACGCGTGCGTAATCGTTGCGCCACGCATCCCAATCGACGCTCGAGCGTTCCGCGAGCGTCGCCTTCGCGATACCCGCGATGATAAATGGCTCGGAACGTATCGTTTGCGCGGCCGGCTCGGCGACGCCGCGCGATCCGTGAAAACATGCGGTGCTGTCTTCCATCGATACGGCCTGCACACCGCTCGCCTGCCTGTCGATCTCGATGCGCGACAGGCATGGCAGTACAAAAGACGTTTTCCCATGCACCAGATGGCTGCGATTGAGCTTGGTCGCAATATTGACCGTGAGGTCGAGGTGCGCCCAGGCCGGCTCGGTGCGCAGCCGGTCCGGCACCGAGCGGACCAGATTGCCGCCCAGATTGACGACCGCCTTCACCTTGCCGTCCAGCATCGCTTCGAACGCCTCGACGATATTCATGCCCTTGTCGCGTGGCGGCTCGAACGAAAACTGTCTGGCCAGCTGGTCGAGCGGCGCGAGTTCCGGTTTTTCGGTGATGCCGACCGTGCGCTGCCCCTGCACGTTCGAGTGCCCGCGCACCGGCGACGGACCCGCGCCCGGCTTGCCGACATTGCCGCGCAGCATTAACAGATTGCACAACATGCGTACGTTCTGCACGCCCATCCGGTGCTGCGTCAGCCCCATCCCATAGTGGGCGATCACCGCATTCGCCTTCATATACTCGCGTGCGGCCGCTTCGATTGCATCGCGTTCGAGTCCGCTCACCCGCACAATGTCGTCCCAGTTCGCGTCGCGCACGTATTGCGCGAACGTGTCGTAACCGTTCGTATGGTCGCGGATGAAATCCACGTCGATCACTGGCGGTTCGCCTGCGCTGACCGCGCGGTCATCCGCATCGATGACAACCTTGCACATGCCGAGGATGGCCGCCGTATCGCCACCGGTCTTCACCTGGTGATATTGCGTGCTGATCTGCGTATCGCCCGGTCTCAGCATGTCCGCCGGCGACTGCGGATTCGCGAAATCCAGCAGACCGGGCTCGCGCAGCGGATTGAACGTGATGATCGGCACGCCGCGCTTGCGCGCATCCTGCAACTGATGCAGCATGCGCGGGCTATTCGTGCCGACGTTCTGGCCAAAGAAGAACATCAGATCGGTCTTCTCGAAATCGTCAAGCGTGATCGTGCCGACGCCGACGCCAATCGCTTCCTTGAGCCCGACGCTACTGCTTTCGTGACACATGTTCGAACTGTCCGGCAGATTGTTCGTGCCATACATCCGCGCGAACAGCTGCAGCATGTATGACGTCTCGAGCGATGCACGGCCGGACGTATAGAACACCACGCTGTTCGGGTTCATCCTGCGAAGCTCGGCGCCGATTGCGTCGAAAGCCTGCTGCCAGGAAACGGGCACATACCGGTCGGTCGCCGTGTCATAGCGCAACGGCTCGGTGAGCCTGCCTGCTTCCTCGAGATCATGGTCATGCCACGTCAACAACTCGCGAACCGGGTGCACGCGAAAGAATTCCGGCGTCACGCGTTTGGCGGTGATATCCCACGCGGTGGCTTTCGCACCGCTCTCACAGAACTCGAAGGGATGCGGCGACGCGGGCTTCGCCCATGAGCAGCTGACGCACATGAAGCCATCGGGCTTGTTCTGATGTATCAGCACCCGGCTGTCCGTCAACGGCGCTTTCTCCTGCAACAGGATTTTCGCCACCGCCTTGACGGAACCCCATCCACCCGACGCGTACGGATACGCGCTGCTCTTTCTGCCGTTACCCATGATTGTCACCCGTGCCGAAGTATCACGTTGTGAGGTTCAGCAAACGCTATTCCTCAGGCATCGCTGGCGCCAAGCGATCCGCGGATTGCGCGGCATTGAAGTAATGTTCGACTCGGGTCAACACGTAATGCGCGGCAAGGCGCCGGATTTCGTTTCTGCTTCCGCTAAATCGCCTTGTTTCGCTAAACGTGCGCAGGCCACCATTGCGCAGCCGGTACGACCACGCAAAGCATTGCGTACCCTCAGGCGGGCCCGACGGCGTGCTATCCGCTACACCGGTATTGGAGATCGCGACAGTTGCGCAGCAGCCTGGCTGCTGCAGCGCGCCCTCGGCCATTTCGCGAGCGACGGGCTCGCTCGTCAAGCCGAACTGTTCCATGGTCGTCGGCTGAACACCGAGAAAGCCGGCCTTGCCTGAAGGCGAATACGTGACGAAGCCGACGTCCAGGCACGCACCGCTTCCCGGCATCTCGGCGAGGCTCGATGCGATCAGGCCCGCAGTGCACGATTCGGCGGTCGCCAATTTAAGACCGCGAGCACTCAGAAACGCGATCACCTGCCTCGCTACGTTCATTTCCGTTACCTCAACGGCGCTTGATCTGATGGGCCGGTGCGCAAGCGGCGTGCCGCGACGACAGCGGCATCAATCGTCAAAGCCGCGTAGCACGGCATTGAGTTCCTCGATCGTAAAGGGCTTGCGCAACGCGGCCCAGCGGAATGGCAGTGCCGGCAGCATCGGCATCTCATAGCCGGAGGTAAAGATCACGCATATCGATGGCCGTTGCGCGGCGGCTTCTCTCGCGAGCGCAATGCCATCGATACCCGGCATCTTCAGATCGGTGAGCAACACGTCGAATGGCGCTTCGCCCAGCCAGTCGATCGCTTCGTGCGGCGATGTGGTTCGTTTCCGTTGGTGGCCCAACAGACCGAGCTGCTCGTCGATCGCTTCTGCGAGGTTCGCGTCGTCGTCGACGAGCAGGATACGCAACGGCTCCGCGTCGACCGGCCTCGCTGTCGCAGGCAGCGCTTGCGCCCGTGCGGCGTCCTCGCCGTCGAGGATCTGCCGGATCTTGGCCGCAAGCTGGTCGCGGCTGTAGGGTTTGCTGAGCAATTGCACGCCCGGGTCGAGCCGGCCACCATGGACGATTGCGTTTTGTGTATAGCCGGACGTGAACAGCACTTTCAGTTGCGGCAGCAGATGCCTCGCCTGGGCAGCCATTTCCGTGCTGCGCACCGGCCCGGGCATCACGACGTCGGAGAACAGCAGATGCACCTCGATGCCGCTGCGCAGCACCGTCAACGCCTGCTGTGCGTCATCCGCCTTCAGCACGCGATAGCCGAGGCCCGACAGCGTATCGATCGCGGTCGACTGCACTTTCAGATCGTCTTCGACCACCAGGATGGTTTCGCTTCCACCCTTCACAGCCGCCCGCACGCGCGGCGGCGGTTCGACTGCCGGATTGGTCGAGCGCGGCAGATACACCTTGACGGTCGTGCCGTGATCGGGCTCGCTGTAAATCTTGATGTGTCCACCGCTTTGCTTGACGAACCCATACGCGGTGCTGAGCCCGAGCCCGGTACCCAGCCCTTCTGGCTTGGTGGTGAAAAATGGATCGAAGGCCCGCTCGATCACATGTTGCGGCATGCCGGTGCCCGTGTCCGTCACCGATAACTGCACATACTGGCCGGCCGTCACGTCCGGCACCGCCGCGACGTATTCGTCGTCGAGCATTGCGTTCGATAGTTCCATCGTCAGCTTGCCGCCCTGCGGCATCGCGTCCCGCGCATTGATCGCAAGATTGAGGATCACATTCTCGAGCTGATGAACATCGACGAGCGTATTCCATAGCCCGCCGGCGACCACTGTCTCGACGTCGATCGTTTCGTCGAGCGCGCGGCGCAACAGATCGTCCATGCCGCGCAACACTGCGGCGAGGTTCACGACCACCGGCTGCAACGGCTGCTGGCGGCCGAACGCGAGCAGTTGCGATGCGAGCTTTGAGCCGCGCTCGACCGCGTCGATGGCCTTGGAAACCCGGTCGCGGGTCCAGGCGTCGCGACGATGACGGCTGTCCAGCAACTCGAGATTGCCGCGCAGCACCTGCAGCACATTGTTGAAGTCGTGCGCGACGCCGCCCGTCAGCTTGCCGACCGCTTCCATCTTCTGCGCCTGGAAAAGCGCAGTACGGGTTTGCTCGAGCACGCGGCTCGCCTCCATGCGCTCGGTAATGTCGCGCGTAATCTTCGCGAAGCCGGCGAGTTCGCCCGCTTCGTCGCGAATCGCGTCGATGATTACATGCGCCCAGAAGCGCCGGCCATCCTTGCGCACCCGCCAGCCTTCCGCTTCGAAGCGGCCTTCGGCGGCGGCGACCGACAGACCGCGCTGCGGCAATCCGCTCGCCGCGTCTTCACGTGTGTAAAAACGGGAGAAATGCGAGCCAATAATTTCCTCGGCGCTGTATCCCTTGATCCGGCGCGCTCCAGCATTCCAGTTTGTGACGATGCCGTCGGGCGACAACATGAAGACCGCGTAATCGGTGACGCCATTCACGAGCATGCGGAAGCGCTGTTCGCTTTCGACGACGGCCTCGTGCGCCCTTTTCTTGTCAGTCATGTCGCGCACGATCTTGCCAAAACCAAGCAGGTGGCCTTCACCGTCCCTTAGCGCGGTGATCACCACGTTCGCCCAGAAACGCGAGCCGTCCTTGCGGATGCGCCAGCCCTCGGACTCCGAACGCCCGGTGCGCTGCGCCAGTTCGAGTGCAGCGTCGCCGCTGCGCTTTTCGCGGTCTTCAGGCGTATGGAAAATCTGGAAAGACCGGCCTATCACTTCTTCGCGGCGAAAGCCATGGATATGCTCGGCACCCGTGTTCCATGTTTCGATCATGCCGTCGGGCGACAACCCGATCACGGCGTAGTCGGCGACTGAATTCACCCATCGCCGGCACCAGTCGTCAGGTATTGAGAAGTCGCTTTTCCCATCGCCTGCCATCGCCTGTCCCCACTTCTCGATAAGGTTTTCGCGTGATTGCGTACGGTGCCGTATCGGCTGCTGTTAGCACACTGCGTGCCCGACGCCGCCACGCCGTCCGACGGGCCGACAAGCCAACAAGCGAGCGGATACGACGAGCCGGTCTTTATCGATGGCCACGATGCAGATTGCATCACTGGCACAGCGCATGCATAGACCGCGTCAGCGCAGATGCCTTTCGAACGGAGGAGTGCCATGCGTCAGTCCTGCAAACCATACCGCGGCTATGTGATCGAAGTGCAAATCGAGAGCGTGGCCCGACATGCGGTCTCGTTCAGCGGCATGCAACGTCGCTACGCCGTCTCGTGGTCGATTTATCCGGACGATGACGCGGTCGCCGCCGTCGCCAGTTTCCCAGAGAGCGTCGACTTTATTTCGGAGGACGGCGCGTTCCGCTACGGTGAAAAACGGGCACAAGCGTTTATCGATTGCACACTAGCGTGCGAGTCGAAATAGCGCGGCGCGGTGCGGCACCGGCGTTTTCCCGTACCCGTGCAGGTTAGCTGTACATAAATACGTAAGGCTTACAAACGCCGCGCGTCAAACAGGGGCCGTTACCCCGGCGTGATCGTTCGACGCCGATAGGTGCGGAACTTGCGCGGCACGCAGACACACCGGTGAGTTGTCAAAGAGGCGGTTACGAGATCCGGGCTTCACCAGCGAAGTATCAGCGGAGTCATCAGCGCACCACCAACGCATCACTAACGACACGGAGCAGCAACATGGAAACCACGAAGCTTGAAGGCACCCTTCGCGAGGCGGCGGGAAACGTTAAGGATACCTTGGGTGACCTGACCGGCGACGTCGGCATGCAGGTTTCGGGCAAGGCGAAAGCGTTGTGCGGCAGCGCGCAGCAGGCCTGCGCCGACGCGGCCACGCTCGCCCGCGATTCGGTTGTCGACAGACCGCTCACGACGCTAGCGGTAGTCGCGACAACCGGCTTCCTGCTGGGGATCTTGTGGAAGTCGAACCGGGCCGACGCAGCAAACGGCGGCGGCATGCGGCGCCGCTAGCCGCCCCGTACGCGCGGCGCGGTCTGGCGTGAATGGCAATAATGGAGCATCGCGATGTCGATCCACTCGAAAGTGACGCAATGGGGTAACGTGAGCCGCTTTTGCGTCGAGCGCCTCGCCGATTACAGCGAACTGCTGTCGATCGAAATCGCGCACATGCGTACGCAGCTCGTGCGCGACGTCATCGCGCTGGTGGCGCTCGCGGTAGCGGGGCTTTTCACGCTGTCATTCGTGTGCATCGCGATCATTGCAAGCTTCTGGGCGACGCCCTGGTTCATTCCAGTCGTATGGGCGGTCGCCGGGGGCTGGCTGATCCTGTCGATCGTGGCGCTGCTCGTGCTGCGCATGCAGCGGCCTGTCTGGTCGCTCGACTTGCTGCGCGGCGAAATCCACCAGGATCTGACTACCGTTAAAGAGGCGCTCAAATGACCTCCGCACCCGCCGACGCCACGCGCACGGCGCTACTCGCGAAAATGGCGGCTTCGCGTAGCGCGCTGCTCGAAGCGCGCAACGCCGCCATGCTGACCGATGCGCGCCGCAAATCGTCGTTCTCGCCAGCTAACCTGTCCGCACTGGCGGCGAGCGCGCCCCATGTGACGCTGCTCGCCGCTATCCTCGCGGGCGCGCTGATACTTGGACCACGCCGCATCGCGGCGGTGGTCGTGCGCAACGGACTGACTGCATGGATTGCACGGACCGTCCGGCGGCTTGCGGGCCGTTAGCCCGGGGCGCCCCGCGTGCGCTCATATCGGCCGGATGTTGGACGCCTGCTTGCCCTTCGGCCCCTGCTTGATGTCGAACTCGACCCGCTGTCCGTCCTGTAGCGATTTGAAGCCCGCCGCCTGCACTTCCGAGAAGTGCGCGAACAGGTCATCGCCGCCGTCATCCGGCGTGATAAAGCCAAACCCTTTCGCGTCGTTGAACCACTTCACCGTTCCGGTCGCCATTAAAGCCTCCTTCTTCCAGGTGCGTCCATCAAGGGATTCGCAAAACTCGTGCCGAGCAACGTCTGCGTGCGTAGCGAAATTGGACGCAGACGGGAATGGCCAATGCTGACAGATAGCTATCTCACACGGAAGGGCAGAATGATGACCCGCGTTCTTCTGGTCGACGACGACGTCAGCTTGCGCGAGGCACTCGAATCGGTGATGACGGCGGCCGGGCATACGGTGACGGTCGCGAATAACGGCCTCGAAGCCCTCGCAACGGCGGTTACCGCGCCCCCGCAAGTGATCGTATCGGACGTGAACATACCGATTCTGGAAGGACCCGACATGGTTCGCATGCTCAAGGCTGTGCCACGCCTGTCCGGCGTTCCGGTCATTCTGATGACAGGCGTGGATACCGACGCCGGCGTATCCGTCAACCGCCTGGTAAGGAAGCCCTTCGATCCGCGAGCGATTCTTACGTCAGTGTCCGAAGTTGCCGAATACGCGAGCGGCGCGCCTGCGCAAGCGTCCGCTTGCCGGCCACAGCAGCCGGTCGCACGCACACTCGGTCCGCGGGCACGCCGGTCTGCCGACACAGAGCGGTATGCGGCGCGGATTCGTCGTGGCCTGCAGCTTGTCAGCGAGCAGGATACGCGCATCCATATGTTGGGAAGGCTAGGTCGCGACGTGAAACTGGCCGAGCAGCTCTATGACGCATTAGTCGCGAGTGTCGCCGCGCTATTCAACCTTGAAGCAACGTCATTGGCGATGGACGCGCGCTGCCCGCCAGCGCCCGACGCGAGACCTGATTGTGACCGGTTGGAGTTGTGCGTACGCCGGTGCGTGCGCTCGCAACATCCGCGTGATGGCAGCGAACCACCGCGGCGTGCACCGCCGGCGGGCTGACATGCACACTGACGCTGCGGCCTTCGCCCCATGGCGCGCGTCCGCTAGCGTTCCGCGAGCCGCAGCATTTCGATCGTTTCCTGGATCACGGCGCGATGCTCGACCATGGCTTCCAGCGAACGACGCAGTTCCTGCAACAGCCGGATAGCCGATCCTGTGTCGTGTCCGTCACGGGCGAGTTCGTGCACCGTTCGCAGTTGCCGTTCGATCAGGTTCCGCCGTCTTGCGATATGGGCATCGGCGACACGAAGCCTGTCGAGTTCGCGTTCCAGTTCCGTCACGTGTGCCTCGCAGTATCGGGAAATCGCCACGAACCACAACACGGGTGCTACCGTGAGCACCGTCTCAGGAAAGCCTTATCCGGGAGTACGTATCGACGACTTGCGCGGCATTGACGCATCGACGTTTTTTCAGCTCCTGGATCAGCAGCGTACGAAAGTCTTCCAGCCCGTCAGGACCCCGATCGACCACAAACGACTCCAACACTTCGGCGACCGCGGCCGCGGTACTTTCGGGTGATAGTGTGCTGGCAATAAAGGAAGCGCCGCGCGCAAGCTCAACCTTGAACGCGAACCTCAGGATGTCGGTGTGTATCTTGTCGGCCCTGCTCATGCAGCCCTCGCTGGTCTTTGGCAGCTTCGTTTGCCCGCGTCGAATGATCGACGCACCTATCGTACGAACAAAATTGCGCTTGATGCGACGAAGTCGCCACGACGCCTGAACACGGCGGTCATTGCTTTCTATTTTTTACGGTGTCCAGCAGATATATCTTAGCGTGCCGCACAACTCGTGCGCATGTCGGAAGCTGTCCGAAAACCGCAGTTATCGAACGGCACAAGAGTGGCCGCGTTTAGCTTTACCTTGTGACACATGGTCACTTCACGGCCAGGCTCGGCCCCGCGCAGCCGGTGCCCGCCTATTGCTGACTGCCGTTGCGTTGACCGTCGTTCTGCGAATCGCCGCCTTGCTGATAGTTACTGCTATTCGAGTGCCCGAGGCGGGTCCCGTTGGGCGGCCCGCTGCCGACCCCGGCGCTGGTCGACGGCGCGTTGATCGAGTCATGACTGCCACCGCTCATGCGCGGCTTGCCCGACTGATTTGAGCCGTTCGGCACGGCAGCCGCACCTGAGCCGCCGCCAGTGCCGCCCGCCTGCGCGATCGCGCTGCCCGAGCACACCGCAAGCAGCACACCTAGTAGCGCTTTTTTGCGTGATACGTTCATTCGAGGTGCCTCCATAACGTTGGGACGTCTCCGGTCGATGCGAGACTTGGCTATGCCTTCGCGCAAACCTCATACCGCGTGCGCTGTCGCTGCAAACGTCTGCCGCAGCGAAGCGGACGTATGTTGCGAACGCGAGAGTTGCGTCGGCGGTCGTGGCACGCGCAATGCGCAATGGCAAGCAGGGATTCCGGCCGGTGCATGAAGCGTGGTGGGGGCGCTGGCCGTTTCGCGCCGGCCTGACTCGCGCAAGGCCCGCCGCTGTGACGGGCCGTTTTCCTGTTTTTTGTGAGCCGTATCCGCCATGGTCATTAAGCCGCCAAACAGTCCCGCAAGCGCCTTGCAGTGGCTTGCGCTCGCATCGCTAAGGCCGACGCAGATTACCGTCGGTATGCAATACGTCGCGCTCAAAGCCTTCGTTACACGCCGTCTGTACGACGCCGCCCGTCGTCAGCTACTCGAGCGGCATCCTTTACTGTGCGTACGGGCGCCGGACGGCAGCGTCTTCGTTATCGATCACCACCACTGGGCGATGGCATGGCATCTATGCAACATCGAACTGGTCCCGGTCCGCTTCGCATGCGACCTTCGCGCCCGCTCGATGCCATCGTTCTGGCGAAAGATGGCGCGCGAGAACCTGCTTCATCCGTTCGATTCGCAAGGACGTCGGCGCGACCCGCACGAACTGCCGGCAACGATCGCGTTGATGCAGGACGACCCGTATCAAAGTCTCGCTGCGCTGACGAGACGGTGCGGCGCATACCGGAAGACAAGCTCGCGCTACAGCGCGTTTGTATGGGCGGATTTTCTGCGCGCGGAGGTACCGCTCGACGGCACCGATAACGCGTCGATGCTTGCGGCGCTTATCGCGTCGACGAGAATCGCGCGCAGCAAGAAGGCACGCGGACTGCCGGGCTACGCCGGCAAAGCGTGATAACCGCGCGAGGCGGCACGACGCTTGCGGACCGCTGCGTGCCAATCCCCAATCATCCACTTGCTGGTCAATGGAGGCTGTCATGCGCTATCTGCAAACTCAGGAGGGGCTACCCCGTGTGTCGTGGGGCGCCGTCTTCACAGGCGTCACCATCGCACTCATTGCGTACGTGTTTATGAGCGTGCTCGGCGCGGCCATCGGAGCGTCGCTGCTCAGTCCGCTGGCTCACGAGGATTCCGCGCGCGCATTCGGCTTTGGGTCCGGCGTATGGTTGATCGTCACAACCATCATCGCCGTCTTTCTAGGCGGCTATTTCGCGGGACGCTGCGCACCGCTGCTCGGCTGGCTGCATGGCCTGCTGAGCTGGGCTTTGATGGTGCTGTTCGTCATCGTTGCAATGACATCCATTGTCACCGGCGCAGCTGCGCTAGTCGGCAATGTGGCGAACGCGGGCCTCGCGGCAACCGCGTCGGGCAGCGGCGCGAGCGCGGTCAACGCTCTTTCGCAGGAAGCGGGAAACGCGATCGCGTCAATGGCGAATGCCGCGTCCGCGCCGCTCTCGCAAACCGATACGCGTCAGGCAGCCGACACCGCCGCGCGCGCCGTGGCTCGCGCGAGCTGGTTCTCCGTCGCGGCGCTGTTCGTCGGACTGGTCATCTCGGTCGGTGCCGGCAGCCTCGGGTTCCGCCAACAGCCTGCCGTGGAGAAAGGAACGATCGCGCCGCCGATCCATCCGGACCGCGCCACCGGCCGGGTGTGAGCGATCGCGCGTTGCCGGACGCTCGCTTCGGGAACGCGCGATGCGCATCGTGATGCGCCACTCCGGCAGCAACTGAGGATTATCCGACCAACCGTTTCGAGGAGGAGCGTTGCCATGTTCATGCACAACAAGCGTCTGCAATACACCGTTCGGGTCGGCACGACTGATCCCGGTCTCGCGAATCTGCTGCTCGAGCAGTTTGGCGGACCGCAAGGCGAACTCGCGGCCGCGATGCGTTACTTCACGCAGGCGGTGGGCGAGGAAGATCCCGGCCGCAAGGACATGCTGTATGACATCGCGACCGAAGAGCTGAGTCACCTGGAGATCATCGGATCGATTGTCGCGATGCTCAATCGCGGCGCCAAAGGCGAGCTCGCGGAAGCGGTGGACGCACAGGCGGACTTGTATCGCAAGCTCAACGGAAAGGGCAACGATAGTCACGTCACGCAGCTTCTGTACGGCGGCGGGCCCGCACTGACCAACTCCGGTGGTGTGCCTTGGACCGCGGCCTACATCGATACGATCGGCGAGCCGACCGCGGACCTGCGGTCGAACATCGCAGCGGAAGCACGCGCGAAGATTATCTATGAGCGGCTGATCAACGTAACCGACGATCCCGGCATCCGCGACGCGCTCGGTTTTCTGATGACGCGTGAGGTCTCGCACCAGAAGTCGTTCGAAAAAGCGCTGTATTCGATCACCGCCAACTTCCCGCCGGGCAAGCTGCCGCCGGTACCCGAATTCGCGGACACGTATCTGAAGATGTCGCAGGGCGGGCCGACGCAACGGGGACCCTGGAATCAGGGCCGTGGGCTGAAGCTGGTCGATCAACCGGAGCCTGCTGTCGATGGTGGAGACGGTACGGCCTCGGTCAAGCTCGACAAAAATCAGCAGACAGCGATCGAAGCGTTGAAACAGCGCCTGACATCGGATCCTTCGTCCGACCCGGAGACGGGGGCCGAACTCGGGATGTCGAAAACGCGCGCGAAGCGATAGCACGTGAATACGCCCGACGGCGCATGCTGAACGCGCTACGCGGTCGTTGCGGCCGCGGGCGCGGCACTTGCCCCGTGCGCCCGCGATCGCGAATACCGCATAAGCGGTAAGACCTGTTTAAAACCTGTTTAAAGCAGTTCGAATGTAAAGCGAATAAATCCACTGACAAAAACGCTCTATTAACATGTTGCGTCAATGCATTAATTTCATGCCGCACGCGGCTGACTTCCGATTAATATCTGGACTCCCGGCCGGAAGGAAGCGGATTCCTCAGGCCAAATAATAAAAAAGACTGGAATAGTTACCGAATCGAAAAACGGTCAGACGATTTATCCGCAATTACTACCGTCAGTTATTTAATCCAGATAAATGCGGAGAGACGCAATGCTGAGCCCTCACGAATTCGCCACTCTGATGCTCATCAAGAATTCGCCCGAGCAGATCGACCTGAACCGCGAGGAACTGGACACACTGCTTGAACGCCAGCTCGTCGCGTTCGAGCAGATGCCGTCCGGAATCCATCTGCCGCAACTCACCGGCAACGGTGACTCCCTTTTACGCGCGATTGCCCGTGAACGCTGATTCGTCGTGTTGACATAGCAACGAGTTTCGACGACCCGGTATTGACGAGGTGACAATGGACGCAAGCGCAGCTGTAATGGCAATCGGTTCGGTTGTTCTGCTTTTTGCAGCCCTTTTTATGGTCGGCCACTATCGACGCGAAAATAGACGCGCTCGGGCACTGCGGCAGATGGCCGACTGGCATTGGCGGGCGCACCGCCACTGACCGGCGCGTCAGCTTCAATTATCTGCTAGCGGCTTCAGCCAGCTTTACATCAGGGTCTACACATCACGCGCAGACTGCTGACCGCTCGCGGTCGGCGTTCCAGGCATATCGTTTGCACGGCGATTTTCGCTGCCCGTTTTCGCCGCTGATGCGGCGTCTAACCGCCAGGCGAACGCCATGAAAACGATGACGAGTGATACCGCCCGCGCGATCACCGAAGCGGTGCGTGATGAACTGCCCGCCGGATTGCGCTACACCGACGATACCCGGCCGGGCATCACGCGCAAGCGGCTCAGGCAGGCATTCGCGTATTTCGACGCGAACAGCAAACGCATCGAAGACGAACGCGATATCGCGCGCATCAACGCGCTGGCCATTCCACCCGCGTATACCGATGTGTGGATCTGCCCAGACCCACGCGGCCATATTCAGGCGACCGGTCGCGACGCGCGCGGACGAAAGCAATATCGCTATCATCCGCAATGGCGCGAAACGCGAGACGCCGACAAGTTCGGCCGAATGGTCGCATTCGGGCACGCACTACCGAAAATACGCGCACGCGTCGAGCGGGACCTTGCACGCCGCGGCATGCCACGTGAAAAAGTCATCGCGGCGGTCGTACAGTTGCTCGACACGACGCTGATCCGCGTCGGTAGTGTCGAATATGCGCGGGAAAATCATTCATACGGTCTCACCACGCTGCGCAAAAAACACGTGACCATTCGCTCCGGCGAAGTGCGGTTCCGATTCGCAGGTAAAGGCGGCGCCGAGCATGATGTTTCGATCAGCAATCCGCGCGTCAAACGGATCGTGCGTATGTGCGCCGAGTTGCCCGGTCATGATCTCTTCCAGTACATCGATGACGACGGCACGCGCCGCACGGTCGGCTCCGCGGACGTCAACGATTATTTGCGCACGGTTAGCGGTGCGGACTTCACGGCGAAGGACTATCGAACCTGGGCAGGCAGCGTCTTTGCGATGGCCGCGTTGCGTCAACTGGTTTGCGAGAACGCAGCGGACACGAAGCGCCATGTCGTCGCAACGGTGAAGGAAGTTGCGACGCTATTGCGAAATACGCCAGCGGTGTGCAAGCGGTGCTATATCCATCCGGGCGTCATCACTGCATTCGATGCGGGTGAATTGACAAGCTTGCCGCCGCAAGCGGCGAGGCGTCGCATGAAAGCGGATGAACTCGCGTTTATCGCGCTGCTCGCGCGTGTCGACAGACGCGTGCGGTTTGCGAACCGGAAGCCGCGAAAAACGTGAAGCGATAAGCAACCTGCACGTGCGTGCAAAGGCAATACGACATTAATCCTGTCAGCCCGCTTGCCGTTGCGCATCGCCCGGTACCGGCTTGCGTTCAGCCGGTCCCCGCATCGCCGCGGATACCTCGGCGCCGAACAGGAAAACGGCCGCACAGAAGTAAAGCCACATCATCAGTACCGCTAGCGAGCCGGCCGCGCCGAACGAACCGGCCGTGCCCGCATGCGCGAGGTACAAGCCGAACAGATGCCGTCCGATGGTGAAAAAAATCGCAGCGATAAAGCCACCGGCCAGCGCGTGCCTGACCGCGACACGCACATCTGGAAGCCATTTGATCAGCGCACTCAGACCCAGCGTCAGCACGATCAGACCGAACACCGACTGTGCGGCCAACGCGATGGCGGTTGCCGCCGCGTTGCCGAATACGGACTTGCCTAGCGCCTCGAGTGCCGCATCGAGCACCAGCGACACGACCAGCAGAAAGCCGATTCCCAGCACAAGGGCCAGCGAAACGAGCCTCGTGCGCACCAAAAGCGCCAGCCCCGCGATGCCTCGACCTGGCTTCGCGTGGAATACCACATCGAGCGCGGTGTTCAGCGACGAAAATATTGCCGACGCGCCAACCACCAGCAAGACCAACGATAGCGCGGCCGCGATGCCGCCGCCCTTCGAGCGGTGCGCATGCTCGACCAGCGTGCGCATCGCGCCGGCGGCGTCGGCGCCCATGATTTGCTGCACCTGGGCAAAAAAACGGCCCTGCCCGACCTCTTCGCCGACGAACCAGCCAACGATCGCCAGGACGATCAACAGCGTAGGCGCCAGCGAAAACGCGGAATAGAAACCGACGCTTGCCGCCATCATCGGACAGCGGTCCGACAGGAAGTGTTCAAAACTGTCGCGCGCGACACGCAGCGCAGCGTGCCATCGGCCACGTCGCGAATGGTTGATTGCTGGGACTGTCATCGGATGCTCCAGGCTACGACACGCTGCACGCGCGCCTGCGTCTGCAAGTGGGGCAAGCCGCGTGCCATTCGCGAAGCACATTTGGGAAAGCGCCAGCTAAGCGGTTCCCCGCCGCACCGCACGCGCGCGCAAGCGCTGCCAGAGATCAATCGGGAATATCGCTTGCAGGCTAGTGGAGCGCAGTAGCCCATGGTCCCATTGGCCGGTGCGAGCCGCCGGCCGTACAACGTTTCGAGGAGTCGATCGTGAGTGATCCTGTGATTCTGGCATCGGGCGAAGCCCGGGAAGCAACCGCTAGCAGTACCGCGTCGGCCGTCAACGATCTGACCGGATGGAGTGGAGTTTATGTATCGGCCGTCGAGCGGCTCGCGGAGTTGAACAGTCGCGCAATTCATACGTCGCTCGAGGAGCAACGCGCCATCGCGCTGCAAGCCGCCGAAGAGCGCTCGCTGTTAGGCGCATGGCGGCTGCAGGCCAGCTATTCGCTCGCCGGCACCGCAAAGGCGGCGGCCTACCTGCGGCATGTCGGCGACATTCTGCTCGGCGCGTACGCGGATGCCGTGAACGAAGTGGAGACGTCGTTCAACCGGAGTTTTATGTCGATGACCGGTGCCGTCGACCGTGCAGCGTCCGCTGCCGGCTCCTCGATACTGAAGCTCGACGAACAGCTCGCGACTATCCCGGGCGAAACCGCGCGGATCGTCGATCAGCAGGGCAAGGCAGTGGCGCCGCAGCGCAGATAGCCTTGGGGCCGCGTTGAGCGCGCGTGGCCCGCAATCGACCGTGCCGGGCGACATACTCGAGCGTTCCATAACGTATGTCGCCAGGAACGACGCATGCTGGTTTGTTCGCGCCACCGACGTGCGAGACTGTCATGAGTGAATTCAACGCAGCATCACCCGCCATCACCACGATGATCCGGATGGATCATACGCATGCGCTGTGCGCATTTCATCGCTACCGATTGACGAGCCCATGGTGGCGCAAACGCGCGATCGTCAATTCGGTATGCACCGCGCTGGAGATTCACGCGACGCTGGAAGAGGAAATCTTCTATCCGGCGCTCGCGCGCGTTGCACCGGACAACGATACGGTGAAAAAGAGCGAGCCCGAGCACCGCGAAATGCGCGAAATCATCGCGAAACTGCGCGCGATGGGCCCGCAAAACGCCGCCTACGATGGGCTCTTCATGGAATTGATGCGCGTGACGATTCATCATGTCGCCGACGAGGAGACCATCCTGATTCCGATCGCCGAGCGGGCGCTGAAAAGCGAACTGTCGTCGCTCGGCGCGGCAATGACGCGACGCCGTATCGAACTGCTGCGCGAACGCCCAGTGGACGTCGCGGTTAACACCGCGGGCACGTTTCCGATTGCGACTTTCGTGGTTGCGGGCCTGCTGGTGTGCGGTCTGAACAGCCTGTTCCGGCCATCTTCAACGCGCCAGAGGGTATGAAGGCGGCGGCGCAACCATCGTTATTTATGAAGCAGCTGGCGCAGCGAACTGACGTCGTTCGCGGTCACGCCTTGCGCATTGTTGCCCCATGCGCCGCGCAGATAGGTCAGCACTTGCGCGATCTGCACATCGGCAAGCGTATCGGCGAACGCCGGCATCTGCTGACGCGGCGGACCGGTCAAGGTGGACGGACTGTTACCGCCTTCGACCAGCAGCCGGATCAGCGACGTCGTATCTTCGGCGAGCACGGAAGGATTGCCCGCCAGCGCCGGAAACACATGCGGCACGCCGGCGCCATCGGCACGGTGACAGCGCGCGCAGAACGACTGATAGACGTTATATCCCGCGGATAAAGAATCGGGCACGCGGCTGCCGTTTTGCGGTGATCGTGCAACGTCGGCATGCGGCGCGTAGGTGCCATACGGCTGTTGCGGTGGCAACGACTTCAGATACCGCGCGATCGCGGCCAGATCGTCGTCGGTCAGATACTGCGAACTGTCCTCGATCTGCTCGACCATGCTGCCGTATGCAACCACGCCGGCGCCATGTCCGGTCTTCAGGAATGCAGCAACGTCCGGCGCGGACAGTCGGCCCAGGCCCGCGCCCGCGTCGCCGGTCAGGTTGGGCGCAAACCAGTGGTCGTTGACGCCGCCAGTCAGGTACTTCGGCGAAGACTCGTCATAGCCACGCTCCTGATAAGCGGCGCCGCGCGGCGTATGACAGGCGCCGCAGTGGCCGAGCGACTGCACCAGATAGGCACCACGGTTCCATTGCGCATCGCGGTCGGCGCGCGGCTTGAACGTGCCGCGTGGCACGAAAATACGCTGCCAGACGATCAACGCCCAGCGCTGGTCGAACGGAAACGCGACGTCCGACGGCGGCGACGGTTTCGCGACCGGCGCGACCGAATGCATCAGATACGCGTAAAGCGCGCGCATGTCGTCGTCGGAAATCTTTGCAAAGGACGCGTAAGGCATAGCCGGGTAAAGCCGCTTGCCACCTCGCGCGACACCTGTTCGTAACGCGCGCGCAAACTCTTCGTACGTATAGCGTCCAATTCCATAGCGTGGATCAGGCGTGATGTTGGTCGAAACGATGGTGCCGAACGGTGAGCCCATCCGGAGCCCGCCCGCGTACGGCGCGCCGCCTTGGGGCGCAGTGTGGCATCCGGCGCAATCGCCGGCCTTCGCCACATAAGCGCCGCGCGCGAGCGTCTGCGCGTCGGCGGACTGCGGCGCCGCTGCCGCCCGGCTAGCCGGCGACGCTTCCTGTTGCTGCGCAATGCTCGTGAGTGCAACGCCCGTCAGCACGGCCGCAAACAGCATGAACGCCAGGCCGGGCGTCAGCGCGCGCTTCACGACCGTGATTCGACGTCGCATCATCGCGGTTCGTCCCGCGGCACAATGACCGCCTGTCCGGTTGCCAGCATCGGCGTCGACGGCGGTTGGCTCAACCACCGGGCGGCTATCACGAGCCCGCCAATCAGATACGCGGCTGCCGCCGGCACCCACATGATGAGCCCGCCCAATTGCTGGTCGTGCAACGGGTCGATGCCGAGTACGCTGCAAGGCTCGACATAGGACGGATACCAGAGCCCCGGTGCGAGCGTAATCAATGCGCCGAGCGCTGTCGTATGGACCATCGTCGTAAACACCGACAGTAACGCGCCGCCTCCCGACTGGCGGCGCGCGCCGTCGCCGAATACGGTCCACCAGAACACGAGCGCGGTCAGCAGGAAACTCGTGTGCTGTAGCGAATGGACTACCGGATGGGCGAGCGCGGCTTCAAACGCCGCGGGCGCATGCCACCCCCACAACGCGGCTGCATGCAACAGCCAGGCGGTGAGCGGCGCGGTCAGAAATCGCCAGACCCGAACCACCTGCCGCCGGCGTATTGCGTGGCCCACGCGTAGCCGCCCGCCGCGCGGCAGCGCCCAGATCCATATGGCAAGGGGCCGACCCAGCACCAGCAGCGGCGCAGCAATCAGCATCATCGATTCGTGCTGAACCATATGCGCGGAAAACAACCAGTTGCTCAACGTATCGAGCGGCGAAATCAGAGCGAGCGCCAGCACACACGAACCGCCCGCAAAGGCGACGCCGTGCAGCGCGCGCATTGCGCGACCGCGCGCGCGGCTGCGCCTGCGCAATCGTAAATAGCCCACGGCGTATGCGAGAACGCTCGCGCACATCAACGCGACCGGCCACGCGTCGAAGCTCCAGCCGAACGATGGCGCGGAGCGAGCGGAGTCCGTCAGCACGTGGGCGTGCGCGAGCGGCGCCGTCAGCAGCGCGGCGGCCGCAAGCAAGGCGAACCATCTCGAACCTGCTTTCATTGGCAAGGCGACAGCAACCATTGTGGAAAATACATAGCCAACTGAACCACCGCGCACAGCGCGGCGACGATGGCCGCCATTAGTGACAAAAATGCGGAGCGCGCGCCGCGCGGCACGTAGCTCGCGCGGTAGCGCGGCGACGACTCGCGCCAGCATCGGTACGCGAGCAGCGCGGCCGCGACCGAAAACAGAATCGCGGCAATGCTGACCACATGCAGCGTTGCCATGCTTTGGCGCCGGCACGCGAGTTGCAAAAGCGCGTAGTTCGCGCTTTGCGTGCCCAAAACGACCGCCGGGGCGGCGAGCAGTCCAAGCCAGATTCTCATGTTGTCCGTTCGCGTCAAAAATGAATGCGCGGCGCCAGATAAATAACCGCATAGATCGGCAGCCAGCTGAGCACGACGAAATTCCAATAAATGGCGTTCTCGCTGGTATCGAGAAGCCGCTTGCCTTCGAACGGCCCGGTGAACAGCAGTAACGCAAGCACCGCCGTGTCGATCGTGTCGGTGATCAGGTGCGTCGTATGCAGTCCGAGCAGAAGCCAGACGATCGACCCGTACGCGTTCGCATACCACATCACGTTCAGCGACGCGAACTCGAAGCCGCGCACCACCAGAAACACAAGCGCGAATACCAGGCACACCGCAAGCCAGAGTCGCGCACGCTCGCGGCTGTCGCGTTCGGCCGCGCGCTTCGCAAGCGCGTTCGGCCACATGCTGACAAGCAGCACAAGCGTGTTCAACGATCCCCACAGCAGCGCCGGCGCAGGCGCATTCATCGGCCACGATGCGTTGACTGCGCGCAGATAGAAATACATTCCGACTGCAACCGCGAATACGCTGCCTTCGATCAGCATCAATCCGGCCGTCGCCCACCACATCAGGCTGCGATGACCGAACCCGAAGCTTGGCAAGCCACGCACATCGAGCGAACTGGGCCTCGCTACCCAGGGCTCGGCACGCATCGCTGGGTGAGGCTGCGCGCGCCGCGCCGCACGCTGCGCCGTGCGCTCGCGCCCATCGCCCGGCCAGCGCTCCAGTGCGCGTGCGATGCGGTTGGACCGGCGGGTCGGCCAGAACCACGCAATCATCGCGGCCGCGACCGGCACAGTGCCCCACCAGACGGCGGTCGGCGTGTAAATCGAGCCGATGAAGAACACGGTGGTCGCCACGGCACTCAAAAACGGCCAAGGCGATGGCGACGGGAATAGCGGTCGCGTGTCCGGTGCGGCAGCCAGCACGCCGGTGGTCAGCACTTCGCGCGCATGCACCGCCAGCCCCGAAACCGAACCGGGCTCGCGCTTGCGCTCCCACAACGGATCGCGGCCGTGCACGACCGGCAGCACGTCGAAGTTATGCGGCGGCGGCGGGCTCGGCACGCTCCATTCGAGCGTGCCGCCGCCCCACGGATCGGCTGGCGCCTGTTCACCGCGGCGGCGGCTGCGCACGACGTTGAAAAGAAAAAGCAGCACCGCGACGGCCATCAGGTACGCGCCAGCCGTGGCGAGCGCATTCATGCCGGACCAGCCCATTCCCGGCGGATAGGTCCACACGCGCCTCGGCATGCCTTGCAGACCGAGCAGGTGCATCGGGAAGAACGTCAGGTTGAAGCCGATAAAAAACAGCCAGAAATGCCAGTGCCCGAGCGTCTCGCCAAGCATCCGACCGGTGATTTTCGGAAACCAGTAGTAGAACGCACCGAACAGCGGAAAAACGGCGCCGCCGATCAGCACATAGTGCAGATGCGCAACGACAAAATACGTGTCATGCACCTGCAGATCGAGCGACACGGAACCGAGCATCACGCCGCTGAGCCCGCCGAGCACGAGAATGAAAAAGAACGCCATCACGAACAGCATCGGCGTCTTCAACGACAGCTTGCCGGTCAGCAGTGTCGCGAGCCAGCAGAAAATCTGGATGCCGGACGGCGCCGCGATCAGCACGCTTGCGGCGGTAAAAAAGCTCTTGCCGAGTTCCGGCACCGCGGTCGCAAACATATGGTGGACCCACAGCCCGAACGCGAAAAACGCGATTGCGATTAGCGCGAGCACCATCGCCGAGTAGCCGAAAATCGGCCGGCGCGAAAACGTCGGAATAATCGACGACATAAAACCGAGCGCCGGAATAAAGATCAGATAGACCTCCGGGTGCCCGAAAAACCAGAATAGGTGCTGCCAGAGCAACACATCGCCGCCAAGCGCCGGGTTATAGAACTGCGTGCCAACGAGCCGGTCCAGAATCAGCGCGGTGCTCGCCAGCATGATCGCCGGCATCGCGAACAGCACCATGAACTGCGTGACGAGCGTCGCCCACGCAAACAGCGGTAAGCGGTTCAGCGACATGCCCGGCGCCCGCATCTTCAGAATCGTGGTGATCAGCACCACCGCTTCGAGCAGCGCCGGCAGTTCGGTAAACGTGATCATCTGCGCCCAGACGTCGGAACCCTTGCCGGTTGCATAGTCGGGCCCGGCAAGCGGCACATAGCTGAACCAGCCGGAACGCGGGCCGGCACCGAGCGCGAACGCGACATACAGCAGCAGTCCGCCGAACACGAACACCCAGTACGCGTACGCATTCATGCGCGGAAACGCGACGCTGCGCGCGCCGAGCATCAACGGGATCAGGTACATCGCGACGGCCTGCATGACCGGCACCGCAAACAGAAACATCATCGTCGTGCCGTGGATCGTAAACAGCTGGTCATACAGATCGGGGCCGACGAGCCGGTTACCGGGCCGCGCGAGTTGCGTGCGCATCACTAGCGCAAGCACGCCCGCGAGCAGGAAAAACGAAAACGTCGTGACGATAAAGCGCCGTGCGATCGTTTTATGGTTAACCGCTGAGAACCAGCCGATCAAACCAGGCGGATCGCGCCATGTGTCGGCCAATGCGACGCGCGCATCGGGCGGTGCATCGGGCCCGTCTTTCAGCGTCAGGTCGGGCTCGAGCGAGCGAGGACGGTCGGCGGTGCTCATTGGAGTGTCGCAAGCCATGTGACGACCGCGTGCAGGTCGCTGTCGGAAAGCCGGACAGCCGGCATGGTGACACCCGCTTTCCACGCGTGTGGATTGCGAATCCATGCAGCGAGGTTGTCCGGCGTGTTGGCGAGCGCGCCGGCCGCGATGGTCTGGCGGCTCATCAGATGCGTGAGGTCTGGCGCGAGGGTGCCGTTCGCCGACGTGCCGCGCACTGTGTGACATCCTGCGCAGGTCGACTTCTCGAACACGTCGCGGCCGCGTTGCGCGATCGCGTCGGAAGTTTGCCGGGCCGGCTGCGCCTGCTGCTGCACCCACGCAGCATAGCGGTCATCCGGTTCGGCAATGACAAGCATTGCCATCAACGCGTGCTGCGCGCCGCAAAATTCGGCGCACTGACCGCGATAGACGCCCGGCTTATCCGCACGAAAAGCGATCGACGTGTCGATGCCGGGCAACATGTCTTTTTTGCCGTGCAGGTCGGGCACCCAGAAGCTATGGATTACGTCGCCCGCTTTCAGCGACACGATAACGGTACGGCCCACCGGGATATGCAGCTCGTTGGCGGTCGTCAATTCCGGCAGACCGCGCGCGGCCGGATACCTGACTTGCCACCACCACTGCAGACCTGTCATTTCGATCTTTACCGGTTGATCGACGGGCAGCTTCGATAGCGCGCGGTCGGTCAATATATCCGCGACGATAAGGCCGCACAGCAGTACGACGGACAGCACACTCGCCGCTACCACGACACGGCGCGTGCGTCGCTCAGGATGCGTGACTGGGTCGAGGTTTGGAGCCGCGCTGGCGTGACTGCGCCGGCTGCGAACCAGTGCCAGCAACGTCGCAAGCAACACGGCCGCGAAAACGAATGCACAGACAGCCAGCGTCAGGTTCCACAGTTGCGCGATATGCGCGGCCTGCACGCCCGCGGGCCGCAGTGCGTTCTGCTGCGGTCCGCCATCGGCCGCCTGCGTCGCACACGCGATCAGCATCAGAGCGCATGCGCAAGCACAGCGCTCGCATAGCGGCTCGCGGTGCGAATGACTGTCGCGCGTCATCACGGTCTCGGGAACGAACGTGCAGACGGTCAGCATTTTTCATGCCGCGCGGAAACTGGCCGCAATACTGCGAAGACGCGCGCTATTGCGCAAGGGATCCGGTCCACCCTGTACGTCCGTTTGCAACGGCGCGTCATAAAAGTTGTCGGAGGGAGTATTCGCCATACGGCTACCACGCACACAAACGCGCGTGACGGTTCGGCAATGCGCGGCAAATCGGAATACCGAACGGCACATGGAATGCTAATCGCGCAGCAGTAACGACCTTCAATCCGGGCGGCAAACATGAACCCAACACGCATTGCACGATGGTTGACCCTCATCTTCGGCGGCCTCTCCGGTTTGTATCTGCTGACCGGCGGCATCTGGCTGATCGCGCTACATGGCTCGCCGTACTACGTGATCGCGGGCATTGCGATGCTGGCTGTGACATGGCTTGTCTATCTGCGTAACCGATGGGCGCTCGCGTTATATGCATTGCTACTGGTCGGCACACTCGTATGGGCCGTGGTCGAGTCGGGGATGGACTTCTGGGCACTGACGCCGCGCGTCGATGTACTCGTGATATTCGGCATCTGGCTGCTGCTGCCATTTATCTCGCGCACCTTCTCCGCTCCGGCGGCGCCTGCGGTCGCGGCGCTCGTCGTCGGGCTGGTCGCTAACGCGGCGGTGCTGACCTACGCGGCATTCAACGATCCGCAGCAAATCAACGGCACCGTTTCCATGCAGTCCGCCGCGGCGCCGGCTTCCAATGCTTCGGATGCTGCCGATGCTCAAGCCGCGAATTGGCCCGCTTATGGACGCACGCAAGGCGGCACGCGTTATTCGCCGCTCGCGCAGATCAACGAACAGAACGTGAAGAATCTGCAAGTCGCGTGGACATTCGAAACCGGCGACCATAAAGGACCCACCGACCCAACTGAAATCACCGACGAGGTCACGCCGATCAAAATCGGCGACACGCTTTTCCTATGCTCGCCGCACCAGATCCTGTTCGCACTCGACGCGGCCAGCGGCAAGGAAAAATGGCGCTTCGATCCGGGCCTGAAGACCGACCGGAGCTTTCAGCACGTAACCTGCCGCGGCGTGTCGTATCACGAGAGCGACGCCGCGCGCGCGGCCACGACCGCGCAAGCGCAGTCCGCGCTGCCGGTGTGCTCGCGCCGTGTGTTCCTGCCGGTCAACAACGGTCATCTATTCGCACTCGACGCGGCAACCGGCCAACGCTGTACAGGCTTCGGCAATAACGGCGACCTCGATCTCCAGAAACTCGAGCCCGTCAAAATCACCGGCGAATACGAGCCCACGTCGCCGCCCGTGGTCACCGATAAAGTGATCGTGGTCGCCGGTTCAGTCACGGACAACTACTCGGTTAGCGAACCATCCGGCGCGATTCGCGGCTTCGACATCGACACCGGCAAACTGCTGTGGGCGTTCGATCCGGGCTCCGATACGCCCAATGCAATACCCGACGACCAGCACAGCTTTGCGCCGAATTCGCCGAACTCATGGGCGCCTGCCGCATACGATCCGAAGCTCGATCTCGTCTATTTGCCGATGGGCGTCAGCACACCCGACATCTGGGGCGGGCGCCGCACGCCGCAGCAGGAACGCTATGCGAGCGGACTGCTGGCGCTGAATGCGTCGACCGGCAAGCTCGCATGGTTCTATCAGACCGTGCATCACGATCTGTGGGATATGGACCTGCCCGCGCAGCCGACCATAGCCGATCTGACCGACGCGCACGGCAATGTGGTCCCGGCCATCTACGCGCCCGCGAAAACCGGCAACATCTTCGTGCTCGATCGCCGCACCGGCACGCCGCTTGTGCCCGCTCCCGAGCAAGCCGTGCCGCAAGGGCCGGCGAACGGCGACTGGGTGTCCGCGACCCAGCCGTTCTCGCAACTGACTTTCCGTCCGGCAAAGAACCTGAGCGGCGCGGACATGTGGGGCACGACGATGTACGACCAGCTCGCATGCCGTGTGATGTTCCACCGGCTGCGTTATGACGGGCCGTTTACGCCGCCTTCCGAGCAAGGCACGCTCGTGTTCCCCGGCAACCTCGGCATGTTCGAGTGGGGAGGCATCGCAATCGACACCGACCGGCATCTTGCGATCGCGAATCCGATCGCGCTACCCTTCGTCTCGAGGCTCGTTCCGCGCGGCCCGCATAATCCGGCCGAACCGCCCGAAGCCGGCCAGAGCGGCACCGGCAGTGAAGCCGGCATCCAGCCTCAATACGGCGTGCCGTTCGCGGTCACGCTGAACGCGTTCATGTCGCCGGTCGGGTTGCCCTGCAAAGAACCCGCGTGGGGATATGTCGCGGCGCTCGACCTCAATACGAATCAGGTGGTCTGGAAAAAGCGCATCGGCACCGTGCGCGACAGCTCGCCGCTGCCTCTGCCGTTCCGCATGGGCATGCCGATGCTCGGCGGTCCGGTCACAACCGCGGGCCATGTGTTTTTTATCGGTGCGACCGCGGACAACTACCTGCGCGCCTACAGCACCGATACCGGCCAGGAGCTATGGCGCGCGCGTCTGCCCGCCGGCGGCCAGGCGACGCCGATGACCTATCAGGCAAACGGCAAGCAATACGTGGTGATCGCGGCCGGTGGACACGGCTCGTTCGGCACGAAGCTCGGCGACTATGTGATCGCGTACGCGCTGCCGGACACGAAATGAGCGGGTCAGTGCGACAAGACAATAAGCATGGCCGTCACATCGCGTTCCGCATCGCCGTGACACTTACGCGTACTGTCACCGGGGCGCGCGCAGTAATGCTTCAACGAGCCTTTGCCCGGCCGCATATCCGCCCATCAGCGCGTCGGCCTCGGTATGGAACGCTTCGCCGGTTCTGCCGGCGAGGTGCAACGGAGCCGTCAACGGCACCGCCTCGCGTTTGCTCGCGACCTGCACTGTCGCGAGAAAACCTGACCCGCCCGGCACGCTGCGTTGGATAAGTACGCTCGCTTCCACCGCGATGCTAACGGCAAATCCCTTGTACTCGTAGATGCGAAACATGGTGGTTCTGTTCGATAACATCCGATACAGGCAGGCTATGCCAGCCTGGACACGCGGTGTTTGTTCGAATCGCGAGGTTTTCGGACAATACTCGCCGACGTGCTAACCGCGCTCGCTACCCGTGCAGCAGAACGCCCGCGACGAGCATGCTACGTTCGCCGGCAACGGCACTGCACATACGGCGGCCCCGACCAGCATTATCGATTGACGGCGGGCAAGCAAACCACGTACCGTAGGCTTGCGGATCGAAACCACCGTCCGATGCCCAAACTGGGCACACCGCGTGCGTGCCGTCAGAAACGATAGCAGCACGATAGCAACGCTTGACTCAACACGCTTGCCACACCCCAGGCGAAAGCCGCCCAATCAAGGACCTTCATGACTAATAGCGCGCTCTATCTGCAGGGCAATTATTTCTTCCTGATCGACGCGCACTGCGCGGAGTCAGGCCGTTGGGAAGTGGACGTCACGTTCTCGCTGTGTGCGGATTACAAGCAGACAACTGGAGATATCAGGAAGTCCATGCAGCATATGTCCGCCACGTTCCCGAGTGAAGCGATTGCTCATGTGCAGGGGTGCGCATGGGCGAGAAACGAAGCAAGCCGTGGCATTGCGGGGCTTTAGTCAGGCGACCGTGTAAAACGTACACAAGATCGGTTCACAGGTACCGTCGCGCAAAAAAGAGCGGCCACGAAGGCCGCCTCATGCCGTACCGGGAAGGCCGCTCAAAGGCCACGCCGCAAGGCGAGGAGTGCAAGCGGACGGTGCCATGCCCTTCACGGAACCGGACAATTGAACGGGTTGGCCGATGCCTGCGGCCGTTAGTTAACAGGTTGCAGCGCCTCCATCAAAATTCGCAGCGGTGCGGGCTTACGCAGCGTGACATCCAGCAGCCTGTTCTGCGAGACCATCCGCGGCCGCGAGGCAAGACCGACGACTCGCGCGCCGCGCATCCTTTGCCGGACCCTCACCGCGTATGCAATCTTCCTGCCGAAGCGCGTATCCAGATCGAGCAGCACAGCCTCCGGCGCGAAACGCGTCAACATCGCGTCGAGTTCGGTGCGGCCCTGCGCGGACATCACCCGATAGCCTTTCAAACGCAGCAGCAATGCGTATGACGCAGCGATCGGTTCGCACGCGCTTACCACGATCAGTACACGCCGCGGCGGTAGCGCGCGGGCCCGGGTGCACACTGCGTCGCTGCGCAATTGCATTTCATTGGACAGCCACACCAGTCTTGCACGGCGATAGGTATCGAGCGCCTGCGCGAATTCGATCGAATCCACGCCGCTTGAATCTTCGACCCGATGCATCTTCTCCGTGACGGACTGCAGCGTCGCAAGCGACGCTTCAAATTCACGACACGCACGCTCGCTGATGCCCGCCGGCACCGGTACCGCATCGCTGCCGCGCTTGAACTGACTCCGTCCGATTGTTTCGCGTGAATGCTTCGATGGCCATCTACGCATGACTGTGACCATAGTCCGTCCCTCGTACCGGTTGGCCATCGCGGCTACTGCGTTCGTTCACGGCATCACCGGCGCAATTCATGTTACGCAAACCGCAGCGCGACGTGGTGTCCGAAACCATCGGTCTGCGGGCATGCGCGTGGGCGCGGCCCGCATGCGCGAATGCCCGGATCAAAGCAGACGTTTTGCATCGTCGACGTTTAAGTAGCGGCCGCGTTTTCGCCGACCAGGCGGATGCGCAGCACGGTCTGGCGCGACGTGCCGAACCTGCGTGCGACTTCACTGACGGACTGGCCTTTGTCCAGCGATTGCAGCACGCGCTGACGCTGCTGAACCGTCAGCGACGGCGGTCTGCCCGTCGGTTTGCCCTCGGCGCGCAACGCCGCGAGACCGTCCTTGCTGCGCAGGCTCCGGCACGCGACATCGAGCCGCGCCAGCGCACGCAGCGCCTTCACCACAGGTGCCTCCGGCAGCGCGGCCAGATCGGCGCGTCCGACTTCGACGCAGCGGATCGATACCTTCGCTTTGCGGGCTTGCATCAACGTGTCGAGAATATCGCGCGCGCTACAGCCAAGCGCCGCGAATTCGAGCACGGCGAGGGTATGGCGAGGCATAAGGCGCCGCAACAGGCTTTGCAGTTCCGGCCGCTCGCGCGCCGGTGTATAAGCCGGCACATCTTCGGTTGTGAGCCGGCCAAGCGCGACCGTATAGCCGGCCTTGTCGAGTTCGATCAACTCATGCTCGCGCTCGAACGGATCCGCCGCGCCCAGCAGATAGATATGAACTTTCCCGACGCTCGCGTCGCGGGCGATCGGCCCGCCCGCACTGCGCACGCTTCGTCTCATTCAGCCTCCCGTCCTCGCAGCGCACCGGCACGCTCGACCGCCGCGCGCAACAGATCGGACAACGCCTGCGCGTCGTTGATCCGCAGGTCCTCGGCGGATGCGGCGGTCGCGTCGCCCGCGCGCGTGGCGGATTGCCGCCGCTCGCGCGCCAGCACGACGCATTCGTTGACCGCGCGAATCGCCATCCAGATCGACTGTTCGGTCCGCTGCACGATCGCCTCGTCGAGCGAGCGTATCGAATATGCGTGACCCGTGTGACACCGGTAGCGCGGCGGATGGATGTCGCGCAGGCGCCAGAGCACGCCGCCGCAATCCGGACACGTCAACGCGGACCGTACCGCAATGCCGTCCAGTTCGTCCAGTCCTACCCGCTCGCCTGATGCGATCTGCGCCTCGGTGCGCAGCGCAGCATGATCGATATCGTCGGGGTCCGGCGCAATGCGCGGCGCGCCCTGCACGGCCGCGACGATTGCGTCCGCGAGCGCGTCGGCCAGCGCGATTGCATCGGCGCCCGCCGCTTTCAATGCGGCGCGCGGCATCGATGACACCTCGCAGTCGGCGGGGTCCTGCACGATGCCGTAACCGCCGTGCGCGCGGACCATCGCGAGCCCGGCCGCGCCGTCGTCGAGATCGCCGCTCAGCACGACGCCCACCACCCGTTCGCCGTATTGCATCGCCGCCGAACGGAACAGCGGATCGGCCGCCGGCCGCGCGAAGTTTTCCGCCGCCGCGCCGCTCAACTGAAACCGGCCTTTGTTCATTAACAAATGACGGTCAGGCGGCGCAAGGTAGATGTGCCCGGGCTGCGGCACGTCGCCGTGAGAAGCATGGCAGGCCGGCAATGGCCCCCAGCACGACAATAGTTCGGGCAGCCGGCTCGCGTGCCGCCCTATGTGAACTACGATAGAAATGATAGCGGGCAGGTCGGCCGGCAAACGGGCGACGAGCGTTCGCAGCACATGAAATGCACCGCTGGACGCGGCTATTACGACGACGTCACGGCGCTTCATGAAGACCTCCAGAGCACGTTGTGCAGCAAACGGCGGACCTGACCTGCGCTGCACATCTTGCTCTGCCTTTGGCGCGATATTTGCGAATAACGGCTGTCGACGGATAATAGGGTCCCGCCATATCAGGCCTGCCCGCTTTCCCCCGTAGGGCGGTCGATGAGAAGGCGCCCGATCCACTTCAGGGACATGTAGCCATGCCTAAACCACGCGGGCAATCGCTGCCTAGCCAGGCGCGGCATTCGATCGTCGGGATCGGTGCGTCGGCCGGCGGATTGAATGCGCTCCTGCAATTCTTCGAGGCGCTGCCTGCCCATACGTCGATGTCGTTCGTTGTGATCGTGCATCTGTCGCCCGATCACGAAAGCAACTTGCCGGCGCTTTTGCAAAAAGCGACCGACATGCCGGTCATTCAGGTGACGACCGAGACGCCGATCGAACCGAACCATGTGTATCTGATCGCGCCATCGCTTGAATTGACAATGGTCGACGACATGCTGCGCATTGAACGCCAGACGCCCGAAGAAGGCCGCCGTGCGGCAATCGACCTGTTTTTCCGCACACTTGCCGAAGCGCACCGCGAACGTTCGATCGGCATCGTGCTGTCGGGTGCGGGTTCAGACGGCTCGGTCGGCCTGTCGCGCGTGAAGGAAATGGGCGGCATCACGTTCGCACAGGACCCGGCCGAAGCCGAATACGACAGCATGCCACGCAGCGCGATCGCGACCGGCATGGTCGACTTCGTGCTAGCGGCGGCCGAAATGCCACAGCGCCTGATGGACCTATGGAACACCACGAAGCAGATCCAGTTGCCCGATGCGGCAGAAATCGACGAACGCAACGCGGAAGTCAGCGAAAGCACCGAGCGCGCACTGCGCGAGATCATGGTGATTCTGCGCACCCGCACCGCGCACGACTTCCGCCATTACAAGCGGGCGACCGTGTTGCGCCGGATCGAGCGGCGCCTTCAGGTGAACGGGCTAACCGATCTGCAGGCGTATCGGGATTTCCTCCATCTGCATCCGGACGAGACCCAGGCGCTGCTGCAGGACATGCTGATCAGCGTGACGAATTTCTTCCGCGACCGCGAGGCCTTCGACGTCCTCGAAAAAGACGTGCTACCGAAAATTTTCGAAGGCCGCAACGAGCAGGACCGCATTCGCGTGTGGTCGGTCGGCTGCGCGACCGGCGAAGAGGCGTATTCGCTTGCGATCCTGCTGCAGGAACGTTCGCTGAAGTCCACCGATGGCCTGACCTTCCAGGTCTTCGCGACCGACATCGACGAACGCGCGATTTCTTTCGCGCGCAATGGCCTGTATCCGGACTCGATCCTCGCGGACGTGTCGCCGGTGCGCGTGCGGCAGTTCTTCACAAAAGACGCCGCACACTATCGCGTGAAAAAGGAATTGCGCGAGCACATGCTGTTCGCGCACCACAACGTGCTGAGCGATCCGCCGTTTTCGCGGCTCGATCTGATCTGCTGCCGCAACCTGCTCATTTATCTCGACCGCGAAGCGCAGATCGACATCCTGAAGATGTTCCACTTCGCGCTGCGTCCGGGCGGCATCCTGTTTCTCGGCAGTTCCGAATCGGCGGACAGCGTCAGTTCGATGTTCACGGTCATCGATAAACGCAACCGGATCTACCGCGCGAACAGGGCTGTGCGAGGTGATACGCCGATGCCGGTGTCGATCGCGGGCACGATCGGTTCGCGGCCGATGGTCGCGACCGTGCAGCCGCCGGGGCGCCGCCGCTTCTCGTTTGGCGATTTGCACCAGCGCCTCGTCGAGCAATATGCGCCGCCCAGCGTGCTCGTGAGCCGCGAATCGGAAATCGTCCATCTGTCGGACCGCGCGGGCCGCTTCCTGCAGTACTCGGGTGGCGAGCCGTCGCACAATATCGTGGCCGCGGTACGACCGGAACTGCGCCTCGAACTGCGCACGGCAATCTACCAGGCGCTGCACACGAACCGCAGCGTCGAAGCGCGTCGCGTGCGGATCGAGCGCGACGGACGCTCGTATTTCGTCAATATGACCGCGCGCCCGGTGCACGATCCGGAAACCAATGCGGACTTTGTGCTTGTGCTGTTCGATGAGGTCGAGGACAGCATGGGTGGCGCGGAAACCGTGACGTCGAGCGATCCGCAGAAAGACCCGCTTATCAGCCAGCTCGAGCGCGAATTGCAACGCACGAAGGAGCAGTTGCAATCGACGATCGAGCAATCCGAAACCTCGACCGAGGAATTGAAAGCGTCAAACGAGGAATTGCAGGCGATCAACGAGGAACTGCGTTCCGCGACCGAAGAGCTCGAAACCAGCAAGGAAGAACTGCAGTCGATCAACGAGGAACTGACCACCGTCAATGCGGAGTTGAAGTCGAAGGTCGAAGAAACCGGCAAGATTAACGACGACTTGCAGAATCTGATCGCCGCGAACGATATCGGCACGATCTTCGTGGACCGCAATATCTGCATCAAGCGCTATACGCCGCGTGCGACCGACGTGTTCAGCATTATCCCGTCGGATATCGGCCGCTCGCTGCTCGACATCACGCACCGGCTCGAATACGCGAAGCTCGCGGACGACGCCGCCGAAGCGTTCGATTCGCTACGGCTGATCGAACGCGAACTGCGCAGCAACGACGGGCGCTGGTACCTCGCGCGCTTCGTCCCGTACCGCACGACCGAAGACCGCATCGACGGCGCGGTGCTGTCGTTTATCGACATCACCGAGCGGCGCAATGCGGAAGACCGGCTGCGCGACGGCGAGCGGCGCATGCGTATCGTCGCGGAAAGCACGAAGGACTACGCGATCATCACGTTCGACGACGAAGGCCTGATTACCAGCTGGAACGCGGGCGCGCAGCGCATTTTCGGCTATACGGAAGAGGAAATGCTCGGCCAGCCGGCCGACGTGCTGTCGACCGACGAAGACCGCGCGAGCGCCGTCGCGCAACGCGAGTTCGACGAGGCGCGCCGCTTCGGCCGCACTGAAGAGGAACGCTGGCACCGCCGCAAGGACGGTTCGCGCTTCTTCGCGGGCGGCGTGCTGTCGCGCCTGAACGAAGACGGCCTGCGCGGCTTTGCGAAAATCACCCGCGACCTCGGCGAGCTGGTGCGCAGCGGCGAGGCGGTCACGCTACGCACACCCGGCGATGCCGCGCACAATGCCGGCGAACGCGACGCACAGTTGCGCCGCGACGAATTCCTCGCAGTCGTGTCGCACGAGCTGAAGCACCCGCTCAATCTGATTGCCGCGAGCGCCGAGCTGATCGCGCGCGCGCCGCAGACGAGCGGCAATCTGAACCTGTCGCGCGCAAGCGATACGATCCGGCGCACCGTGATGAGCCAGGCGCAGATCATCGACGATCTGCTCGACATTTCGCGCGTCCGTACCGGCAAGCTATCGATCGTCCGCACCGCGGTCGATATGCGCGAAATCGTGCAACGTGTCGCAAGCGCGGTGAAGAACGATGTCGCGCAACGCAATATTGGGCTGAACCTGGTGGTGACGGACCAACCCGTGATCATTCACGCAGACATCACGCGTATCGAACAGATCGTCTGGAACCTGGTCAGCAACGCAATGAAATTCACGAGCCATGGCGCAATCGACATTGCGCTGCAACTGGACAACGGCAATGCAGTGCTGCGCGTTACCGATACCGGTAGCGGCATCGATCCCGAACAGATTCCGCATATCTTCGATATGTACCGGCAAAGCCGTCATTCGGTCGGACGGCGCAGCGGTCTCGGCATCGGGCTTACGCTGGTGCGCGAGCTGGTGAACGTGCATAACGGCACCGTGAAAGCAGAATCGGAAGGACTGGGCCGCGGCGCATCGTTTACGGTCGAGTTGCCGACGCACCGGCCATTGTTCCATGTCAGCTCGGCGGACCAGGCCGCGCCGGCGTCGCTCAGAAGCATGCGCGTGCTGATGGTCGACGACGACGCGGCGACCGTCGAAACCTTCAAGCTGCTGCTCGAAAGCGAGGGCGCGACGGTGCAGACCGCGACCAGCGGCACGCAAGCGCTGGCGCTGCTCGATAGCGAAGCGCCGGACGTCGTGCTGTCCGATCTCGGGATGCCCGATATGGACGGCTTCCAGCTGATCGACCAGATTCGCAAACGGCCCGGCTTCGAGCGCGTGATCTGCATCGCGCTGAGCGGTTTCGGCCAGGACGCGGATGTCGCGCGCGCGAAGGATGCGGGGTTCGACGCGCATCTTAAGAAGCCGGTGATGCTCGAAGATCTGCTTGCGGCGTTCTCCCGCTTGCGCGGCACGCGGCCACAACAGACCGCGTAAGCGCGCGCAATCCGCAGCCCCCGCACCTCACGCGAGTCGCGCGCGAGGTGCGGGTTCAACTAACGTCCCGCCCGGTCAAGCGCATCAGCGCATGGAGCAGCTCGTCGAAATCGAGCGGCTTCACCAATTGCAGGTCGACGCCTTCCCTCGGCTTTGCATTTGCATTCTGCTCGCGACTGCCTGCGGACAGCACAATCATCTTCAGTTGTTCCGGTGTGCACACGGCCCGCACATTGCGCACGAACTCGCCGCCGTCCCGGTCGCGCAACGGAAATGCGGCGAGCAGCACATCGACCGGTTCGCGCGTCAACGCCGCGAGCGCTTCCGAGGCGCCGAGCACGATCCGCACCGACGCGTGCTCCAGTTCGAGCAGCTTCGATAGCGTCGCCGCCGTTTCCCGATCGTCTTCGACAATCAGCACGCGCAGCGCGTCGATGCTTCCCGGCTGCTGCGTCGCGGCCGCGCCGATGCCGCCGCGTTCTTCCGCGACCGGCAACCAGACGGTCATCGCGGTGCCCTTGCCGTGGCCGTCGGAACGTGCGGCAACGCGGCCGCCATGCATCTGCGCGAGCTGCTTGACGAGCGCAAGACCGATTCCCAAACCGCCTTTCGACGCGTCCCGCATCCCGCGGCCCTGCCGGAACATTTCGAACACGTACGGAAGCATCGCACCGTCGATGCCCTGACCGTCGTCGATCACATCGATACGCCATAGCGTCTGTTCGCGCCTGAGCCTGATGCTGATATGGCCACGCGCATCGGTGAACTTCAGCGCATTGCTGACCAGGTTCCACAGAATCTGCTCGCAGCGCACCGGATCGGCCGTCGCATGCGCAGGCGCTTGCACGTCGCCGAAATCGACAGACAGCGAAATGCCGCGCGCACACGCGTCTTCTTCCACCGCGTCCGCGACGCTGGCGATCAACGCGACCAGATCGACCCGCGCGAGCTCGAGCGCGAGCTTGCCGGTGCGGATTCTCGACAGGTCGAGCAGATCGTCGATGATTTGCGCCTGCGTACGCACCGCGCGCCGGATCGAGTCGGCCGTTTCCCGCACCGATACGAGACCGCGTGCTTCGGGCAGCCTCGGCAACATTTCGGCTTTCACGCCGATCAGGTTCAGCGGATGTTTGAGCTCATGCGACAGCACCGCGATGAAATCGTCCTTCAGCTGATTCGACAGCACTTCCTTTTCGCGCTGCTGCCGCTCGTGTTCGAGCGCCTGCTGCTTCGAGTCTTCGCGGCGCTTGCGCTCGGTCAGATCGCGCGCGATCTTCGCGAAGCCGGTGAACGCCGCGTCGGAGATCGGCGTCACGACGCCGCTGCAATAGACGCGTCGCTCATCCTTCGTCACGTGCCAGCGTTCGTCGTCCGCACGGCCGTCGCGCAGCGCGGTCTCCCGCTCGCGCGCGGCCGCCTGCTGTTCGTCGTCGCCCGGTCCATAAATGAGCGATACATTGCGGCCGACCACTTCGCTTTCCGTATAGCCGAAAATGCGTTCGGCGCCCGCGTTCCATGTCACGATCGCGCCTTGCGGGTCCTGCACGATGATCGCGTAGTCCGCGGTCGATTGCGCGACGAGCCGCAAGCGCTCCTCGCCACGTCGCGCCGCCTCTTCGGCTTCATGCCGTGCGGTGATGTCGATCAGCGTCAGCACCGTGCCGTCGATGCGGTCGTCGGCAGTGCGGTACGGCAACAGGCGCACCAGATACCAGCGGCCTTCGCTGCTCTGAATTTCGCGCTCGATCAGCTTTAACGTTTCGAACGACTGTTTGACGTCTTCCGCGAGCGTCGGATACTGCAGCGCATGCGTAATGTCGAACAGCGAGCGGCCGATATCGGTATCGATCAGCTTGAAAATACGCGTCGCGTTTGCGGTGAAACGCTTCACCAGAAATTTCTTGTCGACGAATACGGTTGCGATATCGGTCGACACGATGATGTTCTGCAGGTCGTCGTTTGCTTTCGCGGTGTCTTCAATCCGGTTCTGAAGTTCGGTGTTGACCGTGGTCAATTCTTCGTTGACCGATTGCAATTCTTCCTTGCTGCTTTCGAGTTCTTCGGTCGCCGAGCGCAACTCTTCGTTGATCGCCTGCAATTCCTCGTTCGATGCCTTCAGCTCTTCAACTGACGTCTCGTACTGTTCGATGGTCGTCGCCAGCTGTTCGCGGCTCAGTTGCAATTCGTGATCGAGCTGGATCAGCACCGGGTCACGGCCGCCGTCCTGCTCTTCGCCTTCGTCGGTCATCCGCTCCTGCACTTCGTCGAACAGCACGAGGAAGAAGTCGGCATCGAGACCGGCATCGTGAAACGGACGCACGGTCATATTGATCCATGACGCCTGCTCGCCGCGCACCAGCCTGACGCGCCGCGCTTCGACGCTCGCGCCGGTTTGCAGCGCGCGGAACAGCGTGGTGCGCAAGTCGAGCCGCAATTCCGGCAGCACCAGTTCCATGATGTTGTTCGACGGTTCGCCACCCGCGTGATGCAGGAAACGCCCTGCGGTATCGGACAGATGCACGATGGTCGATTCGCGATCGATGATCACGCTCGGCGGCGCATATTCTTCAAGCACCCGCTGATGCAGCGCGGAGAATGAAAAGCTGCGCCGATCCGCCGGCGGCTGCGCGGTGCTGGCGACGGGCAGCGTGATTGGCTTTTCGTCACGCGCCGCCTGATCGCTGACGCTCAACAGCGGAAAGCCGACCGCGGTCTTCACGCGACCAAGCGCCGGACGCGCGCGATAGATGCGGTTTTTCTTGTCGACGACGACAAACAGGTCGTCCGCCGAATCGGCCGATTCGGCCGTGCCGAGAAACAGATAGCCGTCCGGCCGCAACGCGAAATGAAACAGCTCGAGAATCTGGCGCTGCACCGACCGGTCCAGATAGATCAGCACATTGCGGCATGAAATCAGATGCAGCTGTGAAAACGGCGGATCGCGCAACAGGCTATGCACCGCGAACAGCATCTTTTCGCGTATCGGCTTCACGATCCGGAAATTCACGCCGTCGCGAACAAAGAATTTCGCCAGCATCGGGCCGGGAATATCGGCGCTCACCGACCCGGGGTACACGCCCGCACGGGCGCGCGCAATCGCCGCTTCGTCGATGTCGGTTGCGAACACCTGCACGGCGGTCGCCGAGTTCGCCGCGTCGCGCTCCTGCGCGAGCAACACCGCGATGGAATACGCTTCCTCGCCGGTCGAGCAGCCGGCCACCCAGACGCGCACTTGCGGGTCGGCAACCGACGGACGGAACAGCCCGTGCACGACATCGCGCCGCAGCGCCTCGAACGCGTCGCGGTCGCGGAAGAACTGCGTGACGCCGATTAACATGTCCGCGAGCAGCGCGCTGGTTTCCGCCGGTGTCGTGCGCAGCAGGTTCCGGTAAGTCATCAGGTCGTGCACGCCGTTCACCTGCATGCGCCGTTCGATGCGACGCAGCACCGTCGCGCGCTTGTAGTGCCGGAAATCATGGCCGGTGCGCACGCGCAGATGCATCAGGACGTCATGCAACGCCTTTTCCGACTCTTCGCGCGCCGGCTCAGCCGGTCCCTCGGCCTCTTCCTCGGCTTCGAGGTTGATCGGCTGGATGCTCTGCACGTTGCGCCAGAGTTCGACCAGTTTGCGCGGCATCGCGGCCACCGGCAGCACAAAATCGACATGCCCGGTCGCGATCGCATGGTGCGGCATCTCCGGATAGGCGGCATCGGTCGGTTCCTGGGCAATCGTCATACCGCCCGCTTCCTTGATGCGGCTCAAGCCGACCGCGCCGTCCGAACCGGTGCCGGACAGCACGATGCCCATTGCGCGCGTGCCATGCGCGTCGGCGAGCGTGCGGAAAAAGACATCGATCGCAACCGGCGCGCCGCCGTGCTGCGTGCGCTCGGTCACGCGTAGATACCCGTTCGCGGCCGACAGATATTTGCCCGGCGGAATGATATAGACGTGGTCCTTTTCGATCTTTGTCGCGCCTGTCACCTGACTGACCGGCAGCCGGGATACGCGCCGCAGCACTTCGTCGATATGACTGACCGGCTCGGCCGGCAGATGCAGGATCACGACGAACGCAAGGTCCATCGACGCGGGCGCATGGTTGAAAAAAGTCAGCAGCGCTTCGACCCCGCCCGCCGACGCGCCGATACCGACGACGGGAAAATCCAGGATCGCGGCAGCGTCCCGGTTCGGCATATCCTGCCCGGGTGTCGAGGGCTCGCTCGGCATTGACTTCTCCTGTTTTGTCGCGATCGTTGGGGGTTCCGGCTGGCGGGCGGTGGCATGTACCGCTGCGGCGCGCGCGACTGGGCTGCGCAACCGAAGCATACACTCGCGTGCGCGTGATGTGCCTCCGGAGTCGCCTGTAGAGGCGCGAAGCCGCGGCACCCGGTTGCGTGCGCAGGCCCGCGCCGCGCACGTCGTGCGGGCGCGGGGCGCACAGGCTGTGCGGCGCGTGAGAGGTTAGGCGCCTGAACGCACGTTCAGCGGCCGGTCTCGGTGCGGCCGGCCTCGGCAACCAGCTTGCCGTGCACATGGCCGGCTTCGATCCGCGCGAACGCCTGCTTCAGGTCACGGACGCCGAATCGCTGCGCAACGCGCACCTTGACGCGTCCCGCGTCGATCAGTGCGGCAATCGTATTCAGCTGCGAGCCGTCCGGCCGCGCGGTGTAGCGCGCGCCTCGCGCGCCGCGTTTGGCGGCTTCGGTCTGCGATGGCTCGGTCAGCGTCGATATCAGCGCGCCGCCGCGCTTGACGACTGCCCACGAACGCGACTGCGTGTCGCCGCCAACCAGATCGAACACGAGGTCCATGTCGCGGGCAATATCTTCGAAGCGCTGGGTTCGATAATCGATCACATTGTCGACGCCCAGCGAGCGGACGAAATCGACACCGTCACCGGAAGCCGTCGCGAATACCTCGGCGCCTTTCTCGCGCGCGAATTGCACGGCCAGATGACCGACGCCGCCCGCCGCCGCATGCACGAGCACGCGCTCGCCGCGTTCCAGCAGACCGTGCTCGAACAGCCCCTGCCATGCGGTCAGCGCGGCGAGCGGCACGGCGCCCGCGGTCGCGATATCGACGGTATGAGGCGGTTCGGCCAGCGCCGTCGCATCGACGACAACAAAGTCCGCGAACGCGCCCTGCCCCTGGCCGACGAAGCCGAACACCTGCTGACCGGTGCGCCATTGCAGCGCGTGCTTGCCGCCCGCGCGCACGACCTTTCCGGCAAAATCGCGCCCGAGCGTATAAGGCAGCGCGTCGTCGCGAATCATCGGGTAGTGGCCTTCGCGGGTCTTGACGTCGACCGGATTCACGCCCGCTGCGAGGACTTGCACGAGCACTTCGTCCGGACCCGGTTCGGGGATCGCGATCGAATCGAATTCAAGCGCGTCCGGTCCGCCAAAATGGTGAATCCGGTACGCATGCATCGTGGATGTAGAGGGTGATTGCGTGTCGCTCATCGGCGTTCTCCTGTGTGATGTGTCGACCGGCATCGATATGCGCCGGCCGGCGCCTCACTACGCGTGCAAGCCCTATTCCTTTGCAGACTTGCCGCTAGCGAACCGGCGTCGGCGACGAAGCAATAAGTTCGCGGCACGCGCGATGCGCGCATCTCGATGTCCTTGCCATCAAGGCGAGGAGCACCCCTTGTCAATTGTCAGGAGAGAATCATGGCTCAACATCCCGCGCACGCTCAGGACCATCGTCATCCCGGTCAGCCAAACCCGACCGATATTCAGAAGGCATTGGCCGGCGTCAACTATCCAACCACGCGCGAGAAGCTGATCGAGCAGTCGCGCCGTAATCGCGCGAACAGCGATATCGTCGATATCATCAGCCGTCTGCCGGATCACGACTACGACAGCCCGGCCGCCGTCGCGAAAGAAATCGCCCATGTTCAATGAACGCTTTGCACGCGCATTGGAAACGGGCGAACGCCAGACTACGGTTCAAGCTTCACTTTTAGCCAGCCGGGCTCGCGTGCATCGAATGCGTGGTACGCATCGATCGCGTTCATGATCGGCTCGCGCTGGGTCAGCACGCTGATCGGATCGAACGACCCGTTGCGGACCAGTTCGACCAGCCGCGGCGTGATCGAGCGGTGATTACAGTTGCCCATTCTGATGGCCAGGTTCCGGTTCATCGCTTCGCCGATCGGGAAAAACCGGTCGCCTTCCGGATAGACGCCGATCACCGACACCGTGCCCGCTTTCGCGACCGACTGCACCGCCCAGCGCAAGACCTGGGATGGTCCGCTACCGGGTTGCCAATGCCCGTCGTGCTGGCTTTGCCGCGGCGCGATCTCGCTCAGTTCCTCGTCGAACTCGTGCTGCTTGTCCTGCTGGCTTTGCGCAGCCGCGCCTTTGTCCGCGCGCACCGCGTCGACGCCGACCGCATCGATCGCGCGGTCGACCCCGATGCCGCCGGTTAGTTCGAGGATGGTCTGTACCGGATCCTCCTGATCGAAATTCACCCCTTCGGCACCCTGCTGCCGCGCAATCTCGAGACGCGACTCGATGCGATCGACCACGATTATGCGGCCCGCGCCCATCAGCTTCGCGCTTGCAACGGCGAACTGGCCAACGGGCCCGGCCCCGAACACCGCCACGGTATCGCCGACGCGCACGCCCGCAAGCTGCGCGCCGAAGTAGCCGGTTGGGAAAATATCCGACAACAGGATCGCGCGGTCGTCATCGATATTTTCCGGCAGGCGGATCAGGCTCGCATGCGCGAGCGGCGTGCGCGCGTATTGCGCTTGCAGGCCGTTGAACGGGCCCGATGCCTTCGGGCCGCCGTAAAAAGCGGTGCCGGCACGTACGCCGTTCGGGTTCGCGGTATCGCATTGCGCGGTATAGCCCGCGCGGCAATACGAGCAAAAGCCGCAGGAAATGGTCGACGGCACCAGTATGCGATCGCCGCGCGCCAGATTGCGCACATCGCGCCCGATATCTTCGACGATGCCGATCGCTTCGTGACCGAGAATCGTGCCGGGCACCATGCCGGGCATCGTACCGCGCACCATATGCAGATCGGTGCCGCAAATCGCACTCGACGTGATGCGCACGATCGCGTCGGTCGGTTGCTGGATCGATGGATCGGGCACCGTATCGAGACAGATTTCGCCGATACCGTGAAATACGACTGCTTTCATCGTGAGTTCTCCATGAAGGGTTGACGCCTGTCTTCAAGACAGCGGCTGCTATCGACCAGCAAGCCGAAGTCCTGCCGCGCAAAGCGCTTCCTCGTCACGCAGGCACTGCGTTTGCACTGGTGTCCATGCCCCGCGTGCGCGCCGACAGAACGCTCGCGGAAAACTCAACCCGATACCCTGCAAGGCGATTCGTCACCATGTCCGATCCGCGCATTACCGTGGTCGTCCTGACCCATAACCGCATCGCCCAGTTGATCGATACGTTGATGCATCTGCGCGCACTTGCCGAACATCCGCCGATCATCGTCGCGGACAACGCATCGAGCGATGGCACCGCGACAATGATCGAGCTGCTGTTTCCGGACGTACTGCTGGTGCGTTGCGGGTCCAATATGGGCGCGGCCGGCCGCAATCGCGCAGTCGCATTTGTGCAAACCCCGTATGTCGCGTTCTGCGACGACGACACATGGTGGACGCCGGGTTCGCTCGACCACGCGGTCGCCGTGCTCGACGCCTATCCGCGAGTCGGCATTCTGAATGCGCGCATCGAAGTGGGCGAACGACGCGATACGGACCCGGTATGCGCGAGCATGCAGAATAGTCCGCTCGACTCGGACGGCTTGCCTGGACCGTCGCTGATCGGCTATATGGCGGGAGCCTGCGTGATGCGCACATCCGTGTTTCGCAGCACACGCGGTTACGATCCCCGCTTTTTTATTGGCGGAGAAGAGGAACGGGTCGCACTCGATGTACTCGCTGCCGGGCACGCGATTGTGTACTGCGCCGCGTTGGGGATTGCGCATCATCCTTCGCCGATGCGCGATAGCGCACTGAGGCGGCGGCTGCTGGCGCGCAATGCGGCGTGGACCGCATGGCAGAGGTTGCCGCCCGGCGAAGCGTTGCGGACAACCGCGCGTGCATTCAACTGCTTTCGCCGCGAGAAACGATTCTGGCGCGACAGCATCGCGCTCTTGCGCGGACTCGCATGGGCCATTCGCGAACGACGGCGCGTGCCGGACCACGTGCTCGAATCGCGCGATATCGTCAAACGCGCTGCGCTGCGTAATCCGGCACATGTGGTTGCGCAACAGCCGGGAACGAATGCCGCGTCGCATCGCGCGCATACGCCCGAGATCGCGGAGAAATGACGCGTGCGCTTCGCACTGCCATTGCTCTACACCCGCTTCGCCACATGGCGGATGGTGTCGATCAGGACTTCCGCGGCGACCGGCTTGGTCAGGTGAACGGCAAAGTCCTCGAGCGGGGGGGCATGCAACGCCTGCGGCGGCAGTTCCGTGTAGCCGGTCAACGCAATTGCCGTCATCCGCTCGCTCACCGCGATCGATTGCCGCGCTTCCAGCTCGCGCACGCGCCGCAGCACGTCGTAGCCACTTTCAGCCGCGAGCACGATATCGGACAACAACACCTGGGGCCACGCATCGCGACGCGCATCGGCAAGACGCTGCACCGCCTCGTCACCCGATGACGCGAGCAGCACGCGCGCACCGCTCGCGGTCAACACCGCCTCGAGTGCGTCGCGAGCTTCCTCCTGGTCGTCGATTGCCAACACTGTCACGCCAGTCAGCGGTTCGGCCGTCGCCCGCGCGGACGGCAGCGCGGAGTCTTGGGCAGGTATAGCATCGACGCCTTCGGCAGGTTGTGCGCGGGCCGTTTCCGCAATACCCGCATCGACGACCGGCCGCAGCGGAATCACCGCGACATAAGCAACACGGTCGCCGACCTGCGTCGCAGTCAACCCGCCGCCCCACGCCGACAGCGTCGACTCGATTCGTCGCGCGGTTTGCTGCGGCAATTCCTCGGGTCGCGCGTGGTCGCCGCACACGCTCACCCATGCGTGATTCGCGTGACGCTCGGCGCGCAGCGCAACCGTTTCACCCGCGCCTGCGTGTTCGATCTCGTTGCGGCACAGGTCCGCGACAATCTGTTTGAGCTCGGCCGGGTCGCCGGTTGCACATAGCGGACTATCGGCTATCGATACCTGCCAGCGAACCCTGCGCCGTGCGATTTCACCGCGCAGGTCCGCGGATACCTGTGCGATAAGCGGCCCCAGCTCGACCGCCCGCGCGGTGACCTTGCGTTGCATGTGCTCGAGTTCCCCCTGCTGCCATTGCAACGCCCACATCTTCGCGTAGACGCCATCGCGCGCGAGCAGATCGGCATGCGCGCCCTGCTCGACGATGCGCCCATGCTCCATCACGAGGATCCAGTCGGAATCGACGACCGTCGACAGCCGGTGCGCGATCGCGATCGACGTGCGGCCTCGTGCGAGCCGGTTCAGTTCGGTCTGGATCGCGCGCTCGGATCGCGTGTCGAGTGCCGACGTCGCTTCGTCGAACACGATAATGCGCGGATTCTTCAGGATGGCCCGCGCGATCGCAATCCGCTGGCGCTCTCCACCCGACAAGCGCAAGCCACGTTCGCCGACGCGCGTGTCATAGTGATCGGGCAGCCGCTCGATAAATTCGTCGAGTTGCGCGGCGCGCGCGGCGCGGACGACATCGGCGCGCGTTGCGCCCGGACGCCCATAGGCGATGTTGTACGCGATCGTATCGTTGAACAGCACGGTGTCCTGCGGCACGATGCCGACCGCTTCGCGCAGGCTCCTTTGCGTGACGGAGCGCAGGTCCTGTCCGTCGATCCGCACGCTGCCCGCGCTCGGCTGGTACAAGCGGAACAGCAGTCGCACGAGCGTCGATTTGCCCGAACCGCTGCCGCCGACCACCGCAAGCCGATGCCCGGGGTGCACATGGAAGTTGACGTCGCGCAACACCTGCCGCGCGGCATCGTAAGCGAAGTCCACATGCTGGAATTCGATGCCGCCCTGCGTGACGACGAGCGGCCGCGCATCGCGCAGATCGATATCTTCGCCCCGCACACCCTGCGCGGCGAGAATCGCGAACATCCGCTCGACATTGACTTTGGCATCGTTCGTCTCACGAAACACGACGCCGAGCGTGTTCAGCGGCATGCAGACCTGAATGATGTACGCGTTGATCAGCACCAGGTCCCCCACGCTCAGTTGGCGCGCGATCACGAACTGCACCGCCAGCAACAGCACCGCCGCAACGCCGGCGGCAACCACCCCGCTTTGCCCGATATGCAGTGCGGTGAGTGCGCGTTGGTTCGCAATGCGCGCGTCGATCCATTGCTGGAGCACATCGTCGAGTCGCCGGCTCTCGACGTCTTCCGTCGCGAAGAACTTGACGGTGTCGTAGTTGAGCAAGCTATCGACCAGCCGCGCATCCGACTGCGCTTCCAGCGCATTCACGCGCCGCTGCACAACGAGCCGCCGCCGCGTAAAAACAAACGTGTACACCGCATAGCAGACGAAGGTGATCGCAATTGCTGCGGTGAAAAGCCATGAATATCCCCGCGCAAGAATAATGACGATCGTCACGATTTCTATAAAGGTCGGCACGATCGCGAAAATCGCGGTGCCCAGCAGAAAACCGATACCGTCCGCGCCTTTCTGCACATCGCGCACCACGGTGCCGGTTTCCCGTTGCGCGTGAAACCGTGCGCCAAGCCGGTGCAGATGCGCAAACGTGCGCTCGGTAAACGATGCGACCGTGCGCTGCGTGACCGCGCTGAATACCACGTCGCGTGCTTCGTTTAGCGCGTCGCCGAGAAACCGCAGCAGCGCATAGGCCAGCACCAGGAAAACCGGGAAGACAAGCGCCGGCGCGGACCCGCCCAGATCGTCGACGATTTCCCGCAGCGCAAGCGGCATCGCGACGGACGCGAGCTTGCCGCAAACCATCAGTGCAAACGACGCGAGTGTGATCGCGCGGTATTGCAGCAGCGCGTTCCATAAATCGATCGCGATGCGGTTTCTCATCTGGCGCCGATGGTCGATTCCGGTCATCTCCTTCCCGTCCGCTAAAGCGTTCGCATTGCGCGGCAAAGCCGCATCGAAGCTCTGCGAGCGAGATTCGGTCCCGCACCGCGGTTTCGCGAACGCGCCGTGCGCATCGCGCGCCGTCACGGCTCCGCGTGAGCTGCGCCGGTCGCCCTTGCAATATTCATCGAAGAGGCTGCGCGCGACGCGAGCCCATCCTGCTTTTACATGCCGGATGTAAATCAGGGTGCGCCACAGCGCTTCGGAAAACCCGCAACGACGGAAATAACAGTGCGTGCGCTGCCGTTCGTTGGAAATGCCCATGCTCATCGTTGGCACATCGGATGCTGAAACTGGTGCATGCGCCGGCTCGAGCATTGAGGAGTCAGGCTCGATCACCGAGGTAACCGTCGCCCACTATCAGTCTGACCACGAATGAAGAGGAACCCAAATGAAAATCGCCCTGATCAGCGAACACGCGTCGCCGCTTGCACTTGCTGGCGGTGTCGATAGCGGCGGCCAGAACATCTATGTCGCTAACGTCGCGCGGCAACTGCACCGGGCAGGGCATCAGGTCGACGTGTTCACACGGCGCGACCGGTCGCTCTTGCCGCTGGTGTCCGAAATGGACGGTATCCGGATCGTCAATGTTCCCGCGGGCCCGCCGCGGCAACTCGCGAAAGAACGGCTGCTGCCGTACATGAACGAGTTTGCCGAGTTCCTCATTTCTTTCTTCCAGAAAGAGAGGCACCCCTATCATCTGATGCACGCGAACTTCTTTATGTCGGGCCTCGCCGCACTAAAGGTGAAGCACGCGCTACGGATACCGGTCGTCACGACCTTCCATGCGCTCGGTCGCGTGCGGCGCATTCATCAGGGCGACGACGATGGCTTTCCCGATGAGCGCTTCGCGATTGAAGACGACCTTGTCCAACATTCGGACGCGGTCATCGCCGAATGCCCGCAAGACGAGACTGATCTGATCGAGCTATATCACGCGAACCCCGATCGGATCGAAATCGTGCCGTGCGGGTTCGACATCGACGAATTGCAGCAGGTCGACCGCGACGACGCGCGAGCCGCACTCGGCTGGCCGTGCGACCGGTTCATCGTGCTCCAGCTGGGCCGGCTCGTGCAGCGCAAGGGCATCGACAATGTGATTCGCGGTATGGGCGCGCTCAGGCGTGATTACGGCATCGACGCGCAGCTTTATATCGTGGGCGGTAATTCCGAGGCGCCGAACGAAATCGCGACGCCGGAGATTGCCCGCCTGCGCGGCATCGCGCAGCGCGAACAGGTGGCCACCCAGACGACGTTCGTCGGCCGGCGCGGCCGCGCCCATTTAAGCCAGTTCTATAGCGCAGCCGATGTGTTCGTGACGACGCCGTGGTACGAGCCTTTCGGCATCACGCCGGTCGAGGCGATGGCGTGCGGTACACCGGTGATCGGCGCGGACGTCGGCGGCATTCGTTACTCGGTCAAGCATGGCGAGACCGGCTGGCTCGTGCCGCCGCGCGATCCGTCCGCGTTGGCGGCCCGCCTCGCGGCTCTGTACCGCGACCCCGCCCTCGCGCGGCAAATGGGCATCGCCGGCGCGGCGCGCGCACATGCAGAGTTCACGTGGCAAGGCGTCGCGCAATCGCTCGAGGCGGTGTACCGGCAGGTCGCCAAGGTGCCGCGGCCACGCCGCGAAGCCGCGGCGCAGCAACGCCGTTCGGCTGTCGGCGCAGCGTATGGCTAACACGGTTCGCGCTGTCGACCCGATGTGGCGAGCCGTGCGCAGCCGACACGTATCACGGCTTTTTCTCTAACTGTTCTTCCCACTCCAACTATGGCCAATGATGAGCTGCTACCCGGCAGCCGTGCCGTCTTTCTCGACAAGGACGGCACGTTGCTCGAAGACGTTCCATACAACGTCGACCCGCGCACAATGCGATTCGCACCCGGCGCCCGGGACGCGCTCGAGCTGCTGCGCGACTATCCGTTCAAGCTGATCGTGGTCAGCAATCAGGGCGGCGTCGCGCAGGGTCGCTTTGCGATCGGCGCACTGGATGCGGTCCGCCACCGTCTTCGCGAAATGTTCGCGTCATGCGGCGCGTTGCTGCACGCGTTCTACTGGTGCCCGCATGATCCGCGCGGACACGTCGCGCCGTTCGCCAATGCGTGCGACTGCCGCAAACCGGCGCCCGGCATGCTGTTGCAAGCGGCGCGGGAACACGATATCGATCTGCGCACGTCGTGGCTGGCCGGCGACATCCTCGACGACATCGAGGCCGGCAATCGCGCGGGTTGCCGCACGATCCTGCTGAACAACGGCAACGAGACCGAATGGCGCAACGCGGCGCAGCGCACGCCGTTTGCGTACGCGCGCGATCTGTACGAAGCCGCGCAGTTCATCGTGCGCACACACGAGCACGAAAACCGGTCCGCCACCGAACCCGCACCCGGAGTCGCGCGATGACGGATTTGTCGGACCTCGCCAGCCCGTCGTTCGCGCATGCGCATGTCGCCGCATCGGCGCCGCTGAATCCGTGGGGCACGGAAGTCAAACGCATTCTCTGCGTACGCACAGACAACCTCGGCGACGTACTGATGACGACGCCTGCATTGCGCGCGCTGCGCGATGCAGTGCCGGGCCGGCATCTGACGCTACTGACGTCGGCGGCCGGCTGCGCGCTCGCGCCGTTTCTGCCGGACATCGACGACGCGATTCGCTATGACGCGCCGTGGTGCCGCCATCGACCGGCGCAAGCGTTCGCTGCCGATCTCGCAATGCGCACGCTGCTGCACGAACGGAAATTCGACGCCGCGGTGATCTTCACGGTGTATAGCCAGAACCCGCTCCCCGCCGCGACGCTTTGCTATCTGGCCGGCATCGAACGGCGTCTTGCACGATGCCGCGAGAATCCATATGCGTTGTTAAGTGACTGGCTGCCCGAGCGCGAGCCCGAGCAAGGGACGCAGCACGAGGTGCCGCGGCAACTGTCGCTGGTCGGTGCGGTCGGTGCGCACGCCGCTGACACACGCATGCGGTTGCGCGTAACGGACCTTGAACGGGCCGCGCTCGATGCCGAGCTTGTGGCCCGCGGCATCGACGCCAGTACGCCCGTTATCGTCGTGCACCCTGGTGCGAGCGCCGCATCGCGCCGCTACCCGGCGGAACGGTTCGGGCTGGCCTGCGCCGCGCTCGTGCACGAGACGGGCATGCAAGTGCTCGTCACCGGCGGCGCCGACGAAGCCTCGCTCGCACACGCGTTGCGCGCCGCGGCGGGAGCGTCTTCGCAGCGACTGATTCATGACCTGACCGATGCGCTCGACTTCGGTCCGTTCGCTGCATTGATCGAGCGTGCGCGCGTGCTGGTCTCGAACAACAGTGGCCCGGTGCATATCGCGTCCGCGCTCGGCACGCCGGTCGTCGATCTGTACGCGCTGACCAATCCGCAGCATGGGCCGTGGCAAACCCCGCACCGCGTGCTGTTTCGCGACGTCGAATGCCGCTGGTGCTATCGCAGCGTGTGCCCGCAAGGCCATCACGCGTGCCTGCTGGGCGTCGAACCGCGCGACGTGGTCGACGCAACACGCGATCTGCTCGAAGAAACCCGCACGCGTACCGCGCCCGTGGCCGCGTCGCTGGACGAACCCGTGGCCGCACGCGCACTGGACGCTTCTCGCCCTCTCTGACATGGAGCGATGCATATGTACACACTTGGAATCAATGCGGTCTATCACGACAGCGCGGCGGCTCTGCTGCGCGACGGCGTGGTGCTGGCCGCCGCCGAAGACGAGCGCTTCACGCACATCAAGCACGCCAAGCGGCCGGTGCCGTTTTCGACGTGGCAGTTGCCGTTCGATGCGATCGACTATTGCCTCGCCGCCGCGGGCATAACGCTCAAGGATGTCGACCACGTCGCGTATTCGTACGACCCGGCGCTGTTCGCAGGCATGCCGAAAACGCCCGGCGCGACGATCACGTTACCGTTCGACCCGGCAGGCCAGCCGCACACGAACCCGTCCGAATCGCCATGGGACCCGCTGTTTCTCAGCTATATCGCGAATGCGAAAGCGCAGTTGCTCGACGGCGCGCCGCATCATCTGGCGCGGCGCTTTCGCGATGTCGACCGGCGCAACGGTTTCAGCTGGCACTTCGTCGACCACCATCTCGCGCATGAAGCGAGCGCATTTCTCGCGAGCCCGTTCGACGACACCGCGGTGCTGACGATGGACGGCCGCGGCGAAGGCGTGACTACCAGCATGGGACGGTTCGTCGGTGGCGCATACCAGCGGCTGCGCCAGGTCGAACTGCCGCATTCGCTCGGCCTGCTGTACGAAGCAGTGACGGACTGGCTCGGCTTCCTGCATTCGTCCGACGAGTACAAGGTGATGGCGCTCGCGTCGTTCGGCGAGCCAGTCTACGCCGCGCAGTTTCGAGAAATCGTCAAGGTCAGGCAGGACGGCAGTTACACGGTGGATGCGCCGCGTCTCGTCGAACGCTTCGGTGCGCCGCGCGAACGCGGCGGGCCGCTCGAACAGCGGCACTTCAACATCGCGAGTTCGCTGCAATGCGTGCTGGAAGAGACCGTGTTGCGGCTTGCCGGGTGGCTACACCAGCAAACCGGCTTGCCCCGGCTGTGCATGGCGGGTGGCGTCGCGCTCAACTGCGTGATGAATTCGAAGGTGCGCGACCTCGGTCCGTTCGATGACATCTGGGTGCAGCCGGCGGCCGGCGACGCAGGCACCGCGCTGGGCGCAGCGTTATGGATCGATTATCGCGAACGCGGCGACCGTGTCCGGCATTGGCGAATGGATCACGCGTACCTCGGCCCCGAGTACGCGGACGACGAGATCGAGCAATTCTTGCGCTGGTCGAAGATTCCCTATCGGCGCGCGACGGATATCGCCGATGAAGGAGCCCAGATGCTGGTCGACGGCAAAGTGATCGGCTGGTATCAGGGGCGTACCGAGTTCGGTCCTCGCGCGCTCGGTTCGCGCTCGATCCTTGCGTCGCCGATCGAAGCTTCGATGCAGGCCCGCTTGAACGACATCAAGGACCGTGAAGACTTCCGGCCGGTTGCGCCGGTGGTACTGGAAGAACATGCGGCCGACTGGTTCGTCGGCGGGCAGCGCGCGCCGTTCATGCTGTTTATCTTCGATGTGCGCGAAGAGAAAGCCGCGCGGATTCCCGCGGTGCGCCATGTCGACGGCACCGCGCGCATACAGACGATCAATCGCGCGCAGCATCCGCTCTACTATGACCTCGTCGACGCGTTTTACCGGCGCACCGGCGTTCCCGTGCTGGTCAATACGTCGTTCAATACGCGCGGCGAACCGATGGTGAACTCGCCACGCGATGCGATTGAGTCGTTCTGGACGTCGCCGCTCGATGCGCTTGCGATCGGGCCGTTCATTGTCGAGAAGGACGGCGCCGGCGCGACCGTGGCCAGATCATGAACGTCGCGCATCCGCTTTCTGCCAGCGCCGTCGCAGCCTCAACGGCAGCGCACGCGGCTGCGTCCGATGACGCGGTCGCCCAGGACGCACGCATCGCGGCATCGACGAGCGTCGACGTGTCGGTCGTCGTGCCGACGTGGCGGCGCCCCGCGCTGCTCGAAACATGTTTGCACGCGTTAGCGGCACAGCATCTCGACTGCGCGCGCTATGAAATCATCGTCTGCGACGACGGTCCGGACGACGCGACGCGCACGCTCGTCGACCGCTTCGCAGCCGCGCAGTTGGCACGCGGCGGCGTCGTGCGATATATGCCGGTCACCGCAACGCAAGGGCCCGCGGCCGCTCGCAATGTAGGCTGGCGTATCGCACGCGCACCGCTGATCGCGTTTACCGACGACGATACGATTCCGTCGCCGCACTGGCTGCGTGCCGGGATCGCCGCTGCCGCCGCGCACGACGCTGACGCAGTGAGCGGCCGCATCGAGATGCCATTGCCCGACCTCCCGACCGACTACGAACGCGACGCGAGCGGGCTCGCCCGCGCGGAATTCGCGACCGCGAATGTGTTCGTGCGCCGCGCGGCGCTCGCGGCGGCAGGCGGTTTCGACGAGCGCTTTACCGCCGCATGGCGCGAGGACTCCGACTTGCAGTTCACGCTGCTCGCGGCAGGTCGCCGGATCGTGCGCGCCGACGATGCAGTCGTGATTCATCCGGTGCGGCCCGCGCGCTGGGGCGTCAGCCTGCAGCAGCAGAAAAAAAGCCGCTTCGACGCGCTGCTGTTTCGCAAGCATCCAGCGCTGTTTCGGCAGCGTATCGGTGCGCGCCCGCCATTGCGCTACTACGCGACGGTCGCCTGCGCCGTATTCGCGTGCGTTGCATGGCTGGCCGGCAAAGGCACGCCGGGCGTCGTTGCCGCGGCGCTGTGGGCGCTGCTCACCGCGCAATTTTGTGCGCAGCGGCTACGTGGTACGCGTCGCCACTGGCGCCATCTGGCGGAGATGGTGTGGACGTCGATGCTAATTCCGTTTCTGTCCGTCTACTGGCGTCTGTATGGCGCGCTACGTTTTGGGGTGGTGTTCCTGTGAGCAAGTTGATCGGATCGCTGGCGCCGCGGCGCATCGTCGTATTTCGCGCGTTGCAACTCGGCGACATGCTGTGCAGCGTGCCCGCGTTGCGGGCGTTGCGCCGCGCGGCCCCTCGCGCGCATATCGCGCTGGTTGGCTTGCCCTGGGCGCAAAGCTTCGTCGAACGTTACGCCGGACTGCTCGACGAACTGATCGTTTTCCCCGGCGCGACCGGTTTTCCGGAACAGCGCGAAGACGACACCGCCTTACCCAGCTTCGTCGCGCAGATGCAAGCGCGCCGCTTCGATCTGGCGATACAGTTGCACGGCAGCGGCGGCGTCGCAAACGACATCGTCGAACAATTCGGCGCGCGCGCGTCGGCCGGCTTCGTGCAGCCGGGTGAAGCGCGTAGCGGTTGCTTTATCGGGTGGCCCGACACGCTGCCGGAGCCGCATCGCTATCTCGCGCTCACCGATGCGCTCGGCGCGCCCGCGCACGGCCGCGAACGCGACGCACTGTGGTTCGATCTGACGCCGCGCGATCTCGCCGACTACATGACGCTCGTTGCGTCGCACGGCATTGAAGCCGCGCGCGTCGTGATCCTGCATCCCGGTGCGCAATTGCCGTCGCGCCGCTGGCCCGCCGAACGCTTCGCCGAAGTGGCCGACGCGCTGTCGGCCGACGGCTGGCAGATCGCGGTCACCGGCACCGCAGCCGAAACGCAGCTGAGCGCGAGCGTGCTCGGCGCCATGGTGTCGCCGGCGGTGCATCTGGCGGGCGCGACGTCGCTTGGCTCGCTAGCCGCGCTGGTGCGCAATGCGCGCGTCGTCGTATGCAACGACACCGGCATTTCGCATATCGCCGCGGCGATGCGCACCCCGAGCGTCGTGATCGCGTCCGGCAGCGACACGCGCCGCTGGGCACCGCTCGATCGCGAACGGCATCAGGTGCTCGCCGATTATCCGTCGTGCCGGCCGTGCGCGTTCCGCGTCTGCCCGTATGGCCATGAATGCGCGTTGAACGTCAGCGTCGCGAGCGTCATCGATGTGGCGCGCGCACAGCTTGCCCGCCGGTTTCCGAAAGAAGACGCGGGCACGTCGTGCGCGTCGCCCGACACATGCCAGGAGGCCCATCAACATGCCGAATAACCTGACGAACCGGCGCCGCCTGCGCGTGCTGACATGGCACATACATGGCAACTATCTGTACTACCTGACGCAGGCGCCGCACGATTTTTATCTGGTCACGAAGCCCGGCAGCCCGCCAGGCTACGCGGGCCGCTCTGGAACGCTGCCGTGGGGCAAAAACGTACACGAGGTGCCCATCGGCGACGTCGCGTCAACCGACTTCGATGCCGTGCTTTATCAGCATCGCGTGCAATGGGAATACGACCGCAAGCAGGTCCTGTCCGAACGGCAGCGGCGTTTGCCGTGCATCTATGTCGAACACGATCCACCCCTTGAAAATCCGTACGAACAGAAGCATTGGGTCGACGATCCGGCCGCGCTGCTCGTGCACGTCACGCATTTCAACCGGCTGATGTGGGACTGCGGCGCCACGCCGACCCAGGTGATCGAACACGGCGTGCGGGTGCCGGACGGCGTGCGATACAGCGGTGAACTCGGACGGGGGATCGTCGTCGTCAATCATCTCGCGCAGCGCGGGCGACGGCTCGGCGCGGACCTGTTCGGCGCGCTGCGCGCGCAGACGCCGCTCGACCTGGTCGGCATGGATGCGGCGCGCAGCGGTGGCATCGGCGAGATTCCGAACCTTGAACTGGCCGCATTTATTGCGCGCTACCGCTTCTTTTTCAATCCGATCCGCTGGACGAGTCTCGGCCTTGCGATCGTCGAAGCGATGATGATCGGCATGCCGATCGTCGGCTTCGCAACCACTGAACTGGCCACCGTAATCCGGAACGGTGAAAACGGCTATGTGCACACCGACCGCCAGTTGCTGCTCGAAGCGATGAACGATCTGCTGCGCGATCCGCAGCATGCGCGGGCACTCGGCGACGCCGCGCGGCGCACCGCAATCGAGCGCTTTCATATCGACCGTTTCGTGCGCGACTGGTGCGACGCGCTGTCGACGGTCACCGGCTAGTGCCGCGCGCCCGTTATCCGACTTCATTCAGGAGCAAGGACATGAAGGAACTGTCGCGCAAACGCATCCTGGTCACCGGCGGAGCGGGTTTTCTCGGCTCCCATTTATGTGAGCGCCTCGTGATGCAAGGGCACGATGTGCTGTGCATGGATAACTTTTACACTGGCGCCAAGGACAATATTGCACATCTGCTCGACTGTGCGAATTTCGAATTGATGCGGCACGACGTGACCTTCCCGCTTTACGTCGAGGTCGATGAAATCTACAACCTCGCGTGCCCCGCGTCGCCGGTCCACTATCAGCACGATCCGGTGCAAACGACGAAGACCAGCGTACATGGTGCGATCAATATGCTCGGACTCGCGAAGCGCGTTAAGGCGAAGATATTTCAGGCATCGACGAGCGAAGTGTATGGCGACCCGCGTATTCATCCGCAAACGGAAAACTACTGGGGCCACGTGAATCCAGTTGGCCCGCGCTCGTGCTACGACGAGGGAAAACGCTGCGCCGAAACGCTGTTCGCGGACTACCGCCGGCAGCACGGCATCGATACCCGGATCGCGCGGATCTTCAATACCTACGGACCGCGTATGCATCCGGCCGACGGCCGCGTCGTATCGAACTTCATGATGCAGGCGTTGACCGGCCAGCCGCTAACCGTTTATGGAGACGGTTCGCAGACACGCTCGTTCTGCTTCGTCGACGACATGATCGATGCTTTCGTGCGGCTGATGACGCTGCCGGCCGACCCGGGTAGTCCGGTCAATCTGGGCAATCCGCATGAGATATCGATGCTGGAAATCGCGCAGCGCACGATCGGCGTGACCGGGTCGTCGTCGGCTATCGCGTTTCGCCCGCTGCCGGTTGACGATCCGTGGCGGCGCCAGCCGGATATTTCACTGGCTACGCGTCTTACTGGCTGGACGCCGTGCACGCCGCTTGACGACGGTCTGCGCAAAACGGCCCGCTATTTCGCCGCACTCGCCGGCACCGCGCGCACGGCTGCCGACGATGCGTTAGTCGTGCCGCAGCAGGTGCCCTAGGCATACCGTTTGCACATGCACTAGCGCTCACACCTTTCCTTGGGAGGACACATTATGAGCACGCTTGACCCGAAAGGCGCATCCGGATCGGGTGCACAGATCGTCGGCGGTGGAGTCGGTGAAGGGCCGGGCCCCGAGATCATGGCCGCAGCAACGTTGGACGGCGATAAGGTCATCACGGCAGACGGCGAGCATGTCGGCAAGGTGTCCGACATCATGCTCGATGTGCGCAGTGGCCGCATCGCCTATGCAGTCCTGTCGGAAGGCGGTTTTCTGGGCATGGGAACAACGTTGCACGCGATCCCGTGGAGCGCGTTGACGCTCGACACAGCTGAGAAATGCTTCCGCGTCGACATTACCGCGCAGCGCATCAAGGACGACCCGGGCTTCGACAAGGACCACTGGCCGTCGATGGCCGATGCGTCGTGGGGCACGCAGTTGCATCAATACTACAATCGCCAGCCTTACTGGGCCGAGATGTCCGCCGGGACCCGCGGCAGTTTCGAGCAAGGGAGAGATGTCCAGGGCCTTTAAGCGGAAAGCAGCAACGCGACGGTGCGCGCGCGTGGAATCGATCCGCGCCCCCCGCACCGGGGCGATGCAAGACCCGCGCGGAACGGCCAGATGAGCACGACCGTTCCGCGTGCGGTCTACTATGCGCTCGCATCGAACGTCGCCGTCGCGCTCTGCAAATTCGCGGCGGCGGCCTATACAGCGTCCGGCGCCGCGCTCGCCGAAGCGATCCATTCGAGCGCCGACTGCATGAACCAGTTCTTTATGCTGGTTGGCCGCCGCGCGGCAAGCGAACGCGCGGACGAACAGCATCCGCTCGGCTTTGGCCGGGAATCGTACTTCTATGCAATGGTCGTCGCGCTACAGATTTTTATCGTCGGCGGCCTTGCATCGGCGGCAGTCGGCATCTACCGACTCACGCATATCACCCCGCTCGATCATCCGCTGGTCGTGGTGGCCGTGCTGGGCGCATCGATCGTCATCGAAGGCGCCGCATTAAGGGCATCGGTCCGCACCGTTGGCCACGAACTGCGCAGCCGCGGACTGTGGCGATGGTTCCGCGAGACCGGCAAACCCGAACTGCTGCTGGTGATCGGCGAAGACATCGCCGCGCTGGCGGGCGTGCTCGTGTCGTTGATCGCAGTTGCCATCGCGGTGTGGACCGGCAACCCGGTATTCGACGCGCTCGGCGGTATCGGCGTCGGTCTCGTGCTGATGGGCACCGCGCTTCTTTCGTTGCGGGAGATCAAATCGTTGATCGTCGGCGAGTCCGCGCATCGAAGCGTGCGCGCCGCGATGGAAAAATGGCTGGCCGCGCGACCCGAGGTACGGCGCATCGTGAGTCTCGTGGTGCTTCGCTGGGCCGACGATCTGCTGGTCGCCGTACAGGCGGAACTGGAGCCGCGCGGCGGCGAAGAGCAACTGGTGCGCGCGATCGACGAGATCGAACTCGCATTGCGTGCGGCTTTTCCCGCTGCAAAATGGATTTTCTTCGAGCCGGAGCTTAGCGAGCATGGGGATCATCCGGTTTAGCAGCTGGTGGTGCCTGGCGGTGCCTGGTGTGCACGCGGCCTGGGTGGAATGATCGCGCGGGCGCTGGTGGGAGTTGCGATATGTCGGTGATGCCGCTAACGCTTGAGTGGCGAGATGTGTGGATACGGCTCGCGCTCGCTGTCGTCGCCGGGTTTCTGATCGGCTTCAATCGCGGCGAGTCCGGAAAAGTCGCGGGTCTGCGCACGACGATGCTGGTATGCCTCGCCGCTTGCCTCGCGATGCTTCAGGTGAACGTGCTGTTGCCGCAAGTGGGAAAGGACTCGGGGTCGTTCGTCACACTCGACCTGATGCGTCTTCCGCTGGGCATTCTTTCGGGCGTCGGGTTTATCGGTGCGGGTGCGATTCTGCGCAAGGACGGCTTGGTCAAAGGCGTGACCACCGCTGCGACGCTATGGTTCGTCACGGTGGTCGGTCTGTGTTTTGGCGGCGGTCAGCTTGGGTTGGGAACCGTCGGGCTCGGGCTCGGCATATTCGTGTTGTGGTGCCTCAAGGTGCTGGAAACACGGATACCACGGGAAAATCAGGCCGAACTGACGTTGATCTACGACCCCGATCAATTTTCCAGACGTGCGCTGATCGACTCACTGGTCCAGCAAGGTTGCCGGCTCACGCTGGTCGCGGGTTCGTCGGAGACGGCCGCCGGACGGATCGAGGAGCGCTTCGAAGTACGCTGGCATGCGTCGCCGGAGTCCGGGCACGTGCCGCCGCTTCTTGAGTCCTCGGCAGCTGCGGGCGTGGTCGAGGTGAAGTGGGCGGTGGCGCGGTAGCAGACTTATGCCACCGCAGCCTGCGCGTCGAATCGCAAGAATCGCTACCTTTGCGCCCGCTTCAACGTAGTCCCAGAACGCGACAGATGAACAGGTCCGCGCGATGTAATGACACGCGACACAGCGTGATGATCATCACGCTATTTCCATCGCGCATCTGTCAACGTTTGTGAACTGAGCGGTCGGGGACTGCCGCGGTCAAAGCATCGCTATACGAACGGATCGCCGGACATTTGCGTGCAAGCGAGCGGTAACGTCTCCGCGAGAATCATATCGAGCGCGTTCAGCGGCCGCACACCGCCACGCACGACCGGCCGGTACACCGCGTCGCCACGCCTCACCGGCATGCCGGTCAACCCGCACACACCGGGCTTGCGTGCAAAACCCGCTCGCCACGCCTGGTCCTGATAGCGGCCAAGCGTTGGATCGCTCCACGAAACGAGTATGGTCGATCCGGTTTGCCGTTCGATACGGCGGATCGACGAAACATTGGCCATTGCGGGTGGCAGGCCATCGTCTAGATCGCACGGTGCGTAATTTGCCCGGCGCATCGTGCGCGCGATGTCTGAAGGATGTCCGCGCAACCCTTTGACAATCTGCGACCAGCTATCGGTGACATTCATAATCAACGTCCTTCGGAATCCACGCGGCAAACGCTACGGCTCGCCCGCCCGATCCGGTAGTACAAGCGCGACAATATTGCTCATGCGATGCCGCGCCAGCTTCGTCACGCGTGGGCGTCCGTACATAGCCATCGTACGTGCGCGCGCAACTAAACAGTAGCGCCGCGGTGTGATGCATCGTGTTGCATCGACGGCATCAATCAGAGCGCGACTGCGGCGCGCATTGCCGACCATTCGTCGATAGCGGCGGATATTTTCGTCAGACAGTCGAGGTCGAGCCTTCTCGTCTGTTCGATCATGTAGTCGACGAACACGCGGATTCGCGCGGGCAAGTGCTTGCGGCTCAGATAGCAGATATAGTGGCCGCCGTCATCCGGCGCGTACTGCGACAGACAACTGACGAGCGGCCCATCACCCAGCAGATCGCACACCAGATAAGCGGGCAGCTGCGCGATGCCATGCCCGTCGAGCACCGATTGAACGATCAGGTCCGGGTCGTTGAACGTGTGCCGTGCCACCGGCAAACGCCGGTATGGGAGACCGCCAACCTTGAAATCCCACTCCCTGACGCGGCCCGACGCCGTTCTGAAGTTGATGCAGCGGTGCTCGGCCAGTTCGTCGATATCGGATGGCAAGCCGTATGTGCGCGCATAGTCACGCGACGCGCACACGAGCAATTGCATCGGTATCAGCTGGCGCGCGATGATTTCGCTATCTTCGAGTCGCCCGTCGCGAAACGACACGTCGATGCGATCCGCGGTGAAATCCATCGGACGATCGTTGAGCACCAGTTCCAGTTTGATATCCGGATATTTAGCGTGAAAGCCCCGCAGCAGCGGCGCAACGATCTTGCGGCCGAAGCCGGGCGTCGAGCAGATACGCAACTGGCCGCGCGGCGGACCGTTGCGCAGCTCGCGCATCTCTTCGAGCGCCTGCACGATGCGCTCCACACCCGGCCGGCAGTACTCGTAGAAGCGTTCGCCTTCGCGCGTCAGCGACGTGCTTCTCGTCGTGCGAAGGAACAGACGCGTATCGAGTTGAGCCTCGAGCTTCTGTACGTTGCGGCTGACCGATGACCGGCCGATGCCGAGGCGGTCGCCCGCTCTGGCAAAACTTCCTTCATCGGCAACAGCCAGGAATGAGACGACGCCCGCGTAGCTGGTTGCAAAGCTGGTCGCGAAAGGATCGTCGGCGCCGCTAACGGATCGTCGGGATGCGATGTCTGACATGGAAGCGCAAAGTAGTTGTGTCCACACCCACCTAGACGTTTGAGCGCTCCCGTTTGTGACACCGGCCGCCGCTTTTTTTCTGGTGAATGCCGGCGGCGCACGCCTGGCTTATTTTTCAGGCACGAGAATCGGTGCGCCTTTATCCTTCAGCAGCAGCACGAGAAACTTCGCCGGTTTGGTCTGGCTCGCATTGCGTCCCACAGTATGGACATCGTTCGGGCCTTCGTAAAAGCTTTGGCCTGGCGTCAGCGTGACCTCCTTGCCGCCCTTCAGCTGCATCACGATTGTCCCTTCGAGCACATAGACAAACGCGTGCGCATTGTGCCGATGCACAGGGTCGACCGAGCCGGGCGGGTACACGACGGTAATCATCTCCGCTTCCTTGCCCGGGTAGTCCGGAAGCAGCTGTGTCATCACGGGCGTGACGATCGCTTCAGGCGCGGCGGCGTGCGCTTGTCCGATCAATGACGCCGCTGCGAGCATTGCAACGGCCATGACGAGAGCGGTGACTTTCGAGCGAAACATGATGCGTTCTCCCAAAGGACGCGGCCCGCGAAGCGGGCCGACATTGAACCCAGAAAACAGCAATGCGTCGGGCCTTCAGGCGAGATTAGCCTTGTCGAGGCCAAATACCTTGTCAGCGGAACCGGGCACCGTCTGGAACGCGACGTTGGCACGGTTCCAACCGTTGATCGCCATCACAGCATAGGTCAAATCGGACAGTTCCTTTTCCGAAAACTGGCCGCGCACGCGCTCGTAGAGGTCGTCGGGTACGCCGTGCTCGGGCAGATGGGTCAGCACCTCAGTCCAGGCCAACGCCGCGCGTTCGCGCGGCGCGAAGAGCGTCGACTCGCGCCAGATCGCGACATGGTGAACACGCAGTTCGCGCTCGCCGTGAATACGCGCTTCCTTCACGTGCATATCGACGCAAAACGCGCAGCCATTCATCTGCGACGCGCGGATTGAAACGAGGTCGAGAATCGACTCTTCGATTCCGCAATCCTTTATCTGATTGCCGAAGGCCATGAACTTCCTGAATAGCTCGGGCGATTGTTGAATGTAATTGATGCGCTGAGTCATGATCTCTCCTGGCGCCGTTGGGCGTCGTCGGGCTCGGTGGGTGTTATTGCGCGGCGGCGGGTGTCCGGGTAACGGTCCGCACGAGATCATGTTAGGCGTGCGTCACGCCCGACGGTAGATGGGCGAATGGACTCACAGCGTTGCCTGTAAGGCACCAATCCACGTCCATCGCGCGTCTGTGGGTTGCGCCGGGTGTTGGCGCGTGGCCGCGTTGCCGCGGCGGGAAGATTCAGCGTTCGGTGGGCGCGCTATATGTCGCGGCTATCAGCCCGAGCTTGTCGGGATTGCGTTGCACGAAGATACGGACAATGCGATTGCCGTCCGTTTCGAACGATTGTGCCGACTCCAGCTCGCCGCCCAGGTAGCGCAACAGCGCCCACTCGCCATTGAGTTCGACAAGCTGGAAACGAACACCGCTTTTGTAGCGCAGCGACGAAGCGTAGAACAGTTGGGCAATGCGCTTGCCGCCCACCATCGGCTCCGGAAAGCTGGTCACTTTGCCGCCGCCATCGCCTAGTAGCATCGCGTCTTCGGCGAGCAGCGCGTTGATTGTCGCGAAGTCGCCGCCCTCCACCGCCTGCGTGAAGCTCTGTAGCAAGCGCCGGTGTGTGTCGCGCGATACCTCGAAACGCTGCCGCTCATCGCGCAGTTGCGTTTTCGCACGGCTCACGAGCTGACGGCACGCCGCTTCGGTTTTGCCAACCGCCTCGGCGACTTCGTCATAGTCCATATCGAAGACTTCGCGCAGCAGGAATGCCGCGCGCGCCTCCGGCGTCAGCCGTTCGAGCAGCAACATGAACGCGACGGACACGTCGTCCGCCCGCTCGGTCACCTCTTCCGGCGTGGCCGGCGACTCGGTCAATAGCGGTTCGGGCAGCCAGATGCCCGCGTAGTGCTCGCGTTGGATTTTCGCCGCGCGCAGCCGGTCAATCGACATCCTCGTCGTCACGGAAACGAGCCACGCTTCCGCGTTATCGATGCCGTCGTGAGCCGCCGTGTGCCAGCGCAGCCACACATCCTGCACGATGTCCTCGGCTTCGGCCACGGATCCGAGCATCCGGTACGCCAGTTTCTGTAAGCGCGGGCGAAGCTGATTAAACGCGTGGAGGTCCTCGTCCATATCAGTGTGCGCGGTAGCCGCGCTCATGGAGCGTCCAGATGTTGCCGTCGAGGTCCTCGAAGTCCCCGAAGCTCGCATGGTCGCGACGCTCCGGATCCACGCCCGCGCTCCATCCGCCGGCCCATGTATCGGCCGGATGCTTGTTCCGGCACGCGCCGTCCGCGACACCGCGGTCGATCAGCGCGGTCCGCTCGGCCTCGAGGTCGGTCGTCACGAGATACAGGTTGCGCGCGCGCGCCGGAGAATCGGCGGCTACCACTTGCACCGAACACGACGAACCCGGCGGCATCACCTGGACGACCCGGAATGCCAGAGCCGGATGGTAGTCGACGTCAAGGCTGAAACCGACCTTCTCCTTATAGAAGGCAAGCGCACGGTCGACATCGGCAACCGGCGACGAAACAACTTCGAGGGCAAGCATGACAGCTCCTGCAGGGATTTGTCGACGCCATCGATGTAAAGGGTACGCCGCAACGGCGCGAAGGTGAGCGTTCGACTTTAGACAACAATCGACAGGATAGCCCGAATCGGACGGAACCGACCAAAAACTGGCCGCAACGTGCAACGCAAGGTCATCGCATCACGCCACACGAAAAAACGCACGGGCGAGGCCCGTGCGCGACAACAACAAAAGGCCAGAGGTATGGAGGGAGCCGTCCTTCTGTTGTGCCCCGGAGATTAGCGTAACGAGCGACCCGGATATACCCAATGTGCGTGAATTCACTTACCGACGGTCGCGAACAATCGGCAAACCGGTGGTTAGCTGCGGACGACAAAACCCGGTTCGTCCCGGCTTGATCGAATAGGGACGGGCCAAATAGATTATGCGTTCAATCTTTTCGCGGGGTTGGGAGCGGCGCGAATTGGCGCACCATGCGTTTTGATACGCCATGAGCTTTCAGCACGTTATGTGGCGATTTGCTAAGCTTGAACGACGTGCAATGCACAAAGTAAGGAGACTTAAAGCAATGACTCAATCATCCGGATATCAACCGCCTAAGGTCTGGGCATGGAACAAAAGCAACGGCGGCCAGTTCGCCAGCATCAACCGGCCTGTGTCGGGTCCCACGCATGACAAGCCGCTGCCGGTCGGGCGTCATCCGTTACAGCTTTACTCGCAGGGCACGCCAAACGGCGTAAAAGTCACCGTGATGCTGGAAGAACTGCTCGCACGCGGCCATCGCGGCGCCGAATACGATGCATGGCTCATCCGGATTGGCGATGGCGAACAGTTCGGTAGCGGCTTTGTCGACGTCAACCCGAATTCGAAGATTCCCGCGTTGGTGGATCGTAGTGGCGCGGCGCCGGTCCGCGTATTTGAATCCGGCGCGATTCTGCTATATCTGGCCGAGAAGTTCGGCGAGTTTCTGCCGACGGAAACGGCCAGGCGCGCTGAGTGTCTGTCGTGGCTGTTCTGGCAGATGGGCAGCGCGCCGTACCTTGGCGGCGGCTTCGGGCATTTCTACGCGTACGCGCCATCGAAGATGGAGTATCCGATCGACCGTTTCGCGATGGAAGTGAAGCGTCAACTCGACGTGCTCGACAAGCAGCTTGCAAAGCATGAGTTCGTCGCGGGAGACGAATACACGATCGCCGATATCGCGATCTGGCCGTGGTACGGCGGCCTCGTCAAAGGCAGGCTCTACGATTCGGCCGAATTTCTCTCGGTGCAGGACTATCGGCACGTGCAGCGCTGGGCCGAGGCGATCGACAAGCGTCCGGCCGTGCAGCGCGGGCGTATGGTGAACCGGACTTCGGGCGAGCCGTCCAGCCAGTTGCTCGAACGTCACGACGCGACCGACTTCGAGACGCGCACGCAGGACAAGTTGTCCGCGCAAGCATAATACGCGACCGGGTGACGCGCGAGCGACCCCGCAAACGTACGCGCGGCCCATAGGCCGCGCGTACTGTACAAGCTTTAGACAGGCGTAGTGCGATCAGAAGCGCGTGCGCATACCGATCGTCGCCGCAACCTGATTGCCGGTCGACGATTGGGCCAGGCCATTGATAAACGCGCCTTCGAACGCCGTGCCGTCGGCGCCATACGCGTGCTGATAGACGCCTTCAACGTAGACGTCCGTGCGCTTGCTGAACGAATAATCCGCCATCAGCGTGACCTGATGCCACTTCGGATCGGCCGAGCCGGTCGATCCGCTGAACGCGCCCTGCGTGAACGTGTATGCGCCGGCGAGAGAAATTGCAGGCGTCACCGCATAGTGCACGTTGACTTCGTAGTTGTCGAAGTGCAGCGAGTCGAACGATTGCTGGATCACCGAGTTCGCGCCAGGCTGCGTATTGTCGAACAGCGAATGCGTCCACAGCAGGCCCACGACAGCCGGTCCGAACGTATAGTTGCCGCCCACGCCCATCACGCGCTGACGCGCAGCCGGGAAATTGACGAAGTCGTTGTTCGACACCGCGCCGCTCGAGCTTAGCGAACCGTTGTTCAGCTGCAGGTAGGCCGCCGCCAGATTGATCGGGCCGATGCTGTACGTCAAGCCGAAGCTATACGCGCGATTGTCCGCAAAGCCGCCGGCAGCATTGCTGAAGCCATACAACGCTTCTGCCTGCACGCCGCGATAGGTCGGGCTCACATACTTGACAGAGTTGTTGATATAGAACGAGTCATCGACGTTGTCGTTATCGAACGGGTGCGCGGCAAGGTTGTTGCCGTCGCCGTTGTTCGCGAGCGCGATCGGGCCGAGATCGTCGACCACGGAGTCGTACTGGCGTCCGAGCGTGATCGTGCCGAACTGGTCATGCTGAATACCGACATACGCCTGACGGCCGAACATCGTGTTCGCGTAAGTGGTTTTGCCGTTCTGGATATTGAAACCGTTTTCGAGCTTGAAGATCGCGTGCAGGTTGCTGCCGAGGTCTTCACTGCCCTTCAAGCCCCAGACTTCGTTCGACAGCATGCTGCTTTGTACTTGCCACGCGCTGCTGCCACCCTGGTTGTTCGTATAGACGATACCAGTGTCGATCAATCCATAGAGCGTGACGCTGCTTTGAGCGTGCGCGGCCGCGGCAAAGGCGAACAGAGCGGCGGCGCCGATAATCTTCTTTTTCACTTAATCCCCAACAGAAAATCAAGCCGGGCGGGCGTAGCCGGGTATAGACAACACACAACCCGGGTAACGCTGGGCTTGCTTGACAAGCGTGTTCAACGAAAAGGCCATGTCCAACCGCGAGAGCGTAGGCCGTTCCCTATGAGGTCCGCTTCGATACCTATAGCCCGACGATTCTATGAAGATCGTATTTGCGGTGCATCAAAAGAGTTTCACGGTTTTTGCAAAGATTCTATAAACGGCGGTAATCCATTTTTAGCTGCTTAGCTTGCGATAAGCGCTCATATGCCTGACCAAGCCTTGCTGGTCGCCAAGCTGTTCCTTGATCAGCGCGAGATTGTGATGCGCGTCGGCGTAACGCGGGTTGATTTCCAGGCAGCGCGCGTAGCTCCGTTCGGCTTCGGCCAGCCGGCCAAGCAGTTCGAGCGCGACCGCGCGATTGAAATGCAAAACCGCGTCTTCAGGAAAATGCTCAAGCGCTTCGTCAAACACGGATAGCGCATCGTCAAAGCGCGAATCGTTCTCGCACAGCAGCGCACCCAGGTCTACATACGCGCTATAAAAAGGCATTGGTGAAATCGCGAGCGCCTTGCGATAGGCCTGCTCGGCGCCGGTTGCATCGGCATCTTCCGCCATCTGGTCGGCCAGCGCGTACCAGTCGTCGGCCTGCTTGCGCGCGTCCTTTTTTGCCGACGACGCATCCAGAAAGACAACGTCGCCTTTTATATCCGCAACTTCGAAATCGAATGCAAGCTGCCCGGTATTCGCGTCCCACTGCGACGGACCGGTCCTGACCATGATCGTGTTGCCCATCGCGCTCACGCGTATGCCGGAAAGCGGGATCTCGTCGGGAAGTTGCGCACGCAAGCGGGCAAGCGCCGCGAGGATCTTGCGCGACGAGATGCGCGCTGACTGCAGCTGAAAGGCGGTGCGCAGCAACACCACGTCCTGAAACGTAAAGCGCAGTTCGTTACGCGACCCGCGCGCCGGCGTCACAAAGCCGGCGTCGATCAGACCGGCGAGCACGCTGCGCGACACGCCGAGCAATGACTGAAGCTTGCGTACCGAGATGTCGTGGCGATCGCTCTTATGCTTCACTTGCGGGCGCGAACCTTGGCAGGCGCGGCAGCTGGCGCTTTCTCCGCGCGCTGTGCAGGTTTCCTGGTTCGCGGCGCGGGCATCTCGGCCACCTCGGCTGCTTCCGTTGCCTCTTCCTTCGCTTTGCGCGCGGTGGGCTTTTGACGTGCGCCGCCACCGCCCTTCGACAAACTCGCGCGCAACGCCTCCATCAGATCGATCACCTGGCCAGTTGACTCGCTTTCGACGGGTTCGTTCGACACGATTTCCTTGCCTTCGATTTTCCGGTCGATCGCGGCTAGAATGCGCTTCTTCTCTTCGTTTTCGTAGGCGGCCGGGTCGTATGATTCTTCGGTGCCTTGCTCGATGATTTGCAGCGCGAGCTTGAGTTCCGCAGCCGATACCGGAACATGCTCGATATGCAAATCGGCAAGCGAGCGCACTTCGTCGGCAAATAACAGTTGCTGGAAAATCAGGCCATCCGGTGTAGGCCGAATCAGCACGATATGCGTCTTGCCCTTCGACGCCCATTTCGCCAGCGCGCCCCGTTCACTTTCGATCAACGCCTGCTGCAGCAGGCTATAAGGCTTGCCGCCGCGTTTGTCCGGCGCGATGAAATAGGCCTTGTCGTAGTAAATCGGATCGACCGACTTCTCCGGAATAAACGCGACGATCTCGACGACGTGGCTTGCGCTATCTTCGAGCGCCTTCAGTTCATCCGGCGCAAACACAACGAAGCGGTCCTTTTCGAACTCGTAGCCTTTCTTCATTGCGCTACGTTCGACCACCTCGCCGCTCGTTTCCGAAATGTATTGCTGCCTGACCCGGGAACCGTCCGGCGCGAGCAGATTAAAGCGGACGTCCGATGCACTCTCGGTTGCCGAGTACAGCTTGACGGGTATCGACACGAGACCAAACGACAGAGAAAGCGATGCGATCGAGCGCGCAGGCATGGGCTTCTCCTCATGAGCCGGCGCGAGCGCACCGGCTTCAGCAGCAACACCGGGCCGCCAGGCGGCGGCCGGTTGCAGTTCGGCCCCATTTTTTGCGGGCGCTTTTCAAAGGATAGCACTGCTGCTACAGCGATGATCGGACAAATGCGGCTGGTGCGGTTACAACGGCCGTGCTCAAATTAGCCGCGCTCACTCGTCGTGCACGACTACCATCTTGCCTTTCGCTTCGCCGGCTTCCATGATCCGGTGCGTCTGCGGAACCTCGTCGAAGCGGAACACGCGCCACGGTTTCGCCGCAAACTTACCGGCCTCGACATCGGCGGCAATCGCTTGCAGCGGGACATCCGAAAACGGGAAGCCCGGCGTACCGAACACAAAGCTGCCAAAGAACGTCAGATCCACACCGCTCGGCATTTGCAGCAACGGGTTGAAATCCGCGATTGGCGCGAGGCCGCCCAGCCAGCCGGCCAGACAGACTTTGCCGTCACGCCGCACCATGTCCAACGAATCGAGCATCGTGCTGTTGCCGACCAGGTCCAGCACGGCATCGAGTTCCTTGCGCTGCGCAATATGCTTCGACAAATCCGGTCGCTCGATTTCACAACGGCTAACACCATGCGCAGTCAGTTTCGCAAAGCTTGCTTCGCTGCTCGACGTGCCGATCACCTTCACACCCGCGTTCACCGCGAGATTGACCGCTGCCAGCCCCAACGCTGACGACGCGCCACGAATCACAATGGTCTGGCCACGTTGAATTTTCAGGTTACGGAACAGCGCGGTCCACGCGGTGGCATACGATTGCGGAATCGCAGCGAGCTCGGCCCATGGCAGATTCGATTCGATCGACACGACGTTGCTCACCTTCGCACGCGTGTACTCGGCATAGCTGCCGTTGATCGTGCGGCCGAGGCCGCCCATCATCGTCGCCACCTTCGTGCCCACCGCGAACTCGCCGCCCGGGCATGAGTCGACGATACCCACGCACTCGATGCCGCTCACCGGCGCCGATTCGGCCCACTCGCCGCGACGCATATGCATCTCAGCGTGGTTGATGCCGAATGCCTTGATTTTGATAACGACAGTTCCTTGCTGCGGCTCCGGCTTCGGGATGTCCTTGTACACCAGTGCTTCGAGGCCACCAAAACCATCTAGAACAATCGCTTTCACGTCACGCTCCTATTGCAGGTTCAATTGACTGACTACGCCGACTCAAGTCTCGAATCACTCATTCGACGAAACGCTTGCTTGAAGTCGACCGCCTGACCCGCATCATAGTCATCCTACGTAACTTGTCAAAGTTGTTTTTACTGGTTACTCAGCGTCAGTGGATGGAGGGCGAGCGATCCGATGCAGATCGGGCGAGCCGGGTCCGGCAATCGCTTGCCACGCGTCATGCACGCCAATCAAGGCGCTCCGACGCAAACGCCCACGGCAACCAGGCCTGCATGAGCATCGGGTCCGGATTTCAGTATCTCGGCCCGCAAAACAATCCGGCACTGAGTCCACCTTTGCCTCTATCGAAATCAATTCGCAAGGAAACCGCATGAACGATCGCGCGCCGCGACGGTGACAACTCGAAGCCTGAAAACCCATGTCAGCGTTAACCCTTATTTATCATCGGTGCAATCCCCCGGCGTGAACCCGCCGAATACCGCCTGCGCGACGCTCCAGATCAGCGAAAAGCCGGTGCTGCGAATAGGCGCAGGCATGATCTCCGTCAGCGCGACGACCATTTGCATGACCGCGCCACCGATCGTGCGGCGATGGTCAAGCAGCGATTGAAGGATCTGTCGCCGGGAAGGTTTCGTTTTGCGCGCTTCGAATACACCGGTTTCACGCAACCGGCGGCGCATCGCCGGGCACACAGGTAATCATCAGCAGCCGATCGCCATCAATCCGAGCTTCAGCAGCAAGCCCTTGCGCCGCCCTTTTCGATCGACATAGCCGCCGAGCACTAGCGCACCAATCGATCTCATCAGAAAGCCGACGCCAAATGTTGCGAGCGACAGCAATAGCGAAACAAATTCGTTGCCGCGCGGAAACAGTGCATGCGCGATGGTGTGCAGTGATCGCACAAATGTGTAAACCCAAATTTCGTTGTTAACGTCCTATCTTATAGGACACGAAAATGACCGAAGCGAAGGCTTCGACTCGAACCCGGAGGTTGTCGGTATCGCGAAGGAAAACTTGAGGAAAACGCAGAATTGTCATCGTCGCGCTTCAGCGACGTGCGCGGCATTACAAGCCGGTACTGAAGTACGCGCGTCTGAACCCCATCGAACGCGAAACCTGTGCGCCCGCTTTCAGCACTTCGGGCATGAGCGCTTTCATGCGTTTGGGACTCAACCGGTCTAGCGGCCCCGATATGCCGATGGCCGCGACCGCGACGCCCAGCCCGTCGAAAACCGGCGCGGCAAGCCCGCCCACCGAGTCACGCCATTCGCCGCGATTGACCGCACATCCGCACCGTCCGATCCTGCGCAATTCGTCCTGCAATATCGCGCGATCGGTGATCGTCACCAGCGTGTGTTCGTGCAGATTGCGCACCTTGCGATCGAGGTAATCCGCGGCCTGGAATGCGAGCAGCGCTTTGCCGGTGGCGACGCAATGGGCCGGCGCACGGCCGCCTACCACCGAATACGCGCGCACCGGTTGCGGACTATCGATCTTGTCGATGTAGATCACCGCATCGCCGTCCAGCACGGACAGATGCACGGTCTCCTCGGTAAGGTCGGCGAGCTGGCGCATCACCGGCGTCGCCTGGTGCCGCACATCGAGCCGTGAAATCTGCATCGTGCCGAGTTCGAATAGCTTTAGCGTGCTTCGATAAACGCCGCTGGATTCGTCGCGGACCGCATAGCCCGCATGCGCGAGCGTCTGTAGCGTGCGATGCGCGTTACTTTTAGTGAGTCCAAGCCGGATTGCCAGCGCCTGAATGGTCAAAGGCTCGCCGTTTAGCGCGGCAAGCGCTTCGAGAACCATGAGCCCTTTCAGTAGTGTCTTGTCCATGCTCCAGTGGCCGCTGACTGGAAGGCGACATTCTTGCACAGGCTCATGCGTGTGCTTTTCGCCAACCGATCGATGAGTATCGGGTTTAGTTCGGAATATGACGCTTGATCAGCGCTATAGCAGCGCGTCTAATCTTATTGAGCGGAACGCGCTTACATGCAGGGCTCGCTTTCGACGCCGGACTTCACCAGATCCAGCCGGTACCCAAGCGTGTAAATGGACGATAGGCGCAAGCCATTCTCCGGGCTCAGTTTCAGTTTCTGCCGGATTCTATAGATGTGTGTGTCAAGCGAGCGCGACTCGACACTCAGTTCCCGCCCCCACGCGGTCATCGCCAGCAGATCCCGCGAAAGGATTTTGCCGAGATGACTGAATAGCGCCGAAACGAGTTGAAACTCCTTGGTCGTCAGATCGATCTTGCCGCCTCGCAACGTCACGCAACGCTCGAGCGGATCGAGCACATAGTCGCCAACACTGATCGGCTCGTCATGCATCGCTGTTCGCGCGACACGGCGCAACAGCGCCTTCACGCGCGCGGCCAGTTCTTCTGCACGAAACGGTTTGACCATGTAGTCGTCCGCGCCCGCATCGAGCGCTCTAACGACATCGACTTCGTGAACGCGGCTCGTCAGAAACAGCACGCCGTATTTCACATTGGAGCGAGCGCGAATCCAGTGCAGCACTTCAATGCCGCTCATTCTTGGTAAATGCCAATCGAGCACAACCGCATCGATCGGCTCGGATCGCAGGCAGCGCACCGCCCGCTCGCCATCGTCGACGATCGTGAGCGTGTGACTCAGTGAACTCAATGCATTCGATACCGCTTCCGCCTGGAGCGGATCGTCCTCGACAACAAGAATACGCATGTGTGGCCCCCGAGCATTGTGACCTTTTTATGTCCGACTCACATACAGTTGAAGCTTTCGCCGATCGCGCAAACGTTTGCGAGATCGGCTGTGTCGACACAACGAATGATGCTAGAGGACAAACTATAAATATGTTTGAACTTTTGTGAACTGTTTGATCGCACGTCAGCGCAAATAAATGCGCTTTGCATGCGGCGATCCGGATCACATAGCGAAGCCGGTTCAACCGGTTCCGGTTAGCTTAGGCAGGAATACCATGAATGTTGTCCCTTGACCTGGCACAGAGTTCACCTGCATTTCCCCGCCAAGCGAATCAACGACCGTTTTGACGAAGGCCAGTCCCAAGCCATGGCCGAAACGCGACGACTTTTCATCGAGTTGGCTGAATTCGTGAAAGAGCGCTTTCTTTTGCTGATCCGTGATGCCAACGCCTTGATCGATCACCGAGATCTTCAGGTGTCGGTCCGTCTCCGCAAGTTGCACGTCGACCGTCGAATATCGTGGGCTGAACTTGATCGCATTACCGATCAGATTCGCAAACGCACGCCGCAACAGCTGAACATCGGCGATGGTGCTTTTTCCCGGTTCCGCAGCGAGGTTGACGCTGGTCGCTCTCGCGGTCGCCTGCGGCCATAGGTCATCGATCGCGTCGCCCAGGACAAGAGCGGGGTCCACCTGGGTCAGTTTCGGCGGCAAGCTTTCCGCGCGTGCCAGAAACAGGAAATCGTCCGCCAGACTGAGCGCTGTGGTCGCGTATTGACCCACCAGCGTAGCAAACTGACTGGCGGTAAAGCGCGGCGGGTCCTGCTGCATCTGCTCGACGAGCGCCAGGATCGCGGCCTGCGGCGAGCGCATATCGTGCGACAGGAAGCGCAGCGCGGTATCGCGTTGGCGTTCCGCCTTGCGTACCGATGAAACGTCAGCCAGATGAAAAATCAACGCGCCATCGCGACCCGCGGACGGCTTGATTTGCGCGCATTTGATCAATAACGAGCGCCCGCCTCGCGCATTCGCGATCTCGATGCCTTGCGCGAACATCGAGTCGCTATAAGCAGGCGGGTCCTCGTCGCCGGACCACAGCGCAAACAACGCCATGGCCTGCGACGCAAACTCGATGGCCCGATGCGATGCGGTGATTTCGAAGAGCACGTCCGATACGGGTCGACCCGCCGGCGACAGATGTTCAATGCGCGGAAGCCCGGAACTTTGACACAACGCATTGACGCGCTCGTTCGCGAGAATGACTTCTCCTGCAGGCGTCGTAACCAGCGTGGCCGCGGGCAAGCTGTCGACCCATTCGGAAATAAATTCGCGATGGCGGCGTACCCGGTCGAACAGAGACGCTGCGGCCGTCAGCCGGGTCTGGATCGGATCGCACAAGAACTTCGCAGGTCCAGGTTCATCCGGTAGAGACGGCTCCGTCGCCCCCTTCATCACTTCGATCGACAGGAAAGTCAGTAAGGCTTCCTGACGTCGCCACGACCAAAGCGGATAGGCCATCATGCAAGCGAAAATGCCCGCGCACGGCGATACGAATAGTTGCCCGTATCTCAACATCGCGATCGACGCGACCGCGATCGCTCCCGACATCACGACCGATGCGAGAAGGCCCGCACGAGGGCCGAGAAGATAGAGCAACAGACAGATCAACGGCACCACGCCGACGCTGAACAGCAACTGGTACGCGAAGCTCGCGGGCTGAGCCGGCATCGCTGAACCCGACACGCTGTCCAGGAACAGCAGGTCCGCACGATGCAGAAGTGGAGTCGCGATGATGCACGCGCACAACACCGTCAGTGCCGCAGTCAGCCAGATGCAATCCAATGCCAGATCCGGATATTTTCGCGTCAATGGCGGTATGCCGGTACCCGATCGCTCACGTGAAAAATCGCCGCGAAAATATGAAGCCTTTTCCCATATGTTACCTATTCCCTGCCTTATTCGATCAATTGCCATTTATTCTTAAATATTATAATTGCCTTTCACTTTTGATATGGAATAGACTTCGTCCCATAGCTTAATTATCCGTCACGCTGCGTGTTCATTTCCCGGGCGGGCGTCTGTTCCCTGGCCACGCTATCCTCCGTTGCTTTGCAGTCCATTGTGACGGCTCTACCGTATGACAACCTCGTGACCCGGCGCGGATTCGTCAGACCATTGCACGTACCATACCGGAATCAAACAGCATCCAAATGTCAACAATTGTCACGAAACGGTGTGAGTGGCACCAGAAGCATCGTTTCGCCGGGGTGCGCGGGTTTTTTTCAGCCCTTTTACGTGTAAAATGCGCAAAACCAGCCGTACTCTGCGCGACGAATGTGAACTTTTTTCACTCAATTCGAATTGGCCGGCTTTTGGTTTTTTCACATCGCTACCGCAACAGCGAGAGTTTGCGGTCGTGGGAAATTCAAAAGCACGAACGAATGCTTTTTCACATAAATCGACTTTGGAACACGATAAAAATAGTGCTCCAGGATAATCGCCGCGCGCTGAATGACGAGAATAGTTTCACGAATTAACTCTCTTGACTTGCAGGCAGCAACCTTCTATATAGAACGGGACGCCGCAAACAGTCATATAAGAAACCTGCGCCGCCTCTGGCATCACGCGTCCGCTCTCTGGCCACAACGTACGGTTCGCCGCGCACACTAACTGCATCAGAGGAAGCGGAACGCCAATGCGACACACTTCACCATTACAAAACACGTCCACTCTGATCAGCGACGCCGAACGCGGCCTCGGTCAGGACGAGTTTTTTTTCGTCCTTCAGCCGAAGCTAAGGCTGCAGGAAAACCGACTGTCGGGCTTCGAGTCCCTGATCCGGTGGCGGCATCCGGAAGGCGGCGTGCTCGAGCCAGCTTACTTCCTTAGCGTCGTCGAAGATTCCGCCCTTGCGGGAAGGTTTACCGATCTGCTGATTGCCCGAGCGGCAAACACCCTTGTGCGATGGAAGCTGGCCGGCCGTGGAGATCTGTCTCTCGCAATCAATCTGTCGGCGCTGGAACTCGGCCGTAAAGATCTACCCGGCCGGCTCAACGCGCTGTTCGCATCGCTTGGCGTCGACCCGGGCGCATTCGAAATCGAACTGACCGGCGTCGTGCATCCTGATCAGCTCGACTGGCTGGTCGATGTGATTCAGGCCGTGCAGGCGGTCGGGGTGCACGTCGCACTGGACGACGTCGGCGCCGGCTTCAACTCGCTGACGCTGCTTCAGCAGTTACCGGTCAATATCGTGAAGTTCGATCGCTCGTTGATTCGTCAGGTAACGGTCAATGAGGAATCGAGACGAATGGTGGAGACGCTCGTGCGTCTCGCGCAAAACCACGGAAAGCGGATCGTTCTGACCGGGCTCGAAACGTCGGAACAGTTCGCGTGGGCGAAAACACTGCCCGACATCGAAGGTCAGGGCTTTTTTATTTCCGAGCCCATCGATGAAGCGGAGATCGACGACGTCTTTTTTCGTCCCGCGAACGGGTACCAGACGATGTCGGGCAGATAAAAGCGTCGTGTGAGCGGGGACGCGAAACAGCCTCAACCCATTCTTTGTTGAACTGACGACAACGCCGTGTGTTCGCTCACGCGCCACACGGCGGGGCTCGACTAAACCGCGTCCTTCAGAAAACCGCGAACCAACTCGATGGTCGCCTGCGGATTTTCCTCCATCACCCAATGCCCGGAGTCGGGCAATACGCTTTCGTGCACATCGGTCGCGGCGGCCCGCATCACCGCTGCCATCGTCGTGCCGAACGACTTCTCGCCGCCCACTGCCAGCACCGGCATGCGCAGCCGCGCACCGGTGGCGAGCCATGCGCGATTGTCATCGGCGTCCTGGTCGAACGCGGCAAATTGCGCGAACCCGGAATGCATCGCGCCTGGCAGCGCATACAGTTGCGCGTAGTGCGCGCGCGCCGCTTCGTCGAACCGGTCCGGTTGCGCGGAGAATTCATTCCAGAAGCGATCGAGATAGATGCGCTCGCGACCCGCGACCAGCCTTTCCATATCAGGGCCGCCAAAGCGGAAATGCCACAACATCGGGCTCTTCAGGATCTCCTCCCACGGACCCAAGCCTGGAACCGGTGCGTCGATCATCACGAGGCGACGGATCCGCTCGGGATACTGCACGGCAAACTGGAAAGCGACCATATTGCCGATGTCATGTGCGACAAGGTCGATTGTTCCGGCATGGAGGGCGTCGAGAATGCCCGCGATATCGCCGGCCTGAGTCTTCTTGTCGAAGCCGCCGGCGGGTTTGGCGGACAGGCCCAGGCCTCTTAGGTCCGGGACGATCACCTGATGGTCTTCGGCAAGGTCGGCGGCCATCGGCGCCCACATATCGCCGGTCTCCGCATAGCCGTGCAGCAGCACGACTGCCGGCCCTTCGCCGCCAGTCCGGACATGCAGGATCGTTCCGTTGGTCGGAACGTCCTGAATACCGAAGTTGGGCGGAAACGTGTGTGCTTTTGTTTGACGGGACACGGACACAGCTACCTCCAGCGAATGGAATGGATTCAGGATCGCCCTACACGATATCGACGCGCAACATCGAAGTCCTTAGCCGCGCCTTAAAAGTCCTGAAGAGGCCTTAACGGCAGCGGTCGCGCGGTGGGCACGGTCGAGCGTAGTTGAGCATACCGTACCGTACATCCACTTGCGGATTGGATAAGCGGTACACGCCGTTCGATTGCAGATCTTTGAATCGCGTGCGATCGCGTATCCGGCACACGAATCGAAGTGCTAACACTGACTGTGCTCCATGACACAGAGCCCGCTCGACTCATGGAGCATGATGAGCGGTTGACATACGTATCCGAACCCTTTGCATCACTGAAGAGGAAAATCGTGCGATGAATCTGCCGCGCCCGCGCTTACTGTCGAGTAGATTCGCGTACTGCGCGTGCGTATGGTTTGCCCTGCTTCTTCTGCTGCCTTCTGTCGCACTGTGCGAGGTGTCGAAAGCGCGACCCGAGCACTTCAAAATAGGCATGTTCGTCACGTCGATCTATTCGGTCGACACCGCTCAAGGCACGTATGCAGCCGATCTGTGGATATGGAGCGTCGGACACTCGCCGACGAAGAACCCACTCCATACGATGGAGTTCGTCGATTCGAACGGCGTGCTCCGGCGACTCGAAAGCACCACGCAACGCGGCGACCTGTACTGGCGGCAAATCAAGATTATCGGCACGTTCAGACAGGACTGGGATTTACGACGGTTTCCGTTCGACGAGCAGGTTTTGCATTTGACCGTCGAAGAAGGCGTCGACGACACGTCGACGCTGCTGTATGTAGCGGACGCCGACAACACCGGCTATCTGCCGAGCGCGAACCCGCAGGGGTGGCACATCGCCAGCCAGAAGATCGAAGCCGGAACCTCGCACTATGCAACGAGGTTCGGCGATCCGGCGGGCGGCAGCGGCGGCTCCGATTACACGAATATGCAGCTGACAATTACGTTGCAGCGCGCCAGCATCGCGACGTTCCTGAACCTCGCCGCGCCGCTCTATGCAGCGTTTCTGTTGTGCACGGTCAGTTTTCTGCTTCACAAGGACGGACGGCCGCTGGTCGAATCGCGCATGACGTTATTGGCGGGGGCGCTATTTGCTGTCGTGCTGAATTTCCGGGCGGTCAGCAACGTCCTCGGCAACGAACACCATTTGACGATTGTCGATCGGCTGAACATCCTCGTGCTGATCGAAATCGTGTTTGCCACGATTGTCACGATTACGGCGGCCATCACGACCAACAGGGGAAAAGCGTTCTCGCTGCACCTCGAATATATTTGCGGCGCCGTCGTTGCACTAACGTTCGTCGCGTTCAATCTGTTTCTGATCATCGGCGCCGTTTGATCGACGGTCCGGCACCGCCCACGCAGACTCGCAAGCGAACGCTCAAACCATTTTGATCAACCCCAGTTGCGCAAGGGCTGTCACACCGTCGTCAAGCCCGCGCTCCTCGAGGATCTTGCCGTCCTTCAGGTGCAACACCGTCGTGCCGGTAAAGTGCATCTTGCGTCCCGTTGCAGCCGGCAGCGAGCCCGCGAGGAAGTCGCTGAACGCGTTGCCCGCATGCGTGCCCCCGCCCTCCCACTGACCGACGACGTAGTCGCCCTCCGCGATGAGGTCGGCGACGCCCCAAAAGTTCAGGTCCGGGAAAGCCGCGCGAAAGTTCGTCATAAACGCTTTGATGTCTTCATGGCCGCGACGCGGCTCGTGTAGCGAATACTTGAGCAGCATGTCCGGCGCAGCGATCTCGTCGACGATGCTCAGGTCGCACTTTTCGCCCCAGAAACTCGCAAACCACCGGGCAACGATCGCCTTGTTTTCATCTTGCTTCGACATGTTCGACTCCTTGATGAACGTGCATCAAGCGAAGCGGGATTACTCCGCATGGAACCAACGATATCGACCGACGACGCGCGGCCGCACTCCGTTTCTTGCGGACAAATCCGGTTGAGCCATTTCGTCAGCCAGATAAACAGGATTAGGCAAAACTTCCGGAGTTTCGAACAATCCTTAACCCTCATTTTTGGCTCAAACTCACGCAGCGGCGTCGCCGCGATGGCCATGCAATGCCCAAGCCGCGGGGCTTCGCCACTGAAGGCTATCCGTCAAACGACACGCATTCCAAACAAGTCCACAAAGCGAGCTCTCTCCGGAGTCGTCCATGTCCACCACTTTCATACTCAACGGCAAGTCCACGACGCTAGACGCCGACCCCAACATGCCCTTGCTCTGGGCAATCCGCGAAGTCGCGGGTCTGCACGGCACCAAGTTCGGCTGCGGGATGGCGCAATGCGGTGCATGCACCGTCCATCTCGAAGGGCAGCCGCTGCGCTCGTGCGTTACGCCGCTGTCGGCGGTCGCCGGCCGCAAGGTCACGACGATCGAAGGTCTGCAAAGCAAACCGGCACAGGCCGTGCAGGCAGCATGGGTCAAGCTGCAGGTTCCACAGTGCGGTTACTGCCAATCCGGACAGATCATGTCCGCCACCGCGCTGCTGACCGAAAACCCGAAACCCACCGACGCGGATATCGACGCGGCCATGAGCGGCAACATCTGCCGCTGCGCGACCTATACGCGGATTCGCGCCGCGATCCACGATGCTGCCCGCTCGATGGAGGCGTGAAATATGACGACCGACATCAATGAAGTTCAGCGCCCGACACGCCGTACGTTCCTGAAAGGCGCGGGCACAGCCGCCGCCGTCGCACTGACAATCGGCTTCGAATGGGGTGGCTTTGCGCGGCGCGCGATCGCGGCAGAACCCGCCGCGCCCGGCACCGCGGCCGCGGGCACGTTCGCACCGAATGCGTTCCTGCGCGTCAGCCCCGACAACAGCGTGACCGTCATCGCGAAGCACGTCGAGATGGGCCAGGGCGCGTATACCGGCATTGCGACGATCGTCGCGGAAGAGCTCGACACCGACTGGTCGGACGTGCGCGTCGAAAGCGCGCCTGCCGATGCGAAACGCTACGCGAATCTCTCATTCGGCACGATGCAGGGCACCGGCGGCAGCTCGGCGATGGCTAATTCGTGGATGCAGTTGCGCGACGCGGGCGCCAAGGCGCGCGCGATGCTCATCACCGCGGCCGCGCAGCAATGGCAGGTGCCGGCGTCCTCGCTGCGCACCGAGCGCGGCAGTGTCTATCACGACGCAAGCGGCAAGCAGGCCACCTACGGATCGCTGGTATCGAAAGCCGCTGCACTGCCGGTCCCGGATCAGGTCACGCTTAAAGACCCGAGCAAGTTCCGCTTGATCGGCCAGCCGCTGCCACGCGTGGATGTGCCGCCGAAGACCAACGGCACCGCGCAATTTACGCTCGACGTTACGTTCCCCGGCATGTTGGTCGCGGTGATGCAACGCCCGCCGCGCTTCGGCGCGACCGTGCGTTCGTTCGACGCGTCTGCGGCCAAAGCGGTGCCGGGCGTGGTCGATGTCGTTCAGGTACCGCGTGGCGTCGCGGTGGTCGGCAAGAGTTTCTGGGCAGCCAAGCAAGGCCGGGATGCGCTGAAGGTCGTGTGGGACGACTCGCAAGCGGAAAAACGCAGTTCCGCGGACATCATGGCCGAATATCGCCGCATGGCCGAAAAGCCGGGTGTCAGTGCACGCGCCGAGGGCGATGCCAACAAGGCGATTCGCGGCGCAGCGCGCAAGATTTCCGCGAGCTATGAATTCCCTTACCTTGCACATGCGCCGATGGAGCCGCTCGACGCGGTCGTCAAGCTGAGCGCGGACCAATGCGAAATCTGGGCAGGCGATCAGTTCCAGACGGTCGACCAGGCGAATGCGGCGAAAGCCGCGGGTCTGCAACCGCAACAGGTAAGCATCCACACGCTGTATGCGGGCGGCAGCTTCGGCCGGCGCGCGAATCCGGGTTCCGACTACATCTCTGAAGCCGTGTCGATTGCAAAGGCGCTTGGCGCGAATGGCACGCCTGTCAAACTTCAATGGACCCGTGAGGACGATATCCACGGCGGACTTTACCGGCCGATGTATTTCCATAAACTGGAAGCCGGCTTGACACGCGATGGTCATCTGGTCGGCTGGCGGCATCAGATCGTCGGCCAGTCGATCATGGCGGGCACGCCATTCGCGGGGATGATCAAGAACGGCGTCGATCCGACGTCGGTGGAAGGCGCCGCGAACATCGCGTACGCGATTCCGAACATCTCCGTTGAACTGACGACGGCGCAAACCGGAGTGCCGGTGCTCTGGTGGCGTGTGGTCGGCAGCTCGCACACGGCGTTCGCAGTCGAGGCGTTTATCGACGAGGCCGCTCATGCAGCGGGCAAGGACCCGTACGCGTTCCGGCGCGACATGCTCGCGAACGAGCCGCGGATGCGCGCGGTTCTCGATCTCGCCGCGCAGAAGGCTGGCTGGAATGACAAGCCGTTGCCGAAGGGTAAAGGACGCGGCATCGCGGTGGCCGAAGCGTTCAAGACGTTCGTCGCGCAAGTGGCGGAGGTCTCGATTGACAAGGACGGCAAGGTCAAGGTCGATCGCGTGGTCTGCGCGGTGGACTGCGGAACGGCGATCAACCCGGACGTGATTGCCGCGCAGATCGAAGGCGGCATCGGCTTCGGGCTCGGCGCGGTGTTGTACGGCGCGATCACGTTGAAAGACGGGCAGGTCGAACAGAATAACTTCGACGGCTACCAGGTGCTGCGGATGAATGCGATGCCGGCGGTCGAAGTGCACATCGTTCAATCGAACATCGCACCGACTGGCATTGGCGAACCGGGCGTCGCACCGCTCGGGCCCGCAGTCGCTAACGCAATCTATGCGGCCACCGGCAAGCGAATCCATGCGTTGCCGCTGACGAACGTGGGTCTTGCCTGACACCTGACGCAGCTAGAAGTGAGCTAACTCGATGTTGATGCGGGGGGCGGCCTTGAAGAAGCCGCCCCCCGCGTTTTTAGCGCCCAAAGGCCGTCGGGTGGATCCGCGGCTCGATCGATACCGTATCACCCAGCGTCCAGGGGTCGGCGGCGACGCCGTGATCGATCAACATAGGACGGGTTCGAGCCGGACTACGTCACGAGGCTGCGCAGATACGCGGAAATGCGTTCCGCGCACGCAACCAGCACAAAGGTGGCAATCAGCAGATATGACACCGTCTGGTACTGGAACAGATTCATCGCGGTCAGCAACTGGAAGCCGATGCCACCGGCGCCGACAAAACCGAGCACCAGCGACGAGCGCAAGTTTTCGTCGAACCGGAACAAGCCAATGCCGAGCAGCGACGGCAACACGCCCGGCACGACCGCATGCGTCAACACCTGCAGGCGGCTCGCGCCGGTCAACGTCAATGCTTCGACCGGGCCCATGTCCATATCTTCGATCACTTCCGCGAATAGACGTCCCAGCATCCCGATCGAATGGACGGCAAGCGCAAGCGCGCCCGGAAACGGTCCGAGCCCGACCGCGGTCACGAACAGCAGAGCCCACACGAGGTCCGGAACCGCGCGCGTGACGCCGATAATTGCACGCGACGCGTGATACAACGGCTTCGCCGGCGTAATGTTCGCGGCTGCGAGAATCGCAAGCGGGAACGCGAGGATCACACCGAACACCGTGCCGAAGATCGCGAGATCGATGGTCTCGAGCACCGCGTGCAGGTTCGGGATGAACTCGTCGAAGGCGGGCGGCATCGCGCGCGAAATGATGTCGGCCATGCCGTGCGCGCCGGTCACCAGATCTTGCGGACGGGCCTGAACAACGATCCACGCCTGCACGAATAGCGCGAGCGCAACGACGATCGCACAGAGTGTCAGGAACGTGCGTGCAGGGGACGAACCCGTCGTCGGCGCACGCATCTCAAGGGCTTTGTTCATGATGCGCCGTCCACGTAGAGGCGCGAAATCTGCGCGCTGGACACTTCCGGCGCCTGCTGGTCGAATTCCATCTGCCCATTGCGCAGGCCGACCAATCGATCGGCATAGCGCGCAGCGAGCTCCGGTTGATGCAGCACGCACACAACCGCCAGCCCGTCTTCCGTCGCGAGGCGGCGCAGTAGCCGCATCACTTCGTCGGCCGCTTCCGGATCGAGGCTCGCCACCGGTTCATCTGCAAGCAGCACATGCGGACGTTGCACTAATGCACGCGCGATGGCCACACGTTGCGCCTGTCCACCCGATAAGGTGCCGGCGCGCTGAGCGGCGAGATGCAGCAGACCGACTTCATCCAGACACGCGCGCGACGTTTCAATTTCGGCGCGTGGCAAGCGCCCTAACGCGGTCGCCAGCGTCCTGTGCCGACCGAGCGCACCACAGCAGACATTCGCGAGCACACTGCGCCGCTTCACCAGATTCGCGCTTTGAGAAATCAGTGCAAGCGGCAGTCGCGCTTGCCGCAACGCGTTGCCCGACAGTGCAGCGAGATCGCATCCGGCAACCTCCACGGAGCCCGCGGTGGGCTGATTCAGTCCAACCACGCACTTCATGAAGGTCGACTTGCCGCTGCCATTGCTGCCGAGCACGACCACCATTTCGCCCGCTCTCACAGACAGGTTGAAATCGCGCAGCGCGGTATGGCCATTGCCATAACGCATCGTCAGGTTATGCACGGCCAGTTTGACGCCGGAAGCGCGCGTATCGCGCGACGCCGCCACATGTGCGCCGGACGCGTCAGCGCCAAATGCAGCCGACGGATCCAGCGGGATATTGCCAGAGGTACTCAACACGGTGTTCAAAGCTTTGACAGATCGATATGAAGGGTCGACACGAGGTCACGAATCTGGTTGTACGCGGAATCGGCTTGCGGCACGGTGCGCAGTTCCGGGTTCTGGTTGGCCGCGAGGAATTTCTGATCGGCCGCGGGCAACTGATGCAGATCGAGCGAGCTGAGCACACTGGTCAAACGCGCCTTGATATCCGCGGGCAAATCGCCGCGCACCGCGATCGGATCGATAGGAATCGGTTCCGATTTCCACAGCGTCACATAAGCGGCGGGGTCGTATTCGTTGTGCAGTTTCGCGCTGGCAATTTCTTCGCTGTTGAGCTCGCCTGCTTCAACTTTGTGGTTGCGTAGCGCTTCGAACGATGCCGTATGACTGCCTGCATAAACAGGCTTGATGCCCTTATCGGGGTCGATGCCGTTCTTGCTCAGACCGAATGCGGGAAACAGATGCCCGGACGTGGAAGCCGCATCCGCATACGCGAACGAATGACCGCGCGTATCGGCGAGCGTCTTGATGCCCGAACCCGGCCACGTGACGATCGACGCGTAGTACGTCGCAGGCTTGCCCTCTTCGCCCGCGAACGTCGCAACCGCCTCGGCATGCGCGACCTGATGCGCGAGCACATAGCCAAGCGGGCCGAACTCGCCGAACTCCAGCTTGTTGTTACGCATCGCTTCGATCTCGGCGTTATAGCTGGTCGCCACGTACAGTTGCACGGTGCAGCCAAGCTTGTCGCCGATCAGCTTCGCGAGATCGGTATAGACCGGCAACATGCGCTGCGCCGATTCATATGGCTCAACCCCGAAGCGAACCACGCCGTTATTCGGACAGGTACCGGCCGCATGCGCCGCACCGGAGAAAAACCCCGCTAAAAAGGTCGCGGCCGCCAAAACCTTCGATACCTTCATCTCTTCCTCACATGACTCGACGCGGTATGACACATCGGTGAACTTGTACGGACGTCTAGACGAATTTAATCGCCGTGAACGCATGAATTGCCGATCGACACACGACCGCCGCGTCCCTTCGTATGAGCGACGATCTGCGAGTATTTTGGACAGGTAGGAATGACACCGGCATGACAACAACCGAAAACATCGACGTGAATCCGGAGCGTCTGCGGCGTGAACGATTTCAGTGACTCGCGTAACTGAAATAACGCTTACTTGAAGCCTTAATGTAAGCGAGTTCGCGAGATTCGTGACAGCGTGCTGACGCGAGCTTTCGTTATAGCGTGCGCGCCTGCGCGTGTGCTTTCGTATGAAAATTGCCTACCCGGCTCCCGCGTTCGCTTACGATACGCAATCCGAAATGACTCGGCATGGCCGTTGTGAGGCAAAGGCACGAATGCGGACCCGGTTCAGCAACTGTCCCCGAGCCCGCGCGACTCCGTTATTGCCAGACCTGGTAGATCATCGGCCCGTTGCTATACGGGCGCGGATACGACCCGGCCCAGTATCCGCCGCGGTACACCGGATAAGGACTGGCGACCGCGACAACCGGCTGCATCACCGGATACTCCATTTCCTGCGCATAGACCGGAATGTACGGCACCGCACGCACGGGCGGCGGCGGCGCGTAGGCCTGTTGCACATAGACCGGCTGCTGCTGGTAATACGCCGCGGGACCGTTGTCATACGCAGGCGCCTGCGCATAGACAGGTTGTGCCTGATAACGCACCGGCGGCGGCGCCGGCCTCGGCCGCGCGACGGCGACACCCTGGGGTCGGGCCTGCGCGGGCAACGCGCGTTGCGTGACAGCCGGTTGAGGAACCGGTGTCTGCATCGCCTCGTCTTCGTCATCGTCGGGCATTCCTGCAGGAAGCGGCGGCACATCGTGCGTCTTGACCTGCTTCGCCGGCTGCTTCAACTGATCCCGCAGCGACGCATACGTCTCGGCGTCCTCCTTCGCACGAGCGTTATAGCCGTTGTGATAGGCATCGCTCAGGTCTTTCTGACGTGCCTGGTTTTCCTCATCGGCTGTCATGCGTTCTTCGCCCGGATCGAGCGACACATCTGTTCCGCCGTTGTCGTACGCCTGCTTCGGGCCATCGGCCCATGCTGGAATGGATTGCAGCGATGGCACGAGGACCACCGATGCAACCGCAATCCCTAACAACGATTTAATTCTCATGGCTTCACCTCGTAGCTAGAGAGACAAAAAAGGAAATGCCGGAGCGCTTCGTCTGGTGGGCCGCGTGCCGATACACGCCTTCGCGCGTCGCACCAGAAGGTATCGCTCCCGTGACTGCACAGCGCTCTCGGGCAATCCGATCTCTTGAGCATTTCACGGTCTCTCTCACGACGGTGCGATCCGGCCAGTTCAATGGCCACCGATCGCAAACCGTTCGCCAATCGCGTTGGCGGAATGTGCGGTGCTTAATCGCACGGCCTGTTCCGCCATTCGCGACGAAGCTATTCAATTCTCATTTTCAGCGTCTTCTCTTTCTTGATGAGCGTCGCGGATGCGACATCAATTGCGGCCCACGCAGCGTCTGAAATCACATCGGCAATCGCATGGTGTGCGATCGGCAATGGAAACTCCGTGCGGGAATACTCACATCTGACGAACAGTGATGCACGAGAAAGGGGCATCACAGGCGATGCGACAGAAGCGATGCGAAATGCGGCAGCGAGGATGGGGTTAAAGCATGGTGATCGCGTGGAGCAACACGCCCGCGATACCACCGACCAGTGCGCCGTTGACGCGAATAAATTGCAGGTCGTGGCCGATCTCAGCCTCGATCCTGCGGCTCACTTCCCGCGCGCTCCAACCATTGACAACCTCGGAAATCAGCGTCGACAGCGGGTGCCGATAGCGGATCACCAGCTGGTAAGCGACCTCCAGCCACCATTCATTCAACTTGTGCTGAAGCGCCGGCGCGCCCGCCACGCGCTTGCCGACGGAAATCAGCGTCCCTGCCGCGAGGTTGCGCAGTAAGGATCGCTTGCCGTTGAGGTCGGCAGCGACGCGGGTCCGGACATATCGGAGCAACACGCGGTGATAGCCGCGTCTTCTGACGTGCCGCAGGCAATCGCGCAATAACAGGCGCCCATAGCGACGATGGATCGAAGACGTGCGCAACCGGACAATCAGTTGCTCTATCGCGTCGCCAAACTGTCGACGAAGCTCGTGATCGGGCCGCTCGATCGCTTCATGCAGCAGCGCAACGACTCCGTTGACAAACCTGCCAACGATGTATGTATCAAGCATTGCCGGCGTAAACTTCGACGCCTCGCTGAATTTCGCAGCGATAAGGTCGACGTGCGACGTTAGCCACTTTTCGAACACACGCAGACCGTGCTCGAGCAACGGTTGATGTTTTTCCAGTTCGATGCAGAGCCGCAACAGCGTGCCGCCGACGCGGGACACGTCAAAGGTGCGCAGTTCCGGAACCACGGAAAGGTCAAGGAACCGTTCGACATCGGCGTCATCGATTTCGTCGAGCCATGCCGGCAGCGAGTCGGCTAGCGCGTCTACCACCGCGTTGCTGTTCGCGCGATCGGTGGCCCAGAGCGCGATTGCCTTCGCCGCATTGTGCTCGCGCAACCGCGCGACGATCACTTCCGGTTTCAGGAAATTGACTTCCACGAACTCGCCGAATCGCGCCGCGATGCGCTGCTGGTTCCGCGGAATGATTGCCGTGTGCGGCACCGGCAGCCCGAATGGATGCCGGAACAACGCGACGGTTGCATACCAGTCGGCGATCGCGCCAACGGTACCGGCCTCGGCGAACGCACGCACCCAGACAAGCCACGGATGCGTACCTTGAAGCGCAATACAGGCGCACAGCAGCGCAAACAGACCCACAAGCAGACCTGTCGCGACGCGCCTTATGCGCGCGACGCCGGTTCGTTCCGCGTCGGTCCGTGCATCAGCTGCCGCATGCGGGCTGCAATCGCCGTCGCGAGCACCATCTCCGGGTAACCTCAACGTGAGTCCCGCCGCAGAAATTCGCGCACGACAGGCGCGACTTCCCGTGCGCGGGTAATCAGCAACAAATGGCCATCGTCGACCACATGCAGCGTCGCATCGCGGATACAGGCCGCGAGAATCTTCGCGTTGGAAAGCGGCACGATCGGATCGTCGTTGCCATGCAATACGAGCGTGGCCTGGCGCAACGCGCGCAGCCACGGGAGGCTCGTCCAGCCTGCAACCGCCAGCAATTGATACAGATACCCGCGCCCGCCCGGCGCCTGTATGTGTCGGCTGTGCTCTTCGAGCAGCGCGGGGTCGTGCCGGTATCTGCCGCCGTAAATTTCAGCACCGACCCGCTGCAAATACGCGGAATCGGTGTAGCGGCGAGGGCCGACCAGCTTTGACAGCACCGATAATCTGCCCGGCAGCATCACGATACCGGACGACGTCGACACAAGAACCAGCCTGCGGCAACGCGCCGGATGCATAAATGCGAATTGCTGCGCAAGCGCGCCGCCCCATGACACGCCGAGCACGTCGACTGGCCCATCGTGACCTAGTCGCGACAGCAGTTTGTCGGCCAAAACCGATAGCGTCGAGAACCGATACGGCATCAGCGGCGCCGGCGATCCGCCGACGCCCGGGATATCGAAGACAATCACACTCACGTCTTCCAGCGCTTGAACGAACGGCTCGACCAGTTCCAGATTCGCGCCGATCCCATTGAAGATGACCAACGGCGGCGACGCATCGCTGCCGTAACGGGTAGCGACCCGCAGGATCCGACCGTCCAGGTCCACGGTCGCGATCCGCATGCTGCTGACAAACTCGGCATTCATCTGCAATTTCTTGTTCAATTGATCCGATGGCGGGACACCCGGTCCCGGGCGGCAGCATCGCGCTCAGCGCGCGCCATTACTTCCTGACCGAAAGCAGGCCCTTCCACTCCTCCACGTTTTCAGTCACGCGCTTGCCGAGCACCGCGAGACTGTCGAATTGCGTTTTGCACGCGATATCGACCAGCGAGCGAAAATCCGCAACCGTGTCATGCAACGCTTGTTGAATCGTGTCGTCCCGATCCACCGGTTGCTCGCGCTCCTGCGTCGCTTTCGGCGCGATCCTGGACTGCAAGCCACTGACCGCCGACCGGAGAATTTCAGCCTGTTTCTGGCCGAGCGATTGCATGCCGGCGATCTCAGTTGTGACAGCAACCATCACCGCCTCGAGATCCTTGCGCCGCGATTCGAGAATCACCGCTGCGTCAACGCCGGGCAGCTTGAACTGGCCGATGAGGTTCGCAAAGACGCCGGGAACATTGAAAAGTTGAGTCGATTCCATCGTCGTATCTCCAAGGGTAAAAAGGTTAAGGAATGCCTATGCTTCGACGACATACGTGCCGGGTGCGTTGGCGAGCCGCACGTGCTGCGTGTTGCCGAGGGCTCGCCGTGCTTTTCTCCGGTCACCGGATTGGGTAGCAAGCCAGTCACGCCAGTCTGTCCACCACGAATCGGCTTCGGTCTGCGCATCTTCGAGCCACGCATCCGCATGGCGTGGCAGCGCCGGATTGGTGAAGAATTTCGCCTTCGGGTTGCCCGGCGGATTGATCAGGCTCTGGATGTGGCCGCTCGAGCTCAGCACGAATCGCGTATTGCCGCCGAACATCCGCGCGGTGTTGTACACGCCCTTCCAAGGCGTAATGTGATCGGTGATGCCCGCCACGACATATTTGTCGCACGTCACCTCGGAAAGATCGATTGGCGTGCCGAGCACGGTCAACGCACGCGGTTTGCCGAACACGCATTCGGCAAAGATGTCGAGCAACTGCCCATGAAACTTTGCCGGCAGCCGGGTTGTGTCGTTGTTCCAGTAGAGGATGTCGAGCGCCGGCGGCGCGTTGCCCAATAGATAATTGTTGACCCAGTAGTTCCACACCAGATCATTCGGTCTCATCCACGCGAACACCCGACCCATTTCCTCGCCGGCGAGCACGCCTTTCGCGGTGCTATTCTGTTTGGCGGCGGCGATGGCTTCAGGCGTGGCGAACAGGCCAAGTTGCGAGTCATCATTCATGTCAAGCATGGCAACCATCAGCGTGACCGCGTTGACCGTCTTCTCACCGCGGCTCGCCAGGTGGCCGAGCAGCGCTGAGATCGTCATCGCGCCGGAGCACGCGCCATGCAGGTTGACATCTTCGCTGCCGGTGACCTCGCGCACCGCCGCGATCGCTTCGAGGAGCGCACCGACGTACGTGTCGAGATCCCAATGGCTTTGCGCGGCGGTAGGGTTGCGCCAACTCACCGCAAATACCTGGAATTCGCTCTTCACCAGAAATTCGATCATGCTCTTGCCTTCGGACAGATCGAACACGTAGAACTTGTTGATCTGCGGCGGCACGATCAGTTGCGGGCGACCGTAGACGTGCGCAGTCGCCGGCGCATACTGAATCAGCTCAAGCACATCGTTCCGAAAAACGACCGCACCTTGCGAAGCGGCGACGTTCTTTCCCACGGCGAACGCTGACTTGTCGACCTGAGCCGGCATGCCCTGGTTGTTCAACAGATCCGTTGCGGCATTCGCGAGGCCGCCAATCAGACTCGCACCGCCGGATTCGACAAGCCTCCTCAGCGCCGCGGGGTTTCCCGGCAGCGTATTGGTCGGCGACAGCGCGTCCGTGATAAGCGACAGCATGAACTGCGCGCGCTCACGAGTCTTCGTATCGAGTTCGGAACGCTCGACAAATCCCGACAGGGCATGACGCCAGGCAAAATACCCTTGCGACACGATGCGATACAACACGCTCTCCTGCCACGCAGGATCGGCAAATCTCCTGTCGCCTTTCGGCGGCGCATGTAACGTGTTGCCGCACAGCACCGAAATCAGATCGCACACGAGCGCGGCTTTCTGTTGCACGAACAGCGCGGGATGGCTGACCGCCTGAGCGGCAAGCTGCTGCGCAGTGGCCAACAGGTCACCGGGGCGCAGCCCGACAAACGGATTCGGCCCCGGTACGCCTTCAGTTGCAGACACGGCGAGCCCGATAGGCGCGTTGTCTCGTGCTGCGTGTTCCACCGTGTGTTCTCTAGCAATTGCCATCAGCTTCTCCTCATACCGCACCGGCTTCCGACGCCGCACGCGCGTCACGCGCGTCACGCGCCACCAGCATTGCCAGCGTCTCGGCGATCAGCGCCGGTCTGTCGGCGCCGTCCACCTGCAATTCATTCATCACCTTGACGATCACGCGACCGCCACCCTTTTTTTCCACCGACATCAGCGTCACACGGTTTCTCACCCGTGCCCCAGCCCTGACCGGCGTCATAAAGCGCACCTTGTCGAGCCCATAGTTCAATCCGGCGGATACATCTTCTGGAATCAGACCGATTTCCATTGCGAGCGGCGCGAGCAACGAGAGCGTCAGGTAACCATGTGCGATCGTGCCGCCAAAAGGGCTCTCGCGCTCCGCGCGCTGCGCATCCAGATGGATCCATTGCGTATCGCCCGTGCACCGCGCAAAGGCATCGATGCGCGATTGATCGATGACGACCCAGTCGGACACGCCAAGTTCGCGGCCAACGAAATCGTCGATCGTGGCGAGGCTGTATTTCGTTATCTTCATTGATTCGCCTCACTGACCACTGAACGGCCGGGTTACCGCAAGCTTGTTGACGACCGACGTAACGCCCGGTACATTGCGCGCGATTTCGGCCACCTGGTTGACCTGTGACGCATCCTTGACGGTGCCGTAAAGCGTAACGACGCCGCTCTTTGCGCTGATACTGATATCGCCGGCATCGATCGCCTTGTACTTTGCAATCGCCGCGTAGACCTTCTTGCGCAGCGCGCGATCGGCCTGTTTCGCAGATTTCCGACTGGCGACACCCGGTGCCGAGGCGGCTGCTCCGCCCGACGCCATCTTCGCGTCGTCGCCACCTTGCGGCCATGCATGGATTGAACCCACCAGCATCAATGCGCCCACCGTGCAAACGAGTTTTTCACTGATCTTCATTCGGTTGTCCTTGTGTTAATGACACGGCTGATCAGAAGCTGTGCCGCATCCCAACCATCGCGGCAGTCGTCGACCTTCCGGGTGCAACCGGTTGCCCATAGACGATCGTCTGATTCATCGTGCCGTTGTTGTCCACATACCCGACCTGCGCATACGCCAACGTTCGCTTCGACAGGTTGTACTCGGCGCCTACCGCGACTTCGCTTGAATGGTTCGACGAGTTGTTCTTGTCCTTCAGGTAGTAGAAGCCGGACGTGACCTTGAACGTCGGCGTGAACCGGTACCCGAGGCCGGCGGACCAGAGCTCGAAGTCGACGTGATTGCTGTTCGCCGGATTTTTACCGTTGCTATACGAGCCCGACACCGAAAAATCGTGGAACGTATACATCGCGCCGAGATAGTAAAAACGGTTGTTGTTCAGGCCCGTCGCGGGCGCGGCCGGTGTGGCCGGATAAGTAGCGGGAAACGGATTGGCGTCGTGCCCGTTGTAATAAGCGGCCGCCAGATTCAAACCGTAATTCGAGTACTTCAGCACCGCCGACTCGCGCGTGCCGCCTTGCGGCTGTCCTGCCACGCCGCCCGGCGCATACTCGAGCGCGATCGACGCGCCGTAGAACTTCGGCGACTGATAGACGATCGCGTTGCTGTCGTACAGCGCGCCGATGGGTCCGTTGGTGCTTGTGCCAGGCCATCCCGCGGCCTGATTCATTCCAAGCCACGCGGTCAGGATGCTGCCGAAATACTGCGCGCCACGCACGTCGGTTTCGTACATCGCGTAAATCATCGGAACGATCTGGCGGCCGGCGTCGATGGTGCCAAATGGACCCGACACACCCAGCGTCGCGAACTGGTTGAACATGGCGACCGCACCGGGCGTATCGCTCAGTTGGGACCTGCCCGTTCCGCTGTCGAACGACCCTTGCAGCTTGATGTTGACGTGATAGCCGCCTCCCAGATCTTCGCTGCCCTTCATGCCCCAGTTGCTCGCATAGATCCCGCCGTCCTTGTAACGGAACACGTACCCGAGGTTCGGCGCGGTCCGCGCAAACGATGCCGCTGCGGTGCTCTGGTACAGGATGCCGGAATCCATCGTGCCGTACAGCGTCACGAATGACTGCGCTTGTGCAAGACCGGAAAAGCCGGCCAGTATCCCCGTTGCAATGTGGACCAACTTCATTTTCATTTGGTTTCCTAACTTACGTTGCTATTGAAACATCAAAAAGAGCGAGACATCCATAACGTTCGGGTTACATCCGCAGCAGCCGCGAGGTGTTTAATTCGCCGACAGGTAGTGGTCCTGGTACTGCTCGCGCAAACGGTTCTTCAATACCTTGCCAGTCGCGCCGATCGGCACTTCATCGATAAAGACCACTGCATCGGGCCTCCACCATTTCGCCACGCGCCCGTCGAAGAATGCGAGAAGTTCGTCGCTGCAAAGCGACCTGCCAGGCTTCCTGACGATCAGTAACAGTGGCCGTTCGTCCCATTTCGGATGCTTCGCCGCAATACAAACCGCAGTCGCCACGTCGGGATGCGAGCACGCGACATTTTCAATGTCGATCGAGCTGATCCACTCGCCGCCGGATTTGATGACATCCTTGCTTCGATCGGTGATCTGCATGAAACCGTCCGGATCGATCTTCGCGACATCGCCCGTCGGAAACCAGCCGTCGACGAGCGGTTGCGCGTCGTCGCTGCGGAAGTATCCGCGCGTGACCCAAGGTCCGCGCACCATCAGGTTGCCTGCCGACACACCGTCCCAGGGAAGTTCGCTACCGTCCGCATCGGTAATCTTCATGTCGATGCCGAACACCGCACGCCCCTGGGTGGCCTGCACGCCGTAGCGCTGCTGCATCGGCAGCGACCGCTGATGCGCCTTGAAGCTACATACTGTTCCCACCGGACTCAGCTCGGTCATCCCCCATGCGTGCAGCACGTCGACGCGATAGCGTTCCTGGAACTCCGTCGTCATCGCGGTCGGGCAAGCGGCGCCGCCCACCACCGTGCGACGCATCGACGTGAACGTCGTACCGCGTTCGCCGACGTGCCGCAGCAACCCCTGCCAGACCGTCGGCACGCCGGCCGACATCGTGACCTGCTCCGCTTCGATCAGTTCATAGAGCGACTTGCCGTCGAGCGCCGGGCCCGGAAAGACGAGCTTCGCTCCAACCATGCATGCGATATAGGGCAAGCCCCACGCGTTCACATGAAACATCGGCACGACCGGCAAAATCACATCGCGCGCCGAGCAGTTCAACGCATCGGGCAATGCCGCCGCGTACGTATGCAGCACGGTCGAACGGTGGCTATACAACACGCCCTTCGGGTTGCCCGTGGTACCGGACGTGTAACACAGAGACGACGCGCTGTTTTCGTCCAGCAACGGCCAGTCGAAACGCGGCCCGTGACGGTCGATCAGGTCCTCGTAGCACAGCAACGGAACTGGCAGCGTATCGATACGCGGCATATGCGCACGATCGGTCATCGCCACGAATACCTTCGGGCTCTTCACGCGTTGCGCGACCGCTTCAATCAGCGGCAAAAACGTCAAATCAAAGAACACCGCCTGGTCGTCCGCGTGATCGATGATGTAGGCGAGTTGGTCGACATGCAGCCGCGGATTGAGCGTATGCAGCACCGCGCCGGACCCGGACACCGCAAAGTACAGCTCCATGTGACGGTAGCCGTTCCACGCGAGCGTGCCGACACGATCGCCCGCGGCGATACCGAGCGCCGCCAGCGCATTCGCCATGCGGCGCGCACGTTGAGCCAGATCGACAAAACGATAGCGGTGAATGTCGCCTTCTACGCGGCGCGACACAATCTCCTGCGAGCCGTGATGGCGCTCCGCGTGCTTAAGAAGCGAAGCAACCAGCAGCGGCTGCTGCATCATCAAACCTTCCATGAGACTCTTCCCGATATTTCGATTACGCACTGTGTGCGACGTTGCTCGATTGCATCGACGGCGGCTGTTCGCATAACGCGTCGATCAGCGATTTCGCCAGCGGCCATTCGCCGTAGCCGGCCGCCGGATTCAGATGGCCGACCTTGCCGACGTCGAGCAGACGGCTGCCCCAATCGGCTGCCATCCGCGCGACACGTTCGAAGCCGGCAAGCGGATCGTTCCGGCTCGCGCAGACCACGCTTGGAAACGGCAATGGTTCGCGCGGGCACGGCACCCAGCCGTTCAGTTCAAGTGCGTCGCAAGTCGGATAACCGGCCGGCATCGGCACCTCGAGGTCCGGTGGTGTCACAAGGAGCGCGCCATGAATTGGCCGATCGTGAAGCCGCGCCCAGTGCACGGTAGCGATCACACCGGCGCTGTGCGCCACCAGAACGACCGGTCCTTCGATGCCGCCGAGCGCCTTGTCGAGCGCTGCGACGCGCGCAGCGCAGCTAAGCTTGTGGTGCTCGAGCGGCGGCACGCAGGCAGCCCGCGGCAGACGCGCCTGCATCAACGTCTGCCAGTGGTCCGCAACGTAGTCGCGCAGGCCCGGCACGAACAGCACGGTCGGTGTCGTGTGCATAGTCATGCGAGCCCCATCAGAACGGCTTGTCGCCGATGATGCCGGCGCGCTCCATCTTGCGCACGCACGGCGCGTAGTCCATCACCGCATAGTGCTGCGTGCTGCGGTTGTCCCAGATCGCGATACTGTTCCTCGACCAGCGCCAGCGCACCTGGTACTCAGGGACGTAGGCCTGGCTCACCAGATAGTTCAACAGCAGGCTGGCGCCAGGGTTCGCATCCTGACCGAAACGCACGCGTTGCGGCGTGTGGAAATTGGTGATGTGCGTGGTGAACGCATTCACAAACAACACCTTCTCGCCCGTGTCCGGATGCGTGCGCACCACCGGATGCTCGGCGTCAGGAAAACGCTCTTTTAGCGCAAGACGCTTTTCGATCGGCATCGCGGCGCCAAAGCTCGCCTCGATACTGTGACGCGCACGCAGATCCGCAATCTCGCTCTTCACATGCTCCGGCAGGTTCTGATATGCGAGCACCATGTTCGTCCACATTGTGTCGCCACCTACCGGCGGACATTCCACACAACGCAGAACACAGCCGAACGGCGGCGCTTCGCGCCACGTTGCGTCGGTATGCCAGGCATTCTCATATCGGTCGTTCGGCTGGTCCGGTGCTTTGTAGATGCGCACAAGGCCCGGATGCTCCGGATCGCTGCCCGCAACGGGATGATCTTCCAGGTCGCCGAAGCGCCGCGCAAATGCGACATGCTCGGCGCGGGTAATCTCCTGATCGCGCAGGAACAGGACGCGGTGCTTGAGCAGCGCGGCACGGATCCCGGCGAACAGGTCGTCATCGTGAACCGCGTCGGCAAGATGCACACCGGTGAGTTCGGCGCCGATCGCGCAGGTCAATTGTTCAATACGCATGGTTCCGTTCCTCAAATAACGAACACGGATGAGCCCGTGGTCTTGCGCGATTCGAGGTCCCGGTGCGCCTGCGCCGCTTGCTCGAGCGCGTAGCGCTGGTTGATATCGATCCGGATGCGGCCCGCCCCGACGTGAGCGAAAAGCTCACCGGCAAGTGCAGCCTTTTCGGCAGGATCCGCGATGTAGTCGGCCAATGCGGGGCGGGTCAAGTACAGTGAACCCTTCATCGCGAGCACCTGCGGATTGAACGGTGGAATCGGACCCGACGCCGTGCCGACGCAAACCATCAGACCTCGGCGCCTGAGCGAATTCAACGAGGCCTCGAAGGTATCCTTGCCGACGCTGTCGAACACGACGTCGACCCCGATCCCTTCGGTCAATTCGAGCACTTGCGCGGCCACGTCTTCGTGGCTGTAATTGATGACGTGGTCGCAACCATGCTCGCGCGCGACACCCGCCTTCGCGTCGTTCGAGACGGTACCGATCACGGTCAGTCCCAGCAGCTTCGCCCATTGCGACACAATCAGCCCCACGCCGCCGGCCGCGGCGTGCAGCAGAATCGACTGACCGGGCTTGAAGTCATGGATGCGCCGCATCAGGTACGAAGCGGTCAAGCCGCGCATGGTCATCGCCGCAGCCGTTTCACACGCAATGTCATCCGGAAGCTTGATCAGTGGCGCCGCAGGCACCAGACGCTCGGTGCTATACGCGCCCAACGTATTAACAAAGCCCGTATAGGTCACACGGTCGCCCACTTCGATCTGCGTGACGCCCTGCCCGATCGCTTCGACAACGCCAGCTGCCTCGACGCCCATGCCCGCGGGCAACGGCACCGGGTATAGCCCCGAGCGAAAATACGTATCCGCGAAATTCAGGCCGACGGCCTCGTGGCGCAACCGCACCTGGCCGGGCCCAGGGTTACCCACTTCAACCTCTTCGTATTGCAGAACGTCGGGGCCACCTGTTTGATGAAAGCGCACTGCTTTCGCCATGATTCAATCTCCCATTCAATTTCACGCAACCAGACTGCGAAGCGCAGTTGGCGTTACCAGGTCCGTTGTACGGCGCGCCTCTATGCGGACGCCTGTTCGCGAAGTGCATTAACCCGTTCGAGGTCTTGCTGATAGTGGCATTTGCCGAACGCGAAGACGAAGAGCGCAAACAGTGACGCGAACGGCACCAGACACAACGCGCCGTGCAGACCGATCCTGTCCGCGAGCACGCCGGTGACCAACGCGGCGGGCGCGAGGCCGAGCAGGTTGTTGACCAGCGTCAGCGTCGCAAACGCGGAAGCGCAGATCGAAGGCGGCGTGAGATTGGCCACCATCGCACCGGATGGCCCAGTCGCACCTGCGCTAAAGAACATCCCGCCGCCGATCAGCACGAGTTGCAGCGGGCCGTGCGGGACCGTGAGTCCGACAATCAGCAGCGTGAACGAAATCGCGCAATAGACGATCGCGCAATTCCATTTCCGCCCAGGCGCGTCTTTACTGAACCGATCGGTCAGATTCCCGCACACGACCATGCCAATGCCCGTGACGAGCACCAGCACGGCCGCACCCGCCGCGGCACTACCGACTGCCATACCGTAGTAGCGGTTCAGAAAACTGGGCATCCAGGCCCACAGCGCAGCCGGGACAAACAGATGAACGCCACTGCCGATGTACGCACATGCAACCGATTTCGTCGAAACCAGCCGTTTCAGCAATGCACCGACGCGCATGCGCTCACGAGCACACGCATGCTGCCTACCGGACGCAATGCTGAACGGCGCGAGCCGCTTCTCGGTGACAACGAGCACATAAATGACGACCAGCACGATTCCAAAGCAGGCCATTGCGCCGAACGCCCAGCGCCAGCCCAGATGCGCCGCGACGGCGCCGCCGAACGCCATGCCCATCACCGAGCCCAGTGCCCCACCTGCCATGAACGCGGCAACCAGCGTCGCGCGCAACCGCACCGGAAAAATGCTCAACACGACCGCCACGCCGACACTGCCGTATGCCGCCTCACCGATTCCGACGAAGGCGCGCGCCAGCAGCATCTGTCCGTAACTCGCCGAGACCGCACAAGCGAGCGTCGCGATGCTCCACATCATCGCCATCAGCGCGATGCTCTTCACGCGGCCCCACCGATCGGCCAGCATCGACAAAGGCAGCGTCAGCAAACCCACCATCAGCGCGACGATGCTGCTAAGCGAGCCCAACCGCGCATCGGAAAGGCTCCATGTCGCCTTCAGCATCGGAAACACGGCATTGAGCACTTGTCGCGACATGTAGTCGGAAAGCAGCAGACCGACGGTCAGCGTGAAGACCACCCACGCGTAAACCGGAACATCCGATCTGGCATTTGATAGATCGCCCGTCGTGGGCTCGGCGTGCTGCAACAACATTCGGTATCTCCTTGGCGCCTCGCGCGATGACCGCTCCTCTGTCCCGAAGGACACGGCGGCTGTTGTCGTTATGTTTCGATTCGTTTCCCCGGCCGCGGCCGGGGGCTTTTCGGACTTGCTGGTTATGCCGCACGCAGCGGCAGATTCTTGACACCCGCGTCGCGATTCGGCGCCATGCCATTGGCGGCGAGCGTCTCACCGACGCTGCCGTACCACTTGCCGATCCGGTAGATCTCGCGCGCTTCCTTGCCGCTTGCGATCTCGCGGCCGAGTTCATGCGCGACCCGCACGCACTGTTCGATCTGCTGCACCGACGTCATGCGCTTGCCGTGCTGGTCGATAATCGTGTCCTCGATGCCGCAGCGCGGATGCAAGCCCATCGCCATCGCCATCGTGTTGAACGGCAGCACGTTTTTCAGCAGCGATTCGGCAGTCAGCGTGCAGCCATCTGGCGCACGGTGGATGAAGTTGAAGAAATTGAACGGGTTCGGGCCATCAAAGCCGCCGCCGATGCCGATCCACGTCAGGTTCAACGGACCGCGATAAACGCCGCGACGCACCAGACGATCGAGCGTCTCCAGCGCATGCATACCGGTGAGCTGGAAGTGCGGTTGAATACCCGCTTTCTGCAAGCGCTTCAGATGCTCCTCGACCCACGCGGGCCCTGCAGGCACGGTCATTTCGCTATAAGCAGCCTGATAGGCCGGATGAGCGAGCGACGTGCCCTCCAGATAAGCGGGATAAAGCAACTCCATGATGTTCATCTGCGTCGTGTTGATCGCGACAGTCACCTGATCCGGCGACGGCTGGAGTTCGGCGAGCATGTGACGCGTATCGTCGGACAGCCACTTTGCCGCTTGCCCGTCATCTTCCGGCGCGAATGAAATGGAACCGCCGACCTGGATGATCATGTCGGGCACCGCGCGACGAACACCGTCGATCAGTTCGTTAAACTTCGAAAGACGTTTCGATCCCTTGCCATCCAGCTCGCGTACGTGAAGATGCAACACGGTCGCGCCTGCCTCGTAGCAGTCGACGGCCTTTTGAATCTGCTCGTTCATCGTTACCGGAATGTCTTCCGGAAAATCGGCGGGCATCCATTCCGGACCATACGGAGCGACCGTAATAACAACCTTGTCCTGATTCTCGGGGTGCAACGAATCGTCGAGGAACTGCATCTGTTTCTCCAGAGGTTTGTGAAGTGGCTCCATCCGGTCTGCTGCGAAGCGGTGTATGCCGGGGGCTGAAGCGTTATCGTCACGATAGAGGAGGACGCCAAACCGCTTTTCGGATTGGACGACATTGTTTTATGATTTGATGCCAGTCGTCGTTAACCCCGAAATAAGCTCGGTGATGGCAATCAGGGCCGCGGAACGGAGAAAGCCAATGGAAGCGATGGTGAGGTCGTCGTCGATCCGGGGGTATTTCGACGTCGCGCGACGTCTTGATCTGAATCCGTTTGCACTGGTTCAGGAAGCCGGGCTCGACGCCGCTGCGCTCGCCAATCCCGATACGCTGGTGCCGGTCACGCCAATTTGCCGGTTGCTCGAACTGACTGCAGACAAGGCGCAATGCCGCACGTTAGGTTTGCAAATTGCGCAAACGCGCCAGCAGTTCGGTACTGGCGTGATGAATATCCTGCTCGCGCATAAGCGCACGCTGCGTGAGGTGTTGCTCGCTGCGGCGCAGTATCGCCACCTGCTTAACGAAGCGCTGGCGATATACGTAGAAACGGCAGGAACGACCGTCACGATCCGCGAAGAACTGCTCGTGCAGCCGGGCACGACGAACGTACAGGCAATCGAACTCGCCGTTGGCGCGCTCGCCCAGCATTCGAGCGCACTTTTAGGTGAGCACTGGAAACCGCGCAGCGTCCATTTCACGCATGTCGCGCCGGCGGATTTGACGTTTCACAGGCATTTCTTCGGTTGCGCGGTGCAATTCGGCAGCGACTTCAATGGCATCGTCTGCACCGCCGCCGACCTCGACTACCCGAATCCCAATGCCGATCCCGAACTGGTGCGGTATGCGGAAAACCTCGCCAATCCGCTGAATGTGGCGACCGCGGATTCGACGCCGCTCGAAGTGCGCAAAGCGATCTACCTGTTGCTACCGGTCGACCAGGTGAGCATCGAACTCGTCGCGAAGCAGTTGAATCTGACCGTGCGCACGATGCAACGCCAACTCGATTTATCCGGCACGAGCTTTTCCGATCTGGTTGAAGAGGTCCGGCGCGACCTGGCTGTGCGCTATCTGCTCAATCCGCGTTATCCGATTGGCCGTGTCGCGACGCTGTTGGGATATGGACGGCAAGGGTCGTTCACCGTCTGGTTTCAAACGCGATTTGGTATGACGCCGCGTGATTGGCGAACCCGGCATCGAAAATAGACGGGGGTGCGCGTTGCAATCACTCGCTGCGCGGCAACTGCCAACGTGTCGTATTGGCGCAATCCATCGCGCCACATGGATTCGTTGTGCGTGCGTCGACAGCGACCTCGAACCTGCCTTCGACGACATCTACCGGAAATGTCCTTAAACCGAGGCCGCCCGCCCCTGGTGTGCGCCCGGTTCGAAGATCGAAGCGCAGACCATGGGCCGGGCAGCGCAGAAAAGTACCGTCGAGTTGGCCGTTGGCAAGAGACGCGCCGTTGTGCGGACAATCGTTATCGATCGCGCGAATCATGCCGTCGACGTTAAACAGCACGATGCTGCGACCGCCGACGAACAGGAGCTTGCGTTGCCCCGGCGCGAGCTCGTCGGTTGTACCGGCAACTATCCGGCATGGACGTTCGTGCGTTTCCGGTGAAGACGATGTCATAGCCACGTGTGCGCCAGGATCGGGGTATCGCCGCCATTCACTTCGACCGGCATTGGGCAATATTCGTCCATCCAGTCGAAGTGGCCGATGGACCACGGCCAACGCCGTTCTTCCACCGCGCGTCCGTTGCCGGTTTCTGTTTCCGATGGCGGGTTATGCGGATCGGACTCATCAGACGTCGTTGCGTCATTAAGTTTGAAACGGTTCATGTTGCATTCCATTGAATCAGACTAGCGCGGCCAGTTCCGGTACGAGATCGAACAGATCACCAACCAGTCCATAGTCCGCAACACTGAAGATCGGCGCCTCGGCGTCCTTGTTGATCGCGACGATCACCTTCGAGTCCTTCATGCCGGCAAGGTG